>JANQNE010000002.1 GCA_028279725.1 Candidatus Nanoarchaeia archaeon
GTGAAGTCGTAGTATTCCTGAACGATGTTCCTCTGATAAACGGAACAAACCTTACGATCACAAGATTAGGAACTGTTACATTAAGTGATGGAACTACACAGGTTACAGCCTGGCAGTATGAAGCTAACCTGACTGGACAATGGGACGGAACAATGTATGATGGAGATGTACTGACAATCGGATATGATTTCAACATAACTGATGAGGGAATATATACACTGCCATCAGAAATAGTAGGTTTAGATCCAGCCACAGGTGAAGAGATCGCAGCGTCAGCTATAGGTGTGATCAAGGTAGATCTTCCTGAGAAGACAATACCTTTTGAGATCACAGATGATGAGCTTAAGCTAGTTACACCAGTAACAGTAGGAAATCCTGCAACATGGACAAAGACATTTACAGCTTATAATCCAAATGCAAAACAAGTAAGAACAACATTCAGGACAGAAGTTTTTGCTGATGCTGTTCAGTTCTATGCAACATATTATGATGTATTTGGAAATAAGGTTGAAGAGATCATAGAGAAGGATGGAGATGAAGTGTTCTGGCAGACAACTGTCGATCCTTTAGAGACAAGAGTCTATGAGATCAGGATAATGACTCCGCCTATCTTAGAGGTTGACAGGAAAGTAGAAGTGTTAGAAAAGCTGCCTGACAAGAAGGTTAAGCTGAAGATGGACACTTATCTGAGAAGCTTTGCAAAAGAAGATTATACTGGAATCAAGATGAGAGTTCCAATAGCTTATGAAAAGATATTGGAGATAAAAGATGCTTTCGGAAACAAGCTGCCATATAACGGAGGAGCAGACAGTATCTCGATAGATGTTCCTGATATGGAAGGAGAAAGCATGAAGACAATAACGATAACATATACTGAGAGCTATCCGGCAATTGTCGTAACTACAGACAAGGAAAGGTATAAGGCTAATAATCCCGTTGGGATGTCAATACTTGTCATCAATGGCGGAGAAGAATTATCTCATCCGTTCATAGAGACAGAAGTATATGACCCTAGGATGGACATATTGCATACATCAGTTGTTGATATAGGCTCATTAGAGCCATTGGCTAAGACTGAGACATCTCAGGAATTCTTAGTTCCGATGTCAGCACCTACAGGAATGTATGTAGCTAATGTAAGATTCAGAGAAGACTTTGCGACAATCAGCCAGGGAGTAGCTAACTTCTATGTCTTGGGAAAAAGATTAGCTAATCTAAGGACAATAGAAGTGTTCCTGATAGTTATCTTAGGAATGGTATTGGTCGGCTTAGTTGTAAGAAGAGCTAAGGAAGTCAATAAGGAAGAGTAAGTTAAAAAGAGGTGCTGAGAAATCAAAGATTTCTGGCACCCTTAAATTAAAAATTTAAGAGGTGTAGATTATGTATGTATTTGGATTTAACATACCAATATTAGAATTACTTGTTGTTTTCTCAATCGTAGTTGTAGCTTATCTGATCCTGCTTGAGATAGAGTTCAGGCAGCTTAGGAAGATCGCCCATAAGTTTGAGGATGAAGAGACTGAGCTTGCTAAGGAAATTAAAGACCTTAGAGCAGAGATAAATGCACTGCACGGGAAAAGGAAAAAATAATTCTTTATAATGATATATTCACCGTCTGAAACTCCAGGGGAAGTTTTTTCTTTAATAACTGCGCTAGTCATAGCTGGCATTGTAGGTGGGTATTTTGCGCATATTTATTTTCCTTTATTGGTGCTGTTGTTCTGGATACAATATACCATGGTGCTGTCTTTTTTTCAGTTTAAGAAGAAGCATAAATATGGTTATTCAAGCTTTACAGAGATCTTATTGCATCCGCAGATAAGGTTTTTTCTTTATGAGTTCAAGGCAATAACCGGGATAATACTTTTGTTTTTGTATGGTATGAACTATGTTGTTGCAGGGATCCTGGTTGCGTGGTGGCTGTTTTCTTTGAATTTCTATATATACTATAAGAAAAAGAGCAAGTAGTCTTATCTTTTCTTCAGTTTTCTGGATGTTGTGAAGAGCTTTATTACGATGAATGATATTATGATGATGGAGATTATAGAAGCTATGTCTTTTATGTTCTGGAAAGCTGGGACAAGGTATACGAAGAATACTGCTATTGCGATGGCTGCTAATAGATAGCCTATGGCCCAGATTACAGTCCTGTGAGGCTTGTCTATGATCTCTGAGATCCCGTAGATACATGCGAATAAGTATGCTGTTAACGGGAGGATTCCCAGGTATCTGTTTACTTCTATGGCTATGTAGTAGATCAGGATTGCTGATATTATCAGAAATAAGAAGGATTTTACAGGATTTTTTGAGAATCTTCTCTTTAGTTTTGATCTCCAGCTGCGGAATTTTCGTTTTAGGAAGTTCATAGGTGTTCTGAGGTGTTTTTGCTTATATATTTTGCTGAATAGAAAGCAGCGTTACTATGTTCCTGGCTTTTGTCTGGAAAACAAAAGCTTTATATATAAGTTATGTTATTAATTATATTAATTTTAAATATTTGTGTTATTGAAATAAGTTAACTAATATAACTTATTCGTTTTTTAGAGGAAAGATGGGGAGAGTTAACATAGAAATCTCGGATGACCTGCACAAAAAGGCCAAGGTAGCGTGTGCTATGAAGGACATCACTCTTATTCAGTTCATAAATCAGGCAATAGATGAAAAACTCAAGAGAAAGGAATAAAATGAGAAAGATAAAAGCAATGGCATTGGTTATCGGAATCGTTCTTGTGCTTAGCATGGGCAGTGCTGTCGCAGCTCCAAAGTATAACTGGAACTGGATAGGTGAGATGCTGCTTAATCTTTCTGGTGAGATCGCTGAGATAAAAGAGACTACAGCAGAGACTATCGATATCGTTAAGGATACACAGGATATACTGAATGAGGATATCTACCCTGAGATAGCTGAAAACAGGGCTATATTGGATGCTGTCATAGAAAGAGAAGAGACTGCGTGGAATAAATTAGTGGAGATGGATCAGAAGGCGGATGAACATTATGCTCAGCTTGTAGAAAATCAGGAGAAGTTAGATGATGCTGATGATGAGGTGCTGGAGGAATTACAGGGCCAGAAGAAAGAGATAGCAGATATGAGGATGGATATCGATGAAAAGCTAAGCGAGATATCTTCCAGTGTACAGCCAAGCCTTTTGGCTATACATGAAGACATTACAGAACTGAGGGGAGAAATAGGTGATAGTGAAGAGGTGATAGTTCTATTACATGAACTAGAGGAGGAGATGCTTAATCTTGACTCTGATATCGTAAATATGAGAGAGGTAGATGATGACAGGTATGCTCTGATAAATGGCAGACTGGATGAGATATCTGATAGTATGGGAAAGATCGACAGGATAGACAAGAATACAAAGAAGATAAAGAAAAGCGTCAATAGTGTCAAGAAATATCTTAAAGGAGATATAACAGAGATCCTGAAGAATATAGACAATACAACTGTCCAGACAAAGGAAAGTGTTGAGGAAGTTAATGAAAAGCTGAATGCGATAAGAGATTATCTGCACTATACAGTATATCCTGAAATAGAGGAGAATAAGCAGAGGCTGGATGAGATAGTTGCGAAGCAGGAGATAGCATGGAATGATATAGTATATGTCAAGAATAAGGTTGATGAGAACGGAAATGAGATAGCTTCTAATAAAGATGCTGTGCTGAATATGGAGAAGGAGATCGTTGAGCAGCTTTATGTGAATGAGATCACTATCAAGCAGATGGACGGCAGTGTTTCTGAGCTTCTTGGTGAGCTTAGCTTGAGTGTTATGGCAAGATTTGATGAGTTTAATGTAGATATCATAGCAGTGAAGTCTAAGCTGAACCAGATAAAGTCTGATACTGAAGGGATAGGAGCTTCGCAGGATGAGATCAGGGAGTCATTGGCAGAACTTCAGGGTGATATGGATAAGGTTGATCTTAATCTTGACAGTATATTAAGATATACAAGCTCGCTGTTTGATCTTTTAGATTGTGAGAATGAAGAGAGTGTTATGTGTGATAAGCTTGATGAGCTTAGCGAATCTGTGAATAGTGTGAATGCAAATACACAAGAGCTTAAAGAAGGTCAGATAACTATCAAGAACTATGTTGACGGATTAGAGGAAGCTGATACAGAGATAAAGGACAGGCTTGAATATCTGGGAAAATCATTCAACTGCGAGAGTGCAGTTCCGAATGATGTATGCTTTAGATTAACACTTCTTGAAAACTATCTTGAGAATCTGGGAGAAGATTCAGCTGCGATAGCAGAATATGCAGAGACATTAGAAGATATAAAACTGGATCTTGAAGGAAAGATCGATGTTGTTATTGCTAAAGCAGATGAAGCTAAGTTTGAGACAGAGACAATAAAACAGGCAGTCAATGAACTGCTGTATGTTACAGATGAGAATTTTGAGAGTGTGAATGGAAAGCTTGATCTTCTGGAAGCAGAGGTAAGAGAGATAACGACGAGCGGAATCAAGCTTGATTTTGATACTTTCTTAGTGCTGGAGGATATATTAGCTCTTGTAGGAGATGCAAGCGTGAAGGTAGATAATATCGATAATTATATGAGCGGAGAGCTTAAAGAAGAGATAATACAGGTTATAGTTGAAGAGAGTGAGGATGTGAAAGAGATAGTACAGGAAGAAAGTGAAGAAGTGAAGGAAGCTGTAGAAGAAGCTAAGGAAGAAGTTGTTGAAGCAGTTGAAGAGAATACTGAAGAGATTATAGAGAAGATAAATGAAAGCACTGAGGAGATCGTGGAAAAGGTTGAAGAGGAAAGTGAAGAAGTGAAAGAAGCTGTTGAGGAAGCTAAAGAGGAAGTTGTTGAAGTTGTTGAGTTTGAAGCAGATAAGACAAGAGAAGAGCTTATGGCTGAGATAAAAGACAGTGCTGATAGTGTTACAGCAGCACTTAATGAAAACAGCGGAAAGCTTGACGGAATACTGCAGAACTGGGGAATCAATGATGTGTCTAATATAATGGAGAAATTAGAAGATAATATGGAGATGATCGTCAATCTGCATAATGTGTTGGTTGTGCTTAATGAGACTGAGAAGGTAAGGTATGAGGAATCACAAGGTGTGATAAATTCAATAAAGGAATGGACAGGGTTGTTTGATAATACAGCAGAGAACAATTTCAATGCTGTCCAAGACAGTATAAATGGACTGGAGGATAAATTGATAGAGACATTAGAGCTGAACAACGAGATATTGGATAATGTGTATGAATTTGGAGAGAATGATCTGGTTTATGATGATATTGCTGACCTTATAGCACAGAATGCTCAGATATTAAATATTGTCGAGGAGATGAATCTTACTACAGCAGAGATAAAGGATAAGATTAATGCGATAGAGACTTCACTTGATGATGTGGATGCAGAGATAGATGAGCTGAAACAAGGATGGAATGCAGACAGTGAAGAGAAGATACTTGGCAGGCTGAGCATAATAGAAGCTAAGATAGATTATCTGAATGTGAGCGAGAATACAAGCGATCTTGCTGAGCTGGTCGAATTGGTGAGAGAGGAGATCGGTTTTGCTGGAAAATCTGTGAATGTATATGATATGATGGTTGAGCTGGAGAGCAAGATAGTTGATGTTGAAAGCAGTGTAAAGATCGCAGTGGAGACAGAAGGATTGGAGACAAGAGAAGTGCTTGAGGAGAAGATAACTGAAGAATCTTTGAGTGTATTGAGCTCGATAAATGAGAACCAGATAATATTATATGAGCTGTTGAACAAGCTTGATGAGTTTGATGCAGAAGAGATAGG
Organism: Candidatus Nanoarchaeia archaeon; assembly: GCA_028279725.1. GTDB lineage: Archaea > Nanobdellota > Nanobdellia > Woesearchaeales > JANQNE01 > JANQNE01. The sequence continues at coordinate 5,774 of JANQNE010000002.1, forward strand.
GATGATAGTTGAGAGCAACAGGGATAAATTAGTTGAGCTGAGGAACTGGCTTGCTGAGTTTAATGAAACTGAGGAAATGAGATATGAAGAGTCTAAGAAGCTATCAGAGAAATTACTGAACCTGATCGGTATAAGGAACACTACAGAGAATCAGAGGCATGCTGAGACTTTAGGAAAATTAGATGATCTGCAGGAGAATATAGATGGTTTGGAAGCTCTTGCAAATGATATATTGACTGAAGCTGGAACATCTGAAGAGGATCTTTATGATGAATTAGCTGCTATGATAGATGAGCTTTCTGCAGTATTAGGGGAGGCAGGAATGTTTACAGATGCCGGTGATATAAGGCTTTTCAAAGGAAAGAATTATGTGACAATAACAGATGAGCCTGTGAACTCATCAATAGAAGAAGTGTTTTCAGATATAATGAATGGCGTTAAAAGAGTGGAGTACTTTGATGAGGATGGCTGGCTGATATTTAACCCAGATGCTCCATTTGGAAATACTTTGACTGAAGTGCATGCTGGAAAAAGCTATTGGATAATAATGAAAGGTGATGCTGTATTAACAATAAACTAATCATATGGAGCCTTGTATTGCTTTTTTGTGCCAGTTTTGCAGCTGCAGCTCCTTTGAATCCTGCAACATACTGGGGATATGTAGAGATAAATGAAGAGAAAGCACCAGATGGAACTGTCCTTATAGTCGAGACTGAAGATGGGGAGATACTTGCAAATCAGACACTTCCATTGGATGTAGGTTATCTGGGAAGCTATAATGTTATCCTTAATCTTGATGATCCTCATACTTCTGAAGATGAAGGAGGAGATGAAGGAGAAGTCTTAGTGTGGTATGTTGACGGGATAAGAGCTCTTGAACCTCTTATCGGAGAAGATATACTTGAAGAAGGCAGTGTAAACAATGATTTTACTATAATAGGGATAAGGAACCCTAAGCTAGTCCCTAGCTATTCATATCCAAGCAGAGTATTGTTGGGAGAGATGGTCAATCTTACAATACTTATGGATAACCAGGGAGATGGAAAAGGGACAGCTGCTATAATGATGGGAGCGATAGAAGGTGTCAGTGATAGTGTGAGCGAGAGCGGAATAGAGCTGAATATAGATGAGATTGTCGTGAGCAATATAGTTTTAGACCCTCAGAAATGTGGAGTGCATAATATAAATGTGCTTATCGATTATTATAATGAGGCTGATGATCTTGTGGAGAGTCTGGGATCTGATCTTGAGTTTGAGGTTGAAGGAAATGATCTTATTGTACAATCTGTAGATGCGCAAACGTACTCTGCATTTGAAGGAGAAGATGTTCCTATAACTCTGGCTGTGAAGAATACAGGTGATGAGGATGTCGGCGGATTTACTGTTGAACTATATGAAGTGTTAGCTGACAGAGAGAACAAGCTTGAGACTATCGAGATGAGCAGCGGTGTGTCTGTCGGAGAAGTTGTTACTGTAAGCTATAATTATGATACTGGCGGAAGAAATCTTTCCCAGATAAAAGCAAAGGTTGTTATGGATAAGCCTGAATGCAATGTTGAGAACAATGAGATGCTTTCCAGGGAGATAAAGATCTTTGAGGAGCCTGTGGAAGAAGTAGTGGAAGAAGTAGTTGAGGACAGGCCTGTTCAGCAGCCTATAGTGGAGTTTTATGAAGAGACTGAGCCTGTTGTTGATGATGGTGCTCCTGTGGGCTATATGTTCCTTCCAAATATAACTTCAGAAGAGAATCCTATCGATAAGGTTCTTGTGATAATACTGATAGTGCTGATAGGAGGAAACCTGATATTTTTTACGATCTACAAAGGCAATCTAAAAATAACACTTCCGAGTTTGCCAAAATTGCCTAAGAAAGATAAAGAAGAAGTAGATGTAGAAAAAGTAAATGAAGTGATCGAGCAGGACAGGATAAGAGAAGATGCGCCTGCTGAAGAGGATAATACAGAGGAGGAGAAAAGAGAAGAGATAAAGAAGCATATAGAGACAATAGTGAACAAGGAGAAGGGAAAGCAGAAGAGGAAAGAGCTGGTTAAGAATAAGGTTGCGAAAGTAAAAAGTAATCTTTCCAAGAAGAAGATTGAGAGAGTGCTTATGCAGAAAGGTGATGAGAAGAAGGGAAGCTTTATGCCTTATGAGTATCTTGTGGATGCAAGCAAGATCATAAGCTTTATACACAATAATAGAAAGCCAAGGTATGAGCTGATTGAGTCGTTAGGGAAGAAGTATCCTTTGTTTTTAGTTGATCTTGGGATAAGGGCTGTGTACAGCTCAAAGAATCTGGATCATAACTATTCTAACAAGAACTTTGACAGGGTAAAGCCGGATGAGAATATCTATGCTTATGTAACTTACTGGAATCTTGTGAAAGCTGTTAAGATCATGGCAGAGAAATTAGCTATTGAAAGGATGGATAAGTACAATAACAAAGAGATAAAGTCAATCTTATTCAACAAGTGGAAGAAGGACCAGCCTTTGGTAGCGTTTTTGTATAAAGAATTTTTTTAAATTTTTTCTCCCAAATTTTTTAGAAAAATTTGATAAAAATAGTGGAATTCCTCACTGCGTTCGGAATGCCACGATTAAATCTTTCCCCCTATAAGGCTACGCAGCATGTGGCCTGTAATTTTTACATCTATTTTCTTTTTTAATTCTAATCTTTCTTTTATACCGACTATTAAAGGATAGGTTCCTAACTGGCGGCAGAATGTGGTGTTTCCGTCGTGGATCTCTGTGATGAGGTCTTTTAGGATAGTGTCTTTTGGAGCAAGTTTTTTCAGCATAGGAAGATCTATTTCTTGTCTGATTTGGTTTCTCCATTTCCAGTAATATTTTTTGTTCTTTTTTATGAACTTGTTCTTGCACTGCTCGTATAAAGGTGTGTTTGGGTATGCTACTACTTGCCTTATGTTGATTCTTCTTATTAGGAGATTTTCTTCTAATATCTTTTTTAGATAGTGCATGTTGGCTTCATGTGTTTGTTTTGATTCATCTTTTAGTCCGAATAATATGTTTATGCCTGGGAGAAGCTTTGGCATTCCGTTTTTTCCTTTTTCTGCTCCGAATTTATTTAGGATCCTGATCGCTTTTAGGGTTGTTTCCGGATCTGAGTTAAGGTTGTTTGCTTTGATCACATCTTTGTCAAAGCTTTCTACACCGAATGCAGCTACGTTTCCTTCTGTGCAGTATTTTACTATGATTTTTGTTTTTTCTTCTGTGACTGACGCTGGATTTATGTTGTCAATATGCAGTGTTTTTGGCTTTAGTTTACTGATCTCTTTTAGAAGGGATTCTATCTCTTTTGCAGTTGGTGCAAAGAAGTCAGACTGTTTTCCTAGCCTGAAATGTTTGATTCCTTCTTTGGATAGTGCTTGAATTTCTTTGATTATGTCTTTCTGATCTCTTTTTATCAGCCCTTTTGTGGGTTCTGTGCAGAATGAGCATCCTTTTTTTCTTGGACAGCCTCTTGCTGTTTCTATCTCTGCTATGGTGTTTGGGAAAGAAGGGTGCTGCTTGATTATTTCAGCTCCTTTTACTGCGAAGTCTTTTATCTTACTGTAGTTGTTGGTGTCTAAGTAGTTTTCTTCGATTTCGTCGAATATGTCTAAGTTTACTTTTTCTGCTAATTTTCCACCTTCTAATCTTGAGCCGTGTATTGATCCTGCAGGTCCTGTAAGTATTTTTCTGCATCTGAATTGTTTTATCAGTTCTGTTATCTCTTTTAGTGTTCCTGGAACAGCTGAAAGATATTTTCCTGGTGTGTGGATGCCTGCGATGACTATGAGTTCTTTTGTGTTTTTTATTATATCTTGGATGTTGTGATTAGTTTTGTTGTATGTTGTTATGTCTGTCTTTAAGCTTGGCTTGTGGGGAGTTCTTAGGTCATCTATTGTTATGTAGTTAACTTTTTCTTTTAGAGCTCCGGCTATGTATCTTGGATATGTGCCTATGTATGGCGGAACTCCTAATCCTGCTGGTTCATCTGTATAGCAGTCTAATATAGTGTACATAGGGGACGTTAATAGGTTATAGAATAAAAAGGTTATGGGTTATCTATGATGTATGTCCATATTTTCTTGTTTTCAGAATCATGCCTTAGGCATGAGACTCTTCCCTTGAGATTTACGCCTACTCTTAGAGGTTTGGGGATAAGGAAGTATTTTGTGCAGCCTTTTTTTCCTCTTTCATATATTGCAGATTCGATATTTGCATTATCTTCAGAAACCAGATGGATGTTGTCCATGCATCCTTTTAATTTCTCTACATCCTCAATAGGCATCTTGATGTGCAGTATAACGTCATTGCCTAGTCTTTCAGAACCGATGATTGAAGCCATTTTACCTCTTTTTTTCTAATGAACAACCACCCACATATAAAATTTTGCTCTATATTGTTTATACTAATATATATTTTAAGGAAAAATATAGCCTAAAAATGCTGAAATTGGGCTATATTTCTGGGATAACCTATATTAACTTGGTATTTTTATCCCCTGTTAGAGGTGAGGGTTATGTTTCATAAAAAGAAGATAATGTTAATTCTGTTCATGGTTGTAGTATTCTCTGTCTTTGTTGTTGCGAGCAAGGTGATAAAAGAGGAGACTAAAGTTATCTCTGACAAAGTTCAGGAGGTAGAGGATTGTGAGTATATTTCCTGGCAGGAAGAAGTTTCTGCTTATGGGATCTGTGTTCAGGAATATGCTGAAGTGATCTGTGATGATGAGCCTCTTAATGAAAGCTGCAGTGATGTGATAAGGAAGATAAATTATACATGTGCGAATGGCACTGAGATTGTTGAGAAGACAGATAAGAAGTGTGATAAGAAAGCAGTTCTTGTTAATGATATTGTTAAAGTTGATACTTCTGAATATGAATGTTCGACTACAGAAGAAGGAAATGATGTAGTTGTTGTATGCGACAGCAAGTATGACGGCAATGGTGATGGGGAGTGTAGTTCTGGTGAGAGCTGCATGAAGTTTGTTGTTGATGGAGATAAGTATCAGAAGTATGAGAAGAACTCAAGGGATGATTTTGTCTCATCTGATGATAGCTTTTTCTTAGAAAAGGCATCTGTGGAGGTGCTAAAATGAGACGCGTGATGTTGTTTTTTGGAATGATGGTTTTGATGAGCAGTTTTGTCTCTGCAATCCTGGTATTTGAATACACAGATAATGACTCAACTTACCCTTATAGGGAGAACAACTATATTGATCAGTTGGGCAGTAATTTCTCAGTTAATCAATCTGTAATTATAACTAATATAACTGTTCTCATGAAGGAGATTGGTTCTCCATCAGGCAATTTATGGATTTCACTTCAGACATGTTCAGGTAATGACCCTTCTGGAACAGTAATAGCAAATTCATCAGTTGTTGATGGAAGTGCGATTGGAACTTCAGCTGTAACAGTCAATTTTCCTTTTTCCAGCGGAGATATTTTGATAAATACAGAATATTGCATGTTTTTAGATGGAGGTACTGCTGATGCTTCTAATTATTGGAGAGGGCACTATGGTAATGATAATGAAGCAAATCCTTTATTTTTCTCAACCAATAATGGGGCTTCCTGGGCAAATGATGGAACAAGACAATTAGTCTTTGCTGTGCATGGGAGGTTAGAAGGAGATGCAGCTCCTATTATTTCAAACATCAACTGCACTTCATGTAATGTTCCTTATGGTGATACTTCTTCTCCTTACACTACTTCAGATACAACTCCTACATTTAAGATGGATACAGATATAGATTCTATCTGTAGAATCGGTGATGAGGATGATAGTTATAGCACTATGGAGAGTTTCAGGAATTGCAGTACAACAGGAGCAAAAAATCATACATGTTCTTTAATGGTATTTGATGAACTTATTTACTCCACAGATTATGTCTATATTGTGTGTGCAAGCATAGATAACTCTTCACTTACGAACTCCACAGGAACATTACAGATGAACATAACTGATTTAGATTCAAATACAACTGCTGCTATAGATACAGGAATAGCAAAAAGTGTTATATCCGGAGCTACAACATACTCCAGCCAGAAGATCTATCTTAGGGATATAAATAATAACCAAGTGTCTGCCACAGCAGATAGAGTGGTTGTGGATGGAAGCCAGAGGTGGATATTCAACTATGCTCTGGAGAGTGAGAGTTTGCTTGGGCTGTTTAATCTTACTCCAGCAGTCTATGTGCTGGATATGGCAAACATCTCAATGTCAGATATAGAAAGCCAGGTGTCAACATTGATCAACTCAACAGATAGTTGAGGCCTTTAGAATGAAAGAAGCTCAGCTGAAACAACTGATCGTAATTGTGTTCTTTTTGTTAGTTTTTTCAGTTGTAGTTATTGCTTTGAATGTTACTGGGGTTGATGGTGTGAATAATCTAAAATCAGATCTTGCTGCAATAGTCGGAGGGAAGAATATCTTTTCAGATTCATACACTGTAAAATACCTTGATCATCACAGGAATTTATCTGATGTTGAATTCAAGGAAGTTAGTGATGAAGGAAGTTCTGCATCATTGAAAAAAGGAAATGCTGAGGGCAAGATTGAGGGATTTGTTCTTGATGGAAAGAAATATGCAGTCCATCTTGTTGGGTGCGATCATGAAGGAGATACCTGCAATATAAGAGTAAATGGGATGCTGGTGAAAGATATTCCAGCAGATCAGGAGACGATAATCCCTTTAGCTGGAGATCATAAGATTGTAGTTAAGAAAATAGAGCTTGATTACTGCGATGAAAGAGAAGTGTGCGATTATATGTTTCAAGCGTATGATAGAGTAGATGTAGAGGTGTTAGGATGACTGCAGCTCTTGCAAGGCTTTCTATAGCAAATTTAGACAATGATAACTATCAGGATGTTGTTGTTGGCTATTTAGTTGATGATGAGGATGATGGATGGATCAGTGCTGTTGGCAAGAACTGGTGGGGGAATACCAAAGAGAAGTGGAAGAAGAATATTGGTTATAAGGTGTTGGCGAATCCTTCTATCTTAGAAACTTATGAAGAAGTAAGGGGTGAGAATTTATGATTTATTTTTTACGTTGTTTAACTTTTTTGATAATCCAATCTCCTCCAAAGAAAACTATTAATGAGGTGATAATCGGTAAGATGAATGTATAACTCATAAAATAATATTTATCCAAGAAATTGTTTTCAAAATAAGTTATTTCACACTTAATGTCTATCTTACCACCTAATGGACATTTAAGATTTGGATTTGGGTTACATGAACTTTTACATGACATGATCTCCATTTGACCTAATAAATTTATGAAAAGAAATGATAAAACAAAAATTAACACAAAAATCCCAATTTTTTTGAGGTTTTGATTACCCATAAGTGTATATTAATGGTTTTAATATAAAAACTTTACTAAAAATGATGAAAAATTCAAAAATTACTCGATTAGAACTCATTTATGTGTTAGTAATTATTAGTCTTGCAACTTTAGCTTACGGCACCGGCATTCCTTACACCCCTAGCCCGGCCCAGGATTATTTGGTTGATGGATATGACTCTTTGCCTTTTAAGGATCAAAGAGGTGATGAAAGTTGGTCTTTGAATATTAATACCAATTACGAGCCAGATAGAAATTGGGATACAAATTTTTATGATAATGCTGGTGGGTCGATATCATATAAATGTCTTAGTTATGCTTCTAGTACTACAAATGATTGGTTTAATCTACAATATGGTATACCTATGAATAATTATAGAAGTTATATAAGTGGGAGATATGAAAATGGGACAAATCCTAGGTTTTTAGAAGCGAATTACCACGAAAGTATTAACGGCAATCATTATTCATATACTCCTTTATTATACAAATTGAAGGTAATAAGCGCATATAGAGATCCCATAACAAATGAGAGGATCCCTTACAGACTAAAGGGGTACGCTGACACACTTACAAATCCTCCTTCAGATTGGATAAATTATGATGATCCTAAACTTTCCAATCCTCAAGAGTTTAATTATACCTATCAAGAAGATTTGTTTAATATTGGTGAGTTCAAGGAGATATCAATAGATTTGGAAATATTTAGAGGAACTGATGATGAAAACAGATTAAAAGAAGCAATGGAAAAATATGGTGCTCTCCTTAGTTTTACAGAAAACCTAGAAAGTTCAATTAATATTCATTCAATGGCATTAGTTGGGCATGGCGAAGATGGAAGCGGGACTTATTTTATAGCACATGATAATTATGGTTCTGGAGGAAGTGGAGGGTACAGTGAATATAAAAAATTGTACATTGAAGATATTGATCAAGCATTTGCTTTTATTCCAAAGGGTGACTGGCCAACATACCACCATGACAATAGACGTACTGGATTCACTTTATTAAAAGGTGATATGGAAAAGGGAAAGACTCAGAGGAAGGCTATCAATCTGGTGTTGGGAACTCGAGGTACTACAGCAGCACTTGCTCGTCCGAGTATTGCTAATCTTGATAATGACAACTATCAGGATGTTGTTGTCGGCTATCTTGTTGATGATGAGGATGATGGATGGATCAGTGCTGTTGGCAAGAACTGGTGGGGAAATACTAAAGAGAAGTGGAAGAAGAACATTGGTTATAAGGTGTTGGCGAATCCATCTATAGGGAATTTGGATGATGATAAAGAACTTGAAGTTATTGTTGGATTGTATAATGGAACTTTAATATTGATAGATCCTGATGGAAGCAAGGATCCTTATATGACAGGCTATACTGTTGATAAAAAGTATTCTGCTATTGGCGGAAGTGATGTAAGGGGAAGATTGGGTTTTACTGCGATAGCTAACCTAGATAATGAAGGAAGAAATGAGATCATATTTGCTGACAATAGTTATAATTATGACTGGAACGGAACTTTGTATGTTTTGGGTTATGAAGGCAATAATCTTGTAGAGAAAGATATGATAAACTTGACTGAAGGTATCGGTGGAGCAGATGGTGGAGCTCATGGTGCTGTAGCTATCGCTGATGTCGATAATGATGATAAAGAAGAGATTGTTGTGCCAGGATTCTATGGGATAAAAGTCTATGATTATGATTCTGGAACTTTGAGCCTCAAGTGTAATAACACTCATTCCTATATCAGCGCTGCTCCTGTTATATATGATATTGATAGAGATAATGAATACGAGATAATCTATACTACAGCTGATTATGACTGTGATTATGGAGGCTGTTCTAATAACCTATATGTTATAGATGCTGATTCCTGCACTGAAGAGAAAACTAAAAGCCTGGATATCTATTCATTGGTATCTCCTGCTATAGCTAATTTTGATTCTGATTCAAACCTAGAAATTATAATCCTGGGGAGGACTGCTGAATACGGAGATTATGATGAAGTGCAGCTTTTTGAATATGGAAGCAGCATAACTGAAGAATGGACTTATCCAAAATCAGGAAGCATACAGCTTGTAGATAGTGCTCCTAATATTGTCGATATCGATGGAGATGGAGATTATGAGATCATAATCGCAAGCACTACTTCAAGCATAATGATACTAAATAATACTGGAGAGATATTTGACGAATTTGATGTTGAAGGAACTATAGGCAGCACTCCTGTTATAGGGGACCTTAGCGGGAAAGGAGTTGCAGAGCTTACTGTCAAAAGATCTGGCTCTCCGGTAAATATCTTAACAACACTGACTGGAACAAACCGCATGCCTGAACTAAATCAAATAGGTGATATAACTGCAATAGCAGGAGATTTGATTAACATAAACGCTTCTGGACAAGTGGCTGCAACAGACCCAGATGGAGATAATACCACTATCTATTACAGCTCACCTCTCAATGAGTCTGGGCTGTGGCAGACTACTGTCAATGACACAGGAAATTATTCAATATTGGTGGAAGCTAGTGATGGGAATTTGTCAGATTATCAGTATGTTGATATCACTGTATTCAGCAATGAAACTACTTTATCAAATACTTTTGCAGATAATACGACCAAAAAACTATTGAATTTCACAGGAACAGAAAATAAAACAATTACGATAAGGCTACCAAAAGATGCCTGGGTTATCCATACGAAGATGAAAGTGGAGGGGATGGCACCGTGAAAATAATGAAATTATTAGTATTTGGAATAATCATCTCAATCCTCAGTATTTCCTCACTTGCTGATCAAAATCTTGTAGAAAGAAAGGCTAGGCTTAACATATATACTACTGATAATGAAAATGAATTTGTTGCTCAGCTGTATGCAAAGCCTGTCAATATGAAAGATATTAACGGAGAGTTCAGGCCTTATGAAGAAGTTACTAAATTTTATGAAGATAATGATGAGCTAGTTCTAGAATGGAACAATAAAAGTGTGAAACTGAAGATCTATACTATTGATGATAATAAGAAGTTTTTGAAATCTCTTTCCCAGGAAGAAAAGAACAATCTTAAGTTTAAAACAAAAATAAAAAAAGAAAGAGGAAGCTATTACTACACCCATAACCTCAGTAAATCAAAACAGCCAGAAGCAGTTGGTTATGATGTAGTGACAGAGAATGTTGACTGTATAAAGAGAGGCTTTGACCTTATCTGCGGTGAGCAGAGGATAAGCTTCAATGATGCTGTTTATCTACAAAACCTGACAGTTAATCTCTCAGATGATAAAGTTGAGTTTTCAGGTGATGACCTTAGCTATATAGACCCTTCAGTAGATCTGGATATTGATGATATTTCAGAGACTACAGGCTATGTAAAACGAAGACATACAGATAACTATTATTATGGATATTATACTGAGACTGGATTTAAGGTAGGACATGATTATAGCGGCTCTAAATACTGCAGAGGATATATGAACTGGTCTCTTGATGATATAAATACTTCCTGGGAAATAACAGATGTTAAGCTTACATGGAATGATTACAAGGAAGAGGGTACTGAGGATACAGTTAAATTTTATAAGATGGTCCAGACAGATCTTAGTGACTGGACTCCTAGTGATCAGCAAGGGAGAGAGGATCTGTATGATGCAATAGGGGACAGTACTAATTACTACACAGATTCTTCTCCAGATGAAGATGAATATAATGTAGCTGAGCTTGGCTCTTCAGCTGCTTCGCAGATGAATTCTGATAAAAGCAACGGATATGGATTCTATATCGGAGTTAAGGGTGGAGAAGGAAATGAAGAGACAAGAGTTGGAATAGATATAAAAGATCCTTCGTATCCTGCTTATCTGAATCTGACTTATGTTTTTGCTGATCTAACTCCTCCAAACACTACTGCAAATGCCACTTCACCTCCGAATGGATCAGGATATGCTTTTGGAAATGCAACAGCAGAATATGTAGGGATAACATTTTCCTGCACTGATAATGGAGGGCCTGGAAATGCTTCTGGATGTGATACTACATATTATTGCACAGATACAAATAATACATGCACACCGGATAGTGTATATTCATCGCAATTTACCATTTATAGTCATGGTACAACATACTTGAGATTTCACAGTGAGGACATCAAAGGAAATGATGAAACAGTGCAGAACAAAATAGTAATAATCGACAGAAGCCCTAATGTTTCGAGTATGATGGTCCTCCCTTTGAATCCTACTGCAGGAGATGATCTATTCTGCAACTATTCTTTTTCAAGCCCTGGGAGCTATAATGAGAAAGATTCAACTTATGACTGGAAGAAAAATGGAGTTAGTCAGGGTATCAACTCCCAAGTTATTAGGAAAGAAAACCTTACTATTGGAGATAATTGGTCATGTGAATTTACTCCGAGCAATGGGTTAGCGAATGGGACTAAAGGGATAAGTCCTAATGTGACTATACTTGGAACTATAAAAAATCCTAAAATATATGTTGGGAGTACTTTAGTCTGGAATTCAAGCGGTTATTATAGTGATGAGGAAATGATAACTGGATTTGCAGATGAGATAAATTCAGAAATAATTGATTGTATTCCAGATGCTGAAGGTTATTGCAATATTTCAATAACATTCAGCTCAGAAGACAGCGGAAAGCTGAATATCTCAGAGGTCAGTACATACCATAGGTCAAGAAGAGAGACTTTGAATGTGACTTCGATAAAGCTGATACATTCTGATGGAACAGATCATATATTTGAGATTGTAGTAGAGAATGATGGGGATATAACCTTGGATAATATCTCCTGGGCATTTGATACTGATGATGGAACTATGATCTATAGCGATCAAAACATGGCATTGCAGCCTGGAGAGGATGTATTTGTATATCTGAGGCATAACTATAGCTTAGCGGGTGATCTTGATGTAACTCTAAATGTTACGTCTGGAAATATCTCAGCTTCAAGGACTGAGGAGGTTCATATAGGTGATCTTATGATCACAAACTTCAGCGAGATTCATCAGAATGGCACATTGAGTGTGTTTGAATTTTATATACAAAATACAGGAAGTTCTAATCTTACTGGGATAAACTGGAGCCTTGATACTGGGGATGCTGTAATAAATTCAAATGAGCTGATAGATCTTACAGCAAATGAGGCAGCTATGGTCTATGTTGAATATAATTATACTCAATATGGCACTTTTACAGCGGAAGCATCTTCTACAGACGGATTTTACTACGATAGTAAGTCTATTACAGTTGATGCTTTGCTTGTGGATACATCAGACTTGAGTTTGCTGCATAATGCTAGTACTCATAATGTATTCTTCTTTAAGATCACGAATAAGTATCAGGCGGCATTATCAGACATCAACTGGACTTTTGATACTGATGATGGTGTTGTGATAAGCGCAAATCAGCTTTTTAACCTTACGCCAGATGAAGAGATCTTTGTAATGCTGGAGCATAATTTTTCTTCTTCAGGAAGCTACAATGTAAATGCAACAGCGATCTATGATGGGTTTGAAGATTGGTCAAACTATACCTTTACAATCAGTTAAATATATAATTTGATCGGCTCTTCATCTAATTTCTTAAACATATATTTCAGTGCGTCTTTATCGTTCATGGTTTCACCTCAATGGTCTTTTTAGAATAATGACGCCATTTCAGCGCCAAACAGAGAACTAACTTACCATCCAGTCGGGTGACTACAAATGTTAGAGGTAGTCACCTATATGTGCTGCTTCTTATATTGATTTGTGAAGCTTGTCGAAGTATTTTTTTGGGATGTAGAAGTCTTTCTTCAGCCTTTGCATGGTCTCTTCAAGATCGAGGATTGTCCATCTGTCTTTTTGTCTTATCGCTTCGTCAACTATAATACTCCAATCAACTTCTGATTTTTTTAAGAGCATCTGGATGTCTGCGTAGTCATTCTCTCTGTTGGTCACGGATTTAAGGATTACCAGATCTTCGATTGAAATGACCATGACTGTAAGCGTGTAATCTTTCCTTGTGAAATCATGCCTTTCTCTGCTCCTGTCTTTCATCTCTTCTGTAAACTCTGTGCTGAATATATTCTTTACAAACAGATCAAATCTGGCGTCTCCTCTTTCAAACATTAATGGCTTATCCTTATTTTCAATCCTGTCTTGATCATATACACCTGCAAGCGCTCTTTTCTTAAATCCAAGCTCATTTATCGCTTTGATAAATACTTTCATATCATCTTCTCTTTCAAATAGTATATCAATGTCTTTTGTAGATTCTTTATATCCATAATACATCAGAGCAGTACCTCCAAACGCATAACATACTATGTCTCCTTCTATCTTTGAGCTTACCAATTCAAACAATTCATCCTGTTCTTGTTTTCCAATCATTCTTTTAACCTCTTAAGATCCCCTCTTGAGAAAGGTATCTGGCAATTCCATTCTTTATCTACCATATCTGACTTTTCTTGTGATATCCTTATAGTCTTTCTTGACTTCTTTGATTTTAACGAATCATAGATATTCTTAGGCATCCTTCTTGTCTTTATGGACCTTCTTGCTAGGTCATATAAGCAGCCCAACTCTACCTGTATATCATACTTTTTAGCTAAAAGGCTTAATCTTTTCCAATTTCTTACATGGTTAAACAAAGATAGTGCTGCCAATAATGTCCTTCTGTTTTTCAGCTTTATCGCATCGATAAGTGCATTTTCTATACCATATTTTCCATGAGCTACATGCTTAAATGAAGGAAATACTTTTATCTTTGAGTATTTGTTGATAATGTCAAACATTCCTCTGGATTTTGTCTGCTTGTATGTTGTTATCTTGTATATTCTTTTTTGGTCTCTTCCTCCAGATACAGATATATATCCTTGTTTCTTAAGTTGTGATAATTTATTCAATACACTCTGCCTTTTCAATCTAAGCAGATCACATAATTCTTCAATAGTCCTAAGTCCTTCAATCTTTTTTAAGTCCATATTGGTTATCTATATTAACTATTATTTAAATGTTTCTATTTTTTTGTTATCCATAATGTGATTTTCTAGAATGTCATGCCTTAAAATCGATGATCCTGAACCAGATTATGCCTAATATTGATGCGACTGTTGATGATATCAATATTGCGATCCAGACTCCTGTGAGGCCATAGGATGCGGATAGGATGTATGCAAGAGGGACCATTATCACGATCGATCTTAGTGTGTTGATTGTTAATGGAGGTATTGGTTTTCCTGCTCCGAGGAATGAAGCTACAATGCCTATTATTATACCGAACATAAGATAGGTTACAATATTTATCATGAAGAATGAGGAGACATAGCTGATCACATTCACGTTGCTGTTGAACAATGCTGCCAATGGCCCGGAGAATACAAAAAATAATATTCCCATCACTAATCCAAAAGTTCCTGCGATAGCTGAAGCATTGAATGTTATCTTTCTCGCTCTTTTGATCTTTTTTGCACCTATATTCTGGCCGATTATAGTTATCAGTGCTGTCATCATACCCATGATAGGCATCACTGCAAATCCCTCTACCCTGAATATTATCCCGAAAGCTGCGATAGCTTCTGCTCCGAATGCTGCAATTATCCCTGTCAATAAGAAAAGGCTTAGTGATCCGATTATCTGCGAGACTGAGCTTGGCATGCCCATATAGATTATCTCTTTGATCAGCCTGAAGTTTAACCTGAAGTATTTTAGGTTTAGTTTTATCACTGATCTTCCTTTTAGCAGATAAGCAAAGACTCCGATGAATCCTGCTGTCCTGGCTATGACTGTTGCGATAGCTGCTCCTCTTATCCCAAAGCCTAATGTGAATATGAAGATAGGATCAAGGATTATGTTTAGTATAGCAGAACCTCCCATCACATACATCGGAACTTTCATATCTCCTTCTCCTCTTAAGATATTGTTTCCTATGAATGCAAGGAACATCATAATGCTTCCTGCGAATATTATGTTTGAATACTGAAGGACTAAAGTAATCAAGTTAGAGTCTTTTGTTATAAGGCTGAAAAGCTGTTTTCCAAATAACAGGCCGCTAAACGTAAAGATCATAGAGAATAATATTGCCAAAAGTATGGAATGTTCTGCTGTGTTGTTAGCTTTTTTATAGTTTTTAGCTCCTATACTTCTTGCAATGACTGAAGTTGTACCTATGCCTAACCCAGAAGCAAGAGCTATCATCAATATTATCACTGGAAATGATATGGATACAGCTGCAAGTGCTTCTGCGCTTAATCTTCCTACGAATATTCCGTCAACTATGTTGAATGAAGTCTGAAGAAGGAAGGCTATTATCATAGGAGCTGATAGCTTAAGGATCATCTTGTTTATGCTGCCTTTGATTATCTCTGTCCTATTGTTCATGCTAACTTGTTTTTGAGTAGGGTTTATATAGCTTTCCAAAGAGGAAAGCTTTTTATACCAGAACCCTGTATTTTTGGGTATGGGAGCGGGATTTATCGTGTTTACAGCTGTTAACTCTGTTTTGTTTATCTTGATATGCCTATACTTCTTCAATACATATATCTTTAACAGGGATCCTGCAAGAGAGATACCATCAGGAAAAAAGTTGGTGAGTCCTGCTGATGGCAAGGTTATAGATGTGATGGATATTGATGGAAGTGATGCTGGAGGGATAAAGATAAGGAAAGGATTGGGAAAAATATATACACTTACAAAAGATGTTGCAGATAGATGCTATCTTATATCTATATTCATGAATCCTCTTGATGTCCATGTGAACAGAGCTCCTATTGAAGGAAAGGTAGAGAAAGTGAGTTATGAGAAAGGAAAGTTTTTTCCTGTGACCCATGTTAAGAACGGGCTTATCAATGAGAAGAATGAAGTTTTGATAAATCATGATGAGATAGGAAAGATAAAAGTTATCCAGATAGCAGGTTTTTTGGCGAGAAAGATAGACTGCTGGGTCAAGGAAGGGCAGAAAGTCGTAAAAGGGCAGAGGATAGGAAAGATAAAATTAGGAAGTCAGGTCACTTTAATAATACCTAAGAGTGTTAATCTGAAGGTTTCTAAAGGAGAGAAAGTTCAAGGAGGCAGCACAGTAATAGCTGAATATTAAAATGGATATGATAAATCAACTAATAACAAATGAAGTCTTTATTGTCTGTTTTGTTTCATGGTTTGCTTCGCAGTTTATCAAGACAACGATAACTTTGTTTAAGGATAAGAGATTTGATATAAAGCAGCTGCTTATCGGTATGGGTGGGATGCCTAGCTCCCATACAGCTGTAGTGTGCGGGATGACAGCTTCTGTGCTTTTGGTGGAAGGAGTTACAACATTATTTATAGTTACACTGATGTTTGCTATAGTTATAGTAAGAGATTCTATGGGTGTGAGAAGAGAGTCTGGAAAGCATGCAGCTTTGCTGAATAAGCTTACAAGCCTGATGTATAAGAAAAAAGAGAAGACAAAGCTTAATGAGCTTACAGGACATACTCCTCTGCAGGTCCTTCTTGGAGCAGTTATTGGGATATTGGTCGCGGTGCTGATAATATGATTGAACTGATAATAAAGACCTTTTATTTTATGCTGCCTGCTTATTTTGCAAATATGGCTCCTGTGATATGCAAGAAATTCTTTAAGTTTCTGGCTGTTCCTATTGATTTCAATAAGAAATTATCTGGAAAGCCGATGTTTGGAAAGAACAAGACATATAGGGGATTGATTGTTGCTGTTGTCTTTGCTATGATAGTTGCATATGTACAATCTGTTCTTGATCTTGGGATCAATGTATATGGCTATTCAGACTGGTATCTGTTCGGATTCCTGATGGGCTCTGGAGCAATAATAGGGGATCTTGTAGAGAGTTTCTTTAAGAGGAGAATGGGAATAGATTCTGGAAAACCGTGGATTCCTTTTGATCAACTAGATTACACCATAGGAGCTTTACTTTTTGTAAGCTTTATATTTTTTCCAGGACTGGATGTAATGATAACAGCTTTGGTGATGAACTTTTTCCTGCATATAATCGTGAATCATGCTGCTTTTTGGCTTAAGATAAGGAATGAAAAATGGTAACTTTGGCTAACAAGATAACTTTTTTCAGGATAGCTCTTATACCTTTGTTTACGATATTTCTGACTCTTGATGTAAGCTACAGGAAGATAGTTGCTGTGATGATATTTATCTTTTTGATGCTTACTGATGCTTTGGACGGTTATTTTGCAAGAAAGAGGAAAGAAGTTACAACTGTCGGCAAGTTTATAGATCCTTTGGCAGATAAATTGATCGTAAGTGCTGCTCTTATATTTTTAGTTGCTGATGGAAGTGTTGATGCATGGATGGTGTTTGTGATAATAGCAAGGGAATTTGCAGTTACAGGGCTTAGGCTGGTTGCTGTTGGGAAAAAGATAGTTATTAAGGCAAGCAGCCTGGGCAAATTAAAGACAGTTACGCAGGTTGTTGCGATAATAGCTGTTCTTTTGGAATTAAACTATTCATGGCATGCTATGCTTGTCGCAACAATAATAACTATATTGTCTGGAATCGATTATTTCAGAGCTTCAAGAAAACTAATAAAGGAGATTGAAAATGAGATATGATCTTCATATACATACAAAATATTCTAAATGCGCAAGTCTTGATCCTTTAGATATACTGAAGATCGCTAAGAAGAGGGAGTTGGATGGGATTGCAGTTACTGATCATAATACCATGGAAGGGGCTTTGAAAGTTTCTAAATTAAATAAGGATAAGGATTTTGAAGTTGTTGTGGGATCAGAGATAAAGACAAATCTGGGAGATGTTCTTGTCTATTATCAGACAGAAGAGATAAAAGAAAGGGAGTTTCCTTCTGTGCTTGATAAGATCAAAGAGCAGGGAGGTTTTGCATGTGTTGCACATCCTTGCAGGATAGTTCCGTGGAACAAGTTCAAAGGGGATTTTTCTAAAGTTGACTGCTGTGTTGAAACATTTAATTCAAGGACACTGCCTTTTGAGAATGTGCGTGCTTCTAAGATAGCAAAGAAGCATAATCTTGTCGGATTAGGAGGGAGTGATGCTCACTTCAAGTTTGATATCGGAAAAGGATATACTTTATTTGACGGTGATCTGAAGAAGTCTGTCCATATAAAGAGAGTTAAGACTGGAGGAACTACCAGATATGGAATTATCTCAGGGTTAATGAGCTTTCTTAAAAAAAGAATAATAAGGCATTAGATATAAGTAAGAATGTCAGATAAGGTATGAATGTTCTTAGGATGATAAAATACCACTTTTTCTTTATTATCTTATGGGCAAGCAGAGTTCCTGCCGGAAGTCCATATATGAAGATAAGAACTGAGATTAGTACGAACAATTGGTTTAGGGGTGCGCTTAGGTAGAAGAATAATCCTAATAGTGCGAATCTTATAATATCTGAGATCTTATTTAGGAATAAGTCTAATAATGAGAGAAGGCAGATTATTGTAATTATCATGTTTATTCTGTAGTATGAGAACACCAATAGTGCGACAATTGCAACGAACAAAACAGTTCTTAGCAATATGAAGTATTTTTTCCCGGCTTTAAGTTCTTCAGGAGCTATAAGTGCAAGAAATACACCTGAGAATAATCCTAATCCAACGACTAAAGAAGCTATTTCCATCTTGAATGGCCCCATTGTATAAGGAGATCTATACCTAGTTTGCTGATTTCTGTAGGTGTGTCACATGCTCCAAAGCATGAACCAGACCAGATGATAACTTTTGCTTTTGTGTTTGATTCTATCTGCTCCTGGATGTCTTTAGCTTTTGGCTTTAATCCATCCGGCAGCTGGATACATACTGTTTTAGCTTTTTTATCCTTTATCTTACTGATCACTTTCTCTATGTTGAGTTCGTAGTTCATAAAATAAAGAAAAGAAATAGGTTATATAAAAGTTTTGGAACAAATTATGAATATTCGTTCATAAGATCGTCAAGCTCGAACCTGTCGAAGTTTTTCCTGTTCATCAAAAGCCTTAGGTCATCTTTTGGCTTTTTGGCTTCTTTGATCTCGTTAATCATTTCTGAATCTTCATCAAACATGTTATCACCCTAATACACTATTACCTGCTTTTTGTGTTCAATCTCAGCAAGCCTGTTTTCTAATACTTTAACTCTCTGTTCAAGAGCTTCGTTCTTTCTCTTAAGGAAAAGAACCCAGTCTGTGAAAGAGACTTTTATTGCGTCGATATCTCTCTTTACTTTTGAAAATGAATTTTTTATCTTTTCTATCACCATAATCACCTCGCACCCATGTAATGTTTTTGAGCAGTTATCCTGCTTCTTAAGTCATGATTCTGAATTTTAAGTTTTGATTCTGCAGGGTGGAAATTATCCCTGTGCCCGTTCTTTGAATACTGCCTTAGATGTTTTATCTTGCTCATGCTGTAGAATGGTTCTCCGAAATCCAGCAAGTCTTTACAGACACGGTAGATCTCGTTTGCTTTTTTTGGCTTATGAGTTAGAGCAGCAGTCTTTAGTGCTGTGAAATTTCCTAGCTTTTCACGCTCAAGTATAAGCTCTCCTGGAAGTGCGTAATCTTTCATTATTGCGTCAAAGAAGTTCAAGTAGTCTGTTTCTTTCTTTGTGATTACCTTGTAGTTAGCTCCGGAGTATTTTTCACCGCTTCTTAAGATATCCCTTGCGACATCTTCGAAATTGAATTCTGATCTGTTCAATCCAGCTTCGTCAGCCATCTTGTTGGAAAGCCTGTAGAAGTCATAAGCTTTTCCTGGCTCGTTTTCTATATTTTCTGCGCATCTTTTAAGCGCTTCACTATTCAGTTCTGAAAGAACCCTTATAGACATCTCTTCAACTTCTGGATGTAATCCTCCATTATCGATTATTGAGTTTATCGCTCTGAAATTATGATATACAGTGTTTAGGCTGTGATTGTCCATGCTCTGCAAAGCCTCTATAGTTAATGATCTTATAGGGATTCTCTGGTTTTCTTTAAATGACCACTCTTTCAGTCCGTTAGTGTAAGGATCCTGTATGCTTTCGTTTTTATTATCAAGATAGAAATCTGCGAAAACTTTAGCTCTTACATTATGGCCTTTTTTTATCGCATGGAATGCAAGCTTTTTTGCAGCAGCAAGGTATCTTTCTCCAACCTGGCTTTTTGACCCTTTTATACTGTCAATAAGTGTTTTTGGAGTTACTTTTTCAACCTCTTTTTCTGACAGTCCTGATGCAACAGATTTCAGTTCCCTGAAGAAAGGATCTGGTTCAGCTATTGCCCTGTCTACCTGATATCTGAATGAATCTAATTCTTTTACAGCTTTTAAGATCGGGTCTCTTTTACCCTGGTCTTTCTCGCTGTTTGCTATATTTTCCAGGTTTTTTATTGCTGTACTTATTTCTCTTTCTTGTGACCTGTATATTTCCACCAGGTCTTCGTTAGGAAAATCAAGCAGCTTGAATCCCATATATCTTCCATTTTCAATACGTACATTTCTAGCGAAGAAATCTATCGTGGAAAGTGTAGCTTCGATACCTTTTATATTGTCTTTTCTGTATGCTTTTTCTAATTTTCCGGCTTCATTTAACATATTTGTAAGATTTTCTCTGGCTTTTCCTCTTGTTTTTGAAGATGCCATATCAGGTGTCTTTTCAAGATCTATAGCTGCTTCACTTTGTTTTAGTCTGGCTTCATGTTCGTTTTCAGCTGTACAATACCATCTTACATCATTTACAAGATCGTGAATACTGTCTGTGACATAACGATCTTCCATGTCTGAGTCTAGAATGTGATTTTTTAGCTGGTTTAGACCAGCAGCCTCTTTTTGATTTGACATTTTTTGGACACCTCTTTTAGATGAAACTTTTGAAAAAATCCTTAACTATATTCAATAATGTTTTGAATGTACCTGGTTCAACATCATAAATCTGGATCTGTATCATATTTTATCGCCTTTGTGAGTATAAAAACAGCTACTAGAGGGCTCTCGAGGGGGATGGGATGAGAAACAACACCTCTAGTTTGCTGTTATTACTAAAGAGTAAGTATGGCTTCTATATAAATCTTTCGTTTTTGTAGTCACTTATTGGTGACGAAATGTTTAAATAGGGTTAGAATTAAGGCTTTAGAAGGTCTGAAATGGCTATTTATTGGGGTCTGAGAAGGCTATAATCTGGCTCTACGGGCTTTAATTTCAGTATTATATGGGTATCTGGCATAGTGTTTGCAGCTCTTACAATAATAGACTATCTTTTGCTTTGTGAGGCGTACAGTGCAGTTTTCAGCAGGCATCAGATAGCAGTAGCAGTGCTTGCAGAACTGTTTTTTCAGGCTGGAAGGGATAGAAATCTTGTATTTCATAGCAATTTTTCTTGCTCTGTCTACATATTTATCTGAAAGTTTTGGGTATTCTTTGAATGCAGCTTTTGCTTCTTTGAACAATACTTTAATCCGTTCAAGAGCGATCTTCTGCTGTTCTATGGGCTTTTTCTGATGCTTTCTTTTCATAACCGATGCTGTATTTTAGGTATATATAATAGTTTCTACAATTAACTTTAAATATAATGGCTTAATAAGATCGATTATGATAAATTTCATCAAGAATCTCTTCAAGAAAAAGGAGATCGTTAAAGAAGAGGTAAAATTAGAGGATCTTTTTGACTGGTTCAGCGCTAAGATAAAGGAAGAGATAAAAGATATCAATTCTGAAGTAAAGGAAGAGACAGGGCAGCTAAAGCATGAGCTTTCTGGGATAAAGAAGAACCTCAGCTCACTTGAGGATGCTAAGCCTGATCCGAAGTTAAAAGTGCTGCCAAAGGTGAAGCAGACAGTAGACGGGCATAGGGCTAATTATATCAGAAGGATAAAACTGTTTCTTGGAAGAGTAAAGTTTCCTGATGATATAGATTATCTTAATATCCCGGGATGCTGCAAGGTGATAGATGAAGAGCTTGACCATATCGCAAAGACGACTATGAAAAGCTTCTATGCTACACAACATCTCTATTATAAGGAGCTGGAAGAGGTCGGAAAGAACCTTAAGAATGTCTCTTCTGCTGTTGGCAGGATAAAGAAGATCTTCATGGATCCAAGGATAAGGGAATTTGGAACTGTAAAGAAAGATATCAAAGAGATAGAGAAAGGAAAGGATATGGCTGCTGAGGTAGGAAAAGAGATCGATGATGGAAAGAAGAGGGAGAAAGCTCTTGAGATACTTAAGGAGCAGACTGATAAGAAGCTTATTGAAGTCAGAGGAAGCGAAGAATACAGGAACTATAATGATCTTGTAGAGGATGAGAAAGAGCTAAAGGATAAGAAAAGATTAGAGGAGAGCAAGCTGTTCAATATATTCTCTCCATTGGATGCTGCTTTGAAGAAGTACGAAAGGATAGCGATGGACGGAAGAGGGCAGATTGCAGGATATCTTGCGTACCCTTTGAAGGCGCTTTTAGATGATAAAGAGCTGCAGATACTGGGGATACTTGAGAATGTGAAGAAAAATATAGAGAACGGATCTATTGAGCTGAAGGATAAGAAAAAGATAAAGACCTTAGAATCTATAAAGAGGATAACTAAGGAAGAGCTTAAGAGTTTCATAAAGGAATATAAAAGGATAAATGATGAGATAGAAGATATACAGGGAGACCTGAAGTCTGCTGAGAGAGTAGTTACAGAAGAGAAGAGACTAAAAGACAAGCTTGTCAGACTGGGAGATGATATAAGGCTGGCTGATATGAAGATATTGACGTTAAAGGATAAGATGAAAGACATGGATCTTGAAAAGACAAGGAGAGATGTAGTGCATTCAGTAAGAAATCTTCTGGATATTGAGCTTGAGATAAGATGATGCAAAAATTTGTAAAGAAATTCATGGATGATGAGATAAAAGGCGTGATCAAGGTAGGGGATGAATTCTATCTTGCTGATAAGGAGCTGGTCGAGATCAAAGACAAGGTTGAGCTGGATCCTTTTAGCGTGGGATTATATCTTGGAAGGAATAAAGGGAAGGACTTTGAGCCGAGTTCTGCTTTAGTTGAGCTGATCGCAAAGAGTTCTAAGAAGAAGGTATTTGTAAATAAGAAGTCAGAATGGTTGTTTTTATGCGGAAGGGATCTTTTTGGAAAAGGCATAATAAAGAGCAATGTCAAGAAAGGATTGGTGTTGGTGCAGAGCGAAGATGATGAGAATCTTGGCTATGGGAAGCTAGTCGGAGATATATCTGAAAAGAATAATGTTGTTCTAAAGAATGTGCTAGATAAAGGTGATTATCTTAGAAAAGAGATGAAGTGATCACTTTCTTTTTTTCTTAGCTTTTTTCTTAGGAGCTTTTTCTTCTTCGACAAAGAAATTAACTATGCTTTCTTTTATTCTGGTGAACCTGTTCTTCTTATTTTTCTTTCCTGTAAGGCCTGTGATTATCAGTGCTGCTATCACGATAACTATTGCAGTGATTGTCAAGATCAAAGGAAGCTTTGAGTATTCTTCTTTTGTAACTCCTTCTTCGAGCTGCTCTTCTTCTGGTCCTTTCTCTTCAGCTGGAGATTCTTCTTTCTGTTCAGCAGGCTGTTCTTTCTTCTCTTCCTGCTTATCTTCTTCAGCTGGCTGCTCTTCTTTTACTTCTTCTTTCTTCTCTTCAGCCAGCTCCTGAAGCCCTGATTCAACTCCTACTGCGAAGTATGAGAATCCAGGTGATACAGCCTCATAGCTGACTTTTTTTGAGTTCTGAGCTGTTATTGAAGTTTTAAGGTCATTCCATCTGTTCTCATGATATCTCTTCAATACGATCTTATCAGCACTAACTCCTTCGCTGTTCATCCAGTTTATAGGAACGTCAAATCTAAATTTAACATCTTCAATATCTTCATCATCTATGTTTAGATTAACTATAAGGAAATACTGGTATATCTTGTCAGGAGCAGAGTCCTGCATTGACTGAGGAAGAACATCTGTCTTCTCTATCCTTATATATGCATCATTTACATCAGCAAGAGTTGCAATCTCTATCTCGCTTACTGAAATCTCATCATCTGATAATGTCATAGTTACCGGAGTCTCTGCGTTGATAACAGGCCATGAAGCAGTCTCCTGAGCTGCTTTTGGCTTTCCGCCGCTTCCCCCTGAAGATGAAGCTGGCCTTTCGTCAACTTCTATTGTGAAAGACTGCAGATTAATATTTGATTGTGAGTCAACAACCTTTACAGTTACACTTTGGCTTCCAGTACTTGCAGGAGTCCATGATATCACTCCGCTGTTTTCGCTTATAATCATGCCATCCGGAGCAGTTGTAAGTGAAAATGTGAATGTATCTCCTTCTTCGTCTGAAGCGTCAACATCATAGCTGTATTCATCTCCAAGATATACTGAAGTTACAGCTGTGCTTGTGAATGTCGGAGGATCGTTGACCCTGTGAACATTAATTATCATCGAGTCTGTATCCATAACAACTGAATCAGTTACATTACATGTCAATACTCCTGAATAGCTTCCGTTCTCTGCTGTCAAGTTCAACAGATGAGTTATGGCGTTAAGGTCTAGTGTGATATTTGCGTTATCGTCTCCGCAGCTCCATGTAAGGTCAGCTAAAGCTGTATCTGCATCAGTTACATAATCATCTAAGTCTAAAGAGTTTGTTCCTGAATCTCCGATGTATATGCTAGCTGGAAGGTTTACGCTAGGATTTCCGTTAACTGTGAATGCTTCTGTATCAGAAGTTGCATCATAATCACCATGAGCAGATGTCAGTAAAGTGTCATCTGATTTTTTATAGCTTGAAAAATCCACTAACAGGTTTCCGTTTCCTGCCTGTGATGGTGTTAGCTGAACATCAAATGTAGTTGAACCAGCTGCAGCAAGGTTTGCTATAGAGAATGATGTTGTGTTTAAGTCAGCTTTTTGTGAGCTTAGATACCCAACAATATCTTTAGCATCTCCAGCTCCTGTGTTGTCTATCTGGACTGTAACTGTCTCTGCATTTCCGATTATCCTGTTGTCAGCTATAGCAGGTATTGTAGCGACAAGCTGAGGGTTAGCAACAGCTGCGTTGATAGTTATTGTCGCAAAAGTTGTCTGAGTTCCGTCAACACTAACATTGATCTGGGAAGCTCCTGTTCCTGTTGAGTTTAGATGCCAGGTGAAAGTATCGCTTCCATAGCTTGACAGATCCTGATAAAGCTCTTCTGATAAGTTATATATGTTTGATGAAAAGTTTATAGATACATTATTGTAAGTACTGAAAGGATCCATCGGACCGCCTGATGGTGAGATCTGCAGCCTGACTACAAATTCATTTCCTACTGTTTCTGTAGCAGTGTTAGTCGTGAATGTAAGGTCTCCAGGCCATGCAGCTAATGCAAAGCCAGCTAACACTATAAGGTTGAACATCAAAAGTCCGATTTTCCATGTTTTTTGCATCTTTGATATCATTTTATCTTTGGATTATTTAATCTTTATGGGAATGTAACTGTTCTTGTAATTGTTATGTCATCACCATAAGCAGCGTTTCCTATGCTTACGCTGATGTCTCTACTTTCAGCAGCTCCTGAGTTTATCTCATACCAGTATGTCTGCATATCCAGTCCTGTGAATGTTGAATATGTGTATGCTGCGCTTGTATCACTGTTCTGTGTGTCTGCGATTGTCAGGCCATCTGTATCTACTGTGACTGTCAGATCGTCGAAATCGTTTGAATTTAGGTTTTCGATCCTAGCCCAGGCATAGAATGTTGCACCAGCTTCGTTTGCATCTGGATATAGTGCAGGATCAACCCATGTTAAAGCAAAGTTATCAGCAACAGACCAGATATTGATCGGTGTTGACTGCATGTTATTTGCTGTGTTTGAGTCTAATGAAGTTATGCTTGCTTCAACACTTAAGCTTTTTCCAGCTCCAGCAGCTGTTGGATTGTATGCGAACTGTATGTTCTGTGATGCTCCAGCAGCTAGGTTAACTGATTGTGAGTCTACATATGCTCCGTTTTCTTTGAATGTAATGTTTATTGTCTCTGATAATGATCCTTCGTTTGAAACGTTTGCTGTAACTAATACTGAATCTCCAATGTAAGCTGTTGCGCTTATGTTGTGTGATATTGAATTGACAGCAACATCATGGCTGACTGGTGCTGATGTAGCGTTCATAACAACTGAGCTGTTATGGCCAACGTCGTCTGTAGCGATTATTGCGAAATAATAAGCCTGTCCTGTAACTAGTCCTGTAGCTGTGAATGTTTCTGCTGTTCCAGCTGCTGCAGGTGTTACTGATTCTGATCCTGTTATATAACTAGCTGTGTTAAAGTCTGTAATGTTATTTATTGGTGAAGTTGACTGTTTCATTATGTATGAAACTGCAGTTCCTGTCATGTTGTCATCTCCTGGAGCTGTCCAGTTAAGCTGGATCTCTCCTTCAGCTCCTGTTGAAGCTGCAGTGAGGTCAGTTATGTTTGCAGGAGCGATTATATCAGCTGTGAATGAAACTGATTCTGAACTGTTTGCGTTTCCGTAAATATCCTGGCATGACGTGTTGATTGTGTTGTTGCCGTGCTGTATTGCAACTGGAGTGCTTCCTGTTGTGTTGCTTGTGTATAATGACTGCTGAGCTCCTCCATTTATTGTGTAGTTGCAGTCTGCTAATTCATTAGTTGAAGCGTTAAGTGTTACAGTTGATGTACTGTATAAAGTGCTTACTGGTGTATTTATTGTAACTAATGGTGAGGTTGAATCTACCAGGATGTCTATTGAGCTCTGTCCTGTTGAAGCTAATTCATCATCACAGTATATTGTAAGTGTGAATGATCCGTCTTCTGTTGTGTCAACAGTTCCTATGTGTGATAGTGCAAATGAACTTGTTATTGTTCCTGATGCATTGTTGCTTAGTTCATATCTGCATGTTGCGTTTTCGTTTGTTGAAACGTTTATTGCGAATGTTTGTGACGTGAAGTTTGAATTATTAGCAGGGCTATTTATTGTTACGATTGGAGGAACGCTGTATATGTATGATGTTGTGTTGACTGTTGTTCCAGCTACTGTTCCGTCATGCGGTGTGTATTCGAATGTTACATTATCTCCTTCTGAGAAGTTTCCTGCATTTAGTGATTGTGTAGTTTCTCCTGCGATAAGTGCTCCGTTCCTGAACCATCTGAATGTTGAAGCGCTGGCATCATTATCTGC
Source organism: Candidatus Nanoarchaeia archaeon (assembly GCA_028279725.1). GTDB lineage: Archaea > Nanobdellota > Nanobdellia > Woesearchaeales > JANQNE01 > JANQNE01. The sequence goes on from JANQNE010000002.1 coordinate 33,235, forward strand.
GTCTGTATAAGTTCCAGTTCCAGTTAAGTTGTCTGCTTCATTAGCAGGGTCTGGAAGGATTGTTACGTTTGTTACTGAAGGTATGCTGTTCTGTATAACTGCAGCAGTTGAGTTGTATGTGTTAACTCCACCTTCATTATCAAATATTGTAAGTTGGCATGTCCATGATTCTCCTTTGTTTGTTAATGAGCTGTCTAAGCTTAGTTTTGGATTAGATGTGCTCTGAGGATTCTTAGTTCCAGCTGTGAAATCAACTGAGTTATCATCTGTGTCGAAATATTCGAATGGCGTTCTTACAATTGGAAGATCAGTTACATCTGTAGCTGAAGTTCCTTCTACTGTTTCTCCACCCCAGCCTACTCCGTCGACCATTATTCCGTCTGCGTCGTAGATCCTTGCAGAGTCAGCTGTGTTTGCAAGTCCTGTTCCTATTGTTGCCATTGTGCAGTCTGCGATAGGTGCATAGATCCCACCATTGTCAGCAATCAAATAATGACCGCCTGGCGGAATCACAGCATCGCAGAGTGTGTCATTTCCATCTCCATCCCCAATGACCCAAGATGAGTTTATGACTATGTCCTGTGAAGTTGGATTGAATAATTCTACATATTCGTTCTGATCATCTACATTGTCATCATAGTTAACTTCTGAGATAACAAGATGACTGTTGTAAGGCCCACCGATCATGACTGGTGAGTTTAGTGTGTCATTTGTATTTACATTTGCAGTTCCGTTGAACCATGTTATGTTTGAGTATATTACATATGTATCCTGATCTATGTCTGTTGCATCGAATGAGCATGTCAGATCTTCATCTGTATATGGTGTTGCAGGTGATGCAACTATGTTTGATGCAATAGGTGCGTCGTTTGAATCTATAACTGTCAAGTTCCATGTGTGTGAATCCTGTGCGTTAGATGTATCGTTTACATATACAGTGATTAAGATTGATCCTACATCATCATTTACTGGAGTCCATGTGAAAACTCCTGTTGCCGGATCTATTGTTGCATTTGGATGATCTGTGCTCCATGTAAGTGAATCTCCATGGATTATGTCATCGTCTGATGCATTGAAATCATAAGTATAAAGTGAATCTTCTGTTGCATTTACAGGAGGTGTTGTTGTGTTTATTATAGGAGCATCGTTTGTGTTGTTTACCTGTAATGTATAGCCCTGAGTTGTTATTCCTCCGTTTCCATCATCAACTTGTACAGTAACTCCATTATTTCCAACATCTGCGTTTGTTGGAGTCCATGCTATAAGCCCTGTTGAGGAGTTTATTGTCATTCCAGCAGGATTTACTATAAGTGAATATGTTAATGTATCTTGGTCAACATCTGTAGCATCAACATCGTAGTTGTATAGAGCATCTTCAAGAGTTGAAGTTGTCGGTGTTGATGTTATAATAGGAACATCGTTGACTGGTGTTATGTTTAATGATATCGGATTTGAATCAGCAGTCAGATTGCTTGGATCTTGTGCTGTCAAAGTGATTGACTCTGTTCCGAAGAAATTCAGAGCAGGTGTTATATTTACTATTCCTGATGTGCTGTTTATCGATATTGTGAAGTTTGCAGATGATGTGCTTGTGAATGTTAATGTGTCTCCATCTATGTCTGTGAAGTATTGTGAAACATTAAGGCTTGCGTTTGATGTGTCTTCAGGCCATGTCATGTCTGGAATTGCTGAGATCAAGTTAGGAGCATCATTAACTGGTGTTATGTTTAAAGTTACATTATTGCTTACAGTTGAGTTTATTCCGTCTGAAGCTGTGAATATTATGTAGTTGATCCCCGTATAGTTTCCTGCAGGTGTTAAAGTTACAATTCCTGTGCTGTTGTCGATTGAAACAGCTACGTTAGCAGGTGTTGTTGATGTGTATCCTAATATGTCCAGGTCAACGTCAGCGAAATGCTGTGAAATGTTTAATGATGTGTCTACTGTATCTTCAGGCCAAGTTATATTTTGTATAGGGCTAACAAGATAAGGTATATCATTTACTGGATTTACTATTACGCTCATCTGAGCAGTTGTGTCAACTTCTCCGTCTGAAACTGTGATTGTTAGGGGAATTGTTCCAAACCAATCTGCAACAGTTGTCCAGCTTAGTACTCCGTTTGCATCAATATTGAAATCTGTATCATTTACTGAATATGTTAATGTGTCTAAATCTATATCTGAAGCGTTTATATCATATGAGAATGTTGTATCTTCATCGATTGTCTGGTTAGCTAATGCGTGGTCGAATACCGGAGCGGAGTTCAGTATAGTTGCGCTGTCTGACTGATACCATGTTGAGTTTTCAGTTCCGTCAGAAACTTTTTGCTCACAGTTGATTACATCTGTCTTATCTAGTCCTGGAAGTGATAGATCTAGTGTGTTTGTATCTTCTCCTGTGATCTCTACGCTATTTTCAAACCATCTGTAATATGATGCTGCTTCTGAATCTCCATCTTCATCATAATATGTTCCTGAGTTACACATCAAAATATCGTTTGTATATGGTGATGTTGTGTTTAGTATTGGATTTGCTGTTAAATATGGAGCAGTATTTAATATTGTAACTGAATCGTTAAGTGGAATTCCTGTGTCATCTCCATCATCAGGTGTTACCTGGCATGTGATTGTTTCAGTTTTTACAAAATTTGAATCTGCTAATGTGCTTGATGTCTCTCCGTTTATGATATCGTCGTTATTGAACCAAGCGTAGCTGTATCCTGCTGAATCACCATCTATGTCATTCCATCCGCCTGGAGTGCATGTAATAGTTGTGTTTGTATAAGCAGGATCTGTAACACTAACATCAGTTATTGATGGTGCAGTGTTTAGTATAGTTACTGAATCTGATTGTGATGTTCCTGAGTCAGTTCCGTCAGTTGGTGTTGCGATGCAAGTTACTGCAACGTCTTTATCACATCCTGAGACTGAATCACAGTCTAGTGTAGCAGCTGTCTGACTGTCAACTCTTGTTCCGTCAAACTGCCATTCATAATCATATCCTTCTGTATCTCCATCGATATCATTCCATCCAGCAGGTGTGCATGTGATTGTATCATCTGTGTATGCAGGATCTGTTACTGAGACAGAAGTTATTGAAGGTGCTGTGTTTGAAACAGTTACTGTGTCACTTTGTGAAGTGCCATTTGTTTCTCCATCATTTGGTGTGATTATACATGTTACATCTACGTCTCTATCACATCCTGAAACTGAATCACAGTCTAGTGTTGCAGCTGTCTGACTGTCTACTCTTGTTCCGTCAAACTGCCATTCATAATCATACCCTTCTGTATCTCCATCGATATCATTCCATCCAGCAGGAGTGCATGAGATTGTTGAGTCTGTATAAACAGGATCTGTGATTGTTGCACTTGTTATTGAAGGTGCTGTATTTGTTATTGTAACTGAATCTGATTGTGATGTTCCTGAGTCAGTTCCGTCAGTTGGTGTTGCGATGCAAGTTACTTCAACTGCTTTATCACATCCTGAAACTGAGCTGCAATCTAGTGTAGCAGCTGTCTGGTCGTTGACAGTTGTGCTGTCGAACTGCCATTCATAAGTATAATCTTCTGTATCTCCATCTGCATCAGTCCATCCTGATGGAGTACATGTTAGTGTATCATCTGTATAAGCAGGATCTGTTATCGATACTGAGCTTATGATAGGAGCAGTATTAACTATTGTTACTTCATTTGAGAATTTTTCTGCAGAGCTTAGATCTCCGTCAGTTACTTGTTGTGAACATTTTACATCTACATCTTTATCACATCCAGAAACTGATCCGCAGTCTAAGATGTCTGATGTCTGTCCGCTTACTTCTGTATCATCAAAATACCATCTGTATGAGGATTGTAATCCTGCGACATCTTCTGTGTCTGGGTCTGATCCTGTTCCAGGAACACAGATTATTGAATCTTCTGTATTATATGAAAGTGTTGCTATTGAAGGGTCTGTCACGTCAGGAGCCCTGTTTGTCTTTTCTACTGTTATAGTGAATGAACTTGAGACACTTGTATAAGCGTCGTGAGCATATATAGTAACATCATATGTTCCTTCGTCTTCATATCCTGTCTGCCATGTGAAAAGACCATCTGAATCGATTGATGCGCCAGGCATGGTTGTCATATTTGGACCTGTTGGTCCTGTAACATAAGCAAAGGAGTAATGTATTGTGTCTCCTGTTGGATCAGAAGCGACTGCCTGTATAGATACCTCTTCTGTCTCGCTTACAGTTACATCGCTTATAGGCTCTATTGTTGGATCATAGTTCTGTTTGATCCAGTTGACTCTTCCTACTTTGTAATAATCTCCAACTTTTCCGAAATATAAGAACACTATGCTGTTTCCTTTTTTATCAGAAACTCTGCATTCCCATCTTTTGCTTGCTTTCCATTCACAGTCTGTCCTGAAATTTCCATAAGTTAGACCATTACAGTCTGTTCCTTTTTGACAATAATACAGATCATCGTCGAAGAATACAGGATCTGTGTCTGGCTTATATCCTGGAGATGAATATGTTGTATCATATACCAGGTCTGTATCAAGTACAAATGTTACCTTGTCATCTCTTCCTCCTGAGTATTTTGAAACTCCTCCAACATTGATTGTTGATGGAATAGGCTCATTAGTCTCCAGATCTCTAGCATAAGTCTCAAATAAGATAGCTGTTGCCGGAGCAGCAACTACTAAGATCATCATAAGTCCTAGTATCCATGTTAGTTTATTTATCTTCATTTTAGTAATCGTCATCCTGTCCTGGATCTGGTTCTGTGTCAGGCAACGTGTCTGGTGGTGTTATCGGGATCGGTATTGTATCGTCCGGTGTTCCTGATGTATCAGGAGGTGTTATCGGGACATCTGCTGAGTCAGTACCTTCATTTGTGTTTGGCAGGCTGTCCTGAACTGCTGAAGGCTGGCTTCCTTCTGTTATAGCGAATATTCTGCTCTGTGAGTTTTGGCTTTTTACTTCCCATTCATAATCTCCTGGAGCAAGGCCTGTTTCTGTGAATCTTGTTGTATCTCCTCCTGTAACATATCCTGAGTCTGACCTTACAAGAGTTCCTCCTGGCCTTTTTATCGTGTATCTTGCGAAACCATCTTTTTCTGCAAATACTCTTGCAATCGCATCTTTTCCGTCTTTTAGTATCTTTGACAGTGAAATGCTTGATTTTGGTTTAGGCTTAGGCTTATCTGTTGAGATCATAGGATTTGCTTCTTTGCTGCAGGCAGAGAAATTCAAACCTATATATAGTGCGATAAGTGATAATATTCCAGCTTTCTTCATTCCTGATGTTCTTGGCTGATTATTTTTGACTGGAACTACAGCAACTTCTTTTGGCTTAATAGATCCGTACATGTCTCTAGCATAGTCACAAATCCTGTCTTTCATATATCCAATCTTTTGTGTTAAGGTTGCGTACTTCATCTTAGTAGTTCTCATCCTGTTCTGATTCTATAGGTGTGTCTGGTGATCCTGTATCTGTCTCTCCATCTCCACTGCCGTCCAGATCTGTCTGATTGTCACTAGGTGTTGAAGGTGAGCTGTCGTTGTGCTCTTCGTAAAGCCTTCTATCTCTTTCTTCTGGTGATTCGTAGAAGAAATTGTAGTAGACAGCGCCTGCGATTATAGCAGCTTTAGTAAGAGCTGTAGCAGTTGTCCTTACAGGATGTTTTTTGAAATTTGCAAGACTGAATCTTCCAGTCTCCTGATCATAAAATTCTCCTGCAAGCAATATTCCTGTCCCTTTTGCAAGTCCGCTCATAGCTTTTGCGATAGGGTTTTTGTTTTCAGCAAATTCTGAGCTTACCGGATTGATAAATTGATTATAATGTGACAGATTTTCTTTCTCTACAGGTGCAAGATCTGTTTCTGCGAAGAATGTAGGATAATCTGCTTTGATCTCTTCAAATCTAGCCTGCTGCTGCCTGAATCTTTTTGCAGCTTTCTCGACCTTTCCTTCCAAGAACAGCTGTTTGTTCTTTTCAAGCTTTTCTTTCTCTTTTTTAGCTATCTTCTTCAGCTTGTCATTTTTCTTGCTGTCTTCAAGGCTTGAGTTTATCTCTTCTCCGGTCTTTTTCAGCTGTGTTTCATCTGCATTGTATTTTTTTGCTTCAGTTATCTTGTGTCCAGCTTTTTCATATTTCTCTTTGTTGATAAGCTGTCCGGCTTCTGCAATAAGCAAGTTTGATATGTCTCTTCCAAGAGAATCCCTTATCTCTGATGTTGATGAATGCTCTGCCATCTGCTCGTATTTTTCTATAAGATGGCCAACATCTGACCTTTTCTTCTCTTCTATGCTTTTGTTTACAGCTTCTGCTTTTTCTTTTGCAAGCTTTCCGAACTTTGAGCTGTATGTATCTATGTCAGGCCTTAGTTCAGCAGCTTTCTGGTATTTTTCGAAAGCAGCTTCAGTATCTCCGGCTTTTTCTAGCGCCTTCCCTTCTTTGTAGACCTGTCTTGCGAATTCTGACCTGATCTTCTTGTTTGCTCTTTTGTCTGCCCTGTTTTCAGGATTAAGCTCCTGGATCTTTTCGTTAAGATATTTAGCAGCTTCGAATTTCTTATCTTTTCTCAGCTCTTCTACCCTGTTACGTGCTTTTTCTGTGATCTTCTTATCGATAGAATGGTTCTGTCTTGTGACCATCGTTATAAGGTCTCTAATATTATACTGTTTTGGAACAGCAACTTTCTGTGTTCTTTTATTCTCTCCCCTGTCAAACGGCCTAGGAGCTACTGTTATCTCTCCGTCGTCATTAGGAAGCATGTTGTTAAGATCGACAGGCTCTTTTCCTTCTCTGTCGAAGAAATACTTTTCATCTTTTCCTTTGAAGACTTCTGTGAGTATGTCTTCATCTCCGATGTAGTATGCTGTATCAGGAAGTGCTCCATCTCCTATTACAACCTTTAGTGCTTTTTCAAATGTTATATGGTATTTAGATGAATCAATACCTGAGCTTAATTTTACGAAATTTCCTTCTGGATCTATGAATATCTCTGATAACTCTTCTTTGTCAAGATTTTTCTCGTATACTTTTACCCCTTCTTCTGACCATCCTTCTCTCTGATTTCTTGTCGTATCAACTTTTGTAGCTTCTATTATTTCTCTGTCTATATCTTTGCCCTGGTTTTCCATCAAGAATGAATATGCTGCCCACATGGCAAGATTGTTCTGGCCTTTAGCTTTTCCGAGCTTTCCTTCCTTTAAAGCTTCCTGAGCATTCTTAAAATAGTGCTCTATCTCGTCGAAGTCAGCTTTTGACTGGAACTCCTTGTAGTTTTCGATATTCTTTTCAATTGATGATACAGTCTCAACAACTTCTTTTTCAGCTGAGAAATCAGAACTTTTGTATGTATCTTTCAGGGTGTTAAGATCTTTGATAGCTTTCCCAAATACTTTTTTCTTCTCATCAGCTTCTGTTGCCGGGAGTTCTGAATTCTTATTTGCTTCTTCCAGAATCGTGCTTAACTCATCATCTTTTTCCTGAGTAAATCTTCTGTAATCTTCCCCATATTCGATTATCTTCCTTACTTCTTCAGCATCTTTTTCTGACAGACTGATCATAGCTCTCTTGCTGTATTTTCCGTTATCTATGCTGTACCTGTATACTGCGATCCTGGCTTCATCTCCGTCGATGAATGTTGCAGTTCCTGCATGGTTAAGCTTTTTCAATGCTTCCATGCCTGCTGAGTCTGTCACTATATTTTTGCTTAGGATCTTGTGAACATTAAAATCATCAAGGACAGTCATGTCATCTTTTTCAGGAGGGAAATATCCTTCGATCTTCTCTCCTTTTTTCTCTTCATCTTTTATGATAGCTTCTCTTACATCTGTCTTAAGTGAATCATATTTTGCTTTTGTCCGCAGCATCCTCTGGCTGTAAGCCTGCTTTGTCTGGTCCATCACATTATTGATCATGTCCTGAACCTCGTTGCTTTCTTTTCCAATAGAAACGACTAATCCTCCTTCTTCCTCTACAAATTCAGATGTAAGCTTAACATCTTTGTGGCCTTCCTCATCCCATGTGTATCTTTTGTCTGACTGGAGATAGATCTTTGTGTCTCCGATATAAGCTTCTTCTGGAAGAGTTCCTTTGATGCTTTTTACAGCATTTTCGATAGAACAAGTAACTTTTTCTCCGTCCGGGCCGATAAGAACTTCAACACTATGATCATTAAGTTTTGTTATCTCTGCCTGTCTTGCTTTGCTCAGGCTTTTCAGATATTTTTCTCCAGCGTCCTGGATTATTGCCTGTTTTGGTTTTTGAGCAGTTGCTGTGTTCTGGTTTGGAGCGCCGTCAACATTGGCTGCAATGACTAAGGCTGCAGTAGTTCCTAGCTCTTTTTTATGTTCCCATGCTCCTTTTAGAATACTTTTTCCTGCGTCATATAATCTGCCTAAAAGCCCTTTAGCATCATAAGCGTGAGAATTACCAATAGCTCTGTCTTCTGTCATTGGGTTATAGTCTCTTGGCAGCATTTTATCTCCGAGTTTACAGCTGTAACTATTACCCAAACACCTTCTATCTAGAACACCAATTTTAGCTAAAATTATCTAAAGCTTATAGGTCTTAGGCAGAACTAATATATAAAGTTTTTGGTTTTGTTGTTATCTAGAAGTAGTAAATGTTATATTTCGTCCTTAAAACGCTTGTAGGAGTCTTCTAATGCTTCTATTGCAGGGAGGGTCTTTCCTTCTAAGAATTCTAATGCTGCTCCTCCGCCTGTAGAGACATGGTCTATCTTGTGGTCCAGCTTTAGTTTTTCCAATGCTTCTACGCTTTCACCGCCTCCGATTATTGTTTTTGCTTTTGATGCTGCAACTGCTTTTGCTATCTCATCTGTCCCTTTTGCAAATTTTTTGAATTCAAAAACACCCATAGGTCCGTTCCAGAAAACAGTTGATGCTTCTTTTATTATTTTTTTGAAGTCCTTGATAGTTTGCGGGCCTATGTCTAAGCCTAACCAGTTTGATTCTATGTGTTCAACTTTTACAGAATCTGCTTTTGCATCTTCATCAAACCTGTCTGCGATTATGCAATCAGTTGGCAGGATTATTTTTTTGTTCTTTAGAAGTTTTTTTGCAAGCTTTAATTGGTCATCTTCTACTTTTGAAAGCCCAGTGTCTAATCCTTTTGCTTTCAGGAATGTGTACATCATAGCTCCGCCGATAAGGATCTTGTCTGCTTTTTTCAGGAGGTTGTTTATTACTCCGATCTTGTCTGAAACCTTTGCTCCTCCAAGAATTACGATGAAAGGCTTTTTTGGTTCTTGTAGTAGTAGTGTAAGTGTGTTTATCTCTTTCTCCAGCAATGGGCCTGCGCAGCCCGGTATGTATCTTGTTATCGCGTGTACAGATGAATGTGCCCTGTGGGATGCTCCGAATGCATCATTCACATAGAAGTCTGCTAAGCTTGCTAATTCTTTTGCAAATGCTTTGCTGTCTTTTGTCTCTTCTTCATAGAACCTTAAGTTTTCTAAGAGCATTATGTCTCCTGCTGCAAGCTTATGGGTATTTTTTACCATGCCAGGACCTACAGTGTCGTGGAATTTCATCACATCTTTTTTTAGGATCTCACTTAATCTTTCTGCAACCTTGTTCATCTTTAGCTTAGGGATTACTTTTCCTTTTGGCCTTCCAAGATGAGACATCAGGATGATCCTTGCTTTATGTTTTATCAAGTAGTTTAAGGTGTCTAGTGATTTTCTTATCCTGCTGTCATTTAGAACCAGGCCTTTTTCATTTAAGGGAACATTGAAGTCTACCCTTACAAGAACTTTCTTATTGGTTATGTGGAAATCCTTTAGAGTGAAAAGACTCATTTTTGCTTTGCGATCATCCTGACCATATCGATCATCCTGTTGGAATAACCCCATTCATTGTCATACCACGCTACAACTCTAACAAAGTTTCCTTTTCCGCCAATAACTTTTGTAAGCTTTGAGTCGAAGATGGATGATGCAGGGTTTCCTAAGATGTCTGTAGATACAAGATCTTCTTCTGAGTATTCAAGGACTCCTTTGAGGTATCCTTTTGAAGCTGATTCCATAGCTTCGTTTATCTCTTCAGCTGTTACATCCCTGTTAAGCTCAACTATGAAGTCTGTCAGGCTGCCGCAGGGTACAGGAACTCTTACTGACATTCCGTCCATCTTGTCTTTCATCTCAGGGACAGCTAAAGCAGTTGCTTTTGTAGCTCCAGTTGATGTTGGGATAATATTTACTGCAGCTGCTCTTGATCTTCTAAGGTCTTTGTGAGGAGTATCAAGTATCCTTTGGTCTCCGGTGTATGCGTGTACAGTGTTCATGAATCCACGCTTTATTCCGAACCTGTCTTCAAGAACTCTTACTACAGGTGTCAAGCAGTTTGTTGTGCATGATGCAGTTGAGATTACGTCGTCTTTTTGACTGTAGTTCTTGTCATTTACTCCGATGACTATTGTGCTGACTGGGTCATCTCCTTTTGCTGGTGCAGAGATTATTACTTTCTTTGCTCCAGCTGTTATGTGTTTTGAAGCAAGCTCTTTTTTTGTGAAGAATCCTGTTGATTCGATGACTACATCTATCTTTAGTTTTTTCCAAGGAAGCTTTTCAGGGTCTTTTTCTGCTGAGACCTTTATCTCTTTGCCTCCGACAATCAAAGCGTCGTCTTTAGCTTCTACATCAGCAGGGAATTTTCCATGCACAGAATCATATTTTAACAGATTAGCCAGTGTTTTTGTATCTGTAAGATCATTTATAGCTACGAACTCTATGTCTTTATTCTTAAAACCAGCCTTCAGGACCATACGTCCGATACGGCCAAAACCATTGATTGCTACTCTAACCATATTTGAACACCTCAGTTGAGAAAGTAATGTTTTTATTTAAAAACCTTTTGTATTTAATAGGATAATTCTGGTTCTGGGAAAGGCTTTAGGTCGAGCTGGAATCTTGCTGCTCTTTTGACCAATCTACTGAGCTTATCTAACCAACTTTTGTGCTCTCCGTTCAATAAGTCATCTATCATGCCTTCATCTTCTATAGTTCCATCGTAGTCGATACTTGAGTCTGAATGCCTGATCGGAAGTATAGTGAGTTTTGAGTTATCTCTGCAGAGCATCTTTGACAGGATCCCTGCTCCTTCTTTTATGGAAAGCTTTCCGCTTAAGTATCTTGTAAGAAGGCTTGGTGCATCAAACTGGGGGTATTTTTTCAGATTCTCCATAGTACTTTCCTGAACCATAGGAGAAAGCATCTTCCTTAAGCTGTAGCACGTGTTTATGAGATTTAAGTCTAATCTTTTTGGATCTGCGAGAAGCATAGATGAGATCCTGTAGCCGTCTCTTTTTGTGAATATTGTCCTGAAGCCGTCTTTAAATTTATGTTTTGTATCGTTGATCAAGAAGAGGTATTTCCTGTGGAATGCGTGACGCCATTTAGGAAGCTCTTTCATGTTTGCGAAAGGAAAGACAATACCTGATCCTGGAATATATTCTGCTGCGTTTCTTATGAACTCATCTATGCATTCTGTTGATGTTCCTGGTGAGTCAGATGCCATGAATAATGCGTAGTCGTTGTTCTTGTATGCTTCTGTGCTGATGTATCCTCTTAATCCATTAGCACAGATAGACGTCTGTTCTGCGTTTTTTCTTTCTACATTGAATTCGTGCAGAACATGATCTTCAAGAGGTTCGTACTGATTGATTATTTTGTATCTTTTTCTTGATGTTGCTATGAATGGATCAAGCCTTTCTTCTAATTTTTCCTGGTCTCCTACTATTACAATATCATCTACAGAATCTGCGTTTTCTAGTTTCTCCATGGTGAACTGTATCAAAGGCTTTTGGGTAAATGTCTTTCTGTCAACCCTTGCCCTGAACTCTTTTAATGGCTTGTAAGAATCATGCTTGTAATGATAGTGCTCTCTGTAGTCTCTTTCGATCATCTCCCTGTATTCTTTTGTTATAGGCTGCTGACCAGCCATCAGGACTACACTTACCATATTGAATTCCGAATAGAACTATCACCTTTATTGTGTTAATCAGGAGTTGTTTATAAGCTTTTATACTTTCTTCACTTTTGCGACGAAAAAGCTACGTCACTCGCCAGAGCTCGTTCCTAAGTTTTTTGTCGTATTCATACTTTCTTCACTTTTGCGACGAAAAAACCTTCTGTGTCGTTGTCTTGAGGCCATAATCGCAGGCATTTCTTCACTTCTGGACTGTATTTTTTATCTTCAAATTCTGTTATTGCAGGAGATCTTTTTAATTTTAAGTTGATGTCTTGCAGTTTTGCATCTTTGAATTGTGAGAGCAGATGGTCAACGACTGCTTCGTCTTCTTCTGGCTCTAAAGAGCATGTAGAGTATACTAAAGTTCCACCTTTTTTCAGCATCTTGAAAGCAGTTGTGATTATTTGTTTTTGGATGCCGGCTAATCTTTTGATCATCGTCGGATTCCAGATGTTAATAGTCTTGTATGATTTTCTTATAGTGCCTGTTCCAGAACAAGGAGCGTCTACAAGAATCCTGTCGAACTCTAAGTTTTTGAACCACTGGCCCTGCATCAAAGTTATTATTGTGTTGCTGATGCCCATCCTCTGGATGTTAATGCCTAGTGCAGCGATCCTTTCTCCTTTGTAGTCGTTTGCTATAAGAACTCCTTTGTTCTTCATGTACTGTGCTATCTGTGATGCTTTTGATCCTGGTGCTGCGCACATGTCCAATACTTTTTCTCCAGGCTTTGGGTCAAGGACAATAGGAGGGATCATGGAAGCAGCCTCCTGGATGTAGATATATCCCAGGGTGTGTTCTGAAAGATTTCCTACATCTCTGCGCTCTCCTTCTATCCAGAACCCTTCTTTACACCAGGGAATCGGTGTTAGAGTCCAGCCTTTTTTTTCGATCCTCTCTCTTATGTCTTTTACTGAAGCTTTTAGGGTGTTTATTCTTATCGAACGCCTTAGAAATTCGAATGACCATTTAATGAATTCGTCGTAGTTTGGGCATATAGACTTATATCTCTCTACGAATTTTGGCTTTAGGTCTGATTCATTCAGTTCAGATACTTTTTTCTTCATAATGCTTAGAGGGAGAGGTTAGTTAATATATGTTTTGGTTATAAATAGAAATGGAAAAGCATTTAAGATTTTATGCCTTACCAGCTTGTATGAAAATAGAAGATCTACTTTTTGTAAATGATTTTACAGCTTTAGCTGTATGCGGATATTTTCTTAATAATGAGATTGTAAGCAAGAATGAGGGTGTTTTTGAGAGCGCTCTTTTGAAGAGAAACTATGGTTTTGGAAAGGCATCTATGTCTGATCTTACAAGGATGCTAGCTGCTTTAAACCCAAAACATTCTATTACACCTAAGGGTCTTGCAAGAACCTTAGATAATCTTGTTGAACTGAATATACTGGGTATTGAGGATGGAGAAGAGATACATTCAGCAGATGAACCTTTTAACAGGAAAAGCTGGTATTACTCTTTTGTGCAGGACCCTAAGATTCAAGAGCTGATGCAGTACATAGTCCAGGCGAGTGTCAAGAACGGATTTGATTATAAGGCTTCTATAGGAAAGGCCTTTAGTGATGAGGGGAAAAAGCATAATGTTACACGGTGGGAGATATTGAAATTATTGGCTGATAAAAACAGCATGATAAACGAGATAGTCGAAAGTACTCCTGTTAAATATGATAATTTCTATTTTCATGCAAGACCTCTTGCAAAGGCAAAGCTTATTGTAGCTCCTTATCTTGGGACAGAGGATAGAAGAGCCAGATACTCTTTTACTGAAAAGGCTACTGAATTTGCAGAACAGACAGACGGCATGTATCCTCAGTATAATGAGAGGGTGAAGAAGATGAAGAAATACATACCTTTTGGCGCTGAGTTTACAAGGAAAGATGCTGCTTCTTTATTTCCTAAATTAAATGTGAAAACTGTAAACAGTTTTATGGCTAATCTTGAAGACAGAGGGATAATATGTCAGGTCAATAAATCACAAGTCTCTAAAAAATTTAGGCTGAGCTCAAAAGGAAGAAGATTTTATCAGGATATCATATTGCCTGTGGAAAGTTATTTTTCAACTGGAAGAGTTCCTTCAGTAGATCCAGATATTGCGCTTTTAAGAAAAGCGCTAAAGAATGAAAGCAGCTATAATCCAAATATGAATACAATCTCTGATGCGAAGAACCTTTTTCTTAATAATTCTTATTTGAGCGCTACAAGGCTGGCTGACAGGCTAGGTCTGGTCAAGGCTGACTGGGTGATAAGGGATCTGAAGAAAGATGCCTATATAGAAATTACAGGAGAGAAATCAGGGGCTTTTGAATATTATAGGGCTACAAAGCTTTTGAAGATTGAGTCTAAGATGAAGAAAAGCGCCATGAATAATGGCCACTAGATCTTTTTTGTCATATAAGGCCCTTGTAATTTATATCCTATTTTTTTGTAGTAGTTTCTTACTCCGATTCCTGAGATTATGACTATCTTGTTCTTGTAATAGACTTTTGAGATACGTTCTGCTTCTTTTAGAAGAGCTTTTCCTATGCCTAAATGCTGGATGTCTCCTTTTTTCCCTAATGAAGTTGCTGTTCCATAGACATGAAGCTCTCTTATGAGAGCAGATTCTTCTGTGATCTCTTTTCTTAATTTAGTTGAAGGGAATCTTAACCTGCAGAAACCGATTATGCAGTCGTTTGCTTCTGCTGAAATGAAAAATTCATGCCCTCCAGATGCATAGTAGTATTGTGTTTTTAGTTCGTAGTCTTTGATTGGTTTTTTTGATCTTCCAACTTCTCTGCAGCGGATGCATCTGCATTTTGGCTTTAGTTTTTCGAATATGTATTGTCTTAGGTTGGTCATGTCAACGCCGGCAGAAGTCATGTGTGTAGGAATATCTCTTTGGACTCTCATTATCCTAACGTATTCCGGAACATATTTCTTGAATTCTGCGATGAGTTTTGCTGCCTGTTTTGTTGTCAATGGCCTGTATTTTCCTTTTTTCCAGATCCTGTAAAGTTTTGAGTTTGGGACAACCATGCAAGGGTATATTTTTAGCATGTCTGGCTGGAAATAAGGAGTTTCGAAAAGCATACGCATGCCTAAAAGGTCATCTTCTTTTTTTACGCCAGGAAGTCCTGGCATGTAGTGTGCGTTTATCTTGAAGCCCAGGTCTTTTAGGGTTTGTATTGAGTTTATTGTATCAGTTGTTGTGTGTCCACGCTCAATCTTTTCTAGAACATCATCGTATACAGACTGGACTCCGAGTTCTACTCTTGTTGTGCCGAGTTCAAGCATGAAGTTGCCGTGCTTTAGAAGGCCATAGTCTGGACGGGTTTCTATGGTTATTCCGATGCATTTTATTGTTGCAGATTCGTTTCTTTTCTGTTCTCGTTTTAGTTCTGATTTCTTTTTTAGCTCTTGGATCTTCTTTTGTATGCTTTTTGTACGCTTTTCTGAGTTTATGTCTCCCGGCAGTTCAAAGAACTCTTTAAATTTCTTGAAGTTAAGCTTGTTTTTTCTGAAGAATATATTTGAGAAGTCGTTCATAGCTTTTAAGCAATAAGTTACAAAGTCTTTTTGGTATCTTTTTTGGAATGATGGGAATGTTCCTCCCATTATTATGAGCTCTATCTTTTCAGGATTATGTCCTATTGCTATGAACTGCTCTAACCTGTTGAATGTCTGCATGTATGGATCAAATCTGTTTCTTAGTCCACGTCTTGTAGCTGGCTCTTTTCCTGTGTATGACTGAGGAACATTTGATTCAACATTAGAAGGACACATTATACATGCGCCGTGAGGGCATTTTTTGGGTCTGGACATAACTGCAACAGGAGCAACTCCTGAAAGAGTTCTTGTTGGTTTTATCGATAATAGTTTTCCGAACTTTTTTAGGTCATCTTTTGTTGCGATGCTTGCTATGTCTATATTGTTAGGTATCTTTGATCCTTTATGCTTTCTTATGATCTTTAATTTAAGCTTGTTGAACTTAGACTGGTCAGTGATCTTATTTTTTCTAAGCTCTTCAAGGATCTCTTTGCATACTGTTGTGAATTCGCTCATTATCATCCAGAATTAAGTTTGATTTATAAATCTGTTGCAGATCAAAGGAGCTTGAACAGCTCACCTGTTACATCAAAGTCAACCCTTTTCTGGAGTTCAGGGTTTTCTTTAGCCCAGTCCTGCATATATCTTATGAGTTTTGATGTGTGTTCATGCTTTATACCATAATCCGGATTTTCGATCAGATTCTGGACGATCTTGTTTGCGACTCTTATTTTCAGATATAGTTCAACTTCTTTTTGAGAATATTGGCTGCTGAGGATATTTCTTTCTGATGTTATCTTGTGGAGCAGGTTACCGAATTCTGCTGTACTATACCAGCCTTCCTGTTCTGTTGTCTTATCTCCTTTTGTGTATCTTCCTTTGTACTCAGGCTTATATGAAGCAGCGATCCTTTCTATGCCCCCTGAAAGCATCTTCTCAAAATCTTCTACCTTTTTCATATCTTCATCTAATGTGTCTTTTGGTTCATAGGGGCTCAGGGTCCTGCCTGATGGGATGAATTTCTTGAATACGTTGTTTTTTATCATATAGGGGTTATCTATCACGTTTTCAACATCGTAGTCGAAAAGAGCTGCATCCTGTGTTGGGCTGCTGCTCCAGTCTAACAAAAATCTTTCATCAACCCCATACTTGAATCCAGGTGTTGCTATGTAAAGGCTTTCATTATTTGTAGCGATGTTGAACTCATAGGAGACTAGTGTCAGCAGTGTTTTTCCGACTCCTGATATGAAATCTATATTAAACCTCATCCCTGTGAAATATTCTGCGATAACTGAGCTGACTAAGCTGTTGCTTATACAATGGTTTATGAATTCAGTCGGATCCCTTAGATGTGCTAAAGATTTCATGGAAGCATAGACAGGCCTTTGCCCCAGAAGATCCTCATGAGTCTTTACTATCCTGTTCTTCATGCTTCCTACGACAAACTCTACATCTTCATCTGATAGCTTTATCCTGTGGCTTCTTTTTCCTGTGACTATGTGTCTTTCATATCTTGTCTTATCGCTCATGGGCTTTCTTATCGGAGTTCCTAGCTCTTTGATCATCTGAGCCATATTTTCCGGCCTGTACTTCCTTCTTTCCAGCTCAAGTTCTATCGCAAGGTCCAGGTTTTCTCTTGATTCCTGTGGAATAAAATCTCTTATGTTCTGGTATTCATCAGGAGAGGTGAACCTCTTCATAAGAGCAAGATCAAGGTTGTGCAGGACTATTGGACTAAAAGAGTTGATGATCTTGTAGTAGTGCAGAAGAGGGCATTCTCTGACTACGTCTTTCAGATCCTGCTTCTTTTTCTCATCCATAATTTTTTGTTGTTCAGAACTATTTTATAAATATTACTTAAAGCTTTTAAAAGAAAGCAAGAAGAGAATTATCCTCTTCTTTTGTTTTTTTGTTCATCCTTGGAGTCTTTTTCGTGATAAATGCGTGATTTATCACGTTTTCTTTGAGCTCGTCAAACTCTACAAGGCTTTTGTTTCTCAAAGCTATCACTTGGATTCTTCAATCTTTATGCACTGGACAGGGCATGTGTCAGCAGCAGCCTGGTTACAGCCGACTTCTTCTAACTCTGTCTTTTTTGGCTTTGATTTTCCGTCGTCAGCCATCTCCCAGTTGTCGCAGGCAGCAGTGCAGGCACCGCAGCCGATGCATTTTTCCCTTTCATGTATTATCTTTATCATCGTTGCACCTCTTTCTCAAGAATAAGCTGGAATTCTGAGATTTGTTTTGTCTTTGTTCCTTGTTTGATTGTTAGCGGATAAAAGGCCTTTACACCTACAGTCGTGTTTCCTATCGTAATGTCTGATATGAAGTCTCCTGCTTCTATGGTGTAGTCCTGTGTGTTAAATGCTTTGAAGTTGTTGATGCAACTGTGTATGTTTATGTCTATGTAGGATTCCATGTCAGCTTTGCTTAGATATCCTTGCTTTAATCTTTGTTCTGCAGTTATCTTTAGGCAGCTTTCTACGAACTTGGAAACTTCTGTGTATTCTGTTCCTGAGGATGCTGTTTCTGCCAATATAGGAGTTATTGAGTATGATGCTAAGATTGTTGATATCATAAATGTGAATGTGTATACTAAAGCTAAGAACATAGGAGCAAAGAAAAGCCCTACGAGATGATGCTTGTGCCTTTCATGCTCATAGAAGTATATGAGGAAAGGTATGTTGAAGCAGACAAAGTAGATTATGCTTGTGTATATCGAGCTTAATGTTGTGAGTTTACCGATCTGGTCTGCTATGACTAAAAATACAGAGATGCCAATGACTGTCGGCAAAGGGATTATAGTTCCTGCTAAAACTTCTTTTTTCTCTTTATGTGTTATCTTTTCTATGAATCTTGCTGACAGATGGCCGAACAGGTATGCGATTATCGCTGTTATGAAATAGTTTGCCATGTTTGGAGCTGACACATAGAAGAGCACTAATGGAGTTGAAAGTATGAATACTGAGACCATCAGCAGTATAAGCATTATGAAATACATTCCATGCTGTGATCTTTCTTCCATCTTATTTTGCCTCTTTTTTTGCATAACACGCTTCGTTTGCTTCTTTTTTGATGTGTCTCAGATTTATTTGTTTTCTGATGTTTTTTCTTTGACTTCGCTTGGTGTTATGCTTTTCCTACTTCTTATCAATTTGTCTAATTCTCCATAGATCAGGACTGATGATGCTACCAATACTGCATAAAGCCATTCAATGCCTGATAAGGCAGTTGTGCCGAAAGTTTTTGACAGTACAGGGATGTATATGACTGCGAACTGAAGTGCTATTGAGATCGCCATAGCTATGATAAGCTTCATGTTTGAGAATACACCTATCTTGAACAGCGATGTGTTTTCTGAACGGCAGTTGAGGACATTGAACATCTGGAACATCATCAATGTTGTAAATGCCATTGTCTGAGCTTTTATGAGATTGTTAGTTGGATCGTATAGTCTGAAGACGATCAGTGTTCCAACCATCATTATGATTCCTATGAAGATCATCCTTCTTATTATGAATCTTGATAATATCCTTTCTTCTTTTTTTCTTGGCTTTCTGTTCATTATGTTAGGATCAGCAGGGTCAACTCCTAATGCGAGAGCTGGAAGGCCGTCTGTGAGAAGATTTATCCAAAGGATCTGGATAGCTACTAATGGAAGGGGCATGCCTAAGATTATAGCTACAAATACTGTGAGAACTTCTCCTAAGTTGCTTGATAAAAGATATTCAACGAATTTTTTTATGTTGTCGTAGATGCCTCTGCCTTCTTCTACAGCGTTTACTATAGAAGTGAAATTATCATCTGTAAGTATCATCTCAGACGCTTCTTTTGCAACATCTGTTCCTGAGATCCCCATCGAAATTCCGATGTCTGCTTTTTTTAGAGCTGGAGCATCGTTAACTCCATCTCCTGTCATAGCAACAACATATCCTTTTCTTTTCAGAGCTTCAACAATCTGTAATTTATGTTTTGGATCGACTCTTGCGTATATAGAGATATTATCTATGTGTTCATCAAGATGTTCTATGGACTCTAGCTCGTGGCCGTCTATCGCTCTTCCTTCTAGTCCAAGCTCTTTTCCTATAGCTTCAGCTGTCTTCTTGTAGTCTCCTGTGATCATGATGACTTTAATACCAGCACTGCTGCATTTTGCTATGGATTCTTTAGCTTCTTCTCTTGGCGGATCTATCATAGCCTGAAGCCCTACAAAGATAAGGTCTTTTTCTTCAAGCTTATCGCTCTGCTTGTATGCAAAGCCGAGAACTCTTAGTGCTTCTGAAGCAAAGTTTTCGTTTGTCTCTAATATCTTTTTCTTGTCTTCTCTTGTTATCCTTCTTACATGCCCATCTTCTAGGATCCTGTCGCATAGCTCCAGGATTATGTCAGGAGCTCCTTTTGTGAATATTGTCTTTTTACCTTCTATAGAATGCTGTGTTGACATACGTTTTCTTTCTGATGAGAACTGTATCTCTCCTAATCTTGGGGAATCATGTGTTAGAAGCTCTGATTTAAGGTTAGCTTTTGCTGCGCTTACAATTAAAGCAGCTTCAGTAGGATCTCCTATGACATTTTCTTCAGAAAGCTTTGCATCGTTGCACATCGCTCCGATCTTTAGCAATAGGTTAAAGTTTTTTGTGTCGATGATCTTGTCTTTATATGAGAAGACTCCTTCTGACTTGTAGCCGCTGCCAGTTATGTCTATTATTTTGTTGTTGACAAAGAGTTTTTTTACTGTCATCTCATTGTGAGTTAATGTTCCTGTCTTATCTGTGCAGATGACTGTTGTTGATCCTAATGTTTCTACACTGGGAAGCTTTCTTATCAGAGCATGACGCTTGACCATACGCTGTACTCCTAAAGCTAAGCTGATGGTTACTACAGCAGGAAGCCCTTCTGGGATAGCTGCAACTGCTAATGAGATCGCTGCTATGAACATCTCTCCTGCTTCTTTTCCGAACAGGATCCCTGCAAGGAAAACAACTACACAAACAACTATTGCAGCTCCTCCAAGAAGTTCCCCTAATTTTTTCAGCTTATGCTGGAGCGGGGTCATCTGAGGCTTTTCTTTCTGGATCATCTCTGCTATCTTTCCTATCTCTGAGTTCATTCCTGTCCTTACTGCTACAGCTTTAGCTCTTCCGTTTGTAACTATAGTTGATGAGAAGACCATGTTTTTCTGTTCAGCTATGTTTGTTTTGTCTGTTATGTCAAGATTTTTTTCAACTGGAGTTGATTCTCCTGTAAGAGCAGCTTCCTGGGTCTGTAAGTTTACTGATTCAATAAGCCTCGAATCTGCCGGGATCTTTTCTCCTGTTTCCAGCAGGAGAATGTCTCCTGGAACTATCTCTTTTGCATCAATCTTGATCTCTTTTCCATCTCTTATGACAGCAGCTTTTAATGAAGCCATCTTCTTTAATGCTTCAATCGCTTTTTCAGCTTTGAATTCCTGTATGAATCCTAAGATCGAGTTTAGGATAAGGATAATTCCTATGACTAAAGCGTCTAATCTTTCTCCTAAAAGTAATGAGATTATTACTGCTGCCAGAAGTATCCCTACTATGAAGCTTTTGAACTGGTCGAAGAATATCTTTACTGGAGAAACTTTGGCTTTCTTCTTAATCTCATTAGGGCCATATCTTGCAAATCTTGATACAGCTTCAGCTCTTGTGAGGCCTTCTTTTGTTGTGTTAAGCTCTTTCAATACATCTTTGATCTTTGAGGATTGGTATTGCATCATCTATACCTCCAGATAAGGTGATTAATCAGTGCTCCGACAAGGAAAGCCGGGATGCAGAATATCATTACGAATGCGATGAATAAAAGTGCGTAGAAGATTATAGATTCTGTCAATGAGCAGGTTATGACTCTTCCTAAGCTGTAGCAGTTAAGCTTTCCTGAATCTGAGATCGTTATAAGCATCATGATAATCACTGAAATGAATGATATGATCATCACAGGGATAGATCCAACTAGCCCTCCTTTTTGCCATGGCTTAAGGCTGTGCCAGTAGTGCCTGATCTTTTCTTTTATCCTTGTTATCTTCTCTTCTCTTGCTTCTGATTTCTTTTTTTCTAATATGCGCCTTTTTGCAAGAAGTATCTTTTTTATCGCTTCATCGACCTGCTCTCTCTTGTGGCCTATCGCTATAAGATAGTTTCTTATCTCATGAGGCTTAAGCCCGAATTTTAGCTCTTTGTTGATGTATTTTGCGATGTCATAGATTTGCTCATGCTTTATCCTATGGATTATAGGATCTATGATTGTTCTTGAATGGCCATGGGAAAGAAGCTGCTTTCTAATATGATCTATGCTGAATCCCCTAAGCAAGTTTTCTTTTACATACTTTATTATGTCTTCTTTTTCCATCTTATATCGTGAGCAGCCTTACTAAGTAGATATAAGTCAGTACTGCGAATATTATAAGGAGTATAAGTATGAGCACTCCTGTGATCTCCAGAGCCTCTTTTATCTTCGGATGGGCTTTCATCTTGAACTTATTATGATAATGAGCTATTGTGCATGAGATTATGTATACTATCAGGAAAATTATCAATGTGTTAAGGAAGACACTCCATCCTGAGATCGCTTTGTATTCCGGAAGTCCGTCTTTGAATAATGTTTTTATGTTACTGTCTTCTGTTTTTGTCTGGTTAATGCAGCTGTAGTCTTCTTCAGTCATATAATATCTGCAGTTTTTTGATGGGTATAATGAGATCGTTTCACATGGCAGATTGAACAGCGGATCCAGCTTATAGACTTTTGAAAACGTCATGGGAAAGTTTATGGTTATTATTGTCTTATATTTCTCTATGATGTTCTTCTGTATCCCTGATGATCTTTTTTGCAATGATAAGAGCCTTGCCTGAAGATCTTCTCCTAATTCAACGTCTCTGCTTACTACTTCTATGTCTTCTGATATTGTTGCTGAATTGCACAGGCTTTTTCCTATTGCAGGAAGATAGTAGATATTTATCGAAAAGTGCAGGATAAGCATGATGACTACTATTATAGGAAGGATGAGTTTTCCTTTAGTTGGATGGAGGAAACGTTCTGCTTCTTCAACAAACTGCTCTGTTTTTCTTAGCTCTTCATAAGCCAGATCAATGGCTTTGTGGATCTCATGATGAGCAAAACCCCTGTTTGCAAGGTCATCTTTTATCGATAAGATATCATGTCCGTTGCCAAGCCTTCCTTTTATATGCGATTTTATCGCATGATGCCTTTTTTCCTGTACACTCATTAGCTGCGCCATTTTATGATGATAGGTTGATATCCTCGTCTTTTGCTTTTTTGTTTTCTAACTCTATTTGTTTCTTGAAATGTTTTTCATCTAATGTCTTTACTTTTTCTGTGTATTCATCCCAGTCCAGATATTTTTTTCCGAATAATCTTTCAAAAATTTTCATTTTAACACCTCTTAGCTGCTCTTTAAAAAGGGAAGACTGGCGTGGGGGCTCACTGCTTTCACTCCCCTCACACCAGTCAGAGCCAAGTTTTTCGCCAAAAAAACCATGACGAACCCTCTACTCGTATTGTTCCCCAACGTACTTATTTGTTTGAATGTGAAATTTTTTTCAAGGCTTTTTAGATTCATCTGGACACCTCGAAGTCTACATACCATCGGTTTGATTTTGGATCGAATTTGAAAACTACATCGTGTTTTTTTGATTTGTCTATAGCGAACAGGATAGGCATAGGAATAGTTGTCTCAAAGCTAGAACCTCGTTTGTATAGTTTTCGTCGGATTTCAGTCATTTTTTGGATTTATACTTATATAATTACTATTTATTATATAAATTAAAATACTAACTAATATATAAATGTTTTGATTATTGTTTTTCTTTATATAAATGCTTATAAAAATACTTATTAATAAGGTTTATAAGAGAGAAAGCGCTAACAGCTGGAATGAAGCCTAAATTTAAGGAGAAGGAGCATAAGAATTATCTTGATATGTTTTGCAGGTTAATCGGTGATCTCAGGGATAATGGGTTTGAGAGACAATCAGCTAAATATGTTTCAATGATGAGAGAGGCAGTCAATACTGCGAGAGATGCAGGGTATGCTAGTTTAGCATCAGAGTATTCCGGGTTATTGAGATAATCTGGGTGTTTTTATAAATTCTAACAGTTAACCTTTTTAATGACTTATACACTACAGCTAGAAAAATGGCGGAAATCAAGATATGCGGGATAACAAACCAAAAAGATGGCAAAGAAGCTGTTGAATTGGGAGCGGATTATATCGGATTTGTTTTCTATGATAAAAGTCCAAGGAATATAACTCCAAGGATGGCTAAGAAGATAGGCAGAAGCCTTATAGGTGTTAAGAAAGTTGGCCTGTTTGTCAATGAAGATCCTAAAAAGGTGAATAATATAGCTGATCTTGTAGGCCTTGATGTTATACAGTTCCATGGGGATGAAAGCCCTGAATACTGCAGACAGTTTAATGGAAGGGAAGTATGGAAGGCGATAAGAGTTAAGGATGAAGGAAGCATCTCAGAGATAGCCAGATTTAAGACAGTGGATGCTGTTGTGTTGGATAAGTATGTTGATGGAAAGATGGGAGGAACTGGAGAGAGCTTTGACTGGGATCTTGCTGAAAAAGCTAAGGGCCTTGATAAGCAGATAGTTCTTGCAGGGGGATTAAATCCTGCTAATGTTGCTGATGCTATACTTAAAGTTAATCCTCTTGTAGTTGATGTAAGTTCAGGTGTTGAAGAGGCGAAAGGAAAGAAATCATATGAGAAGATGAAGAAGTTTATCGATACTGCGAGAACTCCTTCTGTGTTATTGAAGATTGTCGGAAGCAAGAGAAATGAGGTGGACCTTCTGTATAATACCGGAAAAGCTGAGGCATATTCTAAGAATGCTATGCCAAGAGATAAGAGAATGAAAAGCTTTTATGATGCAGTTTCTAAGAGGCATAATAGGTATGTGCCGAATCTTATCGCTGAGTTCAAGCAGGCATCTCCTTCAAAGGGAGATATAAGATCAGGGGCAACTCCTGAACAGATCGCTAAGATATATTCTAAGTATGGTGCTAGCGCTATATCTGTTCTTACTGACCAGCCTTTTTTCAAAGGAGATATCGAGTACATACCAAGGATAAAAAAGGTTACAAATCTTCCTGTGCTTAGGAAGGATTTTATAATAGATGAAGCCCAGATATATGAAGCAAGATGCCATGGAGCAGATGCGATACTTCTGATAGCAGCGATACTTGAGACTACACAGATGAAGGATTATATGGCTTTGGCAGAAAGTCTTGGTATGGACTGTTTGGTTGAATCACATAATAAGTATGAGTTAGATAAATCGATGGAAGCTGGGGCAAAGATATTGGGAATAAATAACAGGAATCTTCATAATTCTAAGGTTGATCTTAAAACGACAGCTGATCTTCTGTATTATATACCTGAGGACAGGGTTGTTGTTACAGAAAGCGGAATACATACTTATGAAGATGTTAGTAGGATGGCTCCTTTGAGAGTTAAGTCTATGTTAGTGGGAGAATCTTTGATGAAAGAGAGGAATATTCCTGCGAAGATGAAAGAGTTGCTGGGGAAATGAAAACAGCTATAGTTGTTTCTGTGAAAGACAAAGCTGGGATGAATATCAAAGAAAGGCTGCTTGAGCTTTTTGATTTTAGTGAGAAGAATGGAGTTTATTCTTTTGGAGATCTAAGTTTGTATACTGTTGAGAAAGATACTATTGTCTGTGAGCATATTGATAAAGAGATAGATGCAGATGTTTTTATCTTTGCGACAAGACATCAAGGAAATGGCGGGCTGAGCTTGAGTGTGCACACTCCTGGAAACTGGGCTAGAGCTGAGTATGGAGGAGAAGATAGAAAGCTTTGTGTTTGTTGGGCTAATCTTAACAGGAAGATATATCTTGATCTTTTGGAGAAAGCCGGGGATATTGATGTTACGTTAGAATGTACTCATCATGGTCCGCTTATTGATAAGCCTACAGTTTATGTTGAGATAGGAAGCAGCGAGAATGAATGGGAGAATAAAGAGGCTGCTGAAATAATTGCAAAGACTATAGTTGATGTTATGGTCGATGATATTCCAAATAATGGAGTTGTTTTTGGGATAGGCGGGCCTCATTATTGTAATAATTTTAATAAACTTTTGAGGAGGACAGAGTTTGCTGTCGGCCATGTTTGCCCAAAACATATGCTTGAGAAACTGGATAAAGAGATGATTAAAGAGGCTATAGCTAAGACTAAGGAAGGGGTTGAATTTGTTTTGCTTGATTGGAAAGGTTTAGGTGGAGAAAAACAGAGGATCATGGGGATTCTTGATGAGCTGGGTGTTGCTTATAAGAGAACAGATCAGCTGGATAAAGCATAGCACGCTTCGTTATTTTTTTGATATGTTTCAGATTCCAGTGTTTTTTGATGTTTATCTGAGAACTACGCTTGGTGCTATGGGATAAAGGGTAAAGTTTTTAAACAGAGTAAGTATTGGTTGTTCTAGAGGTGATAATATGTGCCTATGCGACAAATGTTCTAAACTTGTAGCATTCTTTGTGCTAGCATTAGGAGTTTTGTTCTTACTGCAAGATCTTAATGTATGGAACTTTTGGGGAATCAGCTGGTATTCAGCTATATTGATCTTAGCTGGACTGACAGGATTCTGTTCAAGCTGCTGCCCAGAATGCCAGGTTGCCACAAAGAAAAAGAAATAAAAAATAAGATTTTATTTTTTTTATTTTATTCTTCTGAAAGACCGCCTAAGTCTTCAGATTCAATACCTTCTATATCTGCTTTAAGCTTGTCAAGGTCTTCCTGAGTCAGTGAAGAAGTCTTTTTTTCTTCAGCAGGCATCTCAACTTCTATCTTTTCAGATTCTTTTTTTACTTCTGCCTGTTGAGCACATCCTACAATAAGAAGGCTTGCTATTATCGCTATCAAGATCAGTTTTTTCATCTTATTCACCTCTTAGCATCATCTTGTATGCCTGGTCTAGATTTCTATGTGCGCTGAGCAGATTTGTCCTTGCTGTCCGCAGGTAGTTGTTTCCTTCTGCAAACTTTATCAGAGGAGTACCTGGGGTTACAACTTCTTCGTATGATGATTCTGCTTTATCTACATTGCTCTGTGCTTCCTCTATGTCTTCTTTAGCTGCGTCAAGCTTTGCTATTATGTTTTCATCATCTGTCTCTTCCCTAAGCTTTGATTCATAGTCTTCTATTGTGCCTATCTTTTCATTTGCTATGTGTACCCACATCTTTCCTGTGTTTCTTGCGACATCTGCGATAAGCTCAAAGTATTTTCCGACCATCTTAAGGAAGACCAATCCGAGCTCTAGCTGATTTTCGATCCCATCTACGTCAGACCTTAGCCCGTCAACCTTTTCTAGATTCTTTTCTACATCTTCTTTGATAAGGTCTTTTATGTCTGCAGGAATCTCTGAGTTTTCTTCTGCTTCTAGATCTTTCCAGTTCAGCCATGCTTCAGCTTCATCTAAAGCAGAGTTAAGAACATCTTTTCCTGTTTCAATTATATTTTGCTTGTTCTCTTCTGTCTTCTCTGCTGCATATTCAATCTTTGCATCCCTGTGTATCTGCTTCTTATCTTTGCTTACCTGTTTAAGGTCTCTCCATTCCTGTTTTGCTTCAGATGCAGTCAGTGCGCTCACTGCTATTGTCTGCAATACTAAAACAACAAGAAGGAAGAATACTGTAAATAATTTTTTCATTTTATCCCCTCCTAAAATTGGCTTCTCTTAGTATATTTTGTGTGTAAGAATTTTTCTGCTTTTTCGCTTAAAGGATGATCAAGGTATTCTTTGTATATCTTTCTGACTATCGGGTTTTCGTGTGATTTCTTGAATTCCATGTTGGATTCTTCTTTGTAGATAGCTTTGATCCTTTTCTTTAGGATATCTTTTGATATGTGAGGAGGCTGCCCGCCACCGCCAATACAGCCGCCAGGGCATGCCATCATCTCGATGAAATGATATTTGTCTTTATTTTCTAATAATTTTCTGTTGTTTGCTCCTCCGTGGGCAACTGCGAACTTTATTGTCTTTCCTTTTACTTTTACTGTTCCTTCTTTTATTCCGTCCATGCCCCTTATCTCGTTGAATTCAACTTTTTCTAAAGTTTTTTGGTTTCCGAACTCATAAGCAGTCCTTAGTGCTGCTTCCATCACTCCTCCAGTTGCTCCGAATATAGCTCCTGCACCTGTTGCGATGCCTAAAGCTGGGTCGAAATTTTCGTCTTTTATATTTTTGAAATCTATCTTATTGAATCTTATTAATTTAGCAGCTTCTCTTGTTGTCAGAACATAATCAACTCCAGTCTCAAGTTCTGGCCTTGTTGATTCGAATTTTTTTGCTGTGCAAGGCATTATGCTTACAACGATGATATCTTTTGGATCGATGTTTGCTTTTTTTGCGTAATAGGATTTTGTGAGCATACCAAGCATCTCGTGCGGGCTTTTACATGTTGACATGTTGTTGTTTTTGATAAGATCAGGATAGAAGTGCTCCATCATAAGGATCCAGCCTGGACAGCATGTTGTTATCATAGGGAATGGACCGCCATTCTCGAATCTTTTTATGAATTCAGAAGCTTCTTCCATTATTGTCATGTCTGCCCCTAAGTTTACATCGAAAACTTTGTCGAATCCGCACTTTCTTAATGCAGCCACCATCTTTCCTGTGACTAATGTTCCAGGTTCTAGGCCGAACTCTTCTCCTAGTGCAGCTCTTATCGAAGGAGCTGTCTGTACTATAACGTGTTTTTTCTTATTTTTTAATACTTCCATGACTTCATGGAGATGTTCTCTTTCATGTATAGCACCAACTGGGCAGTGTAAGATACATTGTCCGCATTTGATGCATGCGACGTCTGCAAGATTATGTTCACAGTAAGGAGCGACGTGCTCGTTGTAGCCTCTTGATGCAAAGTCGATTGCGTATACTGCCTGGATCTCTGCGCATGTTCTTATGCAACGTCCGCAGTTTATGCATTTATTGTCATTTCTTACTACTGATGATCCCAGATCTTCTTTGTATTTTCTTATAGGCTCGAATCTTATCCCTGTCAATCCTATCTCTTCTAACATTCCGCATAAGTCATGTGCGTCTTTGTCTATCGAACATGTTGTTATATGGCCTGCCATTATTAGCTCTATGTTCATCTTTCTTGCTTTCAGGACTTTTTCTGAGTTTGTGATAATTTTAGAATTTTCTTTTGGTTTTTCTGTGCAGGAAGTTACAAGCTTTCCGTCAACTTCTACCAAACAGACTCTGCATCTTCCTCCTGGCTTAAGGCCTTCCTGATAGCAAAGAGTTGGGATGTTGATGTTGTTTTCTCTGCAGATCTCTAATAGTGATTTGCCAGGATCAACTTCAATATTTTTGTTGTTTAGTGATATTTTCATCTTAGTTCTTTTTCAAAATCTTTTCTGAAATGTTTTAGGCTTGTTAAAATATGATTAGTGCAGCTCTGGCCTAGGCCGCAAAGTGATGTCTGGCCGATGTGTTCTCCTAATTCTTGCAGGAGGTTTAGGTCTTGTGCTGTGGCTTTTCCTTGTCTTATTTTTTTTATTAGCAGGAGAATCCTTACAGAACCTTCTCTGCAAGGTGTACATTTTCCGCATGATTCATAAGCGAAGAATTTTGAGATTACATATGCTAAGTCAACGATAGATCTTGTGTTGTCTACTACGATCATAGTGCATGATCCGCTTACACAGTCTTCACCACAGATGTTGTCGTGTGTTAGTTCTATGTCTTTGTAAGGCATGCATCCTCCGAAGCATCCGAAGTATACTGATTTTACAGGATTTTTTGGTTTTGCAAGCTTCATAGCTTCTGAAAGTTTTATTCCTGCAGGAAGTTCGTAGACTCCTGGTTTTGTAACATCTCCAGAGATGCAGAATAATCTTAGTAATGAGTTCCAGTTATCTAAGAGTATTGCATGGGCTGCTGCTGTCAATGTTTCTACGTTGTTTATTACTGTTGGTTTTCCATAAAGCCCTTCTACTGGAGGGTATGGTGGCTTGAGGTAAGGCTGGCCTCTAAAGCCTTCAATAGATTTTATGATTGCTGTTTCTTCTCCGCAGACATATGCTCCTGCTCCTAAGATTATTTCTATGTTGACTTTTGTCTTTGCTTTTCTGATAACTTTTGTTATTGTTTTTTCCAGTTTTGATTTTAGGTTTTCATATTCTCCTCTTAGGTAGATATAAGCTTGTTTTGCTCCAATTGTTTCAGATGCTATTAGGATTCCTTCGATAAGTGTTTCCGGGTTTTTCTGCATAATAAATTTGTCTTTGAAAGTTCCTGGCTCTCCTTCATCAGCGTTGCAGATGACATATTTTTCTTTTGACTTTTGTTTTAGTGCGAATTCCCATTTTTTCCCTGTTGGAAATGAAGCTCCTCCTCTTCCTGTCAGACCTTTTTTGTTTAGCAAGCTAATAGTTTTCTTTGGTCCAAGGTTTCTTGCTTTTTTCAGAGCTTTTAGTTCTGTTTTTTCTAGGATCTGCATTTTTTTAGGATTGTTTTTACTTTTTCTTTTGTTAAGTTTGTAATCGCTTTTCCGTTTAGAAGCATTGCAGGAGCTTTATCACAGCATCCGATGCATGATGTCTTGTATAAAGAGATCTTCTTGTCTTTTGTAGTCTGGCCGAACTCTATATTTAGCTCTTTTTCTAAGAAGTTTTCTAGATCTAGCTCTCCGTTTAGATAGCATGAAGGTGATCCGCATATTTCTATGATGTTTTTGCCTTGTTTTTCTGTGTGAAGCATAGTGTAGAAGGTTGCGACAGCGTAGAGTCTTGAGACTGGGACTTTAGTCTTTTTGCTGATCTTTTTTAGAATATCTTCTGATAAATAGCCGTGCTTTTTGTGCTCTTTTCTAAGAATAGGAAGTATCAAGTCCATTTTAACCCCTTTTAGAAAATAAAGAGTTGGGGGATTTATTAATGTTTGGATTATTCTTTTACAAGCTCAACTATATAATATGAGGTTCCGCCTTTATCTACCTCTACCTTAGATCTTGAATAATGTTTTATGCCTGTCCTTTCTGTTAGTATCTGTGCGTCACATTCCATGCTTCCCATTGTGAACTTATCTTTTTTTGGATCAAGTTCTCTTTCTTCCTGCTCTGCTTTTAATCTGTCTGCAGCATATTTGAATGACAGAGCGTATATACATTGAGTCCTTATTGAATGAACAACTCCAAGTTTATCATTTCCATCTGCGTCTTTTCTTGGATGCATCTGGATATAGCATTTTTGAACATCCTTGTTCTTTTTCATTATATAGTCAAATGCCTCTCTTGTAGCTTGAGGATCTAACCCTTTACTTTCAGCATATTTTGCTGCTTCTTCAAGAACTTCCTGCTCTCTTTGAGGTCTTGTAATCTTCATATCTCTTGGATGTTTGTATTGTGCAACTTTTATTCCGATCCTGATCCTTTCCAGGATAAGCCCTTGGAATTCAAGATAATGTTTTAGGAATGATTCGTTATCTTTGTTTTCTCCTGGCTTGAGGAATTTTGTCAGAACAGGCCAATAGTATGTATCTTTTGAGACTACATCTATTCCTTTTTTCATCAGTTCTCTATCACAGTCGTTGAATATCTCCCTGTCTGCGTAGTATTCAGACATCTCTGCAATCTTGTCTATTATGGATGCGTTAAGCTCGTTTATTCTGGCTATTGTAGAGGAAAATCTGCGATCTGGTCTATTGATTGATTTATCTCTTTGAAGGTTTTCATATATATCACTTGAATAAATCTAAGAACCTCTTTTAATTAAAAAAAATTACTTCTTTTCTGGAGCAGGAGCTGCAGCAGCGTCTTTCTTTTCTCCGCCTTCTGCTCCTTCTTCAGCTGGCAATACTTCGTTGATCATCTGTGTCGGTATTCCAGCTTCTACTAATTTTTTCTTGATGTCTGATCTTGGCTTTCCTTCCATCTCTTTCAGGATAGCTTTGGATTTTGCTTCGAACTCTGATCTTCTCTTTTCCATCTCTTCTGCCAGTTTTTTCTTCTCTTCTTCCAGTGCTTTTAGCTCTTCAGCTGAAAGTTCTGTCTTACCTGAAGCGATCTTTTCTTTGAAAGCTCCTGCGTTTATGTCTCTTATAGTTTCTGAAGCCTGTTTTCCTTCAACCAGAACACCCATTGAATTGCATGTTCCGATGATCTCTTTTACTCTAGAAAAATTATCTTTGCCAAGAAGATTGTCTTCTTTCATCTTAGCGATTTTTAGTATCTGTTCTATCTTTAGATCAGCTACTTTGTCAGCTTTTGGGTTTCCAGCACCTTTATCGATACCAGCTTCTTTTTTGATAAGAGCTGATGCAGGCGGTGTTCCCACAGTTATCTCAAATTCTTTAGTTTCAGAATCGACTATGACTTTTACTGGGACTTGCATCCCTTTGAATTCAGCAGTTTTTTCGTTTATTTTTGCAACTACTTCTCCGATATTTACACCCAAAGGTCCTAAAGCTGGGCCTAGAGGCGGAGCTGCACTTGCCTGACCGCCGTTTACTAATGTGTCGATAGTCTCTTTTGCCATTTTATTATAAGATGAGAATTTGCGTGTTATTTATAAGCTTTTCTGCTAAATACAGGCTTATTCTGTCTCTTCTTCCTCGTCTGACTCTCTTCTGATGACCTTTACTGCATCCATCTTTACTGTTATTGGGATAGGGACAGCTGCTTCTAGCAGTTCAACAACAACTTCTTCTTTAGCTTTGTCGATCCTTGTGATCTTACATTTCTCTCTTTTGAAAGGTCCTGAGATGATCTCTGCGATATCGTTTTTCTTGATGTTGACTTCTTTTTTGACTTGTTCAAGCATATGTTCTATTTCAGCATATTCGATCTCTTTTGGAAGAATGCCTCTTGCATAAGGAACATTGAAAGCTGCCTGTTCAGCATCTGTCCTTGTTCCAGCTTCTACGAATATGTATCCTCTCATTCCATGAGCTCTTATTACAGCATATACTTCTAGGTTCTTTTTTGTGCAATTGGAAGTTACAAAGTCCATAACCTGATCTTCTCTGTTTGCTGTTGTCCTTAAAGCGAAAATGTGTGTTGCTATCTTGTTTTGTTCTTCTTCCAATCAGATCACCTAAAATAATAATTGCCTCAGCATCTGGATAAAAAATCCTAGAAGTCCGATAATTAAGATACCTAATCCTGATACTTTGACTATTGTCTTAAACTCAAAACTTGAGGGTTTTTTTGTTATTTTCAAAACCCTTACACATTCAAAGTAAAAACTTCTAAGTTTTCCGAATACTCTCATTTCAATCAACAAATTCTATTCCTAAATGATGTTCGACTTCTTTTTTCTTTGAGTCGATATTTTTTCCTTTTGAGCTAAAGATCTGTTCTGATTTTACTCCGGTTACAATAAGCATTGTCCTTATTATTCCCTGGAGATCTTCATAGATCTGCGCTCCCCAGATGACTCTTGCATCTTCGTCAAGATTCTGTGAGATTGTCTCAACAACAAGCCTTGCTTCATCCAAAGTCATATCTGGTCCGCCAGCGACGTTTATTAGAGCGCCGTTAGCTCCTTGGATGTCAACGTCCAATAGTGGGTTTTGGATAGCTTTTTCAACAGCTTCCACTGCTCTGTTTTCTGTGTCAGATTCTCCGACACCGATAAGAGCAACTCCTCCGTTGTCCATGACAGCTCTTACATCAGCAAAGTCTAGGTTTACTAAACCAGCTTTTGTGATCAGTTCTGCAATTCCTTTTACTGCATTTGTTAAGATCTCGTCTGCGACCTTAAATGCTGTGTGTAATGGTAGGTCAGGTGCGAGTTCTAATAATTTATCGTTTGGAATTACAATCAATGTATCAACGCTTGTTTCTAGTCTTTCAAGACCATATAGTGCGTTTTCGTATCTTCTGTGTCCTTCCATCTGGAATGGTATTGTAACGATTCCGATGACAAGGCATCCCATCTTTTTTGCGACTTCTGCGATGATTGGAGCAGATCCTGTTCCTGTTCCACCGCCTAATCCGCATGTGATGAAAACCATATCAGCTCCCTGTACTGCATCTTTGATTTCTTTCTCGCTTTCTCTTGCAGCTTCTTCTCCCACTTTTGGGATAGATCCTGCTCCGAGACCTTGAGTACAGTCTTTGCCGATAAGTATCTTCTTATTAGCAGTTGTGTATAGTAAATCTTGGGCGTCAGTGTTAACAGCGATTATCTCAGCACCTTTTATGCCGACTTCGCCGATCCTGTTGATTGTGTTGTTACCTCCTCCACCAGCACCAATAACCTTGATTTTTGCATTTCGCTGTGAAAGCAAAGCTTCAAGTTCAGCATCTACGTTGCTTTGGTTAGCTGGAGCAGCTGGCTCGCTAACTATCATCTCAGGTTCCTCCTTTTGAATAGTCTGTTCAATCACCTCTTCGTTATTGCCCTCAATAACCCCTTCCAATTTTCACACCTCATCTCGAAATTTTAATAAAAATCAAGTTTAACTACTATATAAAGCTAACTATTATTTCTGCTCTTTTTCAGGAGCAGGCTTTGTCTCTATGTAGTTGAATTTTTTTACTTTTGTGAACTCTTTTAGCTTCTTTGTGAGATTTTCCATATTAAGTCTTTCTAATGAAAGTCCTTCTTTGAACTGGATCTGTGCTTCTTCGTTTTCTATCTTGATTGTGAAGAAGTCTGGTTTGATGTTTAGCTGTAAAGCGATGTAATTTTTTATCTTTTCTGCATCATCTGTGATTATTTTAGTTGCTTTTATTTTGTATGTTATGTCTTTTCCTGACAATGGGTGGTTGAAGTCTACAATAGTTCTTCCGCCTGTGACAGTTTTGATTACTCCAAGCATTCCGTCGATATTGACCTGCATCCCTGGTGCTGGATTAATCTGTTCTTTTTTGAAAGTATTAGTTGGGACTATCTTTAACATCTTTGATGATTTTTTCCCGAATGCCTGTTCGCATTCTAGTTTTATTTCGTATTCTTTGCCTATTTCTTTTCCTACTAGTTGATCTTCTAGGCCTTTTATTAGAGCACCTTCACCTATGCAGATGCCTAATGGACCATAGGTCATACTAGGATTGTATATGTCGTTTTCTTTTGCAATCTTTTCATCTGTAGTATCGAAGATATGGTTGTCTTCTGTAATCTTTCCAGTATATTCGACCTCTACAAAATCCTTTTCTTTGATGGTTGTCAATTTAGCTCACGTTTTTTCTCAGACGAGAAATATAGACTATAGTTGACGGGGGTTATTTATAAAGATTTTGGTTTTTTTGAGTGAGTTTGGGTGATGGGAGTTTACACATAAACTTATAAACTAGCTCCCAAGTACAACAAAATATGGCAAGATCTGATAGAAGAAAAGGTTCAGGGAACAGAGGAAGTAGAAGAGATTCTGGAGATGCAAGTCCGATGAGAGATTACAAGAGTAGAGATTTTAGAGGTTCAGGGAAGAGAGGAAACAGAAGAGGTTCTGGTGATAGAGATTCAAGAATGCATCAGGTTGTCTGTGATGAATGTGGACAAAGTTGTGAAGTTCCTTTTCAACCTACACAAGGAAAGCCTATCTTTTGCAGTGATTGTTTTAGAGAGAAAGATAAGGGAAGTTCAGGTAGGGGTTCTTCAAAAGAGTTAGAAGAGATCAATCACAAATTAGATAAGATAATGAGAGCTTTAGAAATCAATTAAGAATTATTGATATGTTCTACTATTTTTTCAGCTACTTCTTTTGCTGAGATGTTTGATGTGTCTATGACAAGATCATAATGTTCTGGGTTGTTTGGATCAAGGTTGTAGTATTCTTTGTAACGCTTTTTTTCTGACTCTTCTCTTTTTTTCATGTTTTCTTTTGTCGTGTCTATGTTTATGTTGTGTTCTTTTCTTATGTCATCTGCTAATATTCTTTCTGCTCTTATATTTGGGTCTGCATCAAGGAATATCTTTTTTGAGTTAGGTATGAAATGGAAAGATAATCTTCCGTCAATTATGAAATTGTCTTCGTTTCTTCCAAGCATGATTTGTCTTTGATCCAGTTCTTCATCTATAGACTGGTCTTGTTCTGCCTGCTGGTTTAATTCGAAGATAGAGATCTTTTTCTGTTCTGCCATATCACGCATAAAGTCTCCTGTAGAATATCTTTTTAGATTTAGTTTAGATGCGACTAATTTGGCTACAGTTGATTTTCCGCATCCAGGAGTTCCTGACAAAGTTATAATCATTTTGTCTTGAGATTTAGTTAGGAGTATAAAAATGTTTAGTATATTGAAACTTGATTTCACTTTCCAACAAGTGATGGAATTTTAGAAGGACTGTATGTGGGTCGTCTATAAGCAGGATGTTTTTCATTTTTTGTGCTGTTTATCTCCCTTGCGATGTGCACGCTGTCTATCTGTTCATCTAATGTTCCGCCTGATTCTGCAACTATCTTTCCTAAGATCTTTTTTCTCGGAATCTCTAAATTGACAACTGCTTTGTTTCCTGTGTTTGATTCAAGAATCTTGAATGCGTCCTGCATAGCTGGCTTGAAAGCCTCTTCATAGAAAGTTGGATACTGTTTTGCTTTTGTCAAAGGACCGTGCCTGTCTATGCCATAGTATCCATTTGAATTTCCGTTGAAGAAAACATCGTTGAATGAAAAGTGCATGTAAGCTATCCTTTCATCAAATCTTGACTGGAATGTTCGGTGGCAGCTGTAGAAAGCTTCTGCAATCTCTTCTTCAGATCTTGGAAGTTTTCTATGAATCTTTTTTTGCCTGTAACAAGTTGCATCTGCATGGCTTGTGTCATATGTTAAGTATAATCCAGGAACATTAGCCAGGATTATGTCCAGGTCTTCAGCTTCCTGGCCGAGATTATAGTGTCCATCTTTTGCAGGATCCATATTTTCTATACATAATGTATGGCTCATGCTTAGATTTTGGACAGCTCTTTTCAATACTTTTGTCACTCTCTGGATAGCTTCGTATTTGTGATCTCTTCTTTGTACTTTTCCTAGGTGCATGTTGAATATAGGCTTAATCTTCTCAGCTTTTTCTATTCCTGGCTTGGAAGGTGTGTTTGCTACAATGGATGCAATACCAGCCTGCCATTCCAGCTCAGAACAGACTTCATCAGTATCTCTGTCTTCTGCAAGGTTGAATGCTGTAGATTCTAGTGGTTTTCTTGGATCTTCATAGCATGCATGCGATGCGTGGAACCTAAAATCCTTTCCAAGCTTTTTTACTAATGAGACTGAAAGCCTCATATATGAAGGAAGTTTTTTTGGAGTTGAATTAGGATCGTTGGCTAGTGTTGCAGGAATAAAGCACTCTAAGCCATCTAAGACCTGGAGAAGCTTTTTATCTAATTTAGGGGTTCCCACCCAGTAGGCAGGTATCCCAAAGTATGGCAATACTAAGTAATCTCCTCCTCTTGCATGTCCTGCGCATGTCATTATAAACTTCATTCTTTCAGGTGTTGGTGTATGTTTATTTAAAAAGACTTTGGTTTCTTAGATGACTGAATTTGAGGGTTAGAGGGGTTATAGGGGTGTTTCGTCACCTATTTGAGACGTCAGAATTTAGGTAAGGTTTATATATGAACTATTTATCACTGATTGATGTTTAGGGGGTAATAATATGACAAATCCAAATATGCAGCCTATATTTATTTTGCCAGAGGGTACGCAGAGAACTTCTGGAAAGAACGCTCAGAAAGTTAATATCTCAGCAGCTAAAGCTGTTGCTGAAACTGTAAGAACTACACTTGGACCAAAGGGAATGGACAAGATGATAGTTGATTCTTTAGGTGATGTTACTATAACTAATGATGGTGTTACAATTCTTGAAGAGATGAGTATTGAGCATCCTTCAGCAAAGATGATTGTTGAAGTTGCTAAGACTCAGGAAGATGAAGTTGGAGATGGAACAACAACAGCTGTAATTTTAGCTGGCGAGTTGTTGAAGAATGCTGAAGGGTTGTTAGAGCAGGATGTTCATCCGACTGTTTTGGCAAGAGGATATAGACTTGCTTCGTATAAAGCTCAGGAAATTCTTAATGAAGTTGCTGAGAAACTAACTATCAAAGATGATAAGACATTGAGGCAGATAGCTGAGACTGCAATGACTGGAAAAGGTGCAGAAGCTTCTAAGGAAATACTGGCCGATATTGTCGTAAAAGCTGTTAAGTCAGTTGCTGAAATCAATGATAAGGAGATAACTGTTGATAAGGATAATATCAAGATTGAGAAAAAAGTTGGAGGAAGTGTTGAAGATACTGAATTAGTTCAAGGAGTTATATTGGATAAGGAAAGAGTTCATTCAGCAATGCCAAGGAAGATTGATGAAGTAAAGATTGCTTTAATCGATTCTGCTTTAGAAGTTAAGAGCACTGAAACTGAGGCTAAGATACAGATAAATAATCCAACTCAGATGCAGGCTTTTATTGACCAAGAAGAGAAGATGATCAAGGATATGACAACTAAGATTGTTAATTCTGGTGCAAATGTTGTATTTTGCCAGAAGGGCATAGATGATCTTGCTCAGCATTTTTTAGCTAAAGAAGGAGTATATGCTGCAAGAAGGATAAGCAAGAGTGATATGACAAAATTGTCAAGAGCTACAGGTGCTAGGATTGTTACAAGCTTAGAAGATCTTAAAGAAGATAATTTAGGGGAAGCTGGTTTTGTAGAAGAGATAAAAGTTGGAGATGAAGAGATGACTTTTGTGAAGGAATGCAAGAATCCAAAGGCTGTTACACTTTTAGTTAGAGGCGGAACAGAACATGTTGTTGATGAAGTTGACAGAGCTATAACAGATGCTGTCGGTGATGTTGCTGCGAGCTTAGCTAATGGATTAGTAGTTGGGGGTGCAGGTGCACCAGAAGTTGAAGTTGCTAAGGGGTTAAAGAAGTTTGCAAATACTTTAAGCGGAAGAGAACAGCTTGCTGTTGAAGCTTTTGCTTTAGCTGTTGAAATAATCCCTAGGACACTAGCTGAGAATGCTGGATTGGATCCTATCGATGTAATGACTGAGCTTAAATCTGCTCATGATAAGAAACAGAAGTGGGCTGGAATTGATGTTTTTACCGGCAAAGTTAAAGATTCATGGAGAGCTGGTGTTATTGAACCTTTGAAGATCAAGACACAGGCTGTTAGTAGTGCTTCAGAAGTTGCAATCATGATACTTCGTATTGATGATGTGATTTCAGGAAGCGGTGGAAGTAAAGGGGGAGATGACATGCCACCGATGCCGCCAATGGGCGGCGGAATGCCAGGGATGATGTGATGATGCTTTCTCTTTTGATCTATCTTTTTATTAGAAATTTTTTGTAAAATGAAAATAAACGCTTATTTATCAAATCAAAACGGTGCTCGTGTAGTTTCTAATCTCAAAAGGAATGGAATCAGAATTCTTGAGTATGGGTACAATGGATCAGGTGGAAGGCATCAGTTTAGGACAAAGATGAACAATTCCCAGATGATGCTTCCTGTTTTTGATGGAAGAGATGCTATGTATAATCATACAATCCGGAGAGAAATACTTCGTTATGCTGCTAATGGAAACGGCCCTATTCTTGCGTTGAGGACGGATAGTTTTGGCAAAGATGACATAAGTAATATAGTGAATGAAGAGATTGAATTTGTCGTAAAGAAAACTCATGGTAAGGTGTTTAGAGATAAGAATGAATGGTATGAAGCTGTAAGAACAGCAAAAAGAGTTCTTGAATATGGCCATAAGATAGAATTCTGTTAATTTCACATGCCTTTCATGCTTGAATATACTTCTTTGAATTTTTTAGCAATAGTTTCAAGGTTACCTCTTTCAAATCCAAGGTCTTCCAGCATATCTATCGCTTTTTTTGTCCTTTGGTCAGCGTTATTTCCAGTGCTGGAGTATGCCTTTTCTAAGAAAGGATTGACATAGTTATTCATTATGTTATCTTCAAATTCCCAGACAGTGCCGTGCACTGTCGGCCTTGCCTCAGGCCTTGAACTGCATATATGCCTCAGGCTTTCCAATGCAATCTTATATGAGTAGATGTTTTTTCCTGAATTAACAGCTTTGTTAAGCACGTCTTTGCAATAAGATTCTAAAGCCTGCATCTCGTTAAAATCCAGAGGTCCTTTTTTGCTAGCCATGGAGCGGATGTTTTGATTATTCATTCTATCCTCTTGCCAGCAGATCTATGCCTGTGTCTGTTACTTTTAAGAATTTCTTCCAGCCTGTCTCGCTTCTTTCTTCAACTTCTTCAACAAGGTTGAACATAAGAAGCTCTTTCTTTAATTGATTACCTTTTCTTGCTGAGATCTTAAGCTCTTTGTAGATCGCAGTAGTTGGAAGTGATTTTTTCTTGATTTTCTTTAGGAATGCTTTTGCATTTTCTGAGTTTTTTAAGTATTGTTTTACTTCATTCGCATTTATCTTTTCAACATCTTCTGAAGTAGTTTTCCTTTCTTTGATGTTTCTAAGAGCTCTTTCTATGTCAGGCCCTTTGAAATTTCTTTTTAGGAAGTATGTTTTCATGTTCTTAATTTCGAAACCTGACGCAAGCATCTCTTTCATCTCGTTTACCAGGATTAATTGCTTATGGTTTACTGTGTTGTTTGATTCTTTAACCTGTTCTGGGAAAGGTTTTTTCTTTTTCTTTGGATCAACATAAATGTCTGAGAAATCACCTTTAGTTGCAACTCCTGAAGCTTTGAAGATCTTGTCAACCTTTTCAAGCTTTTTCTTTAGGTTGTCTTCTTTAACGCTTTCCTGGAAAAGTTTCATCCTTTTGGAATTTTTTATGAGCTTGGTCATACGTTCTTTTATCGTGTCGTCATTAACCTGAGTTTCTTTCATCTCGATGAAAGGAACTTTTATCATAAAAGGAGAATGATAACGCTCTGCTAGTTTTACGATTGCAGTTCCTACTGGAAGCATGTTGAAGTATTTTCTGTGCTCTCTAAGCTGCATTATATTTGCTATAGTTTCAACGTCTTGTGGGAGGAACTGCTGGAATGCTATGTTTGTTGCTGAGTTTCCTGCAACTACATCTGATAATTTTGAAATATGCTGGTCTAAGCAGACTAATCCTACTCCAAACTCCCTTAATTCCCTGTAGACCATGTCTGTTACAGACTCTTTTATGAAGTTTGGCCTGTCTTTCAGGAAGATGTTATGAGCTTCGTCTACCAAGATTATGCTCTGAAGAGCATTTGATTCTTTGTTCATAGATTTCTTTGCGAAATAGACATAGCTTAATATGAATTCACAGAAGAATTTCTTTTCCATGCCGTTTAATGACTGTAATTCAAAGATAGCTTTTTTGTCGAACAATTCTTCTACACTTGTTCCGTAGTTATCTTTGCAGTTGATAGCTTCTCCAAAATGTCCGAATGTTAGAGCGTATGCTATCCTTAATGAGGATTCTAACCATTCAGCTTCTCTGCTACGTCCTTTCATATCAGCTGCTTTTTCTTCTAATCTATCTCTTATCTGATACCATGTAGGGTAGTTATTTGAACCATTGTATACGCCGAAGTCCTGGAAAGCTCTGTCTAATGTTTCTCTTAGGATCTTGTGTACTCCGTAGCTTGCGAAGAATGATTCTGTTATAAGATCGCAAAGGATGTTTACCCATTGTTTTGCAGGGATCCCTTTTGGAGGTTTGTTTATGTTTGTCTTGAATAAGTTTGCAATGCTGTTGTTTCCGATTGTGAAACACATGACTTCTTTGTCCATCATCAATAAGGGTCTGAATGATTTTTTCCAGTCAAATACTATGAATGGTGTCTTTTTCTCTATCATGTTGTTTAAGATACCAAATGCGAACATAGTCTTTCCTGAACCGCTCATTCCGCTTATACATACGTGCCTCATCCAGTCTTTTTCTCTTAATCCAAAATTACATCTGTCCTGGTCTGCGTATGATACGATGCCTAGCTTGTATTCTGCATCTATCTGTTCTTTTACTGGAGGTTCTAACAGAACTGTTTCGTTTAGAAGAGTAGTGTTAAGGTATTTTTCGTAGAGTACAGAAAGTGCTTGCTCTATCTCTGCTTTCTTCTCTCTGCTGTCAGCCATGGTGTATTTAAGATACAAAAGATCCATCTTATTACCGAAGACCGGCTTAAGCTTTCTGCATAATTCCTGGATAGATATGTTGTAGTTTCTCATCTTGAATAGTTGTTTGCATCAGGTCCTCTTAGTTTTGTGAATCTGACATCATAACCCTCCATTAACCTGTATATTTCTTCACGTTCTATATAATTGACTGCAGCTTCTGACAATAATGTTTTTCCTGTTCCGCCTTTACCTCCAGAAAGATTAATCGTTCCTTTTGGCTGATGTGCTTTGTCTGGATCAATTGTATTTCTTATCTGCTCAATAGGTTCTGCAAGAAATTTTCCCATGGCCATCATTCTATTTATTATTTCGTTTATGTCTGACATTTTAGATCAATGAATCCAGCAAACTAGATTTGCTCTCTTTTTCTTTTAGCTCTCTAACATATTCTCTTAACTCTCTTTTTAGTGATGCTACGTCTCTAAAGAAGTTCAGTTTTTCAGCTATTTTTAGCTCTTCAACATCAATCTTCTTTTTTCTTAATTCTGAGATAGCTTTGATTATCTCGCTGCTGACATGAGCGTTCTGAGGGTTGCTTATATCCGGGAACTTTGCTGCTGTGTTGTCTATTTCTAGCTTTAGCTTGTCACAATGCTGCATGATATCGTGATTGACCTCTATCCTCTTTTTTATGAAGAATTCTATATCCTGAACAACTTCTTTGACAGAGTCTACGCTTTCTGACTTTAGGTCTTTAAAAAGCTGCTCTACATCGTCTTTCTTAGTATCGACCTTATAGTCGTCTTTTATGCCTATTTTTGACAGTTCGTTAATATCCATTTTTACACCCCGTAGAAGAGCGGAAATACCTGAAATACGCTCTCTAAGGTAGTGGAAAACCTTACTTGTATATAAATGTTTCTATTGTTGTCACTATGTTGTGGTAATATGGTTTAAGGGGTAATTATTTTCTATATAGAAAATAAATAGACCAAAAAAAAGCTCGCAAGAAGTTTGGTGGGTTATAATGAGCTTTTTGTTATATGAAGGATGCAGTCAGCTAAAAGAAAAGAGGTGTGAAAGTCTTAGTTTCGATTGTGTTGTGCTATCGATAAGATACACAAAGGGACTATATTTATGGAGGCGATCCCTGGCGGCAGTTTCCCCACAAAGCAAAACTAAGAGCAATCACACCCCTTTTTGGCAGTATGTGGTGTGGTTGGGCGAAAAGAAAAGAGGCGTGAAGGCCTTGGATTGTTTGCCTGTTTCTGATTACAACAGTCTGGGATTATTTTTTTACAGCTTTTAGCGGAAGCTGGAAAACTTTACCCTAGGCAAAAAGAATAAGGCTGTTCACACCCCTTGTAGCACCTCTCCGGAGGGAGAAAGTACCCTATGTTCTTTGTAACTGATATGCTTCAAATTGAAGTTCAAGATCATCATCACTCATGACTCTGCTTCTTGATTGTCTTTCGGTGGCTGTTTCTGTCTGATTTTCTGGATTGTCTCGGAAGTTCCTTTCTTCGCTCTGCAATTTTTCTTTGTTAGAGGTTTGCATCTATAACTCCTTTAGGTTTAAGGTTAACTATTTTATGATAAGATTTTGATTACGAATTTAAAATGAGGGGGACAGGACGGACTGAAACGGGAATGGGAACACAAGGCTAATGTCACATCGAAGCTTGTTCGTTCCACTTCTCAGGCGTTGTTGAAAGCACCTTCCCTTGGTAAAAAAAGTCCTGCCCCCCTCGTTGTTTATCTTTGTTGCTCTTCTCAATTTCTTATGAGCTTCCTCCAATGTCCATCAATCTTTTAAAAAATTCACCTACTACTATGAATGAGATGAAAGCGAATGAGTAGCTTGCAAGCCTAATCTCTCTTTTTGATGCATGTGCTTCTGGGTTTATGATTTTTCTTGTTTTCCCATAGCATATAAGAAGCAGACAAAATAACCAATACCATGGCCATGCAATGAATCCAAATATACTACAACCAATCATTGATGTAATATATGTTGAGATTTTTCTTTCTGTTTTTCTTGCTACGAAAAATCCAAAGGTAATACCTGAGATGATCCAGGCGATCATCATCAGATCTTCATGCCTTCCTGTGAGGCCGAACATAATGACTCCTTTGTTATCGGAAATACTCATCTTTGATCTTGCTGAGATC
This sequence comes from Candidatus Nanoarchaeia archaeon, assembly GCA_028279725.1. Lineage (GTDB taxonomy): Archaea > Nanobdellota > Nanobdellia > Woesearchaeales > JANQNE01 > JANQNE01. The sequence continues at coordinate 76,961 of JANQNE010000002.1, forward strand.
TGAAATCAATACTCCCAATAAAAGAGAGGGAGCAGGCTGAAGCTAAGGCAGGACTATGTTGGGCCCGTGATTCCCAGCATCTTTGTCACTGTGCTTATTACAACACCTGCTCCCTCGACCGCAACTTGACTACGCAGTATTCTTCCGTAAGTTGTTCATGGTTGACCCTTTATTATTGGGCCGGCTTCGAGATTTTTGCATTTGTTTTCTCCTTTGAGAAATGTGAAAGATGAAACGAAAAAAAGGGCTTGGGCTGGGGAGTTACGCAGGTATTATCTCTGCCTCTCTCATTTTTTGCCCTGGTTAAAGATTTCTAGCGGATCTAAAGATCCTATGCCAGATTAGTTTCGAATTGTAATTCTTATCGATTGTCCTAAGAACTCAGTCTTGAACATAGAGCGACCCTCCAAGGTTAACTGGTTGAACGGTTATTGCGATGAATCCCCTATTTTGATAAAAGGGGGATAAAGAACCAGTTTTGAATCTTTGTTAAGACCTGAAATTGGTTCTCTTAAGATGAGAAAGAGACAGGCTTGCAGCTCAACTGCTCTTGAAAACTTTATGAGAGCAAGCCTGCCCTTCTCCTGAAGTAAGTCAAATGCTTTGACTTTAAGTGACATTGTGCCACTTTATGTTTTGGTATTAAGCAGTTATGTTTGACTTACAGAGGCCGTTTCTCTGGGTCAAAGGCTTTTCCTCCTTCAAGAAGGCGCATGATTGGAAATGTTGCTGTTTCTGACAAACTCCTCAAGCTTGTCAGGGATCTATGTTCACGAATCTTTTTGAGATTCTGCTTGTTTTCGAATTAAAAACGTAGGCTCCAAGCCTTTTGTTTTACCTCCAGAACCTGGAGCCTACTCTTGAAAAGCTACAGTCCTTTAATTACGATGTGTCGTTGGCCGACCGATTGTTCCTGTTTGAAATCATAGAGATGATTTCTCCTTTTTGATTGAGTTAAAGAAACACAGAGATGTAGAAACCATAATCACATTTAGAGAACATATCCTTTTATGGGAAATGGATTTTATATTATTTTATGAAGCATTACATGCTTCCTTTTGTTATCCATCTAGTCCTAAAAACATGATCTTCTGAACGACTTATAGGGTCCATTTCCCTAGGTCATTCAAACTCTTTCCTGTGTAAGGCGGAAAAAAGAAAACAGCATCTGAGCAGCTGTATGTATGACGTGAAATTTGGATGTCTGCTGCCTCTATCTTATCTGAGGTTATCGCTGCTGGTCTTTCAGTGACAGCAGATTCTTGAACTGCAGCGTTTTGAATGAAAATTGTAGGAAGCTGCTCAGCAGGTATTGGACTCATGAGTATAATACATGAGCAAAGAGTCATCATAGCCTATCATCACCTCCTTTCGGTTGACTCTTGAAAAAAAATCCGATTCAGAATGCATGTAAAGGTTAATTGACTGACTTACTAGTTCCGATTACTAGTGTCATAGGAAGTTTTCTCCCTGTCCGTTTCCGCGGTTATGGCATCTTCTTCTGGCCGATTTCTGGGTTTGCGATCCGGAAATTGTTCATTACATTCATTTTGGGGTTCTCCCTTTGGTTACTAGTTTTTTTGGGATCAAATCCTCCGGAGCTTTCAAAGAACACATAGATCACTTTTTGGAGCTAGGAATCTTTTGACTTACTGTCATTATTATTTTATGAAGCATTACAAGCTTCCTCTGTTTCTTTGCTCCTAAAGTGATTAAGTTTTAACCTCCTTTCTTTTGGTTAATATTCTGACACCTTTATGTAAAACCTCACCAGGTGAGGCTGTTGATCTCGAATTAAAAAGCAAGGCTCTAAGCCTGATAAACAGGGTTTGCGAAGAGCCTTGCTCCAGGTTTAAGACCTTTCTTTCGACTTATTTTTTCTTTTAGCCGACAAACTCGCTTTTGTTAACGTTCATATTCATTACAATCATAATTTGGTTCTCCTTATGATTAGCCATTTTTTTGGTTTACACATTTTAGACTGTCAAAGAACAAATGAAAGCCAACTGTTAAAGGCTAGTGTATTATTTTGCGAAGCTTTGCTTCCGCGGTGCCTTTGTCCGTCTGATTCTTCATCTATGGAACATCAGTTGGATCTTTTCTGTCAGTAGGATCTTTTACTATATTCATCACCTCCTTTCTTCTGGAGTTACAGCTCTGCACTATCTATTAAAAACCCTCTTGATGAGGTGTTGATCTCGAATTAAAAAGCAAGGCTCTAAGCCTTTTTTGCGAAGAGCCTTGCTTGAATGTTGGCCTTAGGATAAGGCTATAATTTGCATTTTGCAAATCAAAAATGATCTTTTTTGTGGTATTTCAGAATTCATCAGTAGGATCATACCCTACAACAATCAATAAACATCACCTCCTTTTGGGCTGAGTTAGAAATACAAAGAGATCAAGCCATGGCTAATGCTCCCTGCTGTTCTCTTATGCGTCTTTCCCGTTTTTCCAGGACCTTGCGCAGCTTGTTTTTTCCGCTGAAATGGCTGACTGCTGTTTCCCTCTCATATGCTGGGATCTTCTGCAACCTCTTGTTGTCCATCTTCTTGGGCAGGATCCTTCTGTGCTTCGAGAACAACATGACTTTTTTCTCTGATCTGTGTGACTTGATCTCTTTTCCATTTATCTGCATTCGTTTGTTTCTCCTTAATGATTGTTTAACAAAAAAGAGGGCGAGCTCCTGTTTTTCACCCATGGTTAATCAATAGCGGAGCCCGCCCTCATCGTAAGTTTGATGGACATTATTTGCCTTTATGTGAGGTTAAGGGAATGTCCTCGAAACCTTAACTCACAGGCCTGATCTTCTTTTTACTTTGAATTGTTCTGAGTATGCAGGTTAAATACTCTCAATATACATCACCTCCTTTCAATTGCACGTAAGTGCATCTGCGGCTTTTTTTGGCTATGCTCTGGCCGGGATAGCTTCTTTTTTGCCAGAGCGCTTTATTGGCAAGAAAAAAGGAATCCATGCCGGACTTATTGCAATGAACTGGATCCCTATGATCAGAAAAACCAATGGGACAAGAATCCAGCTGAAGGCAAACATAATCCCTATGACGGGGAATATGATAAAGAACCATTTTGCCAGATATAACATTAATCCCCCTTTCCTGATTCTGTTAGAATTGGCCTTCTTCCTGGGACTGTGTCAGGATGGTCTTGGTTGTTTCCGGACTTTGCGCTGTGGTAAAGTCTTCTTAAATTGTCGTTATATGGGTCATTTGCGTATGTGTCTTCAAGCTGAAAGAATGAATGCCTGCTCATTGGCGGTGACATGTTTCTTTTCATCTAATTCTCCTTTATTTTTGGTGGAAAATGCTTCCTATATAATATACAAACTTTTTCCGTTAAGAATTCTGTTTTTTAGCCATTTCTTATTGTGGATTCAACTATCCAAACACCTCACTCCCCGACGAGAAAAACTGTGAATACTGGCTTTTCCCTGCTGCTCTCTGGCTTTTACGCTTTTTTGAAAAGTTGTTTTTTGTGACAGATTGTCCAGTTTTTCAAAAAAGTTTTCTATACCATGCAACCGAAGCATCAACGAAAACAATGTCAAATTTTGATCATTGCTATGCTGAGCAAAAGCTGCGCAGCTAAAATTTTTTCCGCAAAATACGGTACGAAAAAAATTGGCTAAGTTCCTATTGAATTAACTAAATGAATATGAATACGTGAATTTATGTGAATGACTGCCCCTCGAAACAATCTATATGAAAATTTTATTTATATAATTTATATAGTTTATAAGCTTTTCTGTAGTGTACTCTTTATATTAACTATTATTTAAGTATTTATTTTCTATATGGAAATTAAATAGTCCAAAAAAATACCCGCTGTGGTGAACATGCAAATGTTGGGATTTTTTTGTTTTGGACTAGTTCTTTTTTACCAGCTGTGCTGTGGCAAGAGGTATAAATATGATTAGGAATATCAAGACTATGTTGTTCTTTTCAAAGATCCTAATGATTTCAGATAGAGGCTCTCTTAGAATCTCTATATCATGAAGTGCACAAGGAGTTAGGACCCAGACGTAAGCTGGAGTCAGTATGATAATAACTCCTGATAGAAGATCTTTTTTCAGCCTATCCATGATCTTTTTATTGGAGTTAATGACAAGTGCTATAACGCCATAGATGCCTATCAGTGTAAGTAGCCACACCATTGCTATGTTTTCTGGAGAGATCATAATTTCCTCCTTTGTAGATGGTTTGAGTTAATAAAAAAGGGTGTGAAAGCCAAAGCTTAGATTGTGTGGCATGTAGAATTCTCCTCTACTATACCAAAGGATTCTCATATAACATGTGGAATTCTCTTGCACTATGTTAATATGAGACGTAGTGACCTGCGTAATTTTCTCACACTAGATCGGCTACGACTACCAGGCATTCCTGTCTGTGTAGTTCCTCGCGGAAAATCCTTGATACTTTTTTGCTAGTGTATTTCAACTGAGCGTTTCTCCACAATACTAAGCTAAGGACAATCACACCCCAAGGTTATTGCTGCCTAGGTTCTGGTGTTTTCGAGCAGTTCGGCATTGGCGATGAGGATGTTCTCGTTTTTGACTTCTTCGGAAGTGCGGGCGTTGTGGTTGCGGGAATTGACGGTTTTTTTGTTGTTGGTCTGCATAGGATTTCTCCTTAAAGGTTTAAAGGTTAATTGATTAAGAACAAGTGTAAGGGGATTAGCCTTACCTAGATATGGATCACCCCCTTTTTATTTTTTGATAACATTTTCATAAGTCACCAAAGATTATAAGATGTAAAAGGTTACAAACATTACAAAGGCCAGACACAGATTGATGATTCCAGCCTTGAACTGCTTCAGCCGGAATGAGTAAATGCCCGGAATTAGGAATATTGTGAAAGTTAGCGGTTTGCACCAGCTGCCGATCATCCCTATCCTTTTAATTCCGATATAATCTATAGTCTGCCACAGGGCAATGGGAAAAAAGAACAAAAACAATACCACCAGATATACTTTTGTAATGTCTTTAAGCGAATATCCCAATGATCACCTCCTTTCAGAAATTCTTTTTTATGCGGTTTATGAATTCATTGTATTCATCCTTGTAGATACGGAAGGATATAATCATCCCCATTATTACCAGTCCAAAGTAGAGGACAGTAGTTCCGGTTGATGCTTTTTCTGCTATCGTCCTTCCGAAAAAGGAGAAAAAATCGAACCAGAATATCAGGATAAGCACCTTTCCAAACATGGTCTTTGCTTTGATAACTGCAGGAAAGATTACATATCCCAGGCAGGCTCCGAGTACCACTATCTCTAGCTTAGGCAGGATCATCACCTCCTCTCTCTTTGTTTATATCCTTGTAACTCCAGAACATAAGTGTCAGGAATGCAGACATGAAGAAGAAGGTCATGATGTCTTTGAATGTTATCCATAAGAATGATGTATCCAGAGGAACTCCAGACATACTCTTTCTTGCAAGGAAGACACAGATCAGCGCGAGAATTCCAATCGCTGCGAACACTTTTCCGTCAGTCTTGAGTTTTGTGTTGAGGAAAAATGCAAGAAGTCCTGCAAGGAAAAAGGTGATCCCTACATCTGCTTCTCCAGTCAAAGGTATCATGATGAGGCCGATGAAAGGCATGAGCAGAAGTTTTGTGTTGTTGGTGAGTTTTATAGACATATGCCTCCTTTTTAATTTTTATATCTGTCAATGTTTTTGGATGTGATGACGTAATCTCCTCCTGATATCCTGTTGCATTCTTCAAGATAAAAGTTAAAGAACTTTTTGTCTTCTCCCCTGAAGTAATATCCACCATCTGATTTTTCTACTCTGGGCTTTCTTTTGCCAGGATATTTACTGAGAAGGATATTTGCGAATTCTTCGGCCCTTCCTTTTGCAACAAAATAATCGGCGACTACGTCATACTTTCTCCGGATCTCGAAGGGATTTACAGGATTTGAGGAGATTGCCAAGGCGATTTTTCTTTGGAGTTTGTTTATGAACTCTTTGATATCCTCAGATCTTATGACCTTATCACCTTTGCTGTCCAGATCTTTGAATATCTCAGAGCTGGCTTCGGCGAGGTGACCGTTCTGGTAGTATATTTGATTTCTCCTGTAATCACTTAACATCCCTGCCTGTGGCTTGGTAGCATAGAGCCAGCTCTTGATGAACATCATTACTGCTTCGTTATCGCTCTTTCTCACAAAATAGCCGGAGCTGATATCATATTCATAATCAGAAAAAACGTTGGCCTTGAGGGAATCCTTCTTTGCCTTTATCCTGGCTTTTTTTGAAGGATCCAGGCTTTCGAATTTCTTATACTCCAGGCAGCCGACTGAGTTGTTGTCCTGCAGACAGTCAATTAGGGATGCAGCATCTGCCATAAAGAATGCTGTTAAGATCATGACGAGTACTGTAATTTTTACTTTAACATTCATAATTGAATCTCCTTTTTGGTTTGATTTTTTAACTGCTATTTTCTTTTCCTTCCTCTTGTCAATCCTCCTGTTGAAAGCTCCTGGCTTTTTTCTTCCGACTTTTCTTGCGGAGGAGGTTGGCCTGGAGCTTGTGGAACTGGTTTTGGTTTTTCTTCGACCTTCACAAACCTGGCTATGATTGCTACACCAATTATGAAAAACATTGCAATAACATAAGGATTTAATCCTGTGTCGAGCCAGTCTTTGATCATCTCGAAGATTCCGGCAAAATTGTAGATGCACAGGGCCGAGAGGACGATCCCAAGCACTACAGCAAAGGCTTTTTTCATCTTACCTCCTTATGGAGATTCTTCATCCATCTCAGGAAATAATTTTCCCATATTTCTGAAGAACTCCTTTACTTCTGAATGATAAAGCACGGATGATATCAATGCACCAATCGCATTTGCGGTGAGAAGAAGTATGGCTTCTTTCAGGGCCATGTTGTGGACTATGATACTGGCGATTATGTGATGAATGCAGACAAATAAAGCAAGTTTCTTTGCTCTACTTTCGATTGTCTGGTCAAGTCCCAGGCTAAGCAGAACAAAACCGCTTAAGGTACCGAGTGAGATAGCTGCTACTGGAACCATCTTAATGTAAGTTAAGATACCTGTTCCTGCCAACACCCAGATGCATATACAGAGAAACATGTACTTCATCAGGCTGTTACAGAACCTTTTCATGTCAATCATAAAACCTCCTTTGAATGAGTTTAAAGAAATTTATATTTACAGTTATTATTTACGAAAGAAAAAAGGGTGCGAAAGCCTTAAGCTATGGTGAAAGCCACTTCACTCATTTGCAGAAGGACAATCGCACCCTCAGGATATATTTATAAGCTTTTTTTTGCCAATCTTTCTTTTTCTTCTTTGATATGCCTTAGATAATCATTGACTTTTTTCTGGTAGCTTTGGATAAAGAGCTTGTTGTCTTCCAGAGTATATCTTTTAAACGGTCTCCCTCCTAGCTCGACATCTATCTCCTCTATATTTAGATGCCGATCAAGCCTATAGGTGATGATCCTTCTATCAGAACTTAACTTCCTAACAGTCAGACAAATACCATTGAAGGAAAGTGTTTCATGTCCAAAGACAGAATAATTAGTGACGTATTCTCTGAACTTATACCTTCTTTTTTCTTCATCGTAGATCCAGCTTACTATTGCCGCAGTAAATACGAGAAAGCTTATCGTAACGAGGATCCCAAGCAAGGTGATGTTCTTCTTGTCTTTTTCTTGTTGGATTTCGTAAGGTGTTCTTTTTTCAGTTTCCATCTTAAACTCGATTTTTTAGTTAACGGTTTTAGCTGAGTGTTAAAGAAAAGAGGGTGCGATAGTCTTGTTTGGCAGGAATATCAATTAGGTGAAGACAATCGCACCCTCTCGGTCAAATGGTGCTAGCTGAGCTTGCGGACTGATTTAAGAAGTTCAGCTACCTCACTCTTGCTGGTATGCAGAGAGAGTGTTTCTGAAGCGATCTTCCTGATCTCCTCGATCTTCTCTTTCTGCTCCAGATGGATGAACCATTCCTCCATGGCCAGCATCCTGACGATCTCGTTGATGACCGGAAGATCTTCCTCGTTGTAGATGCGCATGAAAGAGTCTTTCTTAGTCATCTCAGGGAAGAGTGACGCGAGGAATTCCAGAGTCAGTTCGTTGCTGAAGTTAAAGGATGCATAGAACCTGTTGATGTCATTTGAGTCCGGGCAGCCTTTTTCGTGGATGTCATCCAGCTTGTCATCGTATGACCTGTACATGAAGCAGTACTTCAGATCATACATGCGAAGCTTGAGCTTGCTCCTGATCTTGCCGCTGCAGGTAAGGCATGGCTCTGTCTTGACGATTGAGTAGGTGTTCTTGTGATCATCGATGTGAGTGATTTCGTAGCTGACGATCCGCTTTTTCTGGAACACCTTCCGGATAACATCAAAGCTGATCTGCGCTTTCTGAGCTTTGGAGCCGGACGCTTTTTCCACAGGGCAACCATCGTTATGATCTATGCTGCAGCTTTTTTCGATGACATAATATTCCCAGTATTCATTTTCACGGAGCATGAACCTTATCAGGAAGTTTACAGTTGCGTAATTTTCCTTGCCGCAGTACCTGCAGTGCTGGCTGACAGTCACATCGTAGTATTCGGCTATGATGAGCGGGTCAATTGCGGGGAACTGGTCGATGTCATGTTCGGATTCGGTCTGGGTGCATTTCAGCACTTTCAATGTTTTTCTCATATGTCCTCCTTCGGAGTTTGAGGGTTAATGGATTTTGTCGGTTTCTTTGCGGCAAGGTTGAGGATTACTGCGAGACTGATCACGACTAAAGCAAGGCCAAAGCCATTTGAAGAACTTCCAGCTGCGCCTGCGAAGAAGAACTTCTGAATCAGAATTGCCAGTAAGGCTATTATGAATAGTCTCATGACTGCCTTCCTTTCCGAGAACCGCGAACATTAGTCTGTTTTTTGCGGTTATCGCTTTCTTCGAGGCTCGAACCGCAGTGAGGGCACTGGTCAGGACCGCTTGCTCCTCTTCTTTGCTTTGGCTCTACCTCGCCATGTATAGGACATTTCAATCTATACCTCCTTTGTTAAATAGTTATTTTTGAGATCGTAATGTTTCCTCCTTTATTGTGCAGGTAAAAGGATTTTCATGATCAGGATAAACAAAGCTATGCAATCAATGCTTATGAGCACAGTTGCTGTCACTTTGGAAATCTTCTTTTTTACTTCCAGGGCTAGGATCTGGATCGGGATATACAGCAAGACCATAAGTATGATCCATGTTATTGCAGACAAATGTTTCCTCCTAGGTTAAGGGTTAGAATCGTTTTTCTTTTCATCGTCAAGATCAATTCCCATCATTGCGAACATAAGCTTTGCGAATGCTTTTGCTACAAAGTATATTATGAGAGCAACAGCACCGATACCCAGGCAGATATAAACAGCTAGACTCATTAAAACACCTCCTTTTTTGGTTAATACCCAGAAAACTGATTACAGATTTTCTTGAAAACCTATAATTAGTTTTCCTGATAGAAAGAAGAGGGGTGTGAAAGCCTTGAGCGATGGTGAAAGTCAATCCACTCATCTGCAGACAGACGATCACACCCCTTTTGGTTTTAATTGCGACTATACAGCCTTAGCGAGGCGCTTGCGATATTTACGAGATGGAACTTGGGATAAGTTGTTGAGAACCAAGGGCCGACCTGATGACTGATGTGAAGACCCAGGCTTTTGAAAAGCGGAAGGTTGATGCCGACATCAACTGTAGGGAATATAACAAGATTATGTGAACCTTGCTTTATCCTGTCGCCTATCGAGGTTCCGATGGCAAGACCAATCCAGCTATTATGTCTTCCTATTATCCGCTTATGCGCGAATTCGAAGTTTAGGAACATGGCTTGATCCTCTTTTCCGAACCTGTATCCTGAGATGGATGTTCCGCTCCAGATATCATTGGGATTGGCATCACCGAACTTGAAGAAGCTGACTCCGACAGCGTTTGCCACGTTATCTCCGAGCACTAGATAAGAGATACCATGGTTTAGGTATTCATCATCCTGGTCGTTAACAGGCCAGCGGAAAGCAGTTTTCTTAAGCTCTTCTGCTTTTTTTCTTTCAGCATCGATGCTGTCTTTCCTTGCCTTATGGACGGCGGCTACCGCATCCCTTATCTTTTTCATATCCATGACGTCAAACAAAGAATCGTTGAGATTCTTGGTCTTGGTAAGGAATGCGATAAAGTTCTCCACCAGAAAATATGAGCGCTGGGCCTGGTTGAGCATAGGCTTAAGCTTCCGGTCGTCTATGGCACGGTCCCTTGCATAATTTTTTGTTACAGGCTCGCCATTGTAGTTTCTTTCTTCTGAAAGAACTCCGAACTCTTCTATGATGTTCTCTTTTTCACAATGCTGGTTTGCGATGTACCGGAGATCCACATTGGTTATGCAAAGGTCGTATACCTTGACCGGGTCTTTGTGCATCCTGATCCTGCTCTCGAAGTTCTCGGTCGTGGTAAGCGAGATGCTGTTGCCAGTCTTTTTGTTGGCGGCGAACAGCTTGTAATATACATTACCTCCTTTCTTGTAATCGCCTTCTTCATAGGTCAGGTCCCAATCTTTGGCGTCGTTATTGAGATCAAGAAACCTAAAAACACCGGCGTTGAATGTGGCGTCTTTTTTGGGAACAGCTTCTTTCTTTTCAGCTGTTTTTTTGCTTGTCTTGAGGATCTGGCCAGGTTCGAGCTTGTCGACAAGGCCATCTTTTACACCTTTCTTGTATTTGCCGTTGACAACTGCGCCGACATCTCCAGATAACGGAAGTTTGTTGATTGCTTGGAGCATTTCGGTCTCTTTTCTGACCTCCTGTTCTGTCGGCATCAGGCGTTCAAGTGCGATGATCCACAGGCTTTCACCAGGCTCCACGACATGGACTGAATCGTTGGCATAGATTGCACAGATGCCGATGATCAGCAGGATAGGGAAAAAGTATTTCACTTTTTTCCTCCTTTGGTTAGGGTTAAGAGTTGATTGAGAAGAAACTCTTTTTCTTTTCTATAGGTCCTCCTTTTTTGAATAAGGGCTTTTGGTTATTTGTTTTAACTTGAGAGCCAAGATAATCGAAAGAACACCAAATATGAGGCATCCGGCACCAAGCATAAGTGTGATGATTGTGATGTTGATTTTCCCAGAGGTTTCGATAACACAGAAAACAGAAATGATAGTCAGCAGAATGAACACGGTCTTGCTAATCAGATCATATTTACTCATTATCATCCTCTTTTTAGCTTAATTGTTTATAGAGGCCAGTTCTGTAAACACGATGTCTGTTATTTTTATCACCTCCTCATGATTTTTTACAAAAGTTACTGTTACATTATCGCCGTATCTTCCAAGACATGCTTTTGGGTATTCATCAGCGTCGCACACAAGCAGGTAAGGGAAGCGTTTCAACATGATCATGGTCTGATCTTGAGAAGATCCGATCCTTTCGATCTCATCGTTGATCATTACGTTCCTTCCTTCTGGTGTACTGTGGAAATGACTCAGGATTGCATTTTTTCTGCGGGTTTCTTCTTTGCGATGATTCATGATAGGCCTTATGATAAAGAGCCACAGAAAGAGCGCAATCGGTATCAGGAAGATTGCATCATACGCCTGGAAGTAGTTAGACATAAAGTATAACCTCCTTTAGAGAGTTTAAGGTTTTTATTTTAGTTGATTGATTACGAAAGGAAAGCTGGGCTCCCACAAGGGAAAGTTATGAGAGCCCAGGTTAAGGGTTAGGATTCGATATATTCTAAAAAAGGCCTGGAGATATTCTTCAAAACTCTTAGAGGGTTTGGTCTTTTTTCTCTCACCTTAAGATTAGCTATCTCCACCTTTGAATCTTCTGCCTTTAATCTTACTGTTACGTTATCATGATTGTTAATCATTTCGCCCTCTATCATCTCACTGCTACATATGAATTCAAGAGGACAGCCGAAAAGCCTTATCTTAACTTCAATATCTTCAGATCTTCTGATAATGCCGATGTTTGAGATCTGAGAGTCGAAGCACTCTTCTTCAGTTTTTATTTCTCCATTCCTAAGCTTCATAATACTCGTGTTGAGAAGTGCACTGTGTATAATTTTGTTAAAAGCGATAAAAAGGTTAAACACTGCCATTAACCCAAAGAAGAGAACAGCAAAGGACATGGCTAAGGCCGTATTCTTCCTATCATCGACATTTTCTTCTTTTATCTCATCTAAATTTTCTTCTTTTATCTCATCTAAATTTTCTTTTGATATGGATATGCAGATAGCACATATCAAGACGAGGATGAGTAAGTTTTTCACTTTATCATCTCCTTATCTTATGGATATTTTTATTTCCACCAGTTTGAGAGTCTCCAGTTCTCAAAAGGTCCAAAATGATATTTATATTGATCTATATTTCATTTGTTATTTTCAAATCTAAAGGACTCTTGATTTACCATAATTTCTCTCCACTGGAAGAGTCCGTTTTTTAGGAATTACTTCTTTTTGAAGTGTTTTTTCATTACCTCAATGATTATTATGAGTAAACAAACAACCAAGGAAGCACCTAGAATTGTGATACTAATCACCAAATGATACTCTGAATTAGCTAGGGAGCCCTTGATTCCTCCGATCAAAACACAACCTAGAAGAATTACAAAAAGGCATAATCCAATCGTGACACTTATTCTTATTATTTTATCTTTCACTTCTCCTCCTTTCTTTTATTAGTGTCTTGTCTATTTTTATGAACATCCCATGCACTTATCTTATACATAATGACAAAGCAAATCAACATCATTCCTGATCCAATTATGAGTATAGTCTTTCCTGAAACTTCTACCATCATAAGGATTAATGCTAGGAGAAATAAGATAAGCAATCCGATCATGCTGTACTTGAAGTATCGATAAAATTCTTTATCTTTCATTTTAACTCCTTTCTTGTTAAAGACCCTACCCCCCCAATTGACTGCTGTTCAACTGATCTTTCTTATATTTTTGAATTTGTTTTTTTCTTAGGTTTGGGATCAGTTATATTAAAGTAAATGCCCCCAACTGTTTGTGATGCTTCCTTGTCTATCAGGAAAATCCCTCTTACAGAATCGCCTTTTTCGATCGGAGTGATAAGAAGCCCTCTTTTGTCTCCATCAGCATATCTTCCGATCTCAAAATCTTCCAGGCCAGTGTCATGAGAAAATCCAGAGCAGTTGCGATAATCTATCATAGTTGCATAAACTTTTTTTATTCCAAACCATTCGATGACATAGATGCTGCCAATCTTAAGGGTGACAGTATCTCCTGATTTGATGTTGCAACTCTTCCAGCTTTCTGGCAGTTGTTTCTTGGTGACATCATAGTTGCCCTTTCCAAGATTGGGGATGTCTTTTTCACTGATCTCTTCTTTGCCGTTAAAGATATACAGCTGCACTCCTGTCGCGCACAATCCAAGCGATATGATAAGCAGGACAGCTGCGATAAATAAAACAGATGTTTTCATTTTAACTCCTTTTTTAATTATTCTTTTTGAAATCTATATTTCACTCGCTTTCGCGATGCTTATTTTCAAATCTAAAGGACTCTCGATTTACCATAATTTCTCTCCACTGGAAGAGTCCGTTTTTTAGGAATTACTTCTTTTTGAAGTGTGTTTTTATCATGGCATAAATCACCATGGCTATTGAGACAACCGCAGATGCGAACAGAAGTATGAGCATGAATGCCATATGATACTCTGAATTAGCCAGAGCGTCTTTAGTCATATTTATCGCATATCCGACTAAAGAAACTACGAAGGAACACAATCCAAATAAAACAACTATTCGGGTTATCTTGTTTTTCACTTCACCTCCTTTCTTTATTCATCTAAAAGATTGTTTTCTTTCAGAACATCTCTGATGATTCCTAGATTTCTAAAGAAGATTATCATGCAAGCTATCGTTAGAACTACGTTCGTTATGGACAAAGTATTGATCCTTGAGTCTGCCCCTAAAAAGAAAGACATTAGGCAGCATCCTAGCAAACTGAGAATAATCTTTTCTAGTACTCTTTTCATTTCACCTCCTTTCCTTTATCTTTAAGAAGAACCTCCAGCTTTGTATCCAGTTCTCCGGTTTTATTATAGAAAATACTGAATGAGAATATAAGGAAGATAAAAAGTGCTGAGAGACCCACAACTCCAACGAATAGGACCAGAGTCTCTGAGATAGCCATTATGAATATAATTCCTGCGCCAAAAGAAATAAACAACGACCAAATAGCTTGATGACCTATATTATCGATTAGCTTTACCAATTCCTTGTCTTCTCCTTCTTTATCCTTCAAAAGACCCTTATCTTCTAGGTCTCTTTGTAGAAATGAAAGCTTCTCAGAGAATGTTCCCATAGCCATTGAAAGACCGAGGCCTGTCGGAAGCATAAATATAACTATCCAAGGTTCTGCCACTTTAAAGAAGATTAATGTTCCGATCATAGCTACAATAAAGGAAAATATAGAGATAAAGCAATTCGAAATACTTAGAGATTTTATCTTTTCTTTCATTTCACCTCCTTTCTTTTTTCTTTAATTTTTTTCATATGATGCTTTAGTATTGCGATGAACACAAGTATCGAATAAAATACGGTAAGTCCAGATACTATGATAAGGCTTATTGCGTATTTGTAATCTGACTCATCTATTTTGCTGATGATTATATCAGTTACAGTATAGGTAAGCCAAATAATGATAATAAAAATACTGATCATACATATTATTCTAAATACTTTTTCGTTCATTTTAACATTCTTGCGAATCATCTTTTCTATACCACTTCGATCAATTATCTTTTTCACGAGATCTATTAAGAAAAGTACTCCAACTACAAGAAAGATGCTTATGATAAACCAAACTAACAGTTTAGGATCCATCAATCTCCTTTCATCAAAGTTAAAAACAAAGCTGGGCTCTCAAGTGAGATCAGTCAGCAAGAGAGCCCAGCTTTTGTAAGAAGGTTAGATTGGGTAGGAGTATCTAACCTTCAGATGTTAGCTGTGGATGGTCTCGGGCCTCCAGAAGTTCGCCGGATTGTT
Source organism: Candidatus Nanoarchaeia archaeon (assembly GCA_028279725.1). GTDB lineage: Archaea > Nanobdellota > Nanobdellia > Woesearchaeales > JANQNE01 > JANQNE01. The sequence continues at coordinate 91,993 of JANQNE010000002.1, forward strand.
CTGCGCATTGGCCGAGATTGTCACACAGTTATCGGATCGTTCGCCGGACCAGAACTGTGAGGGAAGAGTGTTAACGGATTGCCGATTGTTTGCCGCCGAATTCGTCATGGTACTGGAATGCAATTCATTGCACCGGAGTTCCATGTTATTTTCGAAATTGGCGTTTGCATAACGCACATCGTGCAAGACCATGTAAAGGTAGGTGGTCTGATGAACCCCCAATTCTTGCGCCGGTTTTGCGTTATTCTGACATTCCGAGTTTTCCGCCTTATTCTTTACAGCCGCCTGATATGCGTTCAATCGCGTCAGGATCAGTTCGGTATTGGCCTTTTTGTTCATAAGACGATGGCCGGTTTTCGAGGTTAACGTGTTTTCGGTCTGGACGGCAACGGTTTCGATGCCATCGGTCGGGATCGCTTCGGCAGACATAAACATGAATGCCAGGGCGACCAGAAGGAGAAAGTATTTCATCATACTCCTTTGTTAAGGTTTAAAGTTAAAAGGTATTAATCACTAGCAGGTTTTTTGAATAGGTTATCACCTCCTTTCAAAAACAAGCTAAAGCTTAAGGATAACTTTAGGTTAATGGTTAATCTTTTTTGATTCAAACTTCTTGGTCCGGTCGTGCACTTCTTGTGCATAGTCCTGAGTCATACCTAGGCTGACCAGGTTTTTCACGCTGTAATCATAGTTAACCAGGATGTTCTTGCAGAACCTTTCTTCGTCGCCAAAGAAGTAATCTGCGTCTTCATCTGCGAGAAACATCTTGAGGTCACTACGGATAAGCTTGATCGGACCGACGGCCTTGTTCAGTGCCCTTGCAGTCCCCCATTCTTTTTTCTTGATGAGCTCGATGTAAGTGCTGTATGCATCGCTGGCCTTAACTGTGTATTTCTTGAATATCTTTGAATCTTTTCTGACCTTGAATACACTCAGCACATCAACAGTCCGGACCTTTTTCCCACTAAGCTCTGAAAGCCTGGAGATCTCATCCTCGTTTACTCCAAACTTCTTGAGGAGAGACCTGAGCTTCTTGTGGATGTCCTTACTGCTGCTTTCTTTGGAAAGACCGAACTCAGCCAGGGGATCAACCTCCTCTTCCTCGATCGTTTCGTCTTCCATATCACCTGGGTCTTCTTCCACCTCTTCTATGATTGTCAGTTCAGGATCATGGCTGACGGGTTCCTCTGGGGTTTTTACTGTGACAGGAACCGTATCCTGCGAGGAATCAGAGACTTGCTCGGTTTTTGCCTGAGCATCTCCTTCAGCAATGCGGGATGTATACCAGCTTACAAATTCTGAAAGCGAGAAAATTGCAATTGCCATAAGGAGTGCAATCGGGAACAGTATCCCAAATTTTTCCTTAAACATCAATCACCTCCTTTCTTTTAGGAAAGACCCGGCTCTCGCGGGTTAGTCTAGCTAAGATCATGAGAGCCAGGTTTTGTTTAAGGATTTTAGGACTGCTGTTCTTCTGCGCCGGAGGCAACCGGTTCTTTGGCACCAGGCTGGGCTTTGCTGGCTTTTGTCGCTGCCATCATCTGGGTCATGATGTCGTTCATCCCACCAGGACCTGGATTCAGGAAGATGGCGGTTGAGCCGGAGTGTGAGCCGATCTCTTTCATGGTGTCATAATGCTGGGTCAGCATGATAGTGTTCATCACAGTCTGGGCATCAGCACCTTCGACAGCACCTTTCAGATCCTCGACGGATTTCTTCAGGCCTTTGGCGATGGCTTCCCTCTGACCTGCAATACCTTGGCCTTGGAGAATCTTGGATTCTTTTTCAGCCTCAGCTTCCAGCACCATCTTGATCTTTTTGCCTTCACCTTCTTCCCTGGCAGCGTCCTTAAGCCTTTTCTGGGCGTTGATCTCGTTCATCGCATCGACCACTTTTTCATCTGGCCTTACATTGTTGATAAGCGAATTTACGATATCATACCCATAATCTGACATGGTGTTTGTCAAGGTCTCTTTTATGGACTTTGCGATGTCGTCCTTTTCTGTGAAGACCTTATCCAGCTCAAGTTTCGGGACCTTGGCCAGAACCACATCAAAGACATAGGATTTGATCTGGCCGGCAGGATCAGTAAATTTATAGTGCGCTTCCATGATCTTGTCTTCTTTGATCAGAAACTGGATCGCTACCAGGATCTCAACAAAGACATTGTCCTGTGTTTTTGTCTGTACCGGAACTTCCAGTTCCTGAAGCCGCAGGGAGATCGGTTCAGAAGCCCATTCTATCCAGGGTGTTTTCCAGTTAAGGCCTGGTTTCATGATCTTCTTGAATTCACCGAAACGTTCAACAACAAGTGCGGTCTTTTGGTTGACTACATTGATGGCAAGGATCAGTGAAATCAGCGCGAAAAGACCGATTACTGAAAAGATGACGATGAGGGTAGTACTCATACGCTGTACTCCTTCCTTTAAGTTAAAATGATAAGGGATTGTTAATCACTAGCAGGTTTTTTGAATAGGTTATCACCTCCTTTCGAGGGTCTGCCGAAGTATCGTTCGCTGATAGTGCGGCATTTTAATTTGAAGTTTGTTGGTTTGTTGGAAAGTGTCAGTTTTTCAGGCGAAGGGGAATTTGGGAACATTATTTCTGAGTATATTTTCCAGGCTTTGTTCTGTGTATGTTTTTCCCCTTTCATTTTAAGTTAGAATTCCTTTCGGTTTAACTAGACGCTTTGATCGATGAAAAATACCTAAGTATCGTCACCTCCTTTCGGATACGGCTGATAGTCTTTCAAGTCTTTCGGGATTTTTGGCGGTTGTTTTTTTCTCATGATGATTATTGAGGAAATGAAGAACATCAGCCCAGCTGCGATGATAGCTACTGCAATTGAAATAAGCCTGACTTCGAAAACAACATCGATAATCCAGGCGATAGCCATCGCAATCACAGCAGGGATGATGAATAAGGATACGATTCTTTCCAGTATTATATTACACCTCCTTTTTGAAAAAAGCCGGACCCTTAATGGGAAGTTAAGAGTCCAGCTTTGGGTTTAGGATTTACTTCTTTTTTGTCTTTTCTCCTTTCTTTGCTTTTGGTTTTTCGCCTTTCATTTTCTGCAGGCAGCCGAGATAGTCGAAGCGGAACGCTTTCTTCTTTGCCGCGGCCCTGAGCTTTCTTTCGACACTGCTGACATGCTCCTTAAATAGGTGATCCAGACCATGGTAGTCAAAGGTCATCAGGGCGAAGAACTGGCAGACTGCCTGTACGCGATGAGGCCTGCGTGAGAACCATTCGATCGCCCAGCCTCGCCGAGGGAATGCAAGCTTAAGACCTTCAGAGCAGATGAACTTTCCGGGGTCCCGGATAAAAAGGCCTCTTGCATGCTCGATATGCTTTGCCTCTTCGGTGTGCGCTTTTGCGATCGCCCAAGCCCAGACAATATGTATCGCCTCTTCTTCAACCTGGATCGGCTTCAAGCGCGGCCGGTAGATTGATGAGTAGCTGGGTTCGGCTCCGTGTTTCACGATGTCCTCGAATGCATCTTCGAGCTGGCCGATCGCTGGTCCACCTCTTCTGCTGTAATAGAAAAAGTCGTCATCGCTCTTGTGTTTCTTGAAGAGCGGCTGGACATCCTTTTCGACACAGAAGCCTAGCCTGCGTTCAGCGATTTCATATTCTGCTTTGTCCAAGGCGCTGATTCCGTTTCTGAAATTGTCTGAGAACCTGCAGTTCTTTGTGAATGGCATATAATTTTTGGCCAGGTAGTCGATCGGAGTCGGATATGTCGGCTCGGTATTTTTCTTGACCTTTTCCACATCCTGCTGGATAAGAACGATCTGGATGAAGGTGCTGTCAAGCTGGTTTTCGATCCGATGGTTGGCACCACGATTTGATAGGCTGATAAGAATTAGGGATGCGCATACTGCAATAAGCAGAACGATGCCCGTGATCTTGAGAAATGTTTTCAAGAAAACCTCCTTTATTTAAGAGTTATATGGATGAATTGAGTTTTGCGACCGGTTCCTGGTCATCAATGCTAATGCCGTTGTTCCGAAAGATTATGATATCTGTTGTTATCACGAACACGGATGCATCGGTAGCTTCGAGAACCTTTTCCTTATCTTCTAGGTTTGATTCCACCTCCTTTTCACCTGCCTGGGTTGATGGTTCGCCTGTCTTTTCTCCGCCGATCGTATAGGTCTCGATCGTCATCAGGATAAAGCCCTCGGGATTCTGTTTTTTTGTCCCGATGAGGTCTGTGGTAAAGCCAGCCTGGATGGCTTCATCATAAGGCATGGGCACAGTGTGGATGATCTGCATGGTTACGACTGTGGTGCCTTTGAATTCTTCTGCACTTCCCTGGGCGTTACTGAGAGTGAAGCAGGATAATAAGATGGTGAGGAAGATGAGAGCTTTCATTTTAAAATCTCCTTTTGGGTTAATGTTTAATGATTACTACTTTTTTTATCTCCTTTCTGTTCTTGTATTTTGGTTTTTGATCTTTTATGCTACGTTTTGATTCCTTGGGAATTTCATCCTTCTTCAACAACAACTCCTTTCTTTGGTTTGAGTTTCCAGTATGAGATGTAAGTTGGGATTAGAGGGAGTATTGTGATCAGCAGTCCAATCCTTGGCTCCATCTCAGGCGGAACGTTTATTCTGGCAGTATTTTCGATAAGGTAAGTGAAGGCCATGAATGGGATTGACCACATCATATATATGAAATAGATGACCATGCATTCTCCTCTGTTATCGTTCAATTTTCCTCCTTTTTTAGTTTTGTTTCTTCTGTTTCTGGGATCTTTTGTTTTTCCTCCTTTAGTTTTTGAAAGTATTCTAGCATATATGGCTTAAGTGAATTGAGATAATCAACGTGATTTTCTCCAAGACTCCTTTTTGACTCATATGGTTCTAAGCCTGGCGTCTCTTCCCTTAATGAAAGGATATTGAAGTTCTTGTCAAGGGTGTATCTAATCTCTATACCATCTTTTGTTTTGGTGGTAAAGATGAAGTTGAAGTGGACAGTCATATCCCTTGTGGAATCTTTGATCGCGACTGAATCTCCGATATAGTCGCAGCGGTCAATCTTCGGGATAGTTTCTGGTTTCTCTTCATCGGTTAAGGTAAGCGTGATGAAAAGAGTCATAAAGGAAGTCAGTGCCATAGCAATGATTACTCTCCAAAGCGGAATGGGTCTATTCATAAGAACTCCTTTGTTAAGTTATTATTTAGTTACGATTTATCTGACAGTGCTTCGGTTATAGTCAGGATCACGAATATGGAGGATGCTACAAATGTTATTATTCCAAGTATTATCTGGATGATTGAGGTTTCTTTGATACCTGAAGTGTAATTATCCTTCAAAGACTGTAAGTTATATAAGCCTCCTGCGATCATGATGATTAGAGATCCACATATCAGGACAGGAAGACAGAATCTTAGAAATAATATTAACATAGACACCTCTTTGAGAGATGGTTAAAAATATGGTTTAATTAGTCTTTGTTGAATCAACTTGTTCTTTTTTTGCTTTGAGCCTTTTGATCTCTTTATCTTTCTTATGCAACTCACAATTGAATATCATCATTATTGCTGAAAACATAATTACGATGAGAAGCATCAAAAACTGGTAAAATGAGTTTCTATTATTTTGCATATGGTCTCCTTCTTTGGGGTTGAAAATAAATCTATTTGAAAAGAAGCCAGACCCTTAATGGGTGTGGATAAGGGTCTGGCTTTGAAAAAGATACTTTGGTTATTTTTCTTCCTTTTTGGGTTTTGGGAATATGCGTCTCCAGAGGTAGGTTGTCCCTTCCTCCAAACCTACTATGCTAATTACTAATATTACAATAAATTTAATGGGTATTTTAGTTATTAATGCTAATTTAATTGACATCAGTCCGTCTAAGTTTTCAACTGACATCATCCCATTTAATATCCAGTCAGGCAGGACATAAAGAGTAAAGATGATTAGATAAATCCCCCCCATCACAGCACTACTTGTGATTATAAGAAAAAGCAAGAGAGCGACAATTACTTTGTCCTTATTCATAAGAACTCCTTTTTATGAGTTAAGTTTTCTTTTTCTATTGATAAAAGCATATAGAACAAACGGCATTGAGATCAATTGTTGTACAGCTAGTATGTTGTAGGTAAATTCTCCGTTGTTTATGGCTAGCTGTCTCATAAGCAGAGCACAAGATGGATGCATTAGAATCAGGAAGAGCAAATATCCTTTGATGTTATAAGTTTTCTTTGCGAGAAGAATCGTTCCCCCTAAGAATCCTGTTGCGATTCCTACTTCAAACCATTGTGTTATTTCGGAAAAGCCCCTGTTGCTGTATACGCTTATACAAATACCAATCAATGTTGTTGCAATCGCAATGTAAAGCAGAAGTTTTGGTTCTTCTTTTTCTTTTTTCTGAATTGCATTAACCAATCCAAGTATCATAGAAGGAAGGCCAGCAAGTTCTACAAAGAAAGCTATCCAGTTGCTGTTGTAGACGAAATGGATTTCCCAGGCAGGAAGACCGATCATGTAAAAGATCCAACAGGCTATTCTTGAGCGGCGTTGCTTTTCTTCATCAGAGCTTCTTTCAGTGATCCAGAAAAAGATCTTGTTGAGCAAGTAGAAGGTGCCTGCCCAGAAAGCTAATATTTTAAGAAAATAAAGTTCCATATATAACTCCTTGCTAAGTTTATGATTTATTGATTTATATTCAGTTATTATTTTCGAAAGAAAGAAGCCAGACCCTTATGGGTGTGGATAAGGGCCTGGCTTTGAAAGGAGGATGTTAAAGGTCTAAGAGAGTGTACTTTTCGAATTCCCTGATCTTTTTTGCTTTTGGGAACAAGCTCAAAAGGTTATTATAGACAAGAGTTTGACCTTCAAGCTTTTCCTTTTTCAGAAGCATTGCCAGAAGTCCGAGCGCTGCTTTGGTGGGTCTTGGATTGCTTATGTAGTTGAAGCGGTATATGATCTTTTCTTTCCCGTTTATTATGACCCAGCAGAAGTCGAATCCAGTCAGCATGTTGTAGCTGCCTTTAATATTAAAGTCTTCGGCCATTCCTGGAATGTATTCTCTTTCAAAGTGCCTTTTGGTGTTCCATTTTTCCCGGTAGATCTTTACCTTTGCGTCTGCGACCCCATCACTGTCAGAGTCTACAAGTTTGATTGCTGACTCTCTTTCTGTGTGGCGGTCGTTTTCTGCTTTTGTACATCCCCATGGGAACTGGATAAAGCCTGAGATGGCTATGATGGGGTATAGAAGAATAATTAACAGGAGCGTTGTTTTCATCTATTTTCCTTTCTTCCTTCTGTTTGTTTTGGATTTGTTTCCGTTATTCTTTCCCTGCTTGTACTTCATCTTGTGTTTCTGTTTTCTCTTCTGCATTGCCATAGGCATCTCCTTTGTTTTGGTTTGGGGTTTTCTTTCCATATATTGCGAGTATGATTATTAGCAAAGCTATGATTCCAATCATTATCAAGAATCTCTTCCAGTCAGCTGATTCCCATTTCTTTACTGCTCTGAACAACTTATCTATTTTGAATGGGAATGGATAGGAATGATATCCTGAATAGTTTGATCTTTCTTTTTCTTTGCTGGCTGGGTTCTCGATAAGCTTTATGAGGCTGTCGAATTCTCTTTTTTGTTTTTCGAGCTTTCTTTTTAGGCTGTCCACCTTTAGATTTACAGCTTTATGTTCTGATGCAACCTTTTCAAGCTTTTTATTCACTGAATCAAGACTTCGTAATAGTGAGCTTAAGCTGTCTTCAATATAAGCTGGACATGAAAAGGTCAGGACCATGATGATAAGAATCAGCATATTAATGTTAGTCTTATACATGCAGGCTCCTTTTGTTAAATTTGGTCTATATTAAACTCGCATATGCGATGATTGATTTCGGAACAAAAAGCCAGACCCTTAATGGGTGTGTTAAGGGCCTGGCTTTGAAAGGAGGTTAGGCAGCGGTTGCTGATTTGTTGGAAGGTTGGAACATTTTCATGAATTCCACCGGTATCGGGAGGATCATGGTCGTCGTCTTTTCCGCGGAGACATCGGTGATCATCTGCATGAAGCGAAGAAGCATGGAGTTGGAATCGCCTGCCATCTTCTTACTTGCTTCGGAGAGCTTTTCTGCTGCTTCGAGCTCGCCGTCGGCCAGAATCTTTCTTGATTTTCTTTCTTTTTCAGATTCTGCTTCCTTGGCCATGGCCCGTTTCATGCCTTCATCGGGTTCGATGTCCTTGAGCTCGATGTTTTCGATCTTGATGCCCCACTCTTTTGTGTCTTTTTCAACCTTGTTCTGGATGTTGTTTGCAGATTCCTCTCTCTTTTTCAGGGCGTCATCAAGGGTCGATTCTCCGATCACGTTTTTTATCGTGGTCTGTGCGAGATTAGCGACAGAAACGTCCACTTTTTCTACGTTGTTGATGGCTTTTCCTGCGTCAACTATCTTGTAGAAGACAACGCCGCTGACTCTTAACGGAACACCATCACTTGTGATTGCGTTCTGATCCGGAATCTCATAACTTTTTACCCTGACATCAATCTCTATGGCAGATTGTATGATGGGGAAGTAATGCCTTAGACCAGGATCCATTATACTCGAGAATTTTCCCAGAGTATATTTGACGCCGCGATCCGTCTGATGGATAATGGTGAAGCCGGCCAGGATATATAAGGCTATGGCCCCTATGCAGACCCATTTAATCACGCCGAACAGTGTTATGCTGTTGAAAAATTCTTTGACTGCATCACCTTCTTCTCCTGCGAAAGCGACTGAGACAAACATCAGAACGATGATTGCCAGGAAAGGTAGTAATTTTTTCATAATAACTCCTTTAAAGTTAATGGTTGATGTGTTCTGAGAAAAGTTTTTTTGTCTCCTTTTTGTTAAGGGTTTTAGTTTTAACTTGTATATTAAGTTGGTTGATTTAGAAACAGCCAGACCCTTATCAGGTTAGGACAAGAGTCCGGCTCGCGGGTTAAACGCCGAAAGCGAAGCAGTTGTAGCAGGCTGATTTCCGTTTTCTGTTGCTTTCTTTGAGTGCAGATTCTCTTTTTTTCATGCAGGCTTTTTTGCCGGGAACACAATTACAGGTAGCGGGTCTGCCGGGGAATTTTTTCTTCTTTTTATTTTTCATGGATGCTCACTCCTACTGCTTATTTTGGACCTTTCTGGTTCTTTTCCAATGTAGAGAATGCTGGACAACAGAACCAAAGTAATTGCCGTGAGAAGTCTGAACAGTTTCAAAATACCTCCTTTTAGTTAAAAGCTTGTAACTAATGTTTTCTTAGAACCTCGATTACAGTTGAATTTAACTCACCCATATCGTCTGTGAGGATCAGGCTTTTTTTAATCCTATCTTCCTTAACCCCTTTTTTGATCAGGTAAGCGGTGCATCTGTGTAACCTTTCCTTGCTTTTGAAGCTTATGCTTTCAGACCTCACTTCAAACAGCTTTAGGAAAAGGTTTCCCTTATCTTTTTTCTTGAAAAAATTAGCAACTTTGTCAAGTCTTCTTCTATTTTCTTCATTAGGGGAAATTTTGTCTTTTTCGAACCATATGGTCTCTCTCATAACACCCATTACTGTGCCTTTGGGAATGAATTCCTGTACGCTTGTCACTTCGGAATTTTGGTCTGTGTTAGGGGATTTATTTTTGAAATTGGAAAATGCTATGACCAACATTGTAACTGTGACGAGAATAAAGGCAAAAAGGGAAATTTTATACATAAGGTTTCTCCTTTTTAGTTAATGTTTTAACATAATGAAAGCCTGGATGATCCAGTAGATTATCAGGCTGACTAAGATTAAATGATATGCACCCCAGAAGAATGCGTGCTTTTTGCTCTTGAACCAGATCCTCTTTTCCTTTCCGAGTTTTTTTGGGATTATGACGAAGAACATAGCTGCATTGAAAATATGGAATGCAAGGATAAGGAACCCCAGCAGGATATAGTTCATGATCATCTTGTTGATTAATTCTTCCAAATTTTTCCTCCTTTTTAAAAGATTAATTTAAGGATACCTTTGATTACAAAGTACCAGAAAAGTATACAGGCAATGACAGCTGCGATCAGCCTTTTCTTGTAATTTTTGATCAATTTTTCGATCCATTCCATCATAACATTACTCTAGGTTTAGTTTGTATCAATCAACAGGTTATATTCTCCTTTCCTGATGACCTTTGCTCCTGGGAATGCCTTGAGGAATTTCTTGTAGATGATTGTCTGTCCTTCTATTTCCATATGTTTTACCATCCACTGAAGTATTGCCACTTCCATGTCATCAATCGTTTTTTTAGGGTTACAGTAGTTGATCCAGCATTCCCTGTTTGTCTTGAAGTTCATGACATTCCAGGCAAAGTCAAAGGGAAAGACGAAATGACAGTCTTTTTTTGCCTTCAGTTCAGCAAGATCTTTATCTCTGCAGTCATCTATGAAGAAATCACCTTTGCCTTTTTCTTTTATTTTCCTTTCAAAGAAAAGTGCAGGACCGATGAGGCTGTCACCTTTGTAGATATTCATCTTTCCTGCATAGCTGGCAGCGTCAGGTCCGATGAAAGAATCTGCGTCGGTCGAATCTATGGTGATGGTGTAGGCGAAGGCCTGCCAGAAAGCGAGACAGAGGATTGTGAGAATAACGTTTTTCATAAAATTTCTCCTTATTAAGTTATATGTTTATTTCTTTTTCCGGTTTTTTCTGTTCCTGCTGTTTCCTGAACTCTTCTTCAAGGCCTTTTTCCAGATCCCTGAAGAAATCATTTAGGAGCTCCAAGGTTTCATTTTCAATCTGCTGTCTCTGAACTTCCCTTTCTATGAGTTCCTTGTTATGGTTGAGGACTTTTATGACCTTATCCTGGAGCTGAACATGTCTTTCATAGAGGTTCTTGTAGTCTTTCAGTGTCTGGGTCAGATCTTTTGCCATCTTTATGGTTTTGTTCTCTGCGCTGACTGTCCTTTCACCGAAGCTTTTGTATCCTTCCATGAGCTTGTCGATTACTTCTTTGAATCCAATGACAGATTGGGTCAGCTGGATGTTTTCTTCCTTTACAATCAGGAACTCTTTGCCGAAATCTCTATCTTTGATCCTTATATCTATGCTGTCTTCCAGATTCTTCAGGCTTTTTTTGACTTCAACATCAATCTGTCTGTTTTCTTCTGCTAGCTGATAGATCCTTGTTTCAGAATTATGGTAGAGGGAGATTCCAGATATCAAGGCGGTGATTAATAAGATTATTGCCCTGACTTTTAATCTTTTCTCCACCACTATAATGATGAAGGAACTCAAGGTAAAGAATACGCAGAACATGAACAAGGTATTACTAAGTGTAAGTCCAAACATTGTCACTCCTTTGTTAAATTATTTTTTTCTATATGTAAAGTTGTTATTTCTGAAATAAAAACCCCTGCTGGATGATTTCAATGAAGTGAGGGGTTTGTAATGGAAGGGATTATTTTTTTCTTTTAAGGATCTTTGAGAATGAAAGTATGCTTCCCATGACTAAGATGTAGATACAGAAAATCCATGTAAATAAAGGGAGTTTGCTTACTGCTCTTCCGGTGACGTTGCTTACTGCTGTCTGGAACGAGGTGTCGTTATACATCATATCTGATCCGATTGCGATAAAGGCAAGGACAGTCCATGTTAATATGATGGCTACTGTTGAGATTATAGCGAGATGCACTTTTGTTGAGATCTTCATCTTCAGTCCTTTTTCAAGTTAAATGATTTTTCCCTGTGTTACTCCTTTCGTTTACAGGGAGATGTTATTCAACTGTGTAAACTCCTTTTTCATTCCTGATCATTGTCGTGGAATCTCCGTCGTGCTTTTCTATGAATTCTTTGGCCTTGATATTGTCTATCTTTGCAATGATCATTCCCAGAACGATCACAGTGAAGAGGCTCCAGTCTCCGATAAGGATCAGGGCGAAGGTTGTAATGAGATTTGTGATAAAGCTGAACTTCTTTTTGATTATTTTTAGTACCGAGTTTGGCTTTGCGATATACTTTCTGGCAGACTTTATCCTGCTTTCAGTGTCTTTGCTGTCTTTTGGCTCTGTGGTGAAAGTTATGAACAGAGAGAAAAAGATAACAACTCCTATCCACATTATTACCTCGAAGATAATGAGAAGGTTGTTTGCGTATGAGGCAAAGTCTTCATAATGGGGAACTGGATGGTGGTTTTTGATAACAGTCAGTACGATCCATGCCCTGCATGCATAGATGAAGATAGAACCCAGGGTGCCGATGAGAAACCTTTTTAGTTTCATGAAATTTCCTTTCGTTAAAAATGATTTTTTGTTTTATATAAATAGTTATTATTTCCGAAAGAAAACTCCTGTGTGTCATTTGTACTGCGCAAGTTGAGGAGTTGTAAAGTGGTTTTAGATGCCTGTCCCTTCATCCTTGTATTTTTCTTTTGATCTGTCAATCGCAGGTATTGTGGGATAAGGGACCACATAGAAGAAAGCTATGATGGCCATAACTGTCTTCATTTTTCTGATATCGAGATTGTTCCAGATAAAGAGAGTTATCATGATCGTAAAGATCATCAAGAAGAGTGAAGCTTTGAATCTGACCAAAAAAGTTAGTATTTCACTGTGACTTTTTGAGAGATTTTTCTTCTTTCTCTCTTCTTCTTCATTCCAGCTGTTAAGTCTGAAGTAAACAGCAAGGGCCATTGTTCCACTGAGGAAGATTATCATGGAAGTCCAACCGACAATCTGTCCGGTGGCACCTTTGATGAAATTTCCGGTTATGCCACAAACAACAGCTATGAGGATAATGATAACATATACTTTTGTCATCTTTTTCATCTAACTCCTTTTCATTAAAGATCAAACAAGAAACTGAGAAATAAAGCTAAAACTAAAATCCATCCTACCATAAAACTCCTTTTGTTAAAAGATGGTTTATATGCCTGTCTCTTGGTTTTCTTCTTTTTTTGGTTTTGGTATCTGTCTTAGGATGAAGATGCTCCCTGGGATGATGAGTGCTAAGCTGATCAGAAGCCCCATAAACAAAAGAGGCAAGGGTACTTGTTCAGTGGGTTCAAGTGCGCCTGCATAGATCATGTGCATATAGATGAGTTGTATGCCCATACTACCTGCTATGATGCAAAAAATTATCATCCCTACTTTTTTTCTTTTACTCATAAGTATTCCTTTTCATTAAATGTCAAACAGGAAACTGAGAAATAAAGTTAAAACCAAATCCATTCTACCATAAAACTCCTTTTGTTAAATTAATCATCAACCTATATATTAAGTTGTTATTTCCGAAACAAAAAGCCGGACCCATATTGGGCTAGAACATGAGTCCGGCTTGGGGCGAGTTAGACTGTTGCTGTTTGCTGCTGTTCTTCGATCTCTTTGATTTCCTGCAGCCTTTTCTGGAGCTTTTCTTTTTCCTTCTGAAGCTTTGACTTCTTTGCTTCTTCTCTTTCTCTTGCTTCTGCTTCGTTGATGTCCTGCAGTTTTTTTCCGATCGATTCCGAAAGTGTTTCCTTTAATATAACGCCCTTTTTCCTGGCATCTCCTTTTATTAAGCCAAGTTTTGTTATCTCTACCATAACCAAAAGTGCTGCAAATGTTACTATGATTACCCAAAAGAATAAGGGGGTGGAAAGTACCAGGACAATGCAGAAAACTACTGTAATGATGGAGATGATCGGTGATCGGTTAATCATCTCTGAAAGGATCCTGAACGGAATCTTGAATATTGCTTTTAGTTTTTTTAGTAAGTTCTTTGGCATGATCAGGATCAGAGCAGTTTCCAGAATGATCTTTTCTATAGACCTCACCATCATCATGGTCTCTCTCCATTCCCTCTTTAGGTTCTTCCTGATGCTGTTTTTTGTTTTAGGATCCATTGATAATCCGTCAGAGAACCTTCTGAGCATATTCAGGATCTTGTTGATGCACAGCATTAGAGTCAACAGGTAAATCAGAGGGAAGAGAGCTACCAGCGCTTTTTCAATCGGATTTTTCATGGAGTAGTAAAAGCTAATGTATGATTCCTTGTAGCTGATTATCCGGTTCCTGAACCTGAGCCATGAAATATACAGCCCATCATTTTTTCTTTTACTCCATTCCTTTCTTAGCTGCTTTCTGACTGTCTTGTTAAGCTCAAAGTCTTTGTCCCTTAGAGAATAACATTCTCTGCTTCTTTTAATGCGCTCAGCTTTCAATGAGTCGATCTTTTTAAGGTTAAGAGCGCGTTTTGCTTTTTTGAGCTGTGGATCGTATTCATCTTTAGTCCATTTTTCAAAAGCAAGACAACGTTCAACGGTTTCTTGGACATCTGCTTCGGTGAAATTTATTTTTCCGAACACAAGTGTACTGCTTATGAGAATGGTAAGGATGATGAAAAGTTTCATTATGAAACTCCCTGGTTTAAATTTATGGTTTGTCTTTGAATGAATTTACCGATTTATCTTTGCGAGGGCCTGCAGGATCCTTTCTTTTTTCCAAGGGTTAATAATGACTGCAGATTTTAGTTCTTCTGTGATAGAAGAAATAACTTGTTTTGTCAGTTCCTCTTTCTTGTGCATCCTGTCGATCCTTCGCTTTGCTGAGCTGAACAGAAGTCCTAATTTGTCTAGACTGTCTGAGAGTGATTTTTCTGACTCCTCAAGGCTGCATTTTGAATTACGTAATTCATTTTCTATACGTTTTGCTCTCAGAAGAACCAATGCCCAGATTATGTTACTTAAAATAAAGACCATCATTGAAACAGCTATGGTCTTCTCTAATGTGTTTCCTGAAATTATGAACCAAGTAGGTGTACCAAAACCAAATAATAGGATCATCCAGATGATGTCTTTATCAGTAGTTCTTATAGTTACAAGAAACAAGATCACTCTTGCGATCCACAAAGTTGTTTTTCCAATTCTGATGTGATCTGTGAAGATGAAAGAAAGGCACAGGATAATTGTGCAGATGACAGAGATGAGATATTTCTTTTCAGATCTCATTGAAAACTCCTTAATGAGTCTGGTTAAAAAGAAGCCGGACCCTTATTGGGTTAGGACAAGAGTCCGGCTTTTACCCCGAACAGAAAAGCAGGTTAGAGTACAGACTTGAGCAACGAACCGAAAAGGTCAATGATCGCTGATACTATCCATCTTCCAGCACCTAATGCTATCTCTAATACATCATCAAATGTGATGATCTCAAAGAAGATGAGAGCACCTGCAATGACGATGGCCAGGATGATGAGACCTATAAGAGCGTATAATACGTTCTTAAAAGTCTTTACAAGGACAACCAACACGATAATCCCTACAACAATGCCGACTAGAATAAGTATGGCAGTTCCAGCATCCATCATATACCTCCTTTTTTGTTATTATCTTTGTTTTTGTAGAGCCAGAGAACACCAACTCCGAAAGCGACGAAGGAAGCAACAGCAGTCATTACACATGCTATTGTAGCAACTTCGCCGAGTTCGAAGAACCGAGATCTTGGCAGAGAACCCATGATCACGAAAAGAACAAGGTTCAATGCGCAGAGAATCTCTACGAATTTTGTTGTTTTCATATATACCTCCTTTATAATATACGTTTGAATAAAAATATCAAAGCTAAGATCGAAAGCAGAGTTGCTAATCCAAGCGGACCAAGAAATGCATCTTTCTGGGTCTTGTGCCGGAAAGTGAAAACTCCGATCCAGATACCAAGAAAACCACCAAGAAAACCAAGTATGTAAAAGGTTTTTTCAGGGATGCGGGGAAGTTTCGCTTTTGCAAAGATCTTGTCAAAAGCCATGAGAGTGAGACCGATCAGATTTGCAATAACAAAGTAAGCGATGACCTGGTGAGCTGTGATTAGCTGAATTAATGTATCCATGTTAATCTCCTTTTTTATTAAGTTAAAATTAGTTTTTCCATTATATACAAACTTTTTCCGTTAAGAATCAGTGTTTTTTCATCAAATCTATTATAGATGTCTCTATATCAAACTCTTCTTTTCCGACGAGAAAAGCATTCAATTCTGGCTTTTCCCTTGCTGTCCGAGGCTTTTACGCTTTTTTTAGGAAACGTGTTTTTCGTGACATTGAGTCCGATCTTTCCTAAAAATAGCTATGCCCTGCAACCAAAAACAACAACACAATCAAAGTCAAATTTTGATCAATGGTGTGCTATGCAAAAGTTGCGCAGCTGAAATTTTTCCGCAAAAATACGGTGTGGAAAAATTTGGTTAAGTTCTTTCTAAATGAATTGATGAATATGAATATGTGAATAAGTTGTGAAACTGGGATAAGTGAATCTAAAAGAAACTAAATCATTGGGGATTGATTTTTGAAATGACATCTGTAATTCTCTCAAATGTGTTTATTATTACCTACTAGTAGTAATAACTTATATATAAAGCTTTCGGTTTTGTTGTCTCTATTAGGTGGTTACTAAAAAGAAATCGCTTTTTACAGCCTATATGAGCTAAAATAAAGGGCAAAAGAAGGGAGATTTTAATCAGCGAAACATTTATATAGCTTTGATTGTTTAAATGGCTTATACTACTTATAAACAAAAAAAGATGGTGATGGTCTATGGATAATGATGAATATGAGTTGATGCCGCATAAAGCATTAGCAGGTATGAAAAAAGAGCTAGCAGAGTTAAGGACACATGCAGCAAGTATTGAGCCTAAGACTGGGCTTCCGAAAGAGACTTCAACTTCTATCGATAACTTAACAAAATCAATCAATTCTATGATGGGTTTGTTTAAAAAGGCAAGTGAAGAGATGAAGCTGGAAGAAAGAGATGAACAATTACTGGGAAAGCAGATCAAGCCTTTGATGGAAAAGATTGATATGCTTCTGGACCAGAATAAGAAGATAGCAAAAGGAATAGTCGCAGTTGCGGATCTTGTAAAGGAAAAGATACCTGAGATAGAGAAAAAGGTGGATGAAGAAGAAGAGTATATGAAAAAGGAAGTTGAAAGGCATGAGGAGAAGAAGGTTAAGATGCCTCCACCAGGAATGGATATGGGTCCACCACCAGGAGCTATGCCTCCTTCAGGTATGCCACCTCCACCAGGCGGAATGCCTCCACCACCGGGAGTTCCTTCAGAGATGCCAGAGCATCTGCCTCCATTAGGAGCTGAAGCACCAGGAGGAATACCACCTCCACCAGGCGGAATGCCTCCACCACCAGGAGGACCAGTGCCTCCGGGATCAGCGCCAGGACCTATGCCTGGACTAGAAGAGAAGCCAAAGAAAGGATTATTAGGTGGATTGTTCAAGAAATAAAATGAGCGGTCACTTCACTGTTAGTTCTGAAGAAGTTGAGAATCTAAGTGAGAGATCTCTTAAGAATTTTATGAAGCATGTTCTTACAGTTACGAAGAAAGAAGAAGACAGAGCTAAAGCTAGAGATGCTTTAGCAAAGCACTTACAGAAGATAAAAAAAGAAGCTAAAACAACGAAGAAAAGCAAAGATACATTGAATAAACACTTAGTAGAACTGGAGAATAAAGTTCAGGATCTTCTGGAGAAAGAAGCTAAATTATTACGTGGACAAGAGTATGAGAACAAGACTATCCAGGAATTGAGGAAGAAAATTGAAGATCTGGAAGAGCAGCTTATACAGAAGGATGCTGAGAACAGGAACCTATTGAACATAAACAGAGAGAATATCCAGACAATGCAAATATCAATCAATGCTTTGAGAGCTAAGCTTAAGGAATATATCGAAGAGAGGACAGAAAGAGAGAGAAAGATGTTGGAGCTGGAGAACAAGATCAATCTTAAAGTCAGATATAAAGAGCCTGCTGCTTTAAAGAAATTAGAGCAGAAATATATCGATCTGAAGAATAAGGAGAAGTCTGATGAAGAGACCTTGAATAAGCTGAGAGAAAGGATAAATCTTCTGAGAGAGAAAGCAAGGAATTAGATCTCTTCAAGTATATTTTTTCTAGAGTAGTCAACCTTATTTGACTTTAATATATCTTCAAAGACAGCAGAATTTTCTATCGGTATCTTGACAGCACCATTGACTATCCTTTTACCATCTAATTCTTCAATCATGCCTTTTGTCCCTCTTCCTGCAAGGATATAATTGAACCTTACCTTATCGGAATGATCTAAATCTTTTAGATTGTACCAAAAAAGCGTGAATGACTTAAATCCGAGAACTTCGCAGAATTTCTTATTCTTGAATATGCTGACTCCTTCTAGTAAAATCCCTGTTCTTGCTAGAAATTCAGAGGAGAACAGATCTTTAATATGTATCTGTTTTATGTCGATGTTCTTGTCTGTTATTCTGCTTCTTAGCTTATTTTTTATCTCCTGAACCTTATCAAGCCTTTCTCTTAATGATCCCTGCAAGAAGATAACTAAGATGTCTATGTCTCCTGCAGATATTTTACCCTTTACAAGGGAACCATAAATAACAATGTCAAATACCTTTTTATCTTTCTTTTCAGATTCCAAGTGTTTTTTTAATGTTTTCAGCATCTTCTCTAAGTAATTCAGCAGATTCTTTGTCCATCTTTTTTGTATAGCTTTCCTGATAGAATGGGAAATCTCTATCTACAATCTTGTATATTTCAGGATGTTTTTCTTCAAGAATCCTGAACCTATTCGTGTGCGATGAAGGGATTAATCCTTCTTTTTTTAATATGTACAGATCACATAATGCTACAAGTGCCTTGAAGAACAGAGTAGTAGCGCTGTTGTATTTTCCTTTATCTAATGCTTCCATGCCTAAGCTAAAGTATTCGTTGAAATTTTCAGTCAGGATCTCTTTTTTATCACTCATGTTGTAATATACAACAGTATACAAGTATTTAAACTTTTCTGTTGTATAGTACATCTTTGTTGTATTATACAACATAAATCATGTCTTCATGAGTATTGGTTGTATAGTACAACAATATGTCTTCTGAGAGAGAACGCTAGACATTGAATAGCATGCTTTGTTCTGATTTAAATTAAAAAATAAAAAAGAAAAAGTTAATAGAAATTACAAATCCTTAGCCATAACAGTTCTTCTTCCGTTACCTTCTGCTCTTGCGCAAGCATCTTTTACAAGCTGCTCAATCTTTACGTTCAGAGCATCTGCAAGATCTCCTGCAACGTTATAACCTTTTGCTACGTCTTTTATTTTTGCTTTTACAACTAAATTTTCTGCCATTTTGTTTCACCCCTACAATTGTTTATGAAAATAAAAACAAAGTCTATTTATAAACTTTTTGGTAAATTCTTGGGTTTCAGGCTGTTTAGAGCTTGAATTAGAAAGCTGCAATCAGGCCTAAAATACCAGCAATCACTAAATACCAGCCGATCAATAACCTCAATAACTTTGGGTATGATAATATAAGAAGACCCATAACTAAAGTCAGTACTGCCGGTGCTGCTAAAAAAACATTTGCCATAGATATCACCAAAAGAACTAAAATTGTTATCGTTAATAAATTTTTAGGAAATCTTTATTAATGGATATTCTTTTAATTGAGCAAAAGATGGTGAAAGAAGAGCTAAAGCGATTGTCAAGGACTGAAAGGATACAGAATGCTGCAAAGCAGTACAGATGGCTGATAAATGAGGCTTTTGGCAGGAAGGTTTCTTTAGATACTCTCAAGCACGATCTTGAGAGATGGAAACAGGATGATAATTTTATGGATCTATTAGGAGAGGGTGATCTTAAGTTTCTGATCTACTGTAAGGATAATCTTGTAAGGAAAGATCCACAGCATCCTATCCTTTATTTTATGAGGGGCCTGGAGAATGAATATGAAAGAATCCATGGAAAGATCCAAGGTCCAGAAGCTCCTGCTGAGTTTAAGAAATATTTTGATTATTTTTGTGATTTTGCGATAAATTACAGATATATCGGTGATGATTCGAGACATACTATCAACATATTGGATTCAAATCTTGCATCTCAGGTATATACAGAGGAGAATGACAAAGACAGAGAAGGAAACCCGATATACTATTCTCCATGTCCGCAGAACCTTAAGACATTATTCTTAAAGAGAAACCAGAGGCTGATAACTTATATGGCTTATATAGAGATGACTGTGCAGGACTGGCAAAAGAGAAAGATAGAAAGCCTTATACCTGGTTCACAATATAATGCAGTTGAAAGAAGAATCCTCAATAATAATCTCATAGCTACACCAAGAGATGATCTTACAAGATACAGAAATAAGTTCGGAAGGATGAAATCTTTATGCTTTGATATCCTTACAGACAGAAAATATACAGGTTTTTTTGTCAAAGAGATAAACAAGCTAATGACAGATATGATAAGGGTGTATGATCATCTTGGAATAAAAAATATTGATGGAGGAGATCTTTCTGACAGTGATGTTAGTGCAAAAGGAGGACCTATAGAAGCTTTCAGGAGGATAACCATAAGGCTTTATGCTGTAATGCTGCATTATCTTGTGTCTATAAATGGGCATTATTTTGATATAGCTGAAGAGATCAGGAGGAGGAAAGGAGGGCATGACAAGAATTTTGCAGGGAATATCATGGCTGACCTTCAGATGTGGGTTGTCAGGGCTGTGATAGGAACTCTTTATCCTCATAAGAAAGTTAAGCTGTATACGATGGATATGGATTTTGATGCAGTTGTAGCTGTTATAGAAAAAAAGATAGATGATGAGAATGCATTTCCAACATTCTCATGGATGGATGAAGTGAGAGAAGATATACTGATGAAAGCTTTAGACCTGTTATGGATGCAGAGAGAAAAAGATCTTATCTATAGGGACAGCAGGCTTATGGCAAGCAAGTGTAAAGAACTCTTGGCAGCTTAATCCAGGGATCTTAATTCTAATCCATATAATATAGGAGATTTGTATATGCTTTCTGCCTTATGAGAAAGTTCTCTTAAGGTGTCTTTTGATATTCTTTCATGTGTGAACAATCCCTGCAATAGAGAATAAACACAGGCTTCTTCAACCATTGTTCTTGAATGGATGATTATGCCTTCTGTGTGGTCTTGATTTTCTATAGGGAAATTATCATCGGTCTGTGCGAATATATCATCGATGAACCTGTCCTGTTCTCTAAGGTGTTTCCAAAGATCATAGCTTCTTCCTAATGAGCGTAGTGTTGTAAGTTTGAAATCTTTTGGAAGGTATTGTGCCAGCTCTTCTCTGATCACTTCTTCGAAAGAAATATTTTCTGAGTCTGCTATATCTTTGTACTCTTTCAGATAAAGAAAAGCGTCCTCACTATCTGAGAACCTGATATTGTCGATAAGGCTGCGTGGATATGTCTCTGATAGTCGAATAATCTGTCCCATAAGTCCCCCGTTATCTGTATGTTCTTAGGAGTTAGTCATATATAAATCTTTTGGTTTTTTTGCCACTTTTTAGTGGTTACTTATGACAAAACCAGAACTTGTATTTTTTATCTTTTGAGTCTAATCTTACGAATCCGAACCTTTCGAACTGAATTATCTGTCCTTCTTTTACTGATTTAAGGTTGGATTCTGCCAGTCCTTCTATGATTGTGTTATCTGGCATTAGAATCTCTACATCGATTAATTTATCTTCTTTTGGAAGCCAGTGGATGATCTTTGATCCTGAGTTCTTGAAAGTCTTGTAATCTTTAGATTCAAAGACTAGTTTGTCTCCTTTTTTTATGAAGTTTAGACAGTCCATCAGCCTGATCAGTTCTTCATCTTTGAAAGAATCGTAATCCTGCTGAGTTAAGTAGAATGAGTCTGTTGTCTTGAATTTTCTTCCTCCTTTTTTATGTTCTGGGTGAAGATCAAGTTCTATCTTCTGTTCTTCTGCGTTTTCTATAATGACTTCTTTTGGGAAAGGTATGAAGAAGTATCTGTTTGATTTTGAATCAATGATATCTTTGTTGAAAGCGTTTATTGTCTTGAAGAATTCATCTATCTCTACAGATTTGTCGTTTCTTGTCACTCCTATCTCTGTTGCGAATTTTCTCAAAGCTTCTGGCTGATATCCTCTTCTTCTTAGTGCTGGGAGGAAAGGTATTCTGATGTCATCCCATCCTGTGAACTTTTTTTCATCTATCTTTTCTTTTGTTTTTGTGCAGGAGACTTCAAAGCCTTCGAAGTTGATCCTTCCAACTGAAATAGCGATTGGTGTTGGTTTTTTTAGTGCTTTGTGGATCATCTCCTGCCTTTTTGCGTTATCAGCATGATCTTTTCCTCTTAATGCATGAGTTATCCCTAATTCCATGTCGTCGATTGCTACAGAGAAGTTCATCAATGGCCATACTCTGTATTTTTTCTTTGTTCTTGGATGTTCTGCATCGTTGATTCTTAGAAGGGGAAAGTCTCTCATCGCAGGATTTTTGTGTTTTATGTCTGATTTAAATCTTACAACAGCTTCTCCCATCTCATAGCCTTTGAACATCTTCCTGAATCTTTCCTGATTTTGTTTTGGAGAGAGATCCCTGCAAGGGCATGGAACTGATTTAGAGATCATCTCTTTATATTTTAGAGGATCACATTCACAAACATATAAATGACCTTCTGCTAACAGTTTTTCTGCGTAGAGGTAGTATGTATCCATCCTGTCTGACTGGATTATTATTTCGCTTACTTTATTTTCACATAGCCAGTTTGCATCTTCTGGAATAAGATCATATGCTGGCGGGTAAATCTTGTCTGGGTTAGTGTCTTCTATACGGATAATAAATTTTCCTTTGTATTTTTTTGTGTATTCATAGTTTAATCCGATAATATACGCATGACCTATATGCAATGGGCCTGATGGAGAAGGAGCAACTCTCATTATAACTTTCTTTTTTACATCAGGAAGCTCTTTTAGTCCTTCCTGTTTTTCTCTTTTAGTTTCTTCTACACCACCAAGATCATTTAACCTGTCTTTCTGGTCTTCTGGATCCATCATATTGACTTCTTTTATTATTTCATTTACTTCTTTAGCTATCTCTTTTGGATCCTTGTCTTTGAATTTGCTGAGCATCTTTCCGATGACAGCACCAGGATTAGCTTTTCCGTTGAATTTTACTGCATTTGCTAATGCTTGTTTAAGGATTTCTTCCTTCATAGCTGAAAATATTCGAGCTTTGTATAAAAAGATTGCTGTTACGATGTTCTTATTGTTTAGTGGTAAATTATAGAAAGGTTTATATATGATGAATTGTTAAAAGCTGTATATTTGATACATCAAAGTGGGGTTGGATGACCTCTAGGAGTCTTCTTAGAGCATTATTTGATTTAGAAATGAAAAGTTACACTTTAGTCAAAAGAATAGCGAAGCATGGAAGACAGAATGTAATAGTTATACCTTCAATATTACAAGATAAACTTAATCATGGGGCTATTGTCCAATTGAAGATAGATGTGTTGGGGAAAGATGAAGATAAATCCTGATTTATTTGGGGTTATCTAAACTATTGAAAGATGTCAGAAGAAAAAGAATCTCTAGAAAGAGCGAAAGACTTGATAGCTGAAGAAGTTAATCTTTTTACGCTTTTTACTGCTGTATCTGAAGAAGAGTATTCTTTGTTAGAAAAAGAAGATTCTTTGACAGAAAAAGATGATTGTGGTTTAGTAGTGCATCTCAATCCATATAAAGTTAAAAAAGTACATCCTCATGAAATTATATCCATAGTTCATAGAAATAATAGGGTGGTGGAATCTTTAGGGACAAAAGGGTATTCATGCAAACTTAATTTTGATAAAGATGATCAAATTGGGATACGGATTAACCTCCCCAGGGATAAATTTGAGCGATTACAGTCTTCTGTTAACTCAAGATGCCTTGAGTTCCCAGAGGGTCTTAAGTCAGACATAATGGAGGCGTTAAAATTCCCTACTTTTGTGAAAGAAAAGGAAGAGTTGAAAGATAACCAATTAGACGGACATTTACCTGGATTAGTGTATGAGTATTTTTTGTTATCCAATTATCAGGATATAGTTGAGTTTTCTGAGGGAGGCATGAGAAAAGTATACAAGGCAAATATAGGGGGTACTGATAGTGAAATTGCAATTAAAGTTGATAAATTTCCTTCTACTGAGAAAACAAAAAAACTCTTTGGAAAAGGATACACTAATTATAATGAATTAGAAATTCTTAAAAGCATTAAAGATCCGTCCGGGCATAATCTTACTGGATTATATAACTTTGTTAATCTTGAGAAATTCGGTTATAGTGGAGTCATAACTATTGAAAATTTTTTCAAAGGATCTGAAAATCTAGAGACTCGTATCAAAGGAAAAGAAACTATGAATATTAAATTCTCTGATAAAGAGATTGGTTCAATATTCTCTCAATTAGTCAATGCTGTGAAATATTTGAACAGTGATGCAGGAATATATCATAGAGATATAAAACCTTCAAACGTGTTAATAAAAGGTGAAGGAAAAAATCTTGAATTACGAGTTACTGATTTTGCTAATTCAAGGAAAGTTGAGGATGTCAAAAAAGAAGGTAAAAAATTTGATTCTACAGAAGGGGGAAGAGACACATTAGACCCTTTCTTGCATTTTAGTGAAGAACCAGCACAATATGATCATAAATCTGAGATCTATTCTATTGGAGCAACCATGTATTATGCAATAACTGGAAAGCATTTATTCAGATCAGAACCACATGAAAGAAAAGCATATTTGCGTGAAGGGAGTAAAAGTATTCTAGATAAGAATAAAGGAACGATAAATGAAGAATATTATGAAAAAATATTGAAAAATGAACTAAAACGAGTTCCTGATAAATATAGATTTATAATTCATAGATGTGTGGCTAGTAGAGATAAAAGATATTCCAGTTTGAGTGAGCTTGAAGGGGATTTGCAGTATGTGATGAATCTTGGTTCTTTTGTAAAAAAAGCGATAGCTACTGTGGCTGGAATTATTATTATTGGTGGATTAACGTGGTATGGTGTATCAAAGAATTATGAACTGGATTCTGCGAAATGGGAGTTGAAATCAGCAAAAAATGAATTACACTCAACAAAAAATGAGTTGAATACTGTGAATGGTAACTTGCAGTCAACAGAGGAAGATTTACGTTCAAAAAACCAGGAATTATGGTTGAATAGATCTAAGTTACGTTCAAAAAACCAGGAATTATGGTTGAATAAACATGAATTAGATTTAAAAGAATGGGAATTAGGTTTTGTGAGTGATAGATTATATGGAGTGGAAGAGAAGCTATATTCAAAGGAACACGAATTACATATGAATAATTCTGAGTTACGCTCAAAAGCCACTATAGAAAAAGAAAAATTTAGAAGAAGAAACAATGAACTGAAATCTGAAAATGAACATTTGAAAGAGAAAATAAAATCAGCGAGGGACTTATTTATTAGTGATTATGGTTCAGTAGGTTTATTGTCTATGAAAAATATAAATTGCATTAGACGTCATGTATCTGTGCTATTAGATGAATTCTCAAATGACACCCTCACCACTTTATCCTATCTTTATGACCCTAAGACGACTAGAAGAATTATAGGTAAAGTTGGCTCCCTATATTTTGGAGATATAGCTGATGAACTAAAGGATGAAGATCCATTTCTTTACGAACATATATTGGGAACTTTTAGAAGTTTTACATTTAATCATACACTACATGCTACTAACAAATTTGACCAAGAGGAAGTCAGAAACTTGTTTCTTAAGGAGATAATTCCTATTGTTGATCGTGCGAAATCATCTCCAGCTAAATATAGGTATCATGTCACTTTTGATAGGGAATTGATGAAATGGGAGGCTAATAGTCAAAAATGAGGGGCGCAAAGTAATCATATCGTCGAACGGGAATTCTATCTAATCAATATCCCCATCAACGGACTTGTCGAAAGATGGGTGTTTCTGATCATATCTAGTATGCTATATAGAAGAATAGATTCTTGAGGTCTTTTTTTAAGCAGAGCATATCCTTTTTCGTATATCAATCTATGTTCTTTAACATGTATCTCTCCAATGAGTTTTAAATCTCTTTTAAGGTATGTTTCTTTTAATAAATTAAAGAATTCTTTAGCGTTTTCTAATAGTGAGGTTAATTCCTTAGAAGCTTTAATATCTGTTTTTTCAAGATCTTTATTGAATTGGTAGATCTTCCTGTCGACATGAATTATTGTTGAGAAAAAAGCCCAATAGAAAATTGCCTTGCTTTCTGCGATTCTTTTTTTGCTTATAGCCCTCCTACAGAAATTATCATATTCAATGGCTTTTTGAGCTAGTTCTTTGTTTTTCTTAAGATCTACTTCTCCTTTCTTTGTGTATTCTATTGTGTTATCAAGATGAATAGAAACTATCTGTAAGATTTTTATAAATATGGAATTAAAATCATCAGTATTTGGTTCTGCAACACTTTCTACAATACAAAGATTTTCCTTTGTTTCTAGAATCTCAAAACCAAGCAACATGTTTGATACAGTTTCATTTATTAGGTTAAGTTGTTTTTGGGTCTTGAATTTAATCCTTAAGACATCATATCCTGCTCTGTAAGCATTTGCGAGCATAGTTCTAATTGTAGTCATCAATTCATGGCTTATGTCGAGATTTACTGAATTTTTATCTCCCTTAGCTTCTGTAGATAGAATAAGCTTACCTTCTACTTCATCAACTTCAATCTCTTCTTTTCCTTCAAGACCTTTATCCTTAATCCATTTCTTTGGTAAAGTTACAGTATAGGAATCTTTTTGCTTGATGATTTTTCTCTTCATAGATGATTGTTAAGACACTCTCTTATTTAAATGTTTCTAAACCGTACGAAACATACGAAAAATATGGGAAACGTATATATATTTATTGTACTAACTAAGAGTGGTAATACATTTTGGGGGATATGGGATGCAAGAATCAATAATAAATAATTCACGTAACAACTCTAATTCACTCGGTGATTTGGAGGCAAGATTATCAGAAGCTAGAAACAAACTTAATGAGAATTCTGAGCTTGCTAGGGAATTATACCAAGATGATGTGGCTGAGGCAGATTCCGCATATGTGGATGATGTTTATAATCTATTTAGTAGCGTCTCTGCCAGAGTAATGAGTGAACTTGATGCAAGAAATTCTATGCTGGAGGTTGGAGATTCTAAGAAAGTTTCAGATGCAGAGCTTGTGGTAAAGAACAATGAAAGATGGTATAAAAAACTATTGAAAAACGTAAAGCGCGGAAAACCAGTAGATTCATTGTCAATAAAACTAAAGGAAGACTACGAAACAGCGGAAAAAATAGTCAAAGAAAATCAAAAAAGACTGGACAATAAAGAAAACGTAAACAAATATGAGCTAACGATACCTGTGCATATAATCGCAGGAAATAATTGCACATTGGTGAATTTTCCATATGTTCCAGGAAAAAACGGCTTTGTTAAGGAGTTGGGGGATGTAGTTATCGGAGCTTGCCATGGATATGGGGGACAAGAGATAGAGCCTTATAG
This sequence comes from Candidatus Nanoarchaeia archaeon, assembly GCA_028279725.1. GTDB lineage: Archaea > Nanobdellota > Nanobdellia > Woesearchaeales > JANQNE01 > JANQNE01. Next base: position 119,322 of record JANQNE010000002.1, read on the forward strand.
ACTTAAAATTAATGAGAGTGTAGATGCAGAAACAATAAAACAGATGATTATGTCTGAGTTTGATTCTTCAGAACTTCGAAAGGCTGGAATAAGGTTAGGAACACGGACTGAAAAACTAAATAGTGATTTCAACATGAAATCAACTGCAGAAGAGGGTTCTGAGTCCTTACAAAAACTGGATGATGTCGTAGAGAAGCTTCCTGTCTCTGAGGAAGGCACACAAAAAAATTTAAATGAATGTTTTTATATGCCTAGAAAGCCAAACTTGAATCCAAGAGATATGAAAAAATTGGAGAATATGATCCTATATTGCAAGTCTAATGATGAGATTTCTGAAGAATTTGATGTTGAAAGACATGTTGTTAACAGATGGAGAAGCTATAATTGCAATTTAAGTACATATTTCATAAAGGAACATCTTTCTGATTTGAATGCTGTAAAAAATGTTAATTTAACTCAAAGGAGGTCCTTCAATACAAGGGGAAAAAACCATGTGAGGGAGAATATGATCTTAGGGGCAGTAGATATTGTCAAAGGAGATAAAAATGGAGACGTTAAAATAAAATATCTAGGGCTTGAAGGATCTAATTTTGGTTCTTACATAGACATATCACAACTCTGTAGAATCAATGCTCATAATTCCTTAGTTGCTGAGAATGATATAAGGGAGTATTTTGCGATGAGATCTACAATCAAAAGTTATTATTTGATTAAGGGGGGAGAAATCTTCAAGGGATTAAATCATTATTATGGGGATATAGGTTCTGCCTTGGATTTTTGGAAGCATAAGGATAAGACATTCAATCTCGTGAATCTGGATTTTATGGGACCTATTAATGGGCCAAAAATTAAGACGATTGAAAAGTTGTTCAGTCAGGACAGACTGGAGGATAATTCAGTGCTCTATATAACGTTGAACAATCATCCTTTATGCCTCTCAAGGCTTGAGAAAGGAAGTCCTTCACTTGGTAAAGAATATTGTGATGGGTTTGGCACAAAAGATCAAGCTAAAATTGTAAGAGATTATATTTCTGAATTTGCCAAATCAAATGATTACAGCTATAGGGGTCTTACCTGTGATACGTATGATGGCATAAACGGAACCCAGATGCTTTATATGAGCTTTAGGATAAATAAGATGGAGGGATAAGGATGAGCTTATACAGTGAGAATCAAAGAAATCAAAAACAGACAGCTTCTAAGTATTTAGGTAAGTATAATAGGAAGATTAGAAGACTCGATAGCAAAATGAAGGTTTCAGATGGTTATTCTGGTCTTGAAAAAGCCTTAACAGAGACTGATAAAAAATATTTAAAGGATATGTTGAAGGAAGAAATACGGGAAAAAAAGTCGCAGATAGATTATGAAAGTCCGCAAATTGAAGTAATTCTTAACAATGGAAGTGATTTTGTGCTTCCTGTAACAAAGTCAAATATAAAAAGTAGAGATTCATTTGCTTATATGTTATACACTTATTTTCAAGATTCTAGCAGAAAAGAAGATAAATTTGGGAATTATATCATAGTCAAGGCTTCTGAAAAGGATGTATACAGATTGACTGGGAATATTTCAAAAATACAGGCACTCCGAAACGTGACAGTTGCTAATGGTTTCAGTTTTGATTATTCTAGATTCCCTAAAAATGGCGGGGGCGGAAAAAAACCGAACAATAAATTAAGAGAGCTTTCTGAAGAAGACAAGCAGAGAATATGTGAGCTACGTGAAAAAGGAGTGATAGATTCTGAGAAGATAAAAGAGGAGCTTGGATTAAAATGTGGAAAAATGCAGATTGCTGGAGTTATTGCAGCATATGCTAGGAAGAAGGAGGTATGAAAATGAAAGGAAATATGAAAGAGATAGAAAAGGACGTAAAGCCGTTGGATTTAATCCTCTTAGAGCTGCCTTCTTATGTGCAGGCACATTGTGGTTCAGCTAGTGGAATGGATTATGCAGTTGGTTTTTTTGAGAAATTTGAAGAGGGTAGGATATTCCTGAACCAAAATCAAAAATCAGCATATGACCTAAGAGATGCTGTTGCTTATCCTCTGAAAGATATTGGTTCATATGAGGTATTAAGAAGATTCAAGCCAAACCCAGAAGATCAGATTGACATGCAATTAGTGGCTATATTAGATATGCAATCTGAATGATGATAAAGTGAAGGATAAACTCAAAAGATATGGGATCTAGTGTTAACTTAGCAGGTAGAGAGACAAAAAGTTACTTGATAGTTTAGAACTGGAATTTTACAATCTTTTGAGGCTTATCAGAAAAACTAGATTTTTTCTGTTACTTTCTTTTAGTAGTTAAGAATAGAAATGTTTATAAATTGCCTGACTATAACAACTACTAATATGGGGGATGAAAAAGAACAGATTCCGGGAATACAGCAGTTCTTTACTGCTCTAGTGTATCAGACTAGAGATGATTCTTTGGAGGATAGTAGAGATGTGTTTCAGGCTGATGTTCCTTCTTTGTATGCTGAAGCAAGGATGGGTGTTGCTTCTTATTCTGAGGTTAAGAAAGAGCTGGCTAAGGCAGTTGAAAAAGTGAAGAGAGGAAGATATAACGGAAAGCTTCCGTATTTTGAGAAATGGATTAAAGAGAATAAAGGGAAATTAGAGATTTCTGATCTTGAAGAATTATTGATAAAAGAGAACAAAAGCTCTGCTATGATAAGGGAAAGAGCTGTTGATAAAGCTGGAGAGTCTGAGCTTGGAACATTAGTTGCAAGGGTGAAAGGAAGGACTACTGGTGTTGACAAAAATACTCTAAAATACTGGGATGTTGAACTGTCTAATTATGTTTTGGATGAGGATTTCAATCCTACTTTTAGGAGAAATTGCCAGTGCGGTTTTAAGGGAAAGCATACTAACAAGAGAAAATTATGGGACCAGTCAAAGGAGAATGAAAGACACTTCTTAGATGATCTTTTGGGAGAAAGATTAACAACTAAAAAAGAGCTTGGTAAAGAGCTGCATATCGCTTGTTATCATGAGGCTGCTGCGATAACAGAGATGGAACTGCAGAATAACAGAGGAAAAGCAAGAACAATAAGGAATCTGCAGAGTCCGACAACTATAGCTTTTGATTTTATAGACAGATGGGATCTTGTTTTTGAAAGCTTTGCAAGAAGGTATAAGTATAAACAGTTGTATGGACAGATTGATGAGTTCTTGTTTAAGCATGATATTGTAAGCCCTTATTTTAAGAAGCTGATGTCAGAAGGAAAGGTAAGCAAAGAAGTTGTAAAGAAATCAAGGCATTTTGAGACAATGCCTGGAAGGATAATAAGAGGACTGCATAAGGTGTTATTGAAAAATGGATTTAAGTATAATGGATTTGCGTGGGATTTCAAAGATGTGGGGAATAGGAACAAGAATTATGAAACTATGGGGATAGTGTATGACAATCCATCCAAAGATACAAGCTATCATGTTGTGTATGATAAGACATTCTTCCTGCCATTTATAGTAAAAAAAGAATTTTTACATTTTGGTAAAGACAGGAAACCAACAAGATATCAGCTTAATCCTTTGAATCTTCTTTTCAATAAAGACAGAAGAGATCACATATATGAGATAGATGACAGGACTGGAAAGTTGGCTAAAGTATCTATAGTAGAACCTGATCAAGTTGCAAGGAAAGTATATGGTGCGAGGAACCAGTATAGGAAATACAGAGAAGGATTCTTAAGAGCTCAAAAGTAGAATGTATAGTGCGCTTCGTACTGCTTCTTATATGGATGTTTTTCAGATTCTAGTGTTATTGAGATTATCATCAAGTACTCCGCTTGGCACTATGTCTAAAAGTAGAAACCTTTATAAACAGCATTCTATTTTATTATAAATATTAGAGGGTGATACTAATGGCAGAAAAAAGATCAAATGCAGTTCCAAAAGCACCATGTGCTAGGATACTTATGAATGCTGGGGCAAAGAGAGTTTCAGCTGATGCTGTGAACACTTTTTCAGAACTTCTACAGGACAAAGCTTTGAAGATTGCAGAACAAGCTGTAAGGATAGCAAAGCATTCCGGCAGAAAGACTGTTCATGATGGAGACATCAAGATATCAGCAAAAGTATAATTTTTTTATAATTTTAACATATTTTCTTTCTTATGTGCATATATTATATGGTCTGCCTGATTGTGGTTTCTGAAATGGTTTCCGATTTTTCTGAGAAGCTTAACATTATAGCCTGCTTCCTGGAGCTGGTTGCATGCTCCTAAATTAACAAGAAGTTTAAGGCCTCCTGAAAATGCTTTCTGTCCTGCGTCTTCATAATCATATTTGCTTCCTTTCTTCTTAGCATCATGATCAAGCAAAAGATGGATGTATTTGCTAAATTCATTCTGGGTGAAAAGATTACCTACATTCTTTTTTGTATGGTATATGTTATATTCTCCGCAATGGCTTGTCTCAAGACCAGTCAATGTAGTGCATACTGCTTCAGCATTATGGTATCTTGCTTCATCATGGGTAAGAAATCCAAGGCTTGCAGGATTTTTCCAGCCGTAGAATATGACTCTTTTCCCTTCAAGGTCTGATTTTATCTGAGGAAGATTAGTTGTGAATGTCTGGACCAGCCCTTTATCGATGTAAGTTATGTTTTTGAATCCATTTGCATCAAGAAGACGGTTCATTGTGTCTTCTACACTATCACTGTAATCAACCTTTACTTCAAAAGCTTCTGATTCAGGGACAGATTTGAATACATGAGGATTTTTTAGTGTTTCAATGTCAAAAGTATCCACCATATAGATCTTTACATTTGGATGTTTACGTGCAAAAGGCCTTGTGAAGTATCTTCCTAAGTTTGATCCAATATCTACCAGTACAAATTCAGAACTGTCTGGTATATTTATTATCTTCTTTCTGAATTCTTCATCGCTTGTGTGTTCTAATGACCCATTTACATGATCAAATTCTCTTTCTACAGTGTTCTTATAGATTACAGGTTCACCCATCATAGCATACATAACTTCAAAGTCATTTTCAAAACGCATTCTCATACCCTGAGGGTCATACCTGTGGATGGCTTTTGTCTCGCCAAAATCCGGCTCTAAATAAGGATGCTCAAATCTACCAAATTTTTTTAGAAATTCAACAGTCTTTTTAGTTATCGTCTCAAGCTGCATATAAAAGGAATGTAAGAACTAGTATATAAATCTTTCGGTATGTAGTCCCTGTATAGTAGTTACAAATAGAAAGGTTTATAAACTTAGGATACTTATTATATGTATGGGGCTAGAGGAAAAGGTTAGGATTGTGGAAGGAATGGAGCTAGATATAGCTCCGAAAAAGAACCTTATATTGATGTTAGCAGGGCAAAAACCTAACTGTGAGATCGATGTCAGGCATGTTGAGATGCCTTATTATAATGAAGAAAAAGGCCTGTACAACCTTAACCCTCTTTTTTATCAGAGTATTGTAAATGATATCCAGAAGCTAGGGTTTAATTATGAGCATGGGGAGATCAGGAAATCTGAGCATACAAGATTAGATAAGGAGACCAGAGAGCCAAGAAGGGTTGCGATCGAACTAAGACAATTGTTTGTAGGAGATGATGCTAAGGAATTAAAAGATGTATTCTATAAAGATCCTAAGGAAAAAGAAGACCATAGAAAATACGGAAGGCTGATGGGATTTCCTGAAACTGCGGTGGATGCTTACTGCAATGACAGGAGCAAACTATATGAAGAAGGAGATACCTTTTTACTATTTAACAACCCAATGGATAGAACCTTAGATGTGTTAAGGTTTCTTTCATTCAGGCCAACACAGAATCATTTTGATGATGAGGTTAAAGTTGCGAGGAGATGGCATGATACAGTCAAAGAGTTAAGTCCAACAATATATGAAAAGGTCGTAAGATATCATGAAAGACTTAGAAGTGAAGAACCCATGGAGGAGATGGGTAAGTTCTTGTATACTACGTTAAATTAAGATGAAAGATTATTTTGTAGCGGAATAAACCATGTATCTATAAACTAGAAGAAAAATTACCTTAATTCTTTGAGCCACATAAGGCCTATCTTAATCATAAGTTTATTGAACTTATCAGAAAGCTTGTAAGTTTTCTTGTATAAGTCATAATCAATAACACCCATGCTTTTCATCGGTGTGAGAATTCTATCATAGAACTGTCTTTTGTTGTAGGATATCTTTACTTTCTTTCCTGTATAAGGTGGTTTTTCTATAACAGTTACATAGTTTCCTTCGTGTAATTGAGTTGCGAACAGAGACATCTCTGTCTTTCCGATCTCTCCGTTGTTGTCTTTTATGTGTTTTACAAGAAGTCTGCCCACTATCTCCTGCTGCTCTGTTGCGAACAATACCTTAAAGATATCATCCGGCATGTTGAACTGATCAAATAATATTACCATATTCGTTCCCCAACGTGTATAGTGCATTAATATATATTCTATTATATAAATGTTACTATTTAGTATATTAGTTGCTTAATAGGGAAATGTCTGAATTTTCCATTTTAGGTGATTTGGTAATATTTAAATAATGGATAATAATCTGATTTTTCAAGGGCTGGTAGTTTAGCCGTGGCAATCTTTTCAAAGCTGGACCAAAGGTGTGGAATCCCTCACTTCGTTCGGAATGCCACGATTACGGGCTGGTAGTTTAGTCTGGTAGAATCCTCGGTTGGCAATCGGGTGATCTCGGGTTCAAATCCCGACCAGTCCATGAGAAAGATGACAGACAAATCAAAAAGAGATAAGATAATACCCTGTATTTTAGCTGCAGTTGTAAAGGATGGAAAGATACTTCTAATACGCAGGACTAAAGATCCTTACAAAGGACACTGGTCTATGCCTGGAGGAAAGATAGAATTTGGAGAACATGTTGAAGAGGCTGCTATCAGAGAAGTTATCGAGGAAACTGGGATAAAATGCGAAGTTGAATGTTTAAGAGGGATCGCTAACGAGATAATACATGGTGAAGATGGAGAAGAGATGCAGTTTATCTTCTTCATAGTACAGCTTAAGCCAGAAAAGACAGAGTTTGTTGAAAGTGATGAAGGAAAATTAAAGTGGCATGCTTTGGATACGATAAATAATGTAGGGATGCCACCGAGTGATATATTTATGATCAATGAATTTGTACTTAAGAAAAGGGAGCTTAAAGTCCATAGGATAAAAGTTAAAAGAGATGGAGACAGCTATGATGTGGAGGAATTCTTATGAAAGAATCATATCATGAGCTTGTTGAAGCTATCAAGAAGAGCAGAGAGAAATGCCCGTGGGCAAAAGAGCTGGAAGTAGAAAAGATGGCTAATGAACTTCATGATGAAGTGAATGAGATAATAAAGGCAGTGGAGAACAAAGACAATGATAATCTTAAAGAAGAGATAGGAGATCTTATCATGGATGCAACACATCTTGCTTTGCTTTGCGAAGAAAAAGGCTTGTTCAAGGCAAAAGAGGTGTTAGTTGGTGTTAAGGAAAAATTAGTCAGAAGAAAACCATGGGTTTTTGGAGATATGAAAGTTGAATCAACAGAAGAAGCAGTCAAAGTTTGGAATGAGATAAAAAAGAAAGAAAAGGAGTTGAATAAAAATGGATGAATGCATATTTTGCAAGATTGTAAAAGGAGAGATACCATCAACAAAGCTTTATGAGGATGATGATGTTCTGGCTTTTTTGGACATAAATCCTGCTAATGAAGGACACAGTCTAATAATACCAAAGAAGCATCATGAAAAACTGAATGATATCCCAGTTGAAACACTTAAGAAGATGATAGAAGTTGTGCAGAAAGTGTCAAAAGCTATAGAGAAAGAGATGAAGCCGCAGGGATATAATCTTCTGATGAGCAACGGAGAGTGTGCTGAACAGGTTATACCTCATGCGCATATACATATCATACCAAGGTATAATACTGACAAGTTCAAGTTTACATGGACACATGAAGTTTATGGAGACGGCGAAGCAGATAAGATTAAGGAGAAAATAACAAAATCTTTATAAATCAACGAGAAGTCCTTGATTCTTAAGGCGGTGTAACTCAGTCTGGTTAGAGTGCCACACTACGAAAGTAGGGCAAGGCTCATAAGGAGTTGAGCGATGATCCGAAAGGAAATGATTAACCTCAACTTAACCACTGAGGGACGTGGAACCTGATATGGAAGAAGTCAGGCACGAATGTCCCGAGTTCAAATCTCGGCACCGCCATTTTTCTTCCATTTTTCATATTTCTTCTTGTGTTTTGGGTTGGTAAATCCTATTTTCTCTATAAATTTCTCTAAGTTATTTTTGCCATTAAACTGGATTCTGTATAGATTGTTCCAGTTATTCTCATACTTATGGCTTACATATAAACTACCCTGAATACCTTCTTTCTTTAAATAATCCAATACTTGTTTCAGTAAAACTTTAGATATGCTGGAAAATTCTATTCTAGGGTATATAATTCCATTATTATTTGTCAGAACTAAACAACCATCAGTTGCAAAGTATCCTTTTATGATTTCCCTATAATATTTTTCTCCAAAAAAAGAAGAAATCTTTAGTTTTTTACCTTTTTTTCCTACCGGAAATCCTATGTTTTTGAACAATAGAAACATCTTCTTATCGCAAAATCCCATCTCAAGTTTACCCTGTGAGGGTCTCTTTTTTATCCTCACTTTCTTACTTCTAATTCTTTCTACAATGGGTTTTATATTATTTAGGAATGGTAAATCATCTTCTAAATGTCCGCAAATCTCAACAAAATGGTGATTCTTTCCTACCTTACTAATACATCCATCTCCAAGTAAAATTCCATATAAGAGAGCAAGGTCTTTGTCAACATCCATATCATTTTTAACGCAAGAAATCTATATAAATTCTGGCTCGGAATGTCCAGTGTCCAGTGCTTATATCCACAAATAATTCCGACCAATGTCTATACTTTTCTGTCTTCTATCATAACAGGTTAGAGGTGTGTAATTCTCCGGAAGGTTTTTTTCAATCCTCGCAATAAGGGTTCTTGCTTCTGCTTCAGTATCAACCTTAAGAGGGATACCTACTCCCATCTTAGTCTTGTGGTGTCTGTAGTCAAAGACATCGGCGATGTCACTAAAGCTGACAGAGCCATTTAGTCTTAAACCATTAGAAGCCTTTTTTTTAAGATGCTCCCTTATAAGAGGAGAATCATCCCTCTCACTGTCTTTTACATGAGCTACTACTAGTGTATACATCCTAAAAAAATATAAAGGCAGAAAGAAGTATTTAAAGATTGTTGTTCACAAACATGTACTTTTAATCACTCAACTGGCTTTCCGTCTTTGTAAATTTCTACAGAATAACCAACATGAAAAGATTCGCAGTACATCTGTGTCTTTATTTTTCTGGCATCTTCTATGTTATTGACTTTCAGAGGAACTCTGATGTCACAGTTAGAATCTATAATTCCGTCAAGATCAACACTTTCTAAGAACTTATGGTTTTCGTTCCTCATTCTCCATAACCCCATCAATTTAGAAACAGGATCTTCAAACTTTTTTGCTTTTTTCTCATCAGTTATCTTTAAAATCGCTTCATACATTTTATATACCTCATATATTGAACGCCACAGCCAGGATTTGAACCTGGAAAGCCCGAAGGCAACGGTTTTCTTTATCTAAGATATTCGAGACCGTCGGAGTACCGGATTGTCCCACTGTGGCAACAGTAAATCCTTCTAAAAATTTGTGTAATAATGCCCCAGCCGAGATTCGAACTCGGGTCGTTGCCTCGAGAGGGCAACATGATTGGCCGGACTACACCACTGGGGCATAAACGCCAGCGCCCGGATTTGAACCGGGATATCCGTGAGGAAACAACCTGTCTTCACTTGCGTTCAGGATTTGCCTAACGTCAAGTTTCCAGGGTTGCGCAGTACCAGATTGTGCCACGCTGGCATAAATTAGGGATAATAGGTTGTTTTATAAAGGTTTCGTGCTTAACACCTTTTTATTTTGGGGGTAAAATGGACAAAATAAGAAGAATAGAGCTAAAGACAAACCCAAAGCCAGTGAATGGTTTTAGGCTTCCTTTCAATCATGATAAGGTAGAGATATCGCAAGGATACAAATCTCCTTATAGCCATAACTCTTTTGTTTTGGGAAGGGAAGATCTTTTGATAGATGACAGATATTGTGTGGATTTCAAACTTCCTTTCGGGACTGAAGTGGTCGCTGCAAAAGATGGTGTAGTGTATGGTGCTGTGAATTGTAATGATTCTTCTTACAGAGGATTAGACTTGAAAAAAGGTTTGAACACTCCGGCTAATTTCATAATAATAGAACATGATGATCTTTTTACGATATGTTCTCAATTAGAAAAAGGAAGCATTAATCTAGAAAAAGGAGATGGTGTAGAAGAAGGACAGATTATAGCAAGGACAGGAGAGTCTGGTTGGGTCGGCAGTTATCCTCACCTACATTTTGGAGTTTATAATCTTCCAAGAAAAGGAAGAATAGCTAGATTGAGTGTTCCTGTCATATTTGATGGTTATCAAGGAAATCTGTACCATCCAAATCCTAAGTTAGAAGAGATCATTTAAGGCCGTTCATCGCCTTATAAGTTCCGTCTTTTTGCTGAAGGAAATAATGGTTTTTTCTGCATAATCTTATCTCAGCCATGCTTGTTCCTATGTCTCTTATGCCTATCCTGCCTATAAGGTCTTTGTTTTTGCTGTTGATTATCCTTTCCATAGCTGTCCTCGCTGGAGCAATGTAGTCTCTTGAGCTATTCAGCAAATTTAGAAGATAATCTCTGGGGTTTTCAGCATTCTCGATTTCTTTCACTATCTGTCCAATATCTATAACATCTGTTTCCATCTTAACTCCATGGCCATTTAACGCACTCTTTGAAATCAAAAAGAGAATAATCTGCTTTTCCGCTCATGACCAATGTAGTTATCTTGTTGCCTTTAAGGATCTTTTTTGCTTTTTCTAATGTCTTTCCTGTTCTTGAAACGTCGTCGACAAGAAGGATGTTCTTATTCTTTAAGTCTAAAGATAATTTATCAATAAGTTTTGGAGAATTGAACTTAACATTGTTCTTAGCATCTCTGAAATTAATCTTTACAATATCAACATCTAAGTCAAGATGATCTGCAATAAGAGCAGCTGGAACAACACCACCATCTCCAATACCAACTACAATATCAAAATCCTCAAAACTAGTCAGCCTTATCTTTTTATTGATATCTTCTGCTGAGACAGATCTCATGAGAATCTTTTAGCTGTGATTCCAGCCAGTGCTCCAAAAATAATATTGCTGATCAATAATGAGAAAACTATCATCTTCACTGCGATTACAGGCATACCAATCAGATAGATGTCTGTTGGTATAAGCCAGATCAACTGTATTGCGAAAGCTGTCAGGACTGCTATTATTATGTTCCAGTCCATCTTGACAAATAATCCGACTAAAGTTCCTAAAATTATGTTTCCAACGATAATATAAGGATTATTTAAGGCAACTGCAACATAGACTGATCCTACTGCTCCTGAGATAAATCCTCCAAAAGGACCATATAATATAGCTGCTAAGAAGATAGCATACTGGAAGAAATGTATTCTCAGACCAAAAACAGTCGTGTAATGCATCATCCCAAGAAGATTAGGGAGCAATGCTAAAAAAGAAATTATCAGAAGATTCTTTGTATCAAACTCAAAGATGTTTTTGAATTCCATCTTATTCGATCATTTCGATCTCGATGTTCAGTCCTTCTGGGATAGGCACTCTCATAACAAGCCTAAGAGCTCTTTCATCTATTCCTAGATCTATAAGCCTTTTATGGATACGCATCTCATATCTTTCCCAAGAAGCTTTTCCTTCACCGCAAGGAGACTTTCTAGTAGTTATCTTAAGTTTCTTTGTAGGAAGAGGTATTGGGCCACGCAGTTCAACTCCAGTCTTTGTAGAAATATCTTTAATATCACTGCATACTTTATTGATCTTGTTAATGTCTGTACTTGCTAGTTTTATTCTTGCTTTTTGCATATTTCAATCACTTTTTGGAGTTTACTTCATGATAAGACCCAGTTTCACCATGATCTTAATTAAAAGTTAAAAAAATAATGGGCTTAGCCCATACTTTTTTGCTTTATGTCTATACACATTCCAGCTGCTACAGTTGCTCCTGAATCTCTGATAGCGAACCTTGACATCTGAGGGATGTCTGTCTGCTTCTCGATTACCAGAGGCTGTACTGGTCTGATCTTAACAATTGCAGCGTCTCCATTCTTGATGAAGTCTGGATTTTCAGCCAAAACTTCTCCACTTGCTGGATTAAGCTTTTTCTCAATTGCCACAACCTGACAAGCAACCTGTGCTGTGTGTATGTGGAAAACTGGTGTGTAACCAACAGTTATGACGCTTGGATGGTTTAGAACAACCATCTGAGCTGTAAATTCTTCAGCTACACTTGGAACATTATCAGAGTGTCCGATGACGTCTCCTCTTGCAATGTCTTTCTTTCCGAACCCTCTTACGTTGAATCCGATGTTGTCTCCTGGTCCAGCCTGCTGCATCTGTTCGTGATGCATCTCTAGAGATTTCATCTCTCCAGCTACTCCTTTTCCTTCTCTTCCTGGAACAGCTGTAATCTTATCTCCAACCTTAACAACTCCTGTTTCAACTCTTCCAACTGGAACTACACCGATACCTGTGATGTTATAAACATCCTGGATAGGCAGTCTTAGTGGCAGATCAGTTGGTTTTTCAGGTTCTTTCAGATCATTGATTGTATCAAGTAATGTTGGTCCGTCATACCATGACATCTTATCTGATTTTTTAGCAACATTGTCTCCTTGCAATGATGCAATCGGAACGAACGGAATCTCATCTGCTTTGTATCCAACAGAAGCCAATAGTGTCTGAACTTCTTTCTTTACTGCTTCATATTTTTCTTGTGAATAATCAACACCTGAGATATCCATCTTGTTAACTGCGATTATCATCTGGTTAACTCCCAGTGTCTTTGACAAGAAAACGTGTTCTTTTGTCTGTGCGTTTACTCCGTCGTTAGCAGCAACAACAAGAACTCCTGCATCAGCCTGTGATGCTCCTGTAATCATGTTCTTGATAAAGTCCCTGTGTCCTGGAGCGTCGATTATTGTGAAGTAATACTTGTCTGTCTCGAATTTCTTGTGAGCAAGATCGATTGTTACTCCTCTTTCTCTCTCTTCTTTTAGATTGTCCATTACGAAAGCGAACTCAAAACCGCCTTTTCCAAGCTCCTGAGCTTTCTCTTTCAGCTTTCTCATTGTCTGCTCATCGATATTTCCTGAGTCAAACAATAATCTTCCGACAGTTGTAGATTTACCGTGATCTACATGTCCGATGAATACCAAATTTATGTGTACTTTTTCCTTAGCCATTTATAATCCCTCCTCGTTATTAGGTTAGTATGATACCCCTACTTACACGTGCAGGGGAATTTTTGTTTATTTATAAACCTTACTATTTTACGCCCAGCATAGCGTCTGTAAGGCCTTTTCTCTCCTTTATCTGCTTCTGGATCTTGTCCTGAAGCTCACCAGGCAGTCTTTCGAACATCTGGTCAACTAAGCTGGAAGTTCCTCTTCCGCCTGTTGCAGATCTAAGATCTGAGGAAAAGCCAAACATCTCTCCTACTGGCATCTTCGCTTTTGCTACTACTTGTGCAGTCTCCTGGTTCATATCCAATAGCTGCCCTCTCTTGTTTCCGATCAGCTTTGAAAGCTCTCCCATGAATTCAACTGGTGCTTCAAGCTGCATTATCTGCAATGGTTCTAATAATACAGGAGCTGCTGTGCTGATTGCTCCTCTTATAGATTCCCTTACAGCAGGATAGACCTGAGCTGGACCTCTGTGGATCGCATCTTCATGCAGTTTAACATCATTGAAGTTAACCCTTAGTTTTGTACATGGCTCTTTTGCCAAAGGACCTCCGTTCATAACATCTTCAAACATGTCCAATACCATCTCCATGATCTCTCCGATGTGAACTTCTCCTTTAACATTGTTTACCATTATGTTTCCGTTGTAGATGTCAACAACATTTGCTGCTTCTTTTGAATCCATACCTAATTCAATGAACTGATCTCTTAAAGCGAAATCCTTTTTCTTTGTCCTCATCTCTGGGACCTTCTTCTCTTTTATCGCCTTGTAGATATTGTCATCTAACGGTTCTACTGTGAAATAGAACTTGTTGTGCTTGTTTGGTGATTTTCCTTCAACTTCCTGAGAAACTTTAGTTGCTGTCTCCCTGTAAACAACAATCGGAGGAGAGGTTTTTACTTCAATGCCTTTTTCTGATTTGATCCTGTTCTCTATAACTTCTAAGTGAAGCTCCCCCATACCATGCATCAGCTGTTCTCCTGTCTCTTCGTTGATCTCTATAACTATGTTAGGATCCTCTTTCTGTACAGTCCTTAGAACTTCGATCAGTTTTGGAAGGTCTGAAGGTTTTGTAGCTTCAATACCCTTTGTGATAACTGGCTCGAAGATATGTGTTATCTGTTCAAAAGGTTCTGATTTCTTTAAGGTTACAGTCTCTCCTGGGAAGCTTTTTAGTCCTGCAACTCCTATGATGTTTCCAGCTGGTGTGTTATCAACGATCTCTCTTTTAGCTCCGTTGTAGATAAATACTTGCTGGACTCTTCCTTCTGTGTTTGACCTGTTAAGGAATACTTCTGTTCCTTTGCTCATAGTTCCTGAGAATAATCTTCCTGCAGAGATCTCTCCTGCCTGAGGATCTACTACGATCTTTGTTATTACGAAGAACAATGGTCCGTTTGGATCACAAGCCTGAAGTGATTTTCCGTCTTCTGAATCCATCTCACCATGCCATATCTTTGGAATCCTGTATGCCTGAGCATCAACAGGATTTGGAAGATGTTCTACAACCATGTCCAGGATAACTTCATGGATAGGAGCTTTTTTTGCAAGCTCTTTGTAAGCATCTCCGCCTTTTTCATAAGCATCTATTATGTCTTTGAATGTTATTCCTTTCTTCTTCATGTATGGAAGTGAAAGAGCCCAGTTGTGGAATGCTGAACCGAAAGCAACGCTTCCTCCAACAACATCTGTGTTCCATTTCTCTCCATATTCTTTTTCTCCGATCTCTGTAATCAGCTTGTTTACACTCTTAATGATGTTCATGAACTTTTCCTGCATAGCTTCTGGTGTAAGCTTAACTTCTTTGATCAATCTGTCAACTTTGTTGATGAAAAGAGTTGGCTTTACTCTTTCTTTCAAAGCCTGCCTTAGAACAGTTTCAGTCTGCGGCATTATTCCTTCAACTGCACATGACAGTACTATAGCTCCGTCAACAGCTCTCATAGCTCTTGTTACGTCTCCACCAAAATCAACGTGACCAGGTGTATCGATCAAATTGATCAGATATTCTGTTTCATCAACAGTGTGAACCATTGAAACTGAAGCTGAATCAATAGTGATTCCTCTTTCTTGTTCATCGTCGTGGAAATCTAATGCGCATGCTTTTCCAGCAAGCTCTTCAGACATCATACCAGCTCCTGCCAGCAAATTGTCTGAGAATGTAGTCTTTCCGTGATCGATATGAGCACAAATCGCAATATTTCTAATCTGTTTAGGACTCTTCATGATCCTAACAACCTTTTCAGCCATCTTTTCTCCCATTTTTAACTCACCTTTATTTCTTTAAATCTGATTTCCAGATATATTCTTTCTTTTTAACTTCTCTTTCGACTACCGGATAGATAGTGCTTACCAATTCAGTAGGCTTAAACCAAAGCTTTACTTCTCTTTCAGCCTCTTTTTTGTTTTCTGAAGCGTGAATTACGTTTTCGAATACACCTCCTGTGGTGATCCTTCCATATTTTCCTCTCATGGATTCAGGATGTGCTTCCTCTGGATTTGTCGATCCAGCGATATCTCGGATCTCTTTGACAGCGTCTTTTCCTTCATATACCAGTGCCATGATCCTTGGAGTGTGAAACTCACCCATTATGTATCTGATAAGCTCGTCGAAAAAAGGCTTATCCTTAAGATGCTTGTAATGCTCTTCAGCAAGCTCTTTTGTTACAGTTACGATCTTTGCTCCCATTATCTTTCTTTTAGGGCTTGATAGTTTTAGGATGATATCTCCTGTAAGTGATTTTACCAGTCCGTCTGGTTTTACCAAAACTAAAGTTTGTTCGACTGCCATTTTAAAAAGTGTGCACCTCCTGAGCTGTCTTGTAGCTATGTAGCTCCTCTTTTTTAAACCATAATTCAATTTCTGCTTCAGCTTCTTTATTGTTGCCTGAAGCATGGACAACATTTCTTATCGCTTTTCCTGCACCTGAAGTTGATTCGTAGCTGTGGTGTGTGTAGTCTCCTCTGATAGTTCCTGGCTGGGCTATTTTTGGTTCTGTGTCTCCAACCATCTTTCTGACTTGAGTTACTGCATGAATACCTTCAACTGCTAAAGCAACAACCGGGCCTTCTGTGATCATGGCTTCAAGTCCTGGGTAAAATTCCTTTTCGACATGAGCTTTGTAATGCTCTTTTGAAAACTCCTTGTCTACCCATACCATACGCATACCTATGATCTTCAGGCCAACCTTTTCGAATCTTTGAGTGATCTCTCCGACCAGTCCTCTCTGTACTCCGTCTGGTTTGATGAGGACTAAGGTTCTCTCGATCATTTAGATTCTCCACCTGCACTTTCTTCAGTTGATCCTCCTGCTTTCTTGTAAAGCTTGGACCATTTTGTTGTAAGTGGTTTTCTTTTCAGTTTTAGCAAGTTTTTCTCGCATTTGTTTGAACAAAAATGAATAAGTTTTCCGTCAGTCTTAACCAACAGTTTTCCAGTTCCTTTTTCGATGTCAGTTCCGCAGAATGTACATTTTACCATTTTACATTCCTCCTCTTCCGCCTTTCTTTCCCATTGCTCTTGCTTCTATCTCTGTTTCTCTAAGCATAAGGATATCTCCAGGTCTTACAGGACCTTTGACATTTCTTCTAAGGATCTTGTTTTCATCCCTACCTTCAAGGATCTTACATCTGACTTGGATAGCTTCCCCTCTAGTTCCTGTTCTTCCCATGACTTCTTCTACTCTAGCCTGGAAAGCTCTTGAGAACTGGACAGCTCCTTTGCCAGTATCCTGCTGTTGACCTTTTTTTTGTGGTCTTGGTGGTCTTGTGTCTGCCATTTTAGATTCACTTCTTTAGCTCTTGGCTTACTTCTTTGATTAGTTTCTTAGCTTCTCCTTCTTCTGTTATTGCGACAGATGATGTTCCTAAGTCGATTCCTGCTGATGCTCCTAGCTCTTCTTTGCTTGAAACTTCAATTACAGGGATGTTCTTTTCTTTTCCGATCAAAGGCAAGTGCATAACGATTTCTGGTGGTGTAACATCTTTAGCGATTGCTACTAACTTAGCAGTTCCTTTTTCTAATGCTTTTGTGCACTCATTTGTTCCTTTCTTGATCTTTCCTGAGGTTTTAGCTACTTCGATAGCTTCAAAAACCTTATCCATTACTTCTTTTGAGACTTCTTCTCCAGCCATTTTATTTCCCTCCATGAACGGTAATAAGAATTATTACCTCATATCCAGCTATATACTATAGCCTTCATTTAATCAACGGTAACCTGGAGGGGTTCGGGGTTATTTATAAAGGTTTCTGTGTAATCATGCCTTATCCAACTTATCTAAGAATTCTTTGAATATCTTCTCATATGTGAACAGGAACTGCATCAGCTTCTCGATGATATGCTTCATCTCTTCTTCTTTTTCTTCGAGCTTGTGCTTCAGTTCTTTGATTCTTGTTTCTTTTTCCTGGATTTCGAACAGATGCTCTGCTTTTAAGAACAGCTTTTTGATCTTTACAAGGGCTGCATGGATGTCTTTTATGATCTCTTCATCTACATCCTTCTCTTCTTCCAGCTTTTCTTTTACTTTTTTGATGTGTTTCAGCACCCATTCTTCTCCATGCCTTTCAGCAGATTTCTCTTTTCTGACTATGTGTATCTCTCCATGCTCAAGATCTCTAAGTTGAGCTTCTAGGTGCATTATTATCTCTCCAACTTCAGCGAAGAATTCTCCAAAGTCAGCAAGATCAGGATAATCAATCTCGATATGGGCAAAGACATTGTCGACAGCTTCAAGCTTTATACGGAAGTTATGTGTTGAATGTACTATATTTCTTCCAACATCTATGCCTGAATGCAGATCATCTAAGACTTCCTGTGCAATTTCTCCCATGTCTCCAGTTAGCTTGACCATGCTGATTATAAGATATAATTACTATTTAAATCATGGCTTTTAGTATGTATGCACTAAGGATGTTTTACTGAGAACTTTGCAAGGTGCTATACACATACACTTTTAGTAACATTTAAAAAGACAAAGAGTTCTGGTTGCATTATGAAGGGGGATGTGAAGAATGCTTTAACATATACCATCATTGGGCTAGTGGTGGTATTCTTCATTTTCCTATCTAAAATTGTTACTCTTTTTACAGATTATTGGTGGTTTGATGCTCTTGGATTCAAGACTATATTCCTGATATCACTGCAGACAAAGATTGCTCTGTTTTTTGCAGCAGCGATAATATTCTTTTTGTTCTTAATGTTAAATATATGGATAGCATCAAAGTTCCATAATCCCAAGATGAATATTTTACCTATGAAGATAAAAGTATTAGTTGCATTGATATTATCAGTTGTTGTCGGAGCAGCTACGTCTACAAAATGGTTTGTGTTATTGCAATATCTGAAACAGACTCCTTTTAATCTTGCTGATCCTATATTTATGAAAGATGTTGCATTCTATGTTTTCTCATTGCCTTTTATGTTAGCGGTCTGGAAGTTTGCAATGACTACACTGATCATAACTACAATACTTGTTGCTTTAGATTATTTCCAGTCTATGATCGCTACAGTTTTTACAAAACCAAAGGTCAATTTTGATCCTACTGCAAAAGTTCAGACACAGGCTTATGATTTCAAAGGATTTTTTTCAAAACTAAAGAGAAAGGCATTGGTGCATATAACTATACTAGCTTCTTTTGTGTTTATATTATTAGCAAGCAAGCATTATCTTACACAATTTTCAATAATGTATTCTGAACAGGGAATAGTTGTCGGAGCTGGTTATACTGATGTTGTTGTATTTTTGCCTATAATCAAATTATTGATGATATTTGCAGCTATTATTGTAGTTCTTTTCTATGTCTGGCTTTTCTTTATATCAAAGGAACCTAAGTTAAGGAAGAGACATATTGTAGGAACAATCGTTGTATTGTATCTTATATTTGCTGTATTCGGGCCAACAGTTATTCCTGGAATAGTTCAGACATTAAGAGTTTCTCCAAATGAACTAAATTTAGAAAAGCCTTATATCGAGAATAATATCAAATTTACAAAGATAGCTTATGGGTTAGATGGTGTTCAGGAAAAGGATTTCTCAGCAGCAAAGAAAGTAACAGCTGAATTATTAGAGAATGCATCTGAGACGTTAGATAATGTCAGGTTATTAGACTGGAGGCCGTTGAAGCAGACTTACAAACAAACACAAGAGATAAGGCTGTACTATGATCTTTCTGGAATAGATATAGATAGGTATACTATAGGAGACAAATATACGCAGGTTATGTTAGCTCCTAGAGAGATGGACCAGAGAGATATAACTGCTAATGCTCAGACATGGGTAAACTTACATGAAGTTTATACTCATGGGTTTGGAGCTGTAGTAAGCCCTGTAAATGAAGTTACTAAGGAAGGACTTCCAAATTTTTTAGTAAAAAATATCCCGCCAGTCTCTGAATATCCTGAGCTTGAGATAACACAGCCAAGAGTTTATTATGGAGAAAAGGACAATAATTATGTTGTTGCCAATACAAAGACAGAGGAGTTTGATTATCCTCAGGGAACTACTAATCAATATGTGCATTATGACGGAAAAGGTGGTGTAAAATTAGATTCTTTTTTCAAGAAACTGATGATGGCTCTGAAATTTAAGGATATAAAGTTATTATTATCTTCAGATATTGAGCCAGAGAGCAAGATAATGTTCTCAAGACAAGTGCAAAAAAGGATAAAGAAGATAACTCCTTTCTTAGAGCTTGATGAAGATCCTTATCTTGTTATAGTTGACGGAAGGATGAAGTGGATACAGGATGCATACACTGTAACAGGAAATTATCCTTATTCACATAAATTTGGAAGGATCAATTACATAAGAAATGCAGTTAAGATTGTTGTTGATGCTTATGATGGAAATGTTATATATTATATCGCTGATATGGATGATCCTCTGGTATACACTTATGCGAAGATATTCCCAAAACAGTTCAGATTATTGGAAGATATGCCTGCTGGATTAAAAGAACATATAAGATATCCTGAAGATCTTTTCAAAGTTCAGTCTAATATCTACAGTACTTATCATATGAATGATCCGACTGTATTCTATAATAAGGAGGATGCTTGGCAGATACCTCATGAGATATATGGAACTGGACAGCAGGTCAATGTTGAGCCATACTATATAATCATAAAATTACCTGGAGAAAGCAAAGAAGAGTTTGTGCTTATGACTTCATTCACTCCGATAAAGAAGGATAATATGATATCATGGTTTGCTGCAAGATCAGATAATGATCAGTATGGAAATCTTTTATTGTATAAATTCCCGAAAGATAAATTAGTCTATGGTCCTTTGCAGATAGAGGCTAAGTTTGATCAGGATTCTGAGATCTCACAGCAGTTAACTCTTTGGAGCCAGCAGGGATCAAGAGTTACAAGAGGAAATCTTTTGGTTATTCCTATTGAAGACAGCATACTTTACATAGAGCCATTATATCTTCAGGCTGAAAGCGGACAGCTTCCTCAATTAAAGAGGGTTTTAGTTTCTGACGGAGAAAGAGTTGTTATGGAAGAAAGTTTATCAGAAGCTTTAGAAGTTCTTTTTGGAAAAGTAAAGGTTGTTGAAGAGAAGAAGGAAACAGTTGTTATCAAAGAGAATCCATTAGAACAGGCTAATGAATATTACAATGCAATACAGGCTGCTATGAAAGAAGGAGACTGGTCAGAAATAGGAGATAATTTCGATAAGTTAGGAGAAATATTACAGTCTATAAATGTAAGTTCATAATCTTAATTCTTTGATCTTAGTCATAGTTTCTTCTACCTGTTCTTGGCTTAATTTCAGTTTTTTCTCTGTTTTTCCTGATTCATTTGCAATCTCTTCAATGTCAGGACTGCTGTTGATAGAATATATCCTTTCTTCAAGATCAGACTGCCTTTTGATTCCTTCTGGAACAGGAGGTGTAATTCCGATGGCCTTCTTTACGTGTGCAGAGAATTTTCCAGGATCTGCTGTCTCATAAGCAAGAGAAGGCTTTCCTCTGTCTCTCTTGTTTTCAGCAAGGTATGCTTCAAGAGTTCCCCAGCTGACAGAACCATGAGGGTCAAGCATAATTCCATGCTTTTCATACACGTCTTTCATGATCTTGAAATGTTCTGGGTTAGTTATGCTGTGGACAAAGAAATCTTTTCTCATAGCTTCGATATCAGGCATCTTTGTTATAAAACCTTCATGAACAACTTTTTTCCCTTCTCTTTTGTCATACATATGCCCTTTGTAGAAATCAAATAATCTTGCCAAGTTGCTTGGATGTGACACTTTCATGGCTGATGAAGGTGTTTCGATTGAATTTAGAACCTTGTATTCTTCTGTGTTCATGAAATCCATAAATGGCCTGTTTGGATTTAATCCAACTAAGATCTTGCTTATCGGCAATCCCATCTCTTTTGCAAGCACTGTTCCCATCATATCTCCGAAATTTCCTGAAGGGATACTTGTGATCATCTTTTCTCCATCTGCGATTCTTGAATAACCAAAGAAAGGGTATACTGATTGAGGAAGTAATCTTCCTAAGCTAATGGAGTTAGCAGAAGTCATCCTGTTCCTGTCATTGAAAGCTCTTTCAGCAAATTCTTTATCATCTAATAATGCTTTAGCTAATGCCTGGCATACATCAAAGTCTCCGTTAACCTCAAAGGCGTAGATATTTTTTCCTAATGTAGTCATCTGTCTTCTTTGTTCTGATGTTATATCTCCTTTAGGATAGAATACCACTACATCAACATTATCCAGCTCATAGAGAGCATCGCTAAGTGCTCCTCCTGTGTCTCCGCTTGTTGCGATAGCAACAACTCTTCTTAGATTTCTTTTTCCAAGAAAATGATCAAGCATCTGGCCGTAGAAACGAGCAGCATAATCTTTGAATGAGTAAGTAGGACCTTTTGTAAGCCATAATATGTTGCTATTTCCGGTTACATACTGGACATCAGCAGTTATCTTTCTAGGATCATATGCTTTGTTAAGCAGAGCTTCAAGCTTATCTCCGGTAAATTCTTCTTTAAGATAAGGATTAAGGACTCTGAATGAGGTATCAGCGTAGTTCATCTCTCCCATCTTTTTTATGGTTTTGATATTTATCTTAGGGACATCTTTTCTGTCTACTGTGTACAGTCCGTATTTTGGAGCTAATCCACGAAGAAGAGCTGTCTCAAAGGTTACTTTTTCAGAACGGTCGTTATGATTATGATACCTCATAATATAAAAGAAAAATTAATATTTTATAAACATTTCTCTACTCCGGAATAAGGAATAAATTAGGAGTAAAATTTATAAATAACTACAATAATCCTGAATTCAGGTGATTATTATGGGTGGCAAAAAGAACAAGAAAAAAGAAAAGAAAGTCAGTGCAAAGAAAGCAAAGTATGCTAAATTCAAGAAAGAAAAGCCAGCTACTTTAGACATATCAATGCCTGATCTGACAGAAGACCAGCAGAAACAAAAGCAGTATGATGAAGAAACAATTGCCAGACATCTAAGATTTAATAAAAACAAACCTCCTCATGAGATTGTCAGGAGAAGAGAGAAAGCTAAGAGATAAACTTTAATATTTCTTTAAAATTTTCTTTTTCTTGATTTATTGAATGTGTGCAGGCTTTCTGCAGTTCTTTATCTGCATTGAATGCTATGGATAATCCAACTGCTTTTGCAAAAGGAACATCATTTTTTCCATCTCCGACAAAAGCACATTCTTCTTTTTTCAATCCGTGCTCTTTCATTATGAGCTTCATAAAATCAACTTTTCCTTCATAATCGCAGGGCAGAAGATTCCAGTGGATAAGATTTCCTTTTTTATCCCATAAGTATTCACAGGCAGCAAATGCATGGTCTATCTTAAGGTCTTTTACAGCCCTGTCAGCCTGTGCTTTGAATCCACCTGAGATCAGAGCTGTTCTTATGCCTCTTTTTTTAAGTTCTGCAAAGACTTCTTTTACACCAGGATGATATTCGATAGAATCCATGACTTTGTCGAAGAATTTTTTGTCTAATCCATATTTTTTGTGGATCTTTATGGTGTCTTCCATCCATTCTACATAGCCTTTGTATTCTCTGTTGTTCCACTTATCTTTTGTTGCGTCTTCTTCTTTATGTGCTTCTGGGCCAAGATGTTCTGCTATCAAAGTCCATGCAGAAGGAGCAGTGTTTCCTTTGCTGGTTGTATGAGTTTTCCGGAATATTGTCCCTTCCATGTCGAAGAATATAAGTTTTATCGTCATATGATCACTTCCTGAAAAATAATATCATCTCATATAATATTGCAGCTGCTCCGGGGATAGCTCCCCATGGGCATATCGGTAGATATCTGTCTAAGTTCCATAATAAAAGAGAAAGCGCGATCAAAGATACTGAGACTAATGCATGATTTTCCTTGATCCATTTTCTTTTTGATCTTTTCAAAAGAAATCCCTCTTGCTGAAGAATATTATACCCACTGTAAGGAAGAATGCTGACATCAGCATAGTTATTATGAATGCATATTCTGAGTTCTGGAACGGAAGATCAATGTTCATTCCGTAGACACTAGCGATAAGCGTAGGGATCATCAGGATGATAGTTATTGAAGTCAGGAACTTCATTGTTTTATTTAATTTATTTGATATGACTGAAGCTGAAGTATTCATGACACTGTCTAAGATGTTTGTATAGATCTTAGTCATCTCAAATGCCTGCCTTGTCTCTATGATGACATCATCTAGCAGTTCTTTATCTTCTTCAAATGTTGTAAACAGCTTATTGCTGACGAGCTTTTCAGTCAGTATACCATTTGATCTTATGGATGTATTGAAGTAAATCAGAGATTTTTCCAGCTTCATCAGCTCTATAAGCTCTTCATTTCTCATATTCTTTTCAAGGTCTTTCTGGATCAATATACTTTTTCTGTTGATCCTTTTCAGGTTATCCAGGTAGTTTCTTGAAGTGATCAGAAATAACCTTAAGACTGTCTGGACTCTTTTGTTTGTGTTTATTCTCTGTTCTTTTAATTTCTTTATAACATAACTTTTTCCATAGGATATTGTTATGAAAAAGTCTCTTAGGATAAAGATCCCTACAGGTGTTGTCAGGAATTCTAATTCATCTCCTGGATTTTCTTTAGGAGCTCTCATGACGATGAAGATAACTCCTCTTTCTTTTTCAGATCTTGGCTGTTCATCCGGATCTTTTATGTAATCTAGAAATTCATCAGGTATCTTGGCCATCTCTTTTATCCTGGCTATATCTTCTTCATCAGGAGATGTTACATTAACCCAGCACCCTTTCTCTACTTTTTCTATTGAATGAAGGCCATCCCTCTTAGATTTGAAGATTTCTATCATATAAGGGGTTATTCTTCATTCATTTATAAAGGTTTTTAGAACTACTTTACCGTGGTTGCTTCAGAAAATCTTATAAATGATCTAGGAGCAACAGCTTTAATGGAATTAGAAAAAGGAAATATAGATGATCTTGTAGGAAGAGTATGGATACATTGTCCAGGTGTTGAGAATTATGTAATGTGTGCAGCTAAACATGATCTTACTTTGGCTGTTGAACTGAGCGGTGTGATCGGATCAGAGAAGTCATTGAGTTTTGTCAAGAGATCAGATGAGAAGAAAATCAAATTTTTTTATATTCCTTTAACTTTAGAAAAGAAAACTCCTATGTATGAATCAGGTTCAGATATATTAACTATAGGAAATTATCCTATACATATAATGGAGGACAGGATGATGGATGTTTTCTGGGAGTATTTTAATGAGTATGACAGGCAGCAGGAAGAAAAATCCACGAATAAACCACGTATGTCGCATGCGGATTCTAAGAAATTCTATGATTCTAAAATATTCTTTAATGACCATATCTTCCATTATCGGAGAGCGATAGAAGGAGGAACAGAGAAAGTGCAGAAAGAGATAGCTGAAGATATAATAAAATATGCAGAGGGGAAGATATTCTCTAATATTATAGATGATATGGTGGCAATATCCGGAGATAATTCAGTAGAGGCTGATAAAAGATTAAAAGCAGTTGAACTTTATTCCAGCTTAGTGCATTCTTTTATGACAGATGATTTTAAGGCTGCTGCAGAATATAAGAGACAGACAGAATCATTAAAAAAAGAGATCAGGCCTTTTTCTGATACTCGCTGATTGCTTTCATCAGGTCAGATCTTTCGAATTTTGGGAACATCTTGTTTGAGAAATAGATGAAAGCATGTGGTGAATCCCATAACAGGAAAGAACTTTGCTCAATCTTAGCTCCATTCTTTATTATAAGATTAGGGGGGATGAAGTATGATGAATAGATGTTGTCTTTTATTGTTGATTTTTTTATGCTGTCTGGGTCTAGCTTTTTTGCGGCAACCTGCTTTGCTATAAGCTTGCATGCATCTACGATCTCTTCCTGCCCGTTATAGTTTACGCATAAGTTGAGGAAAAAGCTATCATAGTCTTTTGTCTCTTCTATCACAGCTTTTATATGGTCTACAGCTCTGCCAGGAAGATTGTACCATTTTCCTAGGATTGTAACTTTTATCTTATTTTTATTGATCAATTCTCCAAATGAGATTTTATCAAGGAACTGTACAAAAGCATCCAATAACACAGAGAACTGATGTGATTTTTTTGATGTTTCAGGCAGTATAAAGAACGTGAAGATCGGGATATTTAGCTTAACCTGCTGTTTTATGAGCTCTTCTATAAGAGAGAAACTTCTCTTGAAAGCATCCAATAAAGGAATATTTTCTTTTTCAGCCCATTTTGTTATGCCGCCTATGTTTATAGCAATATGTTTTGGAATCTTTGCATAGTTAAGAGCAGCATCTTCTTCTTTTTTCTTGAAAATGTTTAACATAACAACCCCCTATTCAATCATGACAAGAAAATGATGGGTATCATTTTCAGTTTAGTAACAAACCATCTAACACCCCTTTTGTTTGTTACTAAATAACAGCAATCTTTATAAACTTTATTGTGATAATATGCATAGTGCGCTTCGTATGATGTTTTAATTGAATGAGAAGCAGATTCACTCAGAATTCCTTTGGAATTCTGGTGTCCCAGAAACTGTTAAGCAGTTTCTTAGGATAATATAAGATAGATGGTATTTTAGAGGACTACGCTTGACACTATGCATGTGATGAAAAATGATATATTTGATTCTACTGATAATAGCACTTATTGCTTTGATTATAGGAAGCTATACTGATCTTAAGACAAGAGAAGTTCCTGACTGGATCAACTACTCTCTGATATTTTTAGGGATTGGATTAAGGTTATTGCATTCAGTGTTAACGAATGAATGGATGTTCTTGTTAGAAGGAATTGTTGGGTTGGGAGCATTTTTCCTTTTGGCTATGTTTATGTTCTATGCAGGGCAATGGGGAGGAGGAGACAGCAAGATGCTCATGGGAATCGGAGCTTTAGTTGGATTAGGGATTGATTTTAATCATATGCCTATGTTAGTCATATTCCTGGTAAATCTGCTTTTGATGGGAGCAGTGTATGGGCTGATATGGAGTTTTGTATTGGCTATAGTTAACTGGAAGAAATTCTATAAGAATTTCAAGAAGATAAATGCAGATGCTAAATTTGTGAGGAGAACTGTTATGGTATTGACTATTATCATATTGATTCTTGCGATATTTGTAAAAGGAATTCCTCTGAAAGTCAGTTTTTTAGGTTTAGCTTTAGTGACTTTGCTTTCTTATTATCTTTGGATAATAGCAAGAGCAGTAGAGAAAAGCTGCATGTACAGATTGGTTAATCCCCATAAGCTTACTGAAGGAGACTGGATAGCAAAAGAGATAAAGGTTAAAGGGAAGCTGATATGCGGACCAAAGGATCTTGGCATTGAGAAGAAACAGATAAAGCAATTGATAAAAGCAAAAGTGAAGAAAGTTTTGGTGAAGGATGGAATTCCTTTTGTCCCTAGCTTTTTGATAGCGTTTATATTGACTCTATTATTGGGGAATTGGATGAAGTTTTTGTTTTAAGGAGCTTTTTGATATGATGCTTCCATCTTTTCTATCTCTTGGCGTATACTTTCTTTCAGAAGATCATGGTCTTTTTTTCTGAAGAATCTGCTTACTACTTTTTCTCCGGGTATGACTTCCTGATCTCCCATATAATTTGGAGGGGTAAACTTTTCAGGATTAGGGTGTACAGTCATCAGCATTATCCTGCTGTTGTAGTTTCCTTCAGTAAGAAAAGTTACGAGATCATATCCTGTTCCGCCTGGCATGTTTATATCACTCAGGACAAAAGCATATTGCCTGTTCTCTATCTTTCCCTGTTTAAGTATATCTTTGGCTTCTGGAACGCATGAAGCTGTCTGGATATTCTCTTCTTTAAATCCTAACATCTCAAACAAGTCAGCACACATAACTCTGATCGTATTTTCATCATCAACTATCAGGACATGCTTGTCCTTGCTTCCTGGATCATAGTTGCATCTGTGCTCTAAAAGTTCTTCTTCTCTCTGAGTTGAGTATTGCTGCCTTTCTCCGCATCTTATCGTCGGTTTAGAACAAGTATAATCTGAAGCATATGGACAGCCTATTCCAGCTCTTTTAAGCTCTCTGATATTTTTCTCTTTCCAGATCCTTTCTTCAAGCTCTCTTTGAAGACCTTCAGCTAATTCTTCAGGACTTCTTACTTTTCTTCCGATCAACAGCATATCTCACTAAGGAATCCTTCTCAAAGACTTGAGAAGATAGTTATCCTCCCCTTCTTTTTCCTTCAATGTCTCTGTATTATCGTCTTCCTTTATAATTTCTTTCTTTTTTTCACCGCCAACTGCTATAGTGTCTGTCTCCTGCTTAAGTGTCAGTTCGACAGTTGACATCTCTTCTTCTGACAGCTGTTTTGGCTGCCATTGGAAATTAAGACCATCATTTTCTCTTCTTGGTATAATTTCTATAGTAAAATGAGGATGCATCTGGCCAGCACCAGACCCATTTTGAATGATTATGTTAGTTCCGCCACCACCTAATGATTCGAAGGCAGCAGTTGATAGTTTATTTGCAATGTTGAATATGTGAGCGATCTCTGTGTCAGGAACCTGTTCTAAAATAGTGTAATGTTTTTTTGTTGCGAGTATGATATGACCGAATGTGCATGGTTTTTCTTTAAGATAAGCCATCACTTTATCATCTTCAAAGATCTTCCTGATGTTTCCATTTCCCTGTCCGATCTCACATATTACACATGTCATACTAATAGCCTTGCTATATCATCAAGATTTGGGTCTTTTTCTTCTTTCTCTTCATCCTCATCTTCACTATCTTCTTGTTCTTCGTCATCTTCTTCCTCTTGATCTTCTTCGTCATCCTCTTCTGCTTCCTCAGCTGGCTGTTCTTTTTCTTCAGGCTGAGATTCTTCGACTTTTGATTCTTCTTTAGGTGGTTCTGGTTCAGCTGATTTCTCTTCTTTTGCAACTTCTTTTAGATCTTCAATATGCTCTTCTGGCTCTTTAACTTCTTGTTGTATTCCAAAGACCTGATTAATCTTTTCAACAAGCCTTTTGTGGACTTCAACCATGTCATTTTCATTTACCTGTCTTTGAGGGATATTGAGAACATCTAAGCCGTCTCCTTCTTTTCTTGGGATAACATGTAGCATGAAGTGCTGAGCTTTCTGGCCAGCAGCTATTCCATTTGCTACAAATATTGTTGTTCCTGTAACTTTCAGTGTTTTCAGCATGATATTAGAAAGTGATTTTGCGATCATGAACATGTGGCCAATGACATCTTCAGGCATCTGAGGCATTATCGAATAATGCTCTTTTGGCAATAGTAGTATGTGGCCTGGGTTGGATGGATTGATATCAAGAACAGCTAAACACTTAGGATCTTCGTAAATCTTCTTAGATTGGACTTTTCCAGAAATAATCTGACAGAATATGCAGTTTTTCTTCTGAAACTCAGCTAACTCTTCTGGAGACATGTTTTTGAGCTTTTCCTGCATCGCTGCCTGCTCAGGAGATAGATTAGCTGTTTCCATAACTAAGAACTTGCTTGTTTATTATTTAAATCTTATTGTTTTCAGGGGTTTCAGCTCTTATTTACTAACATTTATACAACAAAAATCAGAGATTTTTGAGTATAAACCTTGCTAAATGGCAAGGTTTATATATTATAATTATTATAATTCTTATAAACATTACAATTTTTGTAAATTTTGTAAATATTATAATAAAAAGGGAGTGGTGGCAGATAAGACCTGATCAGTCTTTTCTGTGAAAGAATCAATGAGGGGTCTAGATAAAAGAGGAGCTAGTTCTATGTATTATACCTATCTAGAGGTCTCTATGTTCAACTACTTCTACACGAGGTGAAAAAAATGCAGAAGAAAAAGGCTTTTCCAGTGAGTCTGGAAGAGGAAATGATAGAGTGGGTTATGTCCCAGGTAGACAATGAGCGCTACAGAAACAGAAGCCATGTGGTAGAGCAGGCAATATTGGAATTTAAGAGGAGGTGGAAGGAATGAAAAAACCAATGCCAGTAAGCATAGACAATGATATGGCTGATTGGATCAACTCAATAGTTGACAATGAGAAGTACAGGAACAAGAGCCATGTTGTGGAGAGAGCAATAATGGAATTTCAAAGGAAGGTGATGCAAAATGAAAATAGCGTTTCCAGTTAGTCTGGAAGAGAAGATGGTGGAATGGATAAAAGGGCAAGTAGATGCAGGAACGTTTAGGAACAGAAGCCATCTTGTTGAACAGGCTCTGAATGATTTCAAAGAGAAGATCGAGAAAAATGTCACGCTGAAGGACTTCATAAAGAAAGAATAAGCAGAGATGACTTATAAAAAGAGGTCTGAAAGTCTTGTATTTATATTAGCAATCATGATTCTAGTAGTTGCTAATATGGTCTATTTCTCAAATTATGACCTGACTGGGTTTACGATAGTAGAGAAAGAAAGCATTACAGTCAGCTATAACTTCTCTTCAGATGTTGATGAGCTTAAGAATATCTCGATATTGTATGGATCAGCTTTGTTGGAGCTAAATACTACAAGAGGAGAGATAATCTTAGAGAACAGAGTATTTAATGAATCGATGAATATTGTTGTAGGAAAGATCCCTGAAGATATTGAAGTGTTATATTCAAGGGATGATGGGGGAAGCTACAGCGATAGTGTTGACAATTTTACTCAGCTAAAGACAAAAGTGATTTTAGGAAGGAGCAGAAGCTTGCTGTTCCTGAACAGCATCGAGATAGAGCTAGAGAATGCAAAGAAACTAGAGAAAGTTACAAAAAAGAAAAAAGAAAAGCCAATAGGGATAACAGCATGGGAGAAAGAGAACATCAAGATAGAGATCAAAGAGAAGATAATGAATGAAAAGATAAAGATCAAAGAAGTTGACAGGAAAGGAAGCAGGTATGAGCTTGACATCGAGCTTAACAGCACAAAGAAAGGAAGTGTAAAGATAAGGGGATTAGCAGATTACAATGATGTGCAGCAGATACAGACAGGAAAGATACAGGAGAAGAAGATAAAGAGAGGAAGGATTACGACAGAAGTTTTTGCAGTTAATTCTGTTGAGATTGAGAATGCGACGATCACATTACCAAAAGAAGAAGATGTAACAGTTATTTTAAGGTGTGATAACTGGGATTTTAATAACTTTAGCTGTTCAAATTGGGAGAGAACAAATATTGGATTTGATCAGAATGAAAGTTTTGTGTGGTTTACAGTTGATCATTTCTCAGCTTATGTTGGAGGATTACAGGCAAACCTTACAATATGGGATGAAACTGATTCTGTAACTAAGTTTAAGGATGGACAGGTTAAGTTCTTTGCGAATTACACTAATTCCAGCGGAAGTTCATTGGATGGGGCGAATTACAGCTGTGAGATCTCATTTAATGAGAGTGGTGTATTTGAGAATGCAACAAATATGACCTTTAATGGAACTAATTTACTCTATGAACATAATAGAAGTTTTGGAAGTTGGGGACAGTATTGGTTTAATGTGAGCTGTTATGGAGATGAGAATCTAAGCTTGGTTGATGATATTTGGGTTAATAGTACAGCACCAAATCTTTTGACAGCTTTGCCAAATATTACATGGCCAGAAGATATTGTGAACAATTCCTTGAACCTTTCTGAACATTTTTCAGATGATGATGGTGAAGATCTTAACTGGACGTCAACTCAACCTTTG
>JANQNE010000010.1 GCA_028279725.1 Candidatus Nanoarchaeia archaeon
ATAATATAATAATTAATTTTTTAAAATTTAAAATTAATAATAATCAAAACAAAAAACACCAAATCAACTCAAAAAATTCCATAAGAAATAAAGGTGTCACTCCTACTCCAATACCTTAACCATTCCTGGCTTAACTTCAAAAATCTCCCCCTGTTCTAATAAATTATTTATTGTTTTTTCAGAATTAGGATCATTCAATAAACCAACTAACTCATCAACATTAACTCCTTCCCCACCATCCATCTCTCTTATTTTATTAATTATCTTTTCATAAGCTGTCTCAACAACTTCAACCTTTTCCTCTTCGACACTTTCAATGCGCTCTTCTTCAACTAATATTGGGTTTTCAATAACTTTTTCTTTATTTCTCAAACTCAATAATTCTAACTTCTCAAGTTCTTTTTTCCTGACTTCGATCCAGTTTTTATCTTCAATTTTTTTGATAATCTCAGGGATTAGGTATTTCTCATCATTATATTCTCTTGGCCTGCCGATCAAAAGGACAACATCCCCTAAATTATACTTATTTAAAACAACATTTCCATCAAAACTCCTTATATTGATTCTCCCAGTCCCATCATCAATTGTTAAATTCTGGTTATTTTGCTCAACAGAAGGCTCCCCAACAACAACCCCCAACAAATTAACTCTAGATATATTTCTATTTCCATCAGTAAGGATGTAATTTGGCTGCCACCCTTCTTCTTTAACATATTTCCCATTGATCAATTCAGCTATCTTTGCCTTCACAGCAACTTGTCTTTTTTGTTGTGTTGTTTGTTCTTCTGCCATTTATATCCTACTCAAAAAGCCATTCTTTGGTTCAAAAAGATCTCCAGACCTCTTCAATTTCTCGATAGACTCTTCAACATCACTTTCATCAATACCTTTAGCTACAGCTTCTTTGATTATATCCTCCATAGGTATTGTTTTTCCAACTTTATTCTCTAACTCAACAATAATCTCCTTTATCCCAAATATCTTTGACCTCTGGCTCGTCGTGATTCCGGTTGTTATTCTGTCAATATCGATCTTTCCAGTTTCCGGATCCAAACCAACTTGGCTCAGACAATAATGTACAAGCTCAATTGCCCTTTTAGCATCCTTTTTCAAAACTTTTGTGTCTAGCCTTATCTTAGCGCTAGCTTCAGCAAGCCTGACTAACCCCTCTAACTGCCTTGCAGATATTGGAACTGCTCTTGCTCCAGCATCTTCTCCAACACCTTTATTCCTCATCTCAACATAATATTTCTTGATCTCATTCAAAGCACCTTCAGTCAAAACAGGAAAACACTGTTGCCTAGAATGAGCCAAGTATTTTCTCAGTAGCTCAGAGTCAATTTCAGGCTCAATAAACTCAGGATTTTGATGTAGTGTTAAGATATGCTTTGCCAGCCTTTCGTCGTTCTTTTCATCTGGCATATCCTTCACAGGAAATATCAGATCAAACCTATTGATCAATGTTGGTGGCATGTTGATTTGCTTAGCTAATATATCATAAGGATCAAATCTTCCGAACTTAGGATTAGCAGCAGCTAAAACAGTTGTCTCAGCCCTCAATGTTGCCTGGATATTTGCCTTAGAAATTGTGATGGTCTGCCCTTCCAAAGCTTCATGCATCGCAGCAGTATCTTCTGGACTCATCTTGTCCATTTCATCAATCATACAGAACCCACGATTACATAATGGCAAAGCTCCAGCTTCCAAAGCCCAGCCCCCCAAAAACTCATCCTTGACAACAGAAGCAGTCAGTCCAGCCCCACTAACTCCTTTTCCAGAAACATATCTTGACTTTGGAGCAACCTTACTTGTCCTTTTCAATAGCTGAGATTTACCTGCACCAGGATCTCCGATAAGTAGTATATGCATATCTCCTCTAGTTATCATCCCATCATTCCTAATCTTCCTAACCCCACCAACAAGCTGCAGAAGCAAAGCTTCTTTGATCTTATCATGCCCATATATTGATGGAGCTATACTACGGGTCAATTTCTCATAGATCTTCGGATCATTGCTCAATTCCTTTATTTTCTTCAATTCTTCAGCAGTTATAACAAGATCAGAATAATCTTCCTGAACAGCTTCAATATAGTTCGCTTCCAACAAAAGATCATATCTTGTCAGCTTACCACCATCTCTCCCAACTAAAGGAATCTCTTTGATTGCTCCAACGATTAATATCTTACTTCCTGGATTTGTATGTTTCTCACTTATAGGACTCACCAGATCATCTTTCAGGAAAACCTTTAATCTTTTAGGCTGTTCTCCCCCTTCCAAATCTTCAGGAGCTTCCTCTAAAGTAATTCCCTGAGCGTCAATCAACTCTTTAGAAAGCAATCTAAACTTTCCTTTTCTTCCACAACCACACCTGCTCGGCTCTTTAAACTTAGAATCAAGCTGCAATACAGTTATTATATTCCCACAGCTTGGGCATTCAAACCTTGCAGATGTAACCTGCGGCCTAACATCACTCTTCTGCCTTACAATCCCTTCAATAACATACAACTTCCCCAAGTTCTTACTTCTGATATTCCTTATAATCAGTTTCTGGTTATCCGGCAGATTTTTGAACCTAACTCTGAACTTAGTGATGTTCTTCGGAAGATCAAATTGGTTAACTGCTAATTCAGCTGCTCCGATCGTTTCCTCAGGATTCTCCAATAACTCTTCCGCTACTTCAATATCAAACTTACTCAGCTCAGAGAAATCTAATACAATAAAGCTAACACCTTTTCTAGTCCTTTCTAAAAGATCATCATGGTAATTAGCTTCTATAAACTCCTGAAATTTACTAACCAGATCAGCTGCTTCCATCTTAAACTACTTTTTTAAGATTCTTGATCAGTTTTTCAACAGCTTCTCCAACATCATCTTCAGATTTTGTTCCAGTACAGACTATCTTTCCATTGCTGAACAGCAAGAAAGTTGCTTCCGCTTCCTTCAGCTTGTAGACAAGTCCAGGAAACTGCTCTGGTTCATACTCTGTGTTCTTCAGCTTCATAGCCAAAGTATTCAGATTAAGATCCATACCGATGCTTCCGCTCGCAACAATATTCTGTATGTTTATTACTGGCTTAACTTTGATCTTAACATTAATCTTTTCTAGGCTTTTGATTATCTTCTTTATTGACTCTTCAACTTCACCCATATTCCTTGCTCCAGTACAAACAACCTTACCAGAACTAAAGATCAAAGCACTTGTCTTAGGATCTTTGATTCTAATAACCAAACCAGGAAACTGCTCTGGGTTATATTCTGTATTGCTTAGTGTTGCTGCCATCTTCTCTAATGGAATGTCATGTTCAAGACTTGTTGAAACAACTATGTTAACAACAGTTATGTCTCTTTTCTCTTCTTTTTTAGCCGCTTTAGGCTTAGTTGTACTTTTAGCTTTTTTTGCCATTTTTAATTCCTCCAATTAGCTATCTAAATATAATCTTGTCTTAACTCTCATGTTAAGAGC
Organism: Candidatus Nanoarchaeia archaeon; assembly: GCA_028279725.1. GTDB lineage: Archaea > Nanobdellota > Nanobdellia > Woesearchaeales > JANQNE01 > JANQNE01. The sequence continues at coordinate 3,464 of JANQNE010000010.1, forward strand.
TAATCCACCCCCCACTTTAAATTTAAACATAATTTGAATGCCTAAATAGCATTTTATTTATAAACCTTTTTAAATACCTACTTATTTATAAATTCTCCCATTTATAAATGAAATCTTTAGTTTATATATGTTCTACCTGCTAAAACCCCTTCATTTCCTATGGAACTATGCTTATTTTTCCTATTTCCAGCGGAAATCTACGTATATTTATTATATACTAGAGAATATATTTTACTATATTGAAAATAAATAGATTAGACAAATAATTATTAAACACAGATAAAATATCCAACACAAATGAAGAAAAAAAGAATTTTGATAATATCTTATGAAGGTATTGGGGATCAAGTAGTCAGAAGACCATTCATGTTTGCAGCAAGAGAGACTTTCAGAGATGATGAATTAGTTTTAGTAACTCCAGAACATTACCATTTTATTTTTCAAGACATTGGTTTTGACAAAATATTAAATATGGAAAAACCAATACAAAAAAGATTGCTCCCAAAAGAACACCTGAAGGAATTAATCTTGCAGAACAAAGAGTTAAAGAAAAAATTTGATTTTGTATTTAATTTAACTATGACTGATTTAATGCAAGATTTCGATGACGTAGTAAAGGAATTAGATTATAATAAACTATTTTTTTTAAAAACAAAACTAAGGAAAGCTGAGGGAGATTTTACTCCAACCGTCAATCCAAAAGAAAGATATATTTTTCAGTATTTCAAACTTTTAGATTTTTTTTCAGTAGTTGAATTCAAAAGACCAAAATTAAAGATTTTAGAATGTCCTTTTTCCAAAGAGAACAAGGAACCAAACTCAAAATTAATCAATATAGGGATTTTTCCATATGTCAATCCAAATTCAACCCCCCCAGGAAAAGGTTGGGGTACAGAAAATTTTTCAAAATTAATGGAGTATTTGGCGCATCATATTAATTGTAATTTATACATTATCGGGAACAGGAAAGAGGGGGGCATATCCTTCAAATACCCAAAAAACAAAGAAATAAATATATTACTGGGAGAAACAACAATTAAAGACATGTTCAGTCTAATAAACAAATTAGATTTTATAATCTGCAATGATTCTGCTCCGCTCCATATAGCGGACGAAATAGAAAAGCCCGTTTTAGCTTTTTACCTTCCAGAACCACAAAGACTCTATCACCCCATAAGCAGAACAAGCAAAATCATGATATCAGAACCAGGAAATATAAATTCAATAAAATTAGCTGATGTTATAGAAAAAACAAACGAAATAATAATAGAAGTAGAACATGAAAAACAAAATAGAAAATAAAGTTGCAGATACAATAAATAAATACAGACTCTTCACAAAAAGAGACAAGATCCTTGTAGCTGTATCCGGAGGAAAAGACTCAACCACAGCTCTTTATATTTTAAATAAACTCGGCTATAATGTAGAAGGCATCACAGTTGACGCTTTAATCGGAAACTACACAAAACAAAATCTAGAAAACCTAAGATCTGTCTGCCAAAAACACAATATCAAACTTCACGAGATCTCATTCAGAGATGAATTTGGATATTCTCTCTGCTATCTTCGTTCTGTAATAAACTCAAAAGGCCACAACCTAAGATCATGTGCAATCTGCGGAGCTCTAAGACGTTATCTTCTTAATAAACATTCAAGAAAACTAAAAGCAAAATACCTTGTAACTGGCCATAATCTTGACGATGAAGCTCAAAACATAATGATGAATTTTCTAAGAAACACATTAGAGACTTCAGCCAGGTTAGGCCTGGTAGCAGGATTATTAAAAAGCAAAAGATTTATTCCAAGAGTAAAGCCATTATATTTCTGCACAGAAAAAGAGATAACTCAATATTCAAAATTAATGAAATTCCCAGTAAAATATGGAGCCTGCCCATGCAGAACAGGCTCATTCAGAAACGAAGTCTCCATTATCTTAGACAAACTAGAGAAAAAACAACCCAAAATAAAACACACAATCATCAAAAACTTCCTAAAGCAACTTCCAAAATTAAAAAAACAATTCAAATCAACAGACCAGCTAAAAAACTGCAGACACTGTGGAGAGCCATCAAAAGATGGAACTTGCCAGGCATGTAGAATCGTTAGTTTGATAAAGAAAAATGATTAAAAACAAAAACATATTTGAAATTTTTAGTTCTAGAATTTCTTGTTTAGAGATAACTTATGTACTAGGAGGCATAAAACCCTGCTGCAGATTACTAGTACAAGATAAAAAAAAGAAAGAGTTGCAGAATTTTTGTAAAGAAAATGGATTATATGTTGAATTTTCAGATTATAAGGTATCTCGTATTCCGGACAATAACAAATTAACATTCTCAAATAGAATGAGAAGAATACCTTTAACGGCAGAAGAAGGGGAATGGGTGGTGTATATATCAAAATCAAAAGAGATAGCAGAACTAGCTAAACATTCAGAAAATATATTGGATCATGCAAAGTTTGGAGAATTATTAGGGTATCCTAAATGTTGTACTAATTTTTACATAAAGAATAGGGAGAAAGCCTTAGAAAATAATGATGATTACAATTTGTTAATCCAACCAGATATAAAAAAACACCCATTCTACAACAACCACACCATTAGGTGTTTTGGTATTTCATTAATAAGTCATTTTCCTTGTTCGCATGACTGCAAACAATCTAAAAAAGTTGCAGAAAAAACCCTTCATTTTTTAAAAAAGGAAAATCCTGGATTTGCAGAGTTCTTTGAAGATGAACTTAAGGCCTTGGTGGTATACACAGGAAATAATGGAGTTTTTTATTCTCCAAATTATAAAAAAGAAGGAAATATAATATTTTTCAATAGTCTAAAATCCACAGTTGACAATGATATTTTTCACAAGCTAACAAAAGAAAGGAAAATCAAGATAAATCCATCAACCAATAATGTGAATAGTCAAGAATATCATCAATCTGATATTATTTCGATATTTATGTTTGAATAATTGATCCAAGAAAACATTTAAATAAATAAGACAACCAATTAATAAAATGCATACAGACTTTGTATTTCCAAAAGACAATGAAGAAAAATTCATAGAAATAGCATTAAAGTTAGGTTATTCTTCCTTGCATTTTATCTACGAACCAAAAAACTTCAAAAAATATAATTCAAAAAAGATCAAAATTTACTCAGGGATCATATCAAAAAATAAAATAAAAAATATTGATCCAGATTTTATAGTGACAAAAGCAGATGATTCAATTCGTCCAGTTCTAGAAAGGGGACAAGTAGATATAGCATTTGATTTTGAACAATCAACAAAAAAAGATTTTATCCACCACAGGAATTCAGGATTAAACCAAATATTATGCAAGATAATAAAGGATAATAATATAACCCTGGCATTTTCTTTTTCTTCAATCTTAAACTCAAAAAACCCACAATTATTGGGAAGAATAACACAGAACTTACAATTAGCAAAAAAATATAGTATGAAGATAATTTTAGCTTCATTTACAAATAACCCTTATAGGATGAGCTCACCAAAAGATCTGGCTTCTTTATTGAAAATTCTAGGCAACGTGCCAAAGAACCCTGCAATTTATTAGATTTAAAATGAAACACATAAATGCCATAAGGATACTACTTACTGAAAATTGTAATGGCAGTTGTTCTTTTTGCTTTAACAAAGATCTAAGGGAAAACAAAGATATGGATACCAATCAGGCAATTAAATTATTTGATAGATTAGCAATAGAAATTAAAAATTTAAAAATTATGGGGGGAGAACCCACAATTCATCCAGATTTTATTATGCTTTATGAACACACACAAAAAAGATTTAAATCTGTTTTTTTATTTACAAATGCACTCAACGATGTCATACTCAACATTAAGCCAAGAGAAGAAGACGCAATCACATACAATATAAGTTTCATAAATAAGAATTTCAATTTTAATAAAATTCTCCCAGACTATGATTTTGTAAGAAGTTTTGAGACTGTGGTGGGAACAAAAACAAATATTGATGATCTTCTATCAAAAATTAACTTCATAATAGGTAAATTTAATGAATTAAAAATAAAAAAAAGACCTAGGTTTAGCATAACCTTGAATTGCATGGAAAACATCTTCAAACATAAACAAATTTTAAATAGAAAATGGAGAAGATTAGTGGTCTCATTGAATGATATTGACCCAAAATTGGTTGATTTTGATCATTCAATCCCTGTCTGTTTTTGGACAAAAGAATCTATTGAACTATTCAAGAGAACAGAATTACCAGACTCACTTTTTAGTACTTGCAGACGTGGGGATTATGGTTTAATAAACTCAGATTTTGAATTATTGTATTGTAACCAGCACCCGATAAAACTAGCCAACATCCTTGAATTATTAAACAAAAATTCATCAACTTTATTTTTTGATAAATTAAATACAATATTGTCCAAGGCATACATGGAAAAACTTATTAAAAACCTAAACACCGAGGAATGTAAAAATTGCATGTATGCAATCACCCATTGCACAGGAGGGTGCTTCAAACACAAGTACCCATAAAAATATTTAAATAAACCCAGCAATATTAAATACACAGGAAAAATGCAAGAAAATACATGGAACAAGAAAATAATATTTTTATCATTTCTACTACTCTTGACAGGTTGTTCTAGTGAGACAGTAATTCTAGAAAATATATATGTGGGGGAGAATGTAATGGATGTTACAAATACATCAACACCACATCAAATCTATTTTACACTTGTAAATAAGGCAAGACAGGACGCACACTGTAAGGCAGAATTTAATTTAATTAATCTAGAAAATCAAACCAGAAAGATATATGATTTAGGCAGAATACCACAAAAATCAAAAAGGCCGACCAGAATTGATTTTGATATGCCTTTTGGGTTATCTGAATTTAACTTAACTCCAATCTGCAATTTTAATCAATAAGTTTATAAATAAAAAGCCCCATTTTTAACTAAAAGAGGTGTTAGAGTGTCTGAAATCTCAAACTACATAAAAAAAGAGCTCGAGAAAGGATTTTCTCTAAAAAATATAAAGAAGAAACTATCGGAAGCAGGCCATGATATTTTAGAGATAGAGAAAGAGGCAGTAGCATTTGAGAAAAAAGAAGAGAAGAAAATTACTAATTTCTTAAAAAAACATACATTAATAGCCACAGTTGCAATACTCTTGATAATTTTAGTAGTTATTTTCATCAAAACAAAGCCGACAGCATTAGATTATGCAAAAAACCTCTCATTAGACCAAATAAATGAGGAAGAAAAAATAACAGGACAACAACAAAAATTGATATCTCAATCAAAGATAGATGAATGTAATTTAGTTGAAGGGATGGATGAAAAAAATCTCTGTTTCGCACTTGCAGCAAGAGAGACTGATGATACTCTATTATGTGATCATATCGAAGAAATAGGAACTGACTTTAAACAATATGGCTGCATAAACAAGTTATATTGGGATAGCGAGTGTGATTATATTTCCTACATGGATGGAGATGAAAAGAAATGCAGGTTAGATAAGGCAATAAGGGAAAGAGATATAGCACAATGTGCAAGCAAGGAGTGCCTAGATATTATAACAAACTTGGCCTTAGATGAAAAAGATTATTCAATATGCTCAGAAAATAAAAAATGTATCCTAGCATATGTAAAGAAATACAATGAGGAAGAAGCATGCCAAATCTTAGATGAACCAGGAGAATGTATTACATTAATTTTAGAAAATTCAATGGAAATTTCAAAGTGTTTGTTGGTCAATCTGGATGAAAAGATAGATTCTGGAGAAGAAGGGTGTATAGAAGCATTTTTAAAATCCATCTTGGTTTTAGTAAACTTCCCCCCAGCAGGAACTCCTAAAGAGGGATTGGGGGATTTAGTCTGCGATGTTTTTAAAACAACAAAAGATACGCCGAATTTTGATTGTGCGTCTATCCAAGAGATAGTGGAAAGAGGGGATGTGGAGGGAACACTAACTCCAACAACAAGACCAATCCATTTCTTGGTTTTAGCGGATTACACAAATAATGATTGTTCAAGTTTAACAGGAAATGATAAAACATTTTGTGAAGCTCTAGTGGCTTCAGATACATCAATTTGCGAGTCTTTAACTTCTTATAAAGAAGAATGCTCGGTTCTTGTTGATTTAAGGGCCAGAAATAATCCCTTCTACTCAGAACATAAATCCGATCCAGGGTTTCAAATGAAATAACCAAAAGCTTTATAAAACTCAAAATCACAAATAAGAAAATGCAAAAAAAAATCCCACAACTCAAAAAAAAGATATCTGGGTTTTTATCTAATGAACAGGGAACAATCTCAAAAAAATCAATAATGAAATTAGGTTTAATCACTTCTCTTCTATCAACTTCTACAGAAGATGTATCTGGGGGATCTGAAGAGTGCCATAACAGTGACGGAACAAATTGTGATCACCATGAAAGTTCTTCAGTAACACTCTCAAGCAGCACATATAATTTAGTAGATGCTGGGAACCCACCATCTGCCCACGCCAGTGATTCTTGCTCAGGTACACATTCAAATTCTTGGGCTGATGATTGTAGTTGTCATGCCAATGCCTCCACAGCAGACCACGCCAGCGATTCGAGCGGACATCACACCAATGATCTGGAGGTTGCTAAAAAAGGTACAGGTATAAAAGCAACCCATGAACATAATGTGGCGCATGCTTCACAACTCACAGGTACACCTAGCTCTCATTGTAGTTTATCATAGACTAACAAAAAATTTAAATAAAAGATGAAGTTCTATTGATTGATGGAAGATCTAAATAATCTTGGGAATCTAAAGATAAACAAAGCAGAAAATTACATATTTTTCTCTGTAAATCCATCAATATTTTCTTTAGAAGTAGTATATTCAGCAGCATATATTATGATAGACAAGGCATATATTTTTTTAGATGGGAATCCGAAAAGATCAATAGATATTGAGATAAGAGCAAAGAAAGAAAATCAAGATCTAAAGAGATTAGCCTTGGAATTTAACAACGAACTAATCAATTATGCCAACTATAAACAACAAAACAAGGAAAATAAAGAGATAAGGGAGATGATCCTACAAAGAGCTTTACAGACAAATTTAATCACTCCAGAATACACCGAAGGCAATATCAAGGATCCAAAAAACATCAAAGAGGCCTGGTCAGAAGATAAAAGACCAAAGAAGACCAAAAATGCAAATAAAAGAAAAACCAATAATAATCAAGCTTAATCCTTCTTTTTATTCTAAAGGGGCAATATTACAGACTATTAAAGATTTTAGTTCTGTCTGCTCCTCTGATTTAGAGAAAAAAAGCAAATTTCTCATAACAATCAACCCAAAAAAAGGAATAGACAAAAATGAACTCGCACATGAATTCTGTAATTATTGTCTTGGTTTGATGAATCAGTAATTAATAATATTTCTTTATTTTAATAGTCTCCAAATAGAGACAAAATGATAATACACCAAAAAGAAAATTTTATATTTGCTGAAAAAACCTATCTCAGTTAAGATAATGAAAAACATAACCTTATTTTGGCCAAATCTGATATTTAAAGAAAAAGGCAGAATCATCCCTTCTTTATTTTTAGCAAAATACTACGGGTTGCTGAAAGATGAATTCAATGTCTCCTGTGTAGAGACATTTATGAGGGGGGGAATAAACAAAGCAGACTTTCTCCAAAACAAAAAAGAAATATCCAGAAAATTAGAATCAGACATAAGAAAGATAGAATCAACAAATCCAGACATACTTTGCATTAGTAGCTGGACCTTGCTAAACTTGCCATACATATTGGAATTTTCAAGACACTTCAAAAAAAGAAACAAAGATGTAAAAATTATCTTGGGAGGGGATGGTCCAACAAATTCACCGAAAAATCTTTCTACTTTAACAAAACATATAGATTTTTTTATAGTTGGCTGCGGAGAGCATGCAGTCTGCAAATTAATTAAAGATATAGTTAATAAGAAAAATATAGGCCAGAACATAATCCACATGAGGAATAGATTCCCCCCAATAAGTACAATTATCCCGGATTATTCTGGAACCTTAGATGAGAACAGACATAAGATAATCCCTTTAGAAGGATCAACAGGGTGCACAAACAACTGCACATTTTGTTCCTCACAGAAGTGGATCAAAGGTCCCTATAATAAAGGAGTTGATACAATCATCAAAGAATTAAAACAATACATATCCAATTATAATATTAATAGATTTTTCTTTATAGACAATAATTTTACAGGCAACCCAAAGAACGCAGAGTTATTTTGTAGAATGCTTAAAAAAAACAAATTAGATATAAATTGGAGCTGCAGCTCAAGAACAGACACAATATCTCCTAGATTATTGAACTTGATGCATGATTCAGGATGCTATTCAATTTTCTATGGTATAGAAAGTCTAAATAAAAATACACTAAAATTAACAAAAAAAACAAAAGACCCTTCAAGATATATAAAGAAATCAAAAGAGATGATTAATTATTCAAGAGATCTCCTAGCTACTAAAGTGGAAGGAATTATTGGTTTTCCATGGGAGTCAAAAAAAGATATGTTAGAAACTGTGAGTTTTTTCAGGAATAACTGGAGCGATATTGCGTATATCCATACATTAATTGCAATCCCCGGATCAAAAATATGGAGATCATATTTAAATAAAGAATTAGAATTATTTGGATCAAAGATCCTCCACAATAATTTATTCTTTGAAAAATACAAGAACTTACCTTGGCTGGTTCCAACAGCCTGGAGAGTAAAAAACAAAAGAATGAATAATAAGGATCTTACTGATTTTGTCGAACACAACCAGGAAGTAAAAACCAAAGAATTTATATAACTCCGGGTAGGAAATATCAAGATGAAACCACTAGATTTTAAGGGTAAAGACTATATATTAAACAATATTAGATTTAAGACATTAAGGGGGAAATATCTATTAACCACAGACACAGGGGCATGGATATTATTAAATAAGAGCGCATATTTAAATTTAAAAAACAATAAAATAAAAAAGCCATTGTTCAATCTTCTGGAAGAAAAAGGCATAATAATAACCAAAAATAATATTGAAAAAGTAGTTTCTGATCAAAGGGAGAGGCTAGATTTTTTATTTAGAGGAGCATCATTGCATATAATTCTCCCAACATTAAGATGCAACCATAAATGTGTTTATTGCCACAGCGCAGCGCAGGATGCAGACAAAAAAAAGTTTGATATGGATAAAAAAACTATAGACAAGACCTTAGATTTTATTTTTCAAACACCTGCAAAAGCAATAACTATTGAGTTTCAAGGTGGGGATGCGTTATTAAGAGCAGATTCATTCAAATACACAGTCCAAAAGGCCAAAAAGCTAAATAAAAAATTCAACAAGGATGTTTATTTTGCTTTAGTAACAAATCTTACGATAATGGATGAAAAAATAATGGATTTCTTGAAAAAAGAAAAAGTTAGGATATGCACATCTTTGGATGGGCCAAAAAAAATACATGATTTGAATAGGATATATACAGGCCACACATCATCATATGATGCGGTAACAAAAAATTTAAGACTACTCAAAAAAAACAAAATCCCTGTGTCTACACTAATGGTAACAACAAAACACAGTTTACCTCATTGGAAAGGAATAATTGATGAATATGCCAAGTGGGGGTTCACTAGCATACAGCTAAAATATCTCAATAAATTAGGATTTGCAAAGAACACATGGGGGGAGATTGGTTACACTGTAGAAGAGTTTCTTGTTTTTTGGAAGAAAGCAGCAGACTACATATTAGAATTAAACAAAAAAGGAACTTATATTGAGGAGAGATATATCAAAATAATATTGATGAAAATCTTAAGTAAGAAGGACCCTGCATTTTTAGATTTGAGAAGTCCCTGCGGCATGGTTATTGGTCAGATGGCATACAACCATAATGGGGATATCTATTCATGTGATGAAGGAAGAAACTTTGAATTATTTAAGTTGGGCAATGTAAAAAAAGACACATACAAAGGTATTTTATCATCGGAGAAATCACAACAATTAATTTCATCTTCAATAAATGATATACTGGTATGTGATAATTGTATCTACAAGCCATATTGCGGTCATTGTCCTGTGATGAATTATGCCGAGGAAGGAAATTTAATCCCAAAATTACCTTCGAATTCAAAATGCAGATATCATAAATTTGCATTTGATTATGTTTTTGAAAAATTACTATTTGATAAGGAAGCAAGAAAAATATTTTTTAGTTGGATGAAGAAGAAAACAAAATGACATATCTAGATTTAAAGTTAGGTTATGGTTGCAACAACAATTGCTTACATTGCGTAATCGCAGATCAAAGGGATACATGCAGATCAAAGGGTGTGGATACAGATAGGTCAACAGAAGAATGTAAAAAAGAATTGGTAGATAGTAAATCCAGAGGTGCAACAGAAGTAACTTTCACAGGGGGAGAACCAACAATAAGAGAAGACATATTTGAACTTATATATTTTGCAAAAAACCTAGGATATTCAATAAACATGCAGACAAATGGAAGGATGTTTTATTATGAAGAGTTTACAAAAGCCATCTCAAAAAATTTGATTAGATCATTTGTAATAGCATTACACGGACCAAATGAAAAGACACATGATAAGATAACAGAAGCAAAGGGAAGCTTCAAGCAGACTGTAGAGGGAATAAAAAATTTAATTTCATTAAAACAAACAGTTAGAGGAAAGATGGTCCTCTCAAAAATAAACTACAGACAACTTAAAGAAACAATAACACTCATGATAGAATTAGGCATTAAATCTATCTTTGTTGCATTCCCTCACGCACAAGGAAACGCAAGAAAAAATTTTGATGTTATTGTCCCAAAATACTCTGAAATAATCAACTATGTGAAAGATTCAATAAAATTTTGTAAGAAAAAAGGCATAGAGATTTACTTTGAGGCTATTCCTTTTTGCTTTATGACAGGATATGAAGATCATGTATCAGAATTAAGAGACATCGGAATAAACTATAAAGAATTAAAACAGCTTGGTGAAAATAAGAAGAATTGGGCAGAAATAAGAAAAAAAATAAAAAGAAAATTCCCACAATGTTCATTTTGTGACTACACTCAATTATGTGAAGGCCCTTGGATGGAATATCCTGCGGCATTTGGAAATAAAGAATTTAGACCAGTCTACAATAAAAAGATAGATGAGATAAAAATAGAGCTCACTTATGGCTGCAATAGCCATTGTTATTTCTGTCAAAATAAGACAATTCCCACAGAAAAAAAACAACTAACAACAAAACAAATATTAAACCTACTAGATGATATAAAGAGGAATGACATAAAAAAAGTAAGATTCACAGGAGGAGAACCAACACTAAGAAAAGACCTCTTAGAGATCTTAGCATACGCCAAGAAACTAGGATTAATTGTAAAGCTTAACACAAATGGAAGATTTAACATTGATTATGCAAAGAAACTATCAAATCACATAGATGTGATACTTTTTTCTGTTCATGGAGACAATAAAAAATCAAACAAACAGATAACAAAAACACAGGATTTTGATAACAAAATTAAAATAATAAAATTTTTCTCAAGATCCAAGGTTCACACAGCATGCAACACCATAATGAACAAAGAAACGGTAAAAAATTTAAACAATTTTTTAAGATTAATGGACAAATTAAAGGTCCAAGATTGGTTTTTTTCACCCCAAGTACCAGTTCCTGGGGAAAAGAACTATTACTTAAAAAATAAAGAGATAGAGCTTATAGTGGAAAAGTTAATCAAGTATAACAAAAAACAAAAAACAACATATTCCATAGGAAAATGTGCAACAATTCCATTCTGCTCTTGCGATCCTAGAAAGATTTTAGATCTATATTCAGGAAAAGAAGCCGGGGGAAAGTTCTGTGGCCCAAACAACAGCCTAGTAGTTTCTCCAAAAGGAGATGTTAGGTTTTGTTACTCAATAAACAAAATGCTTGGGAATACACTAAAAAATAGCCTAAAAGATATCTTAGGCAAAAAACTACTAAACAAAAATCTAAGCCCTGCAGAATGCAAAGGTTGTTTGATGGAATTTATATGCAGAGGGGGCTGCAGGTTCACTGCAGAATCAATAAATGGAAATTTAACTTCATCACATCCATTATCACAAAAAGAGAGATATAAAGATTTATTATTTCAATAAAATGCAAAATGACCCGTCGATAGGACCAAAAACATTTCATCTACAATATCATATAACTGATAACTGCAATCTAGATTGCAGCCATTGTTATGTGGGCCATAGAAGAAAAAAAGAACTAAGCACAGAACAGGCTTTAAAATTGATAGACAGGTACGCAGATATGTTAGATTTCTGGAAAATATCAGATAAAAAAAGCAAGATAACTTTCACAGGAGGAGAACCTTTACTTAGAAAGGATATTTTCAAGCTCATAAAGAGATGCAGACAACATGGCATAACTTCTGGTTTAATGACCAACGGAACAACCCTATCGGAAAACATAATAGAGAAATTAAAGGATTCCGGGTTAAAAAACATACAGCTGAGTTTAGAAGGGCTAAAAGATACAAATGATTTAATCAGAGGTGCAGGGGTTTTTGATTCCATAAGACAGGCAATAAAATTACTTAAAAAACACAGATTCAAGGTAATAATCTCAACAACCATCCACAAGGGGAATTACAGATCTCTTTCAAGACTTATAGAATTTTGTCTTAAAGAGAAAGTAGATTCCGTAGGCTTTAGGAGATTAGTTCCATTAGGCAATGCGATAGAGATAAAGGACCAACTATTATCACCTCTGGAATTGAGAGACACATATTCAAAATTATCAGATTACAAAACTAAATTAGAAAGTAAATTATCTGTTTCTCTTTGTTGTGAGGGATCACTCTTAGCAATAGAAGACAAAGATCACTTTAATCATTCACATTGTTCTGCAGGGATATCTAGCTACACAATACTCCCGGACGGAGAGATCATACCTTGCGCGACACTCCCAATACATCTAGGAAATGTATTATCTGATAATTTAATCTGTCTGTGGTACAGTTCAAGAGAATTATGGAAGTTAAGGAATATAAATAATTTAGATAAAAGATGCAGTAGCTGTCACACCATAAAAACATGCAAAGGGGGGGCCAAGTGTATAGCACATTCTTATTTTGGAGGCATATCTCATCCAGACCCTCAGTGCTGGTCGCTTTACAAGGAGCTTCCAAAGAAAAAAATAAAACTTCCAAATAAAAAAACCAATAAGCTAAAAATTGACCCTTCTCTTTATACATTATCCAATGGAAGATTAAAAAGACAAACTGAAGGAATTATAGTATCTGAAGAATTAATAAAACAAGATATAGATAAGGTGTTATCTAATAAATCAAAATTAGAAAAAATAAAGAAAATATTGTCGGAGAAATATGATCTAAAAGATATCTCTTCTATAAGGAAATTACATGAACATAATGCATGCATAATCGAAACAAGAACAAAGAAATATTTATTTAAAGAAAGGGAGGGGAAGATTGAACTAAATAACTATGTTTTAGAATTTCTAAAAGGAGTAAAGATACCAAAAATAATAAAGACAGATAGAAACGCATGTTTAGATTATAGAGGAAAGAATTACATACTTTCAGAATACATTGAAAGCGAAAGAAAATACACTTTTGATGATTTGGAAAAGGTTACAGATATCTTAATCACATTACATCAAAATTCCAGAGATTTACCAAAAACAAGAAAAGATATATTCTTTGCGATAAAGGAAAAATTAAAATATATATCTAGAGAGATAACTAAATCTCCAAACATAGATAAAGCTAAGAAAAATGTGTTATTAAAACATACCGACGACTTAGAAAAAAAATTGAATAAAAAAACAATACATGGGATGGAACATTTTATCATACATGGGGATTTCAAGAAGACGAACTTATTATTCTCAAAAAATGAAATTTATTTATGTGATTTTGACAGAACCAGACATCACCTAAAAATCTATGATTTAGCAATAGCTATTTGTTCGTTGTGCAGAAAAGATCCAGGTAACATACTGGAATTCGAACAACTAATAAGATTATTTGAGTTGTATTCAAAAAAAATAAACATAAACAAAACAGAGAGAGAACACATTTTAGATTTCTTAAGATTTTATATCCTGGAGCAGATAACATCAATCAACAACTTATCAAAACAGAAGAAGTTATCTATAATACTAAATAACTTAAGCCTGCTCAACCAGATAGATAAAAATGAAGATAATTTGAGATTATTATTCAGGACAATAAATAACTCATAGTAGGTTCAAGCTCCCCTTCAATATTAAAGTAAGTAAAACTCCCAGAAACAAAAATAACGCAAAAGGAACCTCTTGCTGTACAAAAACATATTTGTTCTTTATTTTCTTGCGTTTGTACAGATCCTTTATTTTTGCGATGTCTTCTTCAGTAAGACCCTCCACCTTTAAATTATTTACATAATAACCTTTCCTGAGGTTTATCCTCACTTTTTCTATGTACTTTTTCTCAACAAGAACCATCCCAGGTTTAAGTTTCCTTACATTGATCTTAGTTTGGAATAATGAACCAAGATCATTTATCATAAATATAAATAACCCATAGGCTGTAGTCATTAATATGAACTCCCTAAGGAACCCAGCAGTCAGAATATATTCTCTGTTAAAGAACACCCTGGACAGGGACAGAACAACCATGATTAAGTTTATTTCATTAGGCCAGATTTTTCTTAATAAGTGTTTTATTGCCATTATTGCAAACATATTCAGTACTATATTTGTCCTTACGCCAAAATATACAAACAAATAGTGGGTTATCCATGATATGCTGAATATTGTCAGCAGATAATTTCCAATTCTCTTTAAGTTAAAAGAATTCTTGATAACTTCAACTTTTTGCTCTTTGCTTGTCTTTACAAGCAAATAGATAACAAGAACAACGAACAGAGGAACAAAGGTATTTATCAATATCCCTAATGGATGAAAACTTGTAGAATTTTTTTGATAAATTGAGAGTGGAATCAAAGAAACATATGCAGTAAATAGTTTGGCATCTCCTGCAGACCACAGACCAAACATATAAAGAAAGACCCCGATAACAAAACTGAAAAAAACAAATGTGCCTAATTTTACCCCATATTCTACCTCAGTGATCCCCAAGGAGAAAAGAATAACATGCATCACAAGTGATACTATCAGCGCAGTTATGATCCATTTATTTCTTATCTTCTTAGTTTTGATATCTTGATAACTAGTCACAATGCCTAACAATACAATAAATGGAAACATAAACCACAACAGATTCATGGCTAGACAATACATATTTTTGTTTAAAAAACTATCTAAAAAGCTTTATAAACTTAAGCCACAGACAACAACATATGAAAAAGATGGGTTTAATTAAAAAATACTTGTTATTCACATTCTCTTCATTAATGTCAACTTCTTTGCTTATGTTTTTTTCCATCAGATCAAAAACCACATACGGATTTTCTTCTATCTTTTACTTACAAAAACCGATAATAATATTTATTGCTTTTATAGGGGTTGTATTTTTATTAATCCGACATAAGACTAAAACCACAAACAGAACAGTAAACGCCCCCTTGTTGTTGATTTCTTTATTACTGTTCTCTCTTTCATTCTATATTTATGGAGACATAAATAAAGTCTATAATGAAGGAGTATCAATAAAATCCAGTCAACTGATAGATTCTCCCGGAAAAATAGATCTGGATAGTTCATCCCTTCTCTCTATTCCTTTATTGACAGGAATCAGACAATCTTATGATTCTTTTATTTTTGGAGAGGGAAAAATAAAGAAAATATTAGATATGGGGGAGATCCAGGAAGAAACTATTTTGACTTTTCACACATTATGGCAAGATGCGCCCTTATCGAAAGACCCAGATTTAATTTTCCAATCAATGGACGACAACCAATTAAATAAAGATCTAAAAGTATTCTTATCAATAAACAACAGATCCTTTGATATCTCAGATTCTTACAAAGATCTTCCAGAAGATAAAGGTAAATGGATAAGCATAAAGATTCCAGGAAATAACTTTTTAGATGGAAAAAATGAAATAATAATCTCAACAAAGAATAACTCAGACCTCTTAAGGTTTTCCGGACAGGTGGTATTCATGGAAGGAAATACATTCAAATTTGATAATGAGGGTTTCTGGGAAACAGAAATCACAGAGATGGCATTGTTCTTAAATCGGGAAAATCCATTTTGGTTTTCTTTATTATTCAAATTTTCTTTCATATTGAAGATAGCCGCACTTATTCTATTTTTATTTGCTTTTTTCAACAAAAAAATAATAACAAAAATAATAAAAAACAATAAGAAAGAAATCATATACTCCATACTGGCTTTATTGATCCTATATTACCTGTCTTTATTTATACAATCCCAATGGCAGTTCCTTTCAAGATTTGTTGCCTATTCTATCTATTTTTTACTCAAGATTTCATTCTTGAATCCATCAGTGAATATTAATGATTTGTCTGCCCCATTAGTTGGTCTAAATAATTTCTCTGTAGAGATAGCAGATGTTTGTTCTGGAGTAGAAAGCCTGATCTATTTTTTAGTAGCTTATTCTTTGCTTTTGTTGATCCATTGGAAACACATAAACTTCAATAAAGCATTAGTTCTTTTCATCCCCGGAATCATTGGCGCAGCTCTGTTGAACATCTTTAGAATTTATTTTTTAATCTTGATCGGTTCTTTCTTTTCAAAACAGTTAGCATTAAACTTATTTCATTCTGTTTCTGGAATGCTTATTTTCATAATATATTTCATAATATTCTGGCCTTTAGCTTTAAAATACATAGAAAAATAATTACTTTCTTTTATACAATACAGTTGGTATCAAAACAGCACCAACCAAAGCGATCATCGCAGTCATAAGAGAAAATTCAGGTATTTCATTCGCATCCTTACATGTCATATCATCTATACAATTCTCAGTATATTCAATTTCCTGATCTATCCCACCTATACAAGTCATATCATCATCATTTCCTGGAGAACAGGTACAACCATCAATATCATTGCAAGTTGAGCCATCCACTAAAGCTGTTTTTGCCCCATCCATACAACCCCCACCATGAGTTGTTTCACTATTGCAGGGCCTACTTGTGTACACTTTCCCCCCGTGTGTTGTACTTGAACTCGCAGGCAGACAATAATTACCTGAAGCCCTTCTATAAACTATATTGCCACAGAGACAATAAACAGAACTCCCCCCATAAGTTGTAGCTCGGTTAGGGTATGTTGATGAAGTTTCCCCACAGAGCTCTACAGTTGTAGTTCCGCAAGTAATAAATAAATCACTACTACAAATAATGGCATTACCTTCACACTTCTGTCCAGGATTACATCCTGCAGTGTTTTGATTATCACTTTCACTACACGAATCAACAACCTCATAAGTATGCACCGCATCACTTGTACAGATATCTCTCCATTGCTGGGTATTGCCATCATAAGAATACACACAATCAGCAGTTTTAGTTTCTTTACAGATCTTGGCAGTAGCTTCAGTTGGAGCCACAACACCAATAACACTTACACTACTCAATACAAAAATAATTAAAACAAGAATTATCATAACTCCTCTTTTTTTCATATTGCTTTTAATTTTCAATTGTATATTTAAACTTTTCTGTATAAATTAAAACTCAATTTCTCGAATGAAAAACTACTTTACAAAAACAAAAACTTTATAAAGGGTTGTTCTATTTTTTAACTATTAAGTAAAATGTATAAAAAAGAGGGGAAAAATAACTTAGTTAGTAATTTCTTTATTCTAAATAGCAGTTTCTAGGATAAAAGAAATACCCATAAAAAGAGGAAAGCATGAAAATAAAAACAACTTTTTTTGCTCTGATCACGATAACTCTAGTATCCATTCTAGCATTACAAATCTATGCTAGTCCTTATTTTAAAGTCCACATAAAAGCATTTGATCAAGATGCTTGCCCAGATACAATGACTGGTGCTGATTTAGATCAGGCAAGCCAAAAAGCAATAAATTATGTTTTTGACGACACAACACTGAAAAAATCTGAGACAACAATCGCCCCATCAGGTACAAATGTTGTAGAAGTTGGTGGTGCCTTGCCCCTTATCTTAGAAGAAAGAACATATTGTGGGGCAGCTGTTTTATTTCATGATCAAACAACAGTAAATGAACTGATATCTTCTCAATGGAACTGCAATTATGCTTCTGATGCTACAGCAAATGTAGTGACCACAGATTGCACTGTAGGGGATAATGTTTACGCAGGAAACTGGGGAGATCCACTAAAAAGCAGGATGGAACTCTATTATGACAACAACATAGATCGTTGCCAAGATTATGCAGATGAAAATGATGCTGCCACAGATAAACCAGATGCAGGAGCAACAGGAGATTTAGGCGGAACTTGTGATAGTGATGGTGATTATTTTTGTTGGGTTGGCGGAGGAGAATATGACACATCTACTGGGGAGAAAGATGGAACTTCCACTGATGGGTATGATGGAGATTCAGGAGATTGTTGTGGAGATGATCAAGAAAGAGTTGGTTCTACAACAGACCCATATACAAATCAATTCGGTGATGAGATCTGGCAAGTAGGAACAACAGGTCTTTGCGCAAAAGGAGTTTATTATGTAGGTGTAGAAGGAGATGAAAAAGATGTTTTATGCAGATTCTGGTCCACTTTTGATGTTGCCAACACAGCCCCGATTTTTAACAATGCAATCATAGCGGAAAACACATGGACTCCTGCCTCATGTAGTGACCCAACACATACAACTAGAGCAGCATGTGAAGGAACAACATCTGGCGGGTGCGCAGGAGCAGAAATAACTGATAAATTCAGATGTGAAAGTGTGGGAGGAACTTATACTCATGGAACCTGTTCTACAACAATACACACACAAGGTTATTGTACCGATATTCTTGAAAGTTTATGGTTAAGTCCTAATTGTATGATTGGAGAATACAAAGGAGAAACTAAGATAAGTTGTGAAAATAATCATCTCGGAACGTGGACTCCAGGTGAATGTACTATCACAGGAGGCATCACACATCAAACACTATGTGAAAGTTTTGGAGGGACTATATCCTCAGGTACATGTACTGGTGCGCAACTAACAGACAACACGATGTGTACAGCAGCTGGGGGAACATACACTGATGGAAGTTGTGATGGAGGTTTAATTCCTTGGACAGAATCAGATGGTTTTTCAAAAATTTATTGTGATGATTACGATGCAACTTGGACCTCCGGATCATGCACTGCTACACAAGTCACATCTCAAACTCTCTGTGAAACTTCTGGAGGAACATGGACAGAACCAGTAGCACAACAAACAGTAAATACTTGGACTCCTGCAGCCTGTAGCGATCCTTCAATAACAGATGAAGCAACATGCACAGCTAAAATCAACAAATGCTGCGGTGATGATAAGAACTATATTGATAATGGAGGTTTTGAGGAAGCGACTAGCGGAATTGCAGATAGTTGGACAGAAGACTTAGCAACTGGAGATACAGGAGGAGGGATGGCAGTTGTTGATGACTCAGCTACAGACACATCAGATGATACCCCTTTTGGGAGTTCTTCTGGTTTATTAGATTACTCAAAATCACCAAGAGCTGGACAAACTATTTCCAACATCCTAAATGCAAAAACATATGTGATTTCTTTCTTTGCTCGTTCTGCAGGTGGCGGATCTACAGTAGCACAGGTATTCACCAAAGCAACTGGAAAAAGCGCAGTCCAATGCGGATCTGATTTCACACTATCTCATAATTGGAACCATTACACATGCTCTTTCACAACAACCATAACTACAACCTCTAATCTTCATTTTTCCGATGGAAAAGGAATCCTAAGATTCGATCTAAAAAATTCAGGAACCGTAGCATACTTTGATGAAGTCCAATTATATGAATCAGGTAACTATGATTTTGGAAGTATCGGATCCACAACGAGCACTGATGTAAAGTTATGTGCCCTAGATTTTGAAAATAGCGCCAATCCTTTTGGCCTTGAATGGAAGGACGCAACATCAGAAAATCTTTTGATATATCCAGTCCATAAGGCAGACACATATGATGTTGTTTCAGATGGCACAAAATGGCATAATTGTGATAACACTCTTACTTTTGACTCCACTAATACTTATGAACTTTCATCAATGACTTCACAGACAGTCCCCCAAGGTCCAGGTTCAGGCACACAGAAAATAGTTTGTTCAGATGGATTTAGAAGATATAGTTGCACCCCTCCTGCACAAAATGAAGTAACTTCCAATATCGAAAACACAATGGATTATATGGATAAAGGAGATATCAATGCAGACTTAGGAACAGCATTGGGTGAAACTGAAACATATGGTAATGAGGCTGACCACTGCAGCGATGGAAAAGATAATGATGAAGATGAGAGGATTGATTGCCTAGATCCTGATTGTCAAGCAGCAACCAACTGTAAAGATAATTGGCCGACTGCAAGTGATTTTTGTGGTTCAGTAAAAAACCTAGATAATGATGATTATGTAGATGGTGGGGAGATGTTCAGCGGAACAGAATGGAGACCTGCTTCTGGAGGAAATTCAAAAACACCATTTTATGCAAGTAAGGATGCTGACCAAGATTACTTAGATGATGATTTTGAATATGCAGTTGGCCTAGATAATACAAAAGCACAGACTACAGAAGGCACTAATGATGCAGATGCTATTTTAGAACCCTCAGATTATATGGGTGATTTAATAGCCACAAATTATGGTGATATAAGGGCGGAACAAGCTTATTGCTATGCTGGTTTTAAGAGTGGATTATTTGAAGACTGTGATAACGATATTGATGATGATGGAGATAATACAGTTGATTGTGAAGATCTGGATTGTATTGGTTTTTCAGAATGTGATGGTGGGTTTAATGAGGAAAAATATACTCAGACTGGAAATTATAATGTTATAAATTCTTTCGCTTGTTATAAACTAGAAGGTTCAACAGGAGATCAATATCTATGGGCTGAATGTTGCGGAGGTGGCGTTTGCAACAACATAAATAGAGGGGGTAGTGGAAGTCCTTACAATCCCAAAACTAGAATATTTGGAGAAGGAGAAGCACTAGCAACTATATTTGATTCAGACATCCCAGTAGAAACTGAAAGTGAAATATCTGACAGGGTTGGTGTTTTTACTTATGGGGCAGGAGCTGATGCTGCTGAAGCAGATATCCCTGTACCAAACTATATTGATGACTGGTCAAGCTATACTTATTTGGAATTTGATATGGCATTCAATACACCAATGACTAAGATTAGGATTGATACATCAACTTCTACTGGTGGTGCATTAGCAGAAACTGATTTAGAGCAATATTCAATAAATGGGTTTAGCATAAAAAAATGGCACCACTTCAAGATTCCAATTATCAGCCTATCCTCTACAACAGATATTTATGGAATATATTTTATAAATCCAGCTCCAACTTCTACAGGAGTTTCATTTGCAATTGACAACGTTAAACTAACACCAACAAAATACTGCTCAGGATACATAGGAAAAAGATGGGTAACTGATCTTGATGGTGATGATTATGATAATGATGAGAGTTATTCTGACGCAGAAAAAGGTCCGGCTTATGCTGCTTGTATAGCACATTCAAGTTTTGATTGGACTGGAAACTTCTGTTGTGGGGATGATCAAGTTACAGGTAGTCCTGAGTTGTATAATGATGAAAACGCAGGATGCTGGACAGGTCAGGAAGTATTAGAAGGTAGAAGAGTAAACGATTCAGTTGATGAAACATCATCTAAAACATATTTGGACAAAATAATCTTCATAAATGACCAATTTAGAGGATGTAAACTCCCTGCTCTTTTTACATCTCTGACTGATCTAGATGGATCAACTCTAATAGACAACACCTACGATTACTGCTACAAGATGGGAGATTATGTATGTTCCTACAATAACAACTGGGCTTCTGTTTCAAAGAACACAGATAATTCTGATCTTCCATCAGGAAAATTCAGAGGAACCGCAACACATGATGCAACTTCAGCAGCACCATACAGAAAACAAAAATGGAATGATGCAACAGATCTAGGT
The DNA here is from genome assembly GCA_028279725.1 of Candidatus Nanoarchaeia archaeon. Lineage (GTDB taxonomy): Archaea > Nanobdellota > Nanobdellia > Woesearchaeales > JANQNE01 > JANQNE01. Next base: position 25,606 of record JANQNE010000010.1, read on the forward strand.
TGCTGTCCTAAAGACATGTGCTGGAACGGAGATATCTGCGTTGCTTCAACTTCTGAACTTTACAGCTTTGATTCAAGACACGCAAAGATGTTTTCAACTGAATCCTATGTTCATGAAGAGTATATTTATGACAACACATTTGATCAGTATGTCTGCTCAGACGCGAATGCAGACAAGACAGGAGGAGTTGTTGCAAGCTGGGTCCCAGTTTATATGAAAGAAAAATATGACGACAGCGCAGACTATGGTTATTGTAGAAGACAAACAGACTGCTGGGACGGATCAGAATGCGTTCAGGATGGCTATTACACAGAGGGAGACTTAGATGATGATCACTACTGTTACCAGGGAGCATGGACAACAAGAACAAAACTGATGGCCTCAGCTCTGCTCCATTTCAAACCATCAAAATATACATTATATTGTGATGATTACCAAAATACTCTCACAAACAAACCTATAAATCCTAACAAATTTGAAGATGCAACAACCCAAAAAGTATGTATATTGAAAGATGAGTCAACAGGAGGAAAAGTCCTGACTGCAGTTGCATTAAGAAGTTCCAGCGAAGATTCAGATGACACATCTGATGATTTAGGAGATCTAGATTCTGCATTCGACCTAAAAACTGGCCATTTCAGCAACTGTAACTCAGTAACCTCTTCTGAAGGAGATAATGATTATAAGGCCTGCAGCACAGATAATAAGGTTTATTTCAACTCCAACACAAAAATACTAGTCTATAGTGATGTTGTAGTTTCAAGCTCTGATTTCATTGTCATTTATGACACTCAAAACACATGGATAGTTAACAATATAGTAAACAACATAAACACAATCTCTGACATTTCTAATTATGTGGATAGCAGTGCAGGACGATTTAGCCATACAAATGATTTCGACAGGATCTTCTATACAAATAGCGGAGAGATTAAAGTTGGAATCAGAGAAACAGTTGACCAATACAAACTGGAAGACGGTGAAGAACAGATCCATGAGACAGTAAAATATTCAGCAGTAGGTTCAACTTTAGACATCTGCACGACTGGTTGTGATGCAAATTGTAATGCTTTCAGCTCTGATTGTACTGTTGGAGATACTTATTCAGTTAAATACGAACCTTCAGATGACAAGACACTAAACCATTGGGAATATTTCATAAAAAACAAAAGACAATTCAAGATGCTGGCATTTGAAGATAAGACTTTAACTTGTGGAGCTAACAATAATCTGGCAGATGAAACTGAACATGATTTTGATGGAACATCCACAGAAGGTTATTGCTCAAACTATTTCTATCCTGGAAAAGTGACCCTCACAGGAGCAAGCGAGGAAAGCCAGAAAGGAGTACCTTGGTATTGCGGCTACGATGGAACATGGGACTTAGCTCTTCCAAGAACAACTGTAGATCCTCATGGAGATGAATACACTTCAAACAAAGACAGATCAGAATTTATAGAACAAGGTTATTCAGGCCAGTCTGAAACACACATAAATTATACAAAACAAGTAGCTCCAGACAGGTTATCAGAATTTTCCACAACTTCAGACCATTGTTGCCCACAGATAATGTGCTGGAACGGCAAAACGTGCGTACACAGCGAACACGGAATACAAAACAACCACCATAATGGTTTTGACAGTTCTGCTTCATACTCCTATGAATGGGACCAATTTACACCATCATCAACTTACGACCAATATGTATGCAGAAATCTATATGAGACTGAAGACATGCAGGTAGACACAGAAAAACTGAATGTTGGACAATGGGTTGGAGTTTTCCAAAAATTCAAATGGGATAATTCATCTTATGGATACTGCGAAAGCGACGATCAATGCTGGACAGGCTCTTTCTGCCTTAACGACACTCAATATATTGATGACCTTGGAACATGGAGTGAAATAGGTACAGGAGACCACTATTGCCAAGCTGGAGAGTGGACATCTAGGACAAAACTGGTTGCACTAAATATACTTAATATAGCCACTGGAACCAGAGGGGTTAATCACGAACTCCTATGCGGTCCACTTTCAGATTTTGATGAAAATGGTTTTTCTTTAACTCCTGAAAATAACATTTGCGTTTACAGAAGTGATATAACTCTCACTAACCAGAACATAGCCACACCAAACTCAGAATCAGACCCAACCTACCAGACTACCGAAAGCATAATAATTGTAGGAACCCCACTAGATGACGACAATATAGAGGATTTTTTTGTTAACACTATGGGGATTGCTGATGATGACATCGATATAACTTTAATAAATCAAGATGCTGTTTTTCAAGAAACTACCTTAGAATCAAATACAAACATAAACAAAGTAGTTTGGAATGAAAAAGACAGAATTCTTCTTTTTTCAGACAAGGTGATTTCTTTCCAAGGAGTAGCCCCCTTAGACAAAAACATAAACAGTGAATTCCAAGAACTCCCAGTTTACAAATCAGATTCGAACACATACGGAGAAGTTACTCATCTTAACCGTACATTCACAAAAGACTACAACAGGATTTTTATCAACGCTTTCACCCAATCAGTTAGGGAAAACCCATACGATTCTGATAAAGATTACGTTTCTATCTACTATTCCAATATAGCACCTTATCAATGTATACCGACAGGATTATTAGATTTCAGATGTGATGTAAATGGAGGCATAGTCAAGCTACTTTCATCAAACACAGAAGACAACGATATCCATATTGATGACTTATGGTCTGAACTGACAGAAAAGTTCTCAAGAGCACTAAGATGTTCATACGATAAAGGATACAACACTTCAATAACTCATCCATGGAATTATTCTGAGATTCAATCAAGAGAATATAAAGCAGCGCAAGGAGAAGTTCCAGTTGCAGAATCTTGCTGTCCTCTAAACACTTGCTGGGACGGATTCAATTGCATAGCATCAATTGATCAGCCATTCACAGGAACAATAGGATCTAATTATGATCACTATTCAAATCATTTTGGATACCATGAAAATATTAAACCACACAAGACTGCAGGATATGATATGTATGTCTGCTTTGAAGATACACAGGCCTATTATGAAAATATAGACACACTAGATAACTCAGCATCATGGGTTGGAGCTTATTACAAGGAAAAATGGGACAATACAAGCCAAGGTTATTGCTTAAATTATCATGACTGCTGGAATGGGGAAGAATGTATCCCGGCAGGATGGTATACTCAGTTTATATCAAACATGAGTCTTCCTTCAAAGTATGATGACTCAGTTGTTTCAAGAGTAGATATAGATGAAGGAGATCATTTCTGTGAAGATGGGAACTGGACAACTAGGACAAAATTATTGGCCGACACATTGCTTGAATTTACAGAAGAACAGTCGATTGAAGAATATACAATCTACTGCGACACGCCAGAATTGACCCTTATAGAAAAAGAAGGGTTTGCAACTGTTCCAGGAGCGAACACAAACAATTTCTGTGTGTTGAATTACCCTCAATTATATCCTGACGTTACAGGCAGCGGAAATCAGGAAGTCACAAAAACATTATTCGCAACCTCCTTGAATAGCATGTCAGACCTTGATGAGTTCTTGGCTGAGGTGGATGTTGAAGATTGTGATTCAGCTATAGAAGAAGCACACCCAACTTCCATCTATGGGGTTTTCAAGGAATGTTCAGAACATGATGGTAAAGTAAAGATGTTATGGAACAACAAGACAAAATTATTAATCTATTCTGATGATATAATATTTGATGAAAGTGAAATAACTGATGCAGGTTTTGTTGATAGGTTCTTCAAAAATCCTTTCAGGACAATATTGGATTCAGTGCTAGATTTATTCAGATCCAAAGAAAGAATATACAGACCGATAACCTACGCAAAAGATTATGACAAATTCTACATCTCAACAGAAAAAGAAGGGGCTGCAACTAGGGTTACATACGGGATCATGGAAGAGACACTAGCAAATAAAAATGTACTGACTATAAAATATGAAGGATTTAACAGAAACTTCTGTGATGCAGAGATATATTCATACTCAGATTTAGTTGATTGTGACGATACAAATATAGACACAACAATTACTATAGGTGGATTAGAAGCAGAACTAAATCCTTTCTGGAGAGACCTGACGTCTGAAACAAGGATCAGGTAATTTTAAAAGAGGCGATAGGATGTTGAATAAAAAAGCTCAGATAACTCTATTCTTTCTTATTGGTATCCTTCTTTTTGCAAGCGTAGCTTTTGTACTGAGAGCAACTTCAGTACAGACAAAAGCAAAACTAGAGTCAGAGACAGAACAGCTTACATCTGAGCTTTTAAAGACGACAGCATTTGAAAATTATGTAAATAAATGCCTTAAAAAACTGACAAAAGAGGCGATCATCTACATAGGTCAGCAAGGAGGAAAGATTGATGAGACTCAAGGAGGGATCACAAATTGGCTAGGAAACCCATTTATTCCAGGAGATAAAGCTATACCTCACACAAAAGACAATCAATCTTTCTATGTATTTTATGGCCTGAAGAAAAGAGTGCTTCAGGATTTTCCAAGAAGGGGCGAGATTCCAACACCTCCAGAATATCCTTACCCTGGAAAATTACTGGAAGACCGGACAAGAAAAGAAAGAACATCTTATGGAAGCAAGGTGACCATATATGGTGCTAAAGAATTATTACCTCTTTGCGATAAAAAAGGTCCAAATCCCAAAAGAGGAGGCATAGTAAAAAAATCCTGCAAGACTCATGGTTCTGGCGATTACTCAATCCAGCGTCAGATACAGGGCTATATAGAAAAAAACCTTCCAACTTGCGTAGATTTTGATTCATTCTCAACAAACTTTGCATATAATGTTTCACAGGGAAATGTTTCCATCAACGTGACATTTACTGAAGAATTTGTTTCAGTAGATGCCGAATATCCTCTGGAAATAAAACTAAAGAGCGAAAATAAAGCTACCAAAATACTTGCCTTTAGGGATGACGTAAAATTAAGGTTGATGAGAATCCATGAATTTGCAGACAATTTCATAAATAACGAAGCAAAGAACCTATTATGGAACAACAGTAATTACAAAGAGGTAAAAGATGGCAGAGACCTCTTATGGGATAACGACTTAAAATTCTATATAAAAAAAGATGCATGCACAGAGACAGAATGTTCATCAGTCTTCAGGGGAGAAACTGATGACATAATAACTATAGTCGATTATAGTTCTTTGATTGATGGATCATATTATGAGTTCAAATTTGCGGTAGAAAACAGGCGTCCAGTTCTAGAGCTGATACATGAAGAAGAAAATTTTAATTCATCTTTGTATGATCTGGTAGTCCTTGAAGGAGCGACAATACAGATGTGGCCGATTGCATTTGATGCAGATGAAGATGATTTAACTTTTAATTACACAGGGTGGAAAGCTGAATATGATGAAGAATATGAATTTTTAGGTTCAGAAATCATAAGAGGACCGATAAAGACAAACTACACAGATTTCATTTTAGAAAATAAATGGCATAATAGTGAGGAATATATTTATTCCCAGGTCAACGCATCTTACAACACATCTATAGGAGACATCGGTCCGCATAATGTAACCTTGTATGCATTGGACGACGAGGGATTGTATGATTTTCAGACAATAAGGATATTGGTCAATGACAGGCCAATTGCTGTTGCTAAAGGAGACAACTACTATGATGATATCCCAAATGAATATGGGTCTTTAGAAGATCCTTATGAAGTTGATGCAACTGGTTCAAGAGATATATTCAGCAGCGTAAAAGGTATAACTTATGTATTCAAGGAAGATATAGAAAATATAAATGCTCCAAGAAAAGAGCCAAAGTTCAAGTTTCCAACAATTCCTTCCATTAATACGATAACTAATTTTGGATTCACCCAAGAAGGATTCCATAATTTTAGGGTAGCAGTCACAGATAATGTAGACAATGCATTAGGAACTTCAATAGCTTATGTTCCTGTAACAGTCTATCCTTGCCTTCCTCATAGGAATTCAGCAGACCCTTATCCTTATCCATACAATACAGGTGCTGATCCATTCCAAGCAAATCATACCTGTTGCTTAGGAGAAATTTCTGATCCATCAACTTGGAGGATTGCTCAGCCAGATGACGATGTCCAATGCGGACCATACCCATTCTTAAAATGTCAAGGCACTTACGGAAATAGGTGTGTCTAATTAACTACTACCAAAAAACAAATTCTCATTTTCTCGAATAGAAATCATACTCAAAAAACCGTAAACTTTATAAATAGAAAACCCATTTTTTACAGTAAGTTTTAAAAATGTGTGAAAAAGAGGGGAAACCAGTTTTAGTTAGCAATTTCTTTATTCTGAACTAGATTTTTCTAGCCTTTAGACTAAAGAATGATCCCAAAAAGAGGTTTTAGATGACAGGAATCAAATTAAAGAATAGCGCTTTTTTACTTTTATCGGCAATATTCATAATACTCTTTTCTTACACAGTTATAGCTCCTTGTTGCCTTAATCAATTTAAGACGGATTTGTTCTGTGCAGACCTGAACCAGATAATGTCTTCTACTGGTGTCGCAGAATCAGATCTTGAGTTAGATTGTTGTGACAATAATGTTATTGATTGTGATTTTTGGACTTCAGCTGATTGTGATTATACTTCACGAGGAGAGTGTAATCAGGGATGTTGTATCATAGACGGAGCATGTGATGATTATTATAAGGTTGAATGTGATGAAGATGTATACGATGAATATGGTACAGATGATTCATACCCAGATTATTGGAACCCTGATGTTGCATGTAACTCTATTGCAGAATGTGGGGATGTTTGCTGTTGTGGATATGATGAGGGTGCTCAGGATATTTTAGTTCCTTTTGGAGAATGTGATGGAGAACCAAACTTTGGCCCAACTAATGACGAAGAATGTGCAGCCGCATGTTCAGAAGGCGAAGGAAGCATATGCGGACCAAGTGCACAAACATGCACCAATGCAGTAACTAATATCAATCCTTGTTTTTGCGGAACTACTTTTATGGGTTCTTCTTCAGAATTAGAAGGTTATTGTTGTAAAGGAACCCCTTATCTTTTCGATGATTATGCAACAGCTTCAGAAACACAAGATGCCTGTTTCTTAGATTCAGAATGTACTGTTCCAGCCTACACAATTTCAGGAGTTGTAGTTAATATCTATGATGTTCCTGTGATTGGAGCTACAGTCTCTGCTTCAGGGATCACTACTACAACAGATCAGAATGGCCTTTTCACTTTAGAAGAAGTTATTGGAGGTCCAATCAGCGTTGATGTAATAAAAACAAACTTCAACCCAAAATCAGAATCAGTATATCTCATCTCAAATGTAGAAGATCTTAAGATTGTTATAGATTCATCAATACCTTATTGTGCTCTTGGAGAGGAGATTTCCTCACAGTGTATCTGCGGAGATGCAAGCCAAAGTACAGGCTGGTGCTGTATCGATGGAACACACCAAGCAGAAGAAAGTTTTTGTCCAGAAAGTTATCCTTCTTGTATAGAAAATGAATACGTATCTAACAATATAGAACCTTGCAGATGTGGTTTTGATATCTTTGAAACTCCGGATACTGAGGCCACAGCATTTTGCTGCGCAGATGGAACTGTTACAGGAAGCATATCAGAATGCCCGACTGTAACACCTTTTTGTAAGATTAATGAGCCATTAGACGCTAATGATGATGATTGTAGATGTAGAAGTCCTAGTGGAGATTATGTGACTTACGGAGTGTCAGATTTCCCAGGATATTTTTGCTGTGAGGAAGGTCTGCATGAAGGTCAATGTCCAACAATTCTTGGGCCTACTTGCGCTCAGCAAGGAGGAACATGGTGTGATATAACAGAGATATGCGCCGTCGATAGTCTGGAAGTTACAAATCCGACTGATATAGAAGAGCACCCAAATAAGAGATGCTGCGATGTTCCAAGACAAGGAACTCCTTTCTACAATCAGTTAGTTGCAGAACATGGTCAGTTCAGCATGGATCTTCTTGAAATTTATGCCTGTGAAACCCCTACTGCTTTTTGCAGTCCTTCAGACTGTTCTAACCCTATAGCGCAGAATTGCCAGTGCGGGTATGGCCTTGCAATAGCATATGATTCAACAAATCCAACTTATTGTTGTGCAGCAGATAGTGCAGAATTTGGAAGCGATAGAACTTGTTATTTTGATTCAACCAGCTGCAGGCCTAAATGTGAGGATTTGGGATTAGGAGATATAACTCAAAGCGAATATAATTCTTGTTATTGTGAAGGAGCATTAAGAGATACAGGCTGGTGCTGTGAAGATGACACTTGGTTTGATAAGACAGATGATTCATCATGTGTTGTTCACGAAGATACGATCAATCTAAGAGGGATAGTTACTGACTGTGATACAGGAGCCCCTCTTAACAATGTAACAGTCAACATAAGAAGATCAGAACCATTCTGGGGCAACTCATACATCACAGGTTCTGACCCTGCTGTTTCTGATGGCAGCTACGCAATAAACAATGTTCCGATAAATCATCTGGATGATAACAACAACTTAATTACAAGCGATTATGATATTTTTGGAGTTAGGATGCTTGATTATTATACAAAAGAATTGCCGACAACAACATTTCCCACAGACAACCCTAAAGTCGTGACTGTTAATTTTTGCCTGCAGCATCTGCCATATTGGAATATATCCGGGTATGTTTATGACGCCTTGAATGGCACTCCGATCAACGATGTAACTGTCAGGCTTCTTACAAAGACTGTTCCAAAAATAGGAGAAGACATAATAGTTGATACAAATTTAACGACAGAGTTCTTGATCCTAGATCCTGAAGGAGATTATAGAAGAAACGGAACATTCACATTAGCAAACATCATAGAAGGGCAACACACACTGGAGTTTTCAAAATTCCCCCCCTATGCTCCTAAAAGAGTAAGGATCAACCTGATACAGGACGAATTCATTAACACATCGATGTTTCTTTACAACTGCTTTACAAATAAAGAGCTTGGACTTATGATGGACTTGCTGAATGGCACTCCTAATAAGCAGCAGGTTGAAGTTCACTGGCACACACCATGCCAGGCAACTGGCTTTAACCTATACAGATGTGAAGCAGATAGTTTGTCTCAAGGATGTGTTCCAGGAGAAGATCATTCTACAAGGGTTATAGCAACTGATCTTAACTCAACTACATTTTCATTTAATGATACAACAGTATTGCCTGATAAGACCTACTGTTACAGGACCTCGGCTGAATATGATTTCCCTTTTATTGAAGAAGTCATGGCGTATTACAGAAGAACAAGAGGGAATCCAACATATGAGATAAATGAGATAAACCCACTCACACAAAAGCTTGTAGATGGAGCTTTAGCTTGCTTCAAGACTGGTCCAGAAGAATGTTATCTTTATGAAGATGAACACTGCAGCGATGAAACTTCAAGATCACGATGTGTTTTTGACAGTTCAGTCTCAGGAGATGTTAGGAACAGTCTCATAAGAAGGATTGATGCAGAGACTTCAGGCTTGACAGCAGAGAGTGCAGATTGTTCTGACACTTTAGCATTTGATGAAAATCATAAATGTCTGGGCCCTAGTAGATCCGGAACAGTCAGTTGCACATACAAGAGTGATTGCGAAGAATGCAATACTCCTTTTGGTCTATTCCATTTTAATGGATTTGCAAGATATGCTTTGTATAGTGAAGGGCAATTAGGAGGTTTTGATAATAATATTTTCTGCGAAAACATCCCTCATTGTTATAAAGATACAACAGAAACTTCAGTAAATAAATTCTTTGATTGCTCTCAGGTAAGCTCCTGTTATGATTATAAGAGCGAATCTGCATGTGTTGAACAGCTAAGCGTAAATCCAGACGGAACTTCTGACAGAAGATTTAACAACAAATGCCTTCCAAGAAACTGTTCATGGTCTTATGATCCAAGATATGAAAACTTAGGTGTTGGTGTTTGCAGAGAATTAAGGCTTGATGAGCTTTGCCCAGGAGATAACGATTGCGACACATTCCCTGATAACGCAACATTAGATGGAAACCAAATACCTGATGAAGATTCAGACGGAATTGCAGATGATGGAACTATCTATGATTTTAACTTAGATGGCATTGTAGATTACAGTGATGAAGTCATCAATTCAATCTATAAAGATTATGCAGGAGTTCAATATGACATTGATGATGACAACGATCTTTCTCCGGATAAGTATGATCCTGATCCAAACACATTTGTAGATGATGTAAATCAAGATTGTCATCTTTGCGACATCGACGGTTCTAATCTGGTTTATGAGCAATGTGACAGGACCCGTTGCCAGCTCTTTGGCTCATGTTACTGGGATGGTTCAAACTGCTTACAAAGAAGCGAAGTAACTTGCCAGATGTTCCAGAATATAAGCGACTGCATAGGCCCTAGCAGTGCACAAATAGATTCAGCCATTGATATAATTCATGATCCTTCAATAGATGAGCCTGGAAGGGCTGGAACTAATATATGGGTTCAAGGATCATGCAGCGACGGAATATCACAAGATCAAACATCTTGTGAAGAGACAGGAGAAACATGGACTCTAGGTTCTTGCTCAGATAACATTCTGACAACTAAATCAGATTGTGAAGGTTCAATAAAACGCCATAATTTCCTTGGATTAAGCAATGATTATTTTGGATTTGGAACTTGCAGATGGGGAACACCAACTCTAGGTTCAACACCGCAGTGTTTCAAAGATGCAGATAGTGATTTATCAAACGATTGCAAACTCTTCAGTGCTGGAGACAGCTCTGCCTGCCAGCTTGATATGACCCCTCCTGAAGCTAAGATACCTCATCTTATCTCTTACGGTTCTCCTATGAACATATCATCCTACATAGATGACTATTATACAGACAATTTCCTGATATATTATTGCATCGGAAGCACAGAGAAACCTTGCTACCCTGACAGATTATTGACTGACATGACATTCAATATAGATGATTTTGATAGTGTAGTAGATGCAGCACATCCTATGTTTAAAGATGAATTCCCTCTGTTCTTTATCGATTCTTCACAAAAAGATCAGAAGCTTGTTAAGGTTTTTTCAACAGTAAACACCTCTGTAGGAGGATTACAGCCTAATTTTGTAGATCAAAATACAGGCACATCTGAGTGCGATCGTTGGAACACTAATTATGCAGAATTAAAACTGCCAGAACCTCCAGTAGATTCTGCTACTGGAAATAAAAAAGAGTTCCATTGCGGGGATGGTTCTGCTGATGATGGGAATTACACATTCTATTACTATATAGAAGATCTAGGTGCGACCGAAACAGCCTACAGTGTTCATAACCCAAATAATCTGGAAGAAGTAAAAAATATAACTTTCACAATAGACACTTCTGTTCCAGATGTCATGATAGGAATTGCCCAAAAAGCAAACGAAGTTAGCGTAAATCCTCCGATATATAACACTGATCTGACAATTAGGTTAGAAGTTAATGAAGATGTTGTCTGCAAATCAACATTAAGAAGGGTAAAGTCATATAAAAATTCAAGATTTGAATGCTTTACAGAGGAAGAATTACCTCTAAGGTACGGAGATATAGGTCAGATAGACCCATATGATTCTGGCACTACTGTAGGAGATTATGGGAACAACTGGACTGTCGAATACACTCAGCTTCAAGATGGATTATATTTCTTCACATATCTTTGTGAAGATCAAGTTCACAATAAACAATGCGAAGGAAAAGACAACGATAACCCTTTCTGCGCTGAAAAACAGCCAGGATCAACAGGCTGCACTGTAGACCCAGGATATGGAGCTTCTGATGTGGTAAGAAGAAAGATAAGGATATCTTCTGACCCAACATTCAATATAGATCCTTACGATCCTATCTTCAACACATCTTTGATGAACATACACTTAAGAGCTAGCAATGAATTTGAATGTGTTTATACTGCAGATCCACAGGACTTTGGGGAGGACTATGGAGATAACACATGGAGTCCAAGTTATTGTTCAAGAAGAATGGGTCCATTTGGAACTCAAAAAGATTATTCCATAACCTCTAGTTACGCTTGCCGTTATTATTACCATGGGATATGGAATCCAGGAGTTTGCAGTGATCCAACTTACACATCAAAATGGTCGTGCTTAAGAGATAACAGCCCAATAGATGGAGTCGTATTCAATGATGGAGTTCAGCAATGGGAAGATCGGTTTGTAGAATTGAAAAACCAAGGTCAGACTTTCACAGTAACTGGAGGAGGGGATACAGAGATAGAAAAAGAGATAGGTGGTATTGACTATCTTTATGATGCTAACATTCCCACTTCTGAAACAAATCAAGCATTCCTTTACAAGATAATCTGTGACACAACGATGTTTGGATTGAGAGAAAAAGACACTTTTGTTGGAGTGGATCAGCAGCATCCTGTAACTTTATTTAACAAACCAGGAGGCCTGGATCACTTTGATACAAGCTTGTGGTACAATTTCAAGCCAACAATTCAGCTTGATTGTTTAGATCCCCCAGTAGAACCAGAGATGGAATATGGTTGCACAGAACTTAATTATTGCAGGGATGATGAATCATGCACTCCAGATCAAGTAGCAGAGGACAATTCAGAGATGATATTCATAGACTCAGATAGGACACAGAGTATCTGCTATTATTCCAAAGATGCAGGAAATAATCAAGAACCCCTTTCCTGTGATACCATAAAGATAGATAGGATCAAACCAGTGATATATGATGTAATTGGAATCCCCCAGGTAACAGATCAGCTTACTACAGATATATCTGGAAAAGTAGGCAATTTCCTCACAACTCAGTTTTCATATGACAATATCTTAAGTAATAATGGTCAATACAAACAATTTAATGAATTGTCTGATTTAGATGATTTCACACTTCGGGAAAGTTTCAAGATAGGTGGTTATTCTACTGGAAGCAGCGGCCTTCTTGGATCATTTGAATTGGCAAGATTCAGATATACAGGAAGTGAGACACAACAGACAGCAAGATACTATTCCATAGAAGTTGTAGCATTTGAAGATAAATTAAATTTCATATTATATAAAGCACATTATAAGGATGGAGAATTTGATGACACAGAGATCAAGACATATGCAGGTCTCTCTTATGTTTTAGATAACTGGTATGATGCAATATTGACTGTAGACAACAATGAAATATCTCTGACAATAGATGGCCAAGACATATTTACAAACGAACCCTTGAGTTCTATTGATGGTTCTCCACAGCCAGAAGGCATGGTATTTATCCCTCAAGCATTAAAAGAAAATGGAGATATATATGAGAATTTTGTCAGATATGTATCAAAGCTTGCGATAGAGACTCCTGGAGAGTATTCCACCTTGGAAGAACTAAAGATCCAGGGAGATGCTTATGGCTTATCTCCTGATAATTATCCTTTTACAGGAACACTTGATGATTTTGAAGCTGAAGTAGCATTGAAAAGGCCAGGAACCAATACAATCACAATCACAGCAAAAGATTCTGCAGGAAATATAGGATCTGCAGACTTCAATGTATACAAAGATGAATTTGGTCCAGAAATTTATCCGAATATCAGAAGCAACACAACATCAGATAAAGGAGAGAACTGGAGCATCGAGAGAATTGATTCAGATGCACAAAATCCATTACACGCAGAATATGGAAAGCCAATAGACATCTATGCTTCAATATTAGATGAGCGTTTCACTTACTTAGATACAGTGCGTTTGAGCTTACACAATAATAATGCAGAACTTTTCATACTTAACTCTAGAACATTATTAGAGAATGGTGGTGCAGAGCTTGGAACAGCTGGCTGGAACTGGGACAATACATTAACAACATTCTCATCAAACAGCAACAGTCATTTCTCAATAGATGGATATAATACATCTTCAGATCTTATCCCAATAATGCCTGGACTGCCTTATACTATAAGTGCAGAATTAAAAGACGGGGCATCTGTCTTTGTTAGGTGGGTTCTAAGAGGAAGTACACCGACAGCAGTAGGAATGCCAGACTGTGTTATACACTCAAATAGCACATCTTTTGAATTCCAGACAACAACATGCGAAGCTCCAGAAGATGATTGGTTTGCTTACGCAATATTACATATAAACAATTCAGCAGACACACCATCTGCTGCTGACAACATAACTTTTGAGCAGGGAATTGACCCAAGTCCTTATTATTTCTTAGAAACAAACTTACAGTCAATATCAAATACATTATGGAGCTACACTCTTGATGTAACTCCAGGTTGTGAAAAAACAGGAGCTTGTGAACTGCCTGTTGGATCATACAAAGCATTGTTCAAGGCAACAGACACTTTCAACAACCCTTCAGAAAAAACAAATTATTTTGAAGTTAAAGACACCATTCCAGCTAAATTCACAGTCACTATGACAAACCCAGATGGATTAGAGGACTACATGATCTACGGACAGACTTATGACATAACATTTAATTCAGATAGCTTATTGATGGAAGATGCAGAATATCCAAGTTTTGGATTTAAAGTGGGCAACAGAGATTTTAAGATTCAAGACATAGTAGCACAAGACGCTTACACATTTGTCGGAACAAAAACGATCGTTGGAGCTTTCTTAGAAGGATTTGATGGTGTAGAAGCAACATTCAATCCAGTTACTAAAGATCTTCAAGGAACAATTTCTTCAGATGCTGACGTGGTTTCAGGAGGAACATTCTATATAGATACGGTAGGCCCACAAAAACCGACTATATTCTATCCAGCCAGAGACACACAAACAGTTGCAGTTGGAGCCTCGGAAACGTTTGTTTCTGGTTTTTACCCATCAGCTCAAAATGGAGCAGGAGATATAAACATACAGTTAAAAGTAAATGACAAAGCTCTGCTCCTTCCAGTAACATTCAGAGAGTGGAAAGATGAAGCATCAACAACATCTGCAGGAGATCCTAAAGAGGAAGATTTAGGAGATTTAATTGTGATGGTCTTAGATGATGCTTTTGCTGGCTCAAACACAGTTTCAGTAAGTCCAGATTACCAGGATCTTTTCACATCAGGTAAATATGTCTCTTTTCACAGGACTGCGGCTGATCCAGGATATAGGTCAGACGGTCAGTATTACCTCATAGAATCATTTACAGTAGATTCTGAGACAGGAATCGGAATATTAGAATTTTCTCCTTCATTAGAAAGAAACATAACTGGAGCAACTATTGTAAGTGGTCAGCCAGAAGGAGGAGAGACAATAAGAGTTTATGAAGGGAATTCACCTGAAGGATGGTTCGGCACAGATGTTTCATTGATGATTGGTAAGAATATAATCTATGCTTTTGCATTGGATGACAGAGGTGTTCCTTCAAGACAGGTTGAATATATTCAAGTTGATTCAGATCCTTTTGCTCCTAACATCATTATTGTGGGTCCTGCTGATGGTCTAAGGACACCTTCTGATGTATCTATAATAGCAAACATAACAGAGAACATAAGCACAATAACTTCAGTAAGATTGACCATAGAATCCATACTCCCTGGTACAGACCAGCAAAGATTTACAGAGTGTAATGCATCAGGATGCAACTATGGGAGCTGGTCTTTCCGTGGAAATGATACACACAAGATAATGACGTATGAACCGGGATCAGATGAATACATAGATGGAATACACACAATAACAGTCTATGCTAAAGATGAAGTTGGTAATGAAGGCCAAGCAACATGGGTATTCCAGAAAGATGGAGGTTATCCATTCCCGCCGATAGTTGAGCTAGACCCAGGAGAATCATTCGACAATATAGCTTATTCGACAGACCCGACTAAAGCTACAATAATGTTCTTGGCAGACAAAGGAAAAGTAATAGATGCATCAAATATAAAGATAATAGGGGCACAGACAGGACTTCTATTAGAAGATACCAATCCAACACCTATTGAAGTGTATGACTTAGCAGGAATAGATGATGTCAATGATATAGATTCAGAGTATGTAACAACTTATGAAATTGACCTATCAGACGTGGACGATGATACATATACAGTTACTGTTCTGGCAAGCAAACTTAAGAATTTCACAGACGCAGGAGATGCAGAGTGGTCTGATGAGATCACATCAACTGCAACATTTATCGTAGATAAGACTGCTCCGATCATAAGTATAGGGATGCAGAATCCTACGATGCTTAAAGCTCCTAAATTCAAGATAACTACAGATGATCCATCAACATGCTTCTTTGAGACAGACGAACAGTTCCAGTCAGAAGAAACAACCTATGATATTTTAGCAAAAGAATTCAACGCTTCATTAAGAGAACACAGCTTTGCTTATATTAATCTTGGTCCATCTATTGAAGACCCAGTATACATACAAAACAGGGATTTCTATGAAGGAACACACACAATAACAGTAACTTGTGAGAATTTATTAGAACAAGAAAGCACAACAACTTATGACTTCTCCATAATACCTCCTAACAGAGATAAGATATATTACCAGAAAGATGATACTGCAACAATAGTTTACAAGATAGGGATTCCGGGACTTACAATAGATAATTTTGACTTAGATTTCACTCCGGGAGGCTTAGCATATGAAGAAGACAGCAGAAGCATACCAACATTACAATCATTTGAAGAAGATGAAGGAGTCTATAGGTTAACTTACAGATTGAGAGGTGTATGGGACGGAGGATATTATGATTACCCTAACACACACAACAGAGTAGATTCAACTGTAACATATAATGGGGAAGTTCTTACAGACATCCCATTCTATATTCCAACTCATTCATTAGCATGGACAGCAGATGACATCAGCAACACTTTCGATTGCATTGATGGAATTGCAAACGAATACTTTGATGAAGTTGACTGTAATTTTGACGTTGACACTATCCATGCAAAAGATAAGAAACTGAACAATGTTGTAGAAAGAAACTGCTTTGATTCAGAAGATGGAGATTATAAGGTAGGAGATACAAAGAAATATGTTGACGGAAAAATAGATTCAGAAGATCTGGATTGCCAGGCAACATACTATGAGATAAGGAATAACATAGACTTCTTATCTGCAGCGATTGATTATTCAGATCCACAACAGAATGGAGTTGGTCGTTTATGTATGGGCGGAGGCAGCAACGGGTACTGTAATAACTTAAATGACCAGATACAGGTTTATTATACTTCAAGAGTCCAGCCAGGAGGAGACTTAAAACTAAAGGTTATCAGCACAAGAAATATAGGTGATGTTGCAGATACAAGGATAACTCTTTCAGACATCCCTGAAGAGTTCAATATTGACACAACAACAATAGGAAGACAGCAACTACAAAATGTGTTTGAAAAAACACCAGCGTTCTGCGATATATCTACAACTGACGATAACAAGTGTGATACAATAGTCTTTGGAGAGAACAAAGTAGCTATTTCAGGTCTGGATGAATTTATCACAATTCCAATCCCTAATGATCAGACAATAATTGGACCTTACACAGACATGACTATAAAATCAACAGTAAGCGAACCTCAATTTGTAAAAGGACCTTCAGCTCTTGCAGAACTTGAGATTGGTTCAGAATATGACACATCTCAGGAAAGCTATTACACAGAAGGTGGATTAAGCGTCTGGTGTAATGATAATATAGACAACGATCTTGATTCAGGTTCAAATGATCCTATGAAAACATCGGGTTCAACACAGCCAGATGGCTTCGACTGCAGGGATTCAGATTGTTATAACAAGAATGTTAATTTGTTCTCAGGAACATATAGAGGAACTTCATACTCTTCAGTAACTCAAAAATGTGAACAGCAAGAGACAGTCTGTAACGATGCTTTTGATAATGATTATGATGCAGACTTCAGCACAACATCATTTGACTTCAACCCCAACACAGGAATAGATTGCAGAGACCCAGATTGTGAAGATAAACAAGGACACCCGACAGACTCATCGATAAAATGTGAGTATGAAAGAGAAGAATCCTGTAATGATGGATTTGACAATGACGCATTAAACAGAAAAGACTGTGATATGGCTGTAACAGTAGTTGGAACAAACCCTTCAGCAGATACTGCAGAATACGACTGCGCTGCTTATTGTAAAGAAAATGATGCAAAAGGAGCAGCTAACGAAAATACAGGAGTTCTTTGCCGTGATAATCTAGACAACGATTGGGATTTCATAATACAGAGCGGAACAAGAGGATACTCACAAAATAATGCAGATGGTGCAGGTATTGACTGCAGATGGCAGAATCCAGACGAAGATTGCGAAGGAGTTATAGTTGATTTTGGAGGAAAATCAGGGTCATGCCAATTACAGACAGAAACAACATGTAATGATGGATTCGACAACGACTTTGATCATGAAAATACACAAAGACAAAGGTCAGGTTGGCATCTAAACTCAGACCTATATGAAATATTATTTGGAGAAAGCTTCGAGAATGCTGCAGACTGTGATGACTATGATTGCTTTGATGTAAGAGACGCATCAGGAAATATAATATGTACAGAAAATACATCAAATACAGCAGCACCTCAGGAATTGACATGTAATGATGGTGTTGATAATGACTTAGATGGATTAAAAGACTGCTTAGATCCAGACTGCAACGGCTTGATAGGAGCAGATTACGAGCAATATGACTGCAATTCACCTATCGGCTGCTTATGTGAATATGAAACAGAATCTTTCTGTGCTGATGGATTTGACAATGACGGAAATGAAGGAGCAGATGTATTGGACGGAGACTGCAAAGGTGGGTTCTGTTATTATCCAACACCAGAAGTTGAAAACATAACAATAGACTCGTGTATGATATACACCCCGGACGAAGATGTTGATGGAGCAAACTGCGCAGATTCAGATTGCTTAGGAAGAGTGTGTGATCTTAACAGCAAATGTGCAGCAAATAGCTGCGAACTGATCACATCAGAGATATGTGGAGATTTAGTTAACAATGATGCAGACAACAACATAGATTGTAAAGACCCAGATTGCAGCTCAGAAACAAAATGTACAAAAACAGGATGGACTTCAGCTTCCGAGAGAGCATATCCACACACACTGAATCCAGCAATCCCTGGAAGTTTCTTTAGGGTAAGATATTCAGATTATATACACAAACATACAAATGCAATGGGAGAAAGTGATGGATGGGCAACAGTAAGATTCGTAGGAACAAACCTTCCAGCAGGAACTGTTGATCTTCAGCTGGGAACTGATTCAGTCCCTCTCACAACAATAACTGGAACTGATCTGACAAATAATGTAAAGATGACAAACACAGACTTCACTCTCATCGAACAAGGAACAGGAGTCTTGGCAAGATACAGCGGATTTACTGGAGGAAATGTAGATGTAACCTTCAAGCTAAAAGCAGCAGGAACATTAGGAAACAAAAATCTTCTGATGTCAGCTACATCAGGAACAAGAGCAGGAGTTGGAGGAACAGACAAAAACATCCAGCGTACTGTAAGACTATTAGAAAACACAAAACCTACAATATTATCAATCAATCATTATTCATCGTCAGATAAAGTACAGGTAATAGCTTCAGCAACAGATGCTTCAGGAATAGCGTATTGCAGATTCAACATAAGCGGACAATCAGCTTGGAGTGCAAAGCAGACAGACTGCATCCACACATTCACAGGATTAGCTGGTGAATTTGGTACATTAACAGTAGGTGTAGAAGCTGTAGATGGTGCAGGAAATATACAGACAAAAACATTCACAGGAATAACACTTAAACCATTAAGGCAGGATTCAGAACTTAAGTTTGATAAAAAATCACACAACTTCTTTACACAAGAAGAGACTATGACTATAAAACAGGAATTCTCAGTTCCTATAACATTAGATCCTAATTTCTTCCCAACAACAAGCTGTAAAGCTCAGATCTATGATGAAGACCATAACACAGTAGGATCTCCTACAACATTAACATTTGAATCTGATGAAAATAATGCAGTGTGTTATGGGGATATTGATATAACTAGTCTAAATAATCAATCCTCATACTCCATAGGAATAATAATTAAGAGATTAAATTATGAGCTTGCAGCAGAAGAAAAACAGTTCTTCATCTGTAGATATTCACAGAACCCAGAAACAGGGCAATACAGATGCATGGATGAATGCCAGCTGACAAAAGGACTGCCAACTATAGAGATAACAGAACCAGAAGAAGAAACTCCTCCTTTAGAGATTACATATCCAAAGATCCCTGTAAAAGGAAACACAATAGATGATCCGTTTGCAAAAGTCGAGATATTTGTAAACAGCCTGACAGAATCACAGTATCAGGCAGAGGTTGCAGCAGGATTTTTCAACTCAACAGCGATGGTCCTTTCAAAAGGAGAAAACACAATCATAGCAAGAGTCACAGACAAGGATCAGCTTACAAACACAGATCAGGTCACGATAGACTTCGATGGAGTAAATGTAAACACAGAGATAAATGTCATGGGGCTCCCAAGTGATATTACAAGCATAAGGACAACAATAGATATATTAGAGACAGGAGAAGAACTAAACACAACTGGTACAGAGATACTTATGTATTATGAATCTATTTTTGGAGATGAAGAAATAACACTGACAACGTCATTTGAAAACGGAATTTTCACTTCACTGACAGACGGAACACAGTTTGAACCAGGAAACTATAGGGTGGAAGTTATCCCTAAGATGCTTTCTGGAAAATATGGCTTAGGAAAACTTTTAAGATTCAACTATTGCCCAGATGGTACTGAAGTATCATATGATCCACTACCAAAAAGCAGGACAAGCAATTCAACAATACTGTTCACAGGAACAATGAGTCCAAAACCAAACAAAGCTGACTTATACATAATAACACCAGATGGATCGCAATCATCAATCGATATAACACCAGACACAGAAGAGTTCTCAGAAATGCATGAAGACATTATACAGCCTGGAATAAACACATACTACATAAAGACAGAATATGAGGGAATAGTCTGCGAAGACATAAAAAGATCGATAATGCTAGACACAGAATTCGAAGGTGTAAAGAAAGTCCTGATCGAAGGCCAGTGCTACACTTCTGAAGACTGTAGAGAAGGATACATTTGTATAAGATCAACAGAAGACCTCGGAAGATGCATAGAACTTGAAGAAGAAACAGAAGAGGAAGAAAGCGAAGAGTCAGAGGAAGAGTCAGAACAAGAATAAGTCTTTATTATTTTTTTCACACTCCTAAAAAGAGGAAGATAGATGGTAAAAAAGAGGGTTTTTAGTATATTGACCTATGGTATTCTGTTTTTGCTAGTTCTACAAATATCTTCAGCTCAAGACTATAGTTTTGAGACTTCTTCAAAACAACCGACTATAATTGTAGAGTTCCAAGAAGAATCTCTGATCACATCACATACACTTACAGATCCAGATAACATAGAGTTAGATCAGCCAACAGTTTCTACAGAGGACAACTACACCTATAGATTTACCCCAATTTCTCCTTTAGCGGAAGGACTCCATATTCTTACAGTCCAAGCTTCAGATATATTGGGAAATCCGTCAGAAGAACCAGTAATTATTACCATAAATATAACCCCTATGAGTGTATTTTTGATAAAACCAGCTCTGGGAATTTCAAACACTTCAACATTTGATATCCTTTTAGGAACAAGTGAAGATGCGAACTGCCGTTATGATAGCTTCCCTCCAGCAACAAGAGAAAATTATGATGATCTATTGAATGAATTTGAAAGCATAACTATGAGGGTTCATAAGCTGTCTCAGATAGAAGCCCCTGAATTTCCTGGGATAATCCCTGCTTATGTTATATGTAAAACTCCTGCAGGAGATTTATCTGAAATACACAGATTCAACTTCTCATATGATGATTCTCCTCCAATTATCTCTTCAGTAACAGCAAATCCATCAACAGTAGTACAACTTGATGAACTTGGAGACAAATCAACAATAGTCACAGCCCAGATAGACGACCCTTCGATATGCAGATATGATGATACAGAAAATAGATATCATGATATGGCAACAAGCGGAGATAATCTTGAAGACGGAGTATTTGACAACACAGATGAATTATCTTATCCATCTTACACAACTTCAAACACAAAATTATTCAATGGACTAAGAAACGGAGAGACATACATATATCATATAAGTTGTATGAATCTTGCAGGCCTCACCTCTTCATCAAAAGATATCTCATTCAATGTAAATCTTGGAGCAGAGATGGGCATAACTTATATTTTTCCAACAGATGGTTCAGCAAAAAAAGATAAAGATATAGATTTGACGATAAGAGTAAACAAAAGAGCAGACACTTGTTATTATGATGATGAAGATGTGAATACAGAATCTCCTACGATGGATTATATGGGCCAGGTTGATTCCCTATATGAATACAATGTATTTGTTGGCCAGAACCAGCCAGACAAAGAATACACTTACAATTTCCTTTGTAAGACAGCAACACAGTCTGCAAGAAGCTCAACAACATTCATAATAGATAACACTCAACCAACATGTGAAAAACCAGAAGTAGATGAATATACTTGGTCATTAGATATATTAGAAGCTGAATTTGAATGTACAGATGAAGAGTCTGGGGTAGATTTATACAACTACACGATCACAGATTTCTTAGGAAAAACCATCTTAGAATGGACTACAACAGATGATACTGAAGTTGAAGCAGAAGATCTTAATCTAAGTGATGGAAGAAAATATCGTTTCAGCGTAAAAGCAAGAAATAGGGCAGGAATATGGTCTTCAAAAACAGAAAGTAATTACATCACAGTTGATCTTTCAAGAAGACCAAGAGATGATGCAGCTCCAAATGTAACTCTGGATACTTTAGAATCTCCTTTTGGTGTGAATGTAAGCTTAATATGCACAGACTTAGGCACGATAAGGAGCGGTTGTGATATCAGCAACATGAAGATAGGAACAGGCACTACAAAATTAGGTTGCGTTCCAAATGATTTATACAACGATACTTTAACTATTACAGAAGATTCTTATGTTTGTTGGAGTGTATCGGACAGAGCAGGAAATATAGATGAAGATTCACAGCTAGTAACGATGCCGGACTTCATAGATATTGATATGGATAATGTTTCAGATTCAATTGATGAATGTCCTAACACGCCTTTCAGGGAAGACGTAAACAATGTCGGCTGTTCATGCTCTCAGAAAGATGATGATAATGACAATCTGAATAATTGCATAGATGAATGTCCAGATACTTCTCCAGCAGAGATTGCAAATTCAAAAGGATGCGGCCCTTCTCAATTCGACACAGATAAAGATGGAATGCCTGATAAATGGGAAGATGATAATGGATTTGATAAGAATGACCCTTCAGATGGCATGAAAGATCCAGACAGAGATGGATTATACAATTCTGATGAGTATCTACATAGCACAGATCCTAACATATATGACACTGACGGAGATGGTGTTGCAGATGGTGGAGAAAGGACCTCTAATACTACAGGAAACGACCCTTATGATGTTCCTACAGACAATGACAATGATGGGATAGATGATGAATGGGAGATATCCCATGGTCTGGACCCTTCAGACCCAACAGACGCATTACAGGATGCAGACGAAGACGGACTTACAAACTTGATGGAATATAATTATAACACTGATCCGGGAAACGAAGATACAGATGGAGACACATTCTTAGATGGCGGAGAAGTAACATCAGAAACTAATCCAAGAGATCCAGATTCAAAACCCCTAGATGAAGATGATGACGGCATGGATGATGTATGGGAACTTTTTAATGGGCTAGATCCAAACAACTCATCAGACGCAGATAAAGACGCTGATGAAGATGGAATTTCAAACTTCCAGGAGTATCTAAGGAACACAGACCCTCAAAACAAAGACACAGACGAAGACGGCATGGACGACGCATGGGAAATAACTCATGATCTGAATCCAACTTTTGACGACTCAAAAGAAGATGCAGACAAAGACAAATACACAAACATCCAGGAGTACAATGGAGGTACAGATCCCCGGGATCCGACAGACTTTCCAAAAGGCCTAGATTCTGATGAAGATGGCATACCTGATGCATGGGAAGCTGACAAAGGATTAGATCCTTTTGATCCTTCAGATGCAAATAAGGATCAGGACAACGATGGACTTCTTGCAATAGAGGAATACACATTGAACAGGATGCTTGATCCATTAAAAGCAGATACAGACAATGACGGATTTGATGATAACTCAGAGATCGAAGAAGGAACAGACCCAACAGACGCTTTAGATTTCCCAAAAGGAAGCTTCATCTCGTATCTGTTGCTGATCTTGTTGATTATACTAATACTAACAGCAGCAGGATATTATGGTTACAGTTATTATAAAAAACAAAAACAACCAAAACAGATAAAACAAGGACCATCAGAAGAAACAAAAGCAGACCAAAGATTAAGGGAATATGTTAAAAAACATCCAGGGACAAAAAAACAGATAAAACCTATCGAAAAGAAAAGACCGCTGGCAAAAAAACCCTTGAAAAAAACAAGGACAAAACAGCCTGCAGAGTTTGAAAAACTCTCTAGGGTGGTAGATGAAGATGATGAATTCTCAAAGCTTGAAAAAACAACAAAACAGAAGAAAAAGCAGCAAGACTTCTCAAAACTAGAAAAACTAAACAAAAGATCAAAGAAAAAATCAGACCATTTCTCTAGATTAGACAAGATGGAAAAGAAAGATTTCGACAGATTAACAGCCCTAAAAACAAAAACCAACAAAAAGATAGACGATTTGGCAAAGAAACAAAAGACAGAGTTTGAAAAACTATCAAAAGTAAAAGGTATGGAAAAAGAGGAAGACGATATTTTTTCCAAACTAGACAGCAGACCCGACGAGTTTGAAGAGATGAATAAAAAATTAGGCATAAAAACAAAGATCCCTACCAAAAAGATACAGACAAAAAAAGACATAAAAAAACTGGTCACAACTTTCCAGCAGCTGAGTGAAAAAGAAGGCAAAAAAGCCAGTATAGATGTATTCAAAACCATATTGTCTCAATTGATCTCAATGAAAAAAATCTCGACAAAAGACGTCACTGAAGTCCTGGTAGCACTTCAAAACAAGAAAGTATTGACTAAAAAAGATGTTTCAGATGTATTATTTTACATAAACAAGAGGTAAGGAGATTTCCTGCTCCTCTAAAAATTTAACAGGTGATATTGATGAAAAAAGCTCAGATACAGGCACAGATCTTCATATATATTCTGATGATAGTGATAGTTGGTTTAGTCCTGCTGTATGGTTATGGTGCAGTTAGAGATTTCGGGAAAAAATCCCAGCAGATAGATCTTATAGAGTCCAAAGGAGAAATCAGGAACGCAATAAGCGACAACAAAGGTTATAGGGTGATAAGAAAGGTTCCTGTCGACCTTCCATCTCCTTATACACACATATGTTTTGTCAGCTCAGATTACATAGGAAAATTAAGCAGCATCCAGACAGCCATAAATGATGTTGAAAGGGAAGGACATGATCTTGCAATAATAAAAGATAGTATAGATACAGGTTATGGCAAAAACATGTTTTATTTTCCGGATGGGACAGAAGCGATGGATGTTGGAGCTATAGAGGTCAATAATGGTTTTATATGTCTGGAGAAAGTAGGAGGTACAGTGACACTGAGGCTTGAAGGTTTAGGTGATGCTGTAAAAGTAAGAGAATGGGGTACTTAAGAAGACATAAGAGAGGTCAGGCAGAAGCCCAATTCAACTGGATATTCGTCCTGATAGTGGGGGGAGTGATAATGCTGTTTTTTACAGCGATAGTATTGAAGCAAAGGTCAACTTCTGAGCAAAAGCTTTCTGCAACAGTCATATCTGATTTAGAAGCTATATTCACTGGAGCATCTATAAGTAAAGGGACAGTTCATGCGCTTGATGTTCCAAGAGTAGACCTTGATTTTGACTGCAGTAGATTTTATCTTGGCCAGGTGAACAAGCCTATAGGCAAACAAGTATTGTTCGCTCCTTCAAAGGTCCAGGGAACAAATATATTAACATGGACTTTAGAATGGAACACTCCTTACAAAGTAAATAATTTCCTGTATATAACTTCAGAGGAGGTTAGGTATATATTCATATATGATAATCCTGATTCAGATATTCTGACTCTGATCAATGAATCTATCCCAGAGGAAATGAACGCAGAGTTCTATGAATTTGATAATGACATGGAAGCGATAACTAGTGCTATAACTGATCAGAACAACTACAAAGTAAGGTTGATTTTTATAGGAGAATTTGGTGAACGTCCAAGAAATATAGAACTAAGATTTGAGGATGCAAAATACTTCCCTGATCAGTTATCAGATATGCCTGGAGATGACTTAACAGCACTTTTCATAAAACCTCATTCAAGCATAGATTCAATAAATAATTTGTACTTCTATGATTCTGATGGAACTACATTCAAAAAAATAAATGACACCTATTCATTAGACCACATCTCTTCAAACAGCATAGGAGAAGCCCCTCCATCTCTTTTTGGAGCAATATTTACAGACGATGCACACGAATACAACTGCATCATGAAAAAAGCCTTCGAACGTCTGGATTGGGTTTCTGAAATTTATTTAGATAAAGCAGAAAAACTAAAATCGCACTACGATGTGGATTATCCAAAATTAATATGCGAAAAAAACGTAGCAAATGCTTATATTGCATCACCTGGTGAATCAGGTCCTGTCGGGATTGAAGCTATAAAAGATGGGGCTGATACATGTTCACAAAACTTCCCAGAAATAGATTGTGTATCACAGATAGCTGGAGCAGCAGAAGCACTAGAAACTCTAAATTCAAGATTGTTGCTTTTTTCATGCGCTTTAATCTACTAAAATGAAAAAAAAATCTCAGATACAGATGGGAGAAAACATCGCGATAATTTTCATCTTCATACTTCTAGTTGTAGGCGCATTAGTCTTTTATTCAAGAGTACAAAGAGCAGATTTTGAGGTTAAACATGAAGAAGACCAAGATAAGGAATTTGTACAGATATCTCAGAAGATGTCTTTTCTTCCAGAAATAAGATGTTCTCAGGAGAATGTTCCTATAGAAAACTGCATAGATCTTACAAAATTAGACAAATTCACAGATATGGTTGCAACTTCACAAGGTTATCTTTATTATGAAAATGATCTGAAGACAAGCACGATAACATTAGAGCAGATATTCCCCGATACAGGAGATAAATGGCTTTTATACAATAACACAGGAGATAAATCAAGTTCTGTCCCAGCATACATCCCGATATCTATCTTTAATCCTAAAGAAGGATCATTAGGTGAGTATTATCTGGGAGTCTTGATAGTTGGAGTGTGGAGAGATTGATCAGAAGAAAATCACAGATGGAGATAATGGGCCTTGCTATAGTGGTGATCCTCATGGCTGTAGCAATGTTGTTTGTTGTTGGTAAGATGATAAACAGGCCTCAATCAGATACAAGGGAATCATATCTTGATCAGGAGATGGCAGCAAATATGCTAAATTCCTTGCTAAAAACTTCAACAGATGATGATTGCAGAGGTGCTGATTTTACAGAATTATTCCAAGACTGTGCTGTTAATTATCCAATAGGCACGATAAGATGCGAACCAGACAGCATCCCTTCATGCCAATACCTCAGAGACAGGATCAACAACACAATATTGAAGAACACTACAATGAGATGGCAAATACCTCATAGGATAGTGGCTTGGATAGAAGATAAAGAAGATGAACCTATTCTTGAACTCACATATCTGGATTGTTCTCCTGATCAGATCTATATATCTTATGATCATTTAGAAGCAAAACTATCTCCTATACCTACATCCATAGGAACATTGAACATAGAATTTGATATATGTTCTTAAAACCACCAAAAGCTTTATATATTACTATTGCCTTTTTTTCACTATAGATAACTCAATAAGAGGTGAATTAAATGGATAGAAAAGCTCAGGGTCTTTCTTTGAATGTTATTATCGTAGCTGCTATTGGCTTATTAGTTTTAGTCATACTATCAGTCATCTTTATAGGTAAGATGGGCGGAACAAGCAGAGATATTGACAGATGTGAGACAAAAGGCGGATCTTGTGTAGTAAGCACAGGAGATTCAGCTGCAGACTGTCCTACAGGAATTGCTCCTGGAAGTTGGAAGTGCTTGACCAATGATGGTGAAGTAGACGAAGCACAGGTCTGCTGCAGGCCAAACATATAATTTTTTTATTTTGTCAAGAACTTATAGTTCTTGATTATATTCAGAAATTTCTATAATTTCTGACATTTTAAAATGCATAAAAAATCTCAAGGTCTTTCGATGAACATGATTGTTGTAGCAGCGATCGTGATCATAGTTTTGATTGTTGTCATTGCAATATTCAGTGGCAAGATGACATTTTTCCAGAAAGGAGTCAGAAGCTGTACTTCACAAGGAGGAAAATGCAGTTGTTGGTCAGGAACTTCAGATAACCCGCAATGGGGAACCACTTGTGGAAATAATGATGAAGACTGCCCAGAAGGATGGGCTCCGGTTGAAGGAACAGACTGTACAACAGACGATAACAAAAATAATGATATTTGCTGTGTAAAGGTGTTATAACATGGAATCAAAAAAAGCTCAGGGAATTTCTATGAATATAATAATAATAGCAGCTATCGCAATCATAGTGTTGGTGGTTATAGTTGCAATATTTGGTGGAAAAGCAAGGCAATTCGGAAAAGGAACAGAAGGCGTTTCCGAAGGATTTGATACTAAAAAAATATGCAAGATACCAGGTGTTTATGGTAGAGAATGCAAAACTCCTCAATTGTGTGAGGACGAAGGCGGTTCAGTTGTTCCAGGATCTGAATTTGAGGACTGTCCACAATCATACTGCTGCCAGAAGTAATCACCGATAACTTTATATATACTCTTTCTATTTTTTCATTATGTTCCCGTTAATAAAAAGAGGTAAAAAAGCTCAATTAGTGTCTGAAAAGCTCATCAGAATTCTTATAGCAGTAGTATTAGGGATAATACTTCTGGCAGTGATCATATTCAAAACAGCTCAAAAATTCCAGCCTGGTACTTAAAATGAAATACAAAAAATCAGATTTAACACTTGCCCAAGGCATAGCTATTCTCATGGCCCTTATAGCTTTCTTGATGATAATGTTATTGATTAACCAAACTGCTGATCAGGCAGAAGGGAGGACAGCCGAAGCTATCTGTAGAGGTAGTGTTGCTGCAAGGATACAGACAACAGCAGCAGACCCAACAGGGATAACAGATACAAGTATGAGATTATTTCCTTTATTATGCAAAACTTTGGATATCACAACACCTCAAAAACCAATTCCAGAAAACCAAGAAGTAAATATGGTGTTAAAAGACATAGCAGATCATGCTGCAAAAACATGGTGGATGTTTGGTGAAGGTGCTGCAGACAGCGTATTTGGCGTCCAAGCTCCTTTTGGAAAAGATGATTGTATGATCACTTATATTACTAAAGTTGAAGGCATAGGAGACAAGGTGATAGAAGCTACAAAAATAAAAGAATTTCTCGCATCAACACCTTATTTTGTAGAAGACGGTTCAGATGGCTGTATGAATTATGGGGGATATTGTGTAGAAAAAGACACTTCCTGTAAAGCTGGTTGGAAATCAAAAGAAGAAAATTCAATTTGTGAGGAAGAATATGCTAATGAGGATCAAAAAAAATCAAAATGCTGCTTCCATAGGTATGGCTGTTTTAATAAAGGAGGAGAATGTATTCCTGGGGGCTGCAAATCAGATAAAGATGATAATGAAGTTGAAAGCGTTACATTTGGAGAAATAAAGATTGAACATGTAGAAGAAGGTGAAATACCTAATAATGGGGAGAGTTATAGATCAACCGAGCTTATAGAAGTTAAAACTCAAGGTTGGGAGTGTCCAGGAGATCAGTCTTGTTGTGTGGATACAGAAAAGAGAATCACCTATAATGATTATATTCAAAAATACAATTATGATGGGACAGTAATAGTGGATGATACAATAGAAATAGCTGACAAAGACCTGATTGCTATTGCATATGTTAGTCAGAAAGTAACACCATTCTGGCCAGAAAGTTGGTTTAAGGAAGGAGCAGAATACACAAACAGGATAATCATATCAGACTTAAAGAAGATTTCTGCTAGTTGCGCAATTCAAGAAGATATAGGGGGAAAATGATTATGAACAAGAAAGCCATTGAATTCACTTTTGGTAAGATTGTAGGATTTATACTGCTATTGGCACTTTTGATATGGGCTATCTTTTATTATGGTGGTCTAAAAGACAAAGCAGCAGGGATCATATCCAATTTTTTAGGTTAAAATGAACAAAAAAGCATACACATTAACTGCAACAGTTGTATTCATAGTATTGATAGTCTCCCTTGCAATAATGTTTTTTTTATTATTTGCTCCTGAAGGCCTATTAGAAAAAGCTGCAGATGAAGGTGACAAATTAGCAGACGAATATCTCCCAACAAAAGATTCAAAAAAATTTGATACCGAAACAGGAAGAGAAGAAGCGATAGCAGATTCGTTTTACCATATGTTAAGTGCTTTCAAGGCAGGAGCACAAAATAAGGATCTAAAGGAATGCTTATGGTTCTTTACAAAACCTCCAGAATTGAATGATTATAGGATCAAGATAACAGAGAGACCAGAAGGTGGAGCTTTATTTGAACTGATAAATGAAAAAGGCCAGATAGCAGATACAGACATAGTTGAGAATATAGAACTTTGCGCAGTAGCTGGAAAAAAAGGGAAAGAAGACAGGGCTGAGATATTTTTTGAAAGATATCTGGTGGGGAAAATCCCAAATACCGAAAAAAACAAGTTAGATACATTCATAACAGGGAAATCAGTAGAAATCTATGAACCTGGTATAGGAACAGATTCTGAATTTAGATTCATAACAGATACTGGGAAAGAATACAGAGGATGGAATCTGGATTATGAGGGGGCTGAATACAACGGCAAACAAACAATTCCTTTATTTCATTTAGACAACAAGCATATATGTTTCATACCAACAACTAATCACTATAATCATCATGAAGATGGGATTGAAGACAAATTCATAAAAAATATCAGAGACTATGTGCTTGATGATTGTTTAAAAGGAGGATTAACAAGCCCGGAAGATGCAGAAAAGGAAGAAGTATCTTCTCTTGTAAACTCAATAAGGTATGGTTGCGTATCTCCGATAACAACAGGAGATGAACAATGCACTTGCGAGGCAATTCATGAGATTTATAATCTTAGAGAAAAAAATGATATCACTTTTAAGATAGATTATGGAAATCTTATCATGGCGCTTTACAACTTCCAGGGAGAAGATATCATTGGCCCTTATAACTTCGGTCCATTTAGTTATGTGTGTATATATGATGAGGATGAAAAAAAAATAGGCAAGAACGGAGTATCCATAAAACAGGAAGGAAACAAACTTATCGCATACTATACTTATGAAAATCAAGCACGTAAGACAGAATTAGGCAATCCTTTAAAGTTCTATGTAGAGAAGACAGATGATCCAAACGAAGATAACTTCTTTTGTTTATTGGCAGAAGACGCACCAATTCCAAAAATTAGTGGAAGAGAAGTGAAATCCTGTTATCATGAGGTGGAAACATGAAAAAAGCTCAAGCAGACCCAATGAAATTGATTGTAGTTGCAGTTATACTATTGATTGCAATGGTAGTGATAATAATGATATTCAGAGGGCTTATCGGAAAAGAGGCAAAACAAGCAGAAGGAACAATAGACAAGATAGGGGCAGATACAGATTGTGATGGAGCTAATGATATAATTGACTATTGTCCGAAGGATCCTGACGTTACCAAAAAAAGTGATGTAAGTAGCAGATCCGATTGCAAAGATAACCTGCCTGCAAAACCATGCTAAAATGAGGAAAAAATCAGAATTACCTGTAGAATTCACAGGAAGGCTTATCATAGGCATAGTTGCAGCTATCGCAGTATTTGCTCTTGCATCAAGTCTTTTTAGGTTAAGTGCACAGGCAACAGAGTCGTACATAGAGCTCTACAATTTGATAGAGGTTATTTCTGAAAAAAAACCACGTGAAGGAAAGGTCTTGGCTTTAAGGATGGATAAAAACACAAAAATATTTGGGTTCTCAAATAAAGGAGATATAGAACTAACTATAAAATCAAAAAAGATCTCAGAAACACCCAGACCCTCCGAATGCACAGAGGGGAAATCATGTCTCTGTTTATGTAAGACCCTGGATCTTGACCACACAGGAGGATTCACTAAAATACTGTGCAAAGAAGGGAAACTAACCTGCAAACAATTTGACAATGCCGAATTAGCAGAAGAGATAAGTACAGAAAAGTTTGATTCAGAATATTATATGGATGGAGAAATCACCAAGACTGGTAACTACAAAAATGGCTTTGTTTTAGGCAGAGTGGATGTGTTAGTAGCATCAGAACCAAGAATCAAAGGTGTTTACGTAGAACAGACAGACAAAGGTAAGGTTGCAGTATGTATTAATCCTCCTTGTTATTCTGAAACCTGAAAATAAGAATAGGGCTTCTTATCAGCATAATTAGAAAGTTTTTTAAACATTCTAGCCCTTTTTTAAGCCTATTATGAATAAAAGAGGGGATATATTACTTTACAACGCTTTAGAGCTTGTTGGAGCTGTTTTAGCGACTTTTCTGATAATAAATACAGCTGTTAGTTGGACCTCTGGAGAGGCAATAAACAGATTCTACTATTCAAAAGATCTAGCATTATTAGTTGATACTTTAATGATTCCAGACGGAACAGTCCACCTTGCATATCAGGACAACCTTTCCCTCTACACTATTGAATTCTCACCATTTTCTGTCCTTGTAGCAAAAGATAGGTTAGATCCATTTGCTCCTGAATTTCCTTATGCATCAAATTCAAAATATATTTTAAGCACAGTTCTTCAAAATCCAGAAAAAATATTCTTCGCTAAAACCTCTAGATCAATGGTAGTCACAACAGAGGAAAAGAAATATGAAAGAGAGGTATTATATGAGGACATAGAGATAAAGGATGAAAAATCAGTTGTAATCTCCCCAAGAACAGAAGGTCTGTCTGGATTTGCTGAAGAAAAGATTTATCCTTTATTAAGAGATTTAAGTAAGGAAGCCCAATTAAGCTTCAGTAAAGAACAGGATTCAACAAAACAAACCCAACTAATTATCGGAGAAACAAAAAGAGAAGAGGCAATAAACATAATCTATAGGAAATCATCAAATACTGAATTGATGAAAAAAAGAACAAAACTTACAAACATAATATACAAAAAACTTCTTTCAAAAAACCCCAACACATACATCATGCCTTCTAATCTAAAACTTCAGGAATCTAACAATGTAATTGTTTTGATAGAACTAGGACAGAGATGGAAAGAAGACCCTTCAGCAATAATGGACCCCATAGCAAAATCACTAGATGATTATTTTAAGTAAAATGAAAGACAAAAAAGCCCAGGCTCCAGAAAAGATGATGTTTTACTTAGGGTTTGGAATTATATACACTATTGCATTCTTTATCCTCATAATAATGATAAACTCATTCATATCAACATCCTTAGAGGTGCCAGAAGATCTCGAGATAACAGTATACTCTCAAAGATTCATCAACTCTCCAGACTGCTTTACTTACAAAGATCTGGATATAAGAAGATCATATCCTGGAGTCATAGATCTAGATAAGTTCACTAATGAAACTCTTAGGCAATGTTATGTTGTCTTTGGAAGAGAAGATTCAGAATCAGAAAAAAAAGAACCTTTAGCAGAATTTGTTACTGCAGAAGCTGATGCAACTTATGTTAATGTCCCAAGAAGACAAGCACCTTTGAAGAATCTAGGATTCAGGTTAACTTTAATTCAAACAGGAATCAAACCAAAACACATCCAGACACAGAATTGGGAAGGCAAAATCACTAAAACAATGGTAAAAGATGTGTTTGTAATGAATAAAGGCATATTGAATATAGGAAAACTTAGGATAGAGGTTCAGGATGTTATTTAAAAAAGCACAAGAAGATATAATTCAGACAGTAATCACGATAATTGCTTTAGTTTTTATAACTCTGCTTCTTTATGGGGTGTTAAATGGTCAGAATAGTTCCAAGCAAGAACAATCAAGAGAATTTATTGAAGATATAGAGGCAGAATATTTTCTCCTGAATCTTTTAAAGACAAAAGTTACTGTAAAAGGCCAGACAATGCCTATTGCAGAATTTATCCCCTTATCGATAGATAATCCTGAGTTATTCAATAATCTGATAAATGAAGTAAAGAAATTAACAGATGAATCAGACTTCTATTTATCCTCACACATATCTTATGGTGAAAGAAGGTTAACACTGTTTACTTTCAGCGGCAGCTGGGAAAGCAGAAAAATATTCGAATTCCATATCCCTTCATTAAAAGGAGATAAGATAAAAATTTTCTTCGCAAAACATAAGCTTGAGAAGGGATTTATAAGACATGGAGGTCAAGGTTAGTGAAATCAAAAAAAGCAGCTGCACTGATGTACATAATGCTAGTCGGATTCATAGTGGGTCTCGGAATGGCCTTACTTAATATAATAGGCACAACAATGGACAGAGAATCTCCTTTTGTAGGGTATAATCAAGAGATCCTAATGAAGACATATGGCAGAGCACAAGAACACTTATTGTTCATAGATGTAGCAGCAAAATTATCTTCAGAAAGAGCAATACTGGATTTGGCAGAAAAAGCAGGTTTTGAAGATAAGTCAGATTGCGGAAATTATCTAGGCTACAATACCTTAAACAACAAAACCCATTCATGCTTTCCAGAAGACTTAAGCAAAGGATTCACAGAATCATTCAATAAAGAACTAAACCATTACTTGGAATTCTATTCAAAAGCATACCTTCCAAAAGATAATTATGGAGTTTCACTTATTCAGGGTAGCCAGAAACTGGATGTTCTTGGCATAGCAAACCAAGATCTTCAGATACAGATCTTAGCAGAAGAATTCCTTCCAACAACCTGTCCGCATGCGGAAAACCTTAGAAAAATAGAAGGAATCATCTGTTCAAGCACACAATCAAAATGCGAGCTTAACTCAGAAGCTTTAGAAAGGCTGCAGTTAGCGCAAGAAGAGGCAAAAAAACAGAACTTTGAACTGCTTGTAACTTCAGCTACAAGAACATTCCAGAATCAGGTCTTCTTATTTAATAAATATGGCTCAGGAAGAGCAGCGCGTCCTACTTGTAATGCCCCTCATCTAAGCGGGAAAGCAGTTGATGTGGTGTTGACAAAAAATGGAGTTCCAGCAGCAGGAATGAGTTCAAAACAAGGAAAGATGAATGACATGACTATCGGGGATAGGGCAAAATTACAGGAAATAATGTGCAGTGCAGGATTCCAGAGATACAGAGGAGAGTTCTGGCACTATGAATACAAGACACCAAGATGGGATGATCCTTCAACTCCAGGAGAAAATTGTATACTAACATGAAAAAGCTAAAAACACTCCCAATAATCTTGATCTTGATGTTCTTATTAGTCTTGACTTCAATCTACTTGACAGCACAATCTTCCTCAGACATAAACCCTGATGATTTTGTGCAGGAATTTGTAGGAGAACTTAATGCACCAGGATTTATAGGAAATTATTACACAAATCCATCTTTCAAAATACAGGTAGACTACGACATTTCAGATTATGAATTCATAAAGACAAAAGCTCAGGAAATAATCAATTTATGTAATGAAAATCCAGAACCAACAAAATGCGTAACTGATTCATTAAGATTATTAAATTCAGAAAAAAATAATTGGAACTGGAGCTTCAACTGCGACCAAGGAGCAGAAAAATTGTTCAACAACTTAGTGGATTTCATAACAGAATGCAAGCAATCTATAGATGATAATTGTACTTGTACTATGGATGATTTTGATGAAGAATCTGAAGCATATCTAACTCAGAACAAGCCAGAGATTCTACTAGCTGAGGAAAGGATAAGAGATGTAATAAATAATGATTATTCAAACAACATAAAGATTATACAAAGCAAGCCAGCAGGCCAGGAACATACAATAGAAGAAGTTTCGTTGAATTATTTCTCAAATGACGAACAGATTGGATTTGATTCAGTTTCATACAGACCAAAGAAGAACAATATAAATTTAGAATTCCACTATCAATTAGCTGGCACATCCAAAAAATGGGATGAAGACACCATCACCTTATTTAACAACAACTCAAAATTAACTTTCATCAAAGAAGATGATGCAGACAAGTTTAACATCTATCCATCATGCAAACCAATAAAGAAATTTCATAGGATCTGCGCAAAAAACAACAAATTCAACTTCACAATATACAACAAAAAAACAAACAAGACAGA
This sequence comes from Candidatus Nanoarchaeia archaeon, assembly GCA_028279725.1. Classification (GTDB taxonomy): domain Archaea; phylum Nanobdellota; class Nanobdellia; order Woesearchaeales; family JANQNE01; genus JANQNE01. Next base: position 62,044 of record JANQNE010000010.1, read on the forward strand.
AAGCAAGCAAGCAACTTATAAATTCGCACTTTTCTTCGAAGACACAACACCTCCACCAAAGATAACAGGATTAAAACTTGTTGACACAAATCTATCAGAAAACAACATAACAATTAAATGGGATGCAAGTCCTGCTCCAGATGCAAAAGAATATACAATTTACTTCAGCGAAACACCATTCACAGACATATCACAAGCAGAAAAAATAGCAACAATTCCTCATAAAAAGACAGCTACCCTATACAACACAACAATAAAAGTTGAAGAAGACAAAAAAACCTATTATTTTGCTGTTACAGCGAAAGACCACAACAAAAACGAAGATTCTGAAGTAGAATCTAAAGAAGGGATGTCAAAAGATGATCTTCCACCAGGTCCAGTTGGATATCCTTCTCCGATAATACCTATAACAAAGATCTCAGATACACCATACAAGATACAGCTAAACTGGCAAAGACCGACAAAAAACATAGACGGCTCAGATATCCAAGAAACAGAAGATGAGATATCATACAATATCTATTATTACACACCTCCAACTCCAGATAAAGAATTAACTTACTTAGACATACCTCCACCAATAACAAACTTAAAGACAACCACTCAGATTATAGAAGGCTTAGAACCGCTAAAGACCTACTATTTTGCTGTAATCGCTGTTGACGAAGAAGGAAATCCAGACCAGAAATTCTTGAACAAGGTAAATTTACAAGAGATCCAACACATAGATGAAAACCCATATAAGTTTGAACAGATTTCTTATCCTTAAATACAGCAAAACAACAAACTTTTTATACTTCCCTATTTTCCGATATCATGGGGTGTTTTTATATGATTAAGATTCCTTTAGATAAAATCATTGAAAGAATAAAGAACGAAAAAGGTGTTTCTGAGGCAGAGATAAACGAAAAGATAGAGAAAAAGCTCACTCAGCTTTCTGGACTTATTTCCAAAGAAGGTGCTGCACACATAATAGCTAACGAATACGGCGTAAAACTCTTCGAAAATGTACAGGGAAAGATGAAGATAGAGAATATCCTTTCAGGAATGCGTTCTGTAGAGACAGTAGGAAAAGTACAGAGAGTTTTCGAACTAAGGGAATTTGACACAGGCCAGAGAAAAGGAAAAGTGGCTAATTTCATAATTGGGGATGAGACAGGAACAATTAGGATAGTATTATGGAATGATCAGGCTGAAAAGATCAATGAGCTGTCAGAGGGAGCCATAGTAAGGATCTCTGGAGCTTATGTAAGAGAAAACCAAGGAAGAAAGGAATTACACCTAAATGAAAGATCAAAAATAACACTAAACCCAGAAGGAGAATCAATTGGAGAAGTAAAACAGTTTACAACAACAAGAAAAGACATAAAAGAACTTCAGGAAAATGATAGCAATGTAGAGATTCTGGGAACAGTTGTACAGGTCTATGATCTAAGATTCTTCGAAATCTGCCCAGAATGCAATAAAAGGGCAAGATTAAAGGATGAAAACACATTTGCATGCGACCAGCACGGCACAGTGACTCCGAAATATTCATATGTCCTTAATTTCTTCATAGATGATGGAACAGAAAACATCCGTTCTGTATGTTTCAGAAATCAGGCAGACCGCTTGCTTAATCTTTCTGAAGAAGAAGTTCTCACACTAAGAGAAAATCCAGAAAAACTACAGCAGATAAAAGATGGATTGTTAGGAAACATAGTAAAACTTGTAGGCAGAGTCACAAAAAACCAGATGTTTGACAGGTTAGAGTTCATGACTCAGCTAGTCTTCCCAAATCCAAATCCTGAAGAAGAAGTCAAACGTCTTAACGAGGAAATCCAAGAGATAAAAAATGAAGTTTAAGACTCATGCTGTCTTTGGTATTCTTTGTGCATTATTTACTTTCAGATACTTCACATCAACTCTGGATCAAAAGATAATATTCACACTACTAGTATTTCTAGGAGCAGTCTTTCCAGATATAGACATCCACAACTCATGGATCAACAGAAAGCTTATGCTCAGCAAACTTATAGCAGCGATAACAAGGCACAGAGGATTATTCCATTCATTATTCATGGCAATCCCACTCTCTTACTTATTCTATTTGATCAAGCCTTTCTGGGGAATAGGATTCCTCATTGGATACCTCTCACATTTAATCATCGATGGACTAAACCACATGGGTGTCAACCTATTCCATCCGATACAAAAATTCCACCTCTCAGGATTTATAGAAGTAGGTTCAGCAGGAGAAAAGATCCTATTCATAGCTCTTCTGATCATAACCATACTTAAGATAAAATTCCTGGTTTTCTAAACACAAAATCAACAGAAAAGCTTATTAATAGCAATCCATTTTACAAGATATAGATGATAAAGAGAATTTTACCAACAATAATACTAATCCTACTACTTACAACAATAGCCTCTGCTGATGAGATATTTATTCAAGAAGAGCAGTTGATAGAAGCCCTGGAAATATCTGACCACGTGGATTTGTACTTCTTCAGCCTTCCAGGATGTCCACACTGCGCAAATATGAAGACATTTCTGAACAATATGGTGCAAGAATATCCCAAGTTAGAAGTTCATGAATACAACATAAATGAAAACCTTAATCTATTCTTTGAGCTTGCAGACAAATATAATTTAGAAGTTAACGACCAGATAAGAGTCCCGGTAATATTCGTACATGAGAAAGTCATAGTAGGAGAGAACTCAGATATAAAGAAAGAATTAGAGTCATACATAAGCGATTGCGTTGACCAATGCATTGACCCAAAAGAAGAAGATGTAGAAGAAGTTACCCAGACAATAGGAAGCTCAGATTCATTTGATAAAGAATCAGCTCTGAAGAAACTAACTCTTCCAGCAGTTATCTCAGCAGCTGCAGTTGATGCAATTAACCCATGCGCATTTGCAGTCTTGATAATATTGATGACAACAATCCTGGCGACACAAAGCAAAAAAAGAGCACTGCTGGCAGGCCTAGCTTTCTCACTTTCGATCTACATCTCATACCTTATGATGGGTATCGGCCTATATTCTGCAATACAGGTAGCAGGACTAACCCATATCTTCTACATTATAGTTGCAATCCTCGCAATATTAGTCGGATTATTCAATCTGAAAGACTTCTTATGGTATGGAAAATGGTTCATAATGGAAGTTCCTTTATCATGGCGTCCAAAGATGAAATCCTTGATCAAAAGTGTAACTTCAGTTCCAGGAGCTTTCTTAGTTGGATTCTTAGTGAGCTTATTTCTTCTTCCATGCACATCAGGACCATACATTGTAATCCTTGGCTTATTAGCTCATGCAACAACTAAAAACTACGCATTCCTCCTATTATTACTTTACAATTTCATATTCATAATTCCAATGTTAATAATCACACTGGCTATCTACTTCGGTTTCACAACAACAGAAAAAGCAGAGAGATGGAGAACAAAGAAACTAAAGATTCTACACTTAATCGCAGGATTAATCATCCTTGCTTTAGGGATAATCATGCTAATTGGTGTGATTTTCGGATTCCTTTAGCCACTGGACAGCCCGAATCCCAAGAATTCTACAGATACAGCCCATATAACTCAAGAATCCACCTCCACTGGACACTGGACATCCTCAGATAACATATATAAACAAGTACGCCTATATATACTATGTTGCTTAGAAAAGCAGCACTCCACTCTCTGGAGCCATAGCAGCTCATAATCAAGGAGAGATGAAATAAAATGCGAATAGCAATGGAGGTGTCGTAGATGACATCAGAAAATAAACCAGAAAAAAAATTTAGAGCTGGTGCAATATCAGCTACTGTTTGGCTAAACGAAGGCCAGACAAAAGATGGGAAATTAGCCCAATACAGAACTATATCCTTAGAAAGAGGATATAAAGATAAAAATGACGAATGGAAGTCAACAAATTCTTTCAGAATAAATGACTTACCAAAAGCAGCGTTAGTTCTTAACGAAGCTTACAGATATTTAGTGCTTAAACAACAAGAGGATAGCGACAGCGCTTATCCAATTGATGAAGAGATCGTTATATGATCTCTTCAATCTAATTAAATTCAAAAAAAGGTGATTTTCATGAGTAAAAAAGATAAATCAGAACAGATTACTGAACAGATTGAGGAGCCAAAAAAGGTGGTTGTTGTGGAAGAAAAGAAAGAAACCCAGATAACAGACCTTCCGGGCGTAGGTGCTGCAACTGCAGAAAAATTAGAATCTGTAGGATACACAGACCTTATGTCAATAGCTGTAGCATCACCAGGAGAACTGATAGATGCTACTGGAATGACTGAAGCAGCTGCTAAAAAGCTGATAGCAGTCGCAAGAAATTCTTTAGATATGGGTTTCGAGTCAGGAGAAGAACTCCTAAGAAAAAGAGCTCAAGTATTCAAGATAACAACAGGGTCAAAAGCCTTTGACGATATGCTTGGTGGCGGAGTAGAATCTGGATCCATCACAGAGTGCTTCGCGCAGTATGGTGGTGGAAAGACTCAGATAGCCCATATGCTATGCATCAACGCGATAAAAGCAGACGAAACTGCAGTTTGTGTTTATGTTGATACTGAAGGAACATTCAGACCAGAAAGGATTGAGCAGTTAGCAAAAGGAGCAGACATAGATCCAAGTGCAGCCTTAAGAAATATAAAAGTTGCAAGAGCCTTTAACTCAGACCATCAGATGCTATTATCTGAAAAGATAGAAGACTTAGTAAAGAAGAATCACGAAAACGTAAAGCTGGTCATAGTAGACTCTCTAACTTCCCACTTCAGAGCTGAGTTCGTAGGAAGAGGAACCTTAGCAGAAAGACAGCAAAAGATCAACAAACACATGCACACTCTGCTAAAACTTGCAAACGTTTACAACTTGGTTGTCTATGTAACTAACCAAGTCATGGCAAAGCCAGACCAGTTCTTCGGAGATCCAACTGAAGCTATTGGCGGAAACATAGTTGGCCATAACTCAACATTCAGGATCTATTTAAGAAAAGGTAAGAAAGGATCAAGAGTTGCAAAACTTGTTGACTCTCCAAACCTGCCGGATTCAGAATGTGGATTTTACGTAGCAACTGAAGGACTAAAAGAACTATAGGTTTTTATAGTTCAATTTCTTTTTCTTTTTCATGAGATTATTCATAGCTATAGAACTGCCTAAGAAAATAACTGATGAGTTAGAGTCCATCCAAACTAAGCTAGACACAGACATAACCAGACAAACATTTTCAAAACAACATCACTTAACTCTAAAATTCTTGGGAGAATCAGATCCAGAACAGATTAAGCCTATTCTAGAGAAGATATCTTTCGAACCTTTTGAGATCTCCCTCTCAAACATAGGCGTCTTTCCAAATGAAAACTACATCAAAGTTGTTTGGATTGGAATAACACCAACAGAACACATAGTCAAGCTCCAAAAACAGATTGAAGATTATCTAAGACCTCTTAACATAAAACAAGACCACGAATTCCATCCACATATAACTCTTTCAAGGGTCAAGTTCATCAAAGACAAGGATCAGTTCAAAAAACTCCTAAAAATGACACCAAAACAGATAAAATTCAAAGTAAACTCATTCAAACTGATCAGATCTGAACTGACTCCAGAAGGTCCAAAATACACAGAATTAGCCTCTTTTCAGTAGAAACCTTTATAAATCACCTCAAATTCTCCGATTTATAGCCCAGTTGCATGTAATCATGCAATGCACTGCAAAGGGCAATAAAGATTGCAGTTATATTCTGCAATTATGAAAGATGGCTGAAGAACAAGAATTTTTAGTGCCGACTGACCAATACCTTAAAGCAGGTATCCACATAGGTACTAAGTTCAGGACAAAGTATATGGAACAGTTTATTTACAAGACTAGATCTGACGGATTATCAGTTCTTAATCTACAGAAGATTGATGAAAGGATAAGAGTTGCAATAAACTTAGTTTCACAGTTTGAACCTCAGGATATTCTGATTTGTTCAAGAAGGGAAAATGGATGGAAAGCAATCAAAGCTTTTGGAAAACTTACAGGATCTAAAGTTTTCGCAGGAAGATATCCTCCTGGAATCCTTACAAACCCAAGCTTAGAGAACTACATAGAAGCAAAAGTTGTTGTAGTTACAGATTCCTGGCCAGATAGAAACGTGATCAACGATGCTATGAAGATAGGGATCCCAGTTATAGCTCTGTGCGACACAAATAACCAATCAAACAATATTGATCTTGTAGTTCCATGCAACAACAAGGGCAAGAAATCACTTGGACTGTTCTTCTATATCTTAGCTAAAGAATATATGAAAAATAAAGGCCTTTACAAGGGAAAATTCCCAGGCAACATTGATGATTTTACAGAAGAGTAAATCTTTTTTCTTTAACTTCTTCAAATCCTTTCTCAACTATCTTAAATATAATTTCCTTACCTTCTGCAATACTTCTGTGCTTCCTCAACACCGCTTTTCTCTTCCCCATATGAAGTAATTGCAGTTCAATAAGACACTTGCTGGAATATTTCAGTATATCTCCACCAACCATATTTATCTTATTCTTATCTTCAAAGTTAGAATAAACTTGATTTGTGATCAGCACAGGAATATTCTTCTTCCTTGCAACCTCTCCTATATAACTAAGCTGCAGCCCCAGCTCTTTATTAACACCATATACATCTTCACTCTTACCCATCTCAAGCCTATACAACATAGCAATAGTGTCAACAACAATCAGCCCAATATCATCATTTATTATCTTTCTAAGGCCTTTAAACACCTTCTTCTGCCCTTCAAAAGATAATGGCTTAAAGAACATCATACTTTTCAGCAGATTATCATAATCTTTAGCAACTTGCTTAAGCCTCTCGACAGAAAATCCACCTTCTGTGTCAATATAGATCACTTTCTTGCCCTTCCTTACAACATTAGCAGCACACAGCATACAAGCACAGGTTTTACCGCTCCCGGCAGGACCATAAACAGTAGTAATTATGTCATCCTCATACCCTATATTCAGCAACTTATCCATAACTTCAGAACCTGTAGCTACCATTTTCAACCTAGATTATCAAAATTATCTTATAAACTTTACTAAAAGGTTTTAAATAACACTCACAACCCACCATAAGATGAAAAAAGAACACTACATACTGCTTTTTATCTTCTTATTAGCACTCTCATTAAGGCTGTTCTTCACACTACAGACTCCTTATTTTAGCTCAGACGAGTCTTATCTTAATCTTAGGCTTACAGAACACATAACAAGCAATGGAACTCCGTTAGTCTATGACGACCTAAGTTATTCAGGCAGAACTTTGGCATATTCTCCTCTGTTTCATTATATTTTAGCATTATTTGACCTCACATTTCCCATAATCATAATAGCAAAGATACTTGTAAATTTATTTGCATCTTCATTGGTTATAGTTGTTTATCTGATCTCAAAACAACTCACCAAAAACAAGAACATATCTTTGATGACATCATTCATTTCAGCATTCATCCCGATATATCTGACATCAACGACAAACACCATAAATATATATTCACTGATAATCCCCCTCATCTTCTACTCAATCTACTGCCTTATGAATATAGAGAGAATGAAATACCCTTACATATTCACTATAATGTTCATATCATTACTTCATCCATCATCCTTGCTACTGATCATTGGTTTCATATTCTACATAGTGATAATGAAACTTTCAAACATAAAACAAAAGCCAGCAGAACTGGAAGCAATACTTTTCGCAACTCTTGTCACAGTATGGTCTATCTTCCTGATATTCAAGAAAGCATTCCTTGTTCACGGTCTTTCTGTGATATGGCAGAACATCCCCTCGCAGGTTCTTAGGTATTATTTTACGAACATAAATGTATTTGACCTACTATACAAGATAGGCATAATACCTTTATTATGCGGTATCTACATAATCTTCATATATACATACAAAGAAAAAAACAAGAACATAAATCTCCTGATAGGGCTCGCATCATCAACATTCTTGTTGATCTGGCTGCATCTCCTCCGGCTAGAGACAGGGATAATATTCCTTGGCATAATTCTAACTATATTGTTCAGCCAATTTATGAAGAATCTTCTTTCCTATATATCAAAAACAAAGATATCTCATCTAAAACCTTTATTTTCCATAATTGTCTTCCTAGTATTCATCCCGACATTAGTCATACCTTCATTAACTTTCACAAAAGACTCATTAACTCTTACACCCTTGGATGAAGATGTTAAGGCTATGATTTGGCTAAGACAAAATACAGATCCCAACTCAACAATCCTTACAAATCTCTACAATGGCCATCTTCTGACATATTTCTCAGAAAGAAAAAATATGGCAGACTCATACTTTCTTCTTATCAGTAATATCAACGAAAGAGTGGATGATATAAGGAAGATATACACAACACACTATGAGACTGATGCGATCCAGCTGCTGAACAAATACGATATCGATTACATCTTATTTTCCTCTCAGGAAAGATCAACATTTAACTTGGATAAGATAAGATACGTTAATGACAAGAGGTGCTTTGAACTGGTCTATGATGAAGAAGCACAGATATACAGATCATTATGTAAGCTTATAGAAAGATGAAAAAAATAACAAACAAAGGAACATTGCTGATAGTGTTGATAGTCGCGCTTCTGATATTGCTTACACCCCACCTGATAAGGATCATAAAGTACGATTCAATACTTCTAGGAAAAGAGCCTTATTACCACATTAGGATGGCCGAACATCTCAAGAACTTTGATATTCCTGATAATGATCCTTTGATAGACAGGCCTTATGTATTGAACCCATATCATATGGTTCTCGCGGCATCGTCATTCATAATGCCTTTAGAGTTAGCATCCAAGCTTGTCCCATTCCTGCTGGGGATCTTATCAGCCTACTTATTATTCTTGATATTCAATGACTTGAACCTTGGAAAGAACAAGATACTGATAATCCTGCTGATGTTTGTCACATCTCCGATATTCATATTCATATTCGCAACTTCATCTCAATATTCTATTATAATCTTCCTAAATCTGTTAGGATTCTATCTATATATGAAAAAAACAACTTTATTCCTATGGCTCTCGATCATAGTGTTCTACTTAATCCCTTTCTTCAACATATTCAACGCTCTGATAACATTAATCTTATTGTTCATCTACACCATATATTCTAAGATGGGAATAAAGAAGTTCTATTTTATCTCGATTGGTCTTTTCCTGAGGGTCGTGATATATCATTTCTCTATTTTCTATAACTATGGCCTCCCTCAGGTATCACCTTTTACGATTCAGGACATAATCCCGGCATCTATCTCAGATCTTGGCGGTCTGGTTTCTTTTGGAGTCTTTACCTTACTTCTTGCAGCAATTGGTTTGTTCGTAACATGGAAAAGTGAAAAAGAGTTCTATTTCATCTATCCACTGGCATTTTTCTTATTCATACTGTCTTTCTTCCTTGGAGCTTATGCAAATATCTATCAAAACTTCATAGTATGCATTCTTGCAGGTTACGGATTCTTTGTATTGATGACGAGAAAATGGCATCTTGAAGTAATAAAGAACCTAACTCTCCTTATAATAATCTGTGGAATAATCTTCTCAACGACATCATACCTAGTAAGGCTATCGAACCTTTCTCCTAATCAGGAAATCATAGAAAGCTTGGAATGGTTAAATAACAATTCAAATCCTTCAGATATCATCCTATCTCACCACTCAAACGGATACTGGATCGAAGCGATTGCAAAAAGACCAGTCATACTGGATGAATCTTTTGACTATATCAATTTCTTGGATGAAAAACAAGAAGACTTAAAAGAAATCTTTCATTCAAGAACTCTAAAGACGACAACAAATCTCCTAAAAAAACATAACATATCTTACATCTGGATAAATAAAGACATGAAAGAAGGCTTGGTATGGAACAAGAAAGAAGAGGGCCTTCTGTTTTTATTTAGGAACAGCGAAACCTTTAAAAAGTTAAAAACCTATACTAGTATAGAGATTTGGGAATTTATTGGGTGAGGTAGGTAAGAGTGATTCACTATATGATGTGGTTTATAGCCTTTATAGCGCTTTATATCAGCATAGTCTGGCTTAATTTTCTTTACCTAGGTATAACTAACCCAAAACAAAAAGCACCTAAAAACCTCCCTAAAACGACCATAGTTGTCCCGGCATATAATGAAGAAAAGACAATCCTTACAACTTTAAAATCCATCACAAAACTAAACTATCCAGAAGAAAAGTTAGAAGTTATAGTTGTAAATGATGGATCTAAGGACAACACAAAAAAGGTAGTGCAAAAATTCATAAAAAAACACAGAAACTTCTCTCTATTAGACAAAAAGAATGAAGGAAAAGCAGAGGCCCTAAATTCAGCGATCAAGATTGCAACAGGAGAGCTTTTTGCATGCGTTGATGCAGACTCTGTTGTTGAAGAAGATTCTTTAGCAAACGCGATACACAACTTCTCAAAACCAAAGGTTGCTGCAGTTATAAGTTCGATCCAAATATACCAACCAAAAAATATCTACGAAAAACTACAGAAGATAGAATATGTGATGGCTGTACTGATGAGAAAATTGATGTCTTCTATAGACACGTTAGCTATGACTCCTGGAGTATTAAGCATCTACAAGACAGATGTGCTGAAAAAGATAGGTGGCTTCGATAAAGATAACATAACAGAGGATTATGAAGTTGCTATGAGGTTAAAATACCATGGATATAAGATAGAGATAGAAGACAACAGTATAACCCACACAAAAGCTCCGAGATCCTTTTGGTCTTTATGGAGACAGAGAGTAAGGTGGTATAGGGGATTTATCTTTAATCATCTAAAATACAGGAAGATGTTCTTCAACAAAAAATATTCCTTTTTAGCATATTTTCAGCTTCCTCTTGATGTCATCGGAGTTGTATTCTTACTCACAGCGACAGGAATTATAGCTTTCAATGTTATAAAGCACCTGTATGAGTTCATAGTAAGAAGCGTAATGATAAAAGGATATTTTACTTCACAGATATTTTCTATCCCTTCATTTAAAGAGATTATCCTCTCTCAAAATATGAAGATCATGATCCCAATATGGGTTGCATTGATAGCAGGAATATATCTTTTCTACAGGGCACATAAGCTGTCAAAAGCACCGATAAAGCACCCGTTTTCTATATGGACTTATTTTATCCTCTTGCCTTATCTGACTTCCCTTCATTGGATTTCAGCGATATCACATGAACTGTTTGGAACTAAAAGAAAATGGTAAAAGAAAAATTCAAAAAACACCTGTTATTAACAATAACTCTGCTTCTTATAGTTGTGTTTATAGCAGGAATACTTGTCGGGAGGGCATCAAGCTCTAAAAAGATCAACGAGATAAATAAGTTCATAAAAGAAAATGAACTGGATACAGAATCTTACATAATTGAACAGCAGCTAATCGGAGATTTTGACGAGGAAAATTGTATTCTTGCAAAGACAAGATTAGAAAGCTTGTTCGCCCAGCTAAGCTCGATAGGAAAACAGTTAGTCACAGAGAATATTGAAGAGAATATAGGGGAAGATAACTATATTTTCCTAAAAAGAAAATACCATCTTCTTCAGATAAGGACTTACACGCTATTCAAGAAACTGTCCGATAACTGCAACATAAGAAACCCAGTCATCCTTTATTATTACTCACAGAACCAGGAAGAATCAAAACAACAAGGACTTATATTGGACGAATTAGTTAAAAATCATGATTTCAGTATCTTTGCCGTAGAATTCAACTACTCAACAGAATTAAAGTTCTTAGAATCTTATTATAGTATAAAGACTACACCTACTGTGGTGGTCAATTATGATCATAAGTTTGAAGGATTGACAGAATACAAAGAGATAGCTGATCAGTTTGTATAATCATTCTTTGCTTAGGCTAAAATGGATAAAAGAAAATATTATCAAAAAAGGGTATTCTTCACTAGTTTTATACTCACATTGATAATTTTCTCAGTTGGTCTAGCCCTAAGTTATCTTCTTGACTATGCAAGGATAGATACTGTATTCACCATGCTTGAAGAGAACGAGCTTAATACAGAAGCTTATTTTGTAGAGGAGGAATTTGCAGAAACATTTAATGCTGATAAATGTCCTTCTATGCGTTCACGTATCTACGAGATCAAAAGAGAGATAACTAAAGTAGCACAAGATCTTTCAAATTATGGCTCTAAATCCATATTCAAGAAAAAAGACTTCGATTACCTTAAACGAAGATATTTCCTATTGGAGCTCAGATTTTACAACCTTATCAACGACCTAAACGAGAAATGCGGATCTTCTTACATCCCCATCCTGTTCTTTTATGAGATCGACGATGACTTAAGCACAAGACAGGGTTATGTCTTGGATGACTTAAGCCAGACAGATGAATACAAATCAAGGATAATAACTCTCTCATTCGACAAAGACTATGAAGATGAGCCTTCTTTAGAGATATTGCTGTTGAAGTTCAATGTGACAAAAGCACCCACAATCATAATCAATAACGAGATAAAAGATGAAGGGATCACATATGGAGGACAGATAAATGGCTCCATAATAAAGATACTGAGGGAAGTAAGTACAGACCCACATGCAAGGGATTATAATTTTTCTTATGTGCTCGATTCAGTGAGTATTAACAAAGAAGATTACATAAAGAATCTTACAGGCCTTCTATCAAAGAATATATCATATTTCTCAAAAGGAGATATCAGCCTCATGCTAGGAAGATTGACAAAAAACGATTCATTGATCTGCTCATCCTTAAAGTATTATTTCAACCACTCTCCTAGGAGTTTAGAAGAAAAAGCAATCTTATATGAAACGATTGCAAGCATAGATTGCAAGACAAATAAAAGACAGTTCTTATTAGAGGCTTCAGATATCTGGAAAAAGTTAGGAAATGATTTCAGGTCAGATCTGGACAAATCCCTGGCATATGGAAATAAGGTAAATTTTAAGTTCTGGGATTACAAATTAAAACAGCCTGACACAGAAGAGAAGATAAATGCTTCAAAGATATTGATGGGCTCATCTTATTTCAGATTAGATGACTCAGATACAATAGTCTCACAGGCAGACAGGGTAACAAGAGACTGGCTTTCATATCAGTTGGAAGAATCTCCTTTCTCAGAGAATGTGTTAGAGATCTTTTCAGAAAAACTATACTGGAGCGATTCAGATCACTTTCCTAGCATAGGTTGGCATGAAGGAGGAAGGATAAGAGAACTAAAAGAGACAGGACTGAGTCATGAAGTTGCTTCTGGAACTATTGTAAAAAAGATTGACGGTAGATGGTATGCTCCGAATGAAGAAGGAGTATTCATGTTTGATGTTCCTATTGATAAGATCCAATACCCTACAACTAGATTTCTGAAAGAAGATATTGCACTTATCGTAGACTCCCATGGGATGAATATGTTAGTAGAACAGGCAGTAAGGAATAACGCAACAATCACTATTGGCTGCTGCGATCATATTGGAAAAGTAAAAGCTATCCAATATCTTTCAGACAAAGGGATAAGATCAATCTGCTTTACAGATAAATATCTCCCTCTCCTTCTAAACACAAATACATCAGCATTAGGATCTCCGACTATAAAACTGGCTGGAGATTCCGCCATCGTAGGAAATCAGCCGATAACAATAGACACAGATGAAAAGATAATAGCAATGGATGTTGAAGACATAACTCTTGTGCAGAGTTATTATGATACTCCGGCAAGGTATTTCAGGAACCTGGAAAAGCTAGTAGACCTGAACGTTATATATTTCCACATAAGCGGTGTCAATCAGACAGGGAATATTGTCGAAAGCGCTATAAAAAATGGGGTAAGAGTTATTGGGACGAGAGTGTATGAAGCAGATGATTATTACAAATTAAAGGAATGGTTAGGAAGAAGCCAGAAAAACAGGGCTATATTGTTCCATTCAACATCATACCCTTATGGGTATAGGATAATGAAAGAATTTCCGCTTCAGACAACATTTGATGATATAAATCCTGTATTTATCTAAAACCGCATAGAGCTGTGCCAAAAACCACAAGGTGTTTTTAAGCATGTCAAAAATAAAATCAATTTATTTTGTACTTATATCATTCTTTATAGCAAAACTCCTCTTCTTTACAAAATATATGGTTATACTTTGGGATGAAGCAGTCTACATAGGGGTTGGAAAATCAATATTCTCACTAGGGAAGATAGGTCTCTTTGAACCTATAAGGCCGATAGTCCTTCCGATCTTCCTTGGTTTCTTCTGGAAGATCAACTTAAACATAATCTTATTTGGAAAACTAATTGCCCTTATTTTCAGCTTGATATACTTATACTTAACATACCTATTGGCCAAAGAAATCTTCGATAAAAAAGTAGCGATAATAAGCTCAATAATTATAGCAATAACACCTGTTTTCTTCTTTAACAGCACACAGATAATGACAGGAATCCCTTCAACAGTATTTGCCATGTTTGCAATCCTTCTTCTTATAAGAAAAAAGAGCCCCTATTTGATTGGATTCTTTACAGCATTATCGTTTCTGACAAGATTTCCTCAAGGAATATTGCTTCCAGCAGTGCTCCTTTCTGTATATTTGCTTCAAAAGAAAAAAGAACGCATCCAAAACATAAAGAAGATCCTGGTCTCCTTTATTATAACAACTACACCTCATCTTATATTCAACTTAGTTATTTACATAAACCCATTCTATCCATTCATACTTGCACTTAGACATCAAGGAAATCCAGTGCATGCAGCATCCTCAATACTGCACGATATTTTGTATTACATCATAGAACCTATTAAAGATAATTTAATATTCATATTTCTCATAATGGGGTTATTTTTCATATTGCAGAAGAAATTAAAGAAAGATAAAAAGATAATTTTAATCTCCCTTGCATTCTATCTCCTATATTTTACGTACACGTCAAACAAACAGCTGAGATTCTCACTTGTATTTCTCCCACTTCTTGCAACACTTTCTTCTTTTGGAATTGTTGAATTGATCAGAAGGATAAATAGACTAAGGATAAAAGCTATAAAAATACCAATCTTGATAATCATCGCAATATTCATAGCCTTCTCATCATTTTTAGCGATAAAAGAAGACATAAGGCTTCATAATTGGTGGAAAGTCACAGAAGAGCCAGAAATACAGGCAGAATTCTACAGATACTTCATAGACAAAGAAACAAACTGCATATTCACCACAGATCCTGTACCAGTTGCATACACAGATAAGCTCTTCATACCATTCTACAACTCTGCTTTTGAAGCAAATTTACTTTTCGACAAATTAAAAGACAGATGCAATTATATCATATACACCCCAGACCCATTTCCTTGTGAATATTTTGATGATATCTGCTATCAACAGAAGAACGAACTTATATCAAAACTAAACACAACAAAAACAAAAATATTCCACAAGGAATACGAAAACCAGGAATATAACATATACATCTGATCATTTCTTTATCTTAATCATATCTCCTATGGTCAACCCACCACCAGTTCCTTTTGGAACTATCGGACTTTCTTCCTCTTCTTCAAATTCAACAAGCTTAATCTCCAAGAATCTCTCCAACTTCTTAGCTAATTTCATAGAAGGCATCATCTTACCGCTCTCTATCTTATGGACCATAGATTCTTTCTCAGCAATCTTCTGGGCCAGCTCCTCTTGTTTCAAACCCATTTTCTCCCTCTTTTTCTTGATCTTAACACCACAGTCTTCAACAACACTCTCAACGATCTCTTTCTCAGCTTTTACCTCTCTTCTAAATATTTTTTTAGCTTCAGCAACTTCCACGTTCACTTTCTTGACAACCTTTCCAAACTTAGAACATCTATCGCAGACATTCATCTCTACTCCTTCTACTTTCGCTTTATACAGCTCCCCTTCTTTGCCGCACATATCACACTGCATCTTACCACCTATTTGATTTCCAAGGCCCAATTCTATAAAAATCTTGCTTTCTTTGCCCTCTTAAAAGGACAAAAAGTTTATAAAGGGAGTTGATATTATTATTTGTATGTCACAGCCAATTATTAGGTTAAAAGGGGTTAAAAAGAGCTTTAACAGGAAATCAGTTCTAAATAATGTCAACTTAGACATTAAGAAAGGAGAGGTCTTTGGAGTTATTGGGCTAAGTGGATCCGGAAAAACAACACTTCTAAATTCATTGATCGGATTCTTAGAACCTGAAGAAGGAAAGATATTATACAATCATCCAACCTTCCCCACAAAATATTCAATCTCTATATTCGAAGATCTTTTAGAGGTAAGAAAGATATTTGGTTTCGCTCCTCAAAATCCCTCTTTCTATCCTAAACTTACTGCAGAAGAGAACCTCGATCATTTTGGATCATTATACAAGATAAGGAAAGATATCAGAAAAAAGAACACAGAATATCTGCTAAAACTTGTTGATCTATATGATGCAAAAGACACAGTTGGAGATTCACTTTCAGGGGGTATGCAGAAAAGACTCTCCATAGCATGTGCACTTATCCACAACCCAAAAGTATTGATCCTGGACGAACCGACAGCAGACTTAGATCCTCATCTAAGAAACCAGATGTGGGATATAATTAAAAATATCAACAAGCAGGGAACAACTGTTCTTGTTTCTTCACATTTTCTGGAAGAAGTAGAATTGTTATGTGACAGGGTAGGAGTTCTGCATAATGGACATATGCTTGAAGTAGGAACACCAGATGAACTAAAAGACAGGTTCTCCAAAAATGAAGAGATCCATCTTGAGACAAGCCCAGGAAAATATGATGTAATCTACAAAAAACTAAGAAAAAACAGATCTTTAGCTGTAAAAAAGATGGTCAACAAAGGTACAAAGATAATCATCTACACACCTAAAGCAGAATCAACTCTCCATAAGCTTCTTCATATATTAGAAGGCATGCATGAAAAACTCATAGATGTTTATGTAAATAAGCCATCACTTGGAGAGGTATTTGAATCCCTCACAAGCAAGTCAGTTAACCTAAAATGAACGTAATAACAAAGATCATAAAGAAGAATTTCAAGCTTTTGACTAGATCGAAATCTTCTGCATTGGTCATAATATTAGGGCCCTTACTTTTGATTTTCCTAGTCGGAATTGCATTTGACACTTCAAACACATATAACCTAAACATAGGCATATATTCTCCTGAATACAGCAATGTTACAGATTCCTTTGTAGATAAACTATCTGAGAAGAACTTCAATGTAAAACAGTTCGATTCTGAGATAAAATGCGTAGATGAGATAAAACAGGGAAGGACTCATACATGTATAGTCTTCCCCAGAGATCTTTCTTTTGACGACAAAAACGTAACGAATGAGATAACATTCCACATAGATTACTCAAAGATAAATTTAGTCTGGGCGATTGTAGATACAATAACTGAAAAGATGTCTGCAACAGAATCAGAAGTAAGCGAAGACTTGACAAATGTATTGATAAACAAGCTTGAATACACCAGAGCATCAATATTTGAGAAAAAACCTCTTTTATCCTCAATGAACACCCAGATCTCAGATGTAAAATCTCAGATCCAAAAAATAAAAGACGAATTGGAAAAATTAGATCTCTCTCTTGACAAAGAAAGTTTCAAAATCTCAGACATAACAACAAAGAACCAGCAGATAAAGGATGAGATAGATTCGTTACAAAGAGATACAGCTACAAGGCTTAGTGAAATCTCAACAAGCCTAAACTTAACTCAGAGAAAGATAGAGAAGCTCAACAACACACTAGAAGAAGAAAAACTGGATGTATTAGATAATTTTCCGCCTATAGAGGCAAACGTAAATTCAATAAGATATAAATTCAATAGAAGCACAAACATCTCAGCAACAAGCTGGGCTGATATGAACGCAATCATATCTTCTTTCGAAGGTTCTATAGATAAGATAAAATCTAACTTAGATCAGGCATCATCAACAAGGCTTGAATCAAACAATGACATAGAGATAGCAAAAGGCCTTATAGATTCATCATTAAACAACTTAAACAACTTAGAAACAACACTAAATTCAATTGACTCAGCAATAGCTTCTATCCAGGTTACAAATGTAGAAGACATAGTAAATCCAATAACAACAACGATTAAGCCAGTAACACAGCAGAATACACAGCTTAACTACTTATTCCCAAGCTTAGCGGTCTTAGTTATAATGTTCATAAGTATCTTGCTATCTACAACAATAATAATGATGGAAAAACATTCTCCAGCACATTTTAGGAACTTTATCACTCCGATAAAAGACATTACATTCATCCTCGGAACATATTTTACAAACATTATACTGGTGATGCTTCAAGTAGTCATAATATTAGCAGTCTCTTCTTATTTCTTCAAAACAAACATTCTTTCAAGCTTCCTTAATATCTCATTATTACTCTTAATAATAACTTCTTTATTCACATTCATAGGCATGGCAATAGGTTATCTCTTCAATTCAGAAGAAACAGCAACCTTAGCATCAATCTCGATAGGAACAATCCTGCTATTACTATCAAGCACAATCCTGCCGCTAGAGACTATGCCAGAGTACGTCTCTCAGATAGCACGTTTCAATCCTTTCGTCATATCAGAATCTCTGTTGAGAAAAGTCCTTTTATTCAACCCACCTGTGATCGAACTCCTAAGCGAACTTGCAATCTTGCTTAGCTATGGTGCTTTGCTTTTCGTATTTGTCTGGTTCTTACAGAAAGCATACAAGCTAAACTACTTGAACAAGATAGTCAACTTTGAGCATAAGCTTTTTGACAAAAAGAACAAGATAAAGAAATCAAAATGATCATAGCTATTTCTGGAACTCCTGGCACAGGTAAGACATTTCTGTCAAAAAAGCTCTCAAAAACACTGAAATACAAATACATTGACGTAAAAAGATTAATAACAAAACACAAGTTATCAGAAGGCTACGACAAAAAAAGACATTCAAAGATCGTAGATGAGAGAAAATTATCAAAATTCCTCATAAAAATAATAAAAGACTCCAAAGACAACATTATAATCGACTCCCATATGGTCCATTTTATCCCAAAAAGATACATAGATCTCTGCATAATAACAAGAACCGACCTAAAAGTCCTGGAAAAACGTCTAAAAAGGAAGAGATACAACAAGGCAAAAATAAGGGAAAATCTTGATGCAGAGATCTTCGAAATCTGCCTTTCAGAGGCAAAAAAACTAAAGCATACGATTCTCGTAATAGATACATCAAAACGTTTAAATATTAGCAGTTTGGCCACTACCCTTAGGGTGAGTGGTAATGGAAATAAACAACCAAGCAAAAGAGTTAAACGATAAGATAACAGCAAATAATTCTAACATAGTGGAGATGCTTTCAGAGAGAGGAAAAGCTATTTTCTTCCCGAAATTAGGCATCTTAGGCCAGACAGCAGAAGCTAAAGGCAAGAAGATCAACGCAACAATTGGAATAGCAGTAGAAGATGATGGATCACCAATGCGTCTTAATTCTATAGCAAAGAACATCAGCATTGGACCAAAAGATGCCTTTCCATATGCTCCGAGTTTCGGAAAAAAGGAACTAAGAGCTAAATGGAAAGAGATGCTTTATGATAAGAATCCAACACTAAAGGATAAGACAATTTCGCTGCCTGTAGTGACAAACGCTCTTACTCACGGACTAAGCATAGCAGCATATCTTTTCCTAGAGGAGGGAGAAAACATAATCATACCTAATCCATTCTGGGGAAACTATAAGCTTGTATTCATAAATGGGTATAAGACAAAGATCAAGAACTTTGAATGCTTCAAAGAAGGAGCTTTCAACACAGAAGGACTTAAAGAAGTTCTAACATCAGGATCTCCAGGAAAAAGAGTCCTGCTATTAAACTTCCCAAATAACCCTTCAGGGTACACCCCAACAGACGATGACATGAAGTCAATCATAGCAACAATCAAAGAAGCAGCAGAAGCAGGAAACAACATAGTTGTCTTAGTTGACGACGCATACTTCGGCTTAGTATACAAAGATGGAATCTACAAAGAATCTATCTTTGCAGAACTTGCAGACCTTCATGAGAAAGTTCTTGCAGTTAAACTTGACGGAGCTACAAAAGAAGACTACGTATGGGGATTCAGGACAGGATTCATGACTTTTGCATCAAAAGGAATAAATGCTGAAGCAGCAGATGCTCTTGAATCAAAAGCAGCTGGAGCGATAAGAGGAAATATTTCCAACGCACCGCACATTTCCCAGTCTTTAGTCTTGGAATCTTTCTCATCACCAGAATACAAAGATGAGAAACAGGAGAAATACAACACACTGAAAGGAAGATTTGACGAAGTTGAAAAAACAATCAGCTCACATGAAGAATACAAAGAAGTATTCGAGCCGCTTCCGTTCAACTCAGGATATTTTATGTGTCTAAAACTCAAAGAAGGATTAGATGCAGAAACCATAAGAAAAAAACTTTTAGAGAAATACGACACCGGAATCATCGCTATGGGCAACATAATAAGAGTTGCATTCTCAGCAGTCAGCAAAGACCTGATTCCAGAGATGTTTGATAATATCTACAAAGCTTGTAAGGAGGAATAAACATGAACATCGATAAAAACATTTTAGATGAAGCAAATCTAGCAAAGCTAGAGGCTGTAAACAACCCAAAGGTAATGGAAATAGTTGAGAAATATGTTAACTTATGCAAACCAAGCAAGGTTACAGTTCTTACAGATTCTGAAGAGGATATGCAGTACGCAAGAGATTTAGCAGTAAAGAATGGAGAAGAGAAGAAATTATCCACCGAAGGACACACCATCCATTTTGACGGGATCAATGATCAGGGTAGAGATTTAGAGAACACAAGAGTTCTTCTGCCCCCTGGAAAGAAATTAAGCAAAGCGATAAAGACTCTAGACAGAGAAGAAGGACTTAAAGAAGTTCTAGGTATGCTTGATGGAATCATGGAAGGAAGAGAGATGCTTGTTAAGTTCTACTGCCTGGGTCCGGAGAATTCAAAATTTGCGATTCCAGCTCTTCAGATGACAGATTCATCATATGTAGTACACAGCGAAGACATGTTATATAGGCAGGGATACAATCAATTCAAGAACCTAAATGGTTCAGGAGAGTTCTTTCACTTCATACACTCATCAGGAGAAGTAGATGAAAGAAAAAATACCAAGAATGTAGACAAAAGAAGAGTCTATATGGATCTAGAAGAAGAAAGGGTATTTACAATCAACAACCAATATGCAGGAAACAGCGTAGGATTGAAGAAACTATCACTAAGGCTTGCTATTGGCAAGGCAAACAAAGAAGATTGGTTGTGCGAACACATGTTTATCATGGGTGTAAAACCTGAAGGAAAAGACAGGATCACATACTTTACAGGAGCATTCCCAAGTGCATGCGGAAAGACAAGTACAGCTATGATTCCTGGACAGACGATTGTAGGAGATGATATTGCATATATCAGACCTGGAGAAGATGGTATTTCCTATGCTGTTAACGTTGAACAGGGAATCTTCGGGATAATCGCTGATGTAAATCCAACAGACGACCCATTGATCTACAAATCACTGACAACACCTAGAGAACTGATCTTCTCAAATGTATTGGATGTTGATGGAACACCTTATTGGTTAAACATGGGCCAAGATATTCCATCAAAAGGAGAGAACTTCTCTGGAGACTGGGAAGAAGGCAAACAGGACGATAAAGGAAACGCAATCAGCCCTGCACACAAAAATGCAAGGTACACGATAAGGATAAATGAACTTGACAATGCAGATGAACATCTTGACAATCCAGAAGGCGTCCCAGTATCAGGAATGATCTATGGTGGAAGAGATTCAGACACATCTCCTCCAGTTGTTCAGTCTCTTAGTTGGGCTCACGGAGTTTTTATTGGAAGTGCAATTGAGTCAGAAACTACAGCAACAGTTGTCGGAAGACCTACAGGAGTAAGAAAACACAATCCGATGTCCAACATAGAATTCTTGACAGTACCTCTTGCTACATACATAGAGAATCATCTTAAATTTGGAGAGACTCTTGACAAACCTCCTTTGATATTCTCAACAAACTATTTCCTTAAGGAAGACGGAAAGTTCCTTAACGAAAAAGTAGACAAGAAAGTATGGGTTGTATGGATGGAGGGAAGAGTTCATAACGAATACGAAGCGATTGAAACTCCAATTGGTCATATCCCGAAATACGATGATCTAAAAGCACTATTCAAACAGATCTTCGACAGAGAATACACAGAAGACGAATACAAACAGCAGTTCTCAATAAAGATAGACAAGCTTTTAGAAAGGATGGACAGGATGGAAGCAACCTACAAGGAAGAAGAAGGAATTCCTCAGGTGTTTCATGACCACATACAGCAACAGAAAGAGAGATTAGTTGAAGCTAAAGAAAAGTACGACAAGGACGTAATTCTTCCGGGAGAGTTCGAATAATCTCAGATACATTTATATATTCTTTTTTTCTTTTTCTTTTTCTATGAAAAATCAAGTATCAGCTTTAGAACTGCACTACATAACAAAAGAACTTAAGTCCCTAATAGATGGAAAAGTAGACAAGATATATCATCCGGAAAAAACAGAACTTCTTCTACAACTTCACATACCGAACACAGGAAAAAAAATCCTGAGAATCTCAGTTCCAAATTTCATCTATATAACAAACTATAAGCCAAAACAGCAGCAACCATCAGGATTCTGCACTTATCTAAGAAGAAAACTCACAAATGCCCGTCTGAGATCCATAACTCAGCTTAATTTTGAGAGAATAACAGAATTAGTATTTGAGACAAAAGAAGAAAGTTACTCCCTAATCATCGAGCTTTTCAGCAAAGGAAACATAATTCTGCTAAAAGACAAAGAGATTCTCTCAGCAATAGACTATCAGACTTGGAAAGAAAGGACAATAAAACCAAAAGAGAAATACATCCACCCAGTAAGAGAGCTAAATTTCCTAAAACTGACAGAAAAAGACCTGGCAAAACTATTAAAGACATCAGACAAGGAATCAGTAGTAAAGGCCTTAGCCATGGATCTCGGATTAGGCGGGTTTTATGCAGAAGAGATATGCTTCTTAGCAGATATTGACAAAAACATAGCTCCAAAAAAACTAAAACAGACAAAAGAGCTTTTCAGCTCATTAAAATCACTGAGAAACAAGAAGATTACTCCTTCAACAACAGGCTCAGAAATGATCCCTTTCTCATTAGAATCAAAAAAATCAGAAAAAACAGATCAACAGTCTTTCAACGAGCTTCTCGACTCAAGATTAACACAAGCTCAGAAAGAGACAGCAGAAGCAGAACAGCTAAAGACAAAAAACAAAGAGATAGACAAGGTAAAGAGGATAATAGAAGCACAAGAATCAACAATAAAGAAATTAGAAAAAAAAGAAACACAGGAGAGAGAAAAAGCAGAAGCAATATACAACAGCTATCAGCAGGTAAACGACATCCTGAAACAACTAACAAAAGCAAGATCAAAATTCTCAGCAAAAGAGATCAAAGAAAAGCTAAAAGGAAATAAGACAATAAAAGATTTCAATCCGAAAGAAAAGACAATCACAGTTGAGCTATAATGAAAAACTATTTTTTAGAGAGATACAGAAGATTTGGCCAGGACATAGATCCAAAAAAGATTAAACTAGATTCCTCTATAAGGATCAACACATTAAAGATAGATGAAAAAAAAATGATAAGTCAATTAAAATCAAAAGTTAACATTGAAAAAGTTCCAGAGATAAAAAACTGCTACAGGATAAAAAAACAAAATTTCTCATTAGCATCAACACAAGAATACTTACATGGATACATGTACATCCAGGAAGTTGCATCTCAAGTCTCAGCCTTAGCCTTAGATCCAAAACCAGGAGACTTAGTTCTTGACATGTGTGCAGCTCCAGGTTCCAAGACAACTCAGCTTGCCCAGCTGATGAAAAACCAAGGAGAGATCATAGCTTTAGACATAAGGACAGAACGTCTAAAAGCACTAAGAAACAACCTAGAGAGATGCGGCGTAAAGAACACAATAACTTATAACAAAGATGCAAGATATGCTTCAGACTTAAACCTACAATTCGACAAAATATTACTCGATGCTCCTTGCTCTGGAAACTTCGCTACAGACCCAGACTGGCTTGAAAAAAGAGACCCAAATGATGTGACTGAGAACACAGATATCCAAAAATCACTCTTAAAATCAGCTGTAAATTGCCTAAAACCAAAAGGAACTTTGGTCTACTCAACATGTTCATTAGAGCCTGAAGAAGACGAATTCATGATTGAATGGGCTATTCAAAATCTCAAACTAAAATTGGAAAAAATAGATATTAAATTAGGCTCAGAAGGCCTTACAACCATAGAAAAAAAGCAATTAAGCAAGGAAATAGCAAAAACAAGGCGTTTTTGGCCTAATTTGACCAAAACACAAGGTTTCTACATAGCTAAACTAACTAAAATTTAGCATAAGCTTTATAAACAACCCCAGATTCCTAGCTCATGGACGGCCATAGGGGCTTGGTTCACCCGATCCCATTTCGAACTCGGAAGTTAAGCAAGCCTCCGTTTTAAGTTGTACTGCACTTCTGTGCGGGAACCTTAGAAAGCTGTCCACCTTTCTTTTATTATAATAAGATAATTTTTTAAAGCAACAATCTTTTCTATCGATTTGAGGTGTAAAAATGAATATAACTGTTATTGGCACAGGGTATGTTGGTTTAGTTCTTGGTACTTGTCTCGCAAACTTAGGAAATAATATAATTTGTGTTGATGTTGACAAATCAAAAGTAGACAAACTAAAAAAAGGGATTATACCTATTTATGAACCTGGCCTTAAAGATCTGGTTGAACGAAATACAAAAGAAGAAAGATTAATATTTACAACTTCAATAAAAGATGGAGTTGAAAAATCAGATGTAGTATTCATAGCAGTAGGAACTCCACAAGGTCATGATGGAAAAGCAGATCTAAAATATGTTGACCAGGTAGCAGAAGACATAGGAAAATACATTAATTCTTACAAAGTAATTGTTAACAAAAGCACAGTTCCGGTTGGAACAGCAGAAAGAGTTAAAAAAATAATCAAAAAGAATCAAAAATCCAAAACAGGTTTTGATGTAGTTTCAAATCCAGAATTTCTGAGGGAAGGTTGCGCTATAAAAGATTTTCAGGTTCCAGATAGAGTAGTTATAGGGGTTGATTCAGAAAAAGCAAAAGAAATAATGCTCAAGATATACAAACCGATAGAAAGAACAAACCACCCAATACTGATAACAACTCCAAAAAGCTCAGAATTGATAAAATATGCATCAAATTCATTCCTTGCAACAAAAATCTCATTCATCAATGAAATAGCAAATCTCTGCGAAAAGGTTGGTGCAGACGTAAAAGCTGTTGCAAGAGGTATGGGATTAGATAAAAGAATTGGTTCAAGATTCTTACAGGCAGGGGTAGGTTATGGAGGAGCGTGCTTTCCAAAAGATGTAAGGGCTCTGATAACAACAGGATATGAAAATGGATATGACTTCAGGATAATAAATGCAGCTGACGAGATCAACCAGGAACAAAAACGTTCACTAATACCAAAACTAAAAAAATTGATTCCAGATCTAAAAAACAAGACAATAGCGATATGGGGCCTAGCGTTCAAACCGAAAACAGATGATATCAGAGAAGCCCCTTCATTAGTTATCATAGAAGAACTACAAGAGTTAGGGGCACAAATAAGAGCATTCGACCCAGTAGCTGAAGAAAATGCCAAGAAAGCTACAAAAAATATTGAATTCTGCAAAAACCCATACGAAACAGTAAAAGATTGCGATGCACTCATAATCGTAACTGAATGGGATGAATTCAGAAACCTAGACAAGAAGAAAGTAAAAGAACTTCTTAAACATCCAAATATAGTTGACGGAAGAAATATCTACGATCCAAAAGAGATGAAAGAACTTGGATTTAGTTATATCGGTGTGGGTAGAGGTAAATAGTGATGAAAGCTATAATTCTTGCTGCAGGTTATGCCACTAGATTATATCCTTTAACCTTAAATCAACCAAAACCTCTGTTGAATTTAGGAAACAGACCCATGATAGAGAGGACTATAGAGAAAATAGAGAAAATAGATGAAATAGATACAATCTACATAGTAACAAATGATAAGTTCAAAATTCATTTTGATGGTTGGCTCTTAAGATACAGCTCAAATAAATCAATAAAGATAATAAATGATGGAACCCTTTCAAACGAAGACAGGCTTGGGGCTGTTGGAGATATCAATTTTGTAATAGAACAAGAAAAAATAGATGATGATTTACTTGTTGTTGCAGGCGACAATCTATTCAAATTTGACTTAAAGGATTTGATTTCAGTTAAAAAAGAGAAAGATGCTTCAATTCTTGCAGTAAGGGATTTGGAAGATCCAAAACTGTTATCTCACAAATTTGGAACTATACTTCAGGATCAAGATAAAAAAATAATTAATTTTGAAGAAAAACCGGAAGAACCAAAATCTTCACTTGCAGCAACAGCAATTTATCTTTTCAAGAAAGAAGATGTTCAGGAAATAAAGAATTGCCTTAGAGAAAACCCAAAACTAGATAATTCTGGAGAATTTATAAAATATCTTATCTCAAAAAAACCAGTATACGCATACATCGTAAAGGGAGAATGGTTTGATATAGGCAGTAAAGAAGAACTTATAGAAGCAGATAAAAAGTATGGTGGAAATGAATATTAAGAATTTTCTTTTAAAACATCAATTATCTTCTCAGCACTTTTTCCATCACCGAATGGATTTTCCCAATCACCTTTTTTCTTCAGCATTTTATTGACAGAACTGATCATTTTGTCTTTTTCAAGTCCAGCTAGCATATTTGCTCCAACATCAACTGTCTCAGGTCTCTCTGTATCATCTCTTAAAGTTACACAAGGAACACCAAATATACATGCCTCTTCCTGTATCCCTCCGGAATCAGTCAGTATTAGCTTAGCATTTACTTCTAAACTTATAAAATCCATATAACCTACAGGATCAATAAATTTAATATCCTCACTTACTTTAATTCCAAAATCATCTATCTTCTTCTTAGTCCTTGGATGCACAGGATACAATAAAGGAACTTTGTACTTCTTAGCAACAGCATCAAGAGAATCCATTAGCTTAATCAGATTCTCTTTAATATCAACATTATTTGCTCTGTGCGCTGTAACTAAAAAATAACTCTTAGAATCAAATTCAAGATCTTTTAGAATACTGCTCTTCTCTTCTGCTTTTTCTTTATTGCTTAGGGCAGAATCAACAATAGTATTCCCAACAACAAATATTTTATCCTCACTGATCCCTTCTTTAAGCAATATCTCCTTCTGTTTTTCTGTAGGCGCAAAAAGAAAATCAGATATATGATCAGTAACTATCCTATTTGTCTCCTCAGGCATGGTTCTATTATAGCTCCTCAGCCCAGCTTCAACATGTCCTAATTTTATCTGTAATTTAGTAGCAGCCAATGCAGCAGCAAGCACAGTATTAGTATCTCCCTGCACCAAAACATGGGTTGGCTTTTCTTTGATAAAAACATCCTCTACTTTCATAAGGATATTTCCAGTTTGGTTGCCATGAGTACCGGACCCAACACCTAGATTATATTTTGGTTGAGGCAGATCCAACTCATCAAAGAATATTTTGTCCATATTTTCAGAGTAATGTTGGTTTGAATGAACTATAAAAAAATCAAGCTTCCTTTTAACACACTCAACAATCAAGGGATACATCTTTATTATTTCAGGCCTTGTTCCAAAAACAATAGCAATCTTCATCTATAATCACCCAGAACAATAACTTTAAACCCTTCTTTTTCAAACTTTCTTTTATCGATACAATTCCTGCTGTCTATCACTACTTTATTCTTAACTCCCACCAAATCTTTTGGAGATAATTTATGATACTCTTTATGGTCTGTAACAATAACTATACAATCAGCCCCATCAACTGCCTCATCAATACCAATGATATCAGATTCAAATGATTTAACATGTGGATCAGTAACACTAACGTTCCATTTTTCTTTTTCACATAATTTGATCAACTCAATAGCTGGACTCTCTCTAGGATCATCAACATCTGGTTTATACGCAGCTCCAAGAACAGTAATCTTTGGATTTTTAACATCTTTTAGTTCTTCAGAAATTATCTTAAATACATGATTTGGCATAGAATCATTTATCTTTCTCGCAGTCTTTATCAGATCAGCATCTGTATTCTCTACCAAAAACCAAGGATCTATCGCAATACAATGCCCACCAACTCCAGGACCTGGCAAGTGTATATTAACTCTCGGATGCTTGTTGGCAAGTTCAATAACTTCCCATGCGCTTATCTTAAACTTCTCGGAGATCTTAGCTAGCTCATTAGCCAAAGCGATATTAACATCTCTGTAAGTGTTTTCCATCAGCTTTGCAGTCTCAGCAGTTGTCAGATCAGTCAAGAATATATCTCCCTTGCAGAAGCAGGAATACAGTTTCTTAGTCTTATTGCATGATTCTTCATCTAACCCACCAATTATCCTGTCGTTATTTATCAATTCATGAAGAGTATTTCCTGGAATTGCTCTTTCAGGACAATGAGAAATAAAAAAATCAGATCCAGCCTTAAGTCCATCTTCTAAAATAGGGATTATAACATTTTTGCATGTATTTGGTGGAACTGTTGACTCTAATATAACCAGATTCCCTTTTTTCAGAACAGATTTGATCATCTCACTGGCAGAAATTACATACTTCAGATCAGCTTTATTATTCTTTTTATCCAATGGAGTAGGAACAGCAATGATAAACACATCTGCTTCTTCTATCTCTCCCTTTGCAGTAAACCTTCCTGAGCTTATAGCTCCTTTTACAAGCTCATTCAGGCCTTTTTCATCAATATACACTTCCCCTTTATTCAAAGAATCAACTTTATTTTTATCTACATCAACACCCACAACATCATAACAATTCTTAGAAAAAAGGCTTGCAGTAGGAAGCCCCATATACCCTAATCCAAGTACACATATCTTATCTCCCATACTTCCTCTAAAAAAGAGGCGTATTTATAAAGGTTTTCAAAAGGTTTTTAAAGAACAGTAAAATGTTAAAAGACAAGGTTAGGGGGCCAAAGGACCATAAAATGTTAGGCAATTACATAGGGCTATATCTTGCACAGACTAATGTAAAAAGTCTAAAGAGCGGAAGAGGTAGCGGAGACATAGTGACTACTTTATTGACTTATGCAAAGGAAAAAGGCATAATCAAACAGGCACTAGTTTCAAGGATGTCTAAGAAAAACCCTTATGAAGCAGAAGCATTCATAGCAAATACAAAGAAAGAGATCATAAGTTCAGCAGGTTCTAAGTATATCTTTATACCTCAGAATCATCTTATAAAAAAATTAAAGAGACCAGCTGCAGTTGTAGGTCTCCCATGCCAGATTGCAATGGCGCCAAAAGACTCCCTAAAGGTGGGTCTATTCTGCGGCTTAAATTCTTCTCCAAAAGTTCTTGAATACATTTTCAAGAAATACAACCTAAAGAAGGAAGACATAGCTTACATGGACCATAGAGCACCAAAAACAAAAAAACTACTTATCAAATTAAAGAACGGAAAAGAAATCCAGGTAAGTAAATGGTGGCTCTCTTTTTTCTTCAGTTATCCAAAATGCCTATATTGCAAAAACTATAGCAATCATTTCGCAGATATAGCTGTTGGAGATGCAAAACCAAATTGGTCTTTAGTGATAACAAGAACAGAAAAAGGAGAAGAACTATTTCAAAGATTAATAAAAGAAAAACAAGTCAAAGCAAAAAAGTTAACACTAAAAGAGTTCTTCAAATACAGAAAAAGCCCATTAGTTCAGAAAGAGATGAGAGGAGGATTCATAAAGACAAAATTTGTCAGGATCAGAGGAAATTTATTCTTCAGATTACCTCCGATAATATTAAAAGCCTTAGGAAAAGGATATGCATTCTATATCAAATATATTCTCCCAAAAATAACCAAAAAACCAAGACTACCAGACCCAGACTTAAAAACGATATGTGAAAATCTAAGAGCTTGGTTCAAGAAGGAGAATTACAGAGGCATAGATCCTTATTTCCTAGATGAAAAAGTATTCAAACTAGGAAGATTCAAAGCGATAAAAAAATTAAGAAGCATACTAAAACCTCTGCATAGCAGAGTAAGTAAGATATTCTTTAAAGGGTTTAAAGGAAGGGTGATCCCAAAAGCGATTGGCCTAATAATCAGAGGGAATATTTCACTCTATAAGACGACAAAAAACAAAGAATATCTAGAAGAAAACAAAAAACTGATCGATCTATTGATAAAAAACAGGAACAAAAAATTCAAGCATCATTGCTGGGGATGGCCTTTTGAATGGGGAAGCAAACCAAGATATCCAAAAGATTATCCATTAGCGATCGTAACAGCAGAAATAGGCCACGCATTGATGGATCATTATGAGATAACTAAGGAAAAGTCATTATTAAAGATATGTGAGGACATCGCAGACTTCTTCATAAAAGAGAACGGATACACAGAAAGAAAAGAAGGGATCTGCTTCCATTACACTAAATTAGATAAGTACTGTATAACAAATATATCTTCATATGTCTGTGCATACCTAACAAGATTAAACAGATACAGCAAAGAAGATTATTCTTCTTTGATAAACAGATCAAAATCATTTGTAACTTCCATCCAGAATAAAGATGGATCATGGCATTATGTAGCTCCTCCTGTTCCAGAAGGATATGAACAGAAGATAGATAACAGGCATACTGGTTTCATATTGATAGCATTAAATTGGATAAATAAGATAAAAAAAGAAAAAAAGACAGAATCTTCCATAAAAAAAGGCTACAACTTCTACAAAAACAAACTTTTTAATGGAGTTATACCAAAATGGTCACCTTCTCAATCATATCCTGTAGATATCCACGACGTGGCTCAAGGAATAATAACTGCTGCAGAACTTGACGATCTAGAATTTACAAAAAAACAGATTGACTTCACATTAGATAAGTTCTTCAACGGACAGGACGAGTTCTACTACAAACTTTTCAAGAACGGAAAAAATAACAAGATGGTATTCTTCAGATGGAACCAGGCATGGATGTACAGAGCATTATCACTATACTTAGAGAAACTAAAAGAGGTAAAAAAATGAAGATTCTGATGGTTTTACCGGAAAGTTATCCTCCTGACCCAAGAGTAGAGAAAGAAGCAAAAACATTAGTTAAAAAAGGATATGATCTACATCTTCTTTGCTTAAATCTAAATAACAAGCCCAACTACGAGATTGTAGAAGGAGTCAAAGTTCACAGGATAAATCCTCAATTCAGAGGGATATCGGGCATATTCAACAGGTTAATGATTAAATTCAACCCAATACTTAAGAAAAAACAACACATAGCAAAATCTCAGAACCCTGTAAAGGACTCATTGGGAATAATCAACAGGATACTGTTCAATAACATAGATCATCTATTCAGATCAGATTGGTATAAAACAATAGATCTATTGATAAAAAAACACAACTACGACATAATCCACGTGCACGACCTGCCTCTTGCAAGGACAACATTGGCAGTTGCAAGAAAATATAAGAAGAAAGTTATCTTTGACATGCATGAAAACTGGCCAGAGGCGATGAAAGCACACACTAACTATCCTTTTCTGAAAAAGATTATACTTAATCTGGCAGTCTGGGTATACAAAAGACAGGAAAAACTAAGCTGGAAATATTCAAACAAGATCTTAGTTGTAGTCAAAGAATCAAAAGACAGGCTCATAAAAGCAGGAGTTCTAAACAAGAAGATAGAGATAATAAGAAATTCAGTAGATTCAGATTATTTTGATAATAACAAAAATCACAAGTTAAACTTCAAAAGAAACAAATCAGATTTCATAGTTACTTACACAGGAACATTCGGAACTCACAGGGGTCTTGATATAGCGATAAAAGCGATGGCAGAAGTGATCAAAAAAAATCCAAAAGTAAAGCTATTGCTGGTTGGAGATGGCCCTAACAAATCAAGTCTCCAAAAACTAGCCAGATCATTGAACATCGAGAAAAACATCATATTCACAGGATATGTCAACAAAAAGTATCTCCCATCTTACATAAACACAAGTGATGTTTGTTTGATACTTCACACATCAAATCAGCATACAAATTCAACTATCCCTCACAAGTTATTCGAAAATATGTATATGGGGAAACCAGTAATAGTGACTAGCGTAAAACCTTTAAAAAGAATAGTGGAGAAAGAAAACTGCGGCCTAGTGGTCAACTACAATCATTCAGAGGTTGCAGATGCAATCCTAAAGCTAACTGATAAAAAACTCAGTAACAAACTAGGCAAGAACGGAAGATCTTCAGCAGTCAAAACATATACATGGGAAGTAGTATCAAAGAATTTAGAAAAGATTTATAAACAACTCGAGGTTCCAAAAAATTAAGATGAAGATTGGTTTAATAAATCCGCCATATGACTTTAGCAGGCATTCAACTTCTTTTGTTCCTCCACTAGGTATAGCTACAGTTGCTGCAATGCTTGAAAAAGAAAAACATTTTGTAAGGATTTTAGACTGCCAGGCACAAGGAACTATGCTGGAAGATGTAATAGCTTGGATAAAAAAACATGATTTTGACATAATAGGTTTAACTTCATCAACCATAGCGATTGATAATGCAGCTAAGATAATAAAGCTGGCAAAGAAGAAATTCCCAAAACTGACAACAATGGTTGGAGGGCCACACCCAACTTTTGATCCAAAAGGATCTATGAAATTAACAGGAGCAGACCTCTTAGTTTATGGAGAAGGAGAAGAGACGATTGTTGATCTTATTAAGAATATAAAGAAACCTCAAAAGGTTCTTGGCATATATTACAGAGAAGAAGGCAAGATAAAAAACACAAAACCAAGACCTCTAACAAAAGATCTAAATACATTACCTTGGCCAGCAAGGCATCTCTTAGATATAAAAAAATACAAGCCTTTTGCAGGAAGCTACAAAAGATTGCCTTCCATGCAGATCATGTCTACAAGAGGTTGCCCTTATAACTGTTCTTTCTGTTGCAGTGTCTTCGGAAGAAGTTACAGAAAAAGAGATCCTAAGGATGTAATTGAAGAGATCAAACATCTGATAAAGAAATATGGTGCAAAAGAGATATATTTCCAGGACAGCCTGATAGTACTAGACAGAAAGTGGATCATGGAGATCTGTGGCAGGATAATAAAAGAAAAGTTAGACATTACCTGGTCAGGAAGCGCAAGAGCT
This sequence comes from Candidatus Nanoarchaeia archaeon, assembly GCA_028279725.1. Lineage (GTDB taxonomy): Archaea > Nanobdellota > Nanobdellia > Woesearchaeales > JANQNE01 > JANQNE01. Next base: position 95,392 of record JANQNE010000010.1, read on the forward strand.
AACTTAGTTGATTTAGAATTGTTAAAGAAGATGAAAAAATCAGGATGCTTCAGATTAGCTTTTGGAGTTGAGAGTGGAGATCCAAGAGTTCTAAAGATAGTAAGAAAAGATGTAAATGTTCCAAAGATAAAAGAAGCTTTTAAGATGTGCAGGAAAGTAGGTATCGCAACAACTGCGTTCTACATACTTGGTCTCCCTGGAGATAACAGAGAGAGCTGCTTAAGAACGATAAAGCTTGCAAAAGAGCTTAATGCAGATGTCTCTAGCTTTAACATAGCAACACCTTTCCCGGGATCAGATTTCTACAAGCACCTAGATCAATATGGAAAGATATACGACTTTGATTTAAGACACTGGACAGATGACAGGGCTGTCTATGCACCTCATGGTATGACTACAAAAGAGCTGGAAAATCTGAGAAAATATGCTATGAGACAGGTTTACTTAAACCCAAGATATATATGGAAGAGAATTACATCCATAAGAGGATGGCAGGATATTAAGAATTTATGGGAAGGCCTAAGGACAATCCTGTTCAAGAAAGATATCTTCTAAGATTTCTTATTTTTGTTCAGAAACAGATAAACTACAAATATTAAGAAAGCAGGGAAGTAGTTTCTGATATCCATCAAGATATAATTGCTAAATACCAGTGTTTTTTCAACACCTATTAAAGAATATAAGAAAATTCCTATAGATTCTCTAACTCCTAGTCCGCTCATTGTTATTGGTACAAATGATAGCAAGGTAGTTGCACTTGTTATTATTAAGACCGTAAACAATGAGATCTTTACACCAAAAGCCAGGAATATTATAAAGAATGCGACTGCACTAAAGAGCCACTTGACAAATGTCAATAACAGATTCAACAGCAGCATCTTCTTCCTCTTTTTAACATAGAAGAAAAAGGTCTTTGAGAATCCCTTAAATTTACCTGCATATTTCCTCAAAACATACTTCCTCAATATACCTCTTACTTTCCCAGACATAGATATCAGGAACAGTAAGAAACACCCCAATATAACTAAGATCAGATTAATCATGTTTTCAGTAGGCAGCAGCACTACAAATGCTATAACTGTCAGGATTGAAAGGCATATAAAAGTAAGAAGCTTATCCATCACTGAAACTGCCATAGACGGCCCATATCCCACTCCTTCTTTCTTCATAAGCCTAAGCAGGTAAAACTCCCCAACCCTCCCCGGAAGAAAAGAACCGATAGACCAGCTTATTAAAAAGAATTTGAATAGTTTTGAAAATTTGATCTTTATATCTGCACTTCTAATTAAGATGAATATATTTAGTGTCCCGATAATCCACACTATGATCAAAAGTAAGACTATTCCCAAAATATAAGCTCCATTTACAGATCTAACTTGTCCATACACTTCAGATAATCCAATATTCTTGAATAATAGGAAAAGAACTAGAAAACTTATTAGAATCTTAAAAGGAAAGACTAATTTTTTTAAAACTTTCATTTTGGGTCCATATCAGCTAAGAAACCAAACAAGACAATCTGAAGCCCTAAAGAAAGACAGATAAGCATCAGGAACAATAATCCAAGATGTCCGCGAATCCCTCCTGTGAAATGAAGGAACAAAAAGTAGATTCCTATGAGGAATCCAGCTCCAAAGAACAACCCTCCTATTCTTCCGAAGAATTTCAGAGGCTCAAAATCCCTGTAAATCCTGAATATATTTATCCAAGCTTTAATTGCATAATCAAATGAGTTCTTAAACAATCTGCTTTTTCTTGTTTTGTTTGTTGTAATAGGAACCTCAGCAATCCTCATCTTAGCTTTTCCGATCCTGATTAGCTGTTCTTGCGTATATGTGAAATTATTTATTAAAGGGATCTGAGCAACTTCCTTAGTAAAAGCTCTGAATCCAGTGGTAGTATCTGTTAGTTTTGTTCTTAACAAGCTGGAAAACACTTTAGCAAATGCAACATTTCCTAGTTTCTTCATTATAGAGCCACTATACTTTCCTTTTCCAAATCTGCTTCCTAGAACAAAATCATAGCCATTCTCAATCTTCTTTATCATCAAAGGAATGAATTTTGCAGGATACTGGCCATCAGCATCAGTATGCACTATAACATCAGCTTTTAATTTCAAACATTCTTTCATCTCATTTTTGAATGTTTCAGCCAATCCTAGATTCCTTGGATTAGAGACAACTATTGCCCCCTCCTTTCTAGCAACTTTTGATGTATTATCTATGGATCCATCATCTAGAACTAATATCTTGTATTTGTATTTAGTAGAATCCATGACATTTCTTATCTCTCTAATAACTCTGCCAAGGGTCTTCTCTTCATTATATGCAGGTATAGTTATGGCAACATCCATACCATCACAAAAGGATAAACTATTTATATATGTTTCTGATTTATCCTAGTTATGGGGGTTTTATAGTGAGTCTTACAACGATAATACTATTTTTTGTATACACATGGGGTCTGGGATTTACGGCAACAGCTCTAATGAAGAACTCGGAGAACTTCTTAGAAAGGAACATGATAAGAGTAGGGATTGGAATAGGGGTTCTGGTAGCCTTAGGAACACTACTCAACTTATTACACATCCCTCTGGATTGGAAAATTTTCCTATTATTGAGCATAACATATCCTTTATTTATCCTAATCAAGAAAATAAAAAATAACGATCTAAAACTAAAACTAAATTTAAAACTCACAAAATCAAATCTAAACATCCTTTTTGTCTTATTGATCTTTTTATTCTGTCTATTCATGTATGTTGGGGGATCATTCAAATACCCTTATTTTGAGGATGATGATCCTTGGTCACATTCCATGTCTGTTAAATACATAGCGACAGAGAAGACAGCATATGAGCCTGATAATTTCAACTTAAAATACCTTGATCCATACCCTCCAGGATATGGCATATTGATGGGTGTTTTACACCAGACTTCACCTTTTATGATGTGGACTCTTAAGTTCTTTAATGGACTTATCCTCTCCCTGGGGATTGTATTCTTCTATTTTTTTACAAAACTATTCACAGGAAGCAGGAATAAGGCATTATTCTCTACATTTGTCATAGCAGCACTCCCAAGCTTCTTCACACATTTCATATGGGCACACACTTTAGTAGTTATCCTGATCTTTCCAGCCATGTATTGTCTAGAGATGGTAAAGAAAGACAAGAAGTGGAAGTATGTATCAGCGATCCTGATCTCTTCAATATTATTGACTCAACCATCACAGGCAATAAAGATAGGTTTGATGATTTTTATCTATTTTGTAGTTAAATGTGTATGGGAGAGAAAATTCCTTATTGACTTATTTCTTGCCCAAGTTTATGGAGTTATATTGTCTTTCATGTGGTGGGGAGTAAAAGCCCAAGGTATGCTTGCGGGAAGGATGGAAGTTGCAGTAAAACACGCTGATAAAATAGGGGCTGCAGAAGCATCAGGAGGGATCCTTTCAAAAATATCCTTTATGATCCAGAATTATTTTAGGCCAGACTTAGGAACAGCAACAAAAGCATATTCATTCAATGATTTTTTTATCGTAAAACCTTTTGGAGGGATAAATATTCATGTTGGGTGGGGTATATTTATCACACTACTGCTCACCATAGGTATAATCTATGCACTAATAAAATTCAAGGAATCACTAAAGAAAGAAAATGTCTGGATTGGAATATCCCTAGCTTGGTTTATCTTTACTTTCTTGGGTGTAAACGCAATGACATTCAATCTGCCGGTAGGTTTCATAACTTTTAGATTCTGGCTCCTATTAGCGATACCTGTAGCACTCTTATCTTCTGAAGGGTTATGGGCATTATTTAAGATAGGAAAGAAGGTCAGCATACCTTCCGCACTAATCCTTATTGTAGTTCTTGTAGGCATATTTACAACAGCAGGATATCAGAAGTATAACCATAACACTCTGCCAAACTGGCCTCCAGGAATTGGCTGGACATCAACAGATGAACTACAAGGATATCTGTGGCTAAAGACCCTTCCGGCAGACACAAAAGTATTCACTTATTATTATACTGGAAAGATAAGCGGACTTAACAAATATAGCTGCGATTGGTGCAGTGAAGTGATTGAATTCAGGAAAACAGCAACAAATAAGACAGCATCTGAATTAAACACATGGCTTAAAAGACATAAATATGAATATATGATTTTAAGTGGCTCCACAGCCAAAAAATTAGGAGTTAACAAGACAAATGAAAAACTTCAGGAATTAGCATCTTCAAATTTATTTGTCCCAGCACACCAGACAAAAGATTTCTTTGCATTTAAAGTTATATAGTCTTTCTCCAGTAATTTAGAACATCTTTCAGCGTATCTTCTATACCAATCTCAGGAGACCAGCCTGTCTTCTCCCTGAACTTTGAATTATCTCCTTGAAGCACAGGTATATCACTTGGCCTCATCTTAGATTCGTCTTGCTCAACTTCTATATTTAACTCACTCATAGAAAGCAGTTTATCAAGAACTTCTTGAATAGAATAAACATTTCCTGAACATATATTATAGACTTCCCCTCTATTACATTTTTCCACTGCCAGTAGGTAAGCTTTAACAACATCCCTAACATCAGTAAAATCTCTCTTTGCTTCAAGATTCCCAACCCCCATAACAGGTTCTTTTCCTTTCTCAATCTCAACAATCTGCTTAGAAAAATCAGATACTACAAACAAAGGCTGCTGCCCAGGCCCAACATGTGGAAAACTCCTTGATATCACTATATTTAATTTATCATATTTCTTACAAAGCTCTTCCTGTTCTTTTCTAGATTCCCCATATGGGCTGTCTGGATTCAATTCATGCGTTTCTTTTATGGGAATCATCTTAGGAATTCCATAGATCTCAGCAGAAGTCACTATAAGTATCTTAGGATTTATCCCAACATCTTCTATTGCATCAAGAAGATTCTTTGTTCCATCCACATTGATCTTTCTGCATAGTTCAGGCTGCTCAAAACTCTTCTTAACAGAGCTGAATCCAGCAAGATGGAATACATAATCAGGCCTAACTTCATCAATAATCTCCCTTACTTCATCAACAGCTAACAAATCTGCCTTATAACACCTAACTCCTTTCTTACAACCTTCAGAAACATCCATCCCTAATACTTCAAAACCCCTGGATAAAAGAAAATCACTAAGATGATTTCCAACAAAACCATTTATTCCTGTGATAAATGCCTTCATTTTTGAGAAGATAGCTCTTTAAGATCAGATTCAACCATCATTTTAACAAGCTCTTCAAAATTTATTTTAGGAACCCACTTTAGATTATCCTTAGCTTTAGTGGAATCTCCAAGTAGAAGATCAACTTCAGCAGGCCTATAGAACTTTGGATTTACCTTTACTGCAACTTTACCATCTACTTTTCCAACTTCATCAAGACCTTTCCCCTCCCACTCTATATTCATATCGACAGCCTTGAATGCAGCCTCGACAAATTCTCTAACTGAATGAGTTTCACCGCTGGATATCACATAATCATCAGGTTCATCTTGCTGAAGCATCAGCCACATAGCTTCAACATAATCTTTAGCATGACCCCAGTCTCTCTTTGCTTCCATATTGCCCAATTCAAAATATTCCTGCATGCCCAATTTGATCTTTGCAACAGAATGAGTTATCTTCCTAGTTACAAACTGCTTCCCTCTTTTTGGAGACTCATGGTTAAATAAGATACCATTACATGCAAAAAGACCATAACTTTCTCTGTAATTTATAGTCATCCAGTATCCATAAACTTTAGCAACACCATAAGGGCTTCTCGGATAAAAAGGAGTATTTTCATTTTGAGGTGTTTCTTTAGCTTTTCCAAACATCTCACTGCTTGAAGCCTGGTAGTATCTTATCTTTTTATCAACTAACTTTATAGCTTCCAAGATCTTCAACACACCCAGACCAGTCATTTCTCCAGTTGCAATTGGTTGGGTCCATGATCCAGGAACAAACGATTGTGCAGCTAGATTATAAACTTCATCAGGTCTTATTTCTTGTAATATCCTTATCAATGAAGAAACATCAGTCATATCTCCTTCAACAAGATGTATCCTGCTCTTCAACTCTTCAACCCTTTCAAACACATCCATACTAGTCCGCCTATACATGCCATAAACTTCATACCCTTTTTCCAATAATAACTCAGACAGATATGACCCATCTTGTCCAGTTATTCCGGTTATAAGTGCTTTTTTCATATTATCTGACCTTAAAAATAACTATTATTAAAATGTTACTATGTATTTATATAGGCAATCAAAAGCTTTTTAAATAGCCTTCCATTCGGGTATATCATGTTTTTATCAATCGTAATAGCAATTTATAACGAGGAAGGAAATGTCAGGGAACTGACAGAAAGGATCTATTCTGCAATGGAATCCCTTAAGGTCCCGTTTGAGCTAATCTATGTAATTGATGGAGATGATTCTTCTTTTGATATACTAAATGAGATGAAAAAATCAAAGAAAGATCTCATACTGAACAAATCAAACAAGAAAAGAGGATTTAAAAAATCATTTGTTGAAGGATTTAAGCTAGCAAATAAGAAAGCTACACATATTCTGACTCTTGATGGGGATCTAAATCATCAGCCAGAAGAGATTATAAATCTAGTAAAAAAGATGGATTCAGCCAGATCAGACATAGTTATTGGATCAAGATATGTAAAGGAAGGAAAAGTAGAGAAACTAGCCTTATGGAAAAGAGGGATAAGTTTACTTGCAAATTTTATAATAAAGATCCTTTGGAAACTTGATGTTAAAGATAAAACATCAGGTTTTAGATTATACAAGAAAGAAGTCATAGATAAGGTAACTCCCTTGTGCAGATCAGACAATTTTGAATTTCTTCTTGAAATATTGATTTTATCAAAGATAATAAATTATAAAGCAAATGAGGTTCCGATAACCTTTAAAGCAAGAGAGAAAGGAGAAAGTAAGTTTGATGTGATAAAGACTATCAAAGGATATATGAAGCTTACTTGGATGTATTTTGTCAAAAGACCTTACAGAAAACCCATAGTCACAAGATATGTAGCAAACAGAAGAGCAGCGCTTATACTGAAAGGTCTAAAAAAATTAGACAAGAATAAGATAAAGGTCCTTGATGTAGGTTGTGGAGACAGATACATAACCGACCTTATTAAAAGAAAAGGATACAATATAGTTGGAATTGACAAATTTACATCCAAAGACTGCAGATGGATGATAAAAGATCCGGATTTTGTGATGGATGCAAGAGATATGGCATTCAAAGATAATTCTTTTGATGCAGTAATTTCTTTGGAAGTGATAGAGCATTGTGACTGCATATCTGAAATAAACAGAGTTCTGAAGCCAGGAGGCTTTTTCTTTTGTTCAACACCTTCACCATTTTCCGACTGGATAAGGAAAGTATTGATTTTTCTAAGACTGTTAGAAAACCAGGATTTTGAAGGACACGAACATATAATTGACCTAAGGAAGGTCCCTATGAAGTTATTAAAGTACAAAAAGATGTTCCTTTGGACATCCCAATTTGGAGTTTTCACAAAAAACAGTAATTTAACCAAGAAAACATGAAACTTATTCAATTGATAAAGAAAAATAATTTTTTGATTCTTTTGACTTTATTAGGCCTGATTCTACTTCTTCCAAATTTAGGAGACAGAACTTTTTTCGGAGATGAATCTTACACTATGATAGTCTCAAAGACAGTTGCAGAAGAAGGATACCCTGCTTCATATTATAATGGGTTTTTCATCAATGCAAAAGAGACAGCAAACGCAGATATTTTTGGAAAACAAGTCTACACATGGAATTCATGGTCTCAATTCTACATAACAGCTCTATTCTACAAGATATTTGGGATGAATGAGTTCTTTCTTAGATTGCCATTTGTATTATTCGGTCTGGCCACTCTTATTTTACTGTATTTCTTCGCAAAAGAGATCACAAATAATGAGATGATAGCAAGAATCTCATCTATCTTTCTGGCATTATCTACCACTTTTATACTTCATGCCCGTCAGTTAAGATGGTATTCTATGTCAGCATTCCTTGTATTGGCCATATTATACTCTTACTGGGTATTTCTTAAGGACAAAAGAATTTTTTGGTTTGCTTTTTCCTCAATCTTCCTTTTTCACACAAATACGTTGATATTTTTTGTTACAATGCTTTCAGTCACACTGCATTTCTTAGTTTTCAAATTTAATAAAGGTCATGTTAAAAAAGCGATACTATCCCTTATCTCAATCTTCTTATTTACTTTTCCCTGGTTTGTCATAACTAATCAATTTTCAAAATTAAGCGGCACAACTTCAAGTATCTTTAAGATAGTATTTCATATGGTACTGAATTGGTTCTATTTATTTATCCTTTTATTCCCTATAATATTCCTGATAGCCTTCTTATTCAAGAGATTCAGAAAAGAGCTCCTGAAGGAAGGATACTTGCTGGTCATATTCTTCATAATATCTTTCATAACAATACTTTCTTTAAAATCTGATGTACTGCCTGCAGTAAGATATCTGATATGCCTTATCCCGCTAACATCTATAATTTTATCATTCACGATAGTAAAGATTTGGCAAAACAACAAGACAATTGCCGTCATAATAGCTTTGTTGTTGGTGTTAACAAATTTACTGAACTTAGTTCCATTCATTCTCCTAAAAGGGGCTGCAGGTAGCTTGAGTGCAGATGTTTCTGATTATAATAAGGAAAAGTTCATAAAAGACTCATTGGGTGTTAAGTTTTATCTTCCAAGTTATTTATATGAAATAACTAATGATTATGAAAGTTCTGAAGAACTGGTCATAAATCAGCTGCTGGAGAAAGGATCTGAGAAAGACACTTTCACAACAAGTCATTTTCCTTACACTTTCATAATATATACTGACATGGAATACATCCCTGTTGAAGAAATAAAAGAAGGGCCAGACTGGATAATAAAGAGATCATTTAGGATTGGAGAGGATGAGGTAGAGGAGTTTTTCAACAAAATAAGTGATAAGCTGGATCTATCAGATTATGAACTTATAAAAATAAGCAATTTTGATGAAAGATGGGCAGATTCTCCAGATCCTATAAGTCATAGATTCAAAACAAATTTAAATGGAGAAGTATTGGTATATCATCTAGAAAATGACTAATTATACAAAAAAGGCATTCAGAGGAGCAGGCATAGTATTTATAACAGGAGTATTGACTGCATTCTTTGCCTACCTTATCAGGATTTTTCTGGCCAGAAGCCTATCTCCTAATGACTTTGGTCTTTTTTATGCAATATTCACTTTCTTGATATTTCTTTTGATCTTCAGAGATATAGGCCTTGGCACAGCTCTGGTAAGATTTATTCCAAAATATAATGTAAGAAAAGATTATTCTAAGATCAAGACACTAGTTTTATCTTCTTTATTATTTCAATTTATATCATCTTTAATTATGGCAGGAGTTCTTATACTGATCTCATCTTTATTAGCTAAGCATTATTTTAAGGTAGAGATTTCTTCTCCAATCCTTCAGCTATTCACCTTATACATATTCACATCATTACTTTTCCTGAATGTAAGACACTTATTGAGAGCTTTTCAGAACATATTCTGGTTCTCAATCGCAGAGATAATAAGAGATATATCTTTCCTAGTAATAACATTAATGTTCTTCACTACTGGTTGGCAGATATTTGGTGCTGTTCTTGGTTTTATACTCTGTAATCTAGTCGCATTCTTGATATTACTGTTTCCAGCCTCAAAATATTTCTTTATTTTTAAGCATAAGACAAAAGACTTCTGGAAAACAACCAAACAGCTTTTTCAGTTCGGAATACCTGTTATATTTACAGGAATAGGAGAGAAAGTGATCTCTTACATTGATGTATTAATACTGACTTACTTTGTTTCTTTGACAGCAGTTGGAATATACAACATAATTATGCCTACAGCAATGGTATTCTTATTTTTAGCAAGGTCAGTATCATCTGTTTTATTGCCTATGATATCAGAATTGTGGGAGAAGAAAGACATGAAGAGAATATCTGCCGGATTTAGGTTGATCTACTCTTATTCTTTTGTGATAACTATCCCGGTCTTATTTACCGCATTTACATTTTCAGATATATTGATAAGATTATTCTTTGGCAATGAATATGTTTCAGCTACACTGGCTTTCAAGATATTGCTAGTCGGCGTCTTATGTTATATTGTAGCCCAGGTCAATCATTCAGCACTGTCAGGCATAGGAAAGCCAAAAGAAGCGACTAAAATAATACTGGTAATAGCTGTCATAAATATACTGCTAAATTTCATCTTAATACCTCATTTCAAGCTCACTGGTGCTGCAATAGCAACAGCAGTTAGTTATGTTATAGCTTTAGTAATATCTACTCTAAGGCTGGTGAAATTTATCAAAGTAGCGCCACCTTGGCTAAATTGGCTGAAGATATTGTTCTCAGGAGCAGTATTCATCTCAGTAATCTATCTGATAAAAGGGATACTAATCTTAAATCCTTGGGTAGAGATGGCCATAAGCCTAATGGTGGCAGGAACAGTATATCTTGCTTTAGTATTTGCAATAAAAATAATTGAACTCAAAGAATTAAAATTACTTGTCAAACGCATACTCTAATCTTTTATTTAATATATCAAGAACTTCTTTCTTAGTCTTGCTTAGTTTTTTTGATTCTACTTTCTCTGCTCTCACTTTCTTTAGAAGCGCTTTATAGAGTTTGAATTTTATACTAAAATAGCTGCTATCATGCTCATTCTTCCTTTTCTGCGCAGTCTTCGTATCAACATCTAGATACATCAGTAGGCCTGGCTTTGGAATTATCCACCTATATAGTTTTGGAAAAAAGCATTGTTTTTTGTAGCTCATATGTACTAATTCATCATAAAACCATCTGTCTGCAACAATAACTCTGCCCAAAATATAATTTGGGATTATTCTGAAAAAATAGATCCAAAGAACACCAAATAAAAATGCAGCTTGTCTTAATGAAGAACTAAAAAATCCAGAATTTTTCCTTAAATTTATCTCCTTGTTCATTTTCTTGGATCTTTTAACAACTAGATTCAATGGAGATGCAGTTGGCAGATGAAGATATTTTACCTTAAACTTATTCTTTTTTAGAAAATCGACAACATTCTTTGCCTGAGTACTTTTCCCGGAACCATCCAGCCCGATAAATGAGATTATTTTTGGAGTTCTAAAGAATCTAAAACCTCCATCCTTTCCTTTCAGTCTTCTTTTTACTTTTCTTCTAACTCCTAATATGTCATAAGCGCATACACAAAGCCTTTTCCCGAATACTGGCTTTGTAAACCATTCACAAAATAGGTAACACATCCATTTCTTCCACCAAGGACTTTTAACTGCCATTTACTAGTCTCCTGTATATTTTAATAAATTCTTTTGCAATAACTCCAACATCAAAATTTCTTGATTTTTTATATGCATTATCAGTTAATCTCTTTGCTAGACTTTTATCGCTCAAAACTATGCTGATTTTTTCAGCAATTTCTTTGATATCACCAGGTCTTGTCATCAAGACATCTTTCCCAGGTTCAACAATTTCCCTTAATTCAGGAAGATTACTGGTGACTACAGGTGTTTTACAAGCCATAGCCTCCAACAGACATGAAGGATTCCCTTCAGTCGCAACCAGGTTCTTATAAGGTAAAGCAACAACATCAGCCATATTTACATACTCAACTACATTTATATCTTTTTTTATTAATTTAGCGTTTTTAATCTGTTCTATCTCTTTAAAAATATGTTCATACTTTCTAAGAACATTTAGCTTCCTTGGAGCTATTATAAAAAAGACATTTGGAACTTTTTTACTGATAAAAGGGATGGCTTTTATAAGGTATTTAAGACCTTTTTCTTCCCATATCCCTCCATAATAGAAAACAATCTTCTCACCACCATACTCATATTTCTTTTTTATATTTTCTTTATTTAAAGGAACGAATCTCTTCAAGTCTATATTGGATCTTATTACCTTTATCTTGCTTTTTTTAACTCCTTCATTCTTCAATCTCTCAGCAAATATTTTTGTAGGAACAGTAACAACATCATTAAAGTTCAATACACAATAAAACTGCTTTCCAATAACACTCCTTGAATAAGATTTCATAGTGTGTATTGTCTTAACATCCTTCAAGATGATCTTGGCCATAAGATTCTTAAGGGACAATACAGGAGCAGCGCTGAAATTATGTATGATATCGAACTTAATTTTTAGCCTTCTTTCCAAATCCCTTATGGTTAAAGAAGGAGAAATCAATCTGTTTATCTTAAGAAAATTGTAAGTTGGATTTGTTCTATAAACAGGAACACCCTCAATCTTTTCATACTTAAGAAGTCCTTTCTCACTATTGCAGATTACGACAACTTTATTTCCTAGTTTAATAAGCCTTTTTGCAAGATCTATTATTGTCAGATAAGTAGCTTCCTTCCAATTCTTAAAAGTAATCTCCGAGATCAACGCAATATTCATTTTAATATACTCAACAGAAACAGTTCTTTATAAATATTTGTCATTGTCCTCCCAACTATTTATGTTCAGGATAATGTTCTAGTACATCCTTTTCTTCAGCCTTCATTATGCCTCTTTCTGTAATCAATCCCGTGATAAGCCTAGAAGGAGTAACATCAAAAGCAAAGTTAGTTGCAGGGCTGTCTTTTGGTGTCAAAAGGACCTTTTTTATCTCACCATCATGAAGGCCTTGTATATATTTTACTTCTTCCTCTCCTCTCTGTTCTATAGGAATCTCCTTCACACCATCTCTTATCTTCCAGTCAAAAGTAGAAGAAGGTAATGCCACATAAAAAGGAACATTATTGTCTTTTGCAGCTAATGCTTTAAGGTATGTTCCTATCTTATTTGCAACATCTCCAGTATATGTTGTCCTGTCTGTTCCGACTATCACCATATCGACTAGACCATGCTGCATCAGATGTCCACCGACATTATCTGGAATGACTGTGTGAGGGACGCCATGCCCGTTCAGCTCCCATGCTGTCAGCCTTGCTCCCTGGTTTCTTGGTCTGGTCTCATCAACCCAGACATGAACTTTTATCCCCTTCTCAAATGCAGCATATATGGGAGCAGTAGCAGATCCATAATCTACAAAAGCCAGCCATCCAGCATTGCAGTGTGTAAGTATATTGACAGGCTCACCATTCTTCTTTTTGCTTATTTCTTCTATTATCTTTAGTCCATATTCACCTAGTCTTTTACAGTATTCAGCATCTTCATCAGCTATCTCGTTTGCAGTCTTCAAAGCAACATTTATCCTCTCTTCATTAGAGTCTGCTTTTTTTATCTTATCAAGCTGCCTTTCAACAGCCCAGGCAAGATTTACTGCAGTAGGTCTTGTAGCTTTTAGCTTTTCACCTGTTTCCTTCAAGAAATCATCCTCTGTTGATTCTAAAGCTGCGATATACATGCCATAGCCTGCAGTTGCCCCTATCAGGCCAGCACCCCTTACATGCATATCTCTTATCGCAGTTGCAACATCATCTACAGTAGTAAGATCTTCTATAACAAACTTATGAGGTAATGGCCTTTGATCGATAATCTGGATTACTTTATCATCTCCTTCTTTAACCCAGATAGTCCTGTAATGTTTGCCATCTATATTCATGATTTACACCAAATTAATCAAAATGAGTTCCGAAGTATTCTATTGCTTTCTTCAGTTCAGGATGTTTTTTAGCATACTCCTTTATATCAATTCCATCCTTATAAGCTTCCCATGCCTGGATTATGCTCTTGGTTCCTGCTTCAGGCCCATCAGGATGCGAATAGATACCATGTCCGACTATATATCCTACATTTGAAGTTCCAGCAGCATCAAGTATCCTTGCCATATTATCAGCCCTATTCCCCCCACCTAAGAAAGGCATACTTTGTTTAAGGTTCCCTAAAGGTTCCTGACAGCTTTTTATTTCATTGTCTATATCTGTTGGATACTCCATCAATACTGATTTTGGAGAAGGTATGACTAAATTATCTATACCTGCCATCCTATGCAGTTTTGCCAGCAGCTTATGGCTAACTCCATGGAAAGGGACTTTTGCATTGCATCCAGTAAGATCAAAATGAGAACAGACCGGAACATCAGAAAAATCAGTTACCATCCTTGCTGCAGAAAGTCCTATTGCCATAGCATTGACCATTATACTCTCAGCTCCAGCAGCAATTGCCATACTGTAATTTCTTTTTAGCTTAGATACATCCGAAGTTATATTAACTTGATATATTGTCCTTTTTCCAGTCTCTTTTTCTGCCTTATCTAATCCTTTAATAACAGCTCTTACTCTTTGTATAAGACGAGAATCAGGAATATCTGACAAAAGCTCATCATCTTTTACAACATCCGCACCGCCCAGCGCACTCTTGTAAGCAAGATCAGCAAACATATCTGAAGGACAAAGGCTAGGTTTTATAACTCCTATCACTATAGGTCTTACTTCTTTGATGCCCAATAGATGCCTCAATCCTTCTGGTCCGCTTCTAGGACCTCTGAATGTATCAAGATATGGTTTTGGAAACTCAATATCTTCCAGTTTTATAGAATTGAATTGATCAAGGTAATGTATCTCTCCTGCAGCTGCAGTAAGGAGTGCTGGGATACTTTCTCCAAAATTTCTAACAGGTATTGCAATCTTTGTCATAACTCTAGTGTATTTGTCAGACTTCATATCTGGACTGACTAGAGGAAGATCTGGAGTATCCGATTCTTCGATAGACTCATAACTAAGAAGTTTTGCACCAAACCTGTCTGTGATTTCTTTGGTTTCACCTTCAACAGCTCCCACATCGCCCCAACCGGCACTAGATGTACTCTGAGATTTACAGAGCTGTATTGCAGCCTCTTTGATATCTTTAAGATGTGTTTGAAACTTATAAATACATGTGATATATTCTTCTGGATTGTCTACGCCTTCTAAAGCCACAAAACGTTCATCATATTCACTCATTATCATACACCCCCTGGTTATAACTAAAATAGGTTACGGAATTATTTATAAATCTATCGCTATTATTTATATATAGACCTACCATTAAATATAAAATCAACTGCAGTCTTTCTTAACTCATCCACTCTGGATTCAGGTATATGGGGTTCTAAAGGGACTGCATCAATCCTATTGAGGATACCCATCCCAACAAAGAAAGAAATATTGTTCTTTGTAAATTGGACGAATTCTTTATCAGCACCTTCTTTATCTAGATAAGAGAGATAAGCCTTTACAAATCCATCCATGAGCGAATCTAGCTCCTTCTGATAGTCCTCTCTGATTATCTTTATCACATATATGTTAGAGACAAAGAAACCGACATCATAAGAGGCCATTCCGTCACCCATAAACTCAAAATCACAAAGCCCCATCCCTTTAAATCCAGGCCAGATGAATATGTGCTTCGGAGACAGGTCTGCATTGATTAGGCAGAAAAATTTCTTATTTTCTTCATATAGCTCCTCAGACTTTTTCCTTATTATTTCTTTTTGCTCTTCATTTAGTTTTTCACAAGAAAAATATGTCCTAAAATCATAGAATCTCTTATTTACTTCTGCTTCATCCTTGACACGTTCTTTATAGTCTCCATTTCTTAAGGTTCTTACATGCAGCTGTGCAGTCATATTTGCGACAATGTCTAAGATATCGCTTGTTTTTTTAAGGTCAAAATCAGATAATAGCAGCTCTTTCAATATAGTTCCTTTTTTAGAGATGTCTTCCATTATCAGAACTTTTCCTTTTTCATCGGAGTGAAATATCTCAGGGACGCAGATTGCAACATCATCATCGAATATATCTTTCATATATCTTATAGATCCAGACTCTCTTTCAAACCTATAAGGAGAGATTCCTATCTTATCTATCGCTTCAGTGGGCTTCCTCGGGCTATCACTGTAGAATTTTAGGAAATACAGATTATCTTTGGTTATGATTTCATACACATAGTTTATATTGCCAATATCGACAAGATGGACATCTGTATTTTGACCAGGAAAAAGATTTTTTTCCTTTATATATTCTCTTACACTTTCCACATTAATTAGCTGATTCATCATCAAATTCCTTTACTATGGATTTAGACTCTTCTAAATCTTCTTTTGTGTCAACCTCCACACCTTTATGGAAGAAATAAGGAGTAAACTCAACTCCATCCCTTATCATTATATTCAGAGCATCTATCAGACGATGCTTCTTTTTCCCATCCTCTAGAATATTTTTGACAACCTCAAACAACCTTTTTGATGGCTCAGAACTGAACTTGATTATCATTCCAAATTCTCCAACAGCCTCCTCACAAGGTATGTTTTCCTCCATCTTATGGATCTTTCCATTATTGACTACAACTTTTACATCCTCCTCACAACATTTCTTTTTCTTGACAGCAACTACAACATCTCCTTTTGTACCAAGGAATTCTGGAAATATTTTAGGATTAAATAGGACATCCCCTGTAGACAATACAAATTCTTCTCCAAATACACTTTCTTTTGCATACCAGAGTGAACGAAGTATTCCTTCAGAACTAAACAAAGGGTTATCTAGATACTCAGCATCACCCTTTATTTCTTTGATTATATCTTCTTTTTTATGTCCTACAACTATGTATATGTCATTAACTCCATTAGACTTAAACGAATCAACAATTCTCCTTATGATGGACTTTCCATTTATTTCTAGAGCACATTTATTCTTAGAATAAGTAATCTCTTTTAGCCTCGTCCCCCTACCAGCAGCAAGAATAACTGATTTCATCTTAACCCTTGTGTTTTTTTAGATATCTATATTGGAAAAATACCATTGCTAAAAAATAACCAATATACCCTATGGCAAAGAAATATAATGTGAATTCTGGAACTCCTGCAAATGTAGTTATTATCAATATAGGAGGAATCAATGTAACTCCAAAAATCCGCATATACCATTTCTTGTTTTTGATCATCTTAACTTTCTTTTCACTTCTCGAGGCAATTGAGTAAAAACCATGGCTCAATATAACGCTCAAGGAGTAAAATCCCAACAGAACAGAACCAGAAACAATAGTCCAAAAATTGTTGAAAGTGAATATCGATACTATAAAAAATATGACATATCCAGGATAACCTGTAACTTTGTCATACCATTCTCCCAAACCGCTAGAAATCCCCTTGATTCTGGCAATCTTTCCATCTAGTGCATCAAAAAAATGATGCAGCATCAGAAAACCAGCTGCAAAGAAAAATCTGTGATATAGAAGTGAACCTGCAGCAAGAAGAGAGAGTAAAAAAGCAAATACAGATATCCTATTTGGAGTGATCCAGCTAAACCTGGATAAAAAGATAGCAGTTGGGACGGTAAATGGATTATAGAAACTTCCTATCAACTCCTGTTTTCCTCTTGGAACAAGATTTTTTGGTATTTTCACGATAATGACCTCTTACTTCACTAAAACGACTCTAAGATTCAATGGTTGAAACATCCTAAGGAAAGAATTTTCATAAACATTCGGAAATAATTTAGCAAACCATCCGATAAAGAACCTCCAGAAAGCATACCTTGCAAACTCAAATTTTTTGGATATCTTCTCAAATCCAAAATCAAAATAATAGTTTCTCTGGTTTCCTTTGACAAAATAATCAAATGTGTTGTACGCAAAAAAGTTCTTATGGGTTGGATCTGCATATGCACTTGATTCTAGAAAATGAGGCACTTTTATCCTCAATATTCCTCCTTTTTTCAGGATTCTGTGCAGCTCCTTCAAGACTTTTGGCATATCATTGACATGTTCCAGTATGTCATATGCCATTATCTCATCAAAATAATCATCTTTGAAAGGCAGTTTTTTATTTACATCACACACAACATCAACACCTTCTAATTTAACCAGATCTAGATTAACATAACCTTCCCTTATATCTTTCCCGCAACCGAGGTTTAATTTCTTCATTTTATAGTATCTTGATTATAGCATCAGCAAAACCATTTATATCTTTCGGTTTTACTAGTATTCCTTCCTTGACAACCTCAGGGTGAGGTCCGATATCAAAAGCGACAACAGGCTTACCACAGGCCTGGGCTTCAACAACAGTCATATTGAATCCTTCCCATAATGTTGCCGTTGTATAGACATTACATGCAGCATAATATTGAGGAAGATCTTCATCTGAGACAAAACCTGCAAATATTATAGATTCAGGATTTACTTTATTTGCAATTCTTTTCAATCTTTTAGCATACTCATCAAATGTTTCCTTACCAGCGATCAATAATTTAGCACTAGGGATTTTCTTAAGCACAAGATTGAATGATTCTATCAAAAGATCAATCCCTTTGTGGGGGGATATCCTTCCGACATACAAACACACAGGATCATTTCCTAGTTTATATTTGACCCTTATCTTATCTCCAGAAACCCCCTTATGGAATCTTTCAACATCAATCTTATCATAGACTATACTGCTTTCAACTCCAGTCTCTTTCTTCAAAACTCCTCGCAGATATTTACTGATAGAAACAGCTTCATCAGCATTCTTTACGCTTCTATTTGTCAAAAATCTAAATAATTTCATATATGTTTTCTCAACAAACCCGCTGAATAATTCAGGATCAGCTACACCATGGTTATGATATCTGTACTTCACACCAAATTTCTTCTTTGCATAAGCTCCGATAAGATTCATAGGATAAAGATGACTTATTACAAGATCATAATCTTTCAGCATTTTTCCGTATTTTTTGATCTTAAATATATCGAAAAAGAAAAATATCCTGTATATCCTCTCCAGAAAAGAACTCTTAGGCATTCCGATCTCAACTACATTTACCCCTTTTGAAGGCTGCATTCCGGCCTTTAGACAGAATATAGAAACTTCATTCCCTTCTTTAACCAGATCTCTTGCTTGAAGCTCAACAACCCTATCTATCCCGCTGAATGCAGAGTATGTTGGAGTTAACAACGCAATCTTCATTTTTTACACCTTATGGATAATGTTTGTGAAAAAATACTAAGTGGGGTCGCAGTCAGTATCCTATCCATACAATTTATGATTTTATAAAATCTATTGAATATCTTTCCCATAAGTCTGCTTATCTTGTTGATCTGGCCAGGTATTAGGAATTCTCTCTTTATTTTTATATCTTTAAACCCAGCCTTTTTTAGCTTATTTTTTACAGAACCATCATACAGCCTGTCATGATGGCCTATCTTCATCATCCTTGCCATAAATTCATTGAACGAATATCTGTTAGGTAGGCTAAATATCAGATTAAGCCCGCCAGATTTTAAGATTCTATACATCTCTCTCAACAGATCCTTATCATCATCCACATGCTCCATAAGGCCAAAACTGACTAAACAGTCTATACTGCCATCTTTATACTTTAGGTTTGTAACATCATCTGCCAGAAAACTACACCCAAAATCCTTAAACCTTTCCCAGGTATCTCTTCTTTCAATATCAATTCCAGTTATATTTATATCAGGTCTAAGCATCTTAAGCAATGCAGTCGTATGTCCAACCCCGCACCCAACATCAAGAACAGTAGCACCTTTAGGTATAAGTCTTGCACATAACTTTAATCTTCTTTCAAATCTATAGCATGTAAGCTTGCTCCCTATGTGATAAGCCCTGGTTGGATCCTTTTTCCTATATTCCTCAAATATGCTCTGCACCTTTTTATTATCGTAGATCATTTTAAACACAATTTCTTATAAACTTTAAGATAATTCTCAACATTATCCTTCAACTCAAACTTCTTCAATTTACTTTTTATAAACTTCTTCCTATACGCCATCTCGACCCCTTCTGCAATCCCATCAGGACTCTTAACTTTGACCAAAACATGATTTCCACTCACAACTTCAGGCAATGAAGTAGTATTGCTTGCAACAACAGGCTTGCCCATAGCACACGCTTCAGCAGCTGCAAAACCAAATCCTTCTGCCAATGAAGGAACTACAACACAGTCTGCAGCCTTAATATAAGCAGGCAGTTCTTTATAGGAAACAGGATCATGTAAAATAACATTATCCTCAACACCTAATCTTTTAATCAGCTTTTGTATCTCTTTATATTGTTTCAATGTGTTCTTATCTTTGCTCACAATAGCCAGTAATTTTGAATTCTTTACTTTATTAGAAATAATTGGAACTGCTTTTATCAGATACTCGAGACCCTTGCTTACTCCAGGCCTACCTGTAAATACATATAAGAAATTCTTTTCAACACCTAACATCTTTCTTATCTTCTTTCCGTCATATTTTTTAGGATTCCAATGGCTGTAATCTACTCCATTATACACAACTTCCACTTTTTCTTTCTTAACTCCAACCCCTAACAATTGTTTCTGGGTAGATTTAGATACACACACATACTTATCAAAATTAAGCATATAGATCATCCTTTCCAGAATATCATGGACCTTTCCGCTAAACCAACTCATTTCAGTAAGTTTATTCCATTTCTTGATCCATACTTCATGAATGGTTATCAAACTCTTCTTCCTAGTTAGCTTAGAAGCAACCCATGCAGGAAACGCTCCGTTAAATGTAGTTGTATGTATAAGATCAGCCTTCTTAGCCAACTTGACAACTTTTGGAATAGAAAGAAAAGTAAACCAATATCTACTATGAAAACAATTAATTCTATGTACTTTAACTCCGTTTATTATCTCAAATTGTTTTGTCCCTTTCAATCTATGCGTGACTATATTAACCTCATGACCTGATTTAGCCAAACCTTCACAAAGATTCCTAAAAACTACTTCAACCCCTCCGATATGAGGTATATAATTCTCTAATACAAATAATATCTTCATTTTATGCACCTAGTCCAATTAATGAAACACCCATTGCTATTATAAGTATTCCTATCCACTTGGCAAGATTCATCCTTTCTTTCAGCAAAAATATAGAATATATGCAGACCCACACATAAGATAATCCGACCAAAGGATACAATACAGATAATTCTCCAAACTTCAATGCAGGAATAAACAAAACAGTACCAACACCATATATCATCACACCAATTATGAGGAATTTATTCTTATATATTGTAGAAAAATCCTTCAACTTTATGCTGCTGGATCCTTTTTTCAGATAGATTGGTCCAAATCCTCCGATCAACCCAGCAATAACCACAAGTACAATTGCAAATAATTGAGTTTCCATTTTATATAGCCTCAGTAAATTCACTGATTTTTTTATCCTCACTTCCTAAATTTATTACGATGATGCCTACTATTATCAAAAAAACACCGATCCATCTCAAAAAACTGATGGTTTCTCCAAAAAAATACATTGATCCTAGAGTCACCCATACAAAACTGGTCGTTATTATGGGATAAAGGACAGTTACATCCCCTCCGCGGAAAGCAACAATAAGCAATACAGCTCCCATCACATACAAGACAATTCCAAAGATCAGATTCCAGTTTGTTATTATTGAAATAAGATTTAGACCTAGTTTTTCTGCTCCTTTTTTATATAATATTTGAGCAGAAGAAGTAAATAATGTACATAATACAACTAAAGATACTGCCCATAACTTTGTTTTCATTTGTTATGAATGCCCCACATATTATTTAGGTTTTTGATAGGGTATTCATAATACTAAAAATACCCTTGGTATTTTATTTTGCTCTTTTTATCGCAACTTCCCTGACTACTCTTTCTACTTTTTTCTGGGTCTTCCTAACAACCCCATATGTATAAAAATTAGTAAATATCAGAAACATAAACCCAAGTATTATGAAAAAATCCATAGTCCTTGCGATATTAAGAGACTCTAGTATTGGATCAAGTATCCGTGGGATTAAAGTCACGATCAAAAATACAATCCATACAACACTCCAAAATCCTGTTTCATTAATAGTAAATTCTTTCCTCTTGAAATGTAAAAATGTTAAATATAACATAAATAATCCAAATATAACACCTAATAGCTGTATTCCTAATATCATCCTAATAACCTCCATTTAACCATATTAAAGACAATTTTAACACCATCCAGAACAGTAGTCCCTTTATACCTGTCTGAGTATATCGTTTGGATTGGAATTTCTCTGTACTTCAAATTATTCTTGCCGACATTGGCTATCATCTCACTCTCCATACTATAGTCATTTGCATTCCATCTGATTCTTCTGTATGCCTTGGATGTAAAAGCCCTATATCCTGACTGAGTATCTTTAAGGTCAACACCATATAATATCTTTGTAACAAAATTGATAAAATTATTCCCGAATTTCAGCACAAATGGCATATGTCCTGTAAATCTTCTATATCCAAAGACAATATCAACACCTTCAAGACTCTCGATAAAATTAGGAATCTCTTTTGGCTCATGCTGCCCATCTGCATCAATTACTATGATTGTTTTCGCTCCATTAAGTAGGGCATAATCACAGCCCGTCTTAAGTCCAGCACCTTTCCCAAGATTAACAACATGCCTCAAAACTTTTATCTTTTTTTGCAATCCAACATCATATGTATCATCTTTAGACCCATCATCGACCAAGACAACATTCCTGCTGAATCTCTTAACTTCATCAATTACTTTTCCAACTCTTTTTTCCTCATTATATGCAGGTATAATCACCCAGACATCTTTACTCAGTTTCATTTGTTTCAGTTAAGTTTTCAACAATCTCTTCTTCAGCTTGTTCTTCTTTGAATTCTTCAATCTTCTTTTCTAATTCTTGTTTCTCTTTTGCAATCTCTAAAGCACTCTTCTTTCCAGTCAATTTTATGATATGATATCCGAAATCAGTCTCAACCATAACTGTTGATTTATTGACTTCTTCAAGAGCAAAAGCAGCTTTTTCAAACGCAGGAACCATCCTTCCTTTTCCAAACCAGCCAAGATCCCCTCCTCTTGGTCCAGATGGCCCGTCAGAATATTCAATTGCAAGCTCTTCAAAGTTAGTCTCATTGACTCTCTGAAGCAAATCATCAGCAATTACCTTTGCTTCTTCTTTAGTCCTGTTTGCAGTGCATCTCACATCTCCTTCTCCGCAGATAAGTATATGGCTAGCTCTTATCTCAGGCTCTCCAAGCAGTTCATCCATTATTATTGGATCTCCTTCATCCCAATCAACTTTCCAGACATATATGTCAACTCCAGTGATTCCTTGGTCATACTTGAATAGCTTGAAATATTTAGATCCATGCCCCTTGAAGAAGAAAAGTCTGGTAAATACAGAATCTGCTAACAACCCATCCATCAAGAAACTTCTATAATTTCCACCACCAGTAGGAACCAAAGCAGCAGCCATATCTCTTCCGTTCTGCATCTTTATGATATTTTCACTATACTCTTTCTTATTCAGTCCGTCAAGGTCAGCCCAGACAAAATATTTAGGATACATCTTTCCTTGAGCTGTATCAGCCCATGCTTCTCCATTCTCAAGATCAAAGTTCATCCCATGATTGCATTTTATTATTCCTTCTTCCTCACTACAGCTTACAAGATCTGAAGCATAGCTAGGCCACGGAGACACCCATTGGTCTGCCTTATTGTTCTTTATTTCATAAAAAGTGGTTTCTGCCTCTTCCTGTGACAGTCCAAATTCATCTTTAAGAATTCCTACACCTTCATCATAGTTCTTCTTTACAACATTTTGGTACATTGAAGCTCTCTTGAAATCCCAGCTTCCAAAATGGCCCCAAACTCCACTCTTCCTTATCATATCTTCAGAAGTTATGTAATAGCTATCTATAAGATCATCACAGTGTGTAACTTCAAGAACACTTTCAACTTCATCTTCACTCAATCCTTCTCTTTCCAAGACTTCTTTTGCCTCATCTTTATCCAGAACGACGATCTCGTTCAATATATCTACTGCTCTTACAGTGTCTCCATCAAGGTATTCTTCTAACACATGAGGTGGTTTCTCTTGCCCACAATTTAGCATCCTCAGTATACCTACAGCTAACTTCTCATCAGACACCAACAAGCTTTTACCGACCCAATGGATTCTTTCTCCTTGATCAGCTCCGTCAAAAGTAACCCTTCTCTCAGATATGGAATAGAACCAATGTCCGAAATCCCACCAGGAGGTTATTATAGCATCTTCACTTTCATCCCCAATAGCCTTAAGGCTGTTATACCACGCATCATCCATGCTAGGCATCTCGTTCTTTGCAATTTTTTGCGTTTGACAAAGAAAACTTTTATCCCCTGACAAAGAACAGTTACTTATCTTCTCAGATTGAACTGGAACAGCTATAAAGAGCAAAACAACAAGTATGATAAAAATACTATTGGTCACGTTCTTATTAACATTAAATTCTTTTGCAAACCACCTGCTGGCATGCAGAAATAAAAAGCTAATACAGATACCAAAAGCAATAGCAAATCCAGGAACCATCAATATTGCAAATCTAACTCCTTTTGTAAATCCATATGTTGTCCCCATAACCCATATGATGATGAAAATAGAATATTTAACATCAGAACTTTTTGATTTTATCAGCCCAACAGCAACAGGGAGGCCTAGAAGTAAGATAAACAACAGAGGTCTGCTCAAGATATCTCTGCTTATATCTGACAGGATAATTATATTTTTTGAAGAAACCCCTATAATTAAAACAAGATAGTAAGCTGCAAAAGAAACAACATACGACCAATTAATTTTACCCATTTCATCTTTAAATGATATGATCAGGATCCCGATCAAAGCGATCATGAAGAAGATTATCCCGCCCATTTGAGGTATGATATTTCCCAATGTAGTTTCATTAAACTCAGCGACTGTCGTCAAAACATTTGGCCATACTGTTGTAACAGCAACATCCTTAAGCACTATAACACTCAAAGGACCCCTTAAGAAAGTCAAGAATGCATCAAATCCTTGAAATATCCCAACAAATAAGAACGATCCAACAAAAAACACCCCAGTAGACATCAATAGGTTTTTCACTTGTGTAAAGCTTTCTTTTACCTTTGTATAATGCTTTCTAATCAATAGATAAATTAGGTAAACACCAAGTGTTGCAAGTATAAAATCAAAAACATACCACCATCCTCCCCAGGTGATACTGTATAATCCAACAAAAATACCGCCAATTGATGCAAAAATACCCCTCTTCAGATTATCTTTAGATTCTATAGATAAAAATATCATCCAAGTAATCATTAACGGGAACAGTATGTTATATCCGTCAGTATCAGCAAAACCCGCAGGAGTCCTTCCCAATAAAGCACTGTTGGTCGCAACTATTATACCGGCAAACAGTCCAGCAAGATTTCCTCCCACTCTTTTTGCAATAAAGAAAGCAGGTATTATCGCCAATGTAACTATGACCAATGGAATAAAAAACATAACTCTCATCAGGCTTAAATCTTTATTAAAAACACTCAATACCTTATATGCCCAGGCTCCAACATAAGAATTAAATGGAATTGTAACAACTCTCATAGGCTCTCTTCCATTTCTCAATGAGAACGATTCTTTTCCATCAACAATCTCATCACCCATGAATCCATTATTAACATAATTCCTTGCATGAGCATACCAGAAGTAAGGATCTATAGCAAGCAGATAAGTATGTCCGTTTTCATCCTGAAGTCCTGCCTTATACTGTTGAGACAGTTGTTTCTTTTGTTCCTTAAGAGATTCTCTGTCCTTCTCTAATGCATCCTCAAGTTGAGCAGCAATAAGAACATTCTTATTCTCATCAGGTAGATTTGGGTATTGTTGATTAATTTGTGTTGATATTTGAGATCTGTAATAGTTTCCAATAGTACTGTCAGCCCATGTATCAGTCATAGGCAGGTAGACTGGTTGTATCCTGAAGAATACAGATAATATTATCGGAATCAGCAAAAGAAGCCAAACCTTGTTCTTTGAGAAAAATCCGCTAACCTTGTTCCAGTCAACTTTTACTTCATCATCCTTATCTTCTTTTACAAAATTACTAGTCTTATGTCTTGATTTCTTTCCAAAACCCTTAAACCAGTTTTTGATCTTACCAAAATCGATAGATATCTCATCATCTTCTTCTCTATTTCCCACTTTTTCTACCATTAACAACAACCCCCTGATAAATAGTGTATTAGTCGAGAAAAACTCCCTGGCTTTTTAAATATTTTGCTTTCTAAGAGTATATTAAATCCCTTTACAAATTCTTCATAAAATATAGAAATCTCGGCTCTTTAAATGCCAATTTTAACAAAAATTTGAGTGGAAACTCCCTGTCTCCATCATTCACAAAGTCCCTGACTTTCTTCTTTCCAACCAACCTAATCAAAAGCTCATAATCCTTATCACTGAATCTATTCAACACATTTCTAAGCCACAGATGGATCTTCAGGTTCCTTCCAACTTTCTTCATAGATTCAGATCCATAATCCTTACCATTACTTACACAGTCAGCCAGCACTTCAGCTCCTCTAAAACCAGGCACCAACCCTCCTCCCGTAGAGGCTTTCACCATACCTGCAGCATCCCCCACTAAATATACATTCTTGCCTTTATCACAGATCTTCATCTTCAGATCATAGACAGGGATCAACCCACCCTGCTTCGACAGTATCTTGCTTTTTCCCACCCTTTTCTTAATAAATCTGTCAAAATACTGCTTTGTATTAGCTCCGCAGGCAACTCCAACCCTGCATATCTTGTCAGATTCAGGCACAACCCATCCAAAAAACTTAGGATAATCTCTGCCAAAATAAACTTCATAGGCATCACTTTCATTCTTCATATTAACTCTAGCTTGCATGCCAAAATAGAACTTCTTATTGACCATTCCAGCACTCTTTCCGACGCCAGATAAAGGCCCATCAGCCCCGATTAAGAGCTCTTTTTCAGCCTTTTTTCCATTATGAAACATAACACTCTTATCATTAAATCCTTTAAATTTATGCCTTAGATTAACCCTTACACCTTCAGAAACAGCCATCTCTACAGTGTTTTTATCAAACTCTTCCCTGTCGATAACAAACTCCTTGACCTTAATTTCAGCACACTTCCCACTGGGTGCAAATACATTTACTTTTTCCAGTTTATTAACCAGAACATCATCTAATTTCATTATTTTACTAAGATGTTTTGTAACAATCCCAGTGCACTGTACAGGCTTACCTATTGTATGGTGCTCTTCAAATAAATCAACATTAAACCCAGCTCTGGCTAGCAGATATCCTGTATAAGCTCCAACTGGCCCCCCACCAATTATCGACACCATCTTTATAGAATTAAATTATAAGCTTTTATTACTTTCTCTTTTTCTTCTTTTTTGCTTTCTTCTTCTTAACTTTCCTTGTTGCAGCTGCTTTATTGCTTGTTCTCTTCGGTTTTTCTTCTTCTACTTCTATCCTTATATCACTTAGCTCTTCTCTTTCCCTTCTGTTTATGATAACTATTCCAACAATCACTAAGACAACAATTATCAAGACAATCATCAAACTAAGCAGGAATGATGCAAAATCAAATCTCTTCTCACCGACGTGAACATCAATCTCTTTCGAATATATTGTCTTATCTCCTTTCATAACATCAACATCAATTTCATACTTTCCATCTTCTACAGTTTCATCAAGGCTAAGATCTATACTAATATTCTTTATCTCTTCTCCATCTAATGTTACAGTCTTCTGTGTTGCTATCCACTCAGGACCTTCAACAACAACATCAAACTCTCCTTTTCTATCCCCTAGGTTTTCTATCTCAATATTTATACTCTCTTGGGTCTGATTAATAACAAATTCATCGCTCAATATCTTTACCTTGTTGCATTTTTCTTGAGGGACAACATCAAGCACTATGCTTGTCTTATCCACCATAACTCCCTGAGAATTCTTTGCTATAATCTGTATCTCTTCCCTTCCATCAACATCACTTCCAGGATCAGCTATAAGGTTGATATTCTTTTCATCATTATCATTTAGCTCTATCACATTGGTCCATCCAAGTTCTACCCACTCAGGACCGCTTGAACTCATAGTTATGCTTCCAGCTTTCTCGCTTTTTATGGCGATGTTATAAATGGTCTTTTCTCCGCTGCATATCTCATCTTCTCTTTTTGGAAGGCTTATTGCGAATCCCTTTATCTCTGCTTCTTCTATTTTATCTTCTTTTTCTTCAGCTGGTTCTTTCTCCTCTTCCTTTCCTTCATCTTCAGATGGTTTATCTACTTTGATCTTTATAACACACTTCTTAACATTAATTATCTGATTAAGCACTTTCTTCAGTCCAAAAGCGCTGGTAACATAAGTCTTAAGTTCATAATCTCCAGTTCCTGTATCACAAGGAACATTGATAACTTCAACTATCTCTTTTACATCCCCACTGTCTAGCTTAAATCTTCCTTCAGACAGCAGTGAGAATTCTTTAGCCTTTCCAGCCTGGTAAGTGGTATAGATATTATCTACACTTCCAGTATTTCCTATCTTTATAGTACTCTGTACAGATCCGCATCTGCACACATCTAGTTCATAATCATCAGATACGACGACAAAGTCATCGACTATTGAATAAGCACAGCTTATTGAAATTAAGAAAGCCAAGAAAATTATTAGTATTTTTGATTTGTTCATGTTTAACCCCATTATTTTGAAAAACTATAAAAAAATTAATTAAAAAAAGAAAAAAAGAAACTTACTTAGTAGTAAGTTTGTCCAGCTTCCTCTGATTCGTCTTCAGCTCCTTTCAATCTGTTGAAGCCGATTATTAATCCTAGGATAACCAGTAAAACGACTAAAACAACCAAGCCAACTTCTAGTCCTTTCTTAACTTTTGACCATCCGCTTGCTCCTTCGTTTACGTCAACTTTCAAAGTTATGTCCTGTTTCTTATCTCCAGCACTAACTTCTAGAGTTATTAACTGTTCTCCTGAAGCATCTTCTGAAGCAGTTGCATCAACTAGAACAACTTCCTCATCATCTCCATTCAAAACAATTACTGGTTCATCAACTGAAACTTCGACACCGCTTCCAGCCTGAGCCTTAACAGTTACCTGCTTAGCATCAGCTCCCAAATTCTTGATTGTGATTGGGAATGATGTCTGTCCTCCAGCATTAACAGATCTTGAACTTGCTGGAACAGTAACTCTTATACCACTAGCGATTGGTGTGCATGAATCTCCTTCTGTAACAGTCATCAAATCTGATGTTGTTTCTGTCTCATAGCCTTCATCATATGATAGTTCAGTAACAACTTCATATGTTCCAACTGCGACACATTTAGGAACTCTCATGTACAGCTCTTCTGTAGTTGTAGTCTCTTCGCTTTCTAGCTCATCGATATAATCAGTAGCTGCAATTCCTAGACTTGGAACGCTCATTCTAACCTTGATTCCTTGCTCATCTTTTTCACCAGTGTTCTTTATTCTAACAACACCGATCAAAGCTCTTCCAGCCTGAACAGCACTTTCTGGGCTAAGAACAACATCTTTTATCTGCAGTTCGTGTCTCTTAGTTCCAACTTTCAAAAAGTAGTCAGAAACTGTGATTGGATCGTCGTTATCTGCAAAGAATAGCCTTAGTCTGTAAAGCTCTCTGTCTAGCCTGTCTGGCAAGTTTATCTTTAGTGTTTTAACGTATGTTATTCCTGCTTCTACATCGAAAACGTGTGAACTAGCTGCTAGCGGTTCTTTATCCTTATATTCATAACCTGCTATAAATGCATTTAGCTCGACGTTTGTATCGTCAGCAGTTGCTTCGAATCTAACCTTGATCTCTACTTCTTCTCCTCTGTCTATATCAAGGGTATCTCCTCCATTAGCGTCTACTTCTTCTCCATTTATCTTAACAGAGTCAACAGCAACGCTTACAGCGCTAACAGCACTTGAAATAGCCATAATTCCGACTAGGAAAAGCGCTAAAACGCTCAATACTCTAAATTTGTTTGATTTCATTTTATTTTCCCTCCAAACAATCTATTTTAATCTTGATAGTAATTATACTATCTAATCTAAGCCACTATTTAAATCTTTCGATTTTTAACCATTGTCCAGTGATTACAAATGGTAACTATATTCAAATTAATGTAGTCTCTGCGCCACTTCTCTCAAAAAACTTAATCGTGGATCACCACTCTTTTCCTACCAAATAATGTATTTTCATACACTATTTTTTGATCATGATTTGAAATTAAAAAAACAAATTAAAAAATGATTATTCTATGATGATAGCTCTGTGAATCCTTCTGTTCTCAAAGTCATCTCCATGCACAGACAGCCTTATCCAGTATTCTCCTGCTTCTGTATCTTCAGGAATATCAAGCAGTAGTGTTACTGAATCTTTAGATCCGCCGTCTAATCCACGTACAACTTCACTGTCTCTTACATAAAGGCCATCTAGACCCATTGCAGATACATGAACATCTTTGAAGTCCACTGTCTCTCCCATGTTCTGGATTCTTACAGGAACTCTCATGAAGTTTCCAGCAGATATAAATTCATTTCCGCCGCTGAATCCACTTACGCTTGAGATCTTTAACCATGGATTTTCATCCTCATCAATCTCTTTGCATGATTCGTCATCTTCATCTTCAACTGTTATCTCTTTTGAGATTGTATCTGTTCTTCCAGTACTGTCTTCTACAGTCAAAGTAACTGTGTAAGTTCCTTCATCATCATAGACAGTTGGTGGATTCTGTTGGTTTGAAGACTCTCCGTTTCCGAATGTCCAGCTCCATGATACTATATCATCATCTTCATCTGTTGACATATCAACAAAGTTTACTGGAGCTTCTTCACAAGGCCTTGCAGGTCCCCATGTAAACTCAGCAACAGGATCATGTTCTACAACAGTGATTGGACTCACTGTGATTTGCTTTGTTATTGAATCTTGGAACTCTCCATCACTTACAGTTAGAGTAACATTATATGTTCCCTCAACACCATAAACAAATGTTACATTTTGATTTGCAGAGTTTGATCCTTCTCCAAAGTCCCATAGATATACTAATGAATCTCCGTTTGGATCGCTTGAAGCATCTGTAAAGCTAACACTTTCATTAACTTCAGGACTTGCTGGACTGAATGTAAAGTCAGCAACTGGAGGATCATTTCCTGGTGCAACTGAAGTTACTTCAACAATCTGTGTCATTGAATCCTGCAGTTCACCATCACTTACAGTCAATACAACTGTGTAGTTTCCAGCAGTTGCATAAACATGTGTTGGATTCTGATCTGTTGATGTTGATCCTTCTCCAAAGTCCCAGTTATGTGATAATACATCACCAGCATCTTCATCAGTTGAAGCATCTGTAAAGCTTACAGTTTCATTCTCTTCAGGATTTGCTGGGCTGTATGTAAAGTTAGCAACTGGTGCATGGTTTATTGATGGTCCAGATATGATTCTTACCAACACATTCTGTGTTGCATTATCATTATCCAGATCAGTTAGTGTCAATGTTATTGTATCACTTCCATTTGCAACTGGTATTATTGTTAATGTATCATCAGCAGCAACATCAGCTGTGAAAACACTCTCATCAACACCACTCACACTCCATACTAGGTCTTCTCCAGAATCCTCTAGGTCAGATTCATATGGTGTTAAGCTCATTGTTAAAGTTGAGTTCAGACTAACATTTAG
Source organism: Candidatus Nanoarchaeia archaeon (assembly GCA_028279725.1). Lineage (GTDB taxonomy): Archaea > Nanobdellota > Nanobdellia > Woesearchaeales > JANQNE01 > JANQNE01. The sequence continues at coordinate 126,942 of JANQNE010000010.1, forward strand.
CTCTGCTGGCAGTCCAGTTATTACAGGAAGTACGTTTCTTATTGTAATGTCAACTTCTTCCTGTCCGCCTTCATTTGTTGCAAAGTTGAATACAAATGTGAAAACCTGGCTGTCTCCTTTGAAGTAATGTGTTGCTGGGATTGGTGTTAATTCATAATAATACCATCCTGCACTCTGAGGCTGAGACTCGCTCAATCCTACATTTCCTCCTGCAGCACTTGTCAAGTTAAGTTCTTTAACAAGTGTAGGATCTGTTACATAACTTCCAGGATTATTTATGTCAATTATTCTGAATTTGACATACATGTTTTCTCCTCTGAAAAAGTCATAATCTTCTGTTGTGAATGCAGCATCATTATAGACAGCTAAGTCTGTAATGTTATACCTATGAGCCCATACCTCAAATGTGTATGTTGGATCTTGGTCATTATCAGGCTCATAGCCTGTCTTTTCTGCATTTGAATAAACAGTATATGTTCCAGGTGCTCCTACTGGTGCGATTACAGTTGCAACTCCAGTTATACTATCAGTCTTAGAACTTCCAAATTCAGTTCCATTCTGATAATAAACAGTTACATCAGCATCTCCTACTGGAGCTCCGTTTGACATAACTTCAACAGCACATCTCTGATCATTTCCTTCGATAACTCTTGGGAAACATGAAAGTGATGTAACGTTCAATAGACCTTCAACAGTTACTGTCTGTGTCATTGAATCTTGAAGTGATCCATCACTTACAGTAAGAGTAACTGTATAGTCTCCAGGTGTGTCATAAGCATGTGTTGGGTTCTGACTTGTTGATGTTGATTCATCTCCAAAATCCCAGCTAAAGCTTAGTGATACGCTGTCAATATCATATGAAGCATCTGTAAAAGTTACAATTTCATTAACCATTACTGGACTATCTGGACTGTATGTAAAGTTAGCAACTGGTGCATCATTTACATTAGCAACATCCATAACAACAGAATCTGATCCTGTTGCACTTTCAACATCTGTTGCTGTGAAAGTCAATGTTTCCTGTCCAAACCAGTCTGCGCTTGGTGTGATTGTTATTGTATCTCCTGAGATTGAAACATTTAGTTGATTTTCTCCAGTTACGCTCCATGTCATTGCATCTCCATCAGGATCAGCTGCATATGAACTGAAATCAAATTCTGTAACATTGTCTTCATTCATATTTAATGTTGCAGGCAATGTAACTATTGGCGCACTGTTCTGTATTGTAGTTGAGATTGAATTCTGTGCAACACCATCATCTATTCCATCATTAGGTGTTGTCTGACAGTACAGTTCATCTCCTTTTACAAAATTATCACTTGTTAATGTGCTTGAAGTTTCTCCGCTTAATTCAGCTCCATTCTTGTACCATGAATAGCTTACAGTTACAGTGTCTGCATCAGCATCATCTGTAAGTCCTTTATTACATGTCAGATCTGTATTAGTATAAGCAGGTGTTGGACTTATTGTAGGAACTTCTATTGAAGGCTCAGCATTTCCTATGGTTACAGTATAATCTCCAAGGATAACTGATGACCAGATATCCTGTAATTCACAAGTCCATCTTTCTCCTCTTGTAGTAAGTGAACTGTCTACAGTAGCATCTATTAAGTCAACTTGCTCAACTCCATTCCTATACCAATAATAAAAGTAATCTCCAGATCCGCTTGATGCATCACAATGTAGGTCATCAGTTGTATCAGGATCTAAAGGTATGATTGTAGTATCTATCTGTACTCCTTCAGTTCCGACTGTTATTGAATCTCTTCCGATTTCAGCCGGCCCTCCAGGTGACCATGGGTTCTGTACAATACATTCCCATATCTCTCCTGAATTTGTTGCTGTTGAAGGAACAGTATTTGAAGTAAAAGCACTTCTTTCTATTCCATCTCTCTTCCATATATAATATACTCCATCAGGATCATATCCACCACCAACTTCACAGACTAGATCATCTGATTCATTAGCATCTTGTGGTGTTATTTCTACAGTTGCAGAATTTCCGCTGATTATTACAGTGTCTCTTCCTAATTCAACAGGTGCTCCAGGTGCCCATGGGTTCTGTACAATACATTCCCAGTGTTCTCCCGCATCTGTGTAAGAATCATCAACTGTACTTCCTGTGTGAGCTCCTTGCTCAATTCCGTTCTTTTTCCATATGTAGTAAGGATCGCTTGATCCAGGACCTACAACATTACATTTTAGGTCATCATTAACTCCTGGTGCCTCTGGGTCTATCCATACATTAGAGCTAGCTGCTACAGAAGTCATAGTTATAATTAGTAGTGATAGGATGAGTGTGACATATTTCATTATTTTGTTTTTCACTTTCAGTCCCCTCCGGTTATTTTTTATTTGAATCCTCTTTTAATTAATTATAAAAAATAAAAAAGTGAGGTATTAACCTCATTTATTTCGGTTGAGCTGGTTTAGCAGCATCAACTGGCTTAACAGCTTCAGGTTTTCCGCCAAACATGTAATCAATTCCTACACCGAATGTCCTGGAATCAGTTGTTCTAGCGTCCCTTTTGCCGTCATTTAGTGCAGTTCCGTAACCATTCATATACAGTCCAACAGCTATGTTGTCTGCAACCTTCTTCATCAAGTGTGCAGTATATGCATAGTTATCAGTTTTTCCTGTTGTAATTGCGTCTCCACTAACTCCAGCTACTCCTTCTAATCCAAATTCTAATCCTTTCAAAAGACCTTTGAAAGCATCGCTCTGGATTACATGTTGGAATCCGCCGCCTACTAGGAATCTGTCATATTTCTGGTTCCATTTATCGCTGTTATCAACAGTCTGGTTCCCGATCTTTAGCTTCAATCTTGTATTTTTGAATCTCAACTCTGGTTCAGCCATCTTTGTATCGATGTAATCATCGCTTGCAAAGTCATCTTTCCTGTCCCATTCTAACTGTAGTTTGAATGGTCCGTAGTTGAATTCTGCTTCAGCATTGAAGACTGTCTCGTTGTAGCTGTCATCAAGCTTAACATTTTCATTGCTCATTTCTTCGATTTCTCTGTCGTGAAGTCCAACTCCACCTGAAACCTTAGCATGAAGATCAGCTTCTCCTAGCTTTCCTCCAAACTGTCCACCAACTGACATTTCCAGGCTTTCTTCTCCTGTTTCATTGATCTTTTTTCCATTAACATCAAATCCACCATTTACTGTTGTGTAGTTGATCTTTCCTGAAATAGCTCCTTTCTGAACTTCAGCCCAGAATTCGTTTATGCTATAATCAGCGTTTCCAGTCTTAGGCATTGTCAAAGGAGTAACATGTTCCCCTCTTCCTCCTCTGTTATATCCAGCACTGGCATGGTCGATTGGATTTCTTAGATCTGCACCAACTCTGAAGTCAGATACAGCTTCTCCGTCACCAAGTCCTGGCACACTGAATCCGCCGCCAACACCGATTGGTTTAACCTTTCCTTCTTCAACAGCTTTCTTGAATGTTTCAATGTTATTCATGTATCCTTTTAGAGATTCTCTGAATCCGACGTACTTTTCGTTCTTTCCATCATGGTTTAGAACATCTCCCATAACATTATCATGTGCTTCCTGAAGCAGTCTCTTTGCTACATCTGCATGTCCAGCTTTTATCTCTGTTGCAGCAAATCCCTGCAGTAATTCAGCTCTTCCTACTTCTTTTGCAGCATAAGCAGTGTTATACTCTCCGGATTTCTTTTCATCAGCTTGTTTTCTGAATTTAGCTGACTCTTCTTTAACTAGTTCTCCAAGATTGTTTCTTGACTGTGTTCCGTAAACAGTTTGATTTCCTCTAGGCTTTTTCTTAAGCTTATCATTAACCTTTATGTTTACATCTCTTACAGCAGCTCTTGTCTTTTGATCTTTGACATCTCCAGTTGTATCAACATCATATCCAAGTGCTTTGTAAACTTCCTGAACAACCTTTGCTCCTTCTTTATCTTCTCTTATTGCTTTCCAATAAGATTTAGGGTATGATTGTTTATTTACAACTCCCATCAATGAGTCTAGCTCACCAGCCCTTGCATTTAGGCTATCGATTGCACCAAGAACTTCTTTGTAATCTTTAGCAAAACTTTTGTCTGCTTTTTCCATCTTTTTGTCAGCAGCACCTTTGTACATTTTAAATAAAGAATCAACATTAACTGGTTCTCCTTCAGTTCCCTGTGCTTTGTGCATTGTAACAACATATTTCTTCACACCATCATCAAAGTCAAATACACCACCAAGCTTTCCATCTTCTCCGATAGCTTTGTAGTTTCCATCTTTGCCTTTGACTAGGGTCATCTTCTCTGGCTGAACAACATCCAATGTATCTATGCCAACTTGTTTTCTTCCTTTAATAGATCTAGACAAGATCTTAGGATTTACTCTAAACCCAGGTATTCTCCCTTGTGTTATTGTAAAAGTATCTCCTTCAATGTTTATCTCTTTCTTTGTTTCGTTGTTCAGTCTATTGAAGTATTTCTTACCTTCTTCTGTTTGAACAGTTTTTGGTTTCTGTGCTTCAACATTCGCATCTTTTACAGCTTCTGCAGCTTCACCGATTCCAAAAGCAGATCCGATTGCAAGCAAAGTTTTTCCTAAAGTTCCAAATTTCATTTTTAATACCCTCCGATCGTAGGTTTTTAATCATAAAACCTTTTATTTAATTCTTCTATTAGCTAATAGTTACCTATTACACCCCCTAACACGGAATAAAAGCTTTTTAGAGCTTTTTTTGACTATAAAGCCATAATTTACTCTTATCTGTGCATTTAGACACTGATTACACATCAGTGTATGTTTACTCTTTAGTAGTAATAGTGATATATAAACCTTTCGATTGTGTTGTAATCATACAATAGTAAAAACCTGTTCCTAGTGAATAGTATGGATAGAAATATGCCTCCATATATATAGTTTGCGCTTTTAAAGCACTAAAATACAGACGTCAGACAACACCAAGAAGATTCAGGATAACATGTGTTATCCCTAGTGCAAATATTACAATTATCATACTTCCGATAAGATAAACTCCCTTCAGGCTAAACTCAGGATCTCTATTTCCATGCTTTTTAGCCTTCCACAACATAAAAACTATGATAAATCCTTCTATCGCTCCTGCAAACGCACCAGCAATTCCTATTGTTCCTATGAAACTCTTAACACCTAATAAGAAAGCAACCAACGGCAATAACAAAGTCAAAATCAGACTTTTGTTTCTGCTAAATCCATAATCATAATCCCATACTTCAACCAAAGCCAAAGCCAAAGCGATAAAAGAAGTTGCCATCGCGAATATGGCAAATATATTTCCAAATATCACCATACTTTGCCCTAGTCTTTCCCCCAGACCAATTGTTGCAACTTCACTAGTCTCAATACCAGTAACACCCACAACAGCAGTTGCAAATAATATATACACAATCAACGGAATCAAACTTCCCACAATAACTGCTTTCTTCATCTCACTCCTGTTTTTGATCAGCTCTTCTCTCATCTCAGGTATCGCAGCGCTTCCTAAAAAAGCAAACAGCACAACACCAAATGGAAGAAATATATTTTTCATATCAAACTCAGCAAGATTAGAAACATCAACACTGGAGATCGCAAGACCACAGATAAAAAATATAACAACTAAAAATATTCCCACCATCCAGAACTCAGCTTTTTCGACAGCTTTCAATCCCTTATAGACAATCAAAGAAACAACAACAAAAAATCCCAGGCTATAAAGCAGCTCATTTCCGCCAAATATCGCTGACAAAGCAGCACCTTCTCCGATAAGATAAGCGATCAACGCCCCATAAGTAGCGATAAACATAGCAGCAGTCATGAAGAACTTTCCTTTCTTTCCAAGGTATATTTCAGCATACCCTGTAAGCTGATGATCTCCTTTTGTCCTTAACACAATCTCTCCCATAAACAGATTCATGAACATAACAGAAATTCCAATAACCAATATAACAATCAACCCAACTAAGAATCCAGCTTTTGCAACAACATAAGGTATTCCAAGAACTCCAGCTCCTATTACAACTCCAACTAAAGTAGCAATAGCACTATACACCTCTTTTTTCATAAACTAGAATTATTTTCACTCTGTATTTAAACTTTTTGAAAAATATCACCAAGCGTAGCGATTGGTGAGCATTACCAGTAAAAATAAATCTGACGAAAGAAAAAATATAAGAAGCAAGCAGAGCGTGATATAAAATATGGGGACACTGGGATTCGAACCCAGATCCGCTGGTTTAGCCTGTTGTAAGTCATCGCTCAATTTCTCAAGCTCTTCGCTCCAACATCTGGAGCCAGCTATTCTAGCCAGGTTATACTATGTCCCCATAGTTGCGTTCCCGCTATTTTCAGATAAGTTATTATATTATTTATAAATATTGTTATTAATATGCTATCCATAGATGGCTCTTATGGCGAGGCTGGCGGCCAGATTGTAAGGACTTCGCTAGCTTTCTCAACTCTTACAAAAAAACCTTTCTGGATTAAAGATATAAGAAAAAACAGGCCAAACCCAGGACTAAAACATCAGCACCTCAATTGTGTCAAAGCTTTAGAAAAATTATGCAACGCAAAACCAAAGATGAACTTACTAGGTTCAACAGAATTGTTCTATACACCAAACAAGATAGAGGGAAAAACAATTAACATAGATATAGGAACAGCAGGGTCAATAACTCTCTTGTTGCAATCCATCTTACTCCCTTCTTTATTTGCAGACAAAAAAACAATAATAAAAATGACAGGAGGAACCGATGTCCCATGGAGCCCTTCTTTTGATTATTTCAACAGCGTACTCATTCCGCAGCTAAGAAGATTCGCAAACATTGAATTAACTTTAGAAAAAAGAGGATACTATCCGAAAGGTAACGGAACTATAACAATAAAAGTCAATCCAAAATATAATACGTACACTTATGATAATTTCGGTCAGTTCAAAGATATACTAAAAGAAGAAATAACACCAATCAACATGACAGACCAAGGCCAGCTTATCCAGATCAAAGGAGTTTCTCATGCTTCAAAAGATCTCCAGGAAGCTGAAGTTGCAGAAAGACAGGCAGAATCAGCGAGACTCCAGCTTTCAAAACTAAGCTGTCCTATCCAGATAAGAACAGAATACCAAAACACATTATCCACAGGCTCAGGAATTACACTTTGGGCGCAATTCCTGAAAGATGATTCAGAAGAACCAATCATTCTGGGATCAGACAAATTAGGAGAAAGAAGAGTAAGATCAGAAATAGTAGGATCAACAGCAGCAGACCAATTAATCAAAGAAATAAGATCAGGAGCACCTGTGGACAAACATCTTGCAGACCAGCTTCTCCCGTTTTTCTCTTTGATCAGTTCAGAGATACACACATCAGAACTAACCCCTCACACTCTCACAAACATAAACACAATATCTTATTTCTTAGGGGATATCTTCAAGATAGACAAGATAAACAGCATTATAACTACAAATAAACAACAAGATTTATAAACTCCCTCAATTCTCTCCAGAACATGACAGAAAAAAGAATTGCATGCTCTTCATGCAAAAAGGATGTAGCTAACGATGCTGGAACAGCTAAGTTCATGTGTCCAAGCTGCGGAAAATCCGAGATAATCAGATGTAAGCATTGCAGGGAGATAGCAGCAAAATACACTTGTCCTGAATGTGGTTTTACAGGACCTAACTAAGGTGATAATAATGGCTAACGCTATAGTAACACTAAAAATAATGCCAGACTCTCCTGAAGTTAATTTGGAAGAGTTAGAAGGCAAGATAAAAGAAAAGATAACTGCTTTTGCAGGAGAAGGAGATACAAAATCAAGTGTTGAACCAGTTGCTTTCGGACTTAAGGCATTAAGTATAATCTTTGTCATGGATGAAGCAAAAGGATCAACTGATCCGTTAGAGACAGAGATAAGCTCAATCGAAGGTGTCAATTCTGTAGAATGCACTGATGTTAGAAGAGCTATAGGATAAGCTCAGATTTCTTTTATTATTTTGACTAATTCTTCACTTTTAATATTGCTTCTAAGTCCAACTTTAGAGAAATGTGTCGCAGAAACTTTATACCTCTTCTTCCTTATCTTATCAAAAAGTTCATCTTTTTTAGGGATTCTTAACTTATATTTTTTACAGAATTCATGCATATCATAAAAACCTATAACATCAATCTTACTTTCTTCATTAATAATCTTCAACAAAACATTATCACTTTTCTTAGCCATCTTTCCAGCCAGCTTACTATCCCACAAATTTCCAAGCCACATAGGCCCTGCTTCCATAAACATACCATGCTTCTTCAAAAGATCATCAACTCTCTTCTTTCCTTTCTCACATCCGAAATATATTCTCATATAATGATCAGAACTGTGCGAAAATATAGGAACTAATGCCTTATCAAACTGAGCCCCCATCAGCTGAACCTTCCTTATCAATATCCTGATCCCTATCTCATGCATCAGATAATTTCTCAAAGGCTTAGCCCAATACTTCCTAACACAGGCATCCTTATACGTCCCGCATAATGCGCTTGTATCCGTTGCTGTAACAGCAAGCACACCACCTCTGGCAATCCGAAGCATTGCATTATTCAATAAAAAATTAGGGCTTCCAAAGGGATCTATATCGATATAATCAAAACCCACAGAATCTAAAAGAAACTTATTCCCATCTTCATTAAACACTTTAACTTTCCCTTTGATCTTATTCAAATCTAAGTTCTCCTTAATACTTTTAACAGCATTTTCAGAAAGATCATTAAACCAAATTTCTTTTACCTTCCCAGCACCCAGCTCCTTAAGAAATCTTATTCCTCTAATACCACTTCCTGCAAGAGGCAGACCTATCTGCATATTCTTATTGCTCAAACAGCTCAACAAAACCACACTTATACTTCTATTAAGCTCCATAATAGGATTATAAAATACAGGCAGCTTCTTAGTTATCTTTCCGATAGGAACTTTAACTACAGCTTTTCCTTCTGTTATTCTCTCAAACATAAAAAGCTAGAAATCTAATCAGATATTTAAACTTACTCCACAGTTATTACCCTGTGCTTAACTCTTTTAATATGATCATTGCTAATAACAATCCTAACATCATAATCTCCAGGCATTACATCTTCAGGAATCTCAGCAAGTATCCACTCTGTAACTTCGTCTTCCATATCAACATCAATATGTCCTGACTGTCTTCTAACACCTAGCTCAGGTATAAATATTGTAGCCTTTAGCTGTTCAATATCAAAATCACCGATATTCTTTACATTAACACCAGTCATAAGGTCTTCTCCACCTTTAACATACTCTTCTGGTATATTTATTCTGTCTACTTTAGCCTCACTTCTTGGCTTATTTGTCCTTTCATAAGGTCTCATGTAAGACTCAGGCAGATTTGGAGCAGCTTCAAATGTTGTAAAATGTTCAACTTCAAACTGTAGAGTTCCTGTTGCAGGCTCATACATGATAACTCCACATACATCCCCACACTCTTCACCATTCATCAAGACCTTTGGCATCATAGCAAAGCTCAGTCCTTCCATTGTGATCCTTGCTCTTTGGTTTGAAAGCTGCGGTAATATTTCAGTATCTATAGTTATCTTTCCTTTTTCTATCTTGATATAATCTTCATAATTCTCAGGCAGATCTCTTAGATCAACTAGTTCTTCAAACTCAACACTTCCAACTCCTTCTTTGCTCAATATCTCTTGATATTCTTCTTGTATCCTTTCTTTTACATACTCAATCTCTTCCTCAAGCTCTTCGATCTCTTCAGGATCTGTCTCTTCTTTGATCTCTTCCTCAAGCCATTCTATATCATCAAACCTATCTTCAATAGTTTCCATAACTTTTTCTTTTGCATAATCTCCGCAGTCACTTAAACCCATCAATAATCTCTGCATAATATTTGTATTAGCATGGATTATTCCGCAATAATCTTCTTTGAACTCCTCTGTAAAGTGCATTCCATCACTGTCAACATATCTTGATATTCCAAAGTTAAATATTCCAAGTTCTTCTCCATTTACAAAGTTGTAATAAGTAGGTTCATCTATAAATTCAATAAACTTCTCAAAGCTCTCAAACTGAATAATAAAGTCTTCATAAAGATGACCGTCACAATAAGGAGTCAATGCATCATCGGTCCAAACATAACCATTCCAAACACCAACATCATAGTATAATGTTAGATCATCCTCATATGGAACAACCAAACACATATCAGCATCTTTTAGTCTGTCTATATTCTCCATCTCTTCAATAGCATTTTCAAGCATCTGTCCAAGTTCTCTTGCTTCTTCCCTACTATTTATACCAAACTCAACAGCCCTTATTTCTTCATCATACAATATATCCTCTACACAAAGCACAACACCATAATATTTTACACAAACACCATCTTCAACAAATGTACCTTCCCCATTGATGATTATTTCAGCTTCATCATCATCAATATCATAAACACTGATCTCATATTCAAATGAATTTATTGTATAAGTTCTTGTCTCTCCTTCTTCCATAATACCCATAATATCATACTCTTCTTCAACAACCTCCACCACTTCTTCACATATCTTAGGCTTATCTGTAAACCTTCCACATATCTCTTCTTTAAGATCTTCATAATCTCTGCTTTCAGCATAGAGATTATCATTGATATACATAGTAGGGGTCCCAGAAACACCATACTCATTAACTGTTTCAAAATTATCTTCTAAAAAATCTTCTCCGAAATCATCTATAGCATCTTCAATATCATCTATATCTATAGGGCCATCTTCAAGACACTCCACTAGATCATCTTCAGTCACAACATTCCAACATTCTTCATTGATATAATCAACAAGATCAAAATAAACCTCCTGCCCAAAAGCTTCATATACGCTGCCTTCAACAATATTTAGCATTATTTCAGTCTCTCCATGCAGAGAACAGAACCCCTCAAAACAGTTAGCACCTTCTCCTTCATACATAACAAAATAAGGTTTAACTACAAACCTTCCATCGAAATCATATACTAATTCTTCAAGTGTTTCTTCTAAGTCAGCACAAAAAGGACACTTGCTCATCTTAAATAGCTCCATAACTACTATCTCTTCAGCAACAACAGAACCATCAGCTAGAGCGATATTACTAATAAGAACCATAAACAGAATTGTTAATAGTATTTTTCCTATTTTCATAAAAGCATCGCCTTAGTCTCATCCAGAAAACCCCTTAATTTCCTCTTACACACCAATCATATATAAATCTTTCCATATGTAACTATTAATAAGTACTAACAACTATATTATATTTAGGGCAATCTTTAAAAAACCCACTCATCTTCTAATGACAAGTGATTAGAATGGCAAAGATACGTTCACCAATATGCTCATGCTTAGGTCATGTAGATCATGGAAAATCATCTATATTAGATAAGATTAGAAACACAGCTATTGTCCAGACAGAAGCAGGAAAGATTACACAGGCAATCGGAGCTTCGATAATACCTCTTTCTACAATAGAAAAGATCTGCGGACCATTACTCAAATCACTTAAGATGGATTTCACGATTCCAGGCCTTCTTATGATAGACACACCAGGCCACGCTGCATTTACATCATTAAGAAAAAGAGGAGGAAACTTAGCAGACATCGCAATCTTAGTTGTAGACATAAACGAAGGATTCAAGCCACAGACAATAGAAGCTATTGAGATCCTTAAATCATTCAAGACTCCTTTCATAATTGCAGCAAATAAGATAGACCTAATCCATGGATGGCAGAAAAAAGATGAATCGATCCTAAAAAACATCTCATCACAAGGTCCAGAAACCCAAAAGAGCTTTGAGAAAAAGATGTATGAATTGGTCGGCCAGTTATATGAACAATTCCAGCTAAATGCAGAACGCTTTGACAGGGTTGAGGACTACACAAACCAGGTCGCAATAATACCAACTTCCGCAGAGACAGGAGAAGGGATCCCAGAACTTCTGATGGTATTGACAGGACTTGCGCAAAAGTTCCTTGAGCAGTGCTTAGAATGTACAATAGAAGGTCCTGCAAAAGGAACTATATTAGAAGTAAAGGAAGAAAAAGGCCTAGGAGCAACCATGGATGTTATATTATATGATGGAACTCTAAAAGTGAATGATCAGATTGTCATAGGGTCTATAGAAGGACCAATAACAACAAAGATCAGAGCTTTATTCGAACCTTCTCCATTAGCGGAGATGAGAGACAAAAAATCCAAGTTCAAATCAGTTAAAGAAGTTTCTGCTGCTATTGGAGTAAAGATATCAGCTCCAAACACAGAAGGAGTTATAGCAGGCATGCCAATAAGATCAACAACACAGGACAATTTAGAGACTGTAAAACAGGAGATTGCCTCAGAAGTTGAAGAATCTTTGATAGAGACAGACAAAGAAGGGATAATAATAAAAGCAGATACACTAGGGTCATTAGAAGCACTCACAAAACTTCTGAAAGAAAAAGGAATTGCAGTATCCAAAGCATCAATAGGAGATGTTTCTAAAAAAGACATAGCAGAAGCAGAATCAAACTACAATAAAGATCCATTACTTTCAGCAATCCTTGGCTTCAATATATCAACTCAGCCAGACATAACAATTCCAGACACAGTAAAGGTAATAACAGAGAAAGTTATCTACACTTTGATAGAAAACTTTGAGAGATGGCAGGAAGAAAAACAAAAAGAGATAGAGCTTGGCGGCTTAGATCAGGTCACAAGACCATGTAAGATTGAATTTCTTAGGGGTTATGTTTTTAGGCAAAATAACCCTGCAGTTGTAGGTGTAGAAGTTCTGGCAGGCCAGCTAAACTCAGGCATAGATCTTATGAAACGTGATGGCATCCCAATCACTACAGTAAAATCAATCCAACAGGAAAAAGAATCTGTAACTAAAGTGGAGAAAGGAAAACAAGTTGCAGCTTCTTTAGATAGAGTGACTGTCGGAAGACAGATCAACGAAGGAGATATTCTCCTATCAGTGATCTCAGAGGATGATTTCAGAAAACTGAAGGAATTCAAGACATCATTATCAAAAGAAGAGATAGAATTGCTTAAAGAGATAGCAGAGATCATGAGAAAAGACAACCCAGTTTGGGGAGTATAATACATCAGATTTTTATATTTCAACTTCTTTCCTTATTCTTGATGTACAAATCCATCATAAAAGGATTGCTGTACCCTTTGATCTTCTATACTATTATGTCTTGTTCCCCTCAAGAAGAAAAACCAAAGACAGAAGAATACAAAGATCCTACATATCTGAAACTAAAAGAAACACTTATGAAAAAAGACACAGGAGAAAAGAGAAATTTCTTTGACACGTCATCTATAGAAGATACATTAATAAATAAGAAATAATTACCATCGAATATGCAAAAACTAAAGATTTTGAGCAAAAGAGAGACAAAAGAGATCCTGAAGATGATAGAATCTCAGTGGGATGCAAAACTCAAATTAGATTATGTTTTCCTAAAAAACGATGAAGGAAAGATATTCATAATAAACAAAGAGTTCTCAGACATAGATGAAAAAAAACTAAGGATCAATTCGATGGGCCTTTACTTCGGAGAGCTTAGGAACAACGAATTAAGATTGACTATAGAAGCATCTCAGATAATAGGAAAACAGGCGAAAAAATCAATCATAGATCTTGATGATCAGCAGATCAAGGATTACATAAAAGGAAAAGATATTGAATACAGATCAGAAGAAAAAGGGTTTTTCCTGATAAAACACAAAGATGATTTCTATGGGTCCGCAAAACTAAAAAACAACACCATCTTAAACTTTTTTCCAAAATCAAGAAGGATCAGTGCAGATTAATACCTGCTGTATTCTGAAGTTATTGTTTTTACTTCAGCTCTCTGTCTGCTACTCAACTTTTCCTCATTATCTTTTAAGAAAGAGTTAAACTCCCCTATATATCTGATAAGATTGCTGAAGTGAGGAACATCTCCTCCAACATGTTCTGTCGTATTGTTCAACAGCAGCTTGTGGCTGTTTATCAGGCATTTGTATATATTGAACATAGTCTGCGCTTTGACTCTGCCTTCGACCTTAAATCTGTCGGGGAAATCATCCAGTTTAGCCTTATAGTGGTCTATCATCCTTATGACATCATGGTCTTTGTACTCTTTTTCAGAATCCCTCTTTAATTTTTTGTATCTCTCATTCATATCTCCGTTAAGCCAGCACACATATACAGAAAGACAGTGGACATCACTCAATGCATCAAGATCTTTTGTCTTATACTTTTTCCTAAAACCACCTTTAGAAGTGATCTCTTCAAATAGCTTTACAAGGCCCATTGCAGTATCTTTTACCTTCATAGCAATTCCAGAATCACAAAGGTCTCCAACATCATGATCAAATCTTTTCAGTATCTCATCAGTATAGCATTTCAGAAGATTGGTCAGCTTTGACTGCAGTGTAGGTATCCCAACACCCACTCTTTTGCTTCCCTTACTATCATACTGGAATGATCTAAGTTCTTTGATAAATTTTTTTCTTTGCCTGCTCAGATAATCTTTTCTTCCCCCTAGGCTAAGCCTGCTGTATGTTTCATATATTGTTTCAGTTATTGGCTTTGTATAACACCCATCAAATATTGCACTAGCCCTCATCTTTATCTCTTCATAGATTTTCTCATATAGGGGATCCTTATCTAGTATCTCTCTCAACTGTTCCTGCATATAATCTTCATGAGGTATTACTTCCTTCTTCCTATCAACCTTCTTTCTACGTTTTGGATCTCTTGCAAACTCATTATCCATAAGATCGTTTAGTGTTCTGAACATATGGTAATCAAACAAAACACCATTATCCATATCGATAAATTTTACTTGTCTCTGTCCTTTATTCTTGTGGTCTGGTTTATTATCACTATCCTCTATCACATTCAGTCCAGAAAATAATGATCTTTGTCCAAAATCCCTTCTTCTGTTCTTCAATATAAGAAACCCGAAGATATCCGGTATCAATATATCTCCATATGTTATCTCAGGATAATATCCATTATTTTCCATCTTGTAGGATTCTATCTTATCTATAAGTTTGATCCACTTTCTGCCCACCTTCTCTACAATTCTCTGTATACTTTTTATCCTCCTTCCGAATACGTCTATCTGGCATGCACGGCTGCTCTGAGGAATCCTATAGAACAGGCTCATGTTCATAAGCATGCCTTCTAGGTTCTTTTTCTTAGACGCATTCTGGTTAAATCTTTCAAACCTTTCATTGAAATCCTCCATATGTTCTGGATAAAATTCAGAAAGCTGTTCTGTTGTAATCTCTTCTATATTTCTTTTATATTCTAATCTATTATGTATATGTTCTTCTTCAAATACAGAACCTCTTTTTAAGGAATCAAACATCTCATCAGTAAGATCTTTATATTGCTTGAAACACTTCTTATAAGCAGATTCCCATCTTGAATAAAAGTCAGGCTTTCCGTCTGTTATATGGTCCAGAACTGAAGATAAGAAAGAATAATCCCTCTTCTTGGGTTTTAACATACCACCTATAGCTTTCTTTATTGCAGTCTGATATTCTTTTGGAAGTGGTGTTTTTAGGAAACTTATATACTCCTTTTTCTTATCATCTCTTCTTCTGTTTTGCTGGAATTTTGAGAAAGCTTTAACCAAATCAATTCCAAATTCAGGACCCATCCCGCTGAACATGACTTCAAAAACTTCTTTCTCACTTATTGCCATTCTCGTACTTGTCTTTCATCCCTTTATAGACATTATTTAGGTTATAGTTTCTCTTTTTGAATCTATCAAGTATTTTTTCAAACGCCAGACAATCCCTGTATAATCCTTCAACATCTTTTTTACTTACTTTCTTCTTGCTCTTTTTTACCTTATCATAATGCAGCTTTAGATCATACTTTTCTATCACTTCTTTTATGATCGGGTTCCAGTCTTCGATCTGCTCATATTTTTCTATAACCTTTTCATCCAAGAATCCTCTTAAATATTCTATCTCCCCTATTATTTTTTTTCTTTTATTTCCTGCCAGCTGTTCCTTTGTCTTTTCTCGCAGATTGCCAAACACATCATAAACTCTTTGGTGATATTTATGGAGCTTTTCTGTAAGCATTGTATGATGATCGTCTAAGAAGTTCCGCATCCTGTTTATTGTAGTTATGTTCTTATTTATTGCAGACAACCTATCATATGTTGAAAAGCTGTAAGAGTTTCCATCTTCTAGCCTGCCCATGGTTTCAGTATTATCTTCCCTATCACACCCTTTCGCAATTATGATTCCGGTAGCCCTTGTAAGCTCCTTCTTGCTTATCCTTTTATCACCATAATATCCAGAAGCAAATATCTCTTTTTGGTATTTGTAATAATATTGATGAATGTCTTTTGTCAGCTTATCGACTATATCCACTACACTTCCAACATCAAATTTCAGACCAAGATCTCCTTTTATTTCAGAAAACTTCTCCCTTATATTCTTTAGGTATCTTTCTTTGAATCTCTTATATCCACCAACTATCCATCTTCTTTCTTCTCTTAATCTGGATAGCTTTCTGCGCTTAAGTACACACCATTTTTTTTCTTTTTCAAGATTTCTAACCTCTTCTTCGAGATTAGAGATATCACTTTCTTTTTTCCTAAGCTCTTTCTTTAATCTTCTATAGGTATTATCTTCTTCTATAACATCATGCAATATTCCGCCGACTATTGTTTCTATATTGCCTCCAACATTACTGATCTTGTTTGCAACTCTAAGAGAATGCTGGAAGAACAGCTCTCCTCTTTTTCTTCTTCTTAAGCTATATTTCTCTATAGCATAATGTATTGCATACTTTATCAGTTCTCTTTCGTTCTCTTCTTTCTTCTTAGCTCCATATACTACTTTAGCCAATTCCTCTAATCTTTCATCATAATCTTCTTTCTTAAACTGATCTACAAACTCCTTTCTAATATCCGTATGTCTGCCTTTCTTGATCATAGAATTAAGTCCAAAAGTCTCCTCTATCAGGTTATCTATATGTATGGTTTTAAGGTCTAGATGTCTCATCTCATCAGAGATCTCAATATCCTCCAGAATCGCATTTTGCTCTAAAATATCGTCTTCCATCCTACCCTCAAAACTGCTCAATCAACGACCATTTATAAAGCTTTCGTAGAATAACTACTTCAAAGTAGAAAATCAATCAACTCCTTTAATCACAACTTCCATCTCTTTTCCAGAGGTCTTCATCTTCTCAACAATCTCTCTATCAATATCAGAACAAGCCTTATCACATCTAACCCCTAAAGTTCTGTCAGAGACAAACTCTCCGATCCTTAAAACAATCTCTTCTTCATCACAGAAGTCCTTATTCACAATACATTCCATCTCTTCAGATAACCCATCAACCATCATCACTATCTTCAACTTATCAAACTTCAATAACTTCTTTATCTCCTCAGAAGAAAAATCAGAATTAACACCGACTATGCAATCTCCTTTCACACTAAGCTCTTTATGTTTCGTAAACTCAATAGTTCTATTATGGGTTGCTCTGATATTCTCATGGCCATAAGCCTTGAACCTAACAGACATCTTAGATCAGTTCATCTATCTTCTTTCCTTTACCTTTACTTTCCTTTTTAGTAGCTTCTTTTGCCTGAGCAGCCAGATCAACACCTAAACCCTTCAATTCTTTGATATGCATTTGCATCAGTTGTTCAACAATAACCAGTATCTTCTGCATCTCTTCTCTTTCTTTTGCAAGTGTTGCTAATGCCCCTTTATGGAATCCGATTTGCTCATCTTTACTTCCTTCTTTTGCCATAATATCACCTATATCACAAATAATCTAATTCACTATTTAACTCTTTCCCTAACATCAACTCATGTGCAGCTCAATCACATCTCTGTCTTTAAGCTCATGATCCAGCTTCAGCACTTTCTGCCCATCAAACTTTACACTCTTGCCCCATATACGTGCAAACTTAAACTTCTCAACAAAATCTTTATGTAATTTAAGGCAAAGATCCTTAAGTGTATTTCCTTCTTTCATTATCAAAGGCTCTTCCATATCAGCCTTTTTATCGATTTCTTTTAGATACAATCTGATAAAACTCAGCTTCTTAAATATAAGCTCCTTCAGCTTATCTATCCCTTCTTCTTTATCAGCAGAGATGCAAAGATCAGGCTTAAGATAATCTTTAAGCTTCTTCCTTTGTTCATCATTAAGAAGATCTATCTTGTTGACTATTGTCAACGCAGGAATATACACCTTATTCCCTTCAACAACATCTATAAATTCATCAGCATTCACAACATCCCTGACAAGTACATTAGCATTTATTATTCTAAATTGATTTAATATCCCTTTGATAGTCTCATCATCAAGCTCAGGAGTCTTTACAGTCCTTCCTACTCTAACCCCATCTTTGGATGTTTTGGTTATCTTAACATCAGGCTTTTTCCTGTTAAGTCTTATATTCGTCTCATATACTTCTTTCTCAAGCAGTTTCTTCTGCAGAGGCTTAAAAGCATCAACTAACATCACAATAAGATCAGCAGTTCTGATAACCTGCAAAACTTCTTTTCCTCTTCCTGTTCCTCTGGCAGCTCCTTCAACAATACCAGGAACATCTAAGATTTGTATCTTTGCCTGCTTATACTCCAATACACCAGGGATTACAGTCAATGTTGTAAAAGCATAACCTCCAATCCTGGAGTTAGCATTTGTCATATTATTCAATAATGTAGATTTCCCTGTAGAAGGAAACCCCAATAAAACAACAGTAGCATCACCGCTTTTCTTGACAGCATAGCCTTCATCAACACCTCCTTTCTTACTTCCACCACTTGCCAACTTTTCTTTTAAGCTTGCAAGCTGAGCTTTCATCAGGCCTATAGCATGCTGTGTTTTCTTGTTATATTTGGTATTAGATATCTGTTCCTCAAGATCCCTTATCTTTTGCTTAAGAAGATCTCTGCTTGAAAGCTTTTCCTTATTTTCCTTAGCCTTCTTTTTCTTCGCTTCAATCTCTTCTTTAGAAAGAGCCCTCTTCCCTACACCAGCTTCCCTATCAACAGTGCTTACATCCTCTAAGACATCATAGCCAAGCTTTTTGCTAAGTGCTTCAGCAGACTCATCCTCTCCTTCACCCTTAACCTCTTTGACTACTTTAGCCTCTTTCTCCTTCTTCTTCCTCGTCTTAGCCCTTATCCTTTCAAGACGCTCCTGTCTTTCTTTAGCAGCCTTCTCCTTATCATATTCTGTCTTAGTCTTGTCACTATTCCAGTAAGAGCTCATAAATCCCTTCTTTTTCTTCTTCATAACCATTAGTCTGTCAAACTCATATTTAAATCATTTTGTTCATGTGTACGGTGCCAAGCGTAGTCTTCAATGAAACATTTTGATCAAATAAATCTGACTCACTTTCATGAAAGAAGCAGACGAAGCACACCATACACATCATTTAGTTAGAAAGCTTTATAAACACAAAACCACTAATTCTTTTTATGCCAGAATGGGTAACTAATCTGATAAACTACACAAACGACATCTTCTCAAAGATGTTCATACAGCTAGTTGTAGCAGCACTCATACTTCTTGTAGGCTTCATAATAGGAAAACTCCTGGGAAAATTAGTCCATAGATTGCTCCACGAGGCCGAAGTAGACAATATCCTAAAAAAAGCAGGAGTTAAGGTTTCATTAGAAGTAGTGCTTGGAACTTTCACATCTTATTTCATATATTTTGTAACTATCATCATGGCTCTGAACCA
Organism: Candidatus Nanoarchaeia archaeon; assembly: GCA_028279725.1. GTDB lineage: Archaea > Nanobdellota > Nanobdellia > Woesearchaeales > JANQNE01 > JANQNE01. The sequence continues at coordinate 146,676 of JANQNE010000010.1, forward strand.
GATCGGTCTCACAACTTCTATTCTGCAGATAATATCAGCAGGAGTTATAATCCTCTTAATTTTATTCACAATCTTGGCATTAAAAGATTTCATCCCGAATATGATAGCTGGCTTGGTCATATATCAAAAAGAGACTGTAAAAGTAGGAGACAAGATAAAAGTAAACAATCTGGAAGGGACAGTAAAAAAGATCAGCCTTATAGAGACTGACATAATAACTACAAAGAAAGATATCATCCACATCCCTAACTCAAATCTTATAAAATCAGAACTAATCATAAAAAATAGAAAGAAATAATCACACATTCATCTTTTCTAACATGCTGACTATATTCCATATCTGTGTTCTTGTATACGGCTGCATATTGGTATCATCAGCAACTTCATCAAGTTCATTTAATGCTTTATTGATCTTTATAGAAAGCTCCCCTTCCTCGCTTAATGCCTTGATTGTATTCTGGATATTTGTCTTGACATTCCTTGGGACTGTAACATCCTCTTCAAGCTCTTTCAGAGCTTCGACAACATCCTTGATACTTTCTTCACCTGACATCTTACTTCTTCTTTTCCTCTAGCTCTTTCATCACTTCTGACTGTATGCCAGTTGCCTTATCTTTTGTATCTTTCTCTTGCTTTTCTAATGTCTTGATTCTAAGTTCGACAAGCTCTTTTTTCTGCTTAAGATCTTTATTAAGATCTTCTTTACTCGCCTTCACCATTATATTTCCGACGATCTTATAGCTTTCATCACTTCCTTCAAGCTCGCTTATCGCAGAATCGATCTCCATAAGCTGTGCCTGGAACTGCTGTTTCTGCATCATTATACTTTGCATGCTCTGTTCAATCCTCTGCAGCTGTCCTATCTTTTCTTGAGTATCTTTGTTCATTTTCCACCTTTTATGTTTTCCATCTTTTCATATACAGTCAATAATTTTGTTATCGAATTTAAAGTTGCTCTAAGCGCAACAGAATCATCAGCTTCAACCAGAAACTTGACACCCCTAGCACTCTCTTCGATTTTAAAGCCTGACCTGTCCCCCTCACTTTGCTCACTTTCAAAACATTTTTTTATGAGCTTATCATCACAATCAAAAGTTATCTCTGCTTTATATCTCATCTTGCTTTTACTGTTGTGGTAGCAGTTCTAGGTTTGAACAGCATCTTGCTTCCGCAGTAAGGACATCTCACACTCTTCCTTATATAATCTACACTTACTTTTTTATTGCATGTAAAGCACTTATAAGTTACCATTTTATTTTTTCTCAGAATATTTAACTCCTTTTTCTTCTTTCTCTTCCTTCTTGTCCTTTTCCTTTACTTCTACTATCTCTTCTTCAATATTTTCTTCTTTTATAACAGTCTTCTTAGGGACAGAATACGCTTTTCCAGTAAACTTAGCACCGCATTTCTTACATGACCATATGCCTAAGCTCTGCTTTCTAACTTTCTCTTTATGGCAGTATGGGCATTTGTATGTAGCTCTTGATTGTTTTTCTACCTTGTATAGTTTCTCTTTTACAGTTCCACCATACCTTGGTCCAAACCGTTTTACACTTCCTAATGTTTTCTTTTCTGCGATTTTCAACACCTTTAAAATGGGGCTACCCGGACTTTCGGTACAGAGATTCAATGTCCCTGTCTTTCGAACCGGGATCAATCGGTCCCAAACCGACAAGGATAAGCCAAGTTACCCCATAGCCCCTTTATGATTATTACGACTCTAGTAGGGGTTTGAGTTTTATTTATAAATGTTTTGATGAAATCTCCTTCTTTCTTACTCTATTAATAACAGTCCACACAGTCCTGTCATTTCTCCCTATAGCTGCAGCGATATCATGATTTTTCATGCTAAAATTATTCTTTAGATAGACGACAACATTCTCCAAAACACTCAAACTTCTATTCCTGAATACTTCAGTAGGGATTGTCAGCTCACACTCTAGATTTCCAAATTTCCCAGGGTTCTTCCCATTCCCTCTTCTATAACTCATAACAATTGTACTCAGCTTCCTATTCAGCAACTCGCTAATTTCTTTAAATCTAAGCTTACATTCTTCTCTTAAGTACTTAACAACACCCTCTAGAACACCATGATTTCTGTTCTTCAAAACACCAATAGGGATAAACTTTGAAGACTTTACTTTTCCTTCAAGTACAAGATCCACTATATCATAAGAGCTCAGTTTATACCTATATTTATACTCTTTAATCAAGTTATTCAATTCTCCAAAAATCTCACTTTTATCTTCCATTTTATCTACTATGTAAGTAAATAAATAATATTAAAACTATTATGTAAGTAATAATATATAAGACTTACCTATAATAACCACCCATACCAAAATTTTATAAACCACCCTCTTTTAGTCAGATTCTATGAGCTTATCAGAAAAACAAAGGTTCGAACTCAAGAAGTTCATCAAGGAATTAGGAAAACATAGAGGAAGACACACAGAATTAGTTAGTGTATACGTTCCTGAAGGTTATGATATGAACAAAGTCATAAATCATCTTTCCCAGGAGCAGGGAACTGCTGTTAATATCAAATCAGCTTCTACAAGAAAGAATGTTATTGATGCATTAGAGCGTATGATTCAGCACTTAAGACTCTTCAAAAAGACACCAGACCATGGATTAGCTGCTTTTGCAGGCAATGTTGCAGAACGTGAAGGTCAGTCTGATGTACAGGTATGGAGCATAGAGCCTCCAACTCCATTAAAGACAAGGATATACAGATGTGATAAGCAATTTGTAATCGACCTATTAGAAGATATGCTTGATGTAAAAGAAGTATTTGGTCTTGTGGTCATGGACAGAAGGGATGCAACTATCGCATATCTCAAAGGAAAGACAATAATCCCTTTAGTAAAAACCCATTCAGAAGTTCCTGGAAAATTTAAGGCAGGTGGTCAGTCAGCTCCAAGGTTTGCAAGAATCAGAGAAGGTGCTGCAAAAGATCATTACAAAAAAGTTGCAGACTATATGAAAGAGCAGTTCTTAGGAAACAAAGACCTTAAAGGAATAATTGTCGGAGGTCCAGGTCCCACAAAATATGATTTTGTCGAGGGAAATTATATAACAACTGAATTAAAAAATAAGGTTATCGCGATAAAAGATCTAAGCTATACAGGAGATTTTGGATTACAAGAGTTATTAGACAAAAGCCAGGATGTTCTAGCAAGCGAAGAAGTTGCTGCAGAAAAAGCGCAGATGCAGAAATTCTTTGATTTATTATCAAAAAAACCAGGCATGGTAACATATGGAGAAGCAGAATGCTTAGACAAGCTTCAGTCAGGAGTTGTAAACATATTGCTCCTCTCGGAAGAATTAGACGATGAAAAGATAGAGATGTTTGAGAAAGAAGCTCAAAAACTAGGCTCTGAAGTAAAGATCATCTCCACAGAAACAAGAGAAGGAGTTCAATTAAAAGACTTAGGGAAAGTCGCAGCAATTCTTAGATATGAGGTGCAGTAAAATGGATCTCATAGAAGAGTCTTTTACAAGACTTTTTCCAGAAAGATTATTCAATTATTCTACAGATATAAAATATTCAGGAAAATTCAAAGATTATAACGCAAATATAAGAAGAAACTCTTACAAGATTCAACTAAGCCTAAGCAAAAGCTGGAGACACATAAATAAAGAGATCAAAATCGGACTAATACAGTCGCTCCTTCTCAAGATATTCAAAGAAAAAAAGAACACCACAAACATCGACATATACAATTACTTCATAAAAAAACTACATATATCAGCTCCAAAAACAGAATCACACCCTATTCTTGAAGATTCTTTCAACAGGGTAAATGAAAAGTACTTCTATAATATAATAGAGCAGCCAAATCTCTGCTGGGGAACAGACTCTATAAGAAAACTTGGTTCATACGAGTATCAGACAGATACCATAACTATAAGCAGGATCTTTGAGTCAGAACCAGAATTGCTTGACTATGTAATGTATCATGAATTACTGCACAAAAAGCACAAATTCTATCATAAAAATGGCAGAAACTATCACCACACAAAAACATTCAAAACAGCAGAGAAACAATTCGAGAATTCAGCGAGAATAGAGTCAAAAATAAGAGTATTGACCTCTAAACACCAGAAAAGTACTCATTCACCATTTTTTAACCTGATAAAGCGCAATTTCTCCCTTTTTAATAGAAAGCTTTAAATAAAACCCCACTTCTCTAAAAAGTAACTTTTTACAAGTCTAAAACAAAAAACGGAGGCGGTATTATGGCTTCACAAAGACTATTACCACTGGCTGCTATGGAGAAAATCCTAAAACTAGCAGGCGCAGAGAGAGTCTCAGACAGGGCAAAAGTAGCTCTAAAGAACGTTATTGAAGACTCAGCAGAAGGTATTGCATCTCAGGCAGTCAAGCTTGCACTGCACGCAGGCAGGAAGACAGTAAAGGCTGGAGATATCAAACTTGCTGCAAAATAAAAAGATATATTAACAACTGTTTTTTCCTTTTTTGAAAATTCGAGGGAAGGTGATGTTTTATGGCAGGAACTAAGATGGAGAGTATTGGGCATTTGCAGAAAGGCAGTTATATTGTTATTGATGGTGTCGCTTGCAAGACTGTAGACACACAGACTTCAAGACCAGGAAAACATGGTCACGCTAAGGTAAGGCTTACAGCAGTAGGTTTGATAGATGACAAGAAAAGAGTTATCGTACTGCCAGGACATGATAATGTTGAAGTTCCTATAATAGAAAAAAAGAGTGCTCAGGTTTTATCCATTCAGGGAAACATGGCAAATGTTATGGATGCTGAAACTTATGAGACTTTCGACTTAAAGATTCCGGAAGAACTTAAAGCAGAAGTTGTTGAAGGAGTTAACGTCCTTTATTGGGAGATCTTGAGCGATAAGGTGATGAAGCAGGTAAAGACAGAATAGTGGGATTTTTGCCGAAGGCAAAATGTCGCACACTTTTTACCAGATTTTTGAGAAAAATCTGCAAGTAAAGACAGAATAAGGATGGACTGATAAAATGGTTAAATTTCCAGAAGCACAGACAAGATTGTACAAGAATATCTTTGTTTGCAAGGTCTGCAAAGCAAAGATAAGAGCTCCTAATATGAAAGTTATCCAGGGCAAGATCTTGTGCAGGAACTGCAAATCAAAAGCACTTAGGACTGTTAGAAAGAAATAATTTTATTTTTTTCTTTAAATCTTAAAAGAGAGGTTTATCATGGCTTTAACTTCATTTTTGATTGAATACAAATGGGTTCTTTTGTTCTATATCATAATCTTTTCATTGATCTACATAAACAGGAAAAAATTTGACATAAAAGGTATTGTTGCCTTATACCGGACAAAATTCGGATTAAAGTTCATAGATAAGATAACAGCCAGATACAAAGAACTCATCAAGCTAATCGGCTACATAGGAATAGGTGCTGGTTATGTGGGCCTTATAACTATATCAGTCATTCTAGTAAAAAACCTTTTCTCATTATTGACAAAACCAGAAGCAGAAGCAGCTGTCGGGTTGATAATTCCAGGAGTACACATACCTGGTTCCCCGATCTTCTTGCCTTTCTGGTTTGGAATCATAGCTTTATTCACAGTTGTTCTCATACATGAGTTCGGCCATGGCATCGTAGCAAAGGCTCACGGACTTAAGATAAAATCATCAGGTTTTGGTATGTTTGCAATATTTCCGATAGCTTTTGTAGAGCCAGAAGAAAAACATCTTAGAAAACAGAAAGACACTGTTCAATATTCTGTATTTGCAGCAGGCCCTTTCTTCAACATACTTACAGCATTCTTAGTCATCTTAATTCTCTCATTTATATTCATCCCTGTGCAAGGAGCGATAACAAACCCGGTTGGTTTCTCAATATCTGGAGTGCAGGAAGGATTTCCAGCTGAAGCAGCAGGACTAAAAGGGGGGATGATAATAACTGAAATTAACAACATTCCAACTAAAGATTATAATGCTTTTAGTGAAGCTATGAAATATGTAAAACCAGGAGAAAAGATAACTGTAAAAGCAGACAACTCTTTGTTCGAAATAACCACAACAAACAGTCCGGATGACAACACCAAACCTTATCTTGGGATAACTGGATTAGACAATGAAGTAAGGCTAAAGAATGATTCACCTCTTTCAAGATTCCTATTCTCAATATTCACTTGGTTTAAGACACTTTTCGGATGGATAGGTGTATTAAGCCTTGGAATCGGATTAGCAAACCTCCTTCCACTGGGTCCTGTCGATGGAGGAAGGATGCTTCAAGTATCCTTACTAAAACTTACAAAAGATAAAGAAAAAGGAAATAAGATATGGATCAACATAACTATCATCTGCTTATTTATACTTATCATAAACATATTCTTGCCTTTACTAAGGTCAATATTCTCTTAAAATGATATCAATAATTTTGGTTGAGCCAGAAAACTCTGGAAATGTTGGAGCGATTGCAAGATCTATGGCCAATTTCGACTTCAAAAACCTTATCTTAGTCAATCCAAAATGCAATCATCTTTCTTCAGAAGCTATTGCACGTTCAAAACACGCAAAAAACATCCTAAAAAAAGCAAAAGTAAGAAAATCAATTCCAAAATCATTAGACTATCTTGTTGCAACAACATCACAGGTCGGCTCTGATTATAACATACCAAGATCACCCATAACTCCAGAACAGCTTGCAGAAACAATCAGAGGAAAAAAAGCAAAGATAGGCATCCTCATGGGAAGAGAAGGAACAGGTCTGCTAAATAAAGAGATACAGCAGTGTGATTTCATCGTAACTATAGAAACTTCAGATAAATATCCTGTTATGAACGTCAGCCACGCAACGTCATTGATCATGTATGAACTTCATAAAAAACTGGGAAAAAACAAGATTGCACAACACTTCAACCCAGCAACAAAAGTTGAAAAAGACCAGATATTAAAGATGCTCAGACAGTCTATGAAAAAACTTCCATTCAAAACAAAAGAAAAACAACAAACTCAGGTAAAGGTCTGGAAAAGGCTCATAGGAAAATCATTTCTCACAAAAAGAGAAGCTTTCGCACTCATGGGTTTCCTAAAAAAGATAATTAAGAAATAATCATTGTCCTTCTTTTCTCTTATCAAAGAATTCCTTCACTCTTGGATCCATCCTTGGTTTAGCAGCTCCGCCTAATTTGTAGTACTTCTTCTCAACTTCACTTCCCCAGGAATATTCTCCTTTCTCTTTCTTGACTTCACCAAGTTCAAACTCTCCAAGATCAACACCTTTAGCCAGATGATAATATATTGATTTCATTGTACAGCTAGGAAATATAGATCTATAGACTTTGTAGATCTCATAACCATAACCCTTACCCATAAAATAGAGAATCTCGACTATATTCTGCCTTATATCACTTGCAACTGGTCTACCCCTTTTCATCCTATATCTAATATAGACTTTATTATTTAAAAACCTTTCTATATTGTAAATAATTAATCCAAAATTCACAGAAAAGCTTTAATATTCCGACGATAAAACACCACTTATGCCAAACTTATTATTTCATCTGTCTGGAGAAAATATAGACATTGCTTTATCAGAAGTAATTACACTAACAGAACAGGAGAATTTCATGCTGATAGATAACTACTTAGTCCTTAACACAGACAAAAAGGATCTAGAGAAAAGATTGGCTTTCACACATACGATCTACAACCTTCTCTTTATCTCAACAAGAAGCAACATACATAAAGACATAGAATCATATGACTGGAGCAGCATATACAAAAAAGACTTCTCAGTAAGAGCTATAGATTCAGACACAATAAAAGAAAAACAGCTTGCAGAATTAGTCCACAAAAAGATAAAAAACCCAAAAGTCAATCTAAAAAATCCAACTACAGAAATAATTTTCCTATTCACAAAAACAAAGATAATAGCAGCAACAAAGAACAAAGATATAGAAAAATCATTCAAAGAAAGAAGATCTCACCTAAGACCAGCTCCACATCCTACTTCATTACATCCAAGGCTTGCAAGAGCACTTATTAATATCACAGGTATAAAAAAAGGACAATTACTAGATCCTTTCTGCGGAGCAGGAGGGATTCTTATAGAAGCAGGACTAATGGGACTAAAACCGGTTGGATATGACTTAGACAAGATAATGCTAAAACGTGCTAAGATAAACTTAGATCATTACAAGATAAAAGATTATGAACTTTTTCAAGAAGATTCTACAAATATAAAAAAGAGGTCCAATTACATCATGACTGACCTACCCTATGGAAAAAACTCAAAATTATCTACGAAAGACCTAGAAAAATTATACCTCGGTTTCCTAAAAACAGTCAAAAAGATACTAAAAGATAAAGCAATAATCATATTCCCTAATTTCATAAATTACAAAAAACTAATAGAAAAATCAGAACTTAACACAATAAAAGAATTTGACCATTTCTTGCATAGATCATTATCAAAGAAGATAGTTCTGCTCAAAAGCTGATCTCATCTCCCACTTCAACACCACCTTTCTTCACACTTCCAACAGGCAGCTCAATAATATAACTTGCTTTTTCCTTAGGTTTTGCAGAAATAACAAAAGGCCTTACACCTTCCCTGAAATCAACTACTTTCCTATCTTTATCCAGCCACAAGACATCGATCAGAAAAAACACAAATAGCATATGTATCCCCCATCTTCTTTCCTTGTCAAATACAAATACCAATCCTTTATCAACAATCTTCTTAGAGAACATCAGTCCTTTAGCTCTAGACCAGACACTTTTACATAACTTAACTCCACCCACAATTTCCTTATTTTTGCTCTTATTTCTGATCATTTCCCTACAGAAATCACCTCTTATTTATTTAATTTAGTTTACCATTCTATGATGGTATTTTATAGTGCGTTGATAATCAAAACATTTAAAAACTAATTAATGATTTATCTCCTATAGGGGGAAATTAATCTTATAAAATAAAAGGTGGTGTTTAGATGAAAAAATCAATACTAATAAGTTTATTTCTGGTCCTGTTTGCAACAGCAGTTTCAGGACTAACACTGGAGGAGTTTATAGACGATGAAGATAGCGATGGCACTTATATCAATATAGAAAAACAACAGGCAGTAAACACAATAACCTTCTTGGTAAACATAACAAACTCATCAACTGCATTAGTTAACCTCACCCATGGCGGAGTCTGTATAGGTTTGCCTGACCCATATACGATGACTTATACTGGAGTTGAGTTTGAAGATAATTGTACAGTAAACACCACACTCTTAACTGAAGGAAATAACACTATAACAGCTCTTGCATACAACTTTACTGGAGGAACCGACCAGGCTAACTACACTATAATTGCAGATTACACAAGACCGATAATAAGATTTGGAGAGTGGTGGAATACACAAGATGCAGACGGAGATCCTGTGTCTTTCACACATTATTACAATCTCCTGGATGACGCAGATATATTCTATTCACCAAATGAGACAACATTGTCCATAAAACTTAACGCAACAGACAATGATGGTATCAGTGCTGTCTTCGCTAATTTCAGTTCAGCATTTAACACTTTCATGGGTATTACTGGGGGAAACTGCAGTGATGAAGAAAATTTAACTCTATCAGGAAATTATTGGGTATTGGATTGTGATCTTGGATCTTTTAACAAATCACTTATAGAAAACAGCTCACAATCTGGAGAAGACCCTGTCCTTGGATTTGACATAACCTTCAGCGCAGAAGATATTGCAGGAAATCCATCTTCATATCTTTTCAACTCCTCAGCAGCAGGAGAAACAGCTTGTGATGTTCAGGGAGTCCCCCCAAGTGAATGTCTTCCAGTCCTAACTCCTATATTGATCCACTCAATTGGTGTTATGGGTCCAGAAGTATCAGAATATGAGGAAGATGATGCTTGTTTCAATTTTGGTTCAGGAACAACCGACTTCGACTTAGAAACAAACTTCTCAGCTGTTGACTTTACGATAGATATGGAAGTTAACTTGACTTGCATATACGATTATTGGAATCATACAGGAGACCTGCCTGCAGAAACAGGATTCAAAAGGATGATGATAATAAACTTCTCTAATCTTGATTTCAACAACCAGGAAACAGCTATGAAACTATCTATGCTTGCTGACAACATTGATGTGGAGTTTAAGTTCCCGGGAGAATTCGGAGAATCTTATATCTATATCAATTCATCCTATTTCGCAGAATTAAACGAAAGTGCAACAATAAGATTCTTCCACTTACCATTTAAAGGAGAGCCAGCAATTATGGGTGCACCGGGTGCAGCAGGTGTTACAGGAGCATCAGTCTGGGAAGAGTTCACAGATCCTTTCTGGAGCAATCTGACAGCAGGAAATCTTACTTTTAATGTTTTAGGTTTCTCACAGTATAACATAACAGATAATGCAACACCTGTTATTCAGATAGTATATCCTACAAATGGAACAGGATACACGACAGCTGTAACTTTGTTGAATTTCACAGTAAATGGAACTGGGACTGATATAAGTTCAGTTACAGCTACTGTAAATGGGGCAAGCTACCTCTATAATAGCACTATAAATACTTCAAACTGTACAGACCTGGACGGAGAGACTAGCATATGTGAAATAATCTTAAACTTAACAGACGGAAGCCATAATGTAACGATAGTTGCTTATGATTATGGAGGAACTTCTGGAAACAGCAGAACAAAGACAATTTCATTTACACAAGACTCAACTTCTCCTTATTTTACACAAACAACTCCCATAAATACAACTAAAGAGTATCATTCAGCATTCACCTATGATGTCAATGCAACAGATGCAATAGCCTTTGATTCCTTTTCGATAAATGACACAACAGACTTTGCAATAGAAGCAGCTACAGGAGTTATAACTAATAACACACCTTTAACTATTGGAGTATATTCTGTCAACATAACTATTAACGATACAGCAGGAAATGAGAATTCAACAATTATCAGCCTTGCTGTCTCAGACACAACAGCTCCGACATGGTCACAGACACCTTCCTCACAAACAAATGAATATGGCACATCGTTCACCTATGATGTCAATGCAACAGATGCACAGGCGATAACTTATTCGATAAATGACACAAATAACTTTAGTGTTGTTGGAGGGACAGGAGTGATAACGAATAACACAGTTCTTTCTTTAGGAGCATATTCTCTTCAGATAAATGCAACAGATGCGAGCAGCAATACCATTACAACAACAACAGTGATAACTGTTTCAGATACAACAGCCCCTTATTTTAGTCCATTGCCAACAACACAAGAGATTAATTACACACAGGCTTTTGGATATCAGATAAATGGAGCAGACAATCATGCTGTCGATGGATATAGTGTAAGTGATTCTACAAACTTCGTAATCAATTCAACAGGATATCTTTTAAACAATACACTATTGGCTGTTGGAATATATAATCTGACAATAACCGCAAATGATTCAAGTGGGAATGAGAATACGACAAATCTGATAGTAAAAGTCAGCTTGGCTGAAACCTCTAATGTAACAGCTAACGCATCTACAGAAATTGATTTGTCTAATGCAGATTCAAACATCACATTGTTCGTAGGATCAAATGTCACAACAGTGATATTAGCGACAAAACAGACACCGACAGCTTCAGGAACAACCTCAAGTTTAACTGCATTAAAAGGGCTCAATATTACTGTAGATAACAGCACAAGCGGAAACCTAACATGGGCTTTAATCAAGATATATTATCTTCAGTCAGAACTTACATCAGCGAACATAAATGAATCATCACTGAAGATTTACTATTACAACGAGACTGCAGGAGATTGGCAGCTAGAACCAAACCAGGGTGTAGACACATCCAATAACTATGTTTGGGCAAACGTAACTCACTTTAGCCTATTCGGAACATTTGGAACTGCACCTCAGGAAGCAGAAGAGGAAGAAGAGGAAACACCTAGAAGATCAAGTGGAGGAGGATCTTCATCATCAAGAACAACATCAATAGTAGGAACCAAGGCATCTCATGGATGGGGTGAAGTAACTTCCGGAGCAACCGCAACTATGTCAGTTAACAAAGAACAGATACCTATAACAGAACTTTCATTCACTACAAAGAATAGGGTAACAAGTGTTTCAGTAACTGTATCAGAGCTTACAAAAGCTCCTGACACTTCAAAAGTCTTGACTTCAAAAGTCTACAAATATATGCAGATTGACAAGTCAGGGATGGACAACGATGACTTAGAAAGTGTAGAGTTCGACTTCAAGGTAGAAAAATCATGGCTGACCGAGAACTCAATAGCAGAAAATGAAGTTGTATTGGCAAGGCTTAATGGGGAATGGAATGAGCTAGTAACGACAAAGACGGATGATGATGAAACTTATGTCTACTACACATCAATAGCTCCTGGGTTAAGTTATTTTGCAATAACTACTGGAACAGTGATAGAAACTCAGGCATCTTCAGAAGATGCAGAGGCAGCTGAAGCTGGAGTTGTTGAAGAAGTCATGACAGAAGAAACAGACCCTGAAGTATCTATCGAAGAAGAACCAGTCCAGACTCCAGAAGAACCAACACTGGAGATTCCACCAGAACCTAAGAAGGCTTATGGCTGGTTGATAGTTATCGGAATTATAGTAATTGGAGTCTTGATTTACATCTTCGTAAGATCTAAGAAAGAATAATTTTTTATTTTTTCTCTATTATTATACTTGCATATCCTACTGCATTAGAATAATCTCCCATCATATCTGCAGAAGTATAATATTTCAATAACTTTCCCTTCTTACACCCTATCAGCTTACAGGCCTCAACCATGACTGCTATCGCATAAGTTCCGCAGACTGTAGCTCCTTTAATATCTACATATTCAAGAAATGTCTCAACATCCAGATGAGTTATATGCTTTATCGCAATCTCATCTTGCTTATACATATTATCCTTTACTCTTTCAGTAAAAGGAACATACCCATAATTCAGACCATAATGTGTAAAATCACTAGAAGCGATAATACAAACTTCCTTCCCTTCTTCCTCGACAGTCTTTTTTATACCTTTCGCCATCTTCTTATAATTACTTCCATGTGTAACAACAATAGGAACGATTCTGAGCTTATCTTTTACAATATTCTGCAAAAAAGGAAGCTGCACCTCGATTGAATGTTCCTCTGCCTGCAGCTCTTCATTCTCTTCCAAACCGCAGTTCTCCTTCAGCTTTTGCCCAAATTCCTTATCAACTTTAACAACCCCTAATGGAGTCTCAAAATCATCCAAAAGCACAGAACTTTCTCCCTGCCCAGTATGGTTTGTCCCCAATATGATAAAAACATCAGGGATCTTGCTCTCACCTATCTCTTTATACACATAAGCAGCACAAGGCCCAGAATAAACATATCCTGCATGAGGAACAACTGCTCCTAATATCTTATTATCCTTCTTCTCTCCTATATCTCCAGGACCAAACTCAGAACTAAAGCTTTTCTCTATCTGTTCTTTAAGCTTTTCCTTATCTTCTTCATAGAACATTCCAGAGACTGCAGCTTTTCTCATATTATACCTCTAGTTGATACTTTTTCTCCTTCCTCTTTTTGATTATATGCCTTATCGCCATTATTATAACAAATATAAGTGGCACTCCAAATATCAACGATTCTTTAGTCATAGCCACTTTATAGGTATTCCCTCCAAGATTAACATTTCTCTCAATGATGCCTTCTTCTGCTTTCTCTTCAACCTTGCTTTTTTCTTCAGCTCCAACTTCAGTCTTTTCGACCAATTCGATAACTTTGGTGAATTCTTTCTCAAACATCTCCCCATATTCTGTTTCAGCCCTTACAACACCTTTAATCGTATAATTTCCTAATTCTTTGCCAATAACTTCAAGATCTCCTACTTTTACATGCCTTTTAGCTGCCAGCTCCTCAACAATCTCCTTCAAACCAAGAGGAAGATCAATTTGCTTGATAGTTGTCTTCACATTATAAAAAGACACTTTTTCATCTAGATTCTCAACATAGACCTCAATATTCTTCTTGCCGTCAGTTTTGCTTCCATCTTCCAATCCAATAAACAATATAGAAGGACTGACAACATCATTTGTGATAACTTCAACCTCTCTTTTATCCTCTCCTCTTATGCTGTCAACAGTATAGTCAGTATTAAGCCAGATGCTTCTGTTTCCTGTCTTTTTTATTTTTATCTTAAGCCGCATCTCTTTATCTTCACCACCTTTTAAGGTCCCTTTCCAGTATAGCTTATCGCTGTCTATCCATCTTTTTTCAGTAACTTCTGCATCATCAGGAATATCGATCACAAAATCATCTATCCTTATATCATCACTGCCTGTATTCTTGAGAGTTATGTTAAGCCAGAACTCTCCCCCTAGATCTAAAACAGTCTTGTTTATGCTCGTATTGATGTCTAAAGATGGTTTTTTTGCTGTCATCTTTGTTGTTGAACTACTCTCTGTAACTTCTTTTTCTCCATTATTGTAGCTTACTGTGCTTTTTGAATCATATGTCACTTCTTTCAAGGGCTTTATCCTGTATTGACATTCCTTTTCTTCACTTCTCTTAAGATCTCCTTTCCACTCAATCTTATTCCCATATATAACACATCCTTCAACATAGGTTATATCAAAATCTTCTGAGAATTCATCATTAAAGACAACATTTGTAGCGTCCCTCTCTCCATCATTCATGATCTTGGTTATTATCCTTGCTTCTTCCCCAATAAGAAGATCAGTCTTCTGCACATTCCTGCTTATATTCACCTTTGCTGTTGTTTGCTCTATCATTATATGTGCTTCCATGACAATAACATCTCTGAAATAATCATGATAGCCTTCTCTAGTCCCATTATAACATACAGTGTAATAGTCTTTAGTATCGCAGCTTTCATTTTTCACTATAACACTGTTGCCAGTAGGCAGCTTAAGATACATCTTATCAAACCTACTTCCAAGATCCATGGTGAAATTTTCCCCATCAATTGTGGTAGTATTGCCAGAATAGAGCCAACCATCAAATATTTCTTTTGTCTCTCCTAACACAGAGCATGACAACAGGCTCAAAACAACCAATAAAATAGATATTTTCTTCATATTATTTCAACTCTACCGACTGTGATAAATCATTAAAAAGAAATAGAAAAGAAAAAAATAAAAACTTACTTATGGCCTCTTAGCAATCAATTCTCCTGTTTTAGTATGTGCTAATCCTGTTTCAGAGTTAACATATTCCATAACAAGTGATCCTTTGATCTTTGTATTACTGCTAAGTGCACTAATTCCAGAACAGCTGATAACTGGTGTTGCTTTTTCTCCATTAGCAAGAGTTGCTCCGATACTTGTAACGTTACAGCTTACAGTTGCTGGTGTTACACTTGTCAATGTTATATTTGGAGTTGACATGTCAAATCCACCTGCGTTCTGTACACTAAGTGTTACTTCACTATTAGTTCCATCTACTGTAAAATCTAAGCATGCAATTCCTGATGGCATTGTACATTTTTCAGGCAAGAATCTATCAGGTGATAGAACTCCGAAATATGCTAATGCTCCTATAGCTGCCAATACAACTAATATAGCCCAACCATAGGTCATTAAGAATTCCATTGCTGCTTGTGCTTTCTTAAACATCATATTTCACCTCTTATTTTATCTATTAAGCATCATAAATATGCCTTACTCCAGAATTAGAATAACTAGTATATAAATGTTACTATTTAGTATACTGGCTTTCAGACTACTATAAAATAGTAAAAAACATCTAGAATTATTCTTTTATCCTTCCTACAACTCCACCATCAGTCAATTTTGTTATTCCTGTAATCTCTTCTGTATATCTAATAACAACATCCCCTCTAAATCTATCTCCAATATCTCCATTTGTACATCCTGTTATTGTAAATGTAACAAGGTCTGCATTTGGAAACTCAGCAGGCAGTGGTGGATCAATATTTGAAGTGTTTGCTGATGCTGTGCAGTTCTCTCCTACCTTAAGCATAGTGATATCAAGGTCTTTTCCCATACCATTTCTTAAAGAGAATATTGCGCTTGTTGATCTTACGTCAAATCCTGCACAGTCTATTCCTGGGGCGATAGTGCATTTCTCAGGCAAGAATTTCTCCGGACTCAATACACCGAAATAAGCAAGTGCTCCAATTGCAGCTAGAACAACTAATATAGCCCAACCATAGGTCATTAAGAATTCCATTGCAGCTTGTGCTTTTCTACTCACTTATCATCACCTCTGGATTAAAAATAAGAAGAACTTATATATAAATATTACTATATCAACGTCGCAAACAGCTTCTCTAATGCCCAGGCAGCAAGTAGATATATAGCAACAACAACCATCATAAACCTAGGTATATACTTGATCCCTCCTTTGATAGATCCCTTTCTTATTATTGCAATTATCATAGCAGAAAACATAGATGTCAATAACAGTGACACTATTGAATATATCATAAAATCACTTCTCTCTATAGCAGTCTTTGAAAAGCTTACGGCCATCCCGATGCCGCTTGGAACTTCAACAGTAGAAGTTAAGCTTGTCATTATTATCAATAGCTGAGAAGAAAGCGCAAACAGGAAAGGAGCAGCAACTAGTGTAGCAAACCCTATAAATATCACATATGTTGTTACATTCGCTGCCATCTCTTTCTTCATTATCTGAGAATCATGGATATTCAGTGCAATCCTGTTAAGCAGCTCTCCAACCTCTCCGCCAGCATTCATGCCTTCTATCAGCATGCTCACAGACCTTCTCAATATCTCTGAATTATACTTGTTGCTGAATGATATCAAAGCATCCTTCAGATCAACACCACCCATAGTCTCTTTCGCAACAAGTTCAATCTCTTTTGCCAGTATCCCAAACCTAGGCCTCACAGCATACCACAATGACTGATCTATCGGCATACCTGCTCTTATATTTGCAGAAGTAAGCTGTAAAAAGTCTGGCAATACTGCCTCAATCGTAACCTTCCTATGAAATATCCTAAGGTCTATCATCACATGGAACGCAAGCCAGACGATTAGTAATATAACAAGAAATACTATGGTCCATATGACAAGCATATTCACAACAGCATAATACAACGTATAGTTGAAATTCACAGAAAAGAAATATATGACATAAGCAGAAACTAACAGGTTGATGAAAATACAGATATTGAACAATTTCTTAGACAATGCAGTAGGATCTACAGTCAAGCCAGCTTTCTGCAGATAGTTTCTCAGCTTATACTTCTCTCTCTTTACTTTCTTTTTCTTAACTCTCAGTTTCCTAAGATCCTTAAGCTCGATACTTCTTCTTATCTCTTCCTTCCTTCTTTTTTTCTCTTCAAGCTCCTTCTCTATCCCTGTGATTATATCCTTCTCTTCCTTCTTGCTTTTTATCTTATCAAATGCCCCCTTAAATTTAGAAGAAAATTTACTCATACCGACCCCTAGCTTAAAGTTAACACTCTTGATTCTCTCTTTTGCCTTATCCTTTATTTCCTTAATCTTTTCTTTAAATCCCATTCTTACATCTCATATGAAGGCCTCTGGCTTTTTATAACAGCCAAAAACATCAGTTGTATAAAAGCGAAAAATCCTGCTAGAGACAGCAGAGCGACCAACCCTATGGTCACAGACACGAAAGTAGAGAAGACTATAAGCATCGTTGTTCCCAAGGTAGGCATTATTACTGCCAATATCATGTAAAACATAGCAAAAGGGTTCAGTTTTCTTCCATAGTTCTTGCTTTCGATGCTCTGCTCTCTGACAATCTGTTCAACTACTGCATTTAATGATGAAGATATATCAGCTCCAGTCTTCAATGAGTTTAATATCTGCCAAAGCAGCTTTCTGAAATTATTTGATGGAGTAAGCTCAATTTCTCTGTTCAACGCCTCTTCCAATGTAGTCCCCATATCTACCTGCCCTATAATCTCATCAAAATATTTCCCAATATCCTTAAAATTCCTGGATACGTTAGTAAGAGCATCATATATAGGAACTCCTGATTCCAGCTCAATTATCAGGAATCTTCCCGCAAACACGATACTCTTGCTGATCTCTCTCTGCCTTTTCAATATCCTCACATCAGGAAGCTTAAGGAAATAGAAGAACATCAGCACAAATATTATCGGAAATGATATTATCATTATCTCTTTAAATCTCTGGGATTTTGAAAGCACAGCTGCCAAAAACATGACAAACCCAGTGGTCATATAGAATGCAGACAGCATAGTCTTCTTGATAAACTCTTCAGGCTCCTCATACATTCCTGCCTGTAATAATTTCAGGTTTAGGCCAGGATAAAGGCTCGCTATCCTATGCAGTATTATGTTGGCTATTTCAGATCACCTAGTTTTTTATTTGCATTCACTGTCTTCATAAGATCATCTTTGTTTGTATAATATTGTGCCATGGCAGTTCCCACTTCATTCACTGTATTTATGTTGTTCTTGATCAGCCACTTCAATACTTTTTCTTTCTCCACAAGATGCCTTTTCAGCTCATTTTTTGTTATTCCTGTGAAAAGCTCCAGTGTCCTCATCAGTGATTTTGATTTTGCTGTAGTCTTCATCTTATCTCTCTGAAGATCCATCTGCATCAGTACATTCGGATTACCATCATCCATTATTTCTGATATCTGGAACGTTCTCCTTACTCCTGTCCTTCTGTTTCTGTGCTGGACTATAAGCATTGATATCGCCGGCAACATGTTCTGAGGGATTTCGATAGGCGGACCAGTAAGTCTTGTGATAGTCTCTTCAGTATCATTAGCGTGTACAGTAGCATATACGCTGTGCCCAGTATGTATAGCTTCAAATAATACCTCTGCTTCTCTCTTTCTTCTTATCTCTCCCACTATTATCCTGTCAGGCCTCATTCTTAATGAGTTCACAAGCAAGTCCAACATTGATACCTCTCCCTTTCCTTCTGGATTTGGCTGTCTTGTAAGCATCGGAACCCAGTGCAAAAATGTAGGAAGCCTGATTTCTCTTGTATCTTCGATAGAAAGTATCCTCTGGTTTGGTGGAAAGAAATTAGCCAGCACATTCAGCATAGACGTCTTTCCTGTTGCAGTTCCCCCTGCAACCAGTGCAGACAGCTCAAACTGTATAGCTTCCCATATCAATGTAGCTGCTCCGATATCTATTGTCCCCAATCTTACAAAATCAGTTATAGTCCATGCTTTAGAAGCGAATTTCCTTAACGTGATAGTATTTCCTCTGTTAGATATAGGCATCAGTGTCGCATTTACCCTGTCCCCACTTGTAAGGTTCGCATCCATCAATGGCTCAAGCATAGTGATCTGTCTTCCTACTTTCCTTCCGATCATTGTAGAATAATGCTTTGTCTGCTCTTCATCAGAAACTATTATATTTGTCTTAAGCCAGCCATGTTTTCTATGATACACCCACACAGGCTCATCAGAAGAGTTGATTGCTATCTCCTCTAGCTGTCCGTCATTATTGAGGATCTCAACATTACCCATACCTAAACTTTTCTGTATAAGATAAGTTACCAAAAATCCAGTTGTCTTTTTGTCAGCATCTGGAAAATACTTTTCTATAAGAACTTCTATCGTTTCCCTAAACTTTTCCTCGACCTTTCCGCTTCTCTTGGGATCTATTATATCTACCATTCCAAGATTAACTTCCCTGATAAGCTCCTGCCTGATCTTTTCAAGAATAAACTCAGTGTTCTTTGTTATGCTTGAAATAGAAACTTCATATAAAGGTACAAACTCTCCTTTTTTCTTGAAGATCTTGATTGAGATTGGCATCTCGTTTGATAGATATTCATAAGTGTCGATTATCTTCTCATCTTTATTTGCCTGAGCAGCAACAGCTGGCTTCTTCTGTACTTTACTGCTTCCTTTATTATCTTTGCTGACCCTCTTCTTCAATCTTTTGATCTTATCTTTGATTGATTCTAGATTCTTATTTTTCTCAGCGATTTCTCCCACCCCTTTTTTATGAAAATTAAATTAATTTTTTATGAAACTGCCCAATTTTCTCAAAGCAATCTCAAAAACACCTTTTTTCTTCTCTATCTCTTTCAGCTTCTTCTCAAGATCGACTGAATGCCCCTTATATGCTCCTGTTTTAAGTCCAAGCTCAAACGCTTTTGCTTTCTTGATCAGTTCCGCAATCTCCTTCTGAAGATCATTCTTTTCTTTCTCAACATCTGTGATTAGTTTCTCTACCTTCATCCTCTTATCAAAAAACTCTTTAAAGTGCTCAGTCGCCACTTTTGATTTCTTAATATTCTCATCAACTTCCTTCCTTCCAAGAAGAACCTTATCCAAAACTTTCTTTTGGATATCTGCTATCTTCTTCTCATAGTTCTGGCTTTGGTCTATCAATGGCTGCATTATCTTTTCTTTGCTTGCCTCAACATCCTTCTTTATCTTATTGACATAATCCAGCATGTCTTTTATATGCGCATCCATCTCCTTTGCTTTCTTGTTCTTCTCGTCGATCCCTCTCTCGATCTTCTTTCCATAATCTATTATCTTCTGCAGCTTTTCTCTTAGTATATTCTCACTCTCTTCAACATCCTTGGTCTTCAATGCCTCTTTCTCAAGCTCTTCCTTCTTCTTGTCTATCGTCAGTATTATCTTGTTATATTCAGCTTTCTTATTCTCAACTTCCTTATGGATCTGATTTAGCTTCTCCTTGAAAGAGTTCTGGTCCTTAAGCATCTGCTTGTCTATATCTTTCTTGAAATTACTGTATCTTTCAAATTCTTCAAGTTCTGACTTGACGCTCACAAGATCAGCTTCCATCTCTTTCTTTAGTTTATCAAACTCTTCTCTTATTTTCTTAAAGCCCATACTTTCAGTATCGATTGACAATAATATGCTCTCTGCCTTTCTGATTATGCTGTCTTTCTTTATCCTGAAATCCTTAGCCTTCTCTTCAATCTCTTTCTTTGTCAGCTCTCTCTTGACCATATAGGGTGTTGCAAACTTATACTCAATCGTAATGATGCCTTCTTCTTCTAGAAACTCAGCCCACTCCTGTATAACTTGAAGTCCGACACCCAATCCCTTAGCTGCCTCTTTAAATGAAAGCTTCTTCTTTTCATTGATGATCAGCACCAATTTGTCTGCTCCTGTGGTAATAATTGATTCTGGCATTTTATATTTTTAAACCTCCTTCATTTAAAAAGTTTATCCTCAAGTAGTGATGTTCTCTACTTCATAAACCTCCAGATGGGTCATGCTCCCGTTGCTTAAGTTATCCAACCCAAACCAGCTCTGCATCCCCTGAATTTTATAATGAATTGGATCACTGCTATTATCAAAATAAGTATAGTCAACTACACTTTTATTCTTGGCTGAAAATCCTTGGTCGACCAGTTTTTGCACATCTACAAGGCTTTCAATCCCGTTTTCATCACTTTCATCCATTCTTCCTTCCATCCTTTTCAAAAAGCTAGGTGCATCTGACCAGGCGATATAATATGATCCGTTATTATGCGTCTTTAGCTTATCAACATTATTATTGCTCTGATTTACAAAAAAGCTGACATTCTTCTTTCTTATAGCATTCAATACCAGCCCATTAGTTTCGATCCTATATATCGGATCTTCAAAGTTCAATATACTCACCTTAGTTTCTATCTCCATGTCTTTTGTCCAAAAAGCAGTGCTCTTTAGATCTCCGATACCAAGTGTAAAACTTAACTTCACTCCAAGATTCCATGGATCATCCTGCCATATCTCAACACTCTTGTTGTTGAAATAAAGTTCAATATCTACCTTAGCAGCTTCATCTTTAACTTTACTCTCCCAGTCAAGGAATGTATTGTTCCTTATCAGGGCAAGCTCATCTCCATCGACAGTTCCGTTAAAAAACACCTCATTAAATTTCTGACTTACATTATCTATGTAACTCTGGTTGATTGTTATAGACTCGATCAAAGCAAGTACAGACCTGAAACTTGAGATGTACACACCTCTCTCAATATCCACTTTTATATCATCGATAAAATTATCTATGCTGCTAACCCTCGTCTCTATCACCAATGCTCTGTTTCTCATCCTATATTCATGATAGACAAAAAATGAAAAAAGGAAGACTGCCATCATCATAAGTGCAGTTACAGTGAAAAATACTGCTTTCTTCTTCACCATACCCTCACCTCTGCGACTGAAGGCCCCCACATTGAAGGCACCTCTGGAACTAAAAAACTCCCTATATACATGTCAAGCTCATTAACATTAACATCACTCATATTATCATTATCAAAATCAAGATGATTGAAAAGCTGAAGAGCAGCTGTATCGATAGTATCGTTAACATCATAATATATGCTGGTATTTGTAAAATTACAGTTTTTGCTTCCACTGTAATCAGAAGGAACAGCAATATTCTCATAACTGCCGTCATCAAAACCAACATACCAGTCACAGCCATCAGCATTTGCAAGCACACTAGTATATGCAACATTCGCCTTTATCGTGCCCCTATATACCAGCAAGCTGTTATTTTCAGAGCATCCTGTATTGTTATGTGGGTTATCCCCTGTTTTTATAGTAAAATTGTTCATAGCTCCAGACACCATAAGGTTAGGAGGTATCTGCACGATAAAAGGATCCCCTAATTGACTATAGTCAGAACCATACTTGCTCAGGTTCCAAACTACATTTCCGTTTGCTGTAACAACATCAGTCCAGTATTGTGATGAATAAGATGTTAATTTCACATCTGTGGCAGTTATATCCTCATAAAGATATACTTGAGGGCTACAGTTCTTAAATACATCGCTCGCTATATTGATTGATATCTCTCCAAATTTAGGAGGATCCACTAAAGGTATAAAATCAAACTCAATACTTGAATTTGGAAATAATCGGGTATAATCCAAAGAGCCGCTTAAGTTTACCATTTGAGCTGAATAATTTGCCTTTAGCCCTATCTGGCCCCCTATGTATTCATATATATCTGCCAATTGGCTGACATTTGTTGCATTATAATACATTGAATCATTGCATGCGATCAATTTCATAGCATCATGATTTACATTCATCCCAAATCCTACTGAATATACATCTATTCCCAGGCCGCATGCATTCTGTCCTGCTTCTGATGAATTGACACTTCCAGATCCTGATCCAGTATAATCATTATAATTATCGCAGTAATAGTTCTCTTCTCCATCACTCATCACAACAATAGATCTGAGATTTGAGCTAGAAGCAAGCTGATCTTTAGCTCTATTCACACCGCAGCATATGCATGTTCCACCGCCAGCAGAATAACTGTCTATCCTGTTGTCTAATGTAGGTTCATCAGTAGTCAGGTCTAAGAAACTCTGAACATCATCTGAATAACTATTTAACCCGATCTGGTGTCCTGTATTATTCAGGACAATATTCACAAAAGTCTTACTGGCATTTTTTGCAATATCCATCTTGGTCTGGCAGTCTAGTTCATGTCCGAACGGAAACCAGCAGAATCCACCGCAAGCATTTCCGCTGCAGTCTCCTGGATCAGCAACAGTACAGCTCTTGCTTCCTCCGATAAAACACCAGTAATTACACTGATAAGGTATATCATATACTGCACACTCATCCATACTTCCAGAAACATCAGTCGATAATATAACATCAGCAGGCATTCCAGTTGCATTAGTTGCCATCTGCGTTACATTCACTATTCCCATCCTTATCGGAATAGTTCCAGAAGGTATAGATAGGTTTGTCCTCTCTCTATATACATACTGAGTTCCATTACTTCCGCTTACATTCACAACAGTTTCGTTTCCGATAACTAAAAAAGTTGTATAATTATTATAGATGGTCATATTCAATCTCCATGCAGTAAGATTTCCAGGTATATCTATCGAAGAATAAAGATTGATCAATCCTTCAATTCCAGGGAACCAGTATTTTTCTGTTCCAGTTATCTCGCTGCTGCTTGTCATCTCTCCTGTAGTATACTTAACCTTTACATATCCTCCACCTACAAAATCATCGCTTATATCCCCATCTGTAAATCTTATATCAAATTCATTTATCGTTCCATTAAGAATAGAGCTATTGCATGAAGTTACATCCCATTTGTCTGCACTAAGATTTCCTCCATTAGGGTTGAATGTTCCTAAACACTGGTTACCATTGATATAAAACTCAAAATCATCTCCTGCATCCAGCTCCAATATGATCTCTGTAACATTAGCATCTCCAGGAATATCGCTGATAAACTTGCTCAAATTTCCCTGGCCGACAAAGCCGCCAAAATAAGCATAGCTTTCTGTTTTCTTCTTCTGTATGCTCAATAAGTATGTTTGTGCAACTGTTCCCTCAATAGGCTTGCTTTTCTCAACACCAGATATTATCTTAGATGATTTAGCCAGAATGTCTTTTTTAGTAACATTCCTCTCATATATTGAATCTCCGCTTACAACTACCTCATAACCATAGTTTAATGGTATTATCCCTTCTGTCAGATTTCTAGTAAAGTTAAGCGCAAGATCTGTATTTCCTTCAGCCCAGAACTCTCCGATCTGATCCAGGACAGAATAGTTCATATGTGTTATGTTGCTGTTATTTATCAGCTCTTGAACATAGCTATTGTTCACCTCTCCAATCTTCAATTCAGCTAATACATTTATCATATCTGTTGCTATATAATCAAGATTTACTCTTGGCTGAACATTGACATAAAAGGTTGTTATCACTATCAAAGTCCCGAGTAATATTGCAACAGCAAGCATTGCATCAATCGTAAAAAACAGGCCTTTTTTCCTCACCATAGTTTTAACACCATCCTGGTTATGCTTGAATTGTAGATAGCAACTCTGCTTATCTGGACTACTCTAATTGAGCTATTCACTTCTGCACCTATACCATCACTTCCATTTATCGGGATCACATTGCCTTCTTTATCTTTAAGCTGAAAATAATAGTTAAATCTACTGTCAAAGATGCTGCTCCTGACATTTGGGTAATTCATATTTGCAAATCTGTTCAGTTTAGTCTGATTAAGCCTGTAATTTCCATCAGTTAGTCCTATTTTCTTAACATCAGTTTCATTCCAGTCGATAGGGTATCCTTCAGATATCAGGGAATTACTTATGGTCTTTGAATCCAATACCATTTCATTTATCTCATTTTCACTTTCACTAGATAGGTTGTTTACAAATTCAAAATAGATTGTGATTGCTATCAGGAAGAGAAGTATAGCTACCGTAAAGTCTGCATACCATATCTGTCCTCTTTTTTCTTTAGCTAAGATATATGACTCCTCCTGTCTTATTCACTATATTCAATCCTTTTTTCAGAGTTCCATTTACTGTAGGAATACTGACCATCTGCTGATGATTTTCAGAAGTTGCAAGTATATGTTCTCCTGTGATGTTTATTGAGTAATTATATTTTAGATCAAGCTCATCAGGCATCACAAACTCCCTGTAGTACCCGTCTTCAACTTTAGATGCTATCAATATCTCGTTCCTTGCCATATAGACAACATCTTTCAGTAATACATGTTCTTCTTCACTCCTCAGCTCATCCATCTTATCCCTTGTTACTGCAGCATACATGATAAACACAGTAAACGCTATCACTATCAGTATTAAGAACTCTACAGCAACTTGACCTCTTTTTCCCCAGTTCATTTTAAATTAATAAATTAATTACTGTCTATCTGTATGTAACTTCCTTTTGATTCTACTACAATATATTTTATTCCTGAGCTTGAGCTTATACTCCCGTTGATCTGCACAGGAGACATCCTCACAACTTCATCAACTCCTTGTCTTGTCCTCATAAAAAAAACAAGCTCTCTGCCGCCCATGATTGATATGTTCTCTATCTGCTGCGGAACATATACCTTTACTGTGGTCTTTGAAGACTCCCCTAGATAATACATAGACTCTGCAGCATCCAGCACTTTCCTGGCGATCTGATCTGCCTGATTTCCTCTTATCTGTTCATTTGTCCCCTCATATTGCGAATGATAAAGCAGTATCAGCGGGATAATTATCGCAGTGATAAACACAACGATTGTGATGTACTCCATCCCTACTTGCCCTTTGATATTCATCTCTTTATCACCCAAAGATTCATATTCCCTACCCTAAAACCATGAACTTTGCCTTTTATCTGCAGCCTTAAGCAATGGTTCTGGATGCTATGCCATGCTCTGCCTATTTTCAGTCCGATCTCTCTTGTAGACATAGGATTCTCAGCTTTCTTTAAAACCTCAAGAATTCTCTTTTCAATAGCCTCTCCTCTACCCATTATACCCACTGATCTTTTGTTTTTATTTAAACATTTATAACCACCCCTAAGTGCGAACATTCATACCAACATAAGTATCAATAAAAGTACCATAATTAGTACCAACATTCGCACTTTTAGAACAACCCATAAAAAATCCATAAAAATCAAGAATTAGCTTACTCTTCAACAATCTTCAACAAAACATTCCCTTTCTTATTATGCTCTAACCCACTGTCCCTATTCACATAATTGATAAAAACATCCCTTTCAACCCTTTCTTCATCACTAAGATCGCAAGGGATCTTATACAGTCCATCTTGATTGTTCTTCAGCACAGTTGGTCCGATAGAACTCTCTTCACATCCTTCAACAGTTATATTGATATCAGACATCCTGTAGCCCATGCTGTTTATTATCGCTATCTCAATATTTCCTTCTAGATAAGAAAATCCTACACACCCTATCCCTGAAGGAAAAGTGCATTTCTCAGGCAGATTCTCCTCTGGACTCAGCACTCCAAAATAAGCTACAGCTGTTATTGCACCAAGAACAACCAATATAGCCCATCCATAAGTCATCAAGAATTCCATTGCAGCCTGGCTCTTTTTGTACATAAAAGAAGAAAAATAAAAAACTAGTATAAAAACTTACCTACTAGTACTTTAGAAATCTCTGATTTCTAATGCCTAAAAATCTCTGATTTTTAGTATCTGTAATGCTCAGCCTTATACGGACCTTCTACCTTAACACCTATATAATCTGCCTGCTCAGGAGATAATTTAGTAAGCTTTGCCCCCAATTGATCAAGATGCAGCCTTGCAACCTCCTCATCCAGTTCCTTAGAAAGCATATACACTCCAACTTTCCTGTCAGGATTCTTAGCGATATCTATCTGAGCTATAGTCTGGTTTGTAAAAGAGTTGCTCATTACAAAGCTTGGATGACCCGTAGCACACCCAAGATTGATTAGCCTTCCTTCAGCAAGAACATAGATACTATGTCCATCTTCAAAAGTATATCTGTGCACAGGACACTCAGATCCTTTTATCTCTTCCTTAACAATTCCAGGCCAGCTCTCAAGTGCTGCCATCTGTATCTCATTGTCAAAATGCCCTATATTACACACGATAGCCTGATCCTTCATCTTGCTCATGTGCTCAGCTGTTATTATATCCTTATTCCCTGTTGTCGTAACAAATATGTCTGCAACAGGCAGAGCATCTTCGACAGTTGTAACTTTCAGCCCAGCCATACACGCCTGCAAAGCACATATCGGATCTATCTCTGACACCATAACTTGCGCTTTTTCATTAGCCATTGCTTCAGCACTTCCTTTGCCAACATCACCATATCCACAGATCATCACAGTCTTTCCCGATATCAGGACATCCATTGCTCTCTTTATTCCATCAGGTAGAGAATGCCTGCATCCATATATATTATCAAACTTAGATTTAGTAACTGAATCATTAACATTTATTGCAGGAAACAAAAGCTCTCCTTTTTCTTCCATCTGTATCAATCTATGAACACCAGTTGTTGTCTCCTCACTGACACCCTTAACCTTTTCAGCAACATTATGCCAATGTTTAGAGTCCTCAGCCAACACTTTCTTCAAAACATCATTAATAACCTTAAGTTCAGCATTATCTGTAGGCTCATCAAGTATGCTTGCATCATCTTCAGCTACATACCCCCTATGTATCAGCAAAGTTGCATCTCCACCATCATCAACTATCTGATCAGGACCACTTCCATCAGGCCATGTCAACGCTTTCAGAGTACAGTCCCAATAATCCTCTAAACTTTCTCCTTTCCATGCAAATACAGGCACTCCTGCTTTAGCGATAGCAGCTGCAGCATGATCTTGTGTTGAAAATATATTGCATGAACACCATCTGACATCTGCACCCAGCTCAACCAAAGTCTCGATAAGTACAGCAGTCTGTATTGTCATATGCAGCGAACCCATAACTTTGATCCCTTTAAGAGGTTTTTCTGGACCATACTTTTTCCTTGTAGCCATCAGTCCAGGCATCTCTTTTTCAGCAATCTCTATCTCTTTTCTTCCAAATTCAGCTAATTCAATGTCTTTTATCTTATAATCTTGATTTTCACTCATAAATACCACCTGATTCTACTAACTTGATCATTTTTATATATTTTTCCCAATAAAAACATAATTTTGTCCAATAAAATATTAAAAAATTGGACAAAATACGATATATTTATATATTAGTTGGACATTACATTTTTATGGTTTTGGATAGGAAAGATTCATCAATTATAAGCCAATTGAAACAAAATTCAAGGATGCCAATAAGGGACATAGCAAAGAAGACTAACCTGCGTCCTTCAACTGTTCACAAAAGGATCCAGGATCTCATAAAAAACAACACCATAGAAAAGTTCACAGTAAAGCTTGACAACAAAGCGATCGATGAAAATTTCATAGTTTTCATGCAGATAAAGTCAAACAAAGAGATACCAAACACAATCTTCAGCAACAAACATGTAAAAGAAGTGTTTGGAATAACCGGAGACTATGATCTTATACTAAAACTAAAGTTCAGCAGTATTGAAGAGTTCAACAACTACATAATAAAGCTAAGAAAGCAGCAGAACATCACAACAACTCAGACAATGGTGGTTACAACTCAAATAAAAGAGGAAATATAGGGGCCAGGGCACAATAATCTAACACCCCCCAACACGTTAGATTAATTCTAAAAAAAGCCTTGGTTTTTATTTTCCTTTTTGATAAAACATAACACCAGGCGAAGTTTTCTAAAGAACCACTTTAATAAGATAAATCTGTTTCTCCAACAATAAAACATCTGACGAAGCGTGTTATGTTTATTCTAGAAATCTTCTTCTGTCTTGACAATAATCCCGTTCTGCTTAAGTAATGCTGTAGTAACTCCATCCCCTTCTTTCAACTCTCCTTTAAAACTTCCATCATAGATCTTGCCGCAGCCGCATGAAGGACTCTTCTGTTTCAGTATAGCTTCTTTAACATCATACAATTTAGCTATCTTCAATGTCTCTTCAGCCCCACGAACAAAATTCTCACTAACATCATTCCCAGACTTCTCTTCAACTTTAGAGATTCCATCCAATACATTCAGCCCATCTCCATTCTTGATCTCAGAATTAGGCCTGGGAGTGGGTTGTCCTCCTAATTGTTCAGGACATACAGGAATCAGACTCTCTCTCTCTCAGCCAGCTCAATAATCTTTTCATTAGGTTTGCTCTTTCCGTCATATCTGCACTTAACTCCCAGCAAACATGCACTTACTAATTTCATCCTTTAACTATCCTCTCAACTTCTTTATCATCTATACTATCAAGTCTTGCTCCGACCCTCTCAACAACTCTGGCTGCAAAATAGCTTCCAAGATCACCACAAACTTTCATACCATAACCTTTACTCAATCCATAAAGAAATCCAGCTGCATACATATCTCCTGCTCCTGTTGTATCTACTGCCCTAGCCTTAACGCCTTCTATCTTATACACATCATCTCCTTTTTTCACTAATGATCCATCTTTCCCTATCTTGACTACAACGATATCAGCAGTCTTTCCGATCTCATTAAGAGCCTCAACACCTTCTTTCCCAGTAAAAGCTTTAGCTTCCTCTTCATTTGCAAAGACAATGTCTGCATATCTCCCTATTATTTCTTCAACATCTTTTTTATTCCTGGAAACAACACCAGGATCTCCAAGATCTATAGATATCTTAACTCCATTTTTCTTTGCAAACTCGATAGCATGCATAGAAACATCTCTTAAGTTCTTATCTTCCAGCTGATATCCTTCAACATGTATTATCTTGCTGTCCTTTATATCATCAAAAAAAAGATCTTCTTTAGCTAAGTTGATAGAAGCACCAAGATGCACAGCAAAAGTCCTCTCACTGTCAGGTGTTATGAAAGTGATAGCATGTCCAGTCATATCTTTATCACATCTTGCCAGATTGCTCTTTACCTTTCCCTTGACAATCTTCTCTTCATATATATCTCCATGCTTGTCCTTTCCAACCTTGCCGCAGAATACAACACTCCCGCCAAGCAAAGAAACACCATACAATGTATTTGCACTGCTTCCCCCTGGTGCAAGTTTGATCTTATGTTTCTCCAGTTTCTTGAGTAGCTCTTTAGACTCTTCCCCTTTTATCATATGGAACTGCCCTTTGTTGAGATCAAGCTCTACAAATTCATCATCTCTTATCTCTATAAGAAAATCCATTAAAGCATTGCCGATCCCAAAAATATCATATTTCATTTTAATCAGCAGTTAATTGCTTATTATTTAAAAAACTTTAGAAAACTTATTCGTCTTCTTCCTCGTCGCCTGCTCTCATCTCTTCAGCATACAACTCTTCATCAGTCTTTTCTTCCTCTTCTAGAACTTCACCATACTCTTCATCATCACTAAATTCTTCATCCATGCTATCACACCTCTATTAATGATTTAAAATAGAATTACCAGCTTATTTATATAGCTTTCGTCACGATCCATCCATCTTCATCATTGACGTTATCAAAACTTTTTCTTTTTATCATCTCTCCAGCTTTTGCTTCAATTTCCCAAACACCTTCATAAGCCGCATAGTCTTTCTGCTCTAATCCCTTATCCTTTAATATTATGATTCCATCAGAATTTTTCAGACTAAACTTTGGATATACAACCAAACTTCCATTAGCTTTAATCTCCCCATACAACACATCCATATTTTTTCCATCAGATATCCTCCAGTAATCAACATCAATACTCTCATTAGTCGGATTGAACAGCTTGACATACTCAATCCCTTCATCCTTTCCAGGAGCATCATAATAAACTTCAGATATAACTATATCTTCAACTTCCAAAACTTCTTCAACCAATTCATCGCTGAAATTCCACACACTCCAAAACTCATCAACAAACTTCCCAGCTATCATCTCATCATAAACAATCAAAACATTTTCATCATTCCTCATATCTCCACTTTTTGTAGGATTAAAGCTTCCTGTAACTACAATTTTCTCATCGATAATAAACACCTTATGGTGAAGATTATATGGATTCTCATCAGTCTTAACATCAGCTCCCTGGTACTTAAGAAGACCATACATAGAGTCCTTTAGATTCCTCTTCTCAAATACACCTTTAACTTCTTTCCCTTCGTATTTTTTAAGAGCAACATACTTTCCTATCCTTTCATTAGTAAAGCTAAATGTCATGAAATAAACGCTTTCTTCAGCATTATTTATCACATCACTGACCCTATCAGCGCAAAAATCCTCAGGACAGAAATAATTTTCAATCTTTACTCCATTATAATACACTACAGGATATCTTACATTTCTTCCTTTCCCGAACTCCCCATTCCAGAGCTCACTAAACTCACTTTCAAAATTCTTAGCAAGATACTTAGAATATGCTATCACAAGATTATTATTGTTATAATAAGCTCCTCTTTCAGTTGGATTAAAACTTCCAGTACTTATTCCAATCTTATCAACAACACAGAACTTATTATGGCTCAACTGGTTAGAGTTATCTTTTCTTACAAAACTATAGCTTTCAACATGTTCATAATTATGATCATCCACAACAACCTTGACATCAATCTCTTTGCTTTTATTCTCCAATACAGAAATAACCCCCTCTAACCTAAGATCAAACAACCCACAATGAACACTTTTATTTGCAGAATTTATAAAATCAACAAGTTCTTTTTCACATTCATCTTTTGGACAGAAATAAACTTCAATCTCTCTGCTATTGCTTTCAACTATCTTCTTCTCACTTATCTCTTCAACTTCTTTTATCAGGTTAGAAGTTATTTCACATCCAGAGATCAGAACTAAAATAAAAAGAAACAGAATCCGCTTCACTTAGATCCCCATCTTTCCCAAAGCAATAGCACTGTTCAGCAGCTTTTCCTTTGTATCAGGATATCTTTCAGCCATATACTCTACCATCTCAACAATATTCTTGTCTTTTTTGTTAGGAACAAACTTAATCTTCTTTATTTTTGAGAAATTCTTCAGATCTTCATCACTTACAACCTTCAGCAGCTTAACTACTTTCTTATCCTTCTTCTCTTTCTTTCCATCAAAGAAATTCTTAAGGAAATTTATGATCTCATCATCCATCGTCCAGTTAACAACGATCTTATCTATCTTGTTCTTCTTGATAAATTCCTTATTCACTGCCTTTCTCTTGAATATCTTCACAGGAAGACCTTTTATTATATCCTTCAGCACCAGTTCAGCCAGATCTCCTTGTACCAATATCTTATCTCCTTTGCTGAAAAGCTTATTTATCCTGGCATTCTTCCTTATTCTTTTCTCTATTATCCTGCAGAAGCACCCGTCACAGAGCTTTTCCTTCTTATACTCCAATTTTCCCTTCTTTCCACATATACTGCATGTCATGATTCCTTTCACACATACCTCTTATTTAAAGATTTGTAGCCAAAATCCTCAAATTTTGACACCACCTAGTTACTACTCTAGAATACTCCTAAAATCGAAAGGTTTATATATTTGTTATATCAATAATACTTGTGAATAGAATAGCTTCTGGGGAGTGCAAACTTTCTAGAGGTTAAATCTATCACCTCTTTTTCCCCAGGGAAGGTTTTCGGATCTTCCATGGGGTTTTATGATCATTTTTTCTTTCGCTTCTTTTTTCTCTTTACTTTTCTGTCTCTCTTAATGATCAGAGTTGCAATAACTCCTACCCCTAACCCTATAAAGAACAAAGCAACTTTCTCAACATCAACATAATCCATAACATCAAATCTCTTTTCTTTAAAATATATATCAAGACTGCTCAGCTCCAGCGCATATTCCAGATAAAGCAGAGCAGAATACTTATCTTCATCCTTCAATGTCTTTGCATATTCAAAATAACTGTATCCCACTATTGGAAATACTCCTTTTTTGATCTCTTTTATGATATTCTTTTCAACAACTTTTATCTTATTCTCAATCAGCTCATCAATCTTATCTTCTTCAACACCTATCACACTCAATACAAGATCAGCTTCAGCCTTCGCTTTGCTTGCCTTGAACAGACAAAGATCATACTCTTCATTCCTAAGGTCTTTATATGCATAATCAACCTCTTTTTTCATCTCTTCCAGTATATTCGGAAAGAATATCCTTGCATACTGGTATCTTTCTTCTGCTTCCCCAATCTTGTTCAAACATGAATCCTTCAGCTTCTCAACTCCAAGATCAAACTTTTTCCCTCCTTTCCCAAAAAACTCACTCCATGAACCAGCACTATAAAGTCTTTCAATAGCATATCCTAAATCATATATATAACTCTCATTCTTTATGAACTTCTCTTGGCTTTTTGTCAGATATTCTTTAGTTTCCTTTATCCTCTCTTTTACTATCATATAGGCTTCGAGATCAGTTATAGTCTCTTTGCTTTTCCCATCGACCATTTCATCAAATTCCTTGATTTCTTTCATCAGTTCTTCTATTTTCTCAAAATAATCTTCCTCGGCCATATCCTCCAAAACCAAGATCAGATATCTAAACCTTACATTTGCTCCAAAACAATAGCTTGCCGAAGAATAATAAGTCCCATTCTCAAAAGCTTCCTCCCCTTTATTGCTAAGATTAATAGCGATCTTATTATCTTTTATAAAAGACTCATTGACAAGATCATTATCAACAATATCATACTTTGACATCTCTCTTTGAAGATCTTTGTTCTTATCACACAGCATCTCAGCCAGATACTTCATGGTATTCTTGTACTCATCACCTATAACAAGCTCTCCATCAGTTTCTTCCCACACTAATCCGCTGTATTCATACAACGCTTCTCCTAGATCATCAACTCTTGCAACACTTATGTTAAAATCATCTAGGCTTTCATTACTGTCATTTAATTTGATCTCCTGATTTGGTATGATTACTTTACTGATACCATTCTCAGATGCAGCATCTATCTTCTCCTTCAGCCCGGCTACAGATCCTATGATCCCTCCTGAATTTATAGTTCCAGTCATAGCTATACCTTCTTTTATCTCTTTTCCTTTCAGCATAGTTGCAGTAAGAACAGCTATCGCTCCCCCTGCACTTGGCCCCCCGATTATTCCGCTCTCACCTCTGATAGTATAGAAAAAATCATACTCACTGCAGTCCATATCCAAGAAATCACATGTTATCTCCTTCGCAAACCTTGTGCTTATCTGTGTATCAATCTTAGTTATTGGATATGTATCTATAAACACCCTTCCATTACCTTCTCTTATATCTAGATATAGGTCAGCCATACTGCCTGTTATCTCTCCATCGCTTGTCTCAGAGACAGCCAGTAGCTTCATATGTCCTTCTTCTCCAAAAACTGCCGGAATTAACACCAGCATAGCCAAAAATAGAACTATCTTTTTCATTTCTCTAATCTCTTCATACCTTCTCTTACTTTGTCAAAATGTATGACTGTTTTCTGTTTAGCCTTTTGTGCTTTATGGTAATATTTCATTGCTTTATCATAATACTTTCTTGCTTTCTTCTCATTTCCTTCTTTCAGCTCTTCATACATCTTTTTATGGTTCTTATTTACTTTCTCTCTGTACTTTATCAGCTTCTCTCTTTCTTTTATACCTTTCTTTCTACTGACCTTAATACTCTTCCTATGATCCTTCTCCTTCATCTCAGCAGGAGCTTTCTCCTCAACAATCTTTACTACTTTCTTCCTCTCTTTTGTTATTAGGATTACTAACAGCACAATAACCACACCCATCAGCACCATTGTCCCTATTATCTGAGCTTTATACGACTTCTTAGGTATCCTTATCTCTTCAACAATCTCCTTCTCCTCTTCATCCTCTTTCTCTTCCAATTCTTCCTTTTCAGCTTCCTCTTCTTCAACAACTTCTTCTATCTTTTCATATCCTATAACTCCAAACACAGAGAACCCTTCCAGATAACCAACATAATAATCATACTTGCTGTCACTCCATGAATATTTCGTATCGATCTCTTTCCACTCACCATTATATTTCATCAGTATTATTCCGTCATAATCATTATCTTCAGCCCATCCTTTCTCCACTACAAATTCAATTCTCAAATACTCCAAGTCTTCATCACCAATATTCTCTTTAACGATCTCAAAATATCTATAGATATCATCCAGCCTAGGAACATCTATCTCATCAGGTATTATGACATTAAATGAAACATCCTTTAGTTCATTATTTGCCATAAAGAATATCCTTGTAACTACTAATTCCCCACCATCAACTTCAATTATATATTCTTTGCCAGGAACTATGTTATAATAAGATGTCAGCCTGTGCTCTTCATCTCTTCCCACACTGCTTCTTCCTCCACCTCCACCACTAGAACTAGGGCTTCCGCAGTCAGCAGGACAGCTGCTCTGGCTTTCTCCTGATTCACAGTCTCCATCACCACAGTCAGCTACATTATTTACAGTTAAAGTAACATTATTGCTGTCCACACTTGCTCCAAATCTGTCATATGCAGTAAACACAACATATCCAGTCCCATACCAGTCTTCTTCAGGAGTTAGATTAACTTCACCAGTATCATTATCAACACTCACACGGATCTTAGATGTATTTGCAAATGTATAATTCAGATCATCCAGGTCAGGATCTGTCAGATAACTTGTAAGATTGAACTTATACATGGTATCTTCACTAAAGCTGATATTATCAATACTCTGATTCAGAACAGGAGCCCTATTATTGACATTAAACGAGAAGACTATGCTTGTGTTCTCATTTCCTGCACTATCGTTTGCATAACCTCTAAATCCTACACTCTCTCCATTATCCAGCATACTGGAGCTGATATTTGCTCCGTAAACCCCACCACCATAATTGACTGTACTGTAATTTACCCAGCTTCCGCTCGCATTATGGGCCAATAGCACAGTATCTATATTATCATCAGTCCATGTAACATTTAGATAAGTGTTATCATCATTATACACTACAACAGGGCTTGAAGATGGAGATGAGTATGTTGGGTTTGTATTATCAACAACAAACCAGTCCTGCACTGTTCTGTTATTTCCTACACTGTCTTCAGAATATGCTGTAAGTGTATAGTTTCCGTCTTCATAACCACTCACATTTACAGGATCAGTCCAGTTATAGCTTGACTTATTTATGGAACTATTGCTGTCGCTTTGTATCAAAGCACCGCTTGAATTAATTATACTATAATTAGACTTCATGATGATCAGATTTGAAGTCTGTATATTCAGGTTAAAGTTAGCATTATAATAATCCTTGCTTGGCTCTATTATCTGCAGTCCTGGAGCTGAATTGCTTAATGAGAAACTTACATTCAATACACTAAGATGTCCAACAGAATCATTAGCATATACTTTAAATGTATAATTTCCATCAGAAGGATTATTCAATGAAGTGCTCCATATAGCATCCCAGCTGTCTGTTGAATTCAGAGATCCTCCACCAACAACACTGCTGCTCTTATTTACAATCTCATACCATGCATTAACTTCCAAAAGATCAGTTATATTTGTAGCTAACACAACATTCCATCCGACAATATCATCTTGCTGTGGACTCTGTATCGTAACAGCAGGATCTGTTGTATCCACTTTAAATGTCCTATTTTCAGTAGAATAACTGCAGTTATCAGCAGCCATACTATCATCACATGCTTTAACTCTCCAATACCATACACCATCAGAGAGATTCTGAGCAGTCAAAAGATCATATTCTGATACAGAAACATTCTGATTTATATAAAATGAACTAAAGTCATTATCATCATCTATCTCCAGATAATAAGTCAATACATCAGCTACATCAACATCATATGAATCTCCCCAATCAAATCCAGGAGTTGTATTTGT
The DNA here is from genome assembly GCA_028279725.1 of Candidatus Nanoarchaeia archaeon. Classification (GTDB taxonomy): domain Archaea; phylum Nanobdellota; class Nanobdellia; order Woesearchaeales; family JANQNE01; genus JANQNE01. Next base: position 183,773 of record JANQNE010000010.1, read on the forward strand.
TGTATTTGCTTCATCACTCAAGACATTCAACACAACCCTATGAGGCCTATCATTGACAGCAGTTATATTCAGTGTTATATTATTGCTCTCAATATAATCCCCTAAACCATCCCATGCTGTAAACACAACATATCTTATCCCAGTAAAGTTTGATTCAGGTATCAAACTAACATCTCCTGTATTATTATCTATCTGCACACTAACATTCTCAACTGCAGAGCTCGTATAATTAAGATCAATTCCTCCATTATAGAAGTAATCAGATAAGTTCACATTTACATTAGTCGTATCTTCAGCCCATGTCTGATTTGGAACTGAAATATTCAATATAGGCAGTGTCCAATACTCATCACTCCAATTGCTCTTCTCCATTGCACTGTCTACAGACTGCACTCTCCAATAAACTTTGGATGAAGCATCCAATAAGAAGCTTCTTGCACTCATCATATTGCCATAATAACCGTTTGTAGGCCTTGCACTTCCACCATATACTGCAGAAACTATATCACTTCCTCCTTTAGAGCTTCCAACAACTAGATTATAATAAAGTCCGTCTGCACTGGTCTCATTATCACTTCCTTTTCCCCAGCTGATATTATAGATTCCATTCTCATACTTTGTCTTTCCTTCTGTTGGAGCTGATGGCCTTTCATTCTGCTTAGAATCACTTACATCATTCAGATAGACTTTTGATATAAACTGAGAATTATTTCTCTTTCCTGTAATCACAAGATCCAGATCCCCATCTTCATCAACATCTCCCCAGCTTATTGAACTATGAGTTACAGGCTCCATATACTGCTGAGCATCATGGAACTCGATAAATGTAGCCCCCATATTCCTGTAAACTTTTGATATATACACTCCAGATGAATTTTCTCCAGTTATTGCCAGATCCAGGTCTCCATCATTATCAAAATCACCGAATGAAGAGCTGCCCATCTTGATTCCATGAAGATTAGCTGAGAACCCTCCGTCATAAACATAACCGCTTCCAGTATTCTCAAACACTTTGCTTATATAGCTCTCATTATCTCCAGCTATCACAAGATCCAGATCTTCATCATTATCATAATCTCCTAGATTTAAGCTTCCATAAGCTAGTCCATCAAGATTATCAGAATAACTGCTGTCTCTGTTCAAAGTACTTCCATTATTGAGATACACATCAGTGTTCTTTCCGCCGCTGCTATTTACACCAGCCAGCACAAGATCTATCCTTCCATCATTGTCTATATCACCTAACACAAGACTGCTCTTATAAAGCTGCTTAAGGTTAGATGAGAACTCAGCATCTATCTCAAATCCAGTTCCATTATTCTCATAGATCTTTGAATCATAGTTATTGCTGTTTGACCTTCCGCTGACAGCAAGATCCAGATCTCCATCATTATCAATATCTCCAAATGCAGCTGATCCTACAAAGAATCCATCCATATCTCCAGTATAATTATAAGTGCTATTTAATGTAAGATTGCTGTTAACATTAGTATAAACTTCTCCAACATAAGGTCCTGGTTTATATCCCATCAATACAAGATCCAAGTCTCCATCATTATCAATATCTCCCCAATGCGCTGAACTGTACTGAGCCCCAGTCAGACTCATACCACTCTCAGTAAATGTGCTTCCATTATTCTCATAAACTCTTGTCTTTTCTCCAGATCCATCATAACCGCTTAACAGCAGATCAACATCTCCATCATTATCATAATCTCCGAGTGCAGCTCCTCCGCTCCTTATTCCAATTAGCTCATTCTGCCATGTTGCATTCTCTCTGAAATAAGGCCCAAATTCATCCATATCATACAGGCTATAACATTCTAAGTCAGCAGGATAATCTGTCCTAGAATCATTATCATTATCAAAACCATCAGAACACATAGGCACAGTAAAGTTCTCTTCATTACTCCAGCTGCTTGCTCCCTGTGCTGTATCTATTGTCTGAACACTCCAATAATAAGTATCGTGAACAAGATCGCTTATCTTAACATTATTTACTTTCATCATATTTCCAAAATAACCAGACTGCGGCTTTCCGCCTTTGCTGAAATTCCCACTCAACACTTCACTTCCACCAGAACTGTTTCCAATCCTCAAATTATAATATAATCCACTAACACTAGTTTCGCTATCACTTCCATCTCCCCAGCTTAGATTTATCTTACCTTCAGTTGCTATCCAATTGCTGTTCAAAACACTAGGGGCAGAAGGCAGAGTATTTGCTGTTGTAACATTATTCACATATACCTTAGCCACAAAGCTTCCATTATCCTGCCCAGTTACGATCAGATCAAGATCCATATCCTTATCGATATCAGCAAATGCCATAGAACTGCTCTGTACAGCTTCAATATTCTCAGCATATTCAACAAAACCACTTCCATTATTCTCATACATCTTTGTAGTGCTTTCAAAGCTTGTACTATAACCACTTAGTCCAAGATCCAGATCCCCATCATTATCATAATCTCCCAATATCAAGCTTCCAGTTATAACTCCTACAAGATTATCAGAATAAGCAGCATCTCTCACAAAACCACTGCCCGTATTCTCGTATACGTCTGTAGTATAGCTTCCACTCATCACAAGATCCAGATCCCCATCATTATCAATATCTCCAAATATCACAGAACCGAACACAACTCCTGTAAGATTATCCCCATAACTACTCTCTACAAAGCTTGTTCCATTGTTCTCATACACTTTAGCAGTATCATTCAGCAGTTCCTGCTCTCCAACTACAACCAGATCCAGATCCCCATCATTATCATAATCTCCCAGAGCTATTGAACTCTCACTTAATCCAACTAGATTTACTCCATAACTGTCTTCAACAAAACTGCTACCATTATTCTCATAAGTTTTTGTAATCTTGTGTGGAGAATCATCCCTATAACCACTGACTACAAGATCTAAATCACCATCATTATCATAATCTCCCAAAGCGATACTTGCCTCTTCAACACCTTCAAGACCAGAAGAATAACTATTGTCTTCTTTCAGTGTTGTTCCATTATTCTCATAAACTTTAGCTATCCTTCCACTTACACTGTCTCCAACTACAACCAGATCCAGATCCCCATCATTATCATAATCCCCCCAGCTCAAGCTTCCATCCTTTACTCCCATAAGATTAGCAGAATAACTGCTATTCTCTTCAAATCCAGTTCCATTATTATGATATATCTTTGCGACTCTATTTACTCCATCAAATCCGATCATTGCCATATCAAGATCTCCATCATTATCATAATCCCCTAAAGCAATACCGCTTGAACTTACATTAGTTAGATTATACTGCCAGCTAGGGCTTTCTTCATACACACTCATTCCTGTCAGCACATCTTCTACATAGAACATAGCCATAAATCCAACAACAAACACAGCTAGCGCTGCTATCCTAAACACATTTTCCCTCTTCCGACCATACTCAAACATCTTCATTTTTTCTTTGCTCTATTATAAACAGTCCAGACAGTCTTATCGCTTCTGTTCAAAAGCTCAGCTATCTTATGATTAGTCAGATTGTAATTTTCTTTTAGATGTATAACTATAACTTCCAGTACACTCATCTTCCTGTCTTCAAACAAACTCACAGGAATAAAATATTTAGAATCTGTTTCAGTAAACAGCTCACTCATCTTTATACTGGATTTTTTATAAGTTGTCCATATTGTCTTATCGCTTCTGTTCAAAATCTCAGCTATCTTCTTGAAATTCATCTCTTTATTCTCTTTCAAAAACTTTACAATACCCTCCAAAGCACTTAATTTGTTATTATTGAATATTGCAGCAGGGATCTGCAGCTCTCCTTTCCTTTCCAATAAGCTTACGATCTTATTTCCATCCAAAGAATACTTCTTCTGCAGCTCATCTTTTAGAACTCTGATTAACTCTATGATCTCTTCATAACTCAAAGAAGCTATCATTTCCTTACTATATATACTACTATCCACCATCTGGCTAATATTCTGCTTACCTTATATATAAATATTTCGCATTATGTAGGACTATTAACTCAATAATTAAGAAAAAAGTACTATATTGTAGGAAAAAGTATTACTATATGGGAAAAGTGTATTATTATTTAGGAAAAAAACCTTACTATATACTACATATATACTATTAATTAAGAAACAAATACTATTATGTAAGATTATATCTTTTCAAACTCTTTTCTGAGCTTTTCTATGTCTTTCTTGCCCTTTTTCTTCTTCATCTTACTAAGCTTTCTATTGATCTGATCCAGTTCTTTAATATCTTCAACTACATTTCCACCTTTTATCCTTGCCCTTCTTGCTCTTTCAGGATACTTTATCTTTTTGATCACATCATCTATTGCTGCAAGTTCTTTCTGTAATCTCTTGATCTTATCACTCTTGCTTTCAACCTTAGGTATTATCTTCTTTATTATTGGTTTCTCAGCTTCCTTCTCTTTCTTTAACCTCTCCTCTTCTTCCCTCTTTCTCTTTCTTTCCAATGCTTTCTCTTCTCTCTTCTTAATTTCAGCTATCTTGATTAGCTCTCTTTCTCTTCTCTTCTTCTCTCTTTCTTTCTCCTTCTCAAGCTCTTCTTTCTCTTTCCTTATCTTCTCTTTTTCAGCTTCAGTTTTATACAACCCCAATCCATGCAACAGCTTTATTGCTTTTCTCTTTGCTTTCCTTATATCTTCTCTTCTCTTCTTCCTTCTCTCCTCCTCAAATCTCAGCTCTTCTATCTTCTCTTTTATCTTTCTCCTTTCTTCGTCCTTCCTTCTCTTTTCAGCTTCTTTTCTCTGCCTTTCTTCTTCTTTCCTTATCTTTCTCTCTAATCTTCTCTGCTTCAACCTTTCTAATCTTTCTGCTCTATCTTCCTCTCTCTTTAACCTCTCCTCTTCTTTTTTCTTCTTCCTTTCAACTCTCTGCCTTTCTTTTTCTAATTCATTTAATCTTCTTGTCTCAGCAGCCTTCCTTGCTCTCTCTTCAAATAGTTTCTTCCTCTTCTCTTCCACCTTAGCTTTCAGCTTCCTTTCTTCAATTCTCCTTATCTCTTCTTCCCTCTTTATCTTCTCTATCTGCTTTTGTCTTTCTTCTTCTAACTTAGCTTTTATCCTATCATTTTTCTCCCTTGTCTCAGCAGCTTTCCTAGCTCTTTCCTCATATTCTCTTCTCTTCCTTTCTTCCTCTATCTTTCTCCTCTCTACAGATTCTCTTCTTTGCTCTCTTATCTTATTCTCTTTTGCAATCCTTTCTTTCTCCTCTTTTATTTTCCTTCTCTCTTCTTCTAATCTCTTCTTCCTTTCCTCTTTCTTCTTCCTTATCTTCTCTTTCTCAGCTTTTGTCTTATACAATCCAAGATCATGCATCTCTTTCAGCAGGTTCTTCTTGATATGTCTTATAGCTTCTCTTCTCCTCTCTCTTGCTGCTTTCTTCCTTCTTTCTTTAGCAGCTTTCTTAGCCTGCTTTTCTCTTAGCTTCCTTAATTTATCTTCTCTCCTGATCTCAAGTATCTTTTCTCTCTTTCTCCTTCTCCTTTCTCTTCTTTCCTTTATTCTTCTTATCTTATCCTTGACTTTCTTCAATGACAGCCTCTTAGATAATCTTAGCATTATAGCTATCGCCAATATCAGCATTATTATTACAATAATCAATGCAATAATCTCTATCGGAGGTATTGTAACTCCCACTGGAAGCCTTTGAGGTTCAACTTCTTTCTCTTCAACAGGAACTTCAACAAGAGGTTCTACTGGCTCCTTATATCCTGTTACAGCAAATAACGAGAATTTATCCAGATAAGATATGTAATGAGGATCATCTTCTCCCCATGAGTATTCTGTCTTTATATCTTGCCATCCATCCTTATATTTCTTTAATATGACTTCTTCATATTCATTCTCTTCAATCCAGTCTTTCTTTACTAAGAACTCTATCCTTAGATATACTAGGTCTTCATTTTCTATTCCCTGCTTCTCAAGTATAAAGTTCTTGTATGTATTTTCAGCCTTCTCAACATCAATCTCATCAGGTATTATTATATTGAATTTAACATCTTCAAGATCCTTATTCACTCTGAAGAATATTCTTGTAACAACTAGGTCATCATCAATATCAACAACATAATCAACATCTTTTAAGATATTATAATAAGAGACTATATCTTTTGGCTCTTCTCTTCCACCACCTCCGCCTGCTGCTCCATCTGATGGTGCTTCTGTAACTGTTTCTATCTTATGCTCAACTACAGCACTATACTGCAGTCCTGTCACAACCCATCTGTTTCCTGATAATGTACAGCTATATCCATCTGTAGTTGCTCCATCACAAAGTACAGCTTTCTCATCACTAGCTCCGCAGCTGCTTGTTATAGAGCTTATTGTAGCATCCTCAGTATCTTTTATACATACAGCATTATAATCTGATTTTATATGATCAACATACACAGTTTTCTTCTGCCCTGTTGTCAAGCTTAATCCAGTTATTTCTATTCCACCAGTTCCAGAGCTCTGCCTTTCAACACCAACTTCTGAAAGATTTAGTACACTTTCATTGAAATCATAGCTGAACGAAGCAACAGTTTCATTAACATCTTTAATCTCAACAGACAATGTAGTGTTAAATACCTGGCTCAGATTATCAGATCCATTTACATAAACACTTACATTGACTGTTGCTGATGTTACATTGCTTGAATTCCACAGCAGCCTGTCCACATTATCATTTATTCCGTCCAGATCAATATCTTTGAACTCACATCCATCACTCCAGTTATTATTGATATCATAATAATCATCTTCACATGCACATGTATTGTTATACTCTGCAGTATTCTGTCCGCAAGGATCTAAATCACATAAGTTACCTGTTCCATCTGTATCATTATCATACTGTTGAGGATTATACACACCAGCACAGTTATCATTTATATCTAATACACCATCGCTGTCATCATCATCACAAAGATCTCCTTTTCCATCACCATCTGTATCATTCTGATCTTCATTTGTAACATTTATACAATTATCACAAGCATTTCCATAGCTGTCAGCATCACTGTTATTCTGGTCAGCATTGCTTGTATTCACACAATTATCTACAGCATCTGTAACTCCATCACTATCAGAATCTACAAAGCTTGTAACATTTATCGTTACATTATTTGAATATACAGTTGCTTCTGAATCAGTTGCACTAAATATAGCATACTCTACCCCTATCCAGCTTGATGGAGGATAGAATGAAACACTTCCATCAGCTATTGTTATTGTTATATTGTTGTTTCCACTAACATTAAAAACAAGATCATCACTATTCCTGTCCTTGAAGTGATCATTAAGATCAAATGCATCTGTCTTGTTGAAATTCTCTTGTATTGTCTGGTTAGCTACTGCTACAGCGAGATAAGGGCTATACTCATTATACCATAACTCTAGTCCAAGATTTACATTTCCTGCACTTTCCGAACTAACATTTACAGGTATCACACAAGGTTGACTGCTGCAGTTAACCAATAAGCTGTTGAACTCATCCTTGATGTTGGTTGTATTGCTGTTTGTACTGAACAATCCACTGTAGCTCCATTCTACATCTCCATCATTTCCTACATTTACAGTTGGATCAGTAGGATAGCTGTTATTTGTATAAATTTTCACATCTGTAAATGCAACAGTTCCTGAAGGAACTTTTAATCCAACTCTTAATGTGATATTTCCGTCAGCTGTATAGCTTGTAACATTGCTTATTGTTATGTTCTTATAGCCGCATGCACTTGAATCACTGTCATAATTGCCTATCTCAACTCCATCCACCCATATGGTAAACTCATTTGAGACATTCCAATTAGCCTTTTTCAATGAGACTATGATATCATCTGTTGTTGGATATACAGACAAGTTCATCTCTACATAGTCTCCAGCAGAATCTATAACGCATGAATTATCTGCTCCACAAGCTAATGTTCCATTACACACAACACCATTATCACTGTATCCATGGCTGCTCTGATCTTCATTCAGATCAAATTCATCTGTTTTCTGATATCCTAGCTTAGCCAATGATCCATTCACATCTATCCTTCCGTAAGTATAGCTCTTATTGTATAAAGTCAAGTTAACTATCTTAGACTGAGGGCCATTGAATGAGATCTTTGAAGATTCATTTGTAACATTCCAGAAATACAATATCTTTCTGTTTACCCAGCTTATATTCAATGTTACATTATTGCTTGCTCCGCTGTCATTGTATTTATCCCATCCGACAAATGTTATATGCTTAATTCCATAATCATCTCCATAATACAGATCAACTATTCCTGTATTGTTATCTATCGTTATGCTTAAGTTATCTCCACCTAAATATGTATAGTTGATATCATCTCCATCATTATCGCTGAAATATTCTGTCAAGTTGATTGTATGCCTTTCATACTGTTCCCATGTCTGATTTGGTATTATGCTTGACTGAGGAGCATTATTCACATACAACACCTCTAATCTAATATTATTGCTGCTTACATTTGTTCCGCTAGGATCCACTGCATAGAATACAATATTTCTAGTTCCCCACCAGTCCTGCTGAGGTGTTAAGTTAACTATTCCTGTACTGTTATCAATATATACGCTGATATTCTCTACATAACTACTTGTATAGTTCAGATCATCTCCATCAATATCGATGAAGTATAAAGTTAGATTTAATGAGCTATTCACTATATTCCTGCTCCAGGTCATATTTGGTATTATTCCGATAAATATAGGCACATCATTGACAGGATTAACAGTTACTGTTGATTGTACTGTACTGCTAGCTCCGTCTAAATCATAAGCTGTAAAGTTAACTTGCCTTACACCACTCCAGTTAGCATCTGAACTGACATTTACTATCTTTGTGATATTATCAATAATTATAGTTACATTATCTGCACTTGTTACTGTCCAATTGATTTCCTCATCACTATCTTCTACATCAGTCACATGATCACTCAAATTAATACTATCATTATATCCATCTTCATCAAATGTTATATTAAATGCACTAGTAACAACAACATCATTAACTGAATTAACTGTAACCAACACATTATTGCTTACATTACTCTCATTCAACCAATCATAAGCTGTAAAGTTACACAATCCTGTTCCATGCCAATTCAATACTGAACTGATATTCACAACTCCTGTTATATTATCAATATCAACAATCAAACTAGACTCATTACAGATATAACTATAATTCAAATCATCTCCCTCGATATCATCAAAGAATCCATCAAGACCTATGCTATCGTTATATCCATCTTCATCAAACATAACATCAAATATACTTCCATTATTATAAGGTGCATCATTCACAGCAGTAATGTTCAAAGTAACATTATTGCTTGCAACACTCAATCCAGAATCATATGCAGTAAACAGAACATATCTGACCCCATACCAATTAGCATCTGGGACCATGCTGACAATCCCACTATTATTGTCAACTGTTATCGTAATATTCTCGACACTTGTAGCAGTCCAATTAAGATCATCTCCATCAATATCTGTGAAATATCCACTTATATTCAAGCTATTATTACCATCCTCACTCCAAGTCTGATCACTAATAGTTCCAACAAACTCAGGAGCATCGTTAACATTTGTGACATTTAATGTAATGTTATTACTCTGCACACTTCCTCCATAAGTGTCATAGGTAGTGAATATAACATACCTTATTCCAGTAAAATTATTATCTGGTGTAAACACAGCAATTCCAGTATTGTTATCCATACTCACACTTATATTCTGAATAGGTGTAGCAGTGTAGTTCAAGTCATCTAAATCATTGTCTGAGAAATAAGCAGTCAGGTCCAAACTATTATTACTATCTTCATTCCAGCTCTGATTTACAATAACACTGGCCGTAGGATCTCTGTTATTCACACCAAACACTAATATCTGTGTTGTATTCCAGTTTCCAGCTGTATCATTAGCAAAGCTTCTCCAACCAATAGTCTCATTATTCTCTAATAAGCTTGAATCTATTGTTATATTATAAACTCCTCCAAGATCTGATGGAGTATAGTTCTGCCAGCTTCCGCTTGCATTATGGCTGATATAGACAACACTTACATCAAATGTATCTGACCAGCTTACATTCAGATAAACATCATTATCATTGTAAACTATACTTGGACTTCTTGTCATCTGGCTTGGGCTAGGCTCTTCCTTATCAACAACAAACCATGTCTGCTTAGTCCTATTATTTCCGACAATATCTTTTGCATATATTGTCAATGTATAGTTTCCATCTTTATATTCTGAAACATTCACTAGTCCAGTCCAGTTATAGCTTGGTTGACTCAAATCTATAGATCCATTCTGCACAATTCCACTTGCATTAGTTATATTATATTCAGTATAGTTCAGATGTGTATTTGAAGTAAATACATCCAAGTTAAAGTCAGAATTATGATAGCTCATATCTGGCTCAACTATCTGCACTCCAGGTTTAGTGTTGTCTAGAACAAAGCTTACATTCTCTGTTCTATAGTTTCCTAATGAATCATTTGCATATACCTTGAATGTATAATTTCCATCAACATAAGATACATTGTCAGTTACCCATACAGCATCCCAACTGCTGCTTGCATTCAGATCACCGCCTGCAGCAACACTATTGTTCAATATTTCATACCAAGCAGAATCTACACCAATAAAGTCTGTGATATTTGTTTCTAGCAGTATTGTCCATCCTAACACTTCATCCTGATCTGGTTCTTGTATTGTTATCAATGGAGCTGTTGTATCTATCCTAAATGTTCTGTTCTCACTTGAATATACACAGATCTCACTATCACAAGCTTTAACTCTCCAATGCCATAGATTATCACTTAAGTTCTCAGCCTGTAACAGTGTATATTGTGAATTAGCTGTGCTTATATCCCTCTCTAATGAGCTAAATCCTGAACTATCATCGATCTCCAAATAGTAAGTCAATGGATCCTCAACATCACTTGAATCACTCCAGTCAAAGCTCGGAGTTATATTTATTGTATTATAATCATTTGCAGGACTTACCAAGTTAAATGCAGTAGGCACATCATTCACGGCAGTAACATTTAATGTCACATTATTGCTTGTTGCATTCTCTTCTTTAGGGTCATAAGCAGTAAACACAACATACCTTATTCCATAGAAATTATTATCTGGAACAAGCAATGCGATATGTGTATCATTATCAAGAGTTACAGTTATATTATCAACACTTGTAAATGTGTAGTTAAGATCATCCCCATCACTGTCTGAGAAGTACTGCGACATATTTATTGTTATATTATTATCCTCATTCCATGTCTGATTTGGAATTGCACTGTCTAATACAGGAGCATCGTTTGTAGATGTAACATTTAATAGCACAACATTGCTTGTTGCATTAGCTCCTTCATCATCAAATCCATAGAATGTTATATTTCTCATTCCATACCAGTCATAATCAGGTATCAGAGTAACATTTCCTGTATTATTATCTATGCTTACAGTCATATTTTCAACACTACTAGCTGTATAATTCACATCTCCATCAATATCTGTGAAATAACTGCTTATGTTGAAGCTATAATTACTGTCTTGAGGCCAAGTTATATCACTAATACTTCCAACAAACTCAGGAGCAGTATTCACAATACTTACATTAAAGTGCTCTGACTCACCTTGAGCAACTTGTGTATAGTTCAAACTATCTCCCAATCCAAAGAAGTCCCAAGTAGCGCTTTTATTACCAGTTGTATTCACGAGCCAAGTTATATTACATTCATCGCCGTCTTTCATATCAGCCAGACAGCTAAAATTAATGTAATCTCTCGGATTCTGATCAAATGTATAGAATGGTATAGTTCCAGGGACCATTGATATCGCTCCCTTGCTCTCAGCTCCACCTGAATAACTTAAACCACTTATCTTATATTGATCTCCAACAATTGTACATGTAATTCCACCACTTGATCCAGGACAACTGATCCTATACTCATCTGCTCCGGTACAAGTTGTTGAAATCTCCTGTATTGTTGTAATCTCAGCATCCTTTACACAAACAATTCCAGTATCAGCAACTCTATCAATATACATTGCCTTAGTCTGTCCTGAAGTCAGATTCAAACCACTCACAAGACCAAATCCTTTTCCAGTATGGGTCTGTTTCTTAACAACAATCTGGCTCAGATCTATACTCTTTTCTGAGAAATTATGATCAAACTCAACTAATCCACTTCCTTCATCTTTCAGCTCAACAGTCAGCACTCCTGTAAATCCTTGGCTTAGATTCTCACTTCCAGCTATAGTAATATTCAGCTCTCCAACACCCTCAACACTAACATTACTCTCATTTCCTACCAAAGTATCTTCACTATCAGCAATTCCATCTCCATCCACATCAGCAATCTGACAACTTCCACAATCAGAATCATTAGTTCCCTGGCTGCAACAATAGCTTGCAGCAGTACAATATCCATCTGCTTCACAATCACAAGCATCCCCTATTCCATCAGCAGTACTTCCACCACAATAATGTTCGCTTGATGTATAATGATCACATACTTCATTACTAGGATCAGCCGTACAGTTTGTTGAAGGAGCTGTCAAAGCTCTGTGGTAGATGGCCACTTCATCTATTGAACCCTGTAGACGCTGAACAGTCACATCTCCTCTGCTTCCAATATTCAGATTACCAGTTATATCACTTCCCGTGGTAGATGTAGATGTTCCTTCATATTCACCATTGACATACATCTTATATGTTGTTCCAGTCTTGATAACCACAACATGATACCATGTATCTGGGACTATTGTCTCAGTGCTTGTGATAGACATAAAGTCTGGCTCAAATGCGAAATAGAACTGATCATTATTTTTTCTTATCCACCAGTATCTGTTTGGACTAAATCCTCCTAGATGAGATATATAATACTGTGTAGTTCCAAGAGGAGCTGTATGTTTTGCCCAGAACTCTACTGTGAAGTTATTGTTTGTAAAGTCCCAATCGCCACTATCAGGGATAACAGCATGACCGCTTCCTGTAAGAACTAAACTATCGTTGACCTTTCCAGCTGACCAACTATATGATCCAGTCAAGCTGCCATTATGAGAATTCATATTATCTATAATTGTAGATCCACTACCTTCTTCAAACTGCCAGTAAGCCACTGCATCACAAGCTACACCACTACTATCACTATTGTTCTGATCAGCATTACTTACATTCACACAATTATCTTCATCATCATAGATTCCATCAGAATCATAATCACAGTCAACATCATAAGTTTCTTCTCCAATACAATAAGCTGCAGCTGTACAATAACTATCATCTCCACAATCACAAGCATCCCCCAGACTATCTCCTGATAAAATACTTTTTCCAGCTCCAGAATTATAATGATCCTGTATCTCTGATAAGCTCAGACTTCTATTATAGACTGCTAACTCATCTATCTGGCCAGTCACATAATTAAAGTTATCTCCTCTCTTTCCACTATATAGATTGCCAGTAAAGTCCGTTGTTCCACCAGTATCTGATCCAACTTCATTTCCATCTATGTACAGTTTGTATGAGGTTCCATTCTTAACTAATGTATAGAACATCCAGTCTGTAGTTATTGTTCCAGAACCAACATCTATTCTGGTCAAATACGCACCATCATATGATCCAAATCTGAAAGATTCATCTGTTTGCTTCCTTAAGAACCAGAACCTACTTGATGTTTCAAAGTGAGATAGATAATACTCTATATTTCCAGTACTTGTGCTTCTTGCCCAGAACTCTATTGTTTTATCACCGCTGTCAAAATCCCAGGCGTCATTATTTGGGAATGCAACATAATCACCGCTTCCATCAAATGTTAAAGCTCCATCAACCTTTCCGCTAGCAGTATATCCAGCATCGCTATAAGCAGTTCCATCATTTCCATCATAGTCATCATTCATAACATCATTTGAATCATCAAAGGACCAATAACTGACAACTCCTTCTGGAGCACTTGAATCACTATTGTTCTGATCAGCATTACTTACATTCACACAATTATCTACTGAATCACCAATACCATCACCATCTGCATCAGCAACATAACAATAACTATTATTTGCCAATCCTTTATTGTAATGATCCTGTATCTCACTAGCACTTAGTGTTCTATTGTACAATGTAACTTCATCTATTGAGCCTTGGAAATATTGATTAGGGTCAGTCAGAGCCCCGATATATCCTGCAGTAACTCCTCCACTCACATCTCCAAGATATTTTGTTTTATCAGATCCGAAATAATAATATTGAGCTGGTTTTATTCCATCAACATACATCTCTGTTCCAGTTCCATTATGTACATAAGCAACATGATGCCATCTGTCTTTCTCAAGCACACCATTATTTGTCCATACTAGCCATTTCCATGAACCACCATGAGCCATTCCAACACTAAATGCTGAATGTGAACTATTAGCTGTTCTGGCAATTACACGGAGCCAGTTTACAGTTCCAATCCTCTTTAAATCCAAGATTGCCTTATCTGAACTAACATCTGTTAACTTAACCCAAGCTTCGAAAGAACCCTGCTGCGATGGAGTAACATCAGGAATAACACTTCCTATATCAACATAATCATTTCCATCAAATGTTAATGCTTTTCCAACTTTTCCAGTATCATTCCACACAGCTCCATTTATCGTTCCATTATTACTGTCATAACTATCATAAGCAGTGCTTCCACTTCCTTCTTCAAAGCCCCAATAACTTACTAATCCGGAAGGTGCATTTGCATTATTACATGAATCATAACTATCATCCACACCATCTCCATCACTGTCTCCCATAACCCAATAATAATCATTCTCCTTAGGGTCTAATGTAGCATTCACATAACCACATTCTCCACCAACACACCTATAGCTTAGTGTAACATTAAAAAATTCATGCTTCCTAACATCAACATTACTTCCTGCATAGCTCACATTAATAGTTCCCCATCCAATCTCCCATCCAGTACTATTGCTGTCATTCAATCCTTCTTCATCTACACAGCTAACATTCAACGTAAAGTTACCAGAATCTTCAATCAATGTTGAGTTATATATCCAATAATCTCCACTTCTGGATGTCGCATTTGAAGCATTAACTATATACTTATCATCTTCTGCATTATACAGCAAGAATGTTGTATAATTAACATTCTCATCTGAACAATTAACTCTTACACTCAAATTATCATTAAATTCAATACCACTGCAATCTATCCAGCTGCCGTTATAACACTCAACTGAACTTATAGCAGGAGGATTATTAGCACTCACTATAGACACATTATTACTTGAATAAACAGTACTTCCATTCAATCCATAATAATCTATTGGAGTTACAGAAATATTCCAAACTTCTCCAACACTAGTTTCTTCAGCAACAGTTATATTATTTCCATATCCAGCCAATCCAGCTTGATAATTAGCTGCAATCTGTTCTTCTGATAACAAATAATTATGGATTTGTACTTCATCAATTGTTCCATTGAAATAGTGTGAGGTACCTCCTCCAGAATTATAAGCTCCTATCATATTATATCCACTTTGAGATATGCAGTTTGCTGTTGCTGAAGCATTGGTATTTTCTAATATTCCATTTATGTAAAGTTTTAGCCCTTCTGTAGATGATTTAATGGCTACAAAATGCACCCAGTTTCCAGTTTTAACATCAGAGATAGAGCTAACCGAATAAATATTATTTGTACCTGTTTCTCTCATAACAAATTTAAGTATGTCCCCTTGATTGTCTATGATTGCAACATAACCAGCATAATAATCCTTGAAAAGCCCTACAACTGTCTGTACAGTAGTTATTCCTGTTGAGTTTGCCTTAAACCAGCCAGTAATGGAATAATCATTATTAGGCATAAATGAAGGTAAATCAATATAATCTCCACTTCCATCAAACTCATAAGCTCCTCCAACTTTTCCATCAGAATTCCATACCGCTCCACTTACATTTCCATCATTACCACTTCCGCTAAAGTCATACACACTTGAGCCATTATTCATCGGCATGTTCAGTACAGTTTTACTCTGTTCATCCTTGATCCAATTATACACTAAGCTTACATTATCACCTTCATAATCAACAACACCATAAACATTAGCTGTCAGATTATCAAGCTGGGTCGGTGTTGCAGGTGTTATATTAACGCTAGAAACTTCAGGAGGTGTATTAACATCAACTGCACAATAACCTTTATCTTCTAATCCCTTGTAATACTGCTGCCTTATTTCTGTTGCATTCAGGCTTCTGTTGTAGATAGCTAGTTCATCAATTATACCTTTAAATAATTCCCAATCAAAGAATGTTGAGTCAGATCCTATGATAAATTTCTTATCAGTGGTTGGAGCTAATGGTGCACTGACAGGACCATAATCTTTTAATTCACCGTCAACATATAGTAATTGATGACTTCCATTATAAGTTCCAACAAAATAATACCATCTATTATTAACAAGACCTGTAGCATATGATTCTGTATCTCTAATTCTCCATCTGAATTGTCCAGCAGAATTAGTTGCTTGTCCAAATACATATCCTTTTGAGTTTCCTCCACCTATATAGTTGAAATAATGGACAACTGAATGAGGAGTACTTCCATGGTTTGTTTCTATTTCAGAGAAATTCACCCATGCTGCTATTGTCATCTCTCCTGTAATATTCAGGTTTAGAGGGGTTCCAACATCAACATAATCATCAACACCATCAAACTCTAATCCTTCATTAACTTGTCCTGTAACCCAATCATCATTAGTCATATTATACAACACTCCAGGATTACTATCATAACTATCATAAGCAGTGCTTCCACTTCCAGTCTCAAAGCTCCAATACGAAACAATTCCACTTGGAGCATTTGAATTATTGCATCCATCATAACTATCTCTCAATCCATCTCCATCACTATCAGCTAATATTGTCACATTTTTGCTTGAACTCAAAGTACTTCCATTCAACCCATACTGGTCAATTGGAGTCACACTAACATTCCAAACTTCTCCAACACTAGTTTCTTCAGCAACAGTTATATTATTTCCATATCCAGCCAATCCTACTTGGTAATTAGCTGCAATCTGCTCAGCTGATAAAGAATAATTATAGATTCTTGCTTCATCTAATGTTCCGTTGAAAGGCGTACTTCCTCCTGCTCCAAAAGCACCTATGTCTAATGGTCTACTTACACCATCTATATTCGCAAAGTTTGGGGCAGAAACGATATCTGATTGGAGAACACCATCAACATACAACAGGATATGAGATGTATTCCATATACCCACTAGGTAAGTCCAATTGTTCACTTCTATAGTATTATCAGAAGATGCTGAGTGGTGACTTCCATCATATAAGTATAAGGACCATTTATTAACATCGTCTCTATCTTCCATAAAATCAAATCTTCCTTCAATACCAAATGGCAAATCTTGATGATCTACACTTGCTGTTGGTAGGATCCAAGCTTCAAGAGTTGCTCCATTTGAGAAATCAGATTGAGAGAATATATTATTTGCTGTAGTTACATAATCTCCACTTCCATCAAAGCTATAAGCTCCGCCCACTTTTCCATCTGAAACATAATGAGCATCCCCTACAGCACTTCCATAATTACCATAACCACTGAAATCATACACAGTGCTTCCATTGTTCATCGGCATGTTCAATACAGTTGTACTTACTCCATCTTTGATCCAATTATACGCCAAGCTGACATTATTTCCATCAGCATCACTGTATGCAACATTAGCAGTCAGATTGTCAACTTGAGTTGGTGTTGTTGGAGTTATATTCACACTTGAAACAATAGGAGCATAACTGTTCACATCACAGCTATCCCCTATAGAATCATTATCAACATCACTCTGGTTTGCATTAGCAACATCTGGACAGTTATCACAAGCATCTCCGATACCATCAGCACTTGCAATATATTTTCCCAGCCCATTATTGAAATGTTCCTGGATTTCATCTAAGCTAAAGCTCCTGTTATAGATAGCTAATTCATCTACTTGCCCTGTCACATAATTGAAATTATCCCCTCTACGTCCACTATATAAATTGCCTGTAAATGTTGATGTTCCGCCCGTATCAGATCCCACTTCAGTTGCATTGATATACAATTTATAGGAAGTTCCATTCTTTACTAATGTGTAATACATCCAGTCTGGAGTTATTGTTCCAGCACCAACATCAATCCTAGTTAAGTATGAACTATCGTATATTCCAAATCTGAAAGACTGATCAGTCTGTTTCCTTAAGAACCAGAACTTGCTTGATGTCTCGAAATGAGACAGATAATATTCTGTATTTCCTGCATTTGTACTTCTTGCCCAGAAGGATATCGTCTTATCTCCGCTTCCAAAGTCCCACTCATCATTATCTGGGAAAGTTACATAATCTCCACTTCCGTCAAATGTCAAAGCTCCGTTTACTTTTCCGCTGGCAGTATATCCAGCATCTCCATAAGCAGTTCCATCATTTCCATCATGATCATCATTCAGCACATCAGAGTTATTATCAAAACTCCAATAACTGACTAATCCAGTTGTATCGTCCCCGTCACTATCATTTTGATCTGGATTGTATGTATTTGGACAGTTATCAGATCCATCCAAAACTCCATCCCCATCAGCATCAGCCAATATTGTAACATTATTGCTTGAACTTACACTGCTTCCATTCAATCCATAATAATCGATTGGAGTTACAGAAACATTCCAAACCTCTCCAACACTAGTTTCTTCAGCAACAGTTATATTATTTCCATATCCATTCAATCCAGCTTGATAATTAGCTGCAATCTGCTCTGGTGATAATGAATAATTGTAAATTTGTACTTCATCAATAGCCCCTGTGTGATAATATACTAGATTAGCATGACCAACTCTTAAAGTATCGGCTATATTAGGCATAGCATCTGTTTCTGTTACAGGAGTTGCTATTTCAGAACCATCTTTAAATAACCTTACATGGGTTCCATTTGCAACTCCCACTAGATTATGCCAATTTCCATCATTAAGATTAGGAGTTAAATTCTCAATAGGGTTCCAATTAGCTCCATAATTCCATCTTAATCTTCCATCATTAGATTGATACAACAACATACCCACATTACTTGACCCATCAAATTTAGAAATAAACACATTACTGTTAGAAGTTGTTGGCTTGACCCAAACACTTACAGTTATGGTAGTTAATCCATCTAGATCTGTTATATCTCCTAAATCAACATAATCTCCACTTCCATCAAACTGCATCACCCCACCAACAATTCCACTTTCATTCCATTTAACATCTCCATATTTTGTTCCATCATTACCATATCCGCCAAAGTCATACACAGTTGAACCATTATTGAAAGGCATGTTCAGCAAAGTTGTACTCTGTCCATCTTTTATCCAGTTATAAACTAAACTAACATTATCTCCATCAATATCACTATATTCAACATTAGCAGTTAAGTTCTGATGCTCAGTTGGACTTATAGGAGTTATATTCACGCTTCCGATTGAAGGAGCGCTATTATTCTCAGCTGAATAGTTGCTGAAATGAGTTACATTAAACACAATAGCGCTTCCATTATAGCTGATTATCTCGCATATGCTGCTTGGACAGCTGTTTCCATCTTTGTATATTCTAGGCCAGACAAGGTCCAACCCATACAATGTAATATTAGCGCTTGAATTCATGCTTGTATCCAATCCGCTAGCATTAACATCTACAAAGTTCTTCCTTATAGTTATATATCTTGTAAAGTTTGCTCCTGAGGCATTTATGTTATTGATCCATTCTATCTTTCCTGCTGAACTGTTCTCCAGTACAGCTCCGGAAACATCCCCTATATCAGCAGCATTGTTGAAGTCTGTTGTCGCTCCATCAAATCCTGTGTATGTTGCCGGGTTTGCTGGTCCCGTGATTGAACAATAGCTTAGGTTTGCATTTTCATATTGTTGTAGTATTTCCGAAGCACTTAGACTTCTATTATATATTGCAAGTTCATCTATCATTCCATTGAATGATCTTGTTGGTTCTGAAACATATCCTCCAATAGTAAGATTTTTCCCTGATAAGTTACCGCTTCTACTACTTATATCTCCATTAAAGCTTAAGGTTTGTTGCACACCATTGATGTATAATTTTAATCTTTCAGGATTGCTTGATTGGGTTCCATCAAAGACGATTGTATTATAGAACCATTCATTTGCATTCACTACAGTGCTATAATCAAGAGTTGCATAAGACAGTACACCATTTCTTAGATCAATGTAGATATTTCCATCAGACCAGGTGTAGTATTCTAATCTATGTTGTGCTTCGTTATATTTTCTTAACATATAACCTATAACATCTAGACTATCCTGTTTAGCCCAGAAAGATATAGTAAACTTAGATACGTTATTTAGTTCTGTGATATCTCCAACATTAACATAATCCCCGCTTCCATCAAACTGCATAGCCTTTCCAACCTTACCGCTTGAATTCCATATTGACCCATTCACATATCCTGGATTAGAATCATAGCTATCATAAGCATAATCTCCAGCTCCCTCTTCAAAGCTCCACATGCTTATCATTCCAGGAAGAGCTTGACTGTTGTTGCAGCTATCCACATAATTTCCACGTTCACAATATCCATAGCTAGCAACACCTTTCTGGTATCGCTCAGATACTTCTTCTACTGTCAAGCTTCTATTATAGATTGCTACCTCATCGATTGCTCCATCAAGATGGAATGTTGTAGAAAGGTCAAGCTTGCTCATATACCCTCTGGAAAGAATTGTATTAAGTCCTTGGTCTGATGTTCCATTGTTCTCGAGCACACCATCCACATAGATATATAATCCTGATGAAGAAGCAACTCCAACTATATGGTGCCAGTTTCCGTCATTTACGATAGTAGTGCTGTGCACATTAGATCCTGAACCATACGTGCCGACAGCAACTCTTCCCTCAGGTACATCATCCACGATATTCAGATAGAAATTATTGCCATTAGATTCTGTACCATAGTTGAATATTGATGCTTTAGTGTCAGTGCTCTTGACCCACAGTTCAACACTCCTATCTGCAGATCCAGAAGGAAGACCAGAATCATCAAATGATATAGAATCATCAACACCATCAAACTCTAATGATCCTCCAACTTTTCCTGAAATATTCCACACAGATCCATTTATGGTTCCATCATTTCCATCATAACTATCATAAGCAGTTGTTCCGCTTCCTTCCTCAAAGCTCCAGTACGAAACAACATCTGATGGAGCATTGCTATTATTACATCCATCAAAATTATCAGCTAATCCATCTCCATCACTATCAGCCAATATTGTAACATTATTGCTTGAACTTACACTGCTTCCATTCAATCCATAATAATCGATTGGAGTTACACTAACATTCCAAACCTCTCCAGCACTAGTCTCTTCAGCAACTGTAACATTGTTTCCATATCCAGCCAGTCCTGCTAAGTAGTTAGCTGCTATTTGTTCTGGGTTTAATGAGTAATTATAGATCTGCACTTCATCCAGCACTCCATCAAACGCATACGAGCTCAACCCCCCATTAGATCCTCCAATCCTTAGGTTATACGAATTCTCTATAGGTTCCCTGTAACTTGCATTTCCTGTGAATCTGCTTCCTGTGAAGTAATCACTATTATGTTCTGTTCCATTAACATATAGCTTGGCTATTCCATTATCCATTATCCCGACTATATGGTACCAGTTCCCTGTAGTTATTACAGGTCCATAGATTCCAGTCCTATCATCATTTCCTGTGTTAGGTCCTTTAGCGAAGAATACTATTTTGGATTGATGTGCAACAATATCCCATTCATTTGTTCCAGTAAGTCCGGATTTTGTGATAAGAGCATCATAGTCTGTGACAGAATCAAACTTAGCCCATAAGCTTATAGTCATGCTGCTTCCTACTGGAAGATCTGTGAAGTCAGTATCTCCTGCCTGTATATAATCTCCATCTCCATCAAAGCTGTATCCTCCTCCCACCTTTCCGCTTGAATTATAGTATGCCTCCCCACTTATTGTTCCATCATTACCATATCCACTAAAGTCATACACAGTGCTTCCATTATTCATAGGCATATTCAGCACAGCTATACTATGTCCATCTTTGATCCAGTTATACACTAAACTGACATTATCTCCATCAATATCATTATATTCAACATTAGCAGTCAAGTTCTGATTCTCAGTTAGACTAGCAGGAGTTATATTCACACTACTTACAACAGGAACAAAGTTATCAGTAGCTTCACAATAGTTATACTCACTTACCCCTCTGTTGTACTGCTTCCATATTTCTGAAGAGCTCAAGCTTCTATTATATACAACAACTTCATCAATACTTCCATCAAAATATTCCCCATCGTAATCTGCCCAATTACGTCCAATAACTAATGAATTCCCACTTTCTGCAAAGCCATTAGTTGTTGTTGCAGCTTGTTGGACACCATCAACATATAGATAAAGAGTTCCTGAATCTCTCTTCATCGTTATGAGATGCCAGTCTGAATCAGTATAAGCTATATCAGAATCTATGTTTGTTCCTACACCACTTGTATAGATTCTTACTCTAAATATATTTGAACTATGCTTAAATAAGGTCCATCCGTTTCTATTTGCAGCACCCCCAGCATATTCTGCTTTTGCCACTATTCCTTGGGTGACTCCATTTAAAGATCCTTTTACCCATAAAGAGACTGTAAAGTTATCAGTCAACTGTAAGCTTGTATCTTCGCTTATATTAATGAAATCCCCACTTCCATCTAAATCGATAGTTCCACCGATCTTACCGCTTGAATTCCACACAGGATCTCCAGCTAATGTTCCTGGATTTGAATCATACGAATCATAAGCAGTTGTTCCAATACCTTCATCAAATGACCAATATGAAACAACATCTGAAGGAGCATTTGAATTATTACAACTATCGTAATAATCAGCAACTCCATCACTATCATTATCAGGCTCAGCAGCACAATAACTAAGATCAACCAATCCCTTCTGATAATCTTCATAAACTTCAACTGCTGTCAAGCTTCTGTTATATACAACAACTTCATCTATTGATCCGTTGAAATATCTGCCATCTAAAGGATTGTTATCACCATTGGCCACACCAATATAGAATTTTCTTGTGCTGTCTACGATTGATCCTGTTGTTGTGTCTGTTGCGTTTCCATTAAGTGCTCCATCAACATAAAGATACAGCTTGTCATCAGCAGTATTTCTTACAAATGTATAATGGTGCCATTGTCCATCATTCACAGCTCCTGTTGTTTTTACGTTTGGTATGTTTGTGCCATCATAAATGCCAAACTGAATTCTGTCTGTCCCATCTGTCAGGTGGATAAATGACCAACTATATGGTCCGCCAGACGCTCTTCCTTTGAATAGAAGAATCTTAGCAAAACCACCTGAATGGCTTGCTGATGTTTTAGCCCAGAATCCGATAGAGAAGTCATCAGGAAGATCTAGATTTGAAGAATTACCTACATCAACATAATCATCCACACCATCAAATTGCATAGCTCCACCTATCTTTCCTGAACTGTTCCACGTTGACCCGTTCACATATCCAGGATTGCTATCATAACTATCATAAGCAGTTGTTCCAATACCTTCATCAAAACTCCAATAGCTTACAACATCCGAAGGAGCATTTGAATTATTACAACCATCATAATAATCAGCAGTTCCATCACTATCATTATCAGGTGTTTCACAGTATCCATAGCTTACCAATCCTTTCTGATAATGTTCATATATCTCTGCAGTTGTTAAGCTTCTATTATACACAGCAACTTCATCTATTGATCCGTTGAAATACTTTATCATGCCATAACTCTGGAAGTTCTGCATTCCTATGCTTGCATCATCTAATCCATTAAGTGGAGACATCCACATACTCTTATTAACACTAACTGCAAGTGATTGGCTTGGCCTCTGGCCATTCACATATATCACAGGCTCTGTTCCATTATGGACTAATGCAACATGGACCCATTTCTGATAATCATCTATTACAGATGTATTTAGGACCCATTGCCAAGCGTTATTATGTTTCACTGCTCCCTCCAATGTTCCTCCATCCATATAGAATCTCATAACCTCTCCACTATCTGCATCCCCAATACTCAATATTGTTCCATCATTCACATCATTAAGTTCAGAATATATCCAGGCCATGATGGTTCCTTCAGTATCAGAACTTATATCATCGATTAAACTGTTAATACTTACATAATCATTTACTCCATCAAAATCTAATCCTCCATTTACCTTTCCACTTATCCAGTCACTGCTGTCCATATTTGTTAATGTTCCAGGATTGCTATCATAACTATCATAAGCAGTTGTTCCAATACCTTCATCAAAACTCCAATAGCTTACAACATCTGAAGGAGCATTTGAATTATTACAGCTATCATAATAATCAGCAACTCCATCACTATCGTTATCCGGAGTCTCACAATATCCATAACTTACCAATCCTTTCTGATAATGTTCATATATCTCTGCTTCTGTCAAGCTTCTATTATATGCTATCAGTTCATCAATTAGTCCATCAAAATCATCTATATAGCCTAATGTGGTATGATATCGTTTACCTATTATTACTTCATTATCATCTCCAACAAGAGCACTGTTTCCATTTCCAGCATTCCAACTTCCTGGAACTTCTGTTCCATTCAAATAGAATTTGGCGCTACTTGAATTTCCTGATTTATATTTGAATGCAACATGGATCCATTTATTTTGAGGTATTTGTGAAGCTGATTGATAACTGTGTACTGTGTTAACTGAATCTCTATAAACAAACCTTAGATCTCCTTGATATATGTGGAAATAATGATTTATACCGCTTCCTGATTTAGAGATTATTGTATTTTGCACATCTCCCATACTTCCTTCAAAATATATCCAGGATTCAAAAGTAAGTTCATCTGTGAAATCCAGACTATCCTTATTTCCTATAATTACATGGTCATCGGAGAAGTTCAATGCATTTCCTATCTTTCCGTTTGTATATGTAGCTCCACTTATATTTCCAGGATTGCTATCATAACTATCATAAGCAGTTGTTCCAACACCTTCATCAAAACTCCAATAGCTTACAACATCCGAAGGAGCATTTGAATTATTACAACTATCGTAATAATCAGCAGTTCCATCACTATCATTATCAGGTGTTTCACAGTATCCATAACTTACCAATCCTTTCTGATAATGTTCATAAACTTCTGAAGCACTTAGGCTTCTGTTATATATCACAGCCTCATCCAACTGTCCGTCAAAGAACATATCATTTGCACCAGGCCTTCTTCCAAGATTAAGATTGTCTGTTGATGCATGAAGTATTCCTGCAGATACAGAACCATCTTCTTCACCATCCACATACACCTTGACTACTGAACCATTCCATGTCATAAATAGATGATACCACTGATCAGCGTTCCATGTGGTAGTTGATGTACTGAACCAGTTAGAGCTTCCATCCCAGAATACTCCTCCCAATCTTCCATCAGGGATCTGCGTTGCATATCCATCTTCAAACATCAGGAATATATAACCAGTAGTATCGCTGATTACTCTCATATTTTTATCAGATGAAGAACTGAAAGCATTATCTAATCTTACCCAAACCCCCATACTTCCCTCACTCCTCGCATTCACATCACCATCATCGAGCTGCATATTCAGATCAACATAATCTCCACTTCCATCAAGTTGTACAGCACCTTCGACCTTTCCTGTGGAATTCCATGTTGCATCTCCAGCTAACGTTCCTGGATTGCTATCATAACTATCATAAGCAGTGCTTCCATTCTGTTCTTCAAAACTCCACATACTGATCATACCGCTAGGTGCAGCGCTATTATTACATCCATCATACACATCACACAATCCGTCACCATCTGAATTATTGCATGATTCTGTTATTGTCACATTATTACTTGAACTAACAGCACTTCCATTCAATCCATACTGGTCAATTGGAGTAACTGTAACGTTCCACACCTCTCCGATAGCAGTCTCTTCAGTTATAGTTATATTATTTCCATATCCACTCAATCCAGCTTGATAGTTTGCTGCAATCTGTTCAGCTGTCAAAGTATAATTATAAACCTTAACTTCATCTATAGTTCCATTAAAGTATAGCTGCCCTCCTCCAGCATAACTTCCTATATTGAACAGATTACTAGAGCTTACTGATCCGCTATTTCCAGTAATGCTTTCATTATAAGCAAGGCTTCCGTTGATATAAATATGCACTTGATCATCTCTGTCAAACACTGCAACTGCATGATACCATTGATCTTCATTTAATGCTGTAGCAGTGCTGCTTGAATGCTGATTTGGTCCAGTTGTACTGTCTATACTTGCCGCTAATCTGTTATTACTATCAACACCCATCCCATATCCTGTATTTCCAGCTGCTCCTTTATTGAGTATGTATTGATATGCATTGTTTAGATTCTTGGGATATACCCATGCTTCCAAAGTAAAGTCACCAGTTCCAAAGTCTAGGCTGTCTTTATCACCTATTTGGACATTATCTCCTGATCCATCAAACTCATACCCTCCACCAACCTTTCCATCAGTTGTATAATAAGCTGCACCCCTACTTACTGCTCCATTATTATCATATCCAGAATAATCATAGATTGTATCTCCGTAATTAAATGGAATATTTAGTACAGTTGTACTTTCTCCATCTTT
This sequence comes from Candidatus Nanoarchaeia archaeon, assembly GCA_028279725.1. GTDB lineage: Archaea > Nanobdellota > Nanobdellia > Woesearchaeales > JANQNE01 > JANQNE01. The sequence continues at coordinate 210,543 of JANQNE010000010.1, forward strand.
GATCCAGTTATATACTATGCTGACATTATTTCCGTCTGGATCACTATATTCGACATTAGCAGTCAGATTCTCTATCTCAGTTGCATCAACAGGTGTTATATTCACTGACGTGATGCTTGGCGATCCTTGTGTTGAAGTGCTCGCTACATTACTTGAACTTACAGTACTTCCATTCAATCCATGCTCATCAATAGCTGTAACGCTCAAATTCCATACTTCTCCAACATAAGTCTCTTCAGCCATAGTCATATTATTTTGATGTCCAGCCAATCCAGCTTGATAGTTAACAGCAATCTGTTCTGCAGATAATGCATGTCCATAAACTTTAACTTCATCAACACTTCCGTTGAAATACAATGAATTGAATGCATAGCTTCCTATCTTCATAGGAGAAGAAGAACTTACTGTTCCTGCATTGTTATATATATCTTCACTATAGGCAAGGCTCCCATTGATATAGATATACACCTTATCACTTCTGTCAAATACCATAACTGCATGATACCATTGATTTTCACTTACTGCTGTAGCAGCACTATGAGCATGCTGATTAGGTCCAGCAGTGATGCTTGCTGCTAACCTGTTGCTTGTTATGCTAATACCATATCCATTTGTACCTAATGCTCCTTTATTGACTACACACATAAAGCTTCCATCCAGTTTCTTAGGATATACCCATGCTTCCAGAGTAAAGTCACCAGTTCCAAAGTCTAAGCTTCCGTCTGCTGGATCTCCTATATCAACCCTATCTCCGCTTCCATCAAAATGCATAGCACCTCCAACAGGACCATTAGTGAAATAATATACATCTCCAACAACACTTCCATCATTCTCATAACTGCTGAAGTCATACACAGTTGAACCATTATTGAAAGGCATATTCAGCACAGCAACACTCTCATTGTTCTTCCTCCAGTCATATACTAGATTCACATTATCACCATCAGCATCACTATATTCAACACTAGCAGTAATATTATCATCCAATCCCAAGCTTGAAGGACTTATATTGAAAGAACTTACTGTAGGGGCTCTGTTCGGAGCAGGTGTTGAAGCTAAGTTGCTAGAATAAACAGTACTGCCGTTCAATCCATTCTCATCTATTGGTGTTACACTTACATTCCAAACTTCATAATTATCTGTTTCCTGTGAAACTGTTACATTGTTTCCACGTCCAGCCAATCCAGCTTGATAATTAGCTGCAACCTGTTCCGCTGACAATTTATAATTATATATTTGTACTTCATCAATAGAACCATTGAAATTACTAATTCCTGCAAATATCTGCGCTCTTCCAAGCTCCATACTTGCATTGCTTGCCCAGCTTCCAGTATAGCCATTATTTCCTGCAAGAGTTCCATTTACGTAAAGTTGCATTCCATTGCCTCCCCATACAATCACAACATGATGCCACTCATTAAATGCATAAGAATCTGAAGATACAATCTCATAATTTACACCCCTTCCCCTCATTCTAGCATGCACTAAACCATCAGCCCCATCATCAATCCAATATAATTGCAGATAATCTAAGGTATTGCTTGCCCTGTCACTAATTATGTGGGCTGTTTTTTCTTCTGGCTTTATCCATAAGGATAGACTTCCTAAAGAAGCATTATAATTGCTTCCTAGACCAATATCAACATAATCATCAACACCATCAAACTGCATTGCTCCGCCCACTCTTCCATCACTCGTATAATAACTTCCATTATAAGCAGTTCCATCATTTCCATATCCACTGAAATCATAAACAGTACTGCCGTTATTCATCGGCATATTCAGCACAGCCAAACTCTTTCCATCTTTGATCCAGTTATAAACTAAACTAACATTATCTCCATTGATATCATTATACTCAACATTGGCTGTCAGATTATTGTCTGAAATTGGATTGACTGGAGTTATATTAACTGAAGTTACATTAGGAGCAAAGTTATCAAGTACAGCACAGTGGCCATATTGGTTAGTTTCTTTGCTATACAGCCTCCATATCTCACTAGCACTCAAGCTTCTGTTATATATGGCAACTTCATCAATCATTCCGTTATGGTATGCTCCAGGTATACGGCCCATATTGAATGGTTCACTTGACTGCCTCAGCTGTGATAATGTTCTTGTGAAAGACATTCCAGATTGTTTAACACCATCCACATAGAAGTCAACAGACTCAGACTGTGCTCCCACTACAACAACAACATGTACCCATTCTTTAGTTCTTGAAGAGAAGTCATAGAAGCCATCCTTCCAGTTATAGCTTGATCCATCTCCCATTCCAAATCCAAACTCACCGCCTGGCTTTGCATACAATTGCCATGTCCATTGTGAAACACTTCCAGAATCATGTGTTCTTCCGATCAGATAATCAACACCAGTATCTTCCATATATACCCATGTAGATAAGGTCATCCTATCAGAGGAACCTAATTCAAGATAATCAATATCTGTAAGATTGACATAATCATCAACACCATCAAACTGCATCGCACTTCCAACTTGTCCGCTTGAATTCCATGTAGCACCATTAGTTAGTGTTCCATCATTATCATCATAACTGTCATAAGCAGTTGTTCCACTTCCTTCATTAAAGCTCCAATAGCTTATCATTCCACTCAATGCATCACTATTGTTACAATAATCAACACTGTCACAATTTCCATCACTATCAACATCACTGCAAGGAGTTACACTATTGCTTGAATACACAGTTGTTCCATTCAATCCATAATAATCTACAGGTGTAACTGAAACATTCCAAACCTCTCCACCACTGATCTCCTCAGCAACTGTTACATTATTTCCATATCCAGCCAATCCTGCTTGATAATTTGCTTTTATCTGCTCTGCTGATAAGGTATAGTTATAGATCTTTACTTCATCAATTGTTCCGTTAAATAGACCTTGTCCTCCATCTTTAGATCCAATTTCAAGATTTTTATTGTTTAACATACTTGTATTTAAGGTATCTATGATATTGATATTATCCAAAGGTATAACCCCATCAACATATAATTTTAATCCAGTTACAGAAGAAGAACCATCATAAGTGTAAGCTATGTGATGCCATTGCCCATCATTCACTAATGTGGTGTCTGTTCGTACAATTGCTCTTTCTGAATCTGTAACTCCATTTAACGTTATGATTACAAGTCCATCATAAACATAAAAGTGAGTTCCTGGCTTATTTCCAGAATATGCTCCTCTAGATAAAACATTCATTCCAAAAAGACCACTTACAGAGGTCCTTACCCATGCGGATGCAGAGAAAGTATCTGTTCTTTCAACATTAAATATATCTCCTAGATCAACATAATCATCAACCCCATCAAACTCATATGCTCCTCCTACTTTTCCATCTGCTGTCCAGCTTGCTCCATTTGTTGGTGTTCCATCATTTCCATATCCACTAAAGTCATAAACACTGCTTCCATTATTCATAGGCATATTCAATACAGCCAAACTTTGACCA
>JANQNE010000007.1 GCA_028279725.1 Candidatus Nanoarchaeia archaeon
TCAGAAGAAAGGTGTTGATAACATTCTTTGTATTTCTTTATATCTGGAAAGTTGGAGCTCAGGAGCTAAAAAAGGTTGGAGTTGATCCAAAAACAGTCAACAAAGAATTCAGTATGAAAGCTTTTATTCCTGATTCTGTTCTTAAGTCCCTTATGGAAGATATGAATAAAGGGATCAAGGAAGTTGATGCTGCAAGAAAAGCAGGAGTCAGTCAGGAAAGTGCATTGAAAGAAGTTGACGCTACAGATTCTGTCAAGGCTATCATCAGTGCTATTGGTGGAAAAGCTGCTGAACATGCAAAAAATAAAGATTATGCAAAGATGAATAAAGCTGTTGATTCATTAAGATCATTCTGTAACACGCTCGGAAAACACAATAAGCATGCAAAGAAAAAATTTGAAATAGGGGTTAACAAAGTTTTCTGGAACCTTTGGTATGACATAAAAGCCAGCTTAAGAAAATCAGATGCTGCAGGTGCAGAAGCTACTTATACGGTTGCATTGAGCCTTGGAGAGAAGCATGGCATTGCCAAATGGTTGAAAAGATTAAGGGAAAAGATCGGACCTAAGATAGAAAAAGTAAAGGTAAGAGTTGCTGCTTCAGCAAGGTTATGAATGTTCACCTTTGACCTAAAGGTATTTTCTCAGAAACTCTTTCTTTAAGATCTTCATAATACATCCTTATATCTTCATGCAGCTGTTTTGGATCATAGGTTCTCTGTATTCCAGGCTCAACAGTTATACAAGGGCTTCCTTCTATAAGTTTTAATCTGTTGGCTATCTCAAAATTGATATAATCAATCTCACCTTTCTCAGTCAGCTCTTCGCTGAAGTCATCCCCGCCCAAAAACAGTAATTCCTCTCTGTATGACCTATCGCCAGCAGAATATTTCAGGAAAACCTCAGTTGGTTTTTTCAGAAGTATAGGAACTTTTCCAAAAACAGGTTCAGGATTCCTGTTATGTCTTAACTCATTATCCTGATAAAAAGCAAATCCCAGAACATTATAGAAATCGCCAAGTTCACCTGAACTTATGCCTAACTCTCCTGCAAAAAGGTTTGATAAAGAATCATTACCAGAAAAATTCCTATGCATCTTTTTTGCTCTTTTAGGATCACTCCCTAATATCAAATTATACTCATCTAATTTTTCATCAGATATTGGATCAAGACCCCTCTCTATCTCATGTCTTCTATAATCATCCAACAGATCAGCACCCATAAGACCTTTATTTCCTATAGCTTCTTCCTTCTCTAAAACAGGCGCTTTGATCTCTAGCTCAATACTCTCTATTCTGCTCTCTAGATCATTAAAGAACTCACTAAAATTACCTAGAGCGACCCGCTCTGTTCCCATCTGTTCCCTCCGTTATCTATAAGCTATTAGGCACTTACCCTTTATAAATGTTTCGGTTATTTGACTACTAATTAGTGATGAAATTTATATAAATTATATAACCATAACTTAATAAACTTCCATAATTTCAGTTCAAAGATGATCCCGTGGACTAAAAAATACCAGCCAGAAAATAGTTCTGATATTGAAGACCAGGACACGTCAGATCTGAAAAAATTTATTGAAAACTATAAGAAACAGAAGAAAAAAGCAGCTATAATCTATGGTCCTTCTGGAAATGGGAAGACCTCTTCAGTCTACGCATTAGCTAATGAACTTGATCTAGAAGTCATAGAAGTAAATGCATCAGATTTCAGGAATCAGGATAAGATAAACTCAAGTGTCGGCCAGGCTGCAACGCAGATGAGTCTTTTCTCAAAAGGAAAGATTATCCTTGTTGATGAGATTGACGGATTATCCGGAACAAAAGACCGTGGCGGTGTTCCTGCAATAATAAAGATCATCGCAAAATCAGCTTTCCCCATTATCCTTACATCAAACAATCCATATGATCAAAAATTTTCTTCACTAAGAAAAAAGTGCGAACTCATCCAGTTCAAAGAACTTCCATATACCTCAGTTCTTAAAGTGCTGAAAAAGATCTGTGAAAAAGAAACTATAAAATTTGACGAGATTGCACTGAAATCATTGGCAAGAAGATGCGGCGGAGATCTTAGAAGCGCAGTCACAGATTTGCAGACACTTTGCCATTCTTCAAAAGAACTTACAACAAAATCACTGGAAGATCTGGGAGACAGAGAAAAGACAGACACTATGCTTAACGCTTTGGTAAAAATATTCAAGACAACAGACCCTTCTATTGCAGTCAGCGCTTTTGATCACACCAATGAAGACCTGGACAAAGCTATGCTTTGGCTTGACGAAAATCTTCCCCTAGAATACAAAAAAGCAGAAGATCTTGCAAGAGCTTATGATCATTTCTCAAAAGCAGATGTCTTCTTCGGAAGAATCAGAAGATGGCAGCACTGGAGATACCTGATCTACGTCAACGCATTGCTCACAGCAGGCATAGCAACTGCAAAAGATGAGAAATACAAAGAGTTCATAAAATACAAACCAACAGGAAGGATCCTAAAATTATGGTGGGCAAAACAAAAGTCTATGAAAAAGAAAGCTATCTGCCAAAAGATAGCTGACCGCACCCATACTTCTATTAAAAGAGCTATGCATGACACATTCCCATACATAAAAAATATCTTCAAGAAAGACAAAGAACAATCAAAGATACTTTCAGAACAGCTTGATCTAAGCAAAGAAGAAGTAGCCTGGCTGAAGAAATAGTTGCAAATAATCTAAAAGGCCAAAAATAGGTGGGTCGTTTGCGATATGTTTATAAATTATGATTAACTGAATTCCAATATGAAAGACTTACATGAAAGATGGCCTCATAGGTGGGTTAATCCAAAAGCAAAATCCGGAAGATCACCTTTACATGAATTAGGCGTATTTGCTAAAGAAGACATAAAAAAAGGAGAAATGATTTGTATTTTTGGAGGAGTCATTGTGCCTAGTTCAGAGATTAAAGATTATTGGAGTAAGATGAGTCATGTGGGAATTCAGATTCATGAAAAATTTTTCATGGTACCTACAGATAGAGAAGAGTTAGAACTTACTGGCGTATTTAATCATTCTTGCGATCCAAATATAGGGTTTTTAGAAGACATTCAGTTCGTAGCAATAAAAGACATAAAAGCTGGAGAAGAATTAGTTTTTGATTATGCATTTAGTGAATCTTTGATGGAATCATTCGAGTGTAAATGTAATTCAAATAAATGTAGAAAACAGATAACTTCAAACGATTGGAAGATTCCTGAAGTACAGAGTAAGTACAAAAAATACTTCTCACCTTATTTACGAAAGAAGATTTAACAAAAAACTTTATAAATAGCAACCCATAATTCTTAACAGAGGGGTATTTAATGGCTTTAACTATAGAAGATATGGCTTTATTTTGCAAGAAAAAGGGGTTGATATTTCCTAATTCTGAGATCTATAATGGTATGGCTGGTTTCTTTGACTATGGACCATTAGGTGTTGAGATAAAGAACTCTATAAAACAAAGCTGGTGGAAAATATTTGTCCAGGACAGAGAAGATGTTGTGGGTATTGACGGAACAATACTATCAAATCCAAATGTTTGGGTTGCTTCAGGCCACGTAGGCTGCTTTGCAGACATAATGGTAGAATGCACTAAATGCAAAAGCAGAGTCAGAGGAGATCAGATGATCGAAGATGCACTGAAGATACAGGCAGACGGCCTGAGTGCAGAAGACATAGACAAACTCATACAAGAAAACGACATCAAATGCCCTAACTGTAAATCTGATTTTGGAAAAGCAGGGTCTTTCAACCTGATGTTCCAGACTTTTGTAGGACCAAAACAGGATAAAGAAAATATAGCCTATCTAAGGCCAGAGACAGCTCAATTGATCTTCACAAACTTCAAATTAGTGACAGAAACATCAAGAGTAAAGCTTCCTTTTGGTATAGCTCAGATGGGTAAAGCTTTCAGGAATGAGATCTCTCCAAGAGATTTTCTTTTCAGGACAAGAGAATTTGAGCAGATGGAGATTGAGTTCTTCATACATCCAAATGAAAAGAAATGCAATATCTTAAAAGACAAGAAATTCAAGTTCAACATTCTCACATCAGATGATCAGGAAAAGAACAATGCACATAAAGAGATGACTGTCTCAGATATGCTGAAAGCAAAACTAATGTCTCAATGGCATGTTTACTGGCTTAAAGAATTATATCAATGGTTCTTAGACCTTGGAATCAAGCCAGAAAACTTAAGATTGAGGGAGCATCTTAAAGATGAGCTTGCCCACTACTCTTCAGCATGCTTTGATATTGAATACAGATTTCCTTTTGGATGGAAAGAGATCCATGGATGTGCTGACAGAGGAGACTTTGATCTTAAGCAGCACAAAGAACATTCAAAGAGCAACATAGAGATGTTTGATGAAGGGACAAAAACAAAGATTCTTCCTTGTGTTATAGAACCATCTCAGGGAGTTGACAGAGCATTGCTTTCATTCTTATTCGACGCATATGAAGATGACAAAGAAAGAGGAAACATTGTCCTCAAGCTAAGCCCAAAACTAGCTCCCATAAAAGTAGCTGTATTCCCATTAGTCAAAAAAGAAGGTCTTCCAGAACTAGCTAAAAAGATATGCGATAACCTAAAGAAAGAATTCACAGTATCATACGATCAGGCAGGATCTGTCGGAAGACGTTATGCAAGAAATGATGAGATAGGAACTCCATACTGTATAACAGTTGATTTTGATTCATTAAAAGATAAGACTGTAACTATAAGAGACAGAGACTCAACAAAACAAGTGCGTGCTAAAATCAGCACATTAAAGACTGTTATTCCTAAATTACTGTCGGGAAAGCTGGCTTTCGGGAAAGCTGGCAAATTATTATAAGGGGGGTGTTGTGCATAGTGCCAGGCGAAGTGCTTGGTATAAGTTCCAGAACATTAGAATCTGGAATACAGCAATAAAAGAAGCTGTACGTAGCGCACTATGCATTTTGAACAGCAACATTTATATAGTATGGCTGTTCCATTATTACTGAAATTCAGAAGTTTGGCATTTCAAATAATATGAAATACAAATTAACTGAATTTCATAAAATCAGAAAAATGAAGATTGTTCAATGTGATAAAAGAGGGCAGATAGTTATTCCTAAATCTATCAGAGCTAAGCTCAAGCTTAAAGAGAACTCTGCTTTCTGGATTCTCACAAACAATAAAGGAGAGATAACTCTAAAGCCTATTGAGGAGCCAAAATGAAACTGTTCAAAAGAAGGGATTTTGTACTTTTGATCTTCTTGATCCTAGCTCCGATGCTGGTCTTCTATTCTACTAAGACATACACATCAATCACAGGAGCTGTAATCTATTCAGAAGATGTAATCCCAGATGTAGAACAATTGGCTTTAAACCATCCATTGACAAGATTAGCTGCTCCAGGATCAAAGATGTGTGTCATCATAGATGACGCAGCAGATCATGTTTCATTCAATATAGATAAGAATGGAGTTGATGACTTCAACATAACTGAAGCAAGCTACCAGTACTGTGATACTGCTGAAAATGAGGATTTCATATTAGAGTTCCTTGACATAAACTCATTCAGGAACCAGGTAAATGATAATTCATGCAACGCTTTCAAGAAAGGCTGGGGAGGATCAGACTATTACTTCCTTATCTCAAGGTTCGTAGAAAAAGGTGGAGCTATCATCTGTAATGAAGAATTTGAAGAGATGTACTGCGGAGCTGTCAATTACTGCTACACTGATGATGAGGTTGAAGCTTATGGCCTAGGCTGCTGCAGTGATCATTTCATAACTGATGAAGAGGCAGATATCTATGATTCATTATTATCAGAAGGTATCAGCCAGGGAACTACTGTAGACAGGCCGGAGATAAGAAAACAGGAAGAAACAGTTCAGCCACAAACACCTGCAACATCTCCTTATCAGGCAGAACCATCAATGATCGCAAGCGGTTCATTGATGATCTGGGTAATTCTTCCGGTAATCATAATAGTTCTTGCAGGAGGCATATTTGCTGCACTTAAGCTGCACAAGCCAAAAACACCGGCTGTAAACCCGCAGATCCAGCAGCTTCAAAATTACATAATGGCAACATTACAGACAGGATACCCGAGCGACCAGCTATACTACTATCTTTTGCAGCAGGGCTGGTCTAAAAGCATTCTAGACCACGTCTTCCAAAACATTTATAAAAGACAATAGATTTTCTGCGCCTATGCCAATTGCAGATTTACAACCAAGGCAGGGAAAAGTCGAAGTTGAAGCAGAAGTAGTTGACAAAGGCGAAATCAGGGAATTCAACAAATTTGGTAAAGCTGGCAGAGTATGCAACGCAAAGATCAAAGATGATTCCGGAGAGATTGCACTGACACTCTGGAACGAACAGATCGACCAGGTTAATGTTGGAGACAAGATAAAGATAACAAACGGCTATGTCAACGAATGGCAAGGTGAAAAACAGCTTACAACAGGTAAGTTCGGTAATCTAGAGATAGTGAGCCAGTCTGAAGTAACTGCTGATGAAAGGACAGAAGCAGACCTTGCTGCTGGAGAAACAGCTTCCGACAAAGGAGAGCACATAATGACTGAAGATGAGCTTTCTGAAGATCCTGTCCAGGAAGAAGAAAAGATCGAATAGGTTCTCGTTTCTGTTTGGGGACGTAGCTCAGACTGGGAGAGCACTACGCTGAAGACGTAGGTGTCCCGAGTTCAAATCTCGGCGTCCCCATTTTTCTAGATATATGAGCCGCAAGTCCTTCTGGTATACAGAAGAACTATAACACCTGCAAGAAGTAGGATTGATAAGACTATCAGGATTGTAATCATCATCTTTTTCTGCCCTTTGCTCATATTTTTCCATGTCTTTCTGTTCTTCTTCCACTTATCCTTGTTGACCAGGCCTATTATCATAAAGATTATCCCTATAGAAAAGAAACTGCTAAGTCCGTCATACCTGAAGAAAGAAAAGAGGCCAAATATGGCCCAGACCAGCCCTATCACAAACAGGGCATAATAATCAGTAGGCTTCTTCTTACCCTTTGCAGAAAAGAATACAACTAAAGCTAGGACCAGAAGCAACACTAGAATTACGATCAATAGCCAAGGTTTAGTTCCCATGCCATTGCTTATACCTGAATGATATATAAGCTTTTTCAAAATAACTAGATGTTTACCAGCATATGTTCTCTGAAATAATTCATCAGCTTAGGAAATTTATTGATCTTCTCTATAGTTTTCTTGTATCCGTTCCTCAGCTTAACAGCTTCTTCATTTGTAAGTCCTTCCTTAACCTCATAGCTGATCTTCGGATCCAATACTGTTCTCTCCTCCTCAACAACTTCAGTAACTCCAAACCTGGAAGGGTCAGCATACACAAAAGATCCTTTCTGCAGACCAAATACAGAAGTAGACACAAGATCTATACATTCACTGTTATCTTCCAAAAACCTGATAGTCTCCAAGAATTCCTCCTTGGTCTCTGTGGGAAATCCAAATATTATATACACAACATTCTTTATTCCAGCTTTTGAAGAACTAGACAGCACACCAGAAACATCCTTTGCATTAGTTCCCTTGCCCATAATCTCCAAAACCCTGTCACAGCCAGACTCAACTCCCCAGATTATCATCAATAGTCCAGACTCTCTCAAGATATGCAAAGTATCCTCGTCATAATCTTTGGTCGGCTTTAGCTGACACGTCCACTTCTTCCCATTCTTCTTCATTATCTCAGCTAGATCAAGCAGTCTTTTCTTATGCAGCATATCATCAACTACAAAAAAATATTCTCCATCAGAATTTTCAACAGTTCTCTCTATATTCTCCAGCGAATACTCAAGATAGATATTGCCAGTATGATGCGTGCAAAAAGTGCATTTCGCATGATAACATCCGCTCGAAGTCCTCAATGGAAGCACAGCATCCTTCACAAAATAATCTCCAGGATCAAATACATTATAGTCAAGGAAAAAATTAAGATGTAGCTTATCATGGTCTGCTTTCCCGGAAACAGATTCCAGCAGTTCAACTTCATTCTTAAGATATTCATCAGCAGCACCGATAAGCTTCTCATTCACAGAAGGTCCCCCTACAATCGTCTTTATCCCCCTCCCCTTCAATTCTCTGATCAGAGCATAACAATAGAAAACCTGGCTTGAATAAACAACACTAAAAGCAACTGTATCTGGCTTTTTCTCGAGTATCATGCTCAGCATTTCATCAAAAAGCTCAGGATTCTTTCCATCAACAACTAACCTGTTGTTATCAGAATAGACTTTCCTAGAAACTTCATCATATCCTTTAGTCATTTCATTATAATCAGAAAGATCATTCAAATTCTTATAATAATCAGCATACTTGCCAAACTTCTTATTATGAAACTTCACATTAAGATCCAGAACATCAACAGAACAATCACAGTTCTCCTTGAGAAAAGCACTAAGATAAGTTATTGAATAAGGCAATGTTGCAGGAGTACAAAATGGTGGATACACTAATAGCAATTTCATGTTGGTTGTTGTTCATCAATTATTTATAAAGATATAGCTATCTTATCACATACTTGACTAGTCCATCAAGACCATATACATAATCATCACCAATCACCAATTCATGGGTCTCTGTATTTTTTCCATTATTGCTTACTCGGTAAGCAAGCCCATCCCTGATCTCAAATAAAGGCCCGGGCATAAACTCTTTTTCAAAACCGACTTTATAGATATGATTTCCTATGATTTCATATATTGGCTTGCCCTCTGCACCATTCTTCATCTCAACAACTCTTCTCCTTCCATCCACCATCTCAGTCAGTTCTTTCATCATTACCCCTGGTAACTTTTGCAGGAGTTATCCTCCCTTTTATCTTTCTTAAAGTCCCCTCATACTTCCCAAGCATTTTCCTTGCCTTGTCTTCTGGTAATTTGTATGCTTTGTTGATATTAAAATCATAACATATAACACTTTCATCACCTTTGACAAAATAAACTCTTCTTGTATTGAATATTGTTCTTTTATAGTTTTTTTGAGCCTCTTTATTTCCTAATAATGCTTCCTCTACCATAAATTCCAGCTTCTGTAAGCCTTCTATATCCACAAGATGATCTCCAAGCAAAGCGCTGTCCAATACAACCACTTTATCAAGACCATCACTTCCAACATCAAAATAATATACTGGCTTCCTTTCAGACTTATCCCTTATCATAGTTATATCCTTAGAAACTTTTATCATATAAGGTCCTTCAAAAAACAGATAGCCCGAAGAATCAGTCTGCATAACTCCGTTTTTATCATAATACTCTGTTCTTGCCTTTATGATTTCCTTGCCTGCATGATTTTTAGCGTATTGCTGATAGATGGATTTTAGATTATCTCTTACATCATTGGCATAACTAAGTGCTGTTAATATGGCCAATCCCGTAGTTGCTCTTGCAATAGTATTCATTCTTTCACCTGATTTAACCTATCACCCCCATAACCAACTATCAAGAACTCAGAATATAAAAACTTATCCTCTCAACTTCCTTCCAACATAACCTTCAGGAACATCCTCTTGATGCCTTTTTCCTCTTATCTCCCAGTTCCCTCTAAAATCCTCATCATCACTCACTTCAATCTCTGTTATCCACTTAATCCATTTATATCCCCATTTCTCTTCAGCAACAAGCTGGAAAGGAAAACCATGTGTTGCAGGAATTGTCATATTGTTCATCTTATAGGCCATTATCAGATCCTTACTCATAAACTCATCAATTAAAAAAGTTGAAGCATAGCCGTCATCAGCATGGAATATCAATATCTTCCCCTCAGGTTTTATGCCAGCCTCATCAAGCAACTCCTTCACCAACATACCTTCCCAAAGGATCTTAACACTCCATCCTTCAACACAGTTTAATGTGACAACTTTCTTATAGCTCTGATAATTATCCAGTATCTCGTCGTAAGTATACTCCTTCTCTTCATCAACTAGCCCTGTAATCCTTAGCTTATACTCGCTTTTATTGATATATCTTGGTCCTCTGATAGAATTCTCCCTAAAATCTTCAAAAGATCCCAGCTTCTCTCCCTGATACTCTTCCACATAAGTAGAAGGAAGCTCAACAGGTTCATAACTAGCACAGCCAGCCAGCAAAACCAAAAATAATATCATTATCTTTTTCATCTTAACCTTTCTTAGCTATCACAGCTCCTGCAATCAGGTTAAACATCAGTATGATTATCGAAGCCAATATGCAATAAGTCAAAGTGCTCCTGAACATATTCTTGCCCAGCTCACTTCTCTCATTAAGCTTGTCATTTCCGTTCTCTATACCATTAGCTGTAACTGTTAGTATATAAATTATTTGTACAACATAGACTCCGACAACAGCCTGGAAAAAATAAGTAGGAACTCCGTCCCCAAACAATCCCATCATACCTCCTGCCGCACTTCCTTTTGTATCCTTACCGATCTCTTTCATCTGCCTGCTCAATTTCCCTAAGATAGTACTTACCATCGAAGTTATTCCTATAACTATTGAAGTTATTACTGGAGTCAGGAACTTTATCTGAGCTTTCATAGAACCGATAGTCTCTCCCAAAAGGTCAGTCAGTCTCTCCTCAACCTTATGCATCTGCTTGATATAAGATGATATATTTATCAAAGCCTGAGCAGCAACTTTAGGTCCTTTCTTACTCGACTCAGTCAAAACTTTCATGCTGCTCTCTATCAAAGAAGAAGGATACTGCACCAAAGCTCCATGCTGGGGATCAAATATTGCCTGTTCAACACTCATTCCCAATCTAGTGATATTCTGTGTAGCTAGCTCAAAAAACCCTCCAGAGACACTTCCCCTCATAGATTCCGCAACCTTGCCGAAAGCCATCTCTGCAGGCAGTCCATCTCCTAACCTATTACCTAATTGAAATAATGCAGATGCAAACTCCTGCTCCAACTGCCTGGACTGGTTCCTTATCTCCATAACATTCGCAGACTTATGTCTGTAATAAAGCCCTATAGGAACTCCGATAGCGACAACAATAAACAAACTCAGCATAGTAGCTCCTAAACCATATGGTCCAATCTGCTCAGCAAGAGTGCATTTCACCATCTTCTGCGGACAATGATAATCCAGAAGCTGAAACTTATCTGTCAAAGGAAGATCAAAAGTCGGAGCAACTATATGCAATATAACTGGAAGAAGTCCGATAAGCATCAGAACAGCTCCGATCAACACACTGATGATCACAGGAGGTATCACAATCTCCTTCCCTCCAATCTTCACTATCTTGTTTGCATACTTCTTCAGTCCAGGATGTTTAGATATATCTACCTGGCCATGACCGCTAGGACGAGTTGCCAATATCTTTCTTCCTAAAAAGAATATGCTTAACGGCAATGCAACATTGTACAGCGCAGAGATATGCATCCAGCTTACTCCTTCCATAAAGCTGACAACTAAAGGCAATATTACCAAACCCAGAACAGGCAATATAACTCCTAACATGTTCAGTGTTGTCATAGGTCCTTTAAGACCCTGCGCATAATGAAGCATCTTCTCATAAGTTCCATCTAATATAACACTCAAGCTCTTATCAAGCATCGCTATCCTTCTCTCCTCATCTCCTTCAAAAAGAGAGGATTCGATCAGATGGAATGCCTCTATAAAATCATCATTATGTCCTTTCCATGTCTGCAGATATGAATCTAAAGATTCTTTGATAGACTCATACTTCTGTGTCTCAACATCCCACACTATCTTCTTGAAATCGACAGACAGCGGAGGAGCTAGGTGCTCACCCGCAAACTCGATAGCCAGCTCAAGATTGGATGTATGTCTCATATATGTAACAACATAAAAGACAGATAACACCATCTGGCTTCCTGCTTCCATCCTTTTCTTTGCAGCAGCCATCATAGGAATATTACCCAAAGGCCTTATCATAGCAGCAGCTAAAATAACAAAAAACATAGGAAAGAACATGCTTCCGTCCATCAGTATATAGCTTATCGCAGCTGCAAAAAAACCAAAAAGAAACGGAGCCATAAGTGCAAAAGTATTTGCTCCAGTTGGAGTTATATTAAGATGACATACCTTTATTCCATCCTCCAGCATAGCTTTCTTCTTAGGATTTGGAGGAAGCTTAAGCAGTTTCTCAAAATAATTGCACAACTTCTCATAGATGCTAAGTGTTGCAGGCATATACTCATTCTTGAACTGGACATACTCTCTGGAACTTACAGGCTTCACAACTTCATCTTTCTCTTCTTCAGGCTGTTGCTGAATAGGCTGAGCATCACCCAGCTGTGAATTTAGCTGCTTCTGATACTTATCCATTATTCCGGCAACTTCTTCTTTTGATATCTCAGGCATTTTTATGTAAGGTAGCTTTTTTTATCTCCCTTTTTACCCATTCATCCCATTCAAAGAAAATCTTCTCACTGTCAAGAGCACCATAATCTCTGACAACTTCCTGTGCTATCTGATGGTATCTGTCATTTGTCCTTATAACAAAAGGAGCTTCAAGAAGGTCCATATTATCTGCCTTCTCGGCATATTCCACTAAAGTCTGCTTTAGTTTCGCCCTCAATTCAATATTCTCCCACATCGCATCCCAGTTTCCAGAAAACTCTTTTACATTTCCAGCTATCTGCTTAAGCACAGAAGACTCTGCATTTACCAAAGCATCCTGCAGCTCAAGCTGATCGCTCACAGGATCATATTTCATAAGATCTTTGAACGCACCCTCTTTCTGAGGATCATCATCCCAGTCTTTTCCGACTTCAGTTATCTGCGTTACCCTTCTCTGTTTCTGAAGTGAAGATGCACTCTTGACAGGATTTGCTATTATAACAATATCGGTTGCTTTAAACGAAGTCTTAGGAACACCTATATCATTCACTAACCTGTCATATATACCATAAGGGCTGTCACCATGGATAGTTCCTGCAACAACATTAGCAGATGCTCCTACTCTCATCGCTTCATACAAAGCTTTAGCTTCCTTAGAACGGACTTCACCGACAATAATCGAACTGTCTCCAAGACGCAGTGTACTTCTTATACCATCTTCAGCTGGCATCTCTGCACTTCCTTTCTTTGCAAATGCACCAGCAACAAGCATAGGCTGGATATTGAATCCTAATTTCATCATCGACTGAGTAGGCAGCTCTAATGTATCTTCGATAGTTATGATCCTGTATCTTCTCATGATCTCGATAAGCAAACTGGTCAAGAAAGAACTCTTTCCAGAACTCCTTGTTCCGCAGATAAGCATGGTCCTTGTTCCGTCAATGATAAAAGAGAGTAGCCCAGCTGCTGTCTTGTTCAACATCTTATATTTGATAAACAATGGAAGTGTCCATGGCTTATCCCTGTGTCTTCTGAATGAAAATGCTAACCCAGTAGGATCTAAAGGCTCTGTAATTACAGATACCCTTGCCGTACTTCCTGGCAATTCAATCTCTGTATCTAAGATCTGGTTAGCCTCATCCAATGGCCTTCCGGATATCATCCTCAGCTTTGAAGCCCAGCTTTCTGCTTCAGCTCTCGTCGGTATTACATTAGTCTCACAGTCATCAAATTCCCCGTGAACAATATAGATTGGAATCTGACCTAAAGGGCTGTTAACATTTACATCCTGCACCTGCTCATCACTCAGCAAAACTTCAATCAATCCGAAACCTACAGTATACCTTACAAGTACTCTCCCAAGCTCATCCATCTGCTTTGTCCTGAACTTATACCCTTTATAATTCACAAGCTCTTCGATAAGATCTCTTCCAACATTATAGAAAACCTCTCTCATCCTTTTAGGATCAACAAACTCAGATTTCTTAGGCTTATGCTCTGCCATAACCTTCCTTGCCATATCTAAAAGCTCATATTCCTCTTCATCAAGCTTAAATTCAGGAGGCATCATATGATAAAGATATTTGACAGAATCAGGAAAACTAAAAATAGTTACATCTGTTCCGCCGACTTGATAGCTTCCGATCTCCTCTCCTTCAGGAGGATATGAGCTCATCAGCTTAGTAAACATAAAATCTGGTTTTATAGTTGGAGAAAATACTCTCCTGTAGACACTTCTGTCACCAGTCTTATAACCCGCAAGATAAGGCTTTGTCACAGTTATCAGCCTTGTCTTATCCAGCATCTCGATCATAGTGTCTAGGATCTTAAGATACTTATCCTCACAAGGACCACACTTAACATCAATAAGATTATCTCTCTTTATCTTCTCTCTTCTGTGCATCCTCCTAAGCTCAACATACGCACCCAAAGGATCTGACCTAAGCAGCCTATGCACGATATGATTCACTTCAGAATGCCAGTTAGGAACACACTTAGTGCAGTTAGGATCACCGATAGCAGTATATCCGACAAGATCCGACCTCTTGCTTATTGCAGCATATACTTCTGCCATCTCTGCAAGCAGCCTTGTCTGGTTGTAATCATATTCATAATCCCTTTTCTGAATAAATATGACCTTTGTAGCTCCCTTTACTTCAGCAAGCTTATCCATCGTCTTCGACATGCATGTAGCATCATCTTCTAAAGAAGGAGAGTATGCAAAAGATTCCAGATCTACCCTGATGATTATATCGTCAGCTTCCCTGATTACCTCATAGCTGTCAGATGGTCTCTTTTCCAGATTTTCTGGCATGATCTATTACCTCTCTTTTTTTAATTTCTCAAGCGCTATCTCTATAAGATGAGACTTATTTCTGTATTTCTGTCTGTCCCGCACTACTTCTTTATCTATCCATTTTATCAGATCTTCCTCGATCGTCGCAGATATAGGCTTCTTCCCCATTTTAAAACATATTATTTTATATTATAAATTATTATAATACCATATTTAATGTATTTTATATTATTTGCATTTATAAAACTTTTGGTTTTTGAAAAGTTTTTTAAACAAGAACTGTAATAACAGTAGTATGAGTGTACCTTTCGAAGAATATGAAAAAAAAGCAAAGATCCTTCTTGAGATAAGTTCTGTAAGATTATACATAGAAGATAAGATCAACAAAAATAAGTTTAAGAAAAACATGAAATTTTATACTGAAGAGCTTCTTAAAAGAGGATTTACTAAACACGAGCTGAAAGATATTGAAGAGATCAACGGGATGAGCGCTTTCCCAGAAGAACAAATTCCCAACAGACTGGCTAAATGGCTTGAGTCAAAAGGATCTGGAGATCTTATAGAGGTAAAAGTTATCAGGAATCCTTTAAGCAGAGATCTTAAGCAGTTCTATGATGAGATATATGTACACTACTTTCCAGACGAAGATGAAAGAGAAAGCCTTACAACATACAGGAAATATATCCTGATGGAAGGAGCGCTTGCAAAATATAAAGACCTCAAGATGAAGAATCATCTGAAGGAAAAGATAAAGACAAGGTATTATTTTGTCCTCGCAAAACTCAAAGGAGTTATTGTCGGTGGAATAATATTCTACACAGTCTCTACAAAAAAGACAAGCTTCGCATCCATAGATTATCTGGCCACATCTGTACATCACCTGAAAAAATTTGGTCTCGAACAATACTCAACCTCAAAATACAAGATGCTCGTCAATAATGCACTTATAGAAAAAGCAAAAACCATGGCAGGTATCGATGCAAAAAGATTCGGAAGCGGGAAACTTGCTGCTCTTCTTGCAGAACCAAATGATCCTGCAAGGATGGACAAGAACAATAAGCTCGGAGATGATTCTGAAAACCCGATCCTTAGATTAAGATTATTCTCTATGGCTGGTTTCAGGTTCTTTGACTTTCCGTGGATCCAGCCAGCTCTCGAAAAAGACCAGGATCCGGTAGATAACCTGTTTCTGGCATGCTACCCATACAGATCAGAATGGATCACAAAAGGCATAGATCCTGAAGAGTTCAAATATATCATACTAACAATGTGGTCAACATGGTATACAGTTGACCTAAAGACAGACAAGACAGTCCAGAGAGCTGTCGGATTATGTGACAAACTAGGCATAGAAAAGAAAAGAATACGGCTTCTGAACTTTAATAATCTGAACTATTCAAAAGAATTCAAAGATAAGGTAGCAGAATTCTTCAAAAAAGAAGAGCCAAAAATAGAAGAAGGCAATTGGGAAATACAGGAATTATCAAAAGAAAACATAAAAAAAGCGATTAATGTTGTAAATAAGGTTTTTCCAAAACAGTCTCCGCTTGAAAAAGCAAGTTTAGGCTTTAAGGCAAGTCTAAGCAGAACAAATATATTCTACAAACTTGCATTAAAAGCTGTCAAAGTTACAGATCTAAGCTACTGGGTTGCTATGGATCTGGCAACAGGAAAAGTTCTTGGAACTACTGGATTATACACGAGAAAAAAAGACGAAGATGAAGCTTATTGGGTTGGTTGGTTCTGTGTGGATCCAGAGGCCAGAGGAAGAAAAATAGGAAGTGGATTATTGGACTTCACAATAGAAAAAGCAAGAGAAGAAGGAAAAAGATTCCTCAGATTATATACTTCAAATGACCCAAATGAGCTACTTTCTCATAAATTATATGAAAAAAGAGGATTTTCAAAAATAGGGGAAGAACCAAAAGGAAAACTCAAGATAATTTATTACGAACTAAAACTTTAACTTTCTATCGGAGGCTGTTCCATGCCTTCCCAGTGCAGATAATTATACAGAACATCTGTGTGAGCTTTTATCAGCTTCCTGTGCTCTTCTTCAAACTTAGAGATCGCAAGAAGTATCTTCTTCATGCTCTCATTCTCTTCTTTAGCAGCCCATTCTGCATAGAAATCAATTGACTTCTCTTCCATCTCTATCGCTGTATCAAATATCTTCAACAGCTTATTAGGGATCTCTTCTATTTTCTTATACGCAACCTTACTAAAAATCAATTTCTCATGCTTCGGACTAACAGTTATCTTCCCTTTCTTATACTGCTTCTTTGCTTTCTCAAAATAGCTAAGATGTTTCTTCTCCTCCTCTATCAAGAACTTCAGCAATTTCTGAGAATTTATATCATCAGCTATCTCTAAAGCTTTAGAGTAGAACTTTATCCCTCTTTTCTCAATATCTGCTGCAACATCAAACGGTGATTTCATTTTAGATTATACTTATAGTTGATCATCTTATATATTAATTTTGCTGCCATAAAGTCAGGAGCCACCATCCCTTTTATCGGACAAAGCTCGACAACATCAAATCCTACAACATTCTTCTTCTCAAAAACTTTCCTCAAAAAACGAAGTGTCTGATACCAAAGCATACCTCCTGGCTCTGGTGTTCCAGTACTAGGCATTATCGAAGGATCAAACCCATCTAAGTCAAATGAAATGTAAACATCATCCCCTAAAGCAGCGACAGCATCATCCATCCACGAATCATCTTCCATATTCCATGCATAAAAAATATTCTCTTGCTTTTTCACCTTATCAGGACAATCTTCATTCACAGACCTAACACCAACCTGCACAGTCTTGCACCCTGATTCCTTTATCCTTGACATGACACAAGCATGATTGAACTTGCTTCCTTCAAACTCTTCACGTAGATCATCATGTGCATCTATCTGCAGCACACTCAAATCACTAAACTTATCTTTATGTGCTTTCACAGCTCCATAACTTATAGAATGCTCTCCGCCAAGCATAACAACAAACTTATCATCATCTAACAGCTTCTTGACTTCAGAATACACCAGATCCATCTCCCTCCCTACACTAGCTGCATTCTTCAAAGAACTTAGTGTACATATTCCAAAGCCAAGCAAATTTGAATCTGTCTCAGCATCATATCTTTCAACTTCCATAGAAGCATCTATGATAGCCTTAGGCCCCTTATCTGCTCCTTTTACATATGTAGAGGTTCCATCATAAGGAACAGGCAGTATAACTACTTTAGAATCTTTATACTTAACACTCTCTCCTAAAAAATCTGCCATAATGTAAGAATTATCATCATTATTTATAAAAATTATGTATTATTAGGATCTACGTTCTGGAGCTGCGGCTGATTTGGAACCACATGATTCCCATTATTAAGGTCCAGAACAAAAACTGCAGCTGCAATCACAGTTGTCCAAAGTCCATTCCTGTCAGCAACAGCAGACTGTGTTATATTTGTCGACTTTACGATCTTATTGCTGATCTTCCATTGCTCTTTTCTTTCGTCATAGCTTGAATCAACATCAAACTCAACTCCAAGTGTTGACGCTAACATTGATGCTGCAAGATCTTCAGCATAATCTCCTGCTTTCCTCTCTGTTTCCCCAAAAGAATGATGCTCACTAAGATAACCATACTGGCTTCTGTCAGTCGGAACTGCCAATCCGATCGAAGCAGCAAGCAGCCTATTCGGTTCATTTGTTGCATTTCTTGCCAAAACACAAAATAATATCTGTCCTGGCTTCAATAACTGCAGTCCCTGAACTTTTGGTATGATCTTGCAGTTCGGCGGAAATATGCTGGATACTGTAACTATGTTTGTATGCTGTATCCCTGCATCTCTCAAAGCCATCTCAAAAGACTGAAGCTTTTCCTTATGCTTTCCTACTCCTTTTGTAAAAAATATCTTATTTGGAATCATTCTCGACGAAAAACAATTATTTCTTTTTTATTTTTAAAAGTTACTATTTTACACTAAAAAACAACAAAATTTATAAAGTTCCTCCGCTAAAATTTATCTAAAAGAGGTGTTATGATTGGCTGACCAGCTACCGTTTCAACAAGAACAGCAAAAAAAAGAACCGCCAAAAAAAAGCGGCGGATTGTTTTCTCAAAAGCCAAAAGCTGAAGCTCCTGATCTAGGTAAAAATGTAGCTTCTCTTACAAACACTATAAATGATCTTAACAGAAGACTAAGAGTTCTTGAAGAAAGATACAACAATCTTCAGAAAAAGACACAGATAACTGAAGAGAATATGCTTTCAAGCTTCAAGAAGACAAACTCAACAGTTTCAACATTCCACGACGATATAAATGAATTCAAGAAAAACATAAAGATGAACGACGAAAGGACAGAACTGATAATCAAAGAATTAAAATTGACAGCAAAAAAAGAGGATATCGAAGTTCTGAACAGATATCTTGAATTATGGGAACCTGTCAAGTTCGTAACACAGAATGAAGTAGATAAGATGGTCAAAGATAAGGTGGAGGCAGAGATGACTGACCTAAACTTAAAGATCCAGGAAGAAAAATATATCGAAAAACAAGTAGAATTAGTAGTCAAAAAGATGCTTCAGGAAAGAGGCATGTAATTCTCATTCTTCTTTTATAGCAGTTGGCGAAGCACCGCCATGCCATGTAAATCTAGGCCTTACCCTTATAGGTATTATCTTTTCATTCATATCATCAAACAATACTGCAGCTCCCTTAACACGAGGAAGATAATCCATAGCTTCAACTAACCCTCTCTTCATATAACTCTGTGTCAATAAACTAAGAGCTTCAGTATCCATCCTTGCAGTTATTCTGTGAGACATGACTACATCTGATTGAGTCATTACATCTGTATGTATCTTTCCAGGCTGCTGTGTAGCCAGTATCAAAGATATTCCCGGTTGTCTTCCTTCTCTCATGATCTCTATAAGTGGCATCGTCGCTGCACTGTTGTCTTTCTCATCTTTAGGCAAAAACTCATGCGCTTCATCAATAACTAACCAGACTAAAGGAAGCTGCTGCTTCCTTCCAGCCTTTATATCAGAAAACCAGTCTTCAAGATAATTGACTTCAGCAAACTCTTCTCCTTTTCTGAATGTCATCCTTTGCACGAATAGATGCTGCGAAACAACACCTACAACCAATGCTTTAACATCCCATCCTCCAGGCATAGTTGCATAACAGCTTACATCTAACACAGTTAACTCTCCGCCTTTCGCCAATTCCATAACATCTGTTCCTTTTCCGTCTTTAGAAAAAACACCCCATCCTTCTGCCATCTCAAACATGCTCAGTACAGCAGCCTTAGTTACAGGATCAGCTTCTTTATCTTCCCTTATCTGCGCAATAATATCATCTATAGTATACTTCTCCTTGCCAGATAATCTCAGCTTAGCCAACGATTTCCCAATCAAGACACCATTACTGTTATACTTATTCTGCTTGAACGCTTTGCACCAGTCATCAACATCAAGTTCAGCAGGATTCAGTGAAAAAGGATAATCTGTCGGAATTCCTTTCTCTTTATAGATATGGTAAAATTTCTCCGGAGTGAATATCCTTAACTTTATCCCCCTTGGCTTTATACCATAAGGCTCCAAAAGCTTAGCCTCTTTTTTGTTGCCATGGGTCATTGTCCAGTATATCCCCATAGTATCTAGCATTATGATACTCAAGTTCTCTCTTATCTTTTCATCCAATAATGTAAAACCTTCAGCGATAACTCCCATAGTGTATGACTTTCCACCGCCTCTTTTTCCGCAGATAAAAACAACATGCGCTCCCGCAACCTCCAGCCAGATATTTCCTCCTAGGAATGTCTTCTCATCCTGATGCACAAATTGCTTTCCTAATAATATAGCTCCTTTAGTTCCAAATTTAGCGAAATCACCTGGACTTCTGCCGACAACTAGGTCTCCCTCTGGATTTTCATCAGCCATATCGCCTAAAACCCCAATTATCTTTAAATAATTTTATTGAAACTTATTAGTGCTAAACAGCGCACAAAAAAACACAAAATTTAAAAACAACTATCATTTATAATAGACTAGGTGATAGATTAATGGGTCTTTTTACAAAAAAGGATAATGCAGCTGCTCAGCCAGCACAACCTGGAGCTCAACCTGCTGCACAGCCTATGCCTGGAGCAGCACCGCAACAAGTTGATCTTTCTCAGACACCCACTGCTTTAGTCATACAGATGAGACAGCAGGGTCTTGATAATAACCAGATAGTCCAGTCATTACAGAGAGAGGGCTTCAAGTCACAACAGATATTTGATGCTATGAACCAAGCTGATACAAAAGCAGGAGTTGATGTTGCAACACAACAGAATCTTGAGCAGCAGCCTCCTTCTGAAACTCCAGTACAGCCTTCTGCAGCTCAGCCAGGAGCAGCACCAGCTGCAATGGGTGGGAGCAAAGAAGAGATTGAAGAGATAGTTGAATCAGTAGTTGAAGAAAAGATGGAAGATATGGTAAAGGAAAATAAGAAAATATCAGACTGGAAAGACAAGACAGAGGACAGGATATCAAAGATCGAGCAGCAGCTTATAGATATGAAGACTAACTTTGACAACCTCCATAAAGGTGTTCTTGGAAAGATAGAGGAATATGATAAAGGGATCAATGACGTAGGGACAGAGATAAAAGCACTAGAGAAAGTTTTCCAGAAGATACTTCCTACATTGACTGAAAATGTCAGCGAGCTTTCTAGAATCACCCAAGGTATGAAAGCTAAGACTTCTAAGAAAGAAAAAGAAGAATAGTTCTAAGGTCCTTCTTTTGACAGCATTATTATTGCAAATACAGCTATCAACAGCACCATTATTACTCCAAGAACTTTTGTATTGAATAATGTTGCCCAGAACGCGCCAACCCCTGCGCCAGCTGCCTGTCCTTCTTCAACACCAACAACACCCTCTCCACCAGGAATCGTGCTCTCAGCAAAATAGAACTTACTAATAGACCCAAGCATTATGATAAAAAATATTATCAGTATCCATACTACCACAGTCTTATCCCTGGTAAGAACTGTATGTATATCACTATCAGTAGCTCCAAAGAACTTATATGCCATAAGCAAAAACATGATTAATACAAAGATAAGTATTATCCAAGGAGCCATCGTATTTATTATCTGAACAACTAAAGTAGACATTCCTGTAGATAAAGCAATAACAATCGCTATCACATTATGCAGTGCTGCATTCTCTCCGAAAAATTTAGTATAAGTCAATACTCCTAAGACCATCCCATATACTAGAAGTATTGGAAAGATAACAGAAAAATGTTGTAGCAATCCAAGATCTAATGGTGTTGCCATTTATTTTTTTCCTCCACCAAAGAAATCGCCTATACTTCCCAGAGTCTTGCCTAATCTGATCGCTCCTTCTCCTTTTGTCTCATCTCTTGTAACAAACCAGATCATCACTGCAAATACGACGATTATTATAAACAACGCTGTAGTATCATCATCCCACCAATAGAAGAGATCCTGTACTGAATACCACCAGCCAGCTGCTCCTCCAAATATTACGACGATTATGATAAAAGCAAGAATTGCCATCCATCCTGACAAAGAAGCTCCAAGCCATCTGTGCTCTGCTCCAAACAATCCGACAAGCAGCAAAAGCATGATAAAAGCGATCGCTATCAAAGAAACGTTCGGCAAAGCAGTATTTATTATCTCGATAACATCATACCCATGTGGATAAGAATTTGTGACATGAGGTATTACTGCACTCAATGCCATAACTAAAGCAACAATAACATTAAAGTTCTTCCTTCCCATGCCCAAGATATTAGTCTTCTGTAAAACTGCAAATACTACTGTGAATATCAGCAAGAAAGGTAATAGTGCATCTGTCAACCCATAACCTTCCAATAGCTCAAAAAATTCTATGTAGTCCATTTTAATCCTTACTCTCTTTTTTTGGTGCTGGCTTATCTGATCCGCCAACAATATATCTCATGAATATTACGATAAATATCAGCAACAGTACTGTTGCGACAAAGTTTGTCTGCCAGTGTGCTTCAAGCCAGTTCCATCCGCATAACAGCCAGCTTGATCCCTCAAGACAGATCACCTTTCCGCTAGATGTCTGCCAGTCAGAGGTTACATCAAATGCTCCTAAAAACACAAGAACAATGCCTATAAACATTATCACCATAAACAGGCTTCTCCAGCCACCCTCAAGGAAAACTGGAAGATCATCTTCCTTAAAGAATGATCCTATCAATAACAGGAAGCATACGCTCAGCAGCAACAGCAACACCATGTTTGCCATGACACCATTTATCGCCCTGACTAACTCTGTAGATGCAACGACTAAAAAGCCGATTACAAACGCCAATATTGCGTTCAGATTCTTCTTTGTGTATTTGTGTCCTTCTATTTCTTCAGTTCCAAGAACTTTAGTCTTCTCTAATATTGCAAATACTATAGTAAAAACAAGTAGAAAAGGTAATACTACCTCATAAACACCTACTTCTTGTAAGAAGGATACTACACCTCTGAAAGCTGGCTCTGCCATAATCTAAATTTAACACTATTGTATATTTAAAGCTTTCGATTTTTCCTGACTATAAACCCCATAAAAACATTTAAATAGTCTTGTTCATTCTGTTTTAGCAGAATGTTGGACGAAAAAGACTTCAAAAGCATGATTAAAGAGTTTAATGAGTTTGATGAGCTTAGAGAACAGCTTATTAGAAAATCAAGAGATATAATCAAGCTCTCAAAACAGATAATCTATAACATACACAGAAATAATCTTGATTCTGCAAAAGAATCTTCAGAAAAGATAAAAGAAGAACTGAAGAATATAGATAATATTACGAAAAACAACCCAGAACTTGCATCATCAGGATCATATAAGGTTGCAGTTCAGGAATTTGTTGAAGCTATATGCTACTATGAATTTGCTGCAAACAAGAAGATTCCAAAGAAATCTGAACTTGGTATAAACTCAGAACTATACCTCCTTGGCCTTTGCGACCTTAGCGGAGAACTGGTAAGAAACGGCATCAACAAAGCTTCAAAAGGAGAATATGAAGAAGTTGAGACAATAAAAGATCTTGTTGTTGAGATATACGAAAACTTATTGCAGTTTGATTTTAGGAATTCTGAACTTAGAAGAAAATTTGACAGCCTAAAATATGATGTCAAAAAACTTGAAGATGTCGTATTCCAGATAAAATTAAAAAACAAGTAAAAATCACTGGTGATTTTTAATGGGAAAAAATAAGGAAATTACCGATTTCCTATTTGAGGTCGGCAATCTAAAAAGAGTAAAGCGAAGCGGCTGGTGGACCATAAATATTAAGGATCCGGAATCAGTCGCAGAACATTCTATGCGTGCAGCAGTAATTGGATTCGCATTAGCTAAACTGGAGAAAGCAGATCCGGAAAAGACAGCTTTGATGTGCCTATTTAACGATCTTCATGAATCAAGACTCAATGATCTTCACAAAGTAGGTCACAGATATATTGACTTCAGATCTGCAGAGACAAAAGCCCAGAAAGAACAGACTGATTCTCTTCCAAAAGAGATAGGAAAAGATATTTTCTCGATGCATAAGGAATTCCAGGGACAGGAAACAAAAGAGTCCATAGTTGCAAGAGACGCAGACCTGTTAGAAAATGCATTTCAGGCAAAAGAATATATTGATTCCGGCCATAAAGATGCAGACGACTGGCTGATCAACATAAGAAAACATCTAAGGACTAAATCAGCGATTGAGCTTCTTACAGAACTCGAAAAAACTTCTTCAAACAGATGGTGGAAAGGCCTGAAGAAGACTGAAAGATGACTGAGCAGACAAACGATATAATAGACCTTGTTTCTGAATTAGCTAGTTCTGAAAAAAAAGAAAGGTCTAAACTGAACAAGCTTATTGCATTCTCAAAAAAACTAAAGAAAAAGCTGTTGATCGATTCTGAAAACATAAAGAAAAGAAAAGCTATTGTTGATGAGATCATAAGAGGAAAAGAATTAAGATCTGAGCTAAAACAGCTCAGTATCCAGCTTCCAAAAAGAGAGCTATCCTTCGGGAAAAAAGACACCCATCTGGTAGAAAAGATAATTGAGCTTACAAAAAACAATATAGGTAAGGAAGACCAGATAAAAAGAGAAGTTCATGCATTATACAGAAGGGTTTCCCCAGAATCCCAGCAAAAATTAAGCACCATCTTCAGGCATGTCAGTGGAGAAGAAACCCTTGACAAAAAAGAGCTTGAGCTTGAACTGAAATCAATCAAAGTGTTCCATCTTATACTGCACTATATTCAAAAAAAGACTGAAATGATCAAAAAACAGGAGCATCTTATCAAGACAGCAGCACTAAGGGAGCTGCATAACACTATAACTGATGAAGAACATATGAACAACAGGCTACTGACTCATGTAAACGACGTTCTTGGGATAGAGACAACAGAAAAAAAGCTTGAAGAAGAGAAAGCAAGAGTCATAAAACATGTTGCACCAAGCCATACAAAAAGGAATGTTCTTGTTCTTGTAATCGTTCTTGTCCTTTTAGGTCCAGCACTATTCAAACAGGCAGGAAACCTTTTCGCAGAAGAGCCTGTTCAGCTTGCGATGTCAATAAATCCAGATAAAGGCCTGTTTGAAGAGACAGTTGGAAGCAACACCAAGACAATAACAGCTAAAGAAGTTAACGATGCACTTACAGATCCAAAAATAAAAGCAAAGATCAATGTAAAAGCAAAGGCAGACTTTATTGATTCACTAAAACATCTTTATTATTTCTCCGTAGCTGAATGTTCTGCTAAGAAATGCCTGTTAGACAACACAGCTGTTGAAGCATTGCTTCCAAAAAACAAAGATATGAAAAAATCAGCACTTTCAGCATCAGAGATCTCACTCAAAGGGAACAGGTTGACTATACTATCAAAAGAACCATTAGTTGCTCCAGCACCCGGAGGCAAAGGAGGAGCAGATATATATCTGCATAACACTGAATGGAGCGTTCTTGAAAATAAAGGGGATTTTGAATTTAACCTAGTAAATGATGGAAAAGTGTGGGTAGAAACAAAAGGGATTAGGGGATTTTTCGGAAGCTTTCTGATAAATAAGATGACAAACGTCAAAAGAGCCAGGCTTTTCAAATACAAAAGAGAAGACAATACAGACGGACTTTATGGCATCCTTTACTCAGACGAAGTGTCTGACGACATCAAAGAGATCAAAGAGCGTTTTGCAGAGAAAGGAGATATTGAAGTAATAAGAGAAACAGAGAAAACGATCACATACAGGGTAAAGAATGGTGTTGACCTTGCAACTGAAGAGGTTGGTACAGTTAACAAATTCCCTAAAGAAGAGACTCAAATTGCACAGTTATTCTCCCAGAAATAGGCAAAAGCTTTATAAATCTCAACCAAACCTTCTAACTAAAATGTTAAGAACACATACATGCGGAGAACTTACAAAAAAAGACGCAGATAAAGAGGTAACTCTGTGCGGCTGGTGCCAGTCAAAAAGAGAGCATGGAGGGATCACTTTCTTAGATATTAGAGATCGTTACGGAATTACACAAGTGGTATTCGGTGCTGACCTTAAGAACAAAGAAGAGATAAAGAACTTAAGGGATCAGGATGTAATAAAGATAATTGGAAAAGTAAAAGTAAAGCCAGAGCCAAACAAAAAGCTAAAGACTGGAGAGATCGAGATCGCTGTCTCAGAACTTGAAGTACTTAACAAATCTGAAGAGATTCCCGTTGACATATCAGATGAAACAACATCTGGCGATGAAAGCAGGTTAAAATACAGGTTCTTGGATCTAAGAAGGCCTATAATGCAGGAAAGGCTTACAATAAGGCATAAAGCTGCACTTGCAACAAGAGAATATCTTAACTCACAGGATTTCTTAGAGATTGAAACACCACTATTGATAAGAGCAACTCCTGAGGGAGCAAGAGATTATGTTGTTCCAAGCAGGGTCCACCACGGAAAATTCTTCTCACTGCCTCAGTCTCCGCAGTTATACAAGCAGCTTCTGATGGTCTCAGGCATGGATAAATACTACCAGCTTGCAAGATGCCTAAGAGATGAAGATCTAAGAGCAGACAGGCAGCCTGAATTCACACAGATAGATATAGAAAGAAGCTTTGTCGATGTTGATGACATAATAGAAACATGCGAAGGTATGGTAAAGCATATCTGGAAAAAAGCGATCAATGTAAACATAAAGACTCCATTTCCAAGATTAAAATATCATGACGCTATGGATAAGTATGGGTCAGACAAACCAGATCTAAGATTCGGTCTGGAAATCATGGATGTTACAGATATCGCAAAAAAATCAGATTTTGGAGTTTTCAAGAACGCTGAATGTGTTAAATGTATCAATCCAGATATAGAAATATCAAGAAAAGAATCAGATAAGCTTACAAACATCGCAAAAAAATCAGGAGCAAAAGGTCTTGTAGCGATAAAAGTCACAGAAAAAGGATTAGACGGATCAGTGATCAAATTCCTAAAAGATCCTGTCCAAAAAGAACTTCTTAAAGCTACAAAAGCAAAAAAAGGTTCAACACTTTTGTTCATTGCAGACGAATGGAGGACTACATGTGAAGTTCTTGGAGATCTTAGATTAGAGATGGGAAAAAAGCTTGGCCTGATAAAAGAAGGAGAATTCAAGTTTATCTGGGTGACAGACTTTCCATTATTTGAATTTGATAAAGAAGCGAACAGATGGTCTCCTATGCACCATATCTTCTCTATGCCAAATGAAGACTGTATTAAATATCTCGAATCAGATCCAGGAAAAGTCCTTGGAAAATTATATGACCTTGCACTGAACGGAACAGAGCTTGGAGGAGGATCTATCAGGATCCATAAGAAAGATATCCAGGAAGAAGTTCTGAAAGTTATCGGGATGAGCTACAAGCAGGCAGAACACAGATTTGGGTTCTTACTTAACGCTTTCAAATATGGAGCACCACCACATGGTGGAATCGCTTTCGGATTAGACAGGGTCTGCTCATTGCTTTGCGGATTCAATGATATCAGAGAGGTTATTGCATTCCCAAAAAACAAGGCTGCAGAAAACCCAATGGATATGTGTCCTTCAGAGATTGACACTGAACAGATGGAAGAACTGCACATAAAGACAGTTAAACCTGAAAAATGAAATTCTTATCTATAAAAGAAGCTATGGATAAAGGATCCGGCGAAGTTAACCTAAGAGGCTGGGTTCACAGAGAAAGAGGATCAAACAAGTTAAAATTTATCCAGCTTCGTGATTCTACTAATATTATCCAGTGTATTATTGAAAAATCTGTTGTTGGAGATAAAAAATTCGATATCGCAGACAAGCTTCAGGTTGAAACATCCATCACGATAAAAGGAAAGATAAACAAAGACGATAGAGCTCCGACAGGATTTGAGATACATGTGAGTGATTTTGAAGTTGTTGGAGAATCAAATGAATTTCCTATAACAAAAGACCAGAGCATAGAATTTCTTGCAGACAACAGGCATCTTTGGCTAAGAAGCAGAAAGATGACTGCTATTATGAAGATACGTTCAACAATATTTGGAGCTATAGATGAATACTTCAGAAAAGAAGGATTCCATGAATATCATTCTCCTATTTTCCAGTCAGTCCAGTGTGAAGGAGGATCGACTTTATTTACAGTTGACTATTTCGGGAAAAAAGATGTTTTCCTTGCACAGACATGGCAGCTTTACGCAGAGCCAGCAATATTTGCATTAGAAAAGATATACACAATCGCTCCATCATTCAGAGCAGAGAAATCAAAGACATCAAGGCATCTTACAGAATACTGGCATGCTGAGATGGAAGTTGCTTGGGCTAAATTTGATGAAATAATTGACCATGGAGAAGGTCTCATCAAGCACATGGTAAAAAAAGTTCTTGAAAATAATAAAGAAGAGCTAAAAACACTTAATAGAGACATAAAAAAATTAGAACCTACAGTAAAAAAGAAATTCCCAAGGATGACTTATGATGAGGCAGTAAAGCTTCTTAAAGAAAAATGCAAGATGAAAGTTGAATGGGGTAAAGATCTGAGAACCATAGAAGAAGACAAGCTTAGCGATCTTTATGACATTCCTATCGCAGTCACAAGATATCCAAAAAAAGTAAAAGCTTTCTACATGAAAGAGCCTGAAGATTCTGATCCAAAAAAACCAGTTGTTAACGGAGTTGACTTCATAGCTCCTGAACACTATGGGGAGATCATCGGAGGATCAGAAAGAGAATCAGACATAAAGAAGATCCAGAAAAGGCTTGAAGAAGATGGAGAAGATCCAAAAGAGTATGAATTCTACATGGACACAAGACGTTATGGGTCTGTTCCTCACGGCGGCTTCGGCTTAGGTGTAGAAAGGATCATCGCATGGGTCTGTGGATTAGACAACATTAAAGATGCTATTCCATTCCCAAGAACAATGATCAGATATAAGCCTTAATCATTCTCATGAGATTCAAACTTATTGTATTTGATATGGATGGAGTTATTTTTGAACATAACAATTTCTGGATGCAGCTGCATGAAGCACTGGGAACTCTCCACCCAGGACTTGAACTTACAGAAAAGTATCTTAAGACAGATCTAAAAAAACTTGCAGATGAAGTCATAGGAAAACTTTGGAAGGGTAAGCCAGCAGAACCTTTCTTTAACTTAATCAAGAACGCAAAGTACAATCCTGGAGCAGAAGAAACATTCAAAAAGATCAGCAAACTTGGAATAAAGATCTGCATCCTTACAGGGGGACCTATACATCTTGCAAAGAGAGCTCAGGAAGAACTAAAAGGAATCGAAAAAGTCCACGGAAACGAGCTCATCATAAAAGACAATAAGATTACAGGAGAATACAACTGGATCTATGAAGATATAGACCACAAAGGAGAGATATTAAAAGACATCTGCAAAGAATATAACATCGACCCGTTAGAGGCTATAGTTGTTGGAGACAACGATGAAGATGCTTTTAAGTTCAGAGTTGCAGGAAGAAGTATTGCTTTCAACTCCAAAAGCAAAGAGTTAAAAAAAGCAGCTGATTTCATTGTAGAATCAAATGATCTTAGAGAGGTATTAAAATTCATAGAATAATTTTTGTAACAGGGAATAAGGATAAGCTGAAAGAAGCAAAACAGATTCTGGATAATTTTGAAGTTGAAAACATAAAGCTGGATCTCCCAGAGCTTCAGGGACATAGAGATGTAGTCATAAAAGAAAAAGCAAAACTTGCAGCAGAAAAATTGCAGCAGCCTTGTTTTGTTGATGATACTAGCTTATGCTTCAATGCATTAAATGATCTTCCCGGAGTTTATGTTAGGGACTTTGAAGATAGGATTGGAAAGGAAGGACTCTACAAGCTTCTTGCAGGATTCGAAGATAAAAGCGGAAAAGCTGTATGTATGATCGGCTTCTGCAAACCTGGAGAAGAACCAATCTGTTTCGAAGGCATGACTGAAGGGACTATCGTTGAGCCAAGAGGAAATCGCTTCGGTTGGGATCCAATATTCCAGCCTGAAGGATTCACACAAACTTACGCAGAGATGCCGCAGGAAGAAAAAAACAAAATCTCTCACAGAAAAAAAGCTCTGGAAAGATTCAAAGAATATCTTGAAAAGAACAAATAATTATTCTCTTATAACAACTAATGATTTTGTATTTTCTATACCTTCTATGTTCTGCAGTTTTTTCAGAAGAACCTCTTCAAACTCCTCAACATCTTTTACCCTGACAACAACCATAAGGTCTGCTCCTCCGACAACAATATCAGCTCTTTCGACAAATTCAAATCCCTTTATCTCATTAAGAACATCAAACTGTGATTTTCCTTTTGATTTTAACAGAGGAAGATTGACGCTTATCTCAACATAAGCCATAAATCCTTTATCGATCTTCTTATGATCAACTTCAATAGTAAATCTTTCTATTATTCCTTCCTTCTTAAGCTTCTTTATCCTATTGAAAACAGTAGTTACAGGCAGCAATGTCTTCTTAGCGATATCTCTGGAAGTATAATCTGCATGCTCCTTCAGTATCTCAAGTATCTTCTGGTCCTTCGAATCCATTTTATAAGCTATAATGGAACATATGTTCCATATATTATATAAATCTTTCTATTTTCTGTAGTATTTTCCAATATTTATGGAATATATATTTAAAACATATTCACTTACCACCTTTTATGACGCAACCGAGCACAGAACAGATTAGTGAACAAAGCCTGCATCCTCAGCAAGACTACATCTTCGAACTAGCTAGTGTTCTGGGCTATGAACCAAAAGTTGTAACTCATGATACTGCAACAAAAACATGCTATGAAAAAGCTGACCTCTTAGGCTGGGATCCAGAACAGGTAGTAAAAGCTGTCTACTTCCATAAAGATGATTATGTTGTTGGCATAATAACTCCAGAACTTGGAGAAAAAATTGACATCAAAGATATAATTCCAAGGGCGATTCCTTCTATTTCAAGAAAAAAAGCAGGAAGATTCCAGAACAGCTATGCTCCAGAAGGAATGGCGCACGGCACATGCACTCCTTTTCCTTATGAATCTGTTATGGAAGATGGGATTGATAAACTTATAATCATAGATCATCCTACAATTGATAACAAGCTAGTTGACATCTCAATTGGAGGATCTGACGAAAAAGCTTTTAAAACATCTATGCATATTCCTTACAAAGGAATATATGATATTCTAAAAACAAAATTTGGTGATAGGATAGAAAAAGTTTAATGGGGGATAAATATGGGAAAAGGATTTACTATTAGAGAGACGGAAAGAGCTATTAAATTAGTAAAAGACACATTTGAAAGGAGATTAGCAGAATATCTTAATCTAGAAAGAGTATCTGCAGCAGTAATTCTTGAAAAAGGAGATGGGATAAACGATGATCTTGCAGGAAGTCAGGATCCAGTCAGCTTTAGGATTC
Organism: Candidatus Nanoarchaeia archaeon; assembly: GCA_028279725.1. Taxonomy (GTDB): domain Archaea; phylum Nanobdellota; class Nanobdellia; order Woesearchaeales; family JANQNE01; genus JANQNE01. The sequence goes on from JANQNE010000007.1 coordinate 31,542, forward strand.
CACTTTCAGAAAATGATATAGAGATTCCACAAAGCTTAGCTAAATGGAAACGATCTAAGCTGGGTGAATATGGATTCGGACAAGGTGAAGGTCTTTACACTGATGGAAATTACATAAGATCTCAGGAGATAATATCTGATATCCATAGTCATTATGTCGACCAATGGGATTGGGAAAGAGTCATGAAAGCTGAAGAAAGAAATCCAGCTTTCCTCACAAAAATTGTAAGAAATATCTACAAAGCACTAAGAGACACAGAAGCAGAAGTCACAAGAGAATATCCTGTTTTGGAGCAGAGGCTTCCAAGTAATATCGCATTTTTACATACACAAGATCTTGAAGATGAGTATCCTAACCTAACTCCTGCAGAAAGAGAATCAGAAGCAGCAAAACAATATGGTGCATTCTTCTTAAGAGGTATTGGAGCAAAGCTAAAATCAGGAAAAGCTCATGATGCAAGGGCAGCTGATTACGACGACTGGATTACTGTAGCTGAAGATGGAAAGCAGGGATTAAATGGAGATATTATAGTCTATCACCCAGAAAGAAGAAAATCACTTGAGCTTTCCTCTATGGGTATTAGGGTTGACAACGATTCTCTGGCAAAACAATGTCAAGAGATGGGTCAGCAATACAAACTGACAAAAGATTTCCAGAAAAAGGTTCTTCAGAACGCAGTTCCTCTATCAGTTGGTGGTGGAATTGGACAGTCAAGACTATGCCAGCTATTGCTGCAAAAAGCCCATGTTGGAGAAGTCCAAGTAGGGGTCTGGCCAGAAAAGGTAAGGGAAGAATACAAAGCAAAAGGACATACGCTCCTTTAATTTTTTATTTTTTTACTTAATTTTAAAAACTAAGAGATATTCTCAGCATTAAAATGATCAAAGTAATCTCATTTGACCTTGACGGAACACTATCTGATCTTAATTTCGACAAGCTGATCTGGAACACAGAGATCCCTAAGCTTTATTCAGAAAAACATAATGTCAGCTTAGAAGAGGCAAAAAACAAGGTTTTCTTTGAATATAATGACGATATTGGCCATCATAGATGGACTGACATTAGCTATTGGTTCGAAAAATTTGGATTAGATGACTACAACAAGCTTCTTGAAGATGTAAAACACAACATAAAGATCTTCCCAGAAGTCATTCCGATCCTCAAAGAGCTGAAAGAAAAATACAAGCTCATAATAATAACTCAGTCTGAAAAAAGATTACTCGACATAAAACTAAAGGCAGAAAACCTGGGAGAATTCTTCTCAGAAACATTCTCAACACCATCTGATTTCAAAAAACTTGAGAAAGACGATGAGATTTATAACAAAATCATGGAAAAACTAAAAATAAAACCAGAAGAGATGATTCATATTGGAGATGATCATGACTTTGACTACCTAATCCCAAAAAGCTTAGGTATAAGATCATTTTTCTTAGACAGAAGCAAAGAACAAGAGGGAGAATATATTGTCCATAACTTAGAAGAATTCAAGGAGAAGATAAAATGCTAAAGATAGACCTTCATGTACATACAACACAAAGCGAACATGCTTTCGCTACATTCTATGAAATATTAGAAGAGGCAATAAGAAGAAAGATAGAAGTCATTGCAATTACAGATCATGGTTCAAGTGTTCCTGGCTCTGCCACAGCCATATACTTCGCTATGGCTGACAGGGTTCCAAGAGAGCATAAAGGATTAAAGGTCATGTTCGGCTGTGAAGCTAATATCATAGACAAAGAAGGAAACATTGATATAAAGAATAGGACCATAAAAAAATTAGATATTCTGCTTGTAGGGCTACATAACAGATGTGCTTATGAAGACTTAGGTGAAAAAGAAAATACTGCAGCGATCATTAAGTGTTTTGAAAAATACAGGCCAAACATGTTCACACATCCACCAACAATGTACTTCAAATTCGATATAGAAAGAGTATGCCAGGCTGCCTGCGATAACAACGTTCTTCTTGAACTTAATTTAGCTGCAATGATAAGATTGGACAACAATCACCACAGAGAAGACCTCAAGTTATACAAAAAGATGGTTACAGTAGCAAAGAAAAACAAAAAGAAATTCATAGTAACTTCTGACTCCCATTTCCTGCATGAAATTGGAGATGACAGCATACTTCCAAAATACATGAAAATATTAGATATCTCAGAAGATATGATATTAAACAATTATCCAGAAGAACTAAAACAACTTATAGAAAAACAGAACAAAGAAAGAGTTAATCTACTGAATGAATAACAGCCTTAAGATCATCCAGCACTCTTTTCTCAAAATCAACATTCCTTTCTCCTTCTTGTTTATCTCCATCAAGAATCTTCATAAGCTTTTTAGTCATATCTTCTTCTATAGCAATATCAACACCATCAACCTTTATCTGTCCAAGATGCTCTTTTATTATCCTATCCTCAACTTCCTCAACATTAGAGGTATCAACTTTTATCTCATCAAGATCTTTCATCCTCATCTGGCTCGTATTCTTCATCACAAAATATGCACCCTTATCATAAAGCCTTTCAAATATATCTCTAAAACCAACATCAGCTGTCCTCCCAGACTCCAAAACACCACTCAGCCTGATTATCACAATCTTGTTCTTGATATCTCCTTTTATTTCCTTCAACAACTCCCTCTCAACCTGCTCAGGAGTCTTATGCTCGCAATCTATCTCAATATTCAAGGTATCATAAAGCTTCACAGGAACATATTCGGAATTGTCGTCTTCAACAATATAGAATCCTCCATGTCCATACTTCTGAAGCTCAGCAAAATTATTTGGAAATAACGCTCCAGGATAAGTTATCAGTCCATACTCTCTTTCTCTTTTATCAAAAATATAATGAACATGCCCTCCAGCATAATAGTTAAATCCCTTAGGCAATAACGATAGAGGAGATGAGTCCATCTTCTCAAGCTCAACTGGCTTAAACTCAGAAATTGCAGTATGAAACATAAAGATCTTATAGCCTTCCTCAGCTTCAAGATTTTTCTTATCTAATTTCTCATAATAGCTCTTTTCTAACATCCCTTTCTTTCCAAGCATACCAGTTATCTTCGCTCCTGTCTTTACATCAACAGTAAATTTTAGCTTAAGCATATCATCAACTACTTCTCCTTTGACAACATTAGTAAATAACCCTGCATTCTCAATAACATCTAATATCGTCTTTCCAGAAGGAGAAAAATCATGGCTTCCTGCAATAACATAAACATTAACACCTTTATCTTTAACATCCTTTAGCTTCTTTGTAACCAACTTCAATCTGTCAATAGAAGGCAACGAAGTATTGAACAGATCCCCACTTATCAGGATAAAATCAACCCCTCTAGCCAAACATTCATCCATAGCTTTCAAGAATGCTAAAGTACTTAATTCAGCCAGCTTTGGATCTCTCCAGCTTCCGATATGGCAGTCTGCCAAATGTGCAAATTTCATAACATCCCCCAATAACTCAAAGAATTAAACCTATATATTTAACTTTTTTGCTAATTCCTTATCTTCCTTTACCTTATTCCTGAAATCAACAAGTACTTTATTAAAAGGCTTTGTAACACTGTTCAAAAAAGAGCTTATTGCTCTATCTTTAGTATCGATCAAAGCTCCCTGAAGAGTTGATCTATAATTCTTCAATCTTCCTGTTAATTCCTTAAGGTCTTCTGCTAATTGATCATATGATATGCTCTTTCCCAACTGTCTTTCTTTCTCACATTCATTTATTGCGTCATCAAGCAAATTAAAAATTGTCATTAGTGCAGCTTTTCGATTAGGTAATTTATAATCACGCTCAGGATGGGCTCTCAATGACACTACAATCTTCTTAACAACTTTTATCACAGAATTATATTCCTTGACAAGATTCCTTGCTACCTCTTCAAGAAGCTTTCCTGCCTTTGCCCTCTCTTTTATTATCTCTTTCTCAAGACTCATAGCTATATAAATCTAGTTTAGAGTATAAAAACCTTTCTATCAGCTGGTCTAAGAATTCGACTATCATTTTTCTAATGTGATATACTTATGCCTCACTTCATCATAAGCTTTTTTTGCTGTCTCAATATCCAAAGGACTTCCTTTTATATCAGCGATCTCTCTTCCTTTTCCTTCTGCTCCTCTTATCCTTGGATCTACAACTACCATAAAGTTTAGTATCCAACTTACAAGACGAAGTTCATCTCTTGCGCTAATAGCCCTGTCATTTTGATAATCTTCACAAAACTTTTCTGCAACACTGCCCTTGATAGAACCTGTAAGCATCTCTCTGACTCTCCATAATCTGTCATTATTTTCAAAATCAGTTGGATAGTCATCTCTTTTTTCTACATTTTCTAATACATTGTATGATGCAACTTCTTCACCAGTCTGAGAATCATATAGGCTGACTAGATAGTCTACAGTTGTCTCTTCTGAACCATAGGTTTTTTCAACTTCCTTTACTTTCATAGAAAACTTCTTAGTCTTACGACTATTGACTACTGTGGCTAAATTTAATAGGTTATTTGCATCTTCTAGTGACATTTCATCCCCCATCACCGATTTACTACTAATTAAGAACAAATCATATATAAATGTTTCGGTTATTAACCACTAAATAGTGAGAAAAAATATATAAATTATATAATCACTTATCTTTCTCTTTTTCTTCTTTTTGTTGATTCAGAGCAGCCTCAACGTCAATATCTTCCGCATTTATGGCCTGATTCCTGCCAGGAAACTTCTGTCCACCTCTCATATAAGGTGTATCTTTTGCCTTGTAAAGAGCAAGATCTGCCGCCTTCTCTATTGTTTTTTTCTTAACTTCTCTTGGAGCCTGCAAAGATGTAGAACTCTCATCCAGGAATATATTAACAATTTCTGAGTATAAGTGATCAGGATATGTAGCAACCCCTAGGCTTATAGTGATAAATTCCCTCATTTTACCTTTATATCTTAGATACTCTTGGGGTAGCCCAGATAGATTATTTCTTAATTTTTCAGCGGCTTCAGCATATTGCTCCTCTCCTTCAAAATGTAAGGCTTTTGTATTTATTAGCGTCATCTTACGTATAGTAAACTCCTGAAGATGTTCCCTTATCTCTTCTGCCCTTTTTATCGCATTTTCATTGCTGCATCCAGACAGGATTATCGCAAATTCCTCTCCTCCGACTCTAGCAAAAAGGTCCTTGTCTCCTTTAATGTCTTTAGACACTATCTTAGCTACTTCCTTTAAGACAACATCTCCTATTTCATGTCCATAAAAATCATTGAAATCCTTAAACTTGTCAATATCAAAACTTATCAAAGAAAATTTATAACCTTCATCATCATCTGCTCTCCTTATATGTCTCATCATCTGTTCATCATAGTATCTTCTGTTTGGTATCCCAGTCAGATGATCTATATATGCAAATTTAGTCATCAGTTTTAGCTGATCAAACTTCTTCGACATTGCAGCTGTATTCAGTCTTTTCAGGAATTTTATAAAATCTTTTTTCTCCTCACGTAATCTCAGAGGTATGTATTTTTCAAGATCAGCTATATTCAAGGTTGGATACAGGTTCTTTATCATATGCATCGCTTTTTCCCCCAAGCTTTCCTTGATTAGCTTTATGTGTCCTGCCTGAAGCATGGAGTCTAATGTGTCAAAATACAACCTAACTTCATCTGCTCTTGTCATGGTCTGCAGATCTCTCGAAACATCATAGTATGTGATCTCTGCATTATCTTCATATTTTGACAGTTTCTTGATCATAGTCCTCTCTGATTTAAGATATTTATTGAATGGCTTTATAACCCTCTCATTCTCCCCAATCAATGTAGAATATACACCTTCATAGTTCTTCTTCAGGTCGATAAAAGCCCTCTGCACTGCACCAACATTATAATAGCCTTTTTTCTGTATAAATCCCTTTATCCCTGTTGTGTTTCCAAGAACTGCTTTCTTGACATCAAGCAAAGTTTTGTATTCCGCAATCAAGAACTTCTTTTGCTGAGCTAATATATGCTTCTGCTCCTCTAGTATCTTATCAAAATGCTTCTCTAAGCTCAGCCCAACTGATTCATCTTTTATCTTCTGTTTTATATTGTTGAAATATTCAATAACATTCTTCTTTAGCTGATCTCCTGCCACATTAGCAGCAAATTTCTTTAGATCTTCAGATTCCTGAAAATCTATCTGCTGTACTACATTTATTGCTTCTTTTTTCTTCTCACTCATCAGAGCTGCAGTCTCTTCATCTTTGATCTCTTCCTTTATGTAATCATTAAATTCTACAAGAATCTCTTTCAATATCTTATCCACTTGAGCCAGTATCTTAGGTTTTGCAGACAATCCTTTTATCTCATACTCCTTGACCAGCATCCCTAACTCCCGTATATACTTCTTATGATCATACAATGTATGAATCCTTCTATCAAAATCCAGAATTGATTTCTTCTGCTGAGAAGTCATAGTATCAAGTTTTTTTGAAAAACCAAGAACAAAACGTTTGAATTTAAACTTCTCAATACAATCACTGTCTCTACAGAACATCTTACCGTTGAACTCATCTCCTAAGTCGACCGGCTTCTTTTCCCATCTGCCGTGACCAACCTTTACGTCCTGCAGTTCGCTAGGTATATCTTTACCACATTCATAACATTTAGTCATACTGTAATTAAAGAACTATCAGTTTAAAAATATTCCTATAATTCTACCCCTGAAAAATCACTTTTAAGACTTTCACCTTTACTTTTATCAACAATATCCTTAAACAAAGGGATCTTTATTGGAGTCGCAAATTTTGTAAAATTAGAAGTTATCACAGCTTCCCCTTTATCAAGCGAAGCTATTGTCCTGTTATCATTGCTCATATCCTGTGAAGCACTCTCGATTATTGCCTGTCTTTCAGGAGCCATCTCTATCCCCAGTATTATCTTTGTATTCATATTGGCTAATATTTGTCTTGGTATCAGTGAAGGAAGCTGCGTTATGGCACACAATCCTATCTTAAACTTCCTTCCTTCACGCGCAACTGTAGAGAATATATTACTTCCCCTTTCCAAAACTTCTTTTCCTAGAACTCTAGGAGCTTCCTCCAAAACTACTGAAACAACTGGCTTATCATCCAGCTCACCGATCATCTTATACTGCTTATATTTCCCAAACATCTCATGAGTGATCAGACTGCCAACCAAAATCTCAACAGCTCCTGAAAAATTAGATGTATCTATGATAACAACCTTAGAATCTTCAAGCTCAGCTGAAATATCTTTCACAGTTGACTCTCCTGACTGCAGATCAAATATCCCATTACAATACAGTTTTCCTCCAGTCCATTCAAGATCAAGCAAGCTCAATATCCTTCTTCTAACAACTGCCAAAGTATCTTCATGAAAACCGACTGAAAGCTTCTTCTCCTGGATTATAGCTTCTATCCAGTTCTTTCCATATTCTCTGTAATATGCTCCCAAACATTGCTGTTGAGGATCACTCCAGTAAACAACACCATTAAAATGACCAGGCCTTATATTTCTTATATTTATCCTAAGAGTCTTGCATCCTGCAGGAGCATTTGGAGAATAATAAACAACCTTATCTTTTGAAGGATGATCTTTCAATCCGATTGAATTCCTTCCATAATATTCATCATGTGGATCCAAAATAAGCATTCCACAATAATCCTTATCCACAAGATCCCAGAGCATTACAGAAGTAAGATTGCTCTTTCCTCTACCTGTTGTAGCAGGAATCAGTATATGATGGCTAAGCACTTCAGCACCAGGCAAAAATATATCAACATCAAGCATCTTGCTTCCACTTCTTAGCTTCCCGACATAAAGCGGATCTCTAGGTTTTGTCAAAAACTTAAGATCTTCTTTCCCAACCTCCCTGACTTCAGAGAAAAACTGAGGCAGCTGCTTGCACAGTCTTGCACCTTTATCATCCATCGATATCATCGGCTTCAAAAAAGCAAGCTTATAGTTTCTTAGCTCAGGCTCAAGCATATCCAGATTGCTTCCTTCCTCAAGTTTTAATCCAGACATCAGCTCAAGGTGCTGCTGACTTAGCTGGCTTCCATACACAAGATCAAAAACCTGCAGAAGGATCCTTCCATCATCTGTATCAGCAACAACTAATTCTCCTAATTCAATCTTCTCAGAACTCTTCTGCCTAACACATATTCTTCCAAACTCTCCTGATATAACCTGCCCCTTCATAATGACCAGAATAAGTTTTTATTATTTAAAGATTTATAGGCTGCTGTATTCATAGCACCTAGCGTAACTCACTATATTCCCTCTATTTCTCAAATAAATCTGACGAAAGAATCAAAATAGGATCAAGTGAAGCGTGCCATGGGTCATTTCTTCATCCTTTCAAGGACTGCTTTAACAACCAGAGGCCATGCTATCGTAGCGTCAGCATAAACTTCAACCTGCTTTCCGCCCTCTGATTCAGGAACAAACTTCCCCCAGGAAACACCCTCAGAATAAGTACATCCAGATAACCCTCCCCAATGAACAGGCTCAGGACATATCCTTACACCATAATGGAACCTTCTCAATATCTCCTCATCACCAATCCTTTTCGCAAGAATATCAAGATAAGGTCCTACTTGCTGGGCCCAGTTTCTAGGAACTCCGCCACCTATCGTAAATATTCCCAGCTTCTTGCTCTTCTTTACTCTTTCAGTATAATCTTCAAGATCTAAGAATGGGTTAAAACTCAACGCATCTCTTCCTTCCATCGCAGCCTTTTTAAGATAGATAGCAAAATCAAGTCCAAACTCAGAATCTGTGAAAGCAGGAATATACACAGGGATGTTTTTCTCATACGCTGACTTCAAAACTCCCCTTCCCTTCACACTCTTAGAAAGATACTCACCTAATTTTTTGTTTATCATAAAGCTGCATGTCTCCTTATTTTCTCCAGATTCTTCATAATCTTTAAGAACTTTCTTGACAACAACTTCAGCATCATCAAGATTCTTCTCAAGCTCGATAGTATCATAAACTCGGTTATATCCTTTCTCATAGAGTTCAGTATCATCCATCTCATCCTTATATTTGAAATGAGTCATCCCAGCAGCCTCTATAAATCCATGAGCCATCAATGCTCCAGTACTAACTATAGCATCTACCATTCCGTTGTCTATCATATCACATATTACTAGCCCCATCTTTGCAACTGTCATAGCTCCTGATAATGTCAAAACCTTAAAACAATCCTTGTCCTTCACCATCTCATGAAGTGCATCTGCCGCCTCCCCTACTCTTCTGCCTGCAAAAGCTGTATTACTCATCCCTTTAAGCAGCTCATTGACAGTCTTGCATTTTCCAAGGTCTAATGATGTGACTGGCTCAAATCCATCTGAATGGCCGTCATGTAATTCTGTTCTTTTTGATGTTCCCATAACACACAGCAAAATTTTCCCATTTTATAAATCTTGCCCAAAACAACAAAAAGTTTTATAAACCTCATTGCCATTAAGCAGCATAAGAGGTGCTTATTATGGCAAAGAAAAAAGCAAAAAAAGTTGACACAAAAAAACAGGCTAAGTTGATTTCTAAAAAGATATCTGCTGCAAAGAAAAAAGTAGATTCAGCAACAACTAAGCTTAAGAATTTTATTAAGAAAAACCCAAAGAAATCCGCTGCTGCCGCTGCTGCATTGGCTGCTGCTATCGCTGCTGCAACTGTTGTCGCAGTAAAAAAACTGAAAAAGAAATAGATTTTTTCTTTTTATTTTCTTTTATTTTCTAAAATGGACGAGACAGAAGAGATAGTAAAAAACATCGAAGATGACATAATAAGACGTGCTGGATATCTCTTATTTACACTGATAAAAAAAGATTCTCTAGAATCTGCGATAGAAAAGACACAGCATTATCTCAAAAAGAAAGGCTGGACATTAAAGCTGGATGATAAAGAATTCTTAGAAAAGATCAAGATAAAATCCTACAGAGATATCTATCTATGGGTAGACCACCACATGAGAAAACTTTAGCTTTCTAACTTCAAAACCTGGGCTATCTCTCTTTCTGTAACAGCACAGCCGTTAAGCTTAACTCCCCAGAGAACTCCTTCCAACAGGCTTCTGCTTAAGTTAGGATACTTCTTCCTTTCCTCTTCTGTAATATATTTATCCAATAATCCAAGCTCAAAAGAGATTGTAACCAACTCAAAAGATCTTATCAGCTTAACCTTCTTCACCATCTCTTTCAATCTTCTGAAGTTCTTCTGATCGATAGTAACTCTGGTATGAAGCTTATGTTTCAACAGCCTCATTAGATCTTCTGGACTCTCAACAACTTTTCTTATTGTCCTTTCATCAACAACTAAAGCTTCTGCACCAAGATGTATCGCCAAAGCCAGGCTCTCAACCTCTCCCCTATGCAATACACTGATATAATTCCCATAAGCTTTGAAAGATTTATTTGCGTAATCCATCAGCTGGTCAGTAAGATCATCGATTTCTTTATTATCAACAACAGTCAGTATATCATCCATAACTAACTTCAAAACTTGTAAAGCTTCAAATTTATATTTCTTCGTAGTCAGAGGATGTTCAACTAGCTCCTCTTTAACTCTCTTGCTGATATAGAAATCTCCGTTGAACTGCTTTCTCAAAGGCTTAAGAAGCCAAAGAAGGTTATTCGTAGTTAAAGAGATTACAGGTCCTGTATCAAAAACTAAGCATCTTGGCATTTTAGATCTTAAGAACATATCTTGGTATCAGCTTTGCAACAACTTCTCCTAATCCCAGCTCAATAGTCTTCAGTAATACTCCTCTGCTCCTATAAGTAAACTGCAACTCCCTCACATCCTGTACAATCTTCTTTCCCCTGTCGTTTGCCATATTTATATCAAAGAACCTTTTTCCATCTATCTCAAAAACCTGCTCAACATCAAGCATATCTGGAAACTGATATCCTCCGCCATGAGGAAGGATATTTGCATTCTTCAATCTATTATAAACACCTAATTTCTGTGACCTTTCCTTAAATCCGAGGATCTCTATCTGCTCCTTAGAAAAATTTTTCTTTCCTTTCAGAAGATATGAAGGAAGATCAGCTCTGATAGACATCGGCTTCAAGGCACTTCCTCCGACAGACTGCTGGCATCCTAAAGTTATCTCATTATAGTTCAATAATCCTTGATGCATCTCATTCGCTATTACATCCTTGCTGTGAAAAACTTCCTTAAACAGAAGTTCTCTTCTTTTCTTTGCAAAAGACTCCCCAAACCTGTGCATCTTCATATACTCTTTAGCATCTCCATCAAGAATGACATATGAAGGACCAAAAGGTGTTTCAACAACTTCATACCTCTGCTTAAGAACCTCGCTTTCATTCCAATAAAGGCCCATCCCAAACTCATTATCTCCTTTAAGTTCTGGTAATCCAGCATGCAATATAATGGCATACTTAGGCAGCCTAGGTCCTTCTTTAAGTTGTTTAACAATAAATACATCGATAAAATGATTCCCTTTGTTTATATCCCATTTGACCTTAAGATCATTGATATATGTCTCCCTGCTTTCCAAAGCATAAAGATTCCTTATCAGCTCTTTTGGATGAGGGATCTTATCTATCCCTCCAGCTAACATCCCGCAGCAGTTAGGTTTCGTATCAAGAACTATCAGCTTCTCTTTTCCGCTCCCCCAGCTTATCTTTCCTCCATAGCTTATCCCCTGATCCCATCTTGATGCATTCCTGGAGATAGTCTCATCTGGTGAAGAGATAAAGGTAGCGTTAGGATCCATCCCATACTTCTCCTGGATAAGATGCAGCTTAGCTAACCCATACTTCATGTTTACTCTGGAAAGCATAGAAGCACAATCTCCAATTCCAGTAGAAAATATATGGTCCTTCCCTCTCTTTAAAAGAAAATCATGCTTTTTCTTAGCTAGCATCTTACACCTCTCTTTTTTACTAAATTATGGAAGTTTATTATTTAAACCTTTCTGCCTAAGCCGAATATCTTCCTTGCCAATAACAATCTTGACTTTGCATCAGTAGCTTTCTCTTCAGCATCTATCATAGTTGTCTTTCCGACATATGCCATCATATCCCACCTTGACAATCCAAGCAGCTCAGCAACCTTCCCCATCGATATTCCATGCCCATATATCTCAGATCCCTTCTTGACCTTGGATTTTTCTATAACTTCCTGCATATACAGGTCTAACTTATCATCCATATCAGCTATCTTCTTCAATATCCTGTTCCTTCCAGCCTTATATCTTTCAATATTTCCGTTAAGCAGCTGCTTCTTACAATATTCAAAATCACTCATCACAGAATCTATAAACTGCTGCACTCTCCTTTCTTCCTGCTTGCTTGACATCTCGACTATCTTTGTCAGAGAATACACTATCACAGCAAAAGCAGTAGAACTCTGGGACTGAAACACGCTCGCATTATGTATAGTGTAGTTGCTGTACTTCCTTAAAGCCAATATATCTTTATCCCTAAGAGCAGCAGTAACCTTTTCTATAAGATCTAGAATATTCTCTTTTATTATATCCCTCATACATCATTAATTGGCTTCTGCTTATTTAAATCTTTCTCACAAAACATTTATATACAACACATACATATTAAATCAAAAATGAAAAAAGCATTTCTAGGAAATATAGAAGAAGAAAAGTTTGAGTTTCCGCTGGAAGCTCTAAAAAAACATTTCATCGCTCTAGGATCCAGCGGTTCTGGAAAGACAGTATTATGTAAAGTGATTATGGAAGAAGCTGCAAGAAATAAGATCCCAGCAATAATCTTAGACCCGCAAGGAGACTTGGCAAGCTTAGCGATCCTTGGAAAAGACACAGAAAAGCAAGGAATCACAAAAGACATGCAGGACTCATACACAAAAAACACAAAGATAACAATATTTACTCCATGTTCTTCAAAAGGAGTTCCTATATGCATCAATCCATTAAAAGTTCCCAAAGAAAAGATAGAAAAAGAAGAGCTCATAAACATAATCCAGCAGGTTGCTAACGCAACAGCGAATCTTCTTGGCTACAGGGATGACGACAGAGGTCATGCTGCACAGAGTATAATATACTTCGTCCTTTTAGACTCATACGAGACAAAAAAAGACATCAAATCATTCTCAAACTTAGCAAACATAATAGAAAATCTGCCAGAGAAGATAAAAGAAAAGGCAAGAGAATTCACATCAAGCAGCAGAGACATAAAAGAATTGGTAAGAAAGATAAAATACCTTACAATAGGTGGAAAAAATCTCCTCTTCCAGTTCGGAATCCCGCTAAACATAGAAACTCTCCTAAAGAATAAGGAAAATAAGACACAGATCAGTATAATATACCTGAACACATTAAGATCAGAGAAAGAAAAACATTTCTTCCTTGCTATGCTGTCAACTTCATTATACCAATGGATGTTAAGCAACCCATCAAAAAATCTGCAGGCTCTATACTACATTGATGAAATAGCAGAATACATTCCAGCAGGAGCAAAAAAACCAGTTACAAAAGAAATACTCCAATTAATCTTCAAACAGGCAAGAAAATATGGAGTTGGCTGCGTGATCTCAACACAAAACCCAGGAGATATAGACTACAAAGCATTTGCTCAGTTCGGAACTTGGGCTGTAGGAAGATTAACAACTAAGCAGGACAGAGATAAGATCAAAGACGCACTAAAATCATTAGCAGGATCACAGATAAACACGATAATCGACGAACTTCCAAAACTTCAGCCTTCTGAATTTATCTTCTTCTCACCGGATGTACTGAAAGACATAAAGAAGCTAAAAAGCAGATATCTGATCACAAAACACACAACACTGACAGAAAATGACGTAAAGAAGATTATCCCGGAATCAATAAGAAATAAATTCAAGCATATAGAAGAACAGCCTGAAGAAAACAAACCAACAGAAAAGACAATGCCTCATCTCCATATAGGAATAAGAAGCAAACAATTAAACAGGATAGTTGAATCAAAAAAGAAAAGAGCTCTGATAGTTCTAGGTCCAAAGAACGAAAGCATAGAAGAAATCAAACTTTTCTTCAAGCCGATTATTATGACAAAAATCAGGCAGATGAAAAGAGGATTGATAAAAAAGACAATAGAAGAACACATCGTCCTCTTCGACGGGATCAACGGAGATCTGCTAAGATTCAAGAATAATTCATTAAAAAATCTAGACGGCTTCTCACATCTATTAGGGTTAACAGACGACGAAATCACAATAATAAGAATCTTATCAAAATCAACAAGAGACCTAACATCATCAGACATAGCAGCAACATTAGGACTCACAGAATCACTTGTAAAAAAGACAGTAACTAATCTTATGAAAAAGAAGATAGTCTCTTATTCAGGAAAAGCTGGAAAAACACACCTATGGAACTCTCTAATAAAAATAAACATCCCAGAAATAGTCAGCAAAGTATCTTCCCCAGAACTCACAATCTCAGAAGAGCCAGAAGATGCTGAAATCATAAAAGAAAAAGTTAACATAGACCAGCTTTCAGATGCAGTCAGGTCATATTTCAAGAGCTCAAATATAGTTGAGCACTACACAATCTATTATCCTTTCTATCAGATTAAGCTCAACGACAAGAACAAAATCCGTGTTCTGAACATCAGTGCAGTCAGCGGAAAGGTTATAGACTAGATCGTATAGTGCCAAGCGTAGTTCTCCAATAAACATCTATAAAAACCAGAATCTGAAGCACGTCAATAAAGAAAATAGTCCGAAGCGCACTATACAATGCAGAACAGAAAACTATTTAAACGATAATGATTTAGTATTCTAGAGTGAGGAGTTATGATTGGATTTTTTAAGAGCTTTTTAAACAAGTTTGTCTTGGACCTTTTCAAGAGGAAGAAACACATAAAGTTAGGTCTATATGGACCTCCAAATGGAGGAAAAACAACTCTGGCTAACAGGGTCTGCCAAGACTGGCTTGGTGAAGATATGGGTTCTGTATCAAATGTAGCTCATGAGACAAGAGAGATCCAGATCAAAGAGCAGATCAATATAAAATCAAACGGAAAAGAACTTTCTTTCAACTTGGTCGACACACCAGGTATTGCAACAAGAATAGACTATGAAGAATTCTTGAAATTTGGAATGAAAGAAAAGCAGGCTAAAGCAAGAGCAAAAGAAGCTACAAAAGGAGTTATAGACTCTGTAAAATGGCTTGACAACATGGATGCTGTTGTAGTCGTATTAGACTCAACAAAAGACCCTTATTCACAGGTAAACATAACGATAATAGGAAACCTTGCAGCAAGAAACATACCAGTCCTTATTGCAGCGAACAAGGTTGACCTGAAAAAATCAAAGATAAAGAAAATAGAAGAGGCATTCCCTCAATATGATGTTGTTGGTGTTTCAGCTAAATACGGCAACAATGTAGATAACTTCTACGGTGCATTATTCAAGATCGCAGGTAAATAAGATGGTTACACTACAATTTATCCCATACAATGATATTGAAGCATTATCTTCTGCTAAGAGGATCCAGAAACTTCTTAATGTGGTCAAAGACAACAAGATAGTCCTGCTTCAAGGAAGACTAAAAAAAGAAGAAGAGAAAGACCTGATAGAGATAACTATGGAAGAGATCGACGAGAAATTCAAAGGTATAGAGCTCTCAGTCATATATCCAAATAAAAATTACAAAACTTTTGCAGAAAAGTTCAAGAAAGGTGTCTATGAGTTCTTATTAGGAGACAGGACAGGCATGACTATCATAGGCCCTGCAACTGTTGTAAAAGAGATAAAGAAAGATCCTAACAAGATCGAGCTTTTCACAAAAGAAGGAAAGACAAAAAGAAGGAAAAAGAGGTAAAATATGCCACACCAGTGTGTTCGTTGCAACACTTTCTTTGAAGATGGTTCTGAAGAGATCCTGAAAGGCTGCAAATGCGGCGGAAAACTGTTCTTCTACATTAAAAAACAGAAACTTGAAGAGATCAAGAAAGAAGAGCTTCCAAAACTTACAAAAAAAGAGGTCAAAGAAGTAGAAAAAGATGTCTTTGAGTTGGTCGGTTCTAGCATAGACAAAGAAAAACCAATAGTTCTAGACATAGAAGCGATAAGAGTTCTAAAACCGGGAAAATATGAACTAGATCTAGTGCACTTATTCAAGAACGAACCTTTAATCTTCAAACTAGAGGAAGGTAAATACATGATCGATCTTCCTGCAAGTTTCAAGCAGGAAGATTAAGCTGCCTTTGATTGCGGCATTGGTTCGTAAAACTCTTCTGGTCTCAATGGTATTACATTCATACCTCCATCTTGATCAACATTAACTACTTTATTCCTTCCTTCTTTTTTCTTCGCACGATATAGTCCTTTATCCGCTCTATCGATTGCATCTTGTAATGTCTCATATTCAGGATTAAACTGAGTTACACCTATACTTAAAGTAACATCTATCTTTCTTCCATCTGAAGCTATATAATCATGTTGTTCAACTATACCCCTTATTCTCTCTGCAGCATTAGCTGCGCCATCCGCATCAGCCTTAAAGAATATTACCATCTCATCTCCACCATACCTGGTCGGAATTGATGTATATTTTGAAATAAGATCCAATGCTCTTGGTTCATAACCTGGATCATGCTTATGTCTTGTATTCTCAGATATCAATCTTGTTGTCTCTCTTAATACATAATCTCCTCCAGGTATGTGGCCGTAATTATCATTAATTTGTTTAAAATGATCATAATCAACAAAAGCAACAGATATTGGGCCCTCAGTCATTGCATATCTCT
Source organism: Candidatus Nanoarchaeia archaeon (assembly GCA_028279725.1). Taxonomy (GTDB): domain Archaea; phylum Nanobdellota; class Nanobdellia; order Woesearchaeales; family JANQNE01; genus JANQNE01. The sequence goes on from JANQNE010000007.1 coordinate 48,270, forward strand.
CTAATTCAGGTGTGATATGCTTTTCAAAATAAAATTTAGTGAAAGCCTTAGTAGTGCCATCACGAGGAGCTCCTGCAGACAGTACTTCTTCCGAAAACTCAGGATTATTAAGAGCTAGATGCTTTATTGCATCCAAAAGTCCTAGCTTATCTCCTTCACTTAGTGTATTTGGATCTAAATTCATTAAATCATCAATCGTCCTGTTCTGCGTTTTTACCTCATTCATTCTAATCACCTACTATTAAAGACCTTCAGAAATATATATTTTACCAACGTTGATTTATAAAGTACGTTATGTATATATTTTTACTATATAAAGAATCATCCAAAAACCTTAAAAACTTCATTAACTTATGTTAAAAACTATGGAAAACAGCAAGCTTGACAAGCTAATTGACCTTAAGACCTGGAAAAAGATCCAGGACAAGTTCTCTCAGGTTATCATAAATACTATCCAGACTATTGATGAAAAAGGAAATATAATCATCAAATCCGGAGACTTTCCGTTCTACTGCCAGATCATACAGTCAAAAGACAAATGCAATAAATGTCATAAATGCAGAAAAGAAAAATTTGAAGAACTAAAAAACAAAGAAGATGAGATTCTTATCTACTATTGCCCTTTCGGCCTTCTTAACATAATGGTCCCTGTTAAGGTCAAAGATGAACAGATTGGAGCTGTTCTTTGTTCTTCTGTTGTAAAAAAGACAAGAAATGTTCCTTTATGCAGGAGAGTTTCAGAAGAGATAAAAGTAGAAGCCATGGAATTATTGGACGCAATAAAAGAGATAAAGATCAGGGAAACGACAGATGTTGAAAAAATTGCAACACTATTATATAGCTTATCGCAGACAATCCCTGGATTAGTCCACGAAAAACATACAACAGACAAAAAGGTTTCTGAGTTAGAGATCCTCCACAAGATCACAGGCCTTCTTAACTCAACACTTAACACAGAAAAGATATTCAAGTCAATGATAAACTTCACTATAGACTCAGGAATTGGTGATGCATGCTCTATAACAATATTTGACAAAGAAAACAAAAGATATGTTCTTAATGAAAAAAACATCCCCAAACAATACGCAGAATTTGAAAAAGAGATAATGACAGATGTCCTAAAGACAAGAGATAATGTTTTCATACCGTTCATCAGCTCTGATGAAAGGTTCAAATCAGACTCAAACATAAATATTTATTCATCTTCAATCTCTCTGCCAATTAAAATAAATGATGTCATAATCGGAGCTATAACAATATACTCAAACTCTATTGACAAACTAAAAGATAACATAGATTTCTTATCCATCATAGCAAACCAGTCTGCTATGGCGATCCAGAACGCAAGACAGTATTCAAAGATCAAACAACTCGCGATAACAGACAACTTAACTAGCTTATACAACAGAAGATATTTCATGGAACTTCTAAAGAACGAAGTTATTAGAAGTGGAAGAGCTAAAAAACCTCTGTCAGTAGCATTGTTAGACATAGATAACTTTGGAAACTACAACAACACACATGGACATCCTATGGGAGACAGGCTTCTCAGAGAACTCGCAGACATTCTAAAATCAAACATCAGATCCATAGACACAGTCGGAAGATATGGAGGAGAAGAGTTCATAATTGTACTTCCTGAAGCAAATCCTGATGAGGCTGCTATCGCAGGAGAAAGGATAAGAAAAGCAGTAGAAGAGCAGTACTTTGAAGGAGAAGAAGAGCAGCCAAACGGAAGTGTAACCATCAGTCTAGGAGTTGCAACCTGCATAAACAACTCATTAAATCATGAAGAGCTTATCAAAGAAGCTGACAAAGCTTTATACAAGGCAAAAAACGCAGGAAAAAATAAAGTCATAACATCAATCATAGTTGATAAGAATCTGGGTGCTATAAGTAAAGACATCTCAAAAGATAAAAAATAATCATTTGTTGCTTATTATTTCTACAACATCTCCTTGCTTAAGCTGATGTTCTTTTCCCACAGTCATCTTTGTCTTCACATCAACAGCTCTGATAAACTTATCCCCAAAATCACTGTGAAGCCTATACGCAAAATCCAGCGCAGTTGTTCCAGGAGGCATCAAAAAACAGTCAGGAAGTACTCTTCCTTCACTATCCTCTAACTTATTCACTCCACCAGGAAATATTGCAATATACTTAAGAAGATCAAATACTGCCTTATCCAAGACTTCCTGCACACCAGTGCTTCCGTATTTCTCTAAAATATTCTTTCTGATAAATTCAAGAGCTGTCTTCTGCTTATCATTAAGCTTTCCTTCATCAAGGATCTCAAAATCTTTCTCTCCAGGAATATATTTTATAACCTCATGCTTTGCAGCTTCCTTCAAAGCCAGTTCAGATTCTGCGCTGCACGGAACTAGCATAAGATCGCTAAACTGCTCTTTCAGTCTTTCAAAATTATCTTTTCCAGTTGGCATATCTATCTTATTGCAAGCTATGATCATCGGTTTTGTAAGCTTCCTAAGTTCAGTAGCTAGCTTAAGAAGGTCATCATCGCTCCACGAAGCTGGCTTTGAAGAATCCAGATCCATCTTTTTTATCACATCTTCAGCCATCTGCTCAGTAACCTTAAGACCGCTAAGTTGTTTGCCAAGAGCTTTGTGTATCTCTCCTTTCTCCTGCATGACTGTCCTGGCAAATTTCTCCCATCCTTTTTTTATGATCCCAAGATACCAAAAATCCAATTCTTCTTCCAGAAACTTAACATCATTTGCAGGATCATAGCTTCCCGCATCGACAGACTCCCCTTTCTCATTCGTTGTTCCAGCAACATCTATAACATGCACTAAAACATCTGCCTGCCTAAGATCATCTAAAAACTGGTTTCCCATTCCATTTCCTTCATGAGCCCCAGGAACCAGACCAGCAACATCGATCATCTCGCATGGAACAAATCTTTTGTTATCAATACAGTATCCGTCACGTGGATTACAATGTACACCAAAATGCTTATCAGCACATTCTAATTTTACGTATCCAACTCCAGAATTTGGCTTTATTGTAGCAAAAGGATAGTTAGCTATCTCCACTTCTGCCAAAGTAGCAGCCTTAAAAAAAGTAGATTTCCCGACGTTCGCTTTTCCCACAACCCCAACGATCATTTTATCCTCATAAACTGGATGAGATTATATAAAGTTTTCTTTTTAACTCATAATTCCGAAAGTTATTTAAATAATCAAAGGTATTTTTAAAGCATGCCTGCGAGACCAGTTGATCAAAACCCAGTTGTATGGGCTGCTGCTTTTAGACTGAAATACAAGGATGTTTTCCACCTTAAGAACTTCTACAGGATGATCCGTGAATGGCTTATGGAAAATGATTGGAAGGCAGCTGATGGATCAAAAGACCATTGGGAAGATTTCTATCTGCAAAAGCAGGATGAAGCTGGTTTCAAGGAGATCCACATATGGTGGAGGCCTCAGAAAACATTTAATACTTCTAGTTTCTATAAGTGGAAGCTGAAGATTGATTATAAGTGTCTTTACTTAAAATCAACAGAGATAATGCATCAAGGTAAGAAGCATAAGGTAGACAAAGGAGAAGTTGAGATGAAGATCAGGTCTTATCTTGAATTAGTCGGCTGGCAAAAATGGAAAGATCACTGGTTCTTGAAACATTTCTGGAATATTTATGTAAAACGTATCTATTTCAAAGAGCTTCTGAAATTAAAGCTCTCCTTATACAGGGAGACCTATGAGCTGCAGGATGCTATGAAAAGGTTCCTTCAGATGAAGAGATTCCTCCCAACATTCGAAGGAGAGAAATTCCACGAGACAGAAGCCTATCCTTCTTGGAAAAAGTAATTTTCTAGCGAAACTTTTTTAAAGTACTCTTTAATCCTCTGACTTATAACTATGCCTCTGTAGCTTAGTTAGCTAGAGCGCGGGACTTGTAATCCCGAGGTCAGGGGTGCAACTCCCCTCAGAGGCTTTCCTGATCTAAAATGAAAGAAGAATATAATAAACTTAAGAAATCTCTGAAACTTCCTGACTTCAAGAAGATAGACAATGAGTTTGAGCTGTCAGATCTTGAAGAAACTTCTTTCTTGCTAAGAGATATAAGAAGAAAGATGATTGATAAGGTTGATTTCTATGCAAAGATTCTTGAGCCGATAATCCAGCCAGAGACAAACATTGTCTGTATGTTTGAATGTAAGGCATTTGATGATGATGAAAAATTAGAGATCTATGACATGTTCAGAAAGATGATGTCTTTAGTAAGATCATCAGCTGAACTTTCCTTAGAATGTGATGATAAGAAAGAGGCTGAATTCATATCAGAACTTTCAGAAGAATGGGACAAGCTTAAGCCAAAGCTTATGGAAAAGATTTCTAAGATGAGAAAATCATGGCAAAAGAAGATTGATATAAAAGAGACACAGGAATATTTTGGGTGATAAAATGAAAATAATTATGTTAGGGGCTCCTGGAGTAGGAAAAGGAACAATAGCAAAAAAGCTGATAGAAAACCACAACATACCTCAGCTGTCAACAGGAGATATGTTAAGAGCTGCAATAGCAGAACAGTCAGAATTAGGTATGGAAGCAAAAAAATTCATGGATGCAGGCAACTTAGTTCCAGATGATGTTGTCATAGGATTAATCCAGGAAAGGATAAAACAGGATGACTGCAAAGAAGGATTCATATTAGATGGATTTCCAAGAACAATACCTCAGGCAGAAGCATTAGACAAGATAACAGAGATAGACAAAGTTGTTAACTTGACAGCTCCTGATGAACTTATAATCAAAAGGCTTTCTGCAAGAAGGACATGTAAAGGATGCGGAGCTATATTCAATGTGATCTTTATCCCGCCGAAAGAAGAAGGAAAATGTGACAAGTGCGGAGGAGAACTTCTCCAGAGAGATGATGACAAGGAAGAATCTGTAAAGAATAGATTGGTTGTCTATGAAAAACAGACAGCTCCTCTGATAGATTTCTACAGAAACAAAGGTATCTTGTCAGATGTTGACGGTTCACAAGAGCTTCCAAAGATTGTATCAGATACAGAAGCAGTATTAGCTAAATAAGCTTGCAACAAATACAGTTGCATAGCTTCCTTTAGGAAGAAAAAATCTTAATTCTATTTTATTTTCTTTTTTCTCGATCTCAAGATCTTCGACATCTACAAAAACTCTTCTCTCCCCGCCTTCAGCACTAAGCTCTGGGATCTCTCTGATTATAAAATCCCTGTAATCTATTCCTTCCTCATCCATAAGATCCTGGGCAATCTTCTCAACCTTATAATCCTCAAATTCTGTCCCAAAACCAATGATTGGAAGATCAATATCATCCTCGATCTTCTCAGCCATCTTGTTCCACAATAAAGACTGGTATGCATGGACATATATCCTAAGTATCTTCTTAGGAATATTTCTCAAAGCTCCGACATAGTCCTTCTCTTTTTCTTCAAGATGTTCTCTGACCTTATCTTGAGATTCAGCTATCTTCTCAGCAGCAGACTTAAAATCACCTTTGATAATCAGCTTTCCGATCTCAGCATTCTGCCCGGAAAATCTCTGTTCTCCATAAAGATTCCTCATCTTATTTTTCGCTTCAGGAACATCATCTACACCACTAACAATTATCCTAAATTTGTTCCCTTTAAGATCCCCTAAAGAAAGCGGCTTATCATAATGGCCAAAAAATTCAAGCTCAATATCTTTGATTTTCAACTCCTCAATCTTCTCCTTAGAAACCTTTGATATTGAGATCAACTGCTTTGTCACAGCCCTCTTGTCTTTAGTTCCTGCAAACCCTATAAACTTTGCCGGAATATTCAAAGACTTAGCTATCCTCACAACTGCATCCATGGTATTGTAATTGGTCTTAGTCATCCACCAAAGTGAATATTCCCCGCTCTGTTTAGGTTCTATATTTGTAACTTCGTCAACCCTGAAATCTTCCGGCTCTTGTTTTATCCCATACATGATCTGGGGTATTTTAGAAAACTATTAAAATATTACCCATTTCACAGCAGATATGCACCTGTAGCGCAGTCTGGATACTGTCAATTCGAAGAATTGACCGGATTGGCCGTAGGACAAATAGCGCGAAAGCCTCCTAAGCTTTAGGTCGGGGGTTCGAATGCTTGGAGCTGAAAGCTACAAGGTTTTCGACGCCAAGTCGAATTTCCCCTCAGGTGCGCTTTTATTATGAAAACTCATCATATAACAAAGATAAATGTAATCGATGTTGCAATATTTATTGCAATCTTCGAATTCTTCACGCTATTGCTCCTTCCACACATAAATTTTGGCACAATTATGACAGGACTTGTAGATGGATTCATCGGAGCAGTTCTAGCCATCTTATTGTTCAACTCATTAAGATTCAGCGTAAACTTTATATTAGATAAAAAGAAAAAAACTTTAGAAAAATTAGATGTCTTTATCCCTTCACTAGCCAACGGAATCTTTCTTGCAATACTATTCATATCTCAAAGATTTCTAAGCTATAGATTCATAGAAAATATGCTGCTAAGAAACATTGTTGTTGGATTTGTAAACACATTCATCGCAATATTCTTCTGTATAATCATCTATAACTTGATAGCAAAACACACAGATCTGAGACTAAAAACGACTATTAACAAAAAACAGGTCAAAATTGAATCGATTGACCTAAAAACAACTCCTTTCTTTGTTGCAGTTTTCGAACTCTTTATCCTCCCAATTATGGGTATCTTCTTCATTATCTTCGAAAATCTGCCATATGCACTATCATCTCCTCTGGTTGGCTTATTTGGAGGTTTTATAGGGTGTCTTATAGCTGCGAAAGTATATAATTTCCTTGCGAAAAGCTTTAAAGGAATCGGTATTTCTATTAGTTAAAATGATGCCTGATAAAGTTATAGAAAGTTTTGATGGAGTTAAAGTAGCTTACAGACATGACAAAAAAGAATCTGACAAGCCGGTTCTTGTATTTGTACATGGGATAGGTGGAAATTCCTCAGCATGGAACGATATGATTGATATCTTTGAAAAACAAAACTTCTCAACTCTAAAAATAGACCTAAGAGGTCATGGAATGAGTGAAAAACCATCAAAACGAAAGCTTTATTCTGTAGAAAATATGGCTAAAGACATAGACTTTATCTTAAACAAAGAAAATATCCATGATGCTGTATTCATCTGCCATTCTTTTGGAGGCTCTGTTGTCTTAAAGTATTCAATGACAAAAGACAATAAGGTCAGAAAGATGATCCTATGCAATACACCACACACAGTTCCTTTCAAATACTGTCCTTACAAATCTGTAAAAAGATTCTACTGGCTATTAAGACCGATAATCTGGACAATAGCAACACTAAGCTTCATAAAAAGAGGAAAATACAAATATCCTTTATACTGTGAACTTAAAGACCTTACAGAATATCAGCTTTTCAAGAAAGACCTGTCAGGAGCACCATTAAGAAACTTCCTCTGGAACTACTTGCTTATGTTCTCATACAATATAGACCTAAATAATCTGGCAGCAAAAACTACTCCTGCTCTTCTGATAACCTCAGATAAAGATAACTTCCTTCTTCCAGAATCTGTTGTTGAGCTTTCAAAAATCATAAAAAATTCAAAACTGGTCTCAATAATGGACTGTGACCATGAGACAATAATCAGAAAACCAGAAGAGGTCTCAAAACACATATTAGAATTCTTAAAATGATCTCAGTTGTAATCCCAACATACAATGAAGAGAAAGTCATAGAAGATGGAATCAAACAATTCCTCCCACTAAAGAAGAAATATGACTTAGAAATTATAGTTTCAGACGGAAAAAGCACAGACAACACAGTAAAGATAGCAAAAAAATACGCTGACAAAGTTATTGTCTGGAAAAAGAAACAAAGACAAAACATTCCGCAAGGAAGAAACGCTGGCTGTTTCAAGGCAAAAGGAGATATCTTATTCGTAACAGACGCTGACTGCAGAGTAAAAAATATAGATTCATTCTTCAAAAGGATCATCAAAGAATTCAAAGATCCAAAACTTGTAGCCTTGACCGGAAAAGTTCTGATCAACCCAAAAGAAAAGAAGCTTATAGACAATATCCACCATCTATTCAACACCTATAATGATATTACAAACATACTGAAGATTGGTGGAGCAAGGGGGGAATTCCAGGTCATAAGGATGTCAGCATTCAAAAAAATCAAAGGGTATAATGAAAAGCTCGCATGTTCAGAAGATTTTGACTTATTCTACAGGTTAAGGAAACTTGGAAAAGTAAAATTTGTATGTTCATTGGTCATTTTTGAATCTGCAAGAAGATACAGAAAATTAGGATATCCGAAAGTTGTCGCAACCTGGATCTACGAAGGTCTGCATCATCTTTTAACTGGCAGAGCAGCATACAAAGAATGGGAAGTTGTCAGATAAGTTTATAAAGCTAAAATGCTTAACAGCCTAAAAGAGGTGTATTATGACCTCTAGAGCTAATTCTAGAGTATTGAAGAAATGCCCAAAAAAGAAACTATTGAATTTAAAGTTGGAGAAGAAGGATACATTTCACTAGAAGGTTTAGTGTTATCTCCTCACCTATCAAAACCAGAAGCTACAATCTATTTTTTAGAAGGTCTTGGTGGTGATTTTAGAGATTATATGTGTCTTTTGGAACCTTTAGCAGATGAATTCAAAGTAGTTGCTCATAACTACAGAGGGCATTCTGGATCACAAGGATACTTCCACCCAGCTGATTGTGCTAATGATTTGTTAGATATTGTTAATACTGAAGAAGGGAAGGTCCATCTTCTTGGACACTCAATAGGTTCTATGATAAGCATAAATTCTGCTTCAAAAAAACCAGAAAAATTCTCTTCAAATTATATGATCGCTCCATTCAGTGATGTTATATTCCTTCCGGATAGACTGAAAAAAAGCGTTAAATTATTGAACGCTTTTGAAGGCGCTTTGCCTTTTATCGACAAAGTACTTTACAAAACAGGAATATCTAAAAAACGAGGTCATTGTAACCATGTTCTGCAAGCACATTCAAAGATAGATAAAGATGGGATAAGAAACCACTATCAAAGATATAATCAGGGGAATATTCCAACTGCCTTCGTCCTGACTCGTAATGATGAAGTTCTCGGAACTGCAGATGAGCATCATTATAACAAGATTAATGACTTGCTATTATTTTATATTCCTAAGATAGAAAATAGGTCCGCACTTTTCCAAGGATTAAATCATGAGCTAAATCTTGAAGGTAGCTGTCCTTTCCTAAAACCAGAACTGTACAGGAAGACAGGAAATAAAAAAGACACAAAAAAACTGATTGAAAACATCGCAGAATTCTACAGAAAACATAAATAACTTCAACTCATCTTAAACTTATCAAAAACTATTTATAAAAGAACATCTAATTTACTTCTATGCCAAGAAAAAAAGAAACTTTTGTGCTTGTATCACTTCAGGAAGATCAGGCAAAGAAACTAGCTCAAGTAGTCAGCAACGATACCTGCAGAAAAATACTTGATTATTTAGGAGAGAATGAAGCTACAGAATCTGAACTAGCTAAAAAGCTGAAAGTTCCTATATCAACAATACATTACAATCTTCAAGCTTTGCAGAAAGGAAATCTTGTAGAAGCTGAAGAATTCCATTATTCTGAAAAGGGAAAAGAGATCCTGCATTATAGGCTTGCAAACAAATACATAATAATTGCTCCGAAATCAACCTTCGGCTTAAAAGAGAAGCTGAGGTCCATTCTCCCGGTAGGAGCGATTGCTTTAGGCGGTGCTGCCATATTGCAAGTCTTTCAGAAATTCATCCCTTACAATGTTAAAGAATCTATGATAGCTCCTGCTGCTGAACCAGTACTTAGTAAAAGTATAGCAACTGGAGCAGTTGAAGAGGCTGCACCTATGGCTGCTGAAACAGTTGTTGAAGAAGCTACTGCTGAAGCCGTTTTTGAAATGTTACCCTCTGCTGGGGTTGATATTGATGGAGCTTCTGAAATAGTCCTTGAAGTTGCTGACGCAGCAGCTGAAGGAGTTAATCAGACTATAGAAAAAACAGTTGAAACAGCCCCTCAAATAGTTGAAATTATCAAAGAGCCCTCCATCTGGCACTCACCTGCTTTGTGGTTCTTGATTGGAGCTATATCGGCACTCGGATTATACTTGTTAATTTCCTACATTAGAAGAAAAAAATAGGTACAAAATTCTATTGAATTCTGCCTTCTCAGGCCTTATTACCTTATTTTTCTGACTTTTAGCTTCAATCCATTTCAAACTCTACTTTTCCCTATTTATATATCAAAGTCTTTACAGCCATTAAACAAAAGATATTTAAAAATTAAAAAAACAGATTAACACGGAGGAAATTAAAATGAAAAAAACATTGGCATTAATAACAACCTTGCTTGTCCTAAGCATGACATTAAGCGGTTGTGATACAACCCAGATCAACATACCAAAAGGAGATTTTGAAGATAAGATCTCGATACAGCTAAGCGCTGAAGAGACTGCAACAACACAGCAGATGAAAAAGTTCAAAGATATCGATGAACTTAAAGCATTCTTAAGACTACAATCAACTGCCTCAACCCCAAGCTATGACATGGGCTTTGGTTCAGCAAGAGGTATGATTATGGAAACTGCTGATATGGTAATGGCAGAAGAGACTGTTTCAGTAGGAAGCATATCGCCAACTGCAAAAGAATCAGCAGATGATTATTCTGAAACAAACACCCAAGTCAAAGGAGTTGATGAAGCAGACTATGTAAAAAATGATGGAAGATATATCTACATCATCGCTGACAACAAACTTGTGATAGTCGACGCATACTATGCTGAAAACGCAGAAATAATCTCAACTACTGAAATAGAAAATGAATATTCTGACTATTATAGCAGAAAAACAGCAAAGCAGATCTTCATAAAAGATGATAAATTAGCTTTATTCGTAGAAGCTAACGAGAAAGCATATTTCTTCCAGAAATATGACATAGTTCCAAGAGATTCATATAGGCAAAAGACAAAGATCTATATCTTCGATATATCTGACAGAGAAGATCCTAAAGTAGAAGACACTTTCTCGATCACAGGAAGATATTTCCAGTCAAGGATGATCGGAGATATTATCTACGCTGTATCTCAGGAAAACACGATGTATGGAACATATATCAATGAACCGTTGATCAGGGCTGACACAACAATAAAGCCAGAGATCTACTACTTCGATAATCCTGAGCAGAACTATCAGTTCAACACAATAGCTTCAATCGATCTAAGCAATAACAAAGTTATTGACTCAAAAACATTGATGATGGGCTATTCAAACACACTGATGGTCTCAGAAAACAACATCTACATAGCATACCAGAAACAGAACTATTGGAGATGGGGATGGTATGATAGAAGTGGATATGAGAAAGAAAGATTCTACGAGATCATAGTTCCTCTTCTAGAAGGGGACCTAAAGTCTGATATCGACAAAATCATAAGCAAAAACACTAATGAAGATGAAAAGTGGAGAGACATATCAAAGACTCTTTCAGACTTCTATGAAGTATTAGAGGATGATGAACAGCTTCAGGATCAATACGAAGACATGTTCGTTGAAATCTCTGACGCTTTAGAAGAGTACGATATGAAAAAAGCATTAGAAGGAAAAAAGACAATAATCCATAAGCTAAGCATCGACGAAGGAAAAATAGAACACCAAGCCCAGGGAGAAGTTCATGGCTCATTACTAAACCAATTCTCCTTAGACGAGCATGAAGGAAATCTAAGACTTGCAACAACAGTTAATATCTGGAACCAAAAAAGGATCCAGTACAACAATGTTTACATCCTAGACAAAGACATGAAAGAGATCGGAGAGATAACAGACATCGCAGAAGACGAGCAGATCTACTCAACAAGATTCATAGGAGATAGATTATATATGGTAACATTCAGACAGATAGACCCATTCTTTGTAATCGACCTCTCAGACCCAACTAATCCGGAAATCTTAGGGGAACTAAAGATTCCAGGGTACAGCTCATACCTTCATCCATATGATGACAACCATATCATCGGGATTGGAAAAGAAGGAGATGAAGATGGAAGGATTGGAGGAGTAAAGATCGCTATGTTTGACGTAACTGATGTATCTAAACCAAAAGAGATAGATTCAATTGAGATAGGGGAAAGAGGATCAGATAGCGCAGTACTGCATGACCATAAAGCGTTCCTTTTCAGCAAAGAAAAAGGAGTATTAGTCCTGCCAGTCACAGAAATTAAAGAAAGGGAAAAGCTCACTGCATACAGATACAGCAACACTGTCTGGAACGGAGCTTATGTCTTCAATGTAGATGATACTGGATTTGATGAGCTAGGAAAAGTAAAACATTCCTCATCCAAGTCTGACTACTTTTACTGGGTCAGGGAAGCATCTGTTCTGAGAAGCTTGTATATGGATAACAACCTGTACACAGTCTCAAACAAATACATCAAGATCAATGACTTAAAGAATGATCTTGAAGAGCTTAACACAGTAAAGCTTCCATATCAAGGATATGACTATGGTCCTAAACCAGTTCCTATGATTGAAGAAGCAGTTGCTGTAGATGCAGAAATGATAGGATAAAATTTATTTTTCTTTTCTTTTTTAATAATAGAAAGCACTTCTTTTATGTTTTCTTATACTGTTCATTCTGTCATATCTTGGATTATTATCACTAGGATACGTCCTAGGTGCGGCTACTTTCTTTTTATTCTGCCCTCTATAGTCTCTTCTTATACTCCCAAAATAATTAACAACCCTATACGCCAGATCTTCTAGCATCTGTCTTGGATTTACACTCACTAAAACAGGGAGTGCAATCGCAGCTCCGATCTTTATTTCATCCTGATGCTCCATGATTTGTTCTAACATTTTCTCACCTTATATCGAAAATTTAACCTTGCTCCTTCTTATCCTTCCTCTTGATGCAATTATTTCGTTATATGCTCTTTCTTCAAACGTATATTGTAATTTTTTTCTTAGAGTATCAAATCCAAAATTTTGCCTGCCCACTTCAAAATTTCTATTTACCATATCTGCTCTTCTTACCGGATCTGTCAATACCTCATATATCTTTTCTAGATTATCTTCACCTACCAAAAGGCTATGTCCATTATTTGTATCTCGCCTTAAGACTAGATGATCAAAACCTTTCGTAGCTATGTCAGTATCATAGACTAGATAAGCCGCCATAACAATTGGCTTTCTGGCTGCTGTAGCCTCTAAAAATGCATTTCCAAAACCTTCCCAATAAGGCAGATAGGTGACCAGATCAGCATTGACCAGAACATCCCTTGGAGTATAAACTCTTTTTCCATCACCATCTATCTTCCTGACTGAAGCAACTCTTCCTTCATCACCTAAGAAATAGACAGGTATGTCTTTTCTCTCTGCCAGATGTGTTATTTCTTTTTTATAGGTTCTATCTGGTTCATCTCCTTCATACAAAGATATCATGAATCTAACCTTATCCTTAAATTCAGGGTATTTGTTAGTAAATTTAGAGATCAGATCGATCGAATCTTCTATATTCTTCCTCCTTATGATCCTTGTAGGTTGAACGATCAATACATTATCATTTGCAAAATCAAAATCACTTCTAAAGTTCCTTGTATAATCATCCATCATAGGTGGATTGTCAAAATCCTCACAATTAGGGATTATAATGGCATCATGAACTCCTTTCTGGGTCATTAGATTATGTTGAGCATATCTTGACAGCACTACATGCTGTATACCTGGGTTTCTTGGTGGCATTATATCCTCCAACAGGTCTTCTATATTACTGTCCACAAACCTTGTCCTCTCCCATCTAAAATCATGATTATGAAACACGCCTGCAACCATATCTCTTCCAGTTAGATAAAAAGAAGCCATAGCTCCTTCCAAAGTCATAGGCATAGCATTTGTGTTGTTAGGTATTATTACATCGATATCATGGTTCTTTATCTCAGAATATATTTGATTTCTAAGTTCCATGCCTCTATCTTTTAATTTCTCCACGTTTCTTCGTACAGTTGAACTGTCGACCTCCCTGCTATTGCCATATAACAGATTAGGAAAAAATGCCCTTTCATACTCTTTCTGTTCATCAGAATCAAGACTTAAAGAAGGGAGGGTTATCTGGTTTTCAGGCTTGACATTCTCTAGTCTATTGGGATATTTTCCAGCAATAGTAAACACTTCATGCTCTAATTCTCCAAGCATATGGTTCCATTTATCTGCCTCTAGACTGACCCCATCAGTATCTCCTAATTTACCACAGATCATCCCAATCCTAAACTTCTCTCCCAATTGAGTCTACCTCCTAACTCCATCACCTCTAAAATTATAAAATAAAAAAAGAAAGAGTTTTACTCTTTCAGTGCTGCATGTGCTGCTGCCAATCTTGCGATTGGAACCCTGTAAGGTGAGCAGCTTACATAATTCAAACCAGTTCTGTGGCAGAACTCAACTGAACTTGGCTCTCCGCCATGCTCTCCGCAGATTCCTAATTTAAGATCGCTCTTAACACCTCTACCTTTCTCAGCAGCCATCTGTACCAACTGACCGACTCCAGTCTGATCAAGCACTTGGAAAGGATCTTTCTCCAAGATTCCTTTTTCGATGTATTCAGGTACAAAGCTTCCTACATCATCTCTTGAAAATCCTAATGTCATCTGTGTTAAGTCATTAGTTCCAAAGCTGAAGAAATCAGCTTCCTCTGCAACCTGATTTGATGTCAAAGCTCCTCTTGGAACCTCAATCATTGTTCCAACTTTGTATTCCATCTTTGATCCAGCACTCTTGATTATATCATCAGCTGTCTTTACAACAATTGCTCTCTGGTTTTTGAACTCTTCAACATTTCCAACCAAAGGGATCATTATCTCAGGAACTAGAGTATCATCTCCAGTTTCTAGGCCAGCTTCGATAATTGCTCTTGTCTGCATCTCTGTTATTTCAGGATAAGTTATTCCTAATCTGCATCCTCTGTGTCCAAGCATCGGGTTCTGTTCATGAAGAGCTTCAATCTTCTGCTTCAGTTCATCAACACTTACTCCCATCTCTTTGCTTAGTTCAGCTATGTCAGCTTCTTCCCTAGGCAAGAACTCATGTAGTGGAGGGTCCAACAGTCTTATTGTAACTGGTTTTCCTTTCATAACTTCAAACAGTCCTTTGAAATCAGCTTTCTGGAAAGGAAGCAGCTTATCAAGAGCTTTCTTTCTTCCGTCAAGATCTTTAGCCAAGATCATCTCTCTCATAGCTTTGATCCTGTCTCCTTCAAAAAACATGTGTTCTGTTCTGCAAAGACCAATTCCTTCTGCTCCAAATTTGATTGCAACTTCTGAATCGTGTGGTGTATCTGCATTTGTCCTAACTTTCAGTTTTCTTACTTCATCAGCCCATTCCATAAGTGTTCCAAAATTTCCTGAAAGTTCAGGATCAACAGTTGGTATCTGTCCGATGAATACTTCTCCTTCAGTTCCATCTAGAGTTATGTACTCACCTTCTTTAACTTGTTCTCCATTAACTTCAAAATAGCCATCTTTCTCATGAACCACTACATCAGAACATCCAGCAACACAGCATTTACCCATTCCTCTAGCAACAACTGCTGCATGTGAAGTCATTCCTCCTCTTGAAGTCAGAATACCCTGAGCTGCATTCATCCCTATTAGATCTTCTGGTGATGTCTCAGTTCTAACTAGGATAACTTTCTTTCCTTCCTCAGCCCATTCGTGTGCTTTTTCAGCATCAAATACAACTTCTCCAACAGCTGCTCCTGGTGAAGCAGGAAGTCCTTTTGAAACTGCTTTATGTTTTGATTTTGCTAGCTGATCAATCTGCTTATGTAGCAACTGATCTAATGAAGCAGGATCAACTCTCAAGATTGCAGTTTTCTTATCGATCAGTCCTTCTTCGACCATCTCAACTGCACACCTTACAGCTGCAGCTGCTGTTCTTTTTCCAGCTCTAGTTTGCAACATGTACAGTTTTCCTTCCTGTATTGTAAATTCCATGTCCTGCATGTCCTTGTAATGCTTTTCTAATTTTTCTCTTATCTCACAAAGCTGTTTGTAAGCTTCAGGATTAACATCATTCAGTGTTTCAAGTTTCTCTGGAGTTCTTATTCCAGCTACAACATCTTCTCCCTGAGCATTCATCAGATATTCACCATAGAAAACATTCTCTCCAGTTGCAGGGTCTCTTGTAAAGCAAACTCCTGTTCCTGATGTATCTCCCATGTTTCCAAATACCATTGCCTGAACATTTACTGCTGTTCCAAGAAGGCCTTTGATATCATTCAGCTTCCTATAAAGGATAGCTCTTGGGTTGTTCCAGGATCCAAATACAGCATCGATTGACATCTGTAATTGTGCCATTGGTTCATCTGGAAAATCTTTTCCAGTTGCTTTCTTGACCATCTCTTTATATTCTTTAGCAAGATCTTTCAGATCATTTGCATCAAGATCAGTATCAAGTTCAACTCCTTTTGTCTCTTTCTTATTGTCAAGGATTTTCTCGAAATCATGATGTTCAACGTTCATAACAACGTTTCCAAACATCTGGATGAATCTTCTGTAAGAATCCCTTACAAATCTTTCATTTCCAGTCTTCTGGATCATCCCTTCAACAACAACTTCATTCAGTCCAAGATTCAGTACTGTATCCATCATTCCTGGCATTGATACAGCTGCTCCTGATCTTACAGAAAGCAGCAGAGGATTTGATGGATCTCCTAATTTTGTACCCATCTTCTCTTCAACTATCTTTATCTTCTCTTTTAACTGATCATCATATCCTGCAGGATAGCTTTTTCCGTTCTTATAGAACAAGTCACATGTCTCAGTTGTGATTGTAAATCCAAATGGCACTGGGATTCCTATATTAGTCATCTCAGCTAAATTAGCTCCTTTTCCTCCTAGAAGCTCTCTCTGTTCTCTTTTTCCTTCAGTGAAGTCATATACATACTTATTTTCGCTCATTTAATTCCCCTCCGAGTTATCTCGTTGTTTTATAGAGTATCTTATATGCTGAGGGTGTTTGATGGAAATTTATAAAGCTTTTGGTAGCATAATACCATACTTTTATAACCTCAGGCCCTTCTCCAGGCCATATGCACAGGGTCCAAAAACTGCTAAGCAACTATGGATATTGTTCTAGAAGAAAGGCTGAAGAACTGATCAAAGCAGGCAGAGTTAGTGTCAATAAAAAGATCATCTCAATCGGAGACCAGGCTGAAGAGACAGATAAGATCTATGTTGATGGCAATCTAGTAAAAAAAGAGGAAAAGATCTATCTGATGTTCAACAAACCATTAGGTTGTGTCACAGCTGTAAAAGACAATCAATACAAGACAGTCATGGATTATATAAACATAAAAGAAAGGGTTTTTCCAGTAGGAAGATTAGACTACAACACATCAGGACTCCTCCTACTAACTAACGATGGAGACTTTGCAAACAAGATTGCACATCCAAGAAACGAAACAAAAAAAACATACATGGTCGGATTGAACAAACCGATAACAAACAGAGAAATATCCATAATAGAAAACGGAGTTAAAGTCCAAGGAAGAAAAACACCTGCAAAGATAAAAAAACACAACCCTTCATTCTTAGAAGTGACAATCCACGAAGGTAGAAACAGAATTATCAGAAAGATCTTCAAAGAGATGGAGTTCAAAGTAAAGCATTTAGAAAGAATTAAGATTGGAAATCTCAAACTGGGAGACCTAAAACAAGGAAGATTCAAAAAACTCTCAAAAAAAGACATAGAAAAATTATTCAGTTAACTTCTTAACAATCTCAACTATCTTCTTTCCGTCAGCCTTTCCTCTTAATTGACCCATCACTTTTCCTATTAAAGCGTTTGCAGGAGCTCCTTTATTCTCATCCAAAATCTTCTTCACTTCTGCCTCAAGCTCATCTTCACCCATCAGAGCATATTTCTCTATCCTAAATTCCCCTTTCGCATAATCGATAAGGACATTCATCACAGATTCTTTTGAGATCTTTCCAGAATCAAGATATCTGAATATCTCTTCATATTCTTTATCAGTTAAATTAACAACATCGACGCTAAACTTCCTCTTTATCTCTTTAGAAGAAGAAACTAAAGTCTCAGCTATAAAAGCAGGCTTAACATTCTTAAACACTTTGACAAACTTATCAAACCAGACAGCTTTGTTCGACTTAGCTAATTTCAAAGCAAGATCATTTCCTAATTTCAATTCCTTCTCATACCTTTGAGCTTTCTCTTCAATAAGCTCAGGAATATCATAATCTTTGTAGAATATTTTCTCAGGAACAACATCTGTTTCAGGATACATCCTTGCAGCTCCAGGCATAGGCCTCAAGAAAGAAGTCTTTCCGTCAGCTTCAGCTTTCCTTACTTCTTTAGTAACTTCTTTTCCAGCCTCAACTAACTCTTTCTGTCTCTTAACTTCATAATCTATTACTCTTGGCATTGATTTCAGTTCCTGAAATCCTTTTATCTCGATACGGTTTCCTTTTTTTATAGAAATATTAACATCCTGTCTTATAGTTCCAATTCCTCTTTTAACTTTTCCAGTACTCCTCAAAACTAACCCGATCTTTTCAGCAACTTCCTTAGCATGTTCAGGATCTTTTATAGAAGCATCAGTAGCTATCTCCACTAAAGGAACTCCTAATCTATCTAATCTAAACTTAACAAACTCATTGCTTTCTTCAACTCTTTTTGCAGCCTCTTCTTCAAGACATACAGAATCAACCTTGACTTTTCCTTTTGAAGTTTCAACATAACCATCTTGAGCTA
The DNA here is from genome assembly GCA_028279725.1 of Candidatus Nanoarchaeia archaeon. Lineage (GTDB taxonomy): Archaea > Nanobdellota > Nanobdellia > Woesearchaeales > JANQNE01 > JANQNE01. The sequence continues at coordinate 67,067 of JANQNE010000007.1, forward strand.
TCAGAGCAGTCCTTTGAAAACCAGAAACATTGCTTCCGTCAACAACAGTCTTTCTCATGACCTGCACTTCATCAACAAGCTTAGCATTAAGCATCATAGCTATCTGCACAGCAATCTCCAAAGCATCTTTATTCACTGGATGTGGTGGTTCTTCATCCATCTCAACTAAGCAAGAAGAAGTAGAACAGCCTTCATACAGGTAATATTTGCCTTCAGCCTGCTCATGTGCAGCAGCTGCATCAATCTCTCCAGTCTCGCCTGCAGCAGCTCTCAGACGCCTTATAAAGTACACATCTGGATCCTTATCATGAACTATAGAAGGACACTCACAGAACAGCTTATGAGTCTCTAGCTGTTGGTGTATCTCGATACCACATTTAAACCCCAATTTTTCATAATCCATAAGAGACGCTATAAGCCCAGAATTTATATACCTTACCCTTTATAATTAACCCCTATGGGGTGGTAAATAAACGAAACATTTATATACTAGAAAAACATCTATTACTTATGGAAACAGAAGAATTTCTATCAAGGAACCGCATATATCATAAAACAATAGATAATGTTACAGAAGAGGAGAAGAAATCAGCCAAATTATTTGAAAAAAGTAAATCATTTGACTTCTTTTATGGTGGAAACTTAGATGACTTGATGGACAGTTTAGACTACCCAATAACAAAGGAGTTCTTTGACGTCGTACTTGCTGAAACAAAAGATTATCAGGACTTATTCGAACCTTGCTGCATGTCTGGTCTTCTTGGGTGTTTTGCCGCGTCAGAAAAAGATAACGTTTCTTATGTTGGTATTGATATAAATGATTATGCTATAGAAAAAGCACAAAGCCGCGCTCATATTAATGGCCTGAATCCTGAGATATTCATAAAGATGGACAAAGCAGACTATAAAAATCTGCACGAAGCAATTATAGGAAGATATGTTGCAAATAATTTTTTACATGGTCAAAGAGATTTAGTCGATGAAGAAGCGATGGATTTCCTTAGCAAAACAAGTGATAATATTGTTCTGATCGCTAGAGCACCAGAACGCTTTGGAAAGTATGGTTTTGAACAATATAAAGCATCATTCAAAAGGCATGGGTACAAAAATATCGAGATAGTCAGTAATATGCATACATCAGAATTTCTTGAAGCTGACCTTTTTGTAATGAAAGCTACAAAATAACTACCTCTTCCAGACTAACTTACCTCTCTCCTTAACTTCTCTGACTCTATGCAGTGGAATATAAGTTTCTTTAGAGTCCTTCTCAATGACCATAAAACTTCCTTCCAACCTAATGATCTCTTTAAACTCCAAACCAACTAACATGTTAGAAACCTTATCAAGATAATAAACAACAAAATCCTCCTTAGCTAACTTCTCATCCCATTTGATCTTGTTCAAGAAATCTTTTATAGTTTGCATTCTAATAAAGAAAAGTCTGAGGCAAAGATCTTGAAGTTATCTCTCCAGCAATATTCTCTGTCATCATCTTCTTGATCTTTTCCTTCTCCTTGACCTGTCCCAACACAAATCCTAATTTGATATAAGCAACCTCTGGCATCACATCTTCTACAAAAATACATCCAAGCTCGATAGACAATGCTCTCAAAGCTGAATAAACTAAAGGATGTGTCCTTCCATATAATGTCTGAGTAGCAATAACTACAGGAACACCTTTCTCGATAGCACTTTTGATATTCGGATAAAGCTTTTGTGGAACATGTCCTAAAGCAGTAGCTGATAGAACAATCCCTTTAAAGCCTTTGTCAACATAAAAATCTATCACCTCAGGTTCCATTCCAGGATACACCTGGACTAATGCAACCTTGTCCTCAAATCTTTCATTTACACCTACTTTTCCCTCAGCTTTCTTATTATAATCATCATTCAAGACTTCAATCTTCCCGTCAAAAAACACCTTAGCTATTGGCATATCATTGATAGGCCTGAATGCATCACGACGTGAAGTATGCATCTTCCTGACCTTAGTTCCTTTGATCAAAAGACAGTAATCATCATTAGTAGTTCCATGCATACATGTCATAACTTCAGCTGCATCTGACTTAGCAGCAGCACTGACAGCACAGATCAAATTCATAAAAGAATCAGAACTTCCCCTGTCAATACTTCTTTGCGCAGCTGTTATTACGACTGGCTTATTTAGGTCTTTAATTAAAAAAGATAATGCAGCACTGCAAAAATGAAGGGTGTCAGTTCCGATAGTCACAACAACTCCATCAACATCTTTTATCTCTTCAGCAATAGCCTTTGCTATATCAGTCCATTCTTTAGAAGTCATATCTTCAGTCATCACACTCATTACTTTCTTAGCTTTGATATTAGCGATATTCTCAAGTTCAGGACACATAGAAACAAAATCTTCAGCAGTCAGCTCAGCTATTGTTCCTCCAGTCCTGTAATCAACTCTAGATGATATCGTGCCACCAGTAGAAAGTATTGCAACTGTTGGCAGCTTATCATCAAACTTCAGCTCTTTCTTCTCCTTCTGCTTAGCCTTATACTGCTCAACACCTTTTATCTCCTTTACCTTCTTATCATCAATTCCAACATTATATCCGCTGTCAAGCTTTATGACAGTAATACCTTTCTCAAGAATTTCAGGCCTCGGCATAAGGATTCCTTCTACTTCTTCACTATCTTTTTTTACAACTTTTACCTTATCTCCTGCTTTTGCCATTTTATAATCCTGTTGGAACATCAATAAACTCTGTTTTTATTTTAAACTTTTCTTTCAATAACTCCATAAGTGCTTTAACACCAACCATTTCAGTCTTATAGTGCCCACCTGCAATAATATTAAGCTTAAGCTCTTTTGCCTTATGATACAGCATATGTTTCATCTCTCCTGTAACAATCAAATCTATTTTTTTCTTTTTTGCCTCATCCATCCAAAAGGTCCCTCCACCAGAACAAAAAGCAATGCTTTTTATCTTACTCTTACCAAAATTAAATATCTGGAATTTAGTCTTAAGCGCTTTATTATATACAGAGACTGCTTTATTCAAAGAAATAGGTTTTATAATTCCTTGCCAGCCCCAGACCAGACCATGTGAAAGACCAAATTTCTTAAGATTCTTAGCTTTAATTATCCTTGCTAGTTCAGAATTATTACCATAAGTTATATTAGAATCAATAGGATGATGTGATGCATACAAAGATATGCCATTTCTTTTCAAAAAAGCAATTGCTTTTTTTCTAAGATTAAAACTATCCTTAATTCCTTTCCAGAACAAACCATGATGAACGATAACCAGATTACATTTCTTTGCTTTAGCTTTTTCAAATAACTCCATTGAAGCATCCACAGAAAAAACTATCTTTTGTACATCCTCAGAACCTTTCACCTGCAGTCCATTCCTAGCACCATCTATCTTACTTACACCAAGTTCCTTATTCAAAAATCTGACTATTGTATTAAGCTTCATCCTAGATAAGATGGTTTTTCTTCCATCAGCTCTTTCCCGCGCGCTGCCTTGAACTGATCTTTCAGCTCTTTGTAAGTCTTTTCGATCTCTTTGTTAACAGAAGGGCCAACTCTGCCCATAGCTTCTGTAAAATCCTTTGCCAAAATCTTCTTAGCACCTATATCTTTACGCAAAGCAAGTATTGCAGCTTCTCTTGCAATAGCTTCTATATCAGCACCGACATATCCTTCAGTCATCTCAGCCAATTTCTTAAAAGTCACACCCTCGATCGGCATCCCTTTTGTATGTACTTCAAATATTTTCTCCCTGGTCTTTGTATCCGGAATCGGAGTTAATATTATCCTGTCAAATCTTCCTGGCCTAAGCAATGCAGTATCCAGAAGATCTGGCCTGTTTGTTGCAGCAACTACAACAACATCCTGCAGCTCCTCCAACCCATCCATCTCAGTAAGAAGCTGATTGACAACTCTCTCAGTAACCTGATTATCTGAACTTATATCACGACGAGGAGCTAATGAATCAATCTCATCAAAGAAGATTATTGTAGGTGATGTCTGCCTCGCTTTCTTAAAGATCTCCCTTACAGCTTTCTCACTCTCACCGACCCACTTAGAAAGCAGTTCAGGACCCTTAACAAGGATAAAATTAGCTTTGCTCTCATTAGCCACAGCTTTAGCCATCAAAGTCTTCCCAGTTCCAGGAGCACCATACATTAAAATCCCACGAGGCGGTCTGACACCTAATCTCTTGAATGCATCTGGATGTTTTAAAGGCCACTCAACAGCCTCTATCAGTTCCTGCTTCACATCCTGCATTCCGCCGATATCTTCCCATTTGACATTAGGAACTTCTATCAGAACTTCTCTCAAAGCAGAAGGCCTTACAAATTTCAAAGCCTCATGAAAATCCTTTTTAGTGATCTTCAATTTCTCCAAAACTTCTTTTGGTATTGCTTCCTGCTCATTAAGTTTAAGGTCAGGCAGTACTTTCCTCAAGACAACCATCGCTGCTTCTTTACATAAAGATTCAAGATCTGCTCCTACAAAACCATAGGTGACCTCAGCAATATCTGTAAGCCTAACATTCTTAGCCAATGGCATATTCCTTGTATGGATCTTCAAAACTTTCTCTCTTCCTTCTTTTGAAGGAACTCCTATCTCCAGCTCACGGTCAAACCTTCCTGGCCTACGCAAAGCAGGATCTAATATATTAGGAACATTTGTAGCTGCAATAACAACTACTTTTCCTCTTGATTTTAATCCATCCATTATCGAAAGCAGCTGTGCAACAACTCTTCTTTCAACCTCTCCTTTAACTTCTTCCCTTTTTGGAGCGATTGCATCAATCTCATCAATAAATATTATCGAAGGAGCATTCTGTTCAGCTTCCTCAAACTTCTTACGCAGATTCTCCTCACTCTGTCCGTAATACTTGCTCATTATCTCAGGTCCATTAATGACAATAAAATGTGAATTCGTCTCATTAGCGACAGCCTTAGCTAATAATGTCTTTCCTGTTCCAGGAGGACCATGTAACAACACACCCTTTGGTGGTTCTATCCCTAATCTTTCAAAGATCTCAGGATGCTTCAGAGGCAACTCAACCATCTCCCTTATCTTCTTAATCTCTATCTCCAACCCGCCGATATCTTCATAAGCTACTTCAGGTATAGCCTCTTCCTCAACCTCAACAGCCTCAGAATTAAGAACAATCTCAGTAACTTCAGATATTATAACAGCGCCTTTTGGATTTGAATCTGCAACAACAAACTTCATATCTCCAAAACCGAATCCAGCCATACTTTCCTCAAGAATATTGAACACGTCTTCAAAAAATGGGGAGCTTTCCATAGTGCTCTTTCTCTGTCTGGCCCCTCCTAAACTGACGATATCTCCTTTGATCATAGCCCTTCCAAGCAGTCCTTGCTTAAACGTAGCTGATGACGCTCTGATTATAACTCCTTTCTTAGCTGGTGCTATTACAACCTTCTGAGCTTCCTTAACATCCTCTCTTTTAACCTTAACTATCTCTCCGATACCTGTCTTGGCATTCCTTCTTACAATACCATCCATCCTTATCAGATTCAGTCCGATATCTCCCGGGTATGCTCTGTCAACTATCGCAACAGTTTCTTTCTCTCCTTTTATACCGATGATATCTCCAGGTCTTACTCCGATCTGCTGCATATATCCAGAATCAATTCTCACTATGCCTTTATTTACATCATCCTGTACAGCTTCAGCAACCTTAAGATTCACATCCTTCTCAGATTTATCTGCCATAAATATCACCAACTAAGCTTTAGACTAACACCCCTTTTTACACAAATACACCAACTTGTTACTTTTAAATGTTTTGGTTAAATAAAGAAAAATAAGAGAAGAAAAAGAACTTATTTCTTTGCACTCACTTCAACGCTAGGCAAAGGAATTGGTGGAGGCAAGTTAACTTCCTTGCTCAATATCAGAGCCTGTACATTGCATTTTGTCAGTGCAGTATTCATTATCTGAGCCATGACATCCTTAGAAACTTTCTTTGTCTTCTTCCATCCATCTACTATCTTCTTAACTTCCTCAGAACTTGCCAGATACAAGACATCTCCTTCAAGTAAGATTTCTGCAAATTTAGGATCATATTTTGAGACAAATGCAAAAACGAACTTAACACCTTCTTGTTTTGCTGCTCCCAGTGAAAGATCTTTTTTCTCAACACTTTTTATCGCGATGTTATTATTTATTGTAATCTTTCCCTTTGCTGCCTCTTTTTTTTCTACACTTATTTTGCTAAAATTAAAACCGACTATTGTCATTCATATCACCTGACGCATAAGATTTCACATAGATTTATATATTTTTCCCTATTAACAGCCTCTAAATATGAGCTCTGTTAGAAAGAATGGATCATAGGCTTTTTCTTGTTTTTAATAGTTAATACACTTTTATCATAACAATAAACTCTTGGAGGAATCTAAAAATGGAAGAGAGCAATGAACTCTATAAAAAGATGAAAAAACCTGTTGACCTGAGCGATCTGCCAGAGATTAAAGGGTATGATTTTGAAGATGGATTCAACTTTGAAAAATTCATAAAATCACTATCCACTTCAGGCATCCAGGCAGCTGAGCTTAGCTCTGCAATAACAATAACTAACCTGATGATAAATGAAAACACACCTATCTTTTTGTCATTCACAGCAAATATGATATCATCAGGATTAAGAGAATCGATAAAATACCTTACAAAGAACAAAAAAATCAGCGTTATGTGTACTACTGCTGGTGGGATAGAAGAAGATGCCATAAAAGCACATTCCCCATTCAGGGTTGGAAATTTTCATGTAAAGGGGGAACAGCTTTTCGAAGCAGGAGTTGTAAGGATCGGAAACATCTACGCTACAAACCAACACTACACTCATTTCGAATTCTTTATAAAAAAAGTATTCGAAAAACTGCTGAAAAAACAAAGCAAAGACAAAGAACCAATCACACCTTCAGGCCTATGCCACATGATGGGAAAAGTCATGGAAGAACTAAAAGAATATGATCACGAAAGTTCTTTCCTTTATCATGCATACAAGAACAACATTCCAGTCTATTGCCCTGGAATTATAGACGGAGCTATCGGAGATATCCTTTACTTCTTCAAGAAAAGCCATCCTGAATTTGTAATAGATGTGGCAGCAGATCACATGAAACTCGTCGACTATGTTATAAACTGTGAAAAGACAGGAGCTATCATACTTGGAGGAGGAATCTCCAAGCACTACACACTGCTCGCAAATGTTTTCAAAGACGGCTTTGATTATGCAGTGCAGATATCAACATCAGACTATTACGACGCATCAGATTCAGGAGGAAATCATGAAGAAGCAGTAACCTGGGCAAAGATAAAGCCTCATGCCCCAAGAGCAAAAGTTCATTGTGATGCATCTATAGCATTCCCGCTGCTTATAGCAGCAAGTTTTGCAAAGAAATAAATACCAAATAAGATTTAACCAGCACAATGCAAAAGCTAACTTTCATAAAAGAATTAGACAAGCTAGAAGAGACAATTAAGCAGCAGATTCCGGCTGTATTCTCAGAAGGAGAGAAGATAGCTGTAAAAGTGCACATGGGTGAGACCCATAATAAGTTCTACCTGAAGCCAGATATAATCAAAAAAATAATATCAGCACTAAAAGAATTGAATCTAAACCCATTTCTTTTTGATTCTCCAGTTGTCTATCCTGGTGGAAGAGACACAGTAGAAAAATACTACAAGACTGCAGAAGAGCACGGGTTTACAGAAGAAAGCATCGGATGTCCGATTATAATATCAGATGAATCTGTAGATGTAAAAACAAAAAACCTGGCTGTCCATGTCTGCAAACCCATAACAGAAGCTGATGGGATGTTAGTCATAACTCATGTCAAAGGCCATAGCTGCTCTGCAATAGGTGCTTCGATAAAAAACATAGGTATGGGTTGTGTTTCAAGACAGAGCAAAGCAGATATTCATGGAGGAGCTATGCCCGAATACACTGCAGAATGTCAGGGTTGTGGGGTCTGCAAAGAAAGCTGTCCTGCTCATTGCATTGAGATGAAAGACAAAAAAGCAGTTTTCGACTTAGATTCCTGCTGGGGTTGTTCATCATGCATCTTAAACTGCCCTCATGGAGTCCTAAAACCAAACTTATCTCACTTCGACAATCTACTGGCACAAGGAGCACAGGCTGTCCTAAAAAAGACAGAGAAAGTTTTCTTCATAAACATAATGGTCAACTTGGCAAGAAAATGTGATTGTGCAGACAATGCAGGTCCGATAATAGCCGAGGACATCGGAATTCTGCTAGGAAAAGACATCGTCGCAATTGACAAAGCTTCAGTTGACCTTATCAACAAGCAAAAACCAAACGCATTTAAGGAAATACATCATCATGATCCTTATCTGCATATAAAATATGCAAAAAAATTAGGGATGGGTGAAGAAGAATATGATATTAGTTGATGTCCATGCACATCTAGATTATCCTGAAATAGAAAAAGATGTGGATGATATAATAGATAGAGCAAAAAAAACAGGAGTCAAGGCAATAATAGCCAACTCAGTTGCACACAAATCTATGAGAAAAACTCTAGAACTTGCAGGAAAATATGATATTGTAAAAGCAGCCATAGGGATATATCCTCCTGACGCTCTAGAAAAAGAAAGCGGAAAAAAGAATGATCCTGATATTGACGAAGAACTAAAATTTATTGAAGAAAACAAAAACAAAATAATAGCGATCGGAGAATGCGGCTTAGACTATTATAACGGGAAAAAAGAAAACCAAATAGAGATATTCAAAAAACAGCTTGAGCTTGCAAAAAAACTGGACAAACCTATCATAGTCCACTCAAGAAAAGCAGAAGAAGATGTTATTGATATCCTAGAAGAATCAGGATATAAAAAAGTCGTGATGCACTGCTTCTGTGGAAAAAAGAAGCTCATCAAAAAAGCAGCCGATTTAGGATTTTATTTCTCAATACCGACAAATGTGGTAAGAGCACAGAATATCCAGGACACTGTAAAAGAAGTGAACATAAACCAGCTCCTGACAGAGACAGACGCTCCATTCCTCTCTCCTTTCAAAAACAAGATGAATGAGCCAGCATTCATAATTGAAGCAGTAAAAAAGATAGCAGAGATCAAAGGATTCACTGAAGAAGAGGTTGCAAACAATATCTGGCTCAACTATCAGAGATTATTCTGCTAAAATGATAGAAAAAACAAAGTTCTACTCAAAAAAGACCGGCCAGTTAGCAAAAGGATGCAGACAATGCGTCCAGGGAAAGAAATTAGTCTACTTTGTAACAGGAATATGTCCAAGGTATTGCTATTTCTGCCCAATAAACGACAAAAAATATCAGCATGATGTAATATTCGCAAACGAAAGGCCAGTAAAAAACATACACCAGATAATAGAAGAGGTGAAATTATGCGACGCAAAAGGCGCAGGATTCACAGGAGGAGATCCATTAAGTAAACTTTTCAGGACAACATTCTCGATAAAAAAGCTGAAAAAACAGTTTGGAAAAGATTTCCATATACATCTTTACACATCATTTAATCTCGTAAATGAAAAAATACTGAAAAAACTACATGACGCTGGATTGGACGAGATCAGATTCCATGCTGACATTGACAACAGCAAACTCTGGGAAAAAATAGAGCTTGCAAATAAGTTTAAATGGGATATTGGTATAGAAATACCAGCAATACCAAAAAAACTAACGCAATTAAAGAAGCTCATCAACTATTTCCACAACAAGATCAAATTCTTTAATCTAAACCAGCTAGAGATAGCAGACAACGAGATGAGCAAACTCACAAAATTAGGATTCAAGACAATAAATAAGTCATCCTATGCAGTAAAAGGATCAGAAGAAACAGCATTAAAGCTGATGAAATATATCCAAAAAAAGAAATACAGACTAAATATTCATTATTGCACCGCAAAACTGAAAGACAGGGTCCAGCTTGGAGAGAGGATCAAAAGAAGGGCAAAAAATATAGCTAAACCATACGACATGATCGACAAAGAAGGCCTATTAATCAGAGGAGCAATATATTCAAAAGATCCAAAAAAGACAAGAAAAGAGCTGATAAAAGAATTCAAAATCCCAAAAGAACTTCTAGAGATAGAAAAAGATAGAATTCTTACAGGAGCGTGGATAATCCAAGAGTTAAAAAAACAGCTAAAAGAAAAGAAGCTAAAAATCGCAATAATCCAAAACTATCCCACATGGGATAAGTTAGAGGTAAGCGCAGATTTCTTATAAAAACCAAAACCTTTATATTCTAATAAGATAAGAATTAAGATATGAAAATAAGTATCGACACCAAGGAAGATTCTCCGGAAGATATCAGAAAGGTCGTTGCTTTGTTGTCTCAGCTTTCAGAAGGAAGTGTTTCAAGAGTAAGAAGTTCTTCAAATATATTTGATGATCCTTCTCCGACAGTAGGAACCTCAGCACCAGTAGAGACTCCCGCAGAAACACCGACAAATGCTTTTGCTAATATGTTTGGTGGAGAGACGCCTGTAACAAACAACGAAGAAACAGAAGAATCTCCTGAGGAAGAAAAACAAGAAGTTCCAGAGATAATGCCATACTAAAATGGTTGAGATAAAAAATTCTATCAATGATATAATCATATCCAGCGCTAAATTCCTGGCTCCTTTCACAAAAGCTCAGGAAGAATACAATACGTTCATAAGAATAAAAACCAAATTATCAAAATCTTTGGACAAAAAAACGATTCATCCAAAAAAAGCTTCATTGATAAGAAAATATATCATAGACAACATAATCCTAAACTCAATATGGGCGATCTCAGGGGTAAAAAACTACAAAGATTTCCTTGAAGACGTAAAAAAGAAAAAGACAGGAACCATAACAATAACCACAAAAAAAAGTAAAGAAAAGGCTGTTATTGAGATCAAAGACAACGGCTGCGGGATAAAAAAGCAAGATTTAAATAAGATATTCAAGAAAGATTACTCAACAAAAAAGACATCAGGCCTTGGATTATTCATGGCAGATAAAGTGATAAAAAAACTGAAAGGAGATATCAGGGTTGAATCAGAACCAAAAAAATTCACCAAGATGACAATTACAATATGAAATACAAATTCAAAGACACTATAACTTCAGACGTCATGTTTGAAGCATATGGAAAAGATCCCAAAGAACTGTTTGAAAATGCAGCTGAAGCTCTTTTCTCAGTCATATGCAAGATAGATAAGATCAGCACAAAAAAGACAGAAAAGCTTGAGATGAAGTCTGAAAACCTAGAAGATCTTATGATACACTGGCTTCAGGGACTTATAGCAGCAGCAGAAATAGAAGAATTGTTCTTCTCAAAATTCAATATAATTGAGATAGATGATACTCACGTAATAGCAGAAGTCTCAGGAGAATCCATAACACCGGAAAAAGGAGAGACTGTAGTTAAAGCTATCACTTATCATGAATTCAAGTTAGAAAAAATAAAAAAAGGCTATATTGTCAACATTAGCCTGGATATCTAAGGAAAGTTGTATTCTTCTTCTACAAAATCCAGTATTTCGTCAGTGCTCTTGTCCCTCATCACAACTTTTACGAAAACAACCTTATCTACGTCATCATCAGTAAAAGGCTGGCTCTCAACTTCAAGCGAATGCTGTCTCTTGCTTCCCACTTCATGTTCAGAATAGATAACTTCTCCCCTTAGCCTGTTCTTCATCATCGTTGATGATCCCATATTATAAGTTGTTACTTCTATCTTTGGCATAAAATCTTCTTTTTGATTATCTATTGTAAATGTAACTTCTGTGATCTTTCCCCATTTTATCCCTGAAGATTCATATTCACCAGTCTCTGACTTTACACTATCAACGATCAGATGGAACTCTCCATCTAGCTCTCTCTTGTCTACTTCTAATTCCTTAGAAATTGTATTTTCAAGCTCTCCATCACTCACAGTCAAAGAAACATTATATGTTCCGGAATTTGTATATACATGCACAGGATCCTTTTCTGAAGATACTTTTCCGTCTCCAAATTTCCATACCTGAGTAAGATCATCTCCATCTTCATCAGTTGACTCATCTTCAAAACTTACATTCTTGTCTTCTTCCGGACTTGAAGGGCTGAATGAAAAATCAGCAACAGGCGCTTTATTTGTCACAACAACAGCTTCTTCCTCTTCAACAACCGGCTCTTCTTCAACTGTCGTCTCAGCACTTGCTTCTTCCTCTTCAACAACCGCTTCAGCATTTGTATCTACAGCAGCTGCTCCGGTCGTATCGTTTGTCTTTACACTATCGCATCCTATGCTTCCAAAAAAAGCAAAATATGCTAAAACAAGAATTATTATGATATATATCGCTCTTTCTACGTTCTGTGGGCTAAGCTTAAGCTTCAGAACTATATCTCCTTTATCTTTTTCAAATATATGATTATTTGCCATGATAATCAACCCCCCTAACTTATATTTAAATTTATCGATAAAACGCTAAGAACCTCTTTTTAAGGGCTGTTAAGGACAATATATATAAATATGTTTTGGTTCTTTCTGAAACTATGAAAGATAAGCTTAAACAAATGGATGATTACGAATGGGTGATAGAAAGATCAGCAAGACCTGACATGAATGCAGATGGAAAAGTTATAGGCAACAAGACAATAATTGATGCTATGGAAGACGACGCGATAAAACAGCTTACAAACGTCACCATGATGCCTGGTGTTGTAAGTCCTGTACTCGCATTGCCGGATGCTCATGTTGGATATGGTCTTCCTATGGGTGCTGTCGCAGCATTTGATAAAGAAGAAGGGGTCATTTCTTCAGGACTTTGTGGATTTGACATAAACTGCGGCATCAACACTATAAAGACAAACTTAAAAGCTGATGAAGTAAAGGAAAAGATAAAAGATCTTATCCCTGCATTGTTTGATGCTGTTCCTTGTGGTGTAGGGAGCAAAGGAAAACTAAGGCTGGACCCTTCTAAGCTTGACGGAGTTCTTGTTGATGGTGTTAGATGGGCAGTTGAAAATGGATATGGTATCAAAGATGATCTTGAGCACTTAGAAGAAAATGGATGTATGGAAGGAGCTGATCCTTCAAAGATATCCGACCTTGCAAGAAAAAGAGGTAAATCTCAGCTAGGAACTTTAGGAGCAGGGAATCATTTCCTAGAAATCCAGACTGTCAGTGATGTTTATGATGAAGATACAGCAAAAAGATGGGATGTAGAAAAAGATAATGTGCTCATCATGCTTCATTGTGGATCAAGAGGTTTCGGTCACCAGGTTGCATCAGACTATCTTAAGATTCAGGAAGGAGCTGTAAAAAAATACAACATAAAGCTTCCAGACAGGCAGCTTGCCTGCGCTCCTGCAAACTCAGAAGAAGGCCAGGATTATTTCAAAGCTATGAAATGCGCTGTAAACTACTCGTTCACTAACAGGATCGTTATGACTCAGTGGATCAGAGAAACGTTCGAGAAGATATTCAAAAAAGATTGGGAATCTATGGGTATGCATACATTATATGGATTATGCCATAATGTCGTAAAGCTTGAAAAACATAAAATCAACGGAGAAAAAAGAGAACTGTTCATCCATAGGAAAGGTGCAACAAGAAGTTTCCCAGGAGATATTGCCCTTATTGCGGGAAGTATGGGAACTTCATCATATGTTCTAGAAGGAACAGAAAAAGCTATGGAAATAACATTTGGATCTACATGCCATGGAGCTGGAAGAGCAATGTCGAGGCATGCAGCTATCGATAAGTTCAGAGGAGAGAAGATAAAATCAGAATTAGCAGGTAAAGGCATCATAGCAAAAGCAACATCTCCAAAAGTTCTTGCTGAAGAAGCTCCAAATGCATACAAGGACGTTGATGAAGTTATTGAATCTGTCCACAACGCAGGAATCTCCAAAAAGATACTAAGGATGAATCCTTTGGGAGTCTTAAAAGGATGATATCAAATATTGCAGATATGCTGCTATTATTATTGGTAAGTTTTGCTCTAGTCTCCTTCTTCCTTCTCAATAAAAAAGCAAGTAAAAAAAGATTTTTCTTCTTCCTCATAACAATAATAGTTTTCCTGACACTCTATGTTTTTAGAGAACAAATCCTAAATTTCATAAAAGATATTCCCTTTGTCTGGAAGATAGTTGGCCCGATAATAACTGAAGTTGGTGAAGGAACTTTGCTAGGGCTATTCTACTTAACTTCATTAGGGGCTTTATTCTTTCTGAGCATTCCTGTTGAAGTATCTTTCATCTATTTCCTAACTCTCGATCATAATCCAGCACTTGTAATAATAACTGCACTCTTCGGATCATTAGTTGGACTGACGATAAATTACATTATAGGATTCATATTCGGAGAAAAAGTATTCAGGTATTTCCTCAAGGAAAAGTTCGATAAGTTCAAAGAAACTCTAAATAAGTTCGGAGGAGCGATAATACTGTTCGGAAATGTTATTCCGTTCCCTTCAGAACTTTTCAGCGCAATCCTGGGATCAACAAGATACAACTTCAAGAAATTCATAATCTATAGTTTCTTTGGAAGGATCATAAAATTCAGCCTAATCTTCTTCGCAAAAGACCTGTTCACAGAAAAAATACTGCCGAAGATAAATGGATTCTTCTAGATATTATCTTTCAGAAATGTAGTTGAGCATAACTCTTACCGCAGGCCTATAATTATCTCCATTATTATCTATCTCGTTCTTGATATGATTAATATCATACTTAAGAAATTTAAGATCTACCATTTCGGGCTTCATCCCAAAATCTTCTGCTCTTTTTATTGCTGCATCTAGTTTCCTTTTTACATCTTCAGAATCAATCTTCAGCCGAATTGTATAGAGAAAACTTCCGTGCTGTTCAGATTCCATACCAAATAACATCATAGGTCTTACATGCTTAAAGGATTCCGGAACTAGTCCAAACTCTTCAAATACTTCCCTGTATAACGCAACACCTAAAGAAGGTATCCCATCAGGTGAATCCAGATCTGGATGAACTGCTCCTGCAGCTATATTGTATTGGTTGTTCCCTCTTTCAGAATTATCTCTTAAGCCAAAAACTAGATTCCCATCCTCTGTAACTATATTAGCTGAAACATAAACAGGATTAGCCCTGTCTTCTAAATTGTCTTCTTTCCTTGTCCCAACATGATGTTTAAAATCAGTAACACTTGTATTAAGAATTAATCTGTTCCCTTTCAGATCATAGCTGTCCAATCTGACCATGGGGGCAGACCACAGGTTATCACTTTTAGCTAATTTCTCTTCCCATATCTTCTCAACCTTTTCCTCAATCTTAGGCTCAGGAGTCCAGACTCTGTCTGAATGATTATCTACAATAACCTTCTCGTAACCTGCGCAATGTATCTTAATTTTCTCTTCTGCCATTTTAAAAGAAATCTAAACACTCTAAAGATCAATTATCTTTCCTTCTTTACCTACATTGATGACCCTTGTCTTCCCTACTTTCTCTTCTATACCTTCAGCCTCATGCACATGGCTGCAAAGCATAATATCCGGCTCAAAAGACTCAACAGCTTTCCTTATGCCTTTGCTTCCCTCAAAAAAAGAGCTGAACTTCTCCATCTTTGTGTCTGATGGATGTACATGCGTAACCATTATCTTCTTACTCATATCCTTAACATAATCATGGCCTTTCTTCAATAGATCATATATCTCTTTTTCATCCAATTGAAACAGGCCGATATTCGCTCCGCCGCATCCAAACAAACCAATATCTTCAGCCTTGATTGAATAACCATGTAGATTAGTTGCCCCATATTGCTGTGCTAAAAAATCAGCAGTTGCAATAGTCTCATGATTCCCAGGAACAAGCAGTACTTTTTGTTTCTTTGCTGCAAAAGGCCCGATAAGATTCTCTGTACTCATCTCAAAATTAGTTATATCTCCGCACAAGACAACTAAATCTACTTTCTCTTTCTCAGCTTTTTCAGCGAGCCTTCTGGCTAAACTAATATCTCCGTGTATATCCCCACTCGCTAAAATTTTCATTTTTATTCAAAGCTGTTAAGGAATTATCATTTATATAACTTTCCATGGTTTATGACCAAAAGGTAGCAAATCAATAATACAGCTCTAAAATATAAAAATTAATAAACCGAAGCTAAAAACCACGTAATATGGAATTAACACTGACAAAAAGAATAGAAAGTAACTCATCAGAATCATTGATCAAAAAAGCAAGGAATAATCTTAACTTAGAGTATGATCAAGCTTCAAAACTTATAATTGATCTGGGAAAAGAATTTGATGAGCTTTCAAAGGAAAGTGTTGTTTATGACCAACAAGGATACTGGCTTAGGGGCAAAGAAGATTACGCTCACGCTATATTGAAAGATGGAGGAGTGGTCAGAATCTACAATAAAAATGCATTGATGAATTTAGGAAGACATGATTCGCACGCAAGAGAGAATGCTTTCCAACTCTCAGAAGAAAGTATAAGTGCAGCATATCTAGAATATCTTTAACTATCTCTCTTTTACTTCTGTTTTTCCTTTAGACAGATTGATCAAAGTTGAAGGCTTTCCTTTCTTCACACCTTCATATATGACAAAATCTATTCCGCCTTTGAGTTCATTATCAAGATCTTGCATCCTTGTCATAAAACTCTTTCCAGAAACATTAGCGCTTGTTGTTATTATCGGAACACCAATACTTTCAACAAAATCAGCAACCCAATGGTCGGGCATCCTAACACCTAATGAATTAAGGCCAGGATTTACGTTATCCGCAACAGCATCCTTGTTCTTCAATTTTAATATCAATGTATAAGGTCCTGGAAGTTTCCTCAGCCATTCTTCTCCTTCCTTTGTTATTTCACAGTTCTCTTTTATCCAGTTCTTAGAAGGAGCGATTATAGACATAGCAGAATCCTTAGGTCTTTTCTTCATCTCTCTGATCTTATCAACAGACTCAGGATTAGTAGCATCACAGCCTAATCCATATATGGTGTCTGTCGGATGGATAAATAGCTTGCCTTCTTTTATCTTACCATATACTTCCTCCATCCTTAATTTCAGTTCTTCTTTAGATAATGTTTGCATAATACGCAGAATCACTTGGAGCTATTTATATCTTTAGGTTATAAAATATATAAAAAAGAAAACGCACTATGGACACATGGAAACTATTGGGCGTCTAGATTTCTTATATTTTGTGCTCTGGTGTTTTGTTGGAAGTGGAGATCGTCAAGAAAATCTATTCTCTCTTTGTAGCTTTCCCATTCAACATATTCTGTTTTAAAAATATCCCATATCATTTTGATCACCTACGCAGCCAGATATCCTTTCATAAATGCTTCTTCTTCAGCACTTATCTCGTCATTCTCGCTGAATTCTTCAATTCTGGCTTCAGAATAGATATCATGATCTTCAACTAATTCACCATCAAAATCCATATTCATCTTTTTCTTCATTTCATCCATCTTTATCAGCCTCAGCTGTTCTTCTACACTGTTTCTCATCTTAACCACCTGTCTGAGAATTGGATATCAAAACTCTCGATATTCCTCTCTTTCTGTGTTGCACATGTCTTCATTGTCAAGGATTGGATCTGTCTCTCAAACAATTTCCTTATTGTTGGTAAGCTTAAATCATCAGGGCTCATTTTGTTTCACCTCAAAATCTTTGATTTTGTGGTGCCAGAAATTCGAAGGATTTCTATGCACCTCTTTTAAAAAAATTAGGAAGGAAGAAGTGTGGGGAGAAGCACTTCCTTCCGAATTCATAAAAAACATTAATTATTACAGATAGACTCATTTATATACCTCACTCGCCAATGTCCAGTGTCCAGTGAAACCTAATTCAAGCAATACAAGGCCTAAAACTTAAGAATTCTGCACTTAAGCAATGTCCAGTGTTAAAAACCCCAATACTTACAATGTAAGTATTAAAGAAACCCATATTTTAGAATATCTCCTTCTTGTAATTTTCCTTCACTCAATGCCTTAACTCGTTCATTGAGCATATATACTCTATCTCTTCCAGCTCTAATTGAATCAGCAACAACATCAGATCTATATTTCAGATCATCTTCATATCTTGCTAGAGTCTTCTCCAGTTTTTCATCAATATTTACCCTCTCTCCATCGATATTACTAAAATCAGATAAAGTGACTATGGCCTCCTGCCAAGTCCTAGGCAAAAGTAAAGAAGTTTCTATAGGTTCAAACTCTTTTCTAAAGCCAGAATTATCAGGATTATTCCATCTTTCATAAAGAAATCCATGAGATCTGAACATCTGAGCTATCCTATATATTTGTCTCCAAGAATCTGTAACACCTTTTTTGATCCCATTCTCCTCGATATAATTAGCACCTCTTAGTTCATGAAATAATTGATTCTTTCTAAGTGGCCTTCCTATATCATGCAAACCTGCTGCCAGAGAAACCTCTTCCTTGACTAAAGGTATATTAGGATACTTTGAAACGATCTTATCGACTAACTCTCCAGCAACATTATAATTTCCTTCCAAATGTCTAAGATAATTATCAGGATTGACTAGATTGCCTGGATTTGAATCTATCAATCTCTTAGCTAAATCTATTACTCCTTTTTTATCCATTATTTGTCTCATGGATATATAGATGTTTTTCTACTATATAAATCTTTCGTTTTGTAACCACTATTTAGTGACAAATAATAATAAAGAAAAAAGGGAGCGCTGGGACTTGAACCCAGGATCAGCGGGATAAACGTTGAAGTCATCGGCTTTCGCCTCATCATCCCAACTTTGCAGCCGCTTGCCTTAGCCGCTTGGCCACGCCCCCATACGGACCTGAGGGGATTCGAACCCCCGGTCTACAGCTCTCTTCCAAAAATGGATAGAAGGCTGTCGCCTTATCCAGGCTAGGCTACAGGTCCTTAATAAACTATTGTGTTCTTCATTCATTTATAAATTTTTGTGCTAAACAAACACAAAATATAGAACTAATAATGCCAATGTAACTATCCCTTCAAATATAATCCCTTCTTTAGCTGTCTTCCACCAATTCAAGAAAAATATTCTCCTTGAAAAAGGACTCAAAGGCCTGGTATGTCCAGTCAAAAAATCAACAATATAATGAGTTGGCACACATATTGCAGCAACAAGCAATATCTCTTTATGCAAAGCAGTCTGATACAGCAATAAAATAATGACCAAAAAAGCTACTGTAGCTGGAAACTCGTGCAGTACAGATCTCATCTCAAGAGCTTCTGCTGATTTGTAATAATTCAGTAGATTCTTCTCTTTTTTCAAAAAAACTCTCAAAAAAGGAAGCCAGTGATCAACATCAATAACTACAGAAAAAATCACAATCGGCAAAAATAATTCCTTAGCATTCGGTAAAAATAAAGATGTAGCAAAATACCCAGTTATAATATGAACTATCCAGTTCATGGTAACCAGCTTTTAGGATTCTTCAGTTTCTTAGGAAGATAATCAGAAATAACGAAATTTAATCCATGCTTTGCTAATGCCTGCTGCTCTGCCCTAACCTTCATCTTTACTATCTGAGCAAGCGACTTCTGCCATTCCTTATGATGCTGTACAAAAGGATCATTCTTTATTCCGTCTTTAACTCTCTTTATATCTACATCTTTTAGTGGGTGTGTCGGAAGCTTATAATCTACAATATCTTGCGGCGTTATTCCTATAAACTTTGCATTTGGAACACAAAAATACTCATTTATGTGCGCAGCATTACCGCTTCCCACCTTAAAAGTTCTGTAGATATTCAAAAATCCATAAGGATCTCCATCAGTAAAAACAAACACAGGCAATTTCTTATCATCACTTAACCTTCTGATAAATCTCCTGCATGCTCTTGTAGGAACTCCCCCTAAAGATATCAATATACAATTAGCCTTCTTCCAATAGTTATGCTTTACTAACCTCTGAAACATACCTGCTGTTTCTATAGCTAAAATAAACTTAGCGCTTGTCTCAAACTTCAGTCCTTCAACAGAACTAGGAACAGAATACGCTCCAGACCCCATTTTAGTGCAGTCGATCTTTATCTGCTTTCCGGTCTCAGGATCCTTATCGACAACTATCAGCTTTCCTGCAATATCTCCTCCCTTTTCCTCAGGGATAAAACCAAGCTGCTCTCTGTTGACCATCATCATAGCTTCTATATCATCCATAACAGTATCTGACTCTGGCTGCTCTTTGAATCTAGCATCCTTCCAGTTCTTGGAGATATAATACATCTCTCTCTTTGTCGCAATATCATCATCCTGTATCAGCTTCTTGCTTTCATTCATCATAAGCAAAGTCTGCGCAAATGTTTTCACAGTTGATGCAGTCAATGTTCTCGACTTTGTCTTTCCAAGCAATTCAAAATAACCATCCTTAACATCGTACTTGACATTATTCAAAGATCTTAATGGAGTAACAAGTTCAGGCTGCTTTTTCTTCATTATCTTGTTATAGATTCCTGTAGCTAGTTCTTTCATATCTTTCAGAACATTTCCTGACTTAGTTTTCTTCGCCATCTTCTATAACCTCTTCTTCTTTCTTTCCGATCTTCGCTAGATCTTCATCATAATCCGGATTATCAACACCAATCTTCTCTAGTGTTCCCCTCTGTTTTTCTAATATAGTATTTAGCATGGAGCTGATCTTTTCTTCATCAGCTGCCTTCAATGACAATAATTCTTTCAAAGCAGCTCCGACATAAGGGATGTATGTTTCGATATAGCTTCTCTTCTTGCTTTCATCTGCGATCTTTCTTCTTTTCCTTACATAACTGGCTAATCTTCTTCCGCATTCCTGCAAAGCCAACTTAATCTCTTTGATTATTTCAGGATAATGAGCGATAGCTTCCTTGCTTTCAGAAGTAAACGGAACCCACACAGATGCTATATGCACAACAATTGAACAAGGTCCGACAGGCAGTGAATTTTGGCTCTGGCTCAGACCATAAGCTCTCCAGCCTGTTCCCATTATAGATTTTGTAGTCGCACAAGCTCCTTGCTGAAACAATAAAGGAACTCTGTTTGCAAATCTCATAACTCTTATAGTTCCTTCAGAATTCTGATCTCCACCATAAGCAACTCCTGCCTCTATCACAAAAGGATTTCCCCTGTATACTGATGGAGGCCTGGTTACAGCAGCATAAAATTCAGCATTGATCTCTTTCCTCAGTCCTTTTTCTAATAACTCTTCACCAATAGGAGAGATACAATCAGTAGGTGGATTGATCAGCTTTGTCTTCTTTATACCTTCCATCAGCTTCTCAGTCATATCTCTGCTCATCTCTCTTGGTTTTGTATTTGGTAATAATGCTCCATTCTTGCAGATCTCTTTTGCAGTTCCTCCTCCAACTCTGGAAAACTCGGTTGTCAAAAAGCTCTGCAAAGTTCTGGAATCAGTATCTTTCAGAAGCTTGATCATCATTCCCATCTCAACACCATGTGGATGTGGCTTGATCTCTTTAGCCTCTTTAGGAACATTCTCAGTAGCCCTGGGAAATATGATCTGCTCTGCTTTAGGATTAGTGTATATTATAGTAACATGAGGATTTGTTATCGCAGTTTCCTTAAGGTATTCATCTATAGACTGGCTTCCTCCGATATAGCTTGCCTCAAGATCAACTTCAATCTTAGTTCCCCTTTCTTTCTTCCATTCTTTTTCTTCTTCTTTCAGTATCTCTGGTTTGTTCTGCTGTGTATTTACATGAAGCTCATAATAATTAGCTGGTTTATTAGGATGGATCTTAGAAGTTATCTTTGCAGCTCTTCCAGTTGTAAGCTGAGCATACATGACAGATGCAGATATACCAATACCTTGTTGACCACGTGATTGCTTCATTGTATGAAACTTGCTTCCATAAAGCAGCTTTGCAAAAATCTTCGGTATCTGAGCTTTGACGATTCCAGGACCATTATCCTCTATTGTAACTCTAAACCTGTCATTGCCCATATCAACAACATCAACGATAATTTCAGGAAGTATTCCAGCTTCCTCACAGGCATCTAAGCTGTTGTCAACTGCTTCTTTTATTGTAGTCATCAACGCTTTTCTCTTATTATCAAATCCAAGCAGATGCCTGTTCCTTGAAAAGAATTCTGCAACACCAATATCTCTCTGTTTTTTCGCTAGTTCGTGTGCTTTTGTATTATCTTCCTTTGCCATATATTACCTACTCCTCTTTTTTGTCCTCTCCTAACATCATTCTTTTTTTCTTATCTTTTCTCTTTTTCTCTAGCCATTTATAAACATTTCCATGTTGGCTTCCTTCCAATAAAGAAACTATTGCTTCTTTTGCAATAGCAGCGTCCTCACTTTCACCTATAATCCCAACTGTTTTTCCATAGACAGATATATGCGTCTCTGTCAGTTCCTCTATCAACTTCCTTGACTTTCCTTCAGCCCCTATAACTCTTCCCCTTAATCTCTGCTGTCCTTTCTTTGATTTTCCAATGTAATCTTTCAGATCTATCTTCTCAAAGGAATTGTCTTGTTTTAACAATAATAATGCAAAGTCTGGATTAAATCCTCTTCCGATAGCATCGATAATCTCCTTTGTTGTATACAAACCCAATGCATCTTCTCCTGTAACTACTACATCTCCTTCTTTTGAATCTATCTTTAGCTCTGTATTTGTAGTTTCTTCTATCTGCTTCTTGACTTCTCCTTTCTTTCCTATCAGTACAGCTATCCTGTCCTTAGGAATCTTAAGTTCATACATAAATTCTGACATACTAAAAATGAATCTGTGTTTATTTTTAAACTTTATGCATCATCCTTGTTTTCGTCACCAATTATAGACTACAAAAGATATTAATATAATCTGTACATCCATCTCAACATCGGGGGTTTTTAGAATAGACAAAAAAACAGAGAGGAAGTGGCATCACGGCCATGAAGCACTACTTATTCCTGGAGCTCATGAGTGCGATAAGGAACTTACAAATCTCATTCTAGAATGTTTAAGAAAAGATTTCCATTTTGACGGAGTCAGAACAGTAGAAACACATCCAGATAATACGCACGAAGACCAGTATAGGCCAGAAGATAAACAGTCATTTGTAATTGGTCAGTTTGACAGAGATGATGCTAGAGTTGAAGTAGGAGCAGCTGTTCTATCTGAACTCCAGAAAAATGCTGTTTATTATATCACTCATCCATATAACAGAGCTGTTCAAATTAATGGAAGGATAAGACAGATTGATGTTGAAACAACTATAAAAGAGATGCGCCTGGTAGGAAAAATACTGCAGGAAAACCACCATCGTATGGAGCAGTTGACTTTAGTCAGTCCTGTAGGACCTTATGACCTAAACCATAGTGCAGAAAGAAAAAAGATAAAAGGGCTTATAGAAGGCCCTAGTCTTGAAATGTTCATCAAAGACTTGGCAAGAGATGGTTATAATGAAATCATAACTATTTGCCCGCACTCAAATAAAACAAAACAGTTCGCAAACGACAACAGGATCCTTTACAGAGATATAGATCCTTTCCAGTCAAGAGCTGACCTTAGTCCAAGATTAGGTCCTTTCTTATATGAAGGTCCGGACAATAACACTACTAGAAGTGATTTTGATGATAGAGTAAGGAGAGTTACTCCTTTTGTCAGCTATCTTCAGGAAGAGTTCAAAGATAACATGGGCGATGTTTATTTCGTCGCAACTGATAAAGGAAGTGAAGACTTAGTAATGCGTCTTGCTTATGCTTGCAGAAACAATAAACAAGGTGTCTTAGGAGTTTTAAAAGAGAGAGCAGGACCAGGTAAGATAGATATCAAAGGGCTAACATCCTGGAGTACTGCTAATCTTGAAGAGATAAGAGGTAAGACATGCATACTTGCTGATGATAGAAGGATGAGTGGAAAAACCACGAATCTTATAGCTAAGGAACTGAAAGAAACATATGGTGCTGGTAAAGTTGTGGCTTTACTTGCTCACGATCTTTCTTATGATGAAAATATAAAAGGACATGATAGCATAGATAAGTTTGTTTTTGCTGAAACAACACCTAATTCCCCTATCTCAAAGATAGAAGATCCAAGAATATACAGGTTCCCTATGGAAACTACTGCTCTTCTTCTTGCAACACAGATCTTCGACAGTTATGTAAGTCTGAGAGACCTAGGAAAATCAGAAGTTAGATAATTACTCTTTTATCTCCTCTCTAGTTTTGCTCTCACTGATATCTAGACCATGTCTTTTGAAAAAATTACATACATTCCTAACATCTCTTTCTAAGAATTCTTCAGACCTCATATCACTTAAAGGAGTTCCAGTAGAAAAATCAATGAAAACTGGCTTCTCCTTATAATTTAAAATATTAAATGAAGAAAGATCAGCATGTACAAATCCAGATTTGTGTAATTTCTTCATATTCTTAACAACATCTTCAAAGAATTTCTTCTTAGCCCTTGGAATTTTATCTTTTACTTTAGGAGCAACATTCTTGCTGTCTCCTATCAACTCTAACAATAATACATTATTCAAAAAAGCTATCGGTGTAGGACACTTAACTCCAGCTTCTCTTGCTTTCATAAGATTCCTGTACTCTCTCTGGGTCCATGCAAATATAATCTTCCTCCTCTGTTTTTTCAAATTCTCATATCTTGGATCTCCTCTTATATAATCATACATATGATTAAAATCACAGGTCTCTAATCTATATATCTTGACAATTATTCTTCCATGCTTTGTCTTTGCACTAAACACATTGCTTTCTTTGCCGATTGAGATAGGGCTTTCCATATTTTCAAAATGCCCTCTTGAAGCTAGTTTGAATAAAGTACGTAATGTAAATTCATCGAACACATTACCCCAGGTCTTCCACTTTTCTTTTGATATCTTTGGCATAATTCAAGAAATAGTATTTTAGTTTATAAAGGTTGGTTTTGTTCTATAGCATGCACTGCTCTGACGAGATTTAGATCAACTTTAGCTGCTTTTGCTCTTTGTTCTCCATCTACTCCTTCCATCAATTTTCTGTTTCCGTTTATCGCTATCCTTAGATACAATATATCTTCAAATCTGTCAGAATTATCTGTACCTTTAGCTCCGCTTAATCTTCCAAGACCACTCATAACTAATGGGGTCCTCAGATAATCATTTTCAGCTACATACCTAAGAAGCTTATCAGGATTATTGACCATATCCTCTATCATACCTCTGATCCTTCCATCATAACTAGCAGGAACTACTACACTTTCATCTCTTGATTTCAGTTTTGCTTCAACATATTTATCCATCTTATCCCTCAAAAGCTCCTAAAATACCCTTATTTTTAAGCTTTTCTATCTAGTACTACTTAAGAGTACTAAACAAACGAAAGATTTAAATATAAGTAATCCCTACTATAGAGTAGCAAACAAAAGAGGAGATAATGTCTTCTTTTTTGGAAAAAAGAGTCAAAATAACGTTCATTGTTATCTAAACACCTCTTTTCCCTAGCAAATGTCTCTTCGGAGGCATTTACTAGGGTTTTATTGTCAAAACGCTGGAAAAATGTAATTTTTCCATTGTTTTCGCAAAACCCCTTCCCTTGGATCCCTCTGTAAAGAGGGGACCTTGGGTTTCATAATCACCTCTTTTTCCCAGTAAGGGTCTCTTTGAGGCCCTTACCAGGGTTTAATTGTAAAAAAGAGCAAGATTTAAATACAAATAATCATTACATAACGTATTGTGTGAATGGGTCCTTATATGAGCTGAAACGAACGTTTTGGCTGTGATTTTAAGACACTCTTACACAACACAGCCCGTCACGAGAGTACTCAATGGAGCTTACGACAAAGTCAAGCTATGAGCTTGGGAGTTAGTGTAATGGGCAACAACTCATATTTACAATCGTAATTTCAGAAAAAAAGAGCAAATAGAGCAAGTTTACATTCACATTCATCATTTAGATCATCAAAACTTAGAGTAATTAAAGTACACATAAGATAGATTTTGATTAAACTAAACTTGTTCTATAAGCTAATAGATTAGAAGAGAGCTGATCATCATGTTTATCACTTTACTTAGAAACTGTATGACAAATCGGTAAGCATAGTGCTATCTTCTAAACTATTGACTGAGATTGTAAGAGTAGTAACTAGATAAAAATAGGAGGCGAATTAAAATGGGAAAAATAAGCCCAGTTTCGGCAAAATACATTGTTCATTCAACCATCAATATTGATGGAGTTGTAGATAGACCAGATGTTATAGGTGCTATCTTTGGACAGACAGAAGGTCTTCTTGGAGCTGACCTTGAATTAAGAGAGCTTCAGAGAAGCGGAAGGATAGGAAGGATTGAGGTCAATGTTGACACAAGATCCGGAAAAACACAAGGTACAATCATTATACCTTCTTCTTTAGACAAAGCAGAGACATGTATTGTAGGTGCTGCTATGGAGATAATCCAGAGGATTGGTCCATGTAACGCTAAGATACAGGTCCAGAAGATTGAAGACGTAAGGATAAGCAAAAGGCAGTTTGTTGTTGACAGAGCTAAAGACCTGTTGAAAAAGATGGTAGATGGCGTTCTGCCAGATTCACAGGAGATTGCTGATGAAGTTGCTCATTCTGTAAGGGTCATGGAGATCCAGCAGTATGGAAGAGACAGACTTCCTGCAGGTCCTGCAATCGAAGAATCTGAAGAGATAATTGTTGTTGAAGGAAGAGCTGATGTTCTGACTTTGCTTAAGAATGGTTTTAAGAACGTCATTGCTATGAACGGAACTTCTGTTCCTCAGACAATAATTGACTTAAGCAAGAAAAAAGAAGTCACAGTCTTTGTTGATGGTGACAGGGGCGGAATCCTGAACATCAAAGAACTTATTGATGTTGGTGAGATTGATTTCGTCACAAAAGCGCCTGACGGCAAAGAAGTTGAGGAACTTACAAAGAAAGAGATCCATAAAGCTATAAGAAGTAAGATCTCTGTTGAACAGGCAAAGCTTGAATTTGGAAATTTGGCTTCTGCAAGCAAGGAAACTCACTCAAGAGCACCTGCAGCAAGACCGCAGCAAACAAGCAAGCCAGCTTATCAGAGACCTCAGCAGCACTCAAGAGAACCAAGAGCTGCTGCTCCAGTAAGACAGCCAAAGACAGAGATCAGTGCTGAAGAGAAGAAATCTTTCAGCAAGATGCTGGAGGATCTTATCGGAACAAGAGGAGCTTACATACTTGACAGCAAACTGGCGATTCTAGGAAAAGTTCCATTAAGCGAATTAGCATCAACTGTAAAGAGTCTGCACACACAGATACATGCGATTGTATTGGATGGTGTAGTTGATAAGACACTGGTCCAGGGATTGGAAAAGTCAAACATTAACTTTATAGTTGCGATGGATTCAAAGCTTAGAGGTCCAGAGACAAGGGCTAAAGTTCTGACTGCTAACGATCTTTAAGAATTATTTTTATTTTTTAATTTTCAGGTTCATAATTTGAACCTGTTGATTCTTCTTTTAACAGATACTTTCCATTCACATTCCTGAAACTAGCTCTCAACCTCTCATTTGAAATCCAGCTCTCTGTTTCATTCAGCTCTTCCCCAAAAATATAGGCAGGAAGATAAGTTATATTATAATAAGAGTATAGCACATTTCCTTCTTCAGTATTATAATCTATACTAACAACACTAAGCCCTGGAAACAGCTGCTTGCTCACTTCAATAGTCTTTTCAGTATTACATGCAGTGCAATTAAAATCATTTAGTATCATAAGCTCAACATCTACAGGAACCTTCTCCTCAGCTATTGTCTCATTCAGCAGAGGATCTGTTGGTTCAGGTATATCAGGTTTTATCTTAGTAAAGAACAATAACAATATTACCAATACAAGGATTAAACTCACATATTTCCACACATCAAAATGATTTTTGCTCTTCTTTTTTCCATTCTGCTTTAGCTTCTTTACCTTATCATTTCCTTTCTTAACTTCCTTTTCCAGTTTCTCTATCTTTTTGTTTAATTTTACTTTTTCCCTGTCTCTTGCCCTTATTTCCTTCTCTCTTTCTTTGATATCATCATTTTTTTCTTGAATTTGCATCTGCAGGCCTTCTATCTGGGATTTAAGCCCTTCTCTCTCATCTTCCTGCTGGACTCTCTCTTTAACTTCATTCTCTAGAACTTCTTTCTTATATTTCTCTTCATCATCTTCCTCTTCTTCTTCAACTTCTTCAGGATCTTCATCAGGAATCTCTTCAACAACTATATCTTTAGGTTCAACCTTCTTCTCTGCTGTCTCACTCCTTTTTCCATATTCTTCAACAACACCTTCCCCCCATTCATTCAGCTTTGATTCTATCCTTGTCTTTCCTTTTGTATACTCTTCTTCGCTGATTATTCCAGCTTCAAAGCTTTCTCTAAGGAATCTCAGTTCTCTTTTTAGTCTATCAACTTGTGATTCTGGCATTTTATTCAACTTAACTGATTGTTATGTTGTACTGCAGTTTCAGTTCTTCAAGATACATCTGAAGTTCTGTCCTTTGCTTATTCCCAAACAATACCATATCTATAGCTTCTCTTGTCTCTTCAAGACTGATAACATCAGTTTCTCTCTTGATTATATGGAATCCATACATACTTTCCACAGGCTGGCTTATTTCCTCTTCCTCTAATGCAAAAGCAGAATCACTAAAAACTTCTATCATCTGCTCTTTTCCGAAGAATCCAAGATCTCCTCCCCTTTCAGCAGATCCATCTGTTGATCTTTCCTCAGCAAGTTCAGCAAAATCTCCGCCTTTGTCCAGCAAAGCCACTATCTCGTCAGCTTCCTCTTCAGTGTCTACAAGAATGTGTCTTGCTCTTATCTGTCCTTCAGGTGCTGTAAAATCTTCTATATTTGCATCATAGTATGCTTTTATCTCTTCTTCACTTACTGAAACATCCGCTAAAACTGTGTTATTCAAGAACTCCATCATCACTATCTGCCTTTTGAAATATTCAACCACTTCATCGATAGTCAGTCCTTTGTCAACAAGCACCATCACAAATTCTTCTTCAGTGTATTCCAGCTGTGAAAGATAAAGATCCAATATCTCCTTCACTTCATCTCCTTTTACATCACTTAGCATCATCCCTTGTTTCTCAGCTTCCTGGGTCAAAAGAGATTCTACGATAAGCTGGCTAAGATATTTTTCTTTTGTAAGAAGTGTCTCCTTATACTGTTCAGGATAACTTGTTATAGTAAAGAATAGCTCATACTGTTTATCTAAAGTTTGATAGTCTATAACATCATCATTTACTTTGGCTGCAAATCCTTCTTTAAGCTCTTTGATCTCTTCAACTTCTTCATTCACAGCATCTCCGGTTATCTTTATCCAGTCAAGCTTGAAAGCAAGTACAGCAAGCACCGCCAATACGACTATTATAGATACAATGATTATTATCCTTGAAACATTCTTTTTCTTTCCACTTTTTTTAGAAACCCTTCTAATTTTGCTCTTTTTAGCCAAATTTACCACCCTATGTTATTCAATCTTTTTTAGTACTTTGGAAAACTAAAAACAGCAATAGTAAATAAATCTTTCTATCATGGTTTAACTACCAAGTAGTTTCAATAAACATTTATATGAATCTCGCAATATATTGAGGGTAATATGATAGATATTGTAGCTGGCAGAAGCCCTGCAGATGTTAGAAAGATGGGCACTAAAGGAGCTTTGCTTCTGGGAAAGCATTTTGTTACTATGGGCCAGTTGACTACTCTTTCTAATAAGATATACATGGATATTTCTGGAGCCCATGTAATGTTCATCTGTGGAAAAAGAGGTGGTGGAAAGTCATATACTATGGGGGTTATCGCTGAAGGATTTGATCTTCTTGAGCCAGAGATAAAACAAAATCTTTCTATCATCCTTCTTGACACAATGGGCATCTATTGGACTATGAACTACCCAAACCATAAAGAAGAAGAACTTTTGAAAGAATGGGATCTTGAAGGTCATCCCATGAAACTTAGGATCTTCACACCTATAGCTTTCTACAAAAAATACAAAGAACAGGGAATACCAACAGACTTCCCATTCTCATTAGATCCTGGAGAACTTGATCAGGATGACTGGTGCATGGCTTTCAGGCAGGATAAATATTCCCCGAATGGAGCATTAATAACAAGAGCTATTCTTGAACTGAAAGAAAAAGGGGAAAAGTATAAGATAAAAGACATCATAAAACAGGTTGAAGCTAACAGGCAGGCTAAACAGGAAGTAAAAGATGCGGTATCCAATATGTTTATGCTTGCTGAAAAATGGGGAGTTTTCTCAGATGAAGGTACAAAGCTTTCTGATCTTGCAAAAGGTGGAGAGATAACTGTTCTTGATGTAAGCTGTTACGCAACTATGCCTGGTGGATGGGATATCAAAGCCCTGATAGTAGGTATAGTCTCTCAGCATTTATTCATCCAGAGGATGGTCTACAGAAAAGGTGAAGAGTTCAAATCTGTCAATTCTGCTCTGCATTACTTTAGCGAAGACAAAGAACAAAAGCAGGAGATGCCGTTGGTCTGGTTAGTTATTGATGAAGCCCATGAATTCCTTCCAAGAGATAAGGAAGATACTAACGCAGCAACCATGCCTTTGGTTGAGATAATGAGAGAAGGTAGGCAGCCTGGGATTTCTCTTATCCTTGCAACCCAGCAGCCTGGTAAGATACATACTGATGTGATGACTCAGTCTGACATAGTCCTCTCTCACAGGATTACAGCTAAGATGGATACAGAAGCCTTGGGACTTCTGACACAATCTTATATGAGGGGTGGCTTAGTAGATGCATTGAATAATCTTCCAAGAGTTAAAGGAGCAGCTGTTTTGTTTGATGATAACAACGAAAAGCTTTATCCTATGAGGATCAGGCCAAGATTTACTTGGCATGGTGGTTCATCTCCTACTGCAGTTCCTGAACAAAAGAAAAAATTCACGCTTTAAGATGGTCTTCTCAAAAACATTTCCAAAAACAGTAGAAGGATCAAACTATCCAAGATGGGAGGAAGTATCTATAGATGATTCTGAAGAAGAAGAGATAGAGCAGAAAGCAAGATCAGAAAACCTGGAACTTATGAAAGAATGTTTGAGAGACTCCCATTTGATTTTGCAGGAAAAAAAATTAGACTTCAATCATTCTGATGTTATCAGGATTGCGATCGCTTTATTCGAAAAAAGAGCGTCGCATGAAGTCTATCATAAAGAGAATAAATGTAAAGAAAAGTTTGACAGGTCTCGATAATTATAGGTGGTGGTTGTGAAAATAAGATTAGGCACAGATATTGTCTATATTCCAAAATTTGGAAAACTGTTAGAAAATGAAGGATTCATCAAGAAAGTGTTCCATGAATCTGAATGTAAAAATTATAATCCTGAAAATATAGCAGGCATATTCGCTGCAAAAGAAGCGTTTTTCAAGGCAATAAACAAAAAACCAGACTGGCTGAAAGTAGAAGTTAAAAAACAAAAGACAGGAAGGCCGATATTGATGGTGTCAAACGAGCTAAAAGAAAATATAGAAGATACAGACATCAGCATAAGCCATGAAAAAGATTATGCTCTTGCTACAGTCCTGGTCAAAAATGTCAATTAAAAAAGAGATACTCGGATGGACGTTATATGATTTCGCTAATACTGCTTTCTCCGCCCTATTCGTAACATTCTTCTTCCCTGTATTCATAAAGACATTTCTTGGAGGTACTGAATTCCACCTTGGGTTAGTCATGGGCATATCCATGCTGGCATCAGGTATATTTGTTCCGTTATTCGGAGCGATATCAGACGCCTCTGGAAAAAGAAAACCATTCATAATAACATTCACCATCTGCTGTGTATTCTCTACGATCGTTGTAGCTTACTCAAATCTGTACTTTGCGCTTATCTTCGCATTCCTTGCAAATTTTTTCTATCACTCTGCGCTGGACATATATGACTCACTGCTGACAAACATCTCTTCCAAGAAGAATGTTGGGTTAATCTCTGGATATGGTGTCGGCCTTGGTTATATCGGGACTATCGTAAGCTTGGTCATGGCTTTTGCCATCCTTTCGATATTTGGCTGGGAATCAAAACAAGGGGTCCAGGCTGTGTTTATAGGGACAGGGATATTCTACATGTTCTTCTCTATCTTTACATTCATAACGATAAAAGACAAAGTTGTAAAAAAAGTAAAATCTGCAAAAGAATCTATAAAAGAAGGATACAAAGAGCTTCTGTTCACATACAGGCATATATTCGAGTTTAAAGGCCTTTTGCCTTTCCTTGTTTCAAGCTTTCTTTTCACAGATGCGATGAACACCATGATAATCTTCCTCTATCTTTATGGAAGTGAGGTTATCGGGATAAGTGTGATAAACTTCTTCTATATCTACGCTTTGATGGCTTTGATAGCAGGGATAGGAAGTGTGATATTCGGAAAAATCACAGATAAGATAGGGCATAAAAAAACACTCATAATAATACTCCTCAGCTGGATAGCTATAATACTGCTATTATATTTCATAAGCAACCTGATCACCTATGTAATAGTTGGATGTGTGGGAGGAGCATTGCTCGGTGGAGTCTGGACAGTTACAAGGCCTATGCTTCTTACGCTGGTTCCAAAAGAAAAAGCTGCTGAGTTTTTCGGATTCCAGGGGCTTACAGAGAAGTTTGGAGGAGCTTTAGGACCTATACTTTTTGGATATGTCGTAGTAAGAGCAGGCTACAAGCCAGCCTTGCTAATCATAATTGCGCTCCTTATCATCGCTCTGTCACTTTTCAGATTTATCCCGACCAAAAAGGTGAACCTATAGACATATGGCATTAAAAACATTCAAAGAACTGATAGATGGATTCAAAGACTCAGATAATACAGCGGTAATAAATAGAAAAGAATACAGAAAATTCACCTATTCTTACAAACAGTTGTATATTCTTTCTAAGAAATTCTCAGCCTTTCTAAACAAGAACAACATAAAAAAAGGAGATAAGATAATTGTCTGGAACTATAACAGTATAGAATATGCTTTGATCTTCTTGGGAGCTTTTTTAGAAGGAGTTATTGTAGTGCCTATAGATCTTAGATCAAACATAGATCTTGTGGAAAAAATACAGAAAGAAGTGAAAGCAAAGATAATATTTCAGACAAGATACAGGTCAAAGCTAAAAAAAGCAAAGACAGTATTCACAGAAGATATTCTGGACATCTTAGAACAGATAAGACCAAAAAAAAGCTCAGTAAATATTAAAGAGAACGATATCGCTGAGATAATCTACACATCCGGAACAACCGGAAATCCAAAAGGTGTTATTCTCACAAACAAGAACTTCATCTCTAACGTAAACGCCCTGAATAAGATAGAAAAGATACAGCCATGCTTCAGATTTCTTTCAGTCCTTCCTTTAAGCCATGTATTTGAGCAGGTTGTAGGGCTATTCATACCATTATCAAACAGATCTACGATTGTTTACATAAAAGCTCTAAAGACGAGAGCATTGTTCGAGGCATTTAGTGAGGAGAAGATAACAAACATGGCTACGGTTCCAAGGCTTCTTGAACTGATAAAGTCAGGGATAATGAAAAAAGTGAAAGATAATAAGAAAGAAAAACAGTTCCTCTCTGCGCTAAAGATCTCAAGCAAGCTCCCTTACATTCTAAGAAGATTCATATTCAGGAAGATACACAAAAAATTTGGAAGCCATGTAAATTATTTTATGTCAGGCGGAGCAGCTCTTGATCCAGAACTGGAAAAGTTCTATGATTCTATGGGGGTAATTCTTCTTCAGGGATACGGCCAGACAGAAACATCTCCTGTCCTTACATCCAACACACTAAAAAATAGAAGGATAGGCTCTGTCGGAAAAAAGATTCCAGGAGTCAGCCTAGAGCTGGATAAAGAAGAAGTGCTTGCCAAAGGGCCTAATATAACACAAGGTTATTACAAAAATCCAAAAAAGACAAAAGAACTGTTCAAAGACAGCTGGCTAAAGACCGGAGACTTAGGCTATTTTGATAAAGATGATTTTCTGTTCCTGAAAGGAAGGAAAAAAGACTTGATTGTGACAGCTGCCGGAGTAAATATCTATCCAGAAGACATAGAATCTATATTAAACAAGACTGAAGGAGTAAAAGACAGCTGCATCATAAGTATAGACGACAAGATACATGCTTCCCTATTGCTGAAAAAAGGGACAAACTTAAAGAAAATAATTCAGCAGGCTAACTCAAAGCTAGATTCTTCGCAGAAGATACAGGATTCCAGCACCTGGCCTTATGAAGATTTCCCAAGGACAACAACTATGAAGATAAAAAAATTCGCAGTAAAAGAGACGATCCAGAACAAGGCAAAGCCGAAGATCACAGAGAGAAAGAACAAGCTTTTCAGCATATTATCACAGTTGACAGACAAAAAGATAACAAAAGATTCGACACTCCAAAGCCTAGGTCTTTCATCAGTCGACAGAGTAGAGCTGATCTCTCTCTTAGAGCAGGAATTCAATATCGAGATAGATGAGGAAAATATATTTCCAACTACAAAAGTAAAGGATCTTGAAACAATAATAAAACAGAGAAAACAGGTAGAAGAAAATCCGATATTCAAAACATGGGCTCTATCACTGCCGATCAGAGTGATCAGGGTAATCGCACAGGCATTTATCCATTCTTTTGTAAGATTCTACAGCTGGCCTAAGGTTGAAGGAAAAGAAAATCTCAAAGGAGTTAAAGGACCTGTTATATTCACAGCAAACCATCAGAGCCATTTTGACACCCCTACAATATTCACTAAGCTGCCCCATAGATTCTCAAAGAAGATTGCAGTTGCAGCATGGAGGGAGCACTTTTTCAAAGATAATCTTGAATTCAAGAGCAAAGGGCTAAGAAATCTATTTTACGCTCTCACGATAGTGTTTAACATCTACCCATGGCCACAAAACAAAGGATTCAGAAAATCGTTGAAATATACAGGAAGCTTGATAGACAAAGGATGGAACATATTGATATACCCAGAAGGAGAAAGAAGCAAGACAGGAGAGTTTCTAGAATTCAAGCAGGGCATAGGTATAGTTGCTGTAGAAACAAAAATCCCAGTAATACCGATAAGAGTCCATGGAACTAGAAACTCGCTTCCAAGAGGGAAAAACTGGCCAACTTTTGGAAGATCTAAGATAAAGATTGGAAAACCTATTATAATTAAGGAAGATTCTTATATCAAAGCAGCCAATAAGATAGAAAAGGCGATAAAAGAACTATGATGAGATCAAAAAACTGGAAAAACACACTTGCTCGTGACACGATGGTCTTAGGTGGCCTTCCATTCTACTTTATTGTCGCAGTCAGGGCAGTAATCGGACAGTTCGCACCTTTTGTAACACAGCTTGTCATCGCACTTATTGTCATACTCATCCTATCCAGGATGATCAAAAACTCAGACCAGTATATTGCACGTGCACTTGTCCTTGTAGTTTTCACATCAATATTCTACAAAGACTCATTCTTCACAGTCTTTGCATCTTTATTATGGTTGATGATGATCATATCTGCACTTTACTTGAAGGTCAAAAGCAGCGAAATAAGCAAAGGGATATTCATTGGGATTATCGCAGCCATAATAAGCCATTACCTAACTCCTGTAATCATACAATTGATTTAGAATTCAGTCAACAGTAGTTGTAAACTTATCTCCGGCTACATGAAACATCTTCTTTCCATCTTTATTATGATAAGTTAACAAGACTTGCCCGATGAATATGAAATGGTCTCCTGCTTCTATCTCTTTCTCTACCTTGCATTCAAGATAAGACAATGCATCCTTTATCCTTACTCCATCGATAGCTTCAGCATCCTCTTTCATCAAGCCAGCATGCTTAAACTTATCAACATGTCTCCCAGAGACCTGTCCGCACAGCAATAGCTTATCTTTCATCTCGATCGGAACAAAATTAACGACAAAACTTCCTACTGATCTTATCATCTCGACAGTGTGATGGTCATTCCTAACAGCTATGGCATAAAGCTGAGGGTTTATAGAAACAGGCATATGCCAGTCAAGAAGAAGTATATTCTCCCTTTCATCAGTCTTACCCAAAACACTTGTCTCTGCTCTTGTAGTAACTGCAACAGTCTGTCTCGGATTTATAGAATCAAACATCTTATTTCTTTTTCTTCTTCTTTTTTGGATGATCTAATGCCCATTCTGCTTCAATAGGAGCATAAGTCATCGATATTATTGATGCTACAAACATTATTGTAAAGAATATACCGAATGTGAATCCCCAGCTCATTGATCTTGGAAAGACATATATCGCAGAGACTAAGAATCCGACCATGCTTGTTAACATAAAACTTCCTGATAAAGGAGCAACTTTGTACATACCTATCACCTCATTTGATTATTATCTTTTAAAATTTATAAAGTTATTGGAATTTTCAATCGTGGCGGACCGAGCATAGCGAGGTCCTCCATACTTTCTACCAGATCTTTAGAAAAAATCTGAAGTTATTGGAATTTCACGAAATTTAGCTTTGTTATATGTTTCTTTGCCTTCTCCACACCATCATTAAAATTCTTCATAAAATCATCCATCTTCTTGCATGAGATATTCTTGCACTCACCGCACAACAATTTCCCAGCTTTGCAATTTTCATATATTTCCTGTAATTCTTTATCTTCCTCAACAAGATGCTGCTTCTGTAGTTCAAAATTCATGCATTCCTCAGGCCTTCCTCCTTTTTCTTTCTGCTCATCAACAGTATCTCTTCCTCCTGTCTTTGCTCTCTTTATCTTCTTCTTGACTTTCTCTATAGGCTCAGGCAATTCGATGCAGCTCTCTGGCTTTGACTTTGACATCTTTAACCCTCCATCTAATGAAGGGGTATATTTATGATAAAGTCCTGAAGGCAGGAAAAACTTATACTTCTCCTTTGTCCTTCTTGCAACATCCCTAGTCAGCCTAATGTGGGGATCCTGATCAACACCGACAGGTATTATCCCTGGCATCCTCTCTTCCATCTGAGGATACAATATATCTCCAACCTGGGTCATAGCTGCCATTATTCTGCTTGGATCGGCGCTTCCATAAACAGCCTTAAACTCATTCAGTGTGATTTTCCTCGCAAACTCATAAGCAAGATGTATCACATCTTTATTCTCCGACTGGAAATAGAATGTGGTCTTCTTAGGGTCTAGTCCTAATGCAATATATGCTGGAATATGAAAATTCAAAGCCCTTCTCTGCGCTTCTTCTAATGTAACTCCTCTTGTGCATGCTGATTCAAGATCAGCTATTAATATGAACGCATCTCCTCCTCTCTCCTGAAAATATCTTATATTCTCTACAACCATCTTGTTTCCAAGATGTATCTTCTCTCCAGAAGGCATTATTCCGCTCAAGACATAGAATCTTTTCTTGTTCTTTATTGCTTTTGATATGGGTTCAAGATCTCTTCCGCTAAAAACAACCCCTCTTCTCATTATCTTGTTCGGCTTAGGAAATGTCTTAGCTCCAAAAGTCTCCAACCCAAAATCTTTTACGATCTTTTCATAATCTTCAACTAATTCGCTTCCCCATGGGTCTATAATCTTTGCCATATGCAAAAATTAGGCATAGCTTTATTTAAACATTTCTGTTTTTTAGTATAAACGAAAAACATTTATATGATATGACTAAATAATTACACCAGACAATGAATATCGCAATAACAGGTTCTAACGGGTATGTGGGAAATTTCCTAGTTGAATACTTCTCTAAAAAAGGAAATAATGTGATTGGATTAGATATTGCATCCATGGACCGCCAAAAAACATACAAAAACTTCAAGTTTGTAAAGTGTGATGTAAGGAATAAAGCACTGGTTAAAAAAACATTTGAAAAAGAGAAAATAACGCATATATTCCACCTGGCATATCTTATGAGTCCGCAACACAACAGAAAATTTGAGTTTGATGTTGATGTTAATGGTTCAAAAAATGTCTTCGAAGCTGCAAATGAGGTAAAGACAGTAAAACAATTCATACATTTCAGTTCTGCTAGCATCTATGGTGGCTGGCCATACAATCCGTTATGGATAGTGGAAAAAAGTCCAAGAAACCCGAGAGATTGGGTCTATGCGCAGAATAAGAAGATTGTTGAAGACTATTATTTCAATTTCAAAAAAAGAAAAGACCTTAAGCTTGTTAACTTTAGGATGTGTACTGCTGTCGGCCCTTCTTATTACAAAGGTGGTGGTGTCGTAAAGACGTTATCAGGCCCTATCGGGCTTCTATTAAATGGAAAAGACACACTATTACAGTTCATCCATGAAGATGATGTAAATAAGATAGTTGAACTTACAGTAAAAAAGAAGATAGAAGGAGTATTCAATCTTGCTCCTGATTCATACTCAATAACTAAAGAGCTAAATCCAAATCCAAAGAAGATCTTTATCCCGTTCCCAAAGATACTTTTCAAACTGATAGTATCTATCCTATGGTATACAAGAATAGCTCCTATCTCACCAACTTCAGTCAATTTAGTTGCGCATGGGGTTGTTGTTTCACCAAAAAAACTAATGAAAGCATTAGATTACAGGTTCAAATATTCTACAAAAGAGGCTTTTTTTGACGCTGTTAAAAAGAGGAAGAAAAATAAGACTTTATGAAAAAGAAGATAGATTTCTCAGATGGATGGCATCCTACAAAAGAGGGGTATGTTGAATGGTGGTACTTTACATTAATTTGTGAAGATGGCTGCTATATTTCAGGGGTTTTAGCTATAAAAGACAAGACACCTCACGTCTGGCTTTCTATAAATAGTGAAGCAGGTAAGCCAATATATGTTAACAATACGCATGCATTTAAGGATTTCAAAGCTTCAAGAAGATCATGTAATGTAAAAATTAAGAACAGCTACATAAAAGAGCATGGAAAAGATATCAAGATCAAAGTAAAAGAAGGGAATATTGACCTATGTGTTGATATCAAGAGGATTGTCACCTGGAGGGATAATAAGATCAGTGGTAATGTTAACAAGAAAGAAAAAGCTATGTGGATTGTTCCCTGCCTAAAAGGAGATTTCATAGGATATCTTAAGATAGGAAACAGGAAACATAAGATGAAAGGTCTTGCATTCCATGACCATGTCTGGAACAATATCAAGACAACAACAGGATTGGCAAACTTTAATCAGTGGTATTGGGGCATTGCTCTAAGCAGAGACTTTGCATGCCTTTTTGTCTGTGTCAGATTCAAGAGAAGGATCTTCAAATTCTTATGTTTTGAAGAAAATGGAAAAGTGATGTCTTCTAACGATGAGATCAAAGAAAAGGATTTTAAGATAGAGACTGATGGAAAATTCCCTCCGAAAAATATTGATATCTTCTTAAAAGGTGAAAAATTTGTTGAAATCAAGCTGAAAAAAGAACATAAGATCCCTTTCATAAGTAAAAATCCTCTCGCAAATACAATCTTAGAGAATGTTGTAGGCATATCAAAAGTCCATCTTAGCGGAAATTTCAAGAACACGAAAGAGCGCGGAAGGAGTTTTGTAGAGATGCTTAGGTTCCAACTAATGCCTCGACTACCCCGAAAGCTGCCTCTTTCCTTGAAGGAAAGACTGCAATCTGTATTTTCACGTGGAAACAATTCCCGGAATCAATGATCCTAAACTCATCATTAAGCAGTTTCTCTTTATCTAACCTTATGAAAAAATTACAGTCATCATCAACTCTGCTTTCTTTCTGTCTTATCAACATATTCTTCTGAACTTCATCAAATTTAGAGAAAAAACTGTCTAAAAAAGCATTAACATTTCTGTCTTTATTCAGAAGAACAGTATAGATTATTATCTCCTTTTCGTTAAAACCCTGAGCTTTCTTCTCTTCAATCTTTATCTTTTCTTTCTCAAGGTCTAAAGGGATCAAAGACACTAACTTCTCCTTTATCCTTTCCCTGTCCTCTCCTT
Source organism: Candidatus Nanoarchaeia archaeon (assembly GCA_028279725.1). Taxonomy (GTDB): domain Archaea; phylum Nanobdellota; class Nanobdellia; order Woesearchaeales; family JANQNE01; genus JANQNE01. The sequence continues at coordinate 106,905 of JANQNE010000007.1, forward strand.
CATTTGCAAAAACACTTATTTTTACAGAATGCGCTATTTTCATAATAAAATGATAACAATAAATTTATATAAGCTTTACGTTTTATATTATTGATGAAGCATACATTAAAGATTACACTTATACTGATCTTATTCTTCCTGATTACACAGGTTGTAGGGCTATCTATAATAAACAGTTATATCGACCACAAAACATCAGTTGAAACAGGAAAATCAACATTCAAATCATTACCAGGTGGCCTAGAACGTCCCCAGGTTGAAGAAGAAACTTCTTATATTCCGATATTTGCTGCAATAATTGTGGGGACTCTGCTGATATTGTTGATAATCAAGATGAAAAAAGTAAGATTATGGAAATTTTGGTTCTTCTTATCTGTCTTATTGTGCCTCACAGTTGCACTTGCAGCTTTTTTCCAAAGTATATATGCTTTCATTGCAGCATTGCTCTTATCATTACTAAAAGTATTAAGGCCAAACATCTACATACATAACCTAACTGAAATCTTCATCTATGGTGGACTTGCAGCGATCTTTGTTCCTATCATCAGCTTTAATTCGGTCATTGTCCTTCTGCTATTGATATCAATCTATGATATGTTCGCAGTTTGGCAGAGTAAACATATGGTCAAGCTTGCTAAATTCCAGACAAATTCTAGATTATTTGCAGGTCTGCTTATACCTTATTCATTACCAAAAAAAGCTAAGAAAACAGGAAAGACTAAGATGGTAAAGGTTAAAGCAAACAACGCAATCCTTGGCGGAGGAGATATAGGCTTCCCATTAATCTTCGCAGGTGTTGTCATGAAAAACCTCATGCTTCAAGAACCAATGATGACAGCATTCCTAAAGACACTGATCATCCCATTAATAGTAAGCTTCGCACTTCTATATCTTTTAGTAAAAGCAGAAAAAGACAAGTTCTACCCGGCAATGCCCTTCCTATCTATTGGATGTCTGGCTGGATATGGCGTTTTGACATTAATTGCTTTATTATAGAACTTACATCCCAGTCAATTTCTTCTGAGCTGACTTTGCAGAATAGCTTCCAGGATTGATTGCCATCCCTTCTTTAGCAGATATTGTCTGTATCCCAGTTGCTGCCTGTATCTCTCTTGCTTCATAGATTGGATCAGCCTTTGCCATCTTAACACCAAAGTGTGTTATTACAGCTAGTCTTGGCTTTACTTTATCAATCATCTTGACAGCATCATCACTTGACATTCCGCTTCTCTTATCTTCTTTAGAAGTTCCTCTTGGATGCTGCACATTCATTATCAGTATATCGCATCCTTCATAAGCTTTCACAACATCTGGTGAAAGCACAGTATCAGAAGTATACCCCATAGTAAAATCTTGTGTTATTACCTTCAGACCAATAGCTTTCGGATCAGTATGTTCTGCTGGAGTTGCAACTATCTCAACATCTTCTATTCCGACCCTCTTCCCATTTTCTAAAGTTATTACTCTTTCAACACATTTCTTATGAAATTCAGAAACAACAGGACTTTCATCTTCCAATCCTGCAATCACAGAATCAGAAGCGATCAAAACTCCTTTTTTATCAAACCCATTATGGGTCATTGCATCAATAACTGCATTGACATCATTGCAATGGCCAAGGTGATTATGTGTAACAACAACAGCTGTTGTATCTCTAAGATTTATGTTTCCAACTCTCGCCCTATTAAGTGTTCCTGGTCCTGGATCTATATGTAGATTAACTCCATCAGATTCCACAATAATACCTCCAGAACCTAGCATCTGCTTTCCTACAGTGTAATAATCTCCTCCCGTTCCTAAGAATACAATTCTGCTTGCCATATATTATTCCCCCAACACTATTCACGAGTAAAACCATCTTAATAAATGTTTCGCTGTTTTTTAGATACATTTAAAAATATCCATATTCTCAAGCAAATGGGCAAGCTAGACTGGACAGTTAGCTCCTGTCTGTAACCACAACCGAGCTATATGGTGGAGTCGAAGTTTGGAGAGCGCTATAGGATTGGCTTATTGGTCTTGAGTTGGACGTTGAAGTTCTGTCCTATAGGACTGGTGCCTTTGAGAATCGGGTCAGGCTGGGAACAGAGCAGCCCTAATCATTAGTATTGGTGCTTGTAGGGTAGCGGAATTGAGGAAAATTCAAGGTTAACCATTAGGTTTTTTCTTATATCCATCTCTTTACGTGCTTGCCCGCTTACATTCACCACTTTCTGAAGACTATCACCAAAAAATTTATATAAAACAAACACCTAACAGCTAATTATGAACACCACAAGTAAAATCAGTATATTGAATGTTCTGGTCTTGCTAGTGGTCGTTGTACTGTAAAGCTCTCAGGCTTCGCTTGGGACTTTGCATGACTGATTCTAAAATGTAATATTCTCAAGCTGAAAAACCAAGAGCAAATAGGAGGCAAATAGAAATGAAAGGTTTAAAAGCTGAAATAGAAAACACAGAATCTGCCAGATTCATAGAAAAAGCGCAGATCAATGAATCACATCCTTGGGCACAGAAAATACCCATACCTACAAATGCAAGATACCTAAGGACAAAAGGAAAAGATGTAAAGTATTTTGAAAACAAAATACAGACAAAAAAGAACGGCTTCATAGAAATACCAGAAGATGCTATGTATGTATCGTTCCCATCTTACAGCATAAGAAGTGGACACACCTCACATGGAGAACCAACTTTCCATTACAATTGATCATTCAATCAATATCGCAGGCTTTGCAGGATAAGCATTCTTAGATTTAGCCTCTCTGCTGTCCTGCGCTTTAATTACTTCAATCTTAATGCCAAACTCCTTTTTGATATCAGCAGAAGCATCTTTAAGAGAATTAAATTCTTTTTCTTGATCTAGAACAGTTTCAGGTATCTTTGACTCATCTTTGACTAACTTAGGAACTAGCTTGCTTATCTCTTTTCCATATTTCTTAAGTTCAGTTGCCATCAGTTTCTTCATTATCGCTCCTGCATTATGTGTTTCCTTAAGATGCTCTTTAACTTCTTTTATAAGATCATATTTCCATTGCTCTGAAATAAACAATATTATCTTCTTAGGCTTTTTAACTTTAGTCAGTTCCATTACTGCATGGATATCAGACACAACTCCATGAACAGTCTCTTCGCTTGCCATAGCTTCTCTGTCTATCTTACTGTCATCAAACTGAGGCCATCCAGCCTGAGAAATAAATCCTTTATTCCCCATCTTTTCCCACATCTCTTCAGCAAGATGTGGTGTAAAAGGACAAAGCATCAGAGCAAGGTTAATAGTTAATTCATCATAAACATCTTTATTGATCTCTCCTTCTTTGTACTTATAAACATCATTCACAAATTCCATTAGTATTCCTATAGCCAAACTCAATTTGAATTCTTCCATAAACTGTGTAACTTTCTGGATCGTATAGTGCATCTTTCCTACTATATGCTTATCTCTGTTTGTCAGCTTAGCCTTCTTCTTAACTGCAAACTCACCTTCAACTAGAGTATAGACTCTGTTCAAAAACCTAAAAGCTCCGCTAACACCTTGATCATTCCATTCTAATTCTTTCTCAGGCAATGCAGTAAACAAGATAAACAATCTAGCAGTATCACTCCCATATTTATCGATAATCTGGCTAGGATCAACAACATTCCCTAAAGACTTGCTCATCTTAGCTCCATCTTTGATTACCATTCCCTGGCATAACAATCTCTTAAAAGGCTCATCAAAATGTATCAACTTAAGATCACGCAAAGCTTTAGTAAAAAATCTTGCATATATCAGATGCATGCAAGCATGTTCTATGCCTCCAATATATTGATCAACAGGCATCCAATATTTAGCAGCCTTCTTATCAAACACCTCATCAACCTTAGGGCTACAGTATCTTAAGAAGTACCATGAACTATCTACAAAAGTATCCATTGTATCAGTCTCCCTTCTTGCTTTCCCACTACATTTTGGACATTTACAGTTCTTATACTCTTCAGAAGTTTCTAAAGGATTTCCGCTTCCAGTAAACTTAACATCCTTAGGCAGTTTAACAGGAAGTTCTTCCTCAGGAACAGGAACTATTCCGCATTTATCACAATAAACAATAGGTATTGGTGTTCCCCAGTATCTTTGTCTTGAGATCAGCCATTCTTTCAATTTAAAATTTACAGTCCGTTCTCCCCATCCTTTTTCTTCAGCAAGATCAGCTATATCTTCCATAGCATCTCTATTGCTCATGCCGTCAAACTCTCCGCTGTTGACCATAACTCCTTCTTCAACAAAAGCTCTTGACATCTTATCTAACTTAAGATCATAATCATGAGGATTGATAACGATCTTCAAAGGAAGATCATACTTTTTAGCAAAATCAAAATCTCTCTGGTCATGAGTAGGAACTGCCATAACTGCTCCAGTCCCATAATCATAAAGCGCATAATCTGCAACCCACAAAGGGCATTTATCTCCTGTAAATGGGTTGATAAAATACTTCCCCAAGAAAACTCCATTCTTCTCTTTTCCTTCAGCAGTCCTTTCTATAACACTAAGCTTCTTTACTTTAGCTACAAAATCCTTCACTTCCTTCTCTTTTTTTGTTCCTTTTGTCCATTCAAGAACCTTAGGATGTTCTGCAGCCAAAACTAAATATGTTATTCCATAAACCGTATCGCATCTTGTTGTATATGTTTCAATCTCATCTATCTTCTTTCCTTTCTCATCAACAATACCGAACTTTAAAGTTACTCCAGTACTTCTTCCGATCCAGTTCTCCTGCATTATCTTGACTCTTTCAGGCCAGTGCTCTAGTTTCTTTATATCATCCAAAAGTTCTTCAGCATAATCTGTTATCTTGAAGAACCACTGCTCAAGATTTTTCTGATCAACTTCAGCTGAACATCTCCAGCACTTTCCGTCATGAACCTGCTCATTTGCAAGAACAGTCTCACATTTAGGACACCAGTTGACAAAAGACTTTTTCTTATACGCTAATCCTTTCTCCAAGAATTTCAAGAATATCCATTGGTTCCATCTAAAATACTCTGGCCTGCATGTTGCAACTTCTCTGTCCCAGTCATAACTAAGGCCCACCATCTTCTGCTGAGCCTTTATTCCCTCGATATTCTTGTCAGTCCAATCAGCAGGATCTGCTTTCTGTTTTATAGCTGCATTCTCAGCTGGCATTCCAAAAGAATCATAACCCATTGGATACAATACATTAAACCCTTGCATCCTCTTATACCTTGCAAAAGCATCACCAATAGAATAATTTCTTACATGGCCCATATGAAGATAGCCTGAAGGATAAGGAAACATCTCAAGAACATAATATTTAGGCATCTTCGGATCTTCCTTAACCTTAAAGATTCCTTTATCTGCCCATCTCTTCTGCCATTTATCCTGTATCTTCCTAAAATCTGCCATTTTAAGCTAAATTATTCAGTTCTTATATTTAAATCTTTAAGAAAAAATAGAATCAGAATTTTTTGAACTTTGATGCAGTATCAATCAGATCGACATGCCCTAAAAACAGAGCTCTGCAGCAGTACTTCTCTAGACCAAGTGAATCCAGAACTTTGATTCCTTCCTCTCCTTTCTCAGTCCTTTCCTTATACTCTTCCCATGCATGTGCAACCGGCTTTCCGCATGAAAAACATCTTATTGGTATTATCATATGATCACCTGTATGACTTCTGCCTTTTAGCTCTTGCTTTTGAATCGTTAGGCTTCCCAGTCTCCTTCCTTCTTACATCTGCAACAAGCAGATGCCTGTCATAATCTAAAAACCTTCTTTTAAGCTTGTCATCTTTTGTATATTCAACTAATGATTTTGCAATGACTAATCTTGCAGCTTCAGTCTGGCTCGCTACTCCTCCGCCGCATACATTAACATCAATATCAACCTGGCTTGATATATTGCCAGCGATCATAAGTGGCTCTTTTATCTTCAATCTCATTATTTCAGGCTGATAAACATCTAGATCAACATTATTGATCAGTATATTTCCTTTTCCTGCTTTTATTGTAGCTCTGCTCTTCGCACTTTTTCTTTTTCCTGAAACATGAAATGATTTGCTCATATTTTTGCCCCCAGTACTTTGCTTATCTCTCCTACAGACATATATCTTAGGCTTGGAACTTTTGAGACATTAGCTTCTTTGAAAGTTTCTGCTTTCTTGTCTTTAAGCTCATCAGGAACTCCTGCATAGCACATGACATTCTTGAAAGCTTCTCTTCCTCTTTCCTGCTTATAGGGAAGCATGCCTCTTATTGTTCTTCTGACAATTCTGTCAGGTAATCTAGGAAAATAAGGTCCTTTCAGAGGGATTCCTCTGTTTTTCTTCTGCTTATATTTCTCCAAAAGATAGCTTTTCCTTCCTGTAATTATTGCTTTTTCGCAGTTTATTACATCTATCTTCTCACCTAACAAAGAAAGCTTAGCTATCCTTGCAGCCATCCTTCCAAGTATTAGATCAGTAGCGTCGACTATCATCCTATTATCCTCACCTTGCTTGCTTTTGGATTTTCTTTCATAAGTTCTGAGATTGTAATTGCTTTTCCTACTTTGTTTATCTTATCTATAGCACTTTCAGAAAATTGATATGCAGCAACAGTAACTTTTCTTCCAAGTTCTCCGCCACCCAATACTTTTCCAGGAACGATTATTGTTTCGTTATCCTTGACGTTCTTATTGATTCTCAATAAATTAACAACTCTTCTGATTCTTGTAGGTTTTTCAAGATCATCAGCAACTCTTTTCCATATCTGAACCTTCTCCTGACTACTTTTTTTCTTCAACTCTTCTACCAATGACTTCAACATTGGGTTTGTGGGTCCGGTTCTTTTTACCATTTTTATGTTATTGGGATTCCTTGTTCAATTTCCTTATCTGGAGTTAGTAATACACATTCACTCTCATCTTCTTTTTCTGCACAAAGCAACATCCCTTCTGAGATTTCACCGCCAAACTTGGCTGGTTTTAAATTAATTAAGACAATTATTTTTTTATCTTTTAATTCATCTTCGCTGTAATAAGGAACTAAGCTCGTTACTATTTGGATTGTCTTTTCTCCGATATCTACTTTTAATTTATAGAGTTTCTCAGTTTTTGGAACCCTTTCTACTCCAATTATTTTTCCAACTTTGATTTCCAATTTTTTCCAATCATCAAAATTTATTTGTTCCATTTTTCCATAATGCGGGAGACGAGGTTTGAACTCGCGCAGGCACTAAGCCACAAGGCGTTTGAAGGCGCAGGCTTCGAACCTCAAAAACCGCCAGGTTTTTCGCCGCCTCAACCTTGCCCGTTTGACCACTCCGGCACTCCCGCTTTACAAACAGGAATTACTTGAGCTCTTTGAGTTTTTCAGCAAATTCGTCAGCTTTCTCCTTCAGTACATCAGCTGTCTTTGCTATCATATCTTTCGGGCTAAGTTGTCCCCATGATTCAACATAGAATACAAACTCATCTTCTTTGTATTCCACTTTGACAACATCATCACAGATCCCGTCAACAGCATCTATAAGATTTGGTGTGTTGATCTGATCTTTGTTTATCTTTCCGCTCTTGTCAAATACCTGCGGAGGATATTTATCCTTAAATTCATCAAATGATTTACTGTTATTATTAACTGTAATAATTGGTTTGTATGTATAATAGACATATCCAGGGCTCCACTTTGCGTGATCTTTTCCTCTTCCAAGAACTGCAGTTGCAGTCAGCTCCACATCCTGGCCTTTTATCAGCTTTAATACAGGAGTCTTTGGATACAATGGAACAACTTTTGGATCTGTGCTCTTTATATCAGCTGCATAAACAACTCCAGCTTTCTTTGCAGATAATGTCATCTTAAGCTGGCACTGAGCACATCCTGCTCCCTTGCATGTACATTTATCAGGAAGATTATATGATTTCAGATCAGTCTTCAAAGGGATTAATCCTAATCTATGAGCTACCATCTCATCATACATTATTGAAGAGTTCTTTGTAAATTCAACTTCTTCTATAGCCATTGTCGGGACTTCATCCATTGTCATCCTTCTTACAGCATTTGCAAATGGTACATCAGCACCTTTCAAGGTAAATGAAAGCTTCTCTCCCTTTTTGTCAAGTACATTTATTTCCATTTTTTATACTCTCCTCCCTCTTCTTCCGCCTTTCTTTCGGCATCCGTCATGAGGGATTGGTGTTACGTCTTCTATTACCCCTATTCTTAGTCCCATTCTTGATAGTGCTCTTACTGCTGCTTGCGCTCCTGGACCTGGATTCATAGGACCGTTGTGCCCTCCAGGCGCCTTTATCTTTACATGTATAGCATTTATTCCTTTGTCTCTTGCAACTTCAGCTGCCTTCTTAGCTGCAACCATCGCTGCAGTTGGGCTTGATTCAAGTCTGTCCTGCTTTACTACTTGCCCTCCTGAAGTTCTTGCGATTGATTCTGTCCCTGTTATATCAGTTATATGGATTATAGTATTATTATATGAAGTGAATATATGTGCGATTCCCCACCTTTGGTCAGGCCTGGGTCTTCTGTCAAACTGCCTTCTATCATTTCTTCTGTCATGAGGTCTCCTGTTGTCTGGCCTTCTGCTTGGAGGTCTTCTTTCTTCCATTTTTATTCACTTTTCTCCTCAGTTTTTTTCTCTTCCTTTTTCTCTGCTTTCTTCTCTTCCTTTGATTTCTCTTTCTTCGCTGGTTTTTTATCTTCCTTCTTGCCTTCTTTCTTCTTTGGCTTCTTCTTCTCTTCCTTTTCTTCCTTCTCGACTATCTTCCTTTCAGGGTGTTCAGGATCTGATAATGACGACGAAGGTATAAATCCTATCATAGCCTCTTCTTCTGTTGTTATAAGATAAGATGGCTGCGTTATTATCTTTCCGTTTACTGTAACATGTCTGTGTGTTATAAACTGCCTTGCCTGATCGATTGACCTTGCCATTCCCTTGCTCAAAAGCTGTGTCTGAAGTCTCCTCTCCATAACATCTTTCAATTTCAATCCTAAAACATCAGCCAGCTGTGCTGTTGCAGGCAGTAATCCTAAAGATTGTAATTTGACAAGCATCTCCTGCTTCTCTTTATCAGCTTGCTTTGACCTTAATGCAACCAATTTCTTAGCATCATCAGCAAATCTCTTAAGGAAAGAATTCATCTTCTGGATCTCTTTCTTATTTCTGACCCCATACTCTTTCTTAATCTCTTTCTCTTCATCTATTCTCGTCTTTTGCCACGGATGTGTTGGCGTTGAGTACGTCTTCCTTCTTTTCCTTGGATCTCCCATTTATTGCACCTTTACTTTCCTGATTTTGCTCCTGGCCTTTTCTTCACACCAGTAACATTTCCTTTATTCTTTCTGAAATTTGATTTTGTCTTCTGTCCTCTTACAGGCAATCCATCCATATGTCTTATTCCCCTGTAAGTCTTGAACTTCTTCATCATCTTGATATCATTATCTTTGATAAACTTAAGATCCGCAGTTGTTATATGCTTATCTTCTCCAGTCTCATAATCATTCCTTCTGTTAAGCATCCAAGCTGGAGCTCCATTGCCCAATGGGTTGTTGATCGCATCCTCTAGTTTCTTTACTTCATCATCACTTAGAGTTCCTGCTTTTTTTGTTTTGTCAACGCCAGTTGCAGAACATACCATGTTTGCAAACATGAAACTGACACCATAGATCTTTCTAAGTGCATTAACTATAGGTTTGCTTCCGTCAAGATCAGTATTGACGACCCTTATTATATGTTTAAAATTCTCGTCTTCTCCCATTTTATCCCCCAATGACGCATAGAATTAAAGCATAAGATAGCCTTAAACCCTAATGCGCTCGATTTGAACTCGGGCTTTTTACCTCAAGAAACTAGAAGTTATTTATAAAGCTTTTGATAACATTTATAAACCATAATCCATCCCAAACATTTCATGGCGGCCATGGTGTAGCCTGGCTAGCATAGGGGACTGTGGATCCTCTAGGGCGGGTTCAAATCCCGCTGGCCGCCCCATTTTTTTAATGTTTACAAACTAGGAGTTTGTGAACACTAGAAATTTTTCTAAATTTCTCATTTCTTAATTATTTTAGAAACAAAATAAGGCAGTACAAACCCAACAACATACACGATAGCTACTGGCAAGGGGTCTGTCGCAGGTATCTCTAAAAAAGCAACCTGTGAAGCAAGCACATTGGAGAATCTTACGATAATAAACACATTAACGACTGCAATTATCGGGATGAACATCCCTGCAATCAAATGATGATGTGTCTCCATATTATCTATATCTTTTATCAGTATGTTAAACAAAAAACCGAACAAAGCTGCAATCACAAATATTATAACAAAAAGAACAACTCCCTGCACCATAAACAAGAAAGGTATCAGAACAAAAGAGACAGCTATATTCCCTAACAATGTAATCACTAAAGCTGTCCAGTACACAAAAAGATCAAGCCCATGCTTATATTTTGTCTTCTGTATTCCAGCTTCTATTATCCTCTCTGCATGATCAATCTCATGCTCTAACCATCCCTTTTTCCTTAACTTGTGTTTTGTGTCCTCTTTCATTTAGCAAAAAAATCAGAATACTCTAACTTTACCTCTTTTAATTCACCGCTTCCATCTTCATAAACTTGCCCGATTATCTTAGATGCCAGATACTTAAACTCCTTCCCTATGGCTGTATTTGGATAAGCATAAGCTACTGGCTGCTTTGTTCCTAACGATTCCAATACTTTCTTATCATTGCTTATTGCAGCTATTATTGGTTTTTCAAGAATTGTCTCGATGTTCTGTAAGCTCAGCTCAAAACTTTCCCCTCTGACTTTGTTGATTATGACTCCAAGCACATTAGCTCCGTTCTCCTCTGCAAAAGCTATTGACTTCAAAGCCCCTGTAACTGCATTAAGATCTGGTGTTGTAACAACAATAACATCATTAACAGCTTTTATCACACCTCTTGCTTCCTCATTTATTCCGCCAGCACTGTCAACTAAAACGATCTCTGTCCTGTCCTTAAGCAGTTTGATATTATTCTTTAAGCTTTCAAAGTTATGGCTTCCTGCTGTCTTGTACTTTATATCAGAAGGTATGATCATTAACCCAGAAATATGCCTGTACGCAGTATTTGTTATATCTCCTTTTCCATCAAGAACATCATTCAGGTCTATCTTAAAGCTTGGAATCCCCAAACTCAGCCCAAGATTAGGTGTTGCAAGATTCCCATCCACAGCAACAACATGCCTTCCAAAATTTGTAAGGGTGATAGCTAGATTCAAAACACAAGTTGTCTTGCCAACACCTCCCTTACCAGATATAATCCCTATAAATCTAGTCATTATACTTTTCCTCGATATACTCCACAAATGATTTGATATATTCAAAATGCTCATATACAACATCTATGTTTATTATCACTTCTTTTCCATCTACATCAGCAGTCATCTTCACGTGCCTCCTAAACTCCTGATCCTTCTCATAATTAGCTCTCATTATCTTCTTCAATGATTGTCTAAAATCTATTGCATCAACAATTTTTTTATCGTCTTTATATACATCTTTCACGATATTAAACCTCAATCCGCTCTGTGTAGGGACATCCTCTATCTTGCCTTCTTTCTTCGCTTTATCGATCAGCCCATCCATTATAAAATCGATGCAATTCATCAATCTTTCAACTACACTCCTAAGAACATCAACTGTACGGGTATACTTAAGGCTGACATAGATCAGATGATCCATCCTTTTCAGCTCTTCCTTTGCATCATCTAAATAGTCCTTCATTCTTACTGGTGATGTTATGTATCTCTTCTATAAATAGCTTTGCTTTAGAGATATGGCTCTTTACCTCATCAACTGATATTGCCTTCATATTATAGTCGTTATCACATATCACAAACTTATCATTCCTGACAAATTCCACAGGGCTTTTCTTATGCTGCTTTACTGTATTCTTTACTTCCTGGATAAGCTCAACATAGCTCTCATCTATCTTATGTCTCCTTGTGCATCTTGCCCTGAATATGTTGAACTTGCTGTCAAAATTATCCTGGAACCTAGGAATCTTCTTGAAAAGGAACTCATAATAAAGCAAAGAGCTCATCGTATTCGTCAACCCTAGAAATATGTTCTCCATAACTGCTAAAAGCAGCTTTGTATCTTTGACTAAAGGATATGTTACAGAAATCATATGGTCTGCTTTCCTAATGTTAAGTTTGGCAGCCTCCCTCAACTCCTGGAATCTTTCCATTTTAGAAGCTGTAAAGGCATTATTCTATAAATAATTTATGCAGAATTATTGGCTTAATTCCATTATTGAAGCAGCAAGATCTCCTTCATTCTTTTCAAGAACTTCTTTAGCTTTTTCCTCACTCACACCTGTCTGCTCAACTACTGTCTTTATATCTTCTTCAGATATCTCAACTTTTATAGGCTCTCTTGGCAGCTCTTCAATATCTCCTGTAACTTGTAAAGTGTCCTGGCCCATCATATTCACTTTGCTTACACCAGGATTCCTGATTATAAGGTCAACTTCAGGTGTCTTTATGATAACTTCAGTTGCAGGAATATCTACCTGTGACATTCCCATCTTCTTCATCATCTGCTGCATCTTCCTTGGATTCATTCCTGGAATCATCTTATCCTAACATTGCACCGCCATAAGCGTGTAGAAGTATTATTATGATCATTACAACAATACACAGGACAATAACATGTCCTGGCTTTAATGTTATCTTGCTCTTATAATCTTCAAAATATCTGATCAGTCCGCCTCCGCTTGAAGGCATTGTCATCCTGTCTTTTACCATTTTCTTTCTCACCTAAAATTAAAGTTGTAGGGTAGCTGTAAGCCACCTTCTGTCAGACCCTCATGCAACACTGGTTACGATGGTCTGCCTTAGCATTTAACTAAGCGTCATTGCCGAATCATTGTTGATTCAACATTTTCGACTTGCACAAGCCAGGTCTCGCCGTTTCACCCATTCTCACCAAAACATCAGTTGGTTAACTCCCTTCTCTCGCGAGAAGCTTCACAACATCATCTTATCGGTAAGTGGTCTCGTTTCTGAGCCGTTGCCGCAGGTTTCCCCGCCTTGATTCCGCAAGTGGCCACGTATAGTGGGTGGACTTTCCTCAGACATATGTCCGTCAGCTAAGCACTACCCTACAGCCCCTAGAAACAGTATTTTCTTTAAAAGGTTTTCGATAAAACCACAACCTTATACTCCTGCTTTCCACTCCAGACTAATCTCTCTGATTCTATCTTAAACTTCTTCCTCAAAGCAGTTTTCTTGAAAAGCTCGATATTCTTTGAAATTGCAACCATTTTCCCTTTCAAAATAAATTCAGCATTGTGAAAAAACTCATCATAAAGTTTCTGTATAACTGTCGGTCCAGCATGCTGTGTTATTATCGGTGGATTTGTTACAATAAGATCAACTGCCCCTTTGTCAAGTTTAGCATCCAGCCATTTTGCTTCGATCCTAGAAAAATTTATCAGCTTCTCAACACCAGCGATCTTTGCATTGTTCTTTGCAGACTTGATATATCTAAGCTGGTCGTCAAAACCATTCAGTTTAATCTCCTTGCTCTTGTCAGTTTCCTTATCAATCTTATCAAAGAATTTGTCAAAATCAAACTTCTCAAAACATTTGAATCCTAAAAAAGCAAATTTATCCTTTTGATAAAAATTAACCGGAAACTTTGACTTATGCAGAGCAGCTTCAATTATTAAAGTTCCACTTCCGCAAAAAGGATCCAATACATTTTCTCCTTCAGCCAATCTATACACGCAATAAGCGACAGTTCCCTTCAGTGCATAAGGATGCTGAAAGATCTTATACTGCCTTTTGCTCAGATCAATTCCAGAAAAATCAACTCCAAGATATGCTTTTCCTCCTGAGATATTGACAAAAAAAGTTACATCAGGATCTTCCAGTTTTACTTTAGCTTTTTTCCTGTCTAAGATAAATCCTCCAACTCTGGATTCAACATCTTGTGTTGATTCATCTCCATCATGCATGCATCTTACACAAAAAGTTGTATCCTTCCCAAACCATTCATCAATATTTATCTTCTCAACTGATTTCTTTATATCATCAACATCAGAATAATCTACTGTATCAATCAGATAAAGAACCTTAACAACAGATTGAGCTTTATAACAAAGAAGACAAAGATCTTCCAGCTTACAGTCAAATTCAACACAGCCATCAAGAACTTTCCCCTTAGCTCCTATCAGCTCAAAAATTTCTTTAGAACAAATATCTTCAAAACCCTTATGAGTTATAGCTAATCCTTTCATCTCCTTTTCATAGCTTTCTTTCTAAGCTCGTCTATTGAAGGAACATAGTCTGGCGTTGGCTTTGGATTGAAATCCTCTTCTTTATCTTCTTCAGCAGGTTTTTCCTTTACTTCCTCTGATGATGCTTCTTGAACTGGCTCTTTCTCTTCAACTTCTTTTCGTGGTTCTTCCTCTTTTTTTTCTTCAACAGGTTCTTCTGGCTGAATCTCTTCCTGCTTTGAATCTTCAACTGGCTGCTCTTCCTTTACTTCAGGCTGCAGTTCTTCATCATGTCCATTTCCATTCTCTTCTCCAGTTTCCTCTTTTTTTATCGCTTTATTCAGTTCATCTTCACTTTCAACAACAATCTTTGCAGCTGCAGCAACCTTGTCATCTCCGCCCATCTTCATAAGCCTTACTCCTTGGGTATTTCTTCCTATCTTCGATATTCCATCAACTCTGGTTCTGATAACAATTCCCTGCCTGCTCATAAATATAATCTCGTTATCAGGATAGACTGCTTTAACTTCAACAACCTTTCCGTTCCTTTCGCTGCACTGTATGTTGATTACACCGACCCCACCACGACCGATAACTCTGTATTCAGCCATCGATGTCTGTTTTCCATAACCATTCTCTGTAATAGTAAGCAACCTCTTCTTATCAGTTGCAATATCCATACCAATAACTGCATCCTTTCCTTTCAGATTTATTCCTTTTACACCTTTTCCAGTCCTTCCTATTGGCCTTACATCTTTTTCATCAAACCTAATTGCCATTCCATTTTCTGTAGCAAGAACAATATGCCTGCTTCCATCAGTAAGCTTAGCTGTTATCAGATCATCTCCTTCATCTAAAGTTATAGCTCTTATTCCTCCTCTTCTGGGTTTCTTAAAATTAGAAAGTGGGGTCTTCTTAATTATACCCTGTTTAGTCGCTAACATCAAGAAGTGTTCTTCATCAAATTCTTTTACAGGAATAAACGCAGTAACACTTTCTTCCTTATCTAGTTCAACTAAATTAACTATTGGTCTTCCTTTAGCCTGTCTGCTTCCCTCAGGAATATTATAGACTTTAAGCCAATGTACATTTCCTTTGTCCGTAAATACTAAGATATAACTATGGGTTGACGCAACAAATATTTCCTCTACAAAATCTTCTTCTTTTGTTCCTGTTGCTATAACACCCTTTCCTCCTCTTGCCTGTAATTTGTAAGTGTTCATAGGAACTCTCTTAACATAACCAGCATGTGTAACAGTGACGACCATCTTTTCTTCTTCAATAAGATCTTCAAAATCAATCTCAACATCTTGTCCGCCTTCCATGATCTGTGTCTTTCTTTCATCGCCATACTTTTCTTTCATATCCTCAAGTTCTTTTTTGATTATTTCCAGTATCTTTTGCTCAGAAGCTAAGATCGCTTTTAATTCTTCAATTAATTCCAACAATCCTTTATGTTCTTCTTTGATTTTATCTTGCTCTAAGTTAGTTAACTTCTGTAATTTCATATCTAGGATAGCCATCGCCTGCTTTTCACTTAATTCATACTTGGCGATTAATCCATCTCTTGCTTCAACTGTTGATTTAGATTGTTTGATCAGCTGGATCGCATTGTCGATATCATTCAAAGCTATGATTATACCTTCAAGAATATGCGCTCTTTCCTCAGCCTTAACCAACTCATACTTTGTTCTCCTTCTTACAACTTCTTTTCTGTGATCTATAAAGTTCTGTATTATTTCTTTAAGGTTCAGTACTTTTGGTTCTCCATCAACCAAAGCCAACAATATCATACCTACAGTTTCCTGCATTCTTGTATGTTTATACAATTGATTAAGAACAATGTCAGGATTTGCATCCTGCCTTAATTCAATAACTATCCTCATTCCTTCTCTGTCGCTTTCATCTCTAAGATCAGATATTCCTTGTATCTTTTTATCTCTTACAAGATCAGCAATCTGTTCTATAAGGTGGGCTTTATTCACCATAAATGGAATCTCAGAAACAATTATCCTCTGCTTATTCTTCATCTCTTCAACATTTGTCCTTGCTCTTACCAAAACTTTTCCTTTTCCTTTAGAATAAGCACTAAGGATTCCGCCAGTTCCGTAAATAATTCCTCCAGTAGGAAAATCAGGACCTTTGACATTCTCAACAAGATCCATCGCAGTTACATCAGGATTGTCAATAACTCTTATCGTTCCGTCAATAACCTCGGTCATGTTATGTGGTGGAATTGTCGTAGCCATGCCTACTGCAATACCACTGCTTCCATTAATCAAAAGATTTGGAATCTTTGAAGGAAGAACAGAAGGCTCTTTCAGGCTATTGTCAAAATTAGGGACAAAATCAACAGTGTCCTTATCAATATCAACTAACATCTCTTCAGCAATTCTAGATAGTCTTGCCTCAGTATACCTCATTGCAGCTGCATTATCTCCATCAATTGAACCAAAATTTCCCTGACCGTCAACTAAAGTATATCTTAAAGAAAAATCCTGAGCCATCCTGACCATGCTGTCATAGACAGCTGTATCACCATGCGGATGATACTTTCCCAGCACCTCTCCAACAATCCTTGCAGATTTCTTAAAAGGCTTGTTATGCATCATTCCCATGCTGTGCATCGCAAAAAGAATTCTTCTGTGAACTGGTTTTAATCCATCTCTTACATCTGGCAAAGCTCTGCCAACTATTACACTCATAGAATAGTCCAGATAGCTGCTCTTCATCTCATCTTCCACTACCCTTTGGACTACTTTTTCTTCTGTATTTTGGCCTTTATTTTGCTCTGGTTGGCTATTTTCCTGGCCTTCAATTTCCTTATTTTCAGGGTTTTCAGACATCTTCTCCTCGATAGTTGTTAATGGAGGTTTATTTATAAATCTTTTGTTCGTAAAATGGCAATACAGAGTCTGTAAAGCCAGAATTATAGCATTTCAGCTATCTGAATTTGGCCACTTCAGACCCCTCAAAATGCCCAAAAATTAGCTATTTCACTACTCTACAGAGACTACAAAACGAAAGGTTTAAATACTTGCTTTGCTTTACTTTATTTAGAGAGAGGTGACTAAGCTTCTTTCTAAAAAAAGGTGGTTAAAAAATGAAAATCAAATTCGAAAGTGCAAAAGGTGGAAGAGGAATAGACGCATGTGCTTCTACTATGACCGAAAGATACGGACTGCAATATGCATTACATAAACTAGAGATGCAAAATCCTTCATTAAGCAGCATAAGGCCTACTGATGTGGCGGACATTCTAGGCGGTGGAGATGGATATGTTCCAGCTGACAAAATAGGGACTGATTTTGAAACAAACCAACCGATATATCAATTTAGAAATTATGAATTAATCACCAGACCTACAATAGAAAAAGGTGAATAAAAAATGATAAGAAGATTAGCGAACAACAGAATTGTCAGAGGACTTGTTACATTTCCTATCATATTCTCAAGCGGTTGTATAGATGAACTTGTAGATGAAGCTGCCAAAAGTAGAATCAAGAAAATAAAAAAAATCAGTAACAACATCAAACGAGAAGTAGATGATCTCGGTTATTTTAATGATTCTCTTGTAAACTCTGTGAAAGAAGATGCAAAAAATGCATATGGACAGATGAATTCTGTATTAAATACACTAAGGTATCAAAGAGAGTATGGCAATAATACTGGAATTCCAGTTCAGCTAAGCCCCGGAGATATAGTTAATTTAGGAAATGGAGGGGTGTTTGACCACAGATACATGAATAGATTAAGTAGAGAATCACAAAGAGAAATACAAGTGCAATGTGATGGTTCTGTAAAGATCCTTGAAGGACTGTCTAAAGGAGTTCGTGTAAAACCTAGATGGATCGCAAGCGCGATAAAGGGAAGAGGCAACGAACCATATGAGATTCACATTAATGGGGAAACAGCAAAATACAACGGAGAGGCATATGTCATGTCAAGAAAAAAGTTGAATAACTCAAGATTGTTAAGAAATTAAAAAAGGTGAATAAAAAATGATACGCACAATAAAAAAGATTTTTGCTGCATTAGTAAAACTTAGTCCAATCACAATTGAGATTGAAAGAGAAAATTATGTTTTACTGAGGTGAATAAAAATGCCAGATGATAATTTACCAAATCCAGAAGAACATTTCAAAAAACCAGAATCACCAGAAGAATACAAGCCTGGAAAATTAGGAGATGCAAAAAGATACGGAAGTCTTCCTCCAGCAAAAAGTTATAGTCAAGAAACTAATTACCAAAGCAAGCAATTCACAGATGATCTTGCTATAGCAATGAAATTGAGTGATCCGATTGAATTCATGACCAAAATGGGCATGTTCGCTCCAGAAGGTGTAGGAAATCCAAGAAAAGGTGAGTAAAGATGGAAAACATACAAACAATCAAGATAGGAGATGGTTACCTGGATCTTAAAAATCCAGAATTATGTGATGTTAACTATAACGGAAAGATATATCATGGTTGGTACAAGAAGATTGACAAGGCTGGACGTAGATGTTATTTTCTTCCAGAAGACGTCGATTCAAGAAATCCGATCTCAAGAGACAACATAATTGACATGAAAATAGAACTTAATAAAATAAAAACTGTAGAAGACGCAATAAACTCGAATCTGTTTGCAAAAAACTACAGGGCATTTATCAGCCCGGAAGATGCAGGAAAATGATTCAACAAAATCAACAAACATATGGACACTGGTACCATGACATTGCAGAAAAGATCCCTAGCATTGACGCTGAAATTGAAGACTGTCAAAGATGTCTAGGTATGATAAGATCTGGAGACAGGCTTAGCCTCATGAAGAGTGGAAGAAGTATAGAAACAAGGGATTATCTGGTCTACATGGATATGTTGACTAACTTAAAAATAGCTCTTACTCGATCTAAAAACTTAGTTCCAGCAATGGATGAAAACCCAACTCTAAACACAGAATATGTTTTTGAAAAATGATTCTCGAAATCTTAACTTAAAACAGAAACCTATTTAAAATTCTCACAAACTCCAGCTTATTAAAATGAAAAATATATTATTGATTGGAGGGATGGCATCAGGAAAGACTACACTAGTTGAAGCTCTGATGAAAGCAGATCCTTCCATAAATGACATAAATATGTCAAACTATGCTGTAAAGATTCCGATGACTTTAATCTCTAAAGATCATCCAGATCTAATGTCATACCCTAAAAATATCTATATTGATACAATCCTGAAAAATCAAACAGTTGATGAAGATTTATTCCGTTACAAAAGAAGAGAGATGGATGAATTCTGTCAGAAAGTTAGAGATGTTTATGGAGAGACAATACTCGCAGAACTTGGTTTTTTAGCATCAGACATACACAAGCAGAATGTCATAGATAATATTGCAAAAGTTCCAAGCGTGAAATACCTTAAAGACCAAGGATTCTATGTTGTTGGTCTTGAATGCAGCTTTGAAGATCAGATTCAAAGAAGACTGGAAAATCCAAAAAGTATTGATCATCCCAGCAGATATAAATTAGAAGAACAGATAATGAGAACAAACGCATTCTTCGAGATTAGAGACACTACGAAACTTGCAGATAAAGTATATGATACAAGAAAGATTAGATCAGACTCCTCTCAAGTAGTCCAAGAAATATTAAGAGATGCAAGATTATAATTTCTTAACAATATTATCCCTAACCTTAAAACTTCTCCCGCAATAAACACATCTTTTGCTTTTCCCGACAATATATCCATCCATGGAATTAT
The DNA here is from genome assembly GCA_028279725.1 of Candidatus Nanoarchaeia archaeon. Lineage (GTDB taxonomy): Archaea > Nanobdellota > Nanobdellia > Woesearchaeales > JANQNE01 > JANQNE01. The sequence goes on from JANQNE010000007.1 coordinate 126,896, forward strand.
ATTTCATATTATTCTTGCACTTTGGACATTTTAGAAGTAGCATTCTTACGCAGCTCTTTGGTCTTCTTCAGTATCTTCAAAATCTTCTGGTTTTCCTTGAGCTAGATTTTCCATATCACTATGTTCTTGTTCTTCTTTAGTATAATTCTTTTCCGTAAACTCTCCTTCTTCCTCTTCTGACTTCTCTTCCCTTTCTTCATGAGTTTCTTCAGGTTCTTCCTTCGGTTCCTCTTCCTCTGCTTTTTCTTCCTTAGGTTCTTCCTGCTTTGGAGGGACATAACCTTCAGGATGGATCATCTCTTCAATCCTTTTCTCGACTTCAGGAGCAACTTCCTCAGTTTCAACTTTCGCAACGATCTCATCAGCTTTCTTCTCTTTATCTTCCTGCCTCTTATTGTCTTCTTTTCCTTCTGTGATTATCTCAGGCTGCAATTTCTCTTTTATCTCTTTAACTTCTTTATTCCTTTCCTCTTCATCTTCAGGTTTTTCTTCATAAGTTTCTAATTTAGTCTTAGCTCCAAAATCATCAACAATATCAATCTCTTTCTCCAATTGTTCAGCCTTCTCTTTCTCCTCTCTCATCTTCTGTTCCATCTCTTCTTTTTTAGCTTTGGCCTCTTCAACTTTCTCTTCTGTATCTTTTATCTCTCCTTCTCTTTTTTCTATAGCATCCCTTACCTCTTCAGGAACAGCCTGCCTGAAAGTTTCCCTTGTCTGTTCACCTTTAGGCAGATCAAAATAATCAAAGAACTTCTGGGTCAGCTTTATCGACCTTGTCCTTCCGTAGACTTCTCTTGCGATAAAACCAGCAGCCTCCAGCTCTTTCATATGCTCATAAGCTTTATTATTTCTTATCTTGATGACATCAGCCTGTAATATTGGATATTTCCAGGCAATGACTGCTAATGTTTCCATTATAGACTTATCAAGTTCAGTTTCAGAGACTATATTCTGCACAATTCCTAAATATTTCTCCCTTACAGCTAATTTCCACGTATCTCCCTCGTTGTCAAGCATCAGGGAGCTATCTTCATCGCCATATTTCTCCTTTAATTCCTCAAGGCCTTTCTTTACCTGAGAAAGTTTAAGGTTTGTCAGCTGTACGATCTCATCCTCTCTCATCTTTCTTCCGGATGAAAACAGCAAAGATTCTACTTTATTTGATTCTTCACTCATTTTTTAAAGAATATGTCCCCTTTTCTTCTTGTATTATTCCTAATTTAACAACTGTAGCTAAGAACTTCTTCATCTCTCCCTCAACTACTCCAGTTATCTTAGACAATTTCTCCAGATCTTTCGGTCCGTTATGCAGGGCAACAGTAACAAGATTCCTAAGCAGTGTATTTGTATTCTTCCTCAGGAACTGGTTCTCATTCCTTGCCTGCTTTATAGCCATATCAACATTATGCAGCTTAGCCTGCAGATCATTGAAGAAATTTGAAAGGTCATTATACTTTATCTTAAGTTCCTCTGGCTCGATAACTTCAATTGAAGAAGGCATATAATCAAAACTGAACCCCATCAGAGCAGGCATCCCTTTAGCCAAGAACTCAAGTTCAACAAAAGCAGCCCACATATTATCCTGTTCTTTTGCATCTGCAAACTTCTCATTAGTAATCTCAAAATCTTTATCTTCTTTTATCTTATCAACATACTCCTTCAGTGTCTTCTCAACATGCTCTTTCGGCTTTCCAAGTATTTCTATTATCACTCTTGCTTTTATCTTCTCAGGTCCCTCTTCATCTGCCATAGTATAAAATGAGTACTCTCAAGTTTATATAGTTTTCGTCAAATATCCTTCCTATGCACCAGATATATCAAAAGAATAACAAGCAAAAAAACAATCCCTCCTAAAACTAGCTCCTTAGCTTTATAAGAAGTAGATTGGTATATTACTCTCGGACCATCGCCAGTCGCTAAAACGATTCTGCCAGTCATGCCACTTACATCTTTTCTCAGGCTGTTTTTTTCAAAAAAATCCCCATCCAGATACTCATTTTCTCCAACATCAACAAAGCCAGTCTCATCAACTGATATTTCTTTCTTTTCAAAATCAAGAACACCATTATTCTCTAATCTTATAAAGAACACGTTCCTTTCAGAAGCAGCATCAAAATTAAAACTCAACTGTTTTTCCTCATCTTCCTTCAGATCAACATCCAGATTCTTACTTTCAAAAAAAGTATCTACAAAAACATCCAGTCCCCTTATCTCCTTACCATAATTTTTGATCCTTGGATAAAGTCTCAACTGCCCTTCGCTAAAATTAACACCAACATCTTCTATTTTACAGCTTATTCCTTGTTCAGCCTCAACAATTATATCTCTGGTTATCTCTTTCAAGGTCTTCTGATTATCTTTTCTTATCTTAACCTTAAACTTATACAGGCCCGGATCAGCACTTTCAATTTTATTTGATAATTTAACAACTAAAGAATCCCCTTCCCTGATAAAATCCTCTTTCTTATTCTCTTCTCTGTCCCCACTATACACTTTACTTCCTCTATAAACATAGCTCCAAAACTCAACCTTAACTCCTGAATCATCATTATTCATCATCTCAACTCTGCTTTCAAACTTCTCTCCAACCCTTACTTTTTCAGGTAAAAACAACAGACTATAATCAAATTTTCTTTTGTTTGCTTTATCTTCCTCACTAAGATAAACCTCCTCACACATCTCATCAGTTATATCTTCAACCATGAGATCAAAACTGTCTTCTCTATCAAGGCCCTCAATAAATAGCGTATAATTTCCATCCTTATAATCATAATCACAGTTAGGTTTTAGCTGAACAGGTATTGTCAAAGTATAATCAGTAAAATCTGTATAAACGTTTGTCTTAGACTCCTTGCTTATCCTATCACCTTTATCATTTTCAACCCAGAGCGCAATGGAATTTTTGGTAGAAACTCCTTTGTAAACAATAACATTAACTCTTAAAGTCTGGCCAAACTTAGCCTTATTATCGGTTCCAAGATCATATATCTTCTCTATCTTGAGATAAGATTCATTGCTTTTCTCTTCTTCTTTTACTATTATAACTTTTGAATCCATATCATTGCTTGAATCAGTATCATTACATCCAGGAAATATCACAGTATTTATCACATAACTTCCTTCATCAAGATTTGGGGAATAACCATATGTCTTGTGATTTGTGATCTCATTCGTCAGATTTGCATAGCTTTTAACCAGTTCTCCGGAACTGCTTCTTATCTCTTTAAACAAAGTGACATTGCTCTTATTCCCATGCTTTCTTTTAATATAGATGTCAAAATCAAAATTATTTCCATCATCAAAAAAAGATTGATTGGTAATTACACTAACACTAAAATCGCATCCTGTCTTTTCAGCTTCATAGCTTCCGTCATTGCTATAGCCGCAAGTCACATTCCCTTTATCCCAGGAATCGTTGAGCAAAAACCAGCTATTTCCTTCATCAGTCTCATTATAAGAAAAAGAATCAATTAAACTCCCCTCAGAATCATATAGGTACAAAGTATCTCCACTATTGCTCAATCCATTTCCTATTGAGCTATCATCAACATATAATCTCAAAACATTATTAGCACAGTCAAAATTATCATATGTTCTTGTAGAGTCATCAGTTATCAATGCGTATGCTCCTGCACCCAATATAGTTCCACTCCCAAAATATAATCCACCTTCAATTGTATCATTATCATTAGAATCTCCAATTATCCATCCGCTCAGATTAACACCTGAACTTCCGCCATTATACAGCTCAACCCATTCATTCAGATTTTCATCTGCAATAGGGTCTGCCATAATCTCATTTATCAAAATGTCTGCTCTAACTACTGAAACTAGAAATAATACAAAAAATCCAAAAATTGCGATTTTTTTGTACATCTAGTCCTTATTTCAACCAACCCAACTATATTATTCTTCCCTATTTATTTCGTCCCATGGTTGTGACAAAACCGAAAGCTTTATAAATAGAAACCAAACATTTATAAATAAAATTCCCTATACTACTTTTTAGTAAGAACGTTGGGGAATGGGATGAGAAACGATAATACTTCAGGAAGAAGATGTACTGTAATTCTAAAAAAAGGTCATGTTACTAAATTCTATGAGACAAATAGTCTTCAGGAGCAAGTCAGAGAGTATAGGATGAGCTTTGGACCAGAACTTACGATATCAGGAACAGTAATAAAAGAAAATAACGGCTACTTATCAGTCTTATCAGATATAGATGGGATCGGATCCGAACATCCTTTATGTGTTGAAGAATCACTTAACTGCAACCCAGTAGAAAAACAAGACGGACTTGAACATAGTGTTGCAAACATCTTTCATAACTTACACAACTGTACAAGGCCTGATTTCAAACCAGATCAGGGAGTTGAAACAAGACCTTCTGAACTTTCTCCAGTAGATACTCAATACAAAGTAGAAATCTATCAGAGAGATATTCTTATGAAACTTTAAGCTGCTTGCTTTATTCTTTTGGCTAAAACAGTTGCCAGATAATTAGAAGTGCCTGTAACTTGCACAACATCAAACATGACACCAATATAATCTATCTTATATTTAGATTCAATAAACTCATAATTAACTCCTGATTTTGCTGTTGTAAAATGATCATGATTGTTTCCATAAGTCAAAAAAGAGAAATAAGCTATCAGGTTCTTGAAATTGTTGTTGCTTAAATTAAAAGAATCAGTTAATATTCCGTTTTTCTTCGCAATCCCCCTCAAAACTTTTCTCCCATAGATATCAGTATTGTTCTTTGCTTCAACATGCTCTATCCTGGAGATAAAAGCACCATACTCCTGCCTTATTTTATTCTCTAATAAAGAAACTATCTTGGAAGCAACCTCTCTTGCATTGCCTGATGTATAAGATTCTGCAAATTGCCTAAATTGCTTTTTCTCTTCTACCCTATCTTGCGTAAATTTTGAAGGTATTTCAGGAACAAAAAGCCTTACTCTTTGTATATTACTTAATGCATCTTCAATCTCTTTCCTAAGCTCATCAGCTATCACTAGTATTGACTTTGTAAGGTTTGCTTTCTTCTGCTCTCTGACGATTATCCTATCCAGTGTATTCTTTTGCTGTGATAATGTATTGTCCATCAGTGAGATCATTTTTTGTTTTTGTTCTTGTATCCTTCTGAAAACACCATAATCAATCCTGCTTGATCCAAACAACTGCCTTATCTGCAGCGTGTATATGCTTTTCACAGAATTATACCAGCTTTTTATCTGTTCGATCTGCTCTTCCAATGATTCTCTTAAGACCTTAACTTCTTCTGACAACTTTTCATCGATCTCTTTCATCTCCAAAAGTTCAGAAAATAAGGTGCCGACCATATCTCTTCTCTTATGTAATTTTCCGACTATTGAATTAAAAACTGATTCGAGATCTTTAGTATTTTTTATATCATTCATGATACTGATCAGCTGCATAACATATTCAGAATCTTTTTTGATCAGCTTCTCTGTTATTTTTTCTTCCCTGTATTCTTCTTTTTCCTCTTCAATCAGACTTTCTATCTTAGAAAAAAATAACTTATCTAGTCTTGTTAAAGCATACTTCTCAAAAAAAGCTTGTTTTTCCGCCTTACTCTGAATCTTAGCAAGATGACTGACAATTTTTGGCTCTCTTCGTAAAGATGAGATAAAATTCTTAGCATTATTAAGCTCCTTGACTATAGAAACAGCTATCTCTCTTTTATTATCTAACTTCTGCCTAAGAGACTTAGCATGTCCCACTATCTCTGCTTCTATCTTCTCATCAATTCTCTCTCTTTTTAGAAAATCTCTCAATCCTCTCAGAACTTTCCTCTTTATTTCAGCAGGATCAGCAGTAGAATTTGCTGAACCCCTTATCAGGTTTCTCAAAAATTCCATAATAGAAATCTAAAACTTACTCCTTTATAACTTTTACTCCAAAAAACCAGCTATCTTCTCTCCACAGCTGCATTTTCCCTTCTCAACATCATTCTTCAATATATTATACCCTTTTCTCTCGATTGCAATCTTTCCAGATTCAGGACAATATGTATTCTCACCTTCTTCAGTAAGCAGGTTCCCGATATAAACATAATTCAATCCAACTTTCATTGCAATCTCCCTTGCTTTCAGCAAAACATCTTCTGATGTTGGAGATATCTCACTCATCTGATAATATGGAAAAAATCTTGAAAAATGAAGAGGAATATTCTTCCCAACATTCTCAAATATCCATCCACACATCTCTCTAATCTTATCAAGATCATCATTCTTTGTTGGGATTATCAAATTAGTAATTTCCATCCATGTTTTCATCTTACTTATTCTTTTTATCGTATCCAACACAGGCTGAAGATGAGCCCCAGTGACAGAAGTATAGAATTCTTCAGTAAATCCTTTAAGATCAACATTGACTCCATCAATATACCTATATAACTCTTTTAATGGCTTTTCATTGATATATCCATTTGTAACCATAACATTCTTCAGTCCTTTCTTATTGGCTAACTTAGCAGTATCATATACATACTCAAAAAATATGCTTGGCTCATTATACGTATAGGCGATAGATGAACAATTATTTTCTAAAGCCTGCTCAACAACTTCTTCAGGCATCAACTTCTCTCCCATTATCTCTCTTTCCTGGGATATCTGCCAATTCTGGCAGTGCTTACACTTAAGATTACAGCCAACAGTTCCGATTGAAAACACATCTGTTCCAGGCAAAAAATGAAATAAAGGCTTTTTCTCTATAGGATCGATAGAAATTGAAACAGGCTTTCCATAAACTAAAGCAACTAACTTACCTTTCTGATTCTCTCTGACACCACAAACACCTCTTTCGCCGTCAGCGATAACACACTTCCAAGGGCATAACTCACACTGCACAACATCATTTTCTTTCTTAACATAATGCATTGCCTCTTTCATAAGCCATCACAATTAAAATCAACTATTAAAACTTTGTTGTCTCGTCTATAAAAAAGTATCCATTTTAGAATAGTTAAAACATGTTAGTATTCTAAAATACTTAGAAAAACTTTAATAAGGAGAAGCAATTTATAAACAGAATATTAGGTGGAGGTGTATTAGATGGGGTTATTAAATATGTTTGGAAAGTCTAAAGAGAAGAAAGAAGGCTTTGAATTCCCTGAAAAAGAAGACTTAGACATCCCTCCAGCTCCTCCTTCTGTCACTGAAGAACCAACAGAACTTCCTAGCTTCCCGGTAAAAGAAGAGAAAGTAGAAGTTCCAGAAATTTCTCCTGTTGATGAAGCTGAGGACGAGGCTGTTCAGATCGTAAAAGAAGGTCTTGAAGAAAGGGAATCTTTAGAATTAGCAAAGCCGCTGTACATAAAATATAAGATGTACAAAGCTATGTTAGATGAGGTTAGTCAGATTAAGATTATTCTGAAAGAATCAGAAGATACCTTGACAAGACTTGCTGATTTTAAAGACGACGAAGACAAGGAATTTGCAAAGTGGCGCAGGGAACTGGATGACATTCAAAGAAAGCTTATCTATGCTGATAAAGTTTTATTTGGCAAATAAAAATTAAAAGGTGGTACTAAAATGGAAGAACTTCAAGGAGAAACTATGCCGGTCTTTGTTAGGGTCGATGAATACAAAGACGTGCTAGATGTTATGAATCTTATCAAAAGCAAGATTGGTGAAGCTAGAGAAACACTGGCTAAGCTGAACGATCTAAAGAATGAAGAAGACGCAGAACTAGAGCTTTGGCACACTAGCTTGGAAGAAATCGAAAGAAAAGTAGATTTTGTTGACAAGACACTGTTCGAACCATCTGCTCTTTAGGTGAACAATATGGCTGAGAAAAAAGAAACAGATGTTTTCTTTGTTGGTATTAAGGACCCTATAGAGATCAGAAGAAGTATTCTTGAATCACTAAAAGGAACTGTTGAAGATCTTCAGAGATTCGAGAGATTCAAAGCAGTAAGGGAAGAAAAAGCCAACACAGCTGCTGCATTAAAAGGTCAGGTTAAAGAGATCCAGAAGCTTATCAATAAGCTGAAATCAGAGCTTCCAAAAGGAGACTTAAGGATCAAGCTTGGACTTGAACACGCAGCTGTTGAAGAAGAAAAAGCTAAGAAAGAAGCTGCTAAAAAAGACAAGAAGAAAAAGAAAGCAAAAAAAGTAGTTAAGAAAGAAGTAAAAGTAAAGCCAAAGGAGCTTTCTGAGCTTGAAAAGCTAGAATCTGAACTTAGCAACATAGAATCTGCCCTAGGCAAGATTTCTTAATTTTTTTATTTTATTTCTGGTTTTTTAGTAAGTTTTTTATAATACTCTCTAGTTCTTAGACCTTGATGCGGAGGTGCCGGAGATTGTCGAGTTCATGAGACTCGCGACTGGAATGGTCAAACGGGATGGACTCAAGGCATTTGAGTGTTGAGTGCTCGTAAAGAGTGCGATGAAAATATCAATGTAAGTCATCCATTGGCTTAGTGCCTACGAGGGTTCGAAAGGTTGACGATGTAATCGGCAACAACGAAAGACCCTTCCTCCGCATTTTTTATTTTGAAAAATGGTAGAAATATACGCAATAGGTGGATACAACGAAGTTGGCAAGAACATGACTGCCATCAGAGTAGACAACGAGATCATAATTCTAGATATGGGTCTCCATCTTCCGAACTATATCAACTTCACAAAAGATGAAGATGTATTTGCAGCAGATCCTGCTGACCTTATAGAAGCTAAAGCGATTCCAGATGATTCAGTCTTACACCAATGGAAAGATCAAGTCAAAGCAATAATTCCAACACATGCTCATCTAGATCATGTTGGTGCAATCCCTTATCTTGCAAAAAACTATGACTGTCCTGTAATCTGCACACCATTCACAGCTGAAGTTATAAAAGCGATAACAAGAGATGAAAAGATAAAACTAAAAAATCAGATTAAGATCCTTAACTCAAACTCGATAATATCAATAACAAAAAATATCAAGATAGAATTCATATATGCAACACACTCCACCCCTCAGACAGTTATGGTTGCTATACACACAAAAGAAGGGATAATTCTTTACTGCAATGATTTCAAATTTGATAACTTCCCGACAATAGGTTCTAAACCCAACTACAAGAGGCTAAAAGAGCTTGGAAAGCAAAACGTAATAGCTATGATCGTAGATTCATTATACTGCACCGAAAAAAGAAAGATGCCTGGGGAAAACATAGCTAGAGAGATGTTAAAAGATGTTATGATCGAGACAGACTCTGAAGGAAAAGCAGTCATAATAACTACATTCTCATCACACCTTGCAAGATTAAAAAGTATTATGGAATATGGAAAAAAGATGAACAGGAAGATTGTATTCCTGGGAAGAAGTCTTTCAAAATATATCCAGGCTGGAGAAAGTGTAGGATTGATTGACTTCTCCAAAGATGCTGAAATTGTAAAGTTCGGTGGAGAGATCAAAAGAAAGCTGAAAAAGATAGAAAAAGATGGTGTAGAAAAATACTTATTGATAATAACAGGTCATCAGGGAGAGCCAAAAGCAACACTATCAAAGATGGTTGATGGGGAACTTCCATTCAAGTTCAAGAAAGGCGATCATGTTATATTCTCATGTAATGTTATCCCAACCCCCACAAATATCGAATTAAGAAAGATATTGGAAGGAAAGCTGCAGAAATTTGGAGTCAGGATGTTCAAAGGAGTACATGTAAGCGGTCATGCTGCAAAAGAAGATATAAGGGACCTTATTGAATTTGTAAAACCAAAACATATCATTCCTGGTCATTGTGAAAAAGAGGAAAGTGAAGCTCTTTTATTCCTCACAGAAGAGATGGGTTATAAAAAAGACAAGGACGTCCACCTTATAAAAAACGGCAAAATTCTCAATATTTAACAGAAACGTTTATATATTGGCTTAAGCTTTCTATTGCCCAGGGGGGATGTATATGAAACTTACTTTAGCAGAACCAAACTATCTAAAAGACAGTATTTCGATAATCTCAGAGCTAGTTAACGAAGCTTCTTTCAAGATCACATCTAACGCAGTTGAGATGGTAGCGATGGACCCTGCAAACGTTGCAATGGTCGTTTTCAAGCTTCTTTCATCATGCTTTGCAGAATATGATGTAAAAGAAGACACAAGTATCGCGATTAATCTTAATAATCTTAAACAGATCCTGAAAAGAGCAGGCTCAAGTGATGTTTTAACATTAGAGTTAGACAAAGAAAACAAGCTTAAGATACAGATCAAAGGTAATACTACAAGAACTTTCTCATTGCCTATAATAGAATTAGAAGAAAAAGAACAGAAGGTTCCTGACCTAAGCTTTGCTGCATCAATAAAGACTTCAACAACACTTTTCAATGAAGCTATTGAAGACGCTGATATTGTAGCTGAATCTGTTGTTTTTGAGGCTGAGCCTAAAAAACTGACACTTATGGCTGAAGGAGATCTTTCAAAAGCTAAGATCGACATAAATGATGGAGACTCAACTAAGATAATCACAGAAGGTGAAGATAAGGTAAAAGCAAAATACTCCATAGAATATCTGAAGAAGATGACTGGAGGATCAAAGCTTTCTAACGAAGTCAGCATCCAGCTAAACAAGGATTATCCATTGAAACTGGAATACAAAAGCGTCGACAAGGTTATGCTTTCATTCATACTCGCCCCTAGGGTAGAGAATGAATAATTTATTTTTTCTTTTTAGAATTGATTATTTCTTATTGCCAAAATAGAAAACATCATTGATGTCAACATCACCTGGCTCAAAATCACCGCTTCTTGGTTTCGCCTCTTCAACTTTCTTCCCTTCCTTAACTTCAGCCTTAAGTGTCTGCTGTTCAGGTTTAGGAGCAGGTCTGCTTGCAAGATCTTTCACCATATCTCTCAAAGCCTTAAGCTCTCCAGCCATATTGCCAACTTCTGCCCTTAGCTTATCTGTCTCTTCTTTAAGTCTCTTCTCACTAAGTTCAGAAAGATATTGCATCTTTCTGTTAATCATATTCAGAATTTCCTGGCTTACCTCTTCTTTCTGCATCCCGTTCAGCGCCTCTTTACTGATAACCCTCGTCGCTTCTTTTATAGCTTCTTCTTCTGTCGCTATTCCGTGCTTCTTAAATTCATTAACAAGCTGATTTATCTTTACTGTTTGTTTGACATCCATGATTTTCAGAAATTATAGAAGATATTTAAATTATTCTTTTTTGTTTAAATACCTTGTAAGAAACTCCTGCCTGTACTCTTCAAAACTTCCTTTCTCTATCTCTTTCCTTGCCTCTTTTATCATATTCTGCAAAAAATAAAGATTATGTATCGTCGCCAATCTCAAACCGAAATTTTCCCTGGAATTCAGCATAAAATTAACATAAGCTTTTGAAAAATTCTTGCATGTATAACATTTACACCCTTCTTCTATAGGTGCATTTTCATCAATAAACTTTCCCCTGTCAAGCCTTATCTGTCCATCTCCCGTAAACAAGCTCCCTCTTCTTGCATTCTGCGCAGGAAATATTGAATCAAATATGTCTGCACCCATTGATATTGAATTCAGTATCTCTTCAGGAGTGCCCATACCCATTACATACTTTGGCTTCTCCTTATCGATATTCTTCATCCCAGCTTTTATCATCTCATAAGTCTTCTTCCTGTCCTCTCCGATGCATAACCCTCCAAAAGCAACACCATCAAAATTCAATCCATCAATAAATTTAGCGCTCTCAGAACGCAGATCCTCGAATATTCCGCCCTGTATTATCCCAAACATCATCTGCTTGTCATTCTTATGAGCTTTCAGACATCTCCCAGCCCAGTCATGCGTCCTATTCATAGAAGCCTTAACATCTGATTTTTTATCATCATGATGCGGAACATGATCAAATGCCATCGCAACATCACTCCCAAGTTGATTCTGTACTTTTACAGAATCTTCCGGCCTAAACCACCCGCTCTTTCCGTTGATAGGATCTTTGAACTTCACGCCTTCATCAGAGTATTTGACGAAAAAATCATCAAGCAGCACTTGAAATCCGCCGGAATCAGTAAATATCCCTCTATCCCAGTTCATAAACTTATGGATGCCTCCAAATTCCTCGATCAATTTAGAGCCAGGCTTTAAAGAAAGGATAAAAGCATTTGATATCAGGCATTCAGTGCCCATCTCTTTAAGCTCTTCAGGACTTATATTCTTAACATTTGCCTTCGTCCCAACTGGCATAAAAAACGGAGTCTTCAACCTCCCATGCGCTGTATTTAGATATCCAGTCCTTGCTTCATTGTCTTCTTTTTTTATCTTGAACATATCAGGAAACAAGCCACAGATACTTTATAAATATTTTCAATCAGAAAATTTTATAAAGCTAAATCTCATTTATCTTTAAAGGTGATAGGTGTTGGATAACGTAATCCCTTTTTTAAGTGAATGGATGTTCAATTACATAAAGAACAGAGATCTGATCACTAAAAAGATCGAGAAGATTGAAGAATATATGAATAAAAGCTATATCTTCGTAAAATACAAAGATAAAAAACAAATATTCTTCATAGAACCAGAAATAACAAATATTGACGAGACATTAGAAAATATCAATTCCGCAAAAAAAGAGACTGATTCTGAATGGTCCAGCCTGATTGTATTGAATTCTTTAAACAATCTAAAAGCTATGCAGGATAACTGGAAAACGCTTTCAAAAGATACGAAGTTCAGCATCATGATGATCAATCCTTTCTCTGTCCTGGACAAAAAATGGATAATCTCACCTTATGTTCATTCCAAGATCACTGAGCCAAAAACGCTAAAACAGGGCTTAAAAGCCATGTTTGACAGCGTAGAGCGCCTCTCCTTGGATGACTTAAAAAGGAAGATCAAGCAATAACTTTATAAAGTTCTCATCAAATCAAGCTTTCGTGCACTTGGGACGCAAAGGGTGCCTAATCTAAAAAAAGGACTGTGTCCAATCAAATTAAGTTACCTTATTTGGTCCCTTGTGCACAACCTAAAAATGATTTCTAAAGAAAAGAAGAAGGTGTTGCTCCATGTCTGCTGCGCTCCATGCGCAACTCATGTAATTAACAGACTAAAACTAGCCTATAATCTGACTTTTTTTTTCTACAATCCAAACATCTATCCAGAATATGAGTACAAAAAAAGACTAGAGAATGCAAAAAAAATAGCTGAAAAACTCAGAGTTCCATTAGTTGAAGGAAAATATGATCCAGACAATTGGCTAAAAGCAGTAAAAGGATATGAAGAAGATAAAGAAGGTGGAGAAAGATGCAGCATATGCTTCAACTTTAGGTTAGAAAAAGCAGCAAAATATGCAAAAGAGAACAACTTCAACTTATTCACGACAACCCTTACAATAAGCCCATACAAAAATTCAAAAATTATCAACCTTATCGGAAAAGATCTAGAACAAAAGTACAATATTCCTTTCTTTGAATCTGATTTCAAAAAAGAAGATGGTTACAAAAAGAGCATAGAACTTAGCAAAAGATTTGACCTGTACAGACAACACTACTGCGGCTGTGTTTTCTCCTTAAACAGCAGCATTGCATCACCAAAACTATAGAATCTATATTTATTCTCTATGGCTTCCTTATAAGCTTCAAATATCCTTTCTCTTCCTGCAAAACCGCAAACCAACAAAAGCAAAGTTGATTTTGGAAGATGAAAATTAGTTATCAGCACATCAATTCCAGCTTTAAATTCATGTTCTGGAGTGATAAAAAGATTAGACCATCCTTTCATTACCTTAACTCCATTTCCGTCGACAGAAGCTGACTCTAAAGTCTTCAATGTTGTAGTTCCGACAGCAAACAATCTGCCAGTTCGATTATTGATCGCATCAGCACTCTCTTCACTAACTTCAAAATACTCTTCTTCCATCTTATGATCAAGCACATTCTCACTCCTTACAGGAATAAAAGTTCCAAATCCAACATGGAGAACAACCTTAACAACCTTTACACCTTTCCTCTCGATCTTGTCCAATAGCTCAGAAGTAAAATGAAATCCTGCTGTCGGCGCAGCTACAGATCCTTCCTCCTTAGCATACGCTGTCTGATAATCTTCATTCTTATCAAGCTCTTTTTTTACATAAGGTGGAGTCGGAAGCTTCCCATATTTTTTCAAATAATCTTCAACATCATCAATATTAAACTTGACGTAAAAAACATCCTTATTCTGTATTATAATAGTGGCTTTCAACCCATCCTCAAATTCCAGCTCATTCCCTTCCCTAGGATTATTCGCAGTTATCCTGACCTTATACAGATCATCTTCCTTTCCTGTGATGATCATCTCAGCTTTAGCCCCTGTACTTTTCTTTCCTATCAGCTTAGCTGGAATCACTTTAGTCTCATTCAAAACTAAAACATCTCCTTCTTCAAAATAATCAAAAATATCTTCGAAATGTTTATGCTCTAATTTATCCTTGACAACTAGCATCTTAGAGCTGCTCCTTGGAAAAACAGGCTTTTGTGCTATAAGCTCCTCAGGCAATTCATAATCATAATCTTTAAGTTTCATTTGAACTTCTCCAGAAACTTCATGTCTTTATTTAACTTTATCGCTTCATCCCTATATTTCTTTCCTTCTCTATTCTTTCCGATCTCAAAACAGTGTATTGCCATCTCTGCAAAAGAATGTGCTGTCGGAAATTCTTTTATCTTCTTTTCCAATAACTTATAATAAAACTCCCCTTTGCTTTTTCCAAAATGATGCATAGGAATCTCAGAGTTGACAACTTTTCCTTTTATATTATTAAAAACAGTCTCATGTATTGGATATTCAAACTTAACTCCTTTTTTATTTCTAAATAATCTTATTATCCCTCTAAATTGCCAGCCTAAAAACTTCTTGCTCTCTTCATAACTATCTCCTTCGCTAGATCTCCATTTTATTGGTTTCTCCTCATTATAATAGTTCCTCTGTACAAATTTATAACCATTGACACTTTCATCCTTAACAAGATCCTCAATCTTCTTCAGATCTATCAGAGAAATCCTTTCATCAGCATCTAAAACTAAAATCCAATCTCCGTTGGCTTTTGAAATAGAAAAATTCCTTGCAGCAGAAAAATCATCACACCATTCAAAATCAAAAACTTTTGCTCCGAAACTCCCAGCAATATCTTTTGTCCTGTCAGAACTTCCAGTATCGACAACTATGATCTCATCAACAAAATCCCTTACAGATTCTAGACAAGCGCTAATATTCTTCTCCTCATCCTTAACAATCATACACAAAGAAATGGTCATTTTCTCTCTTCTAGATACTTCTTCCTCACACCAACTAAAAAATCTCTTACCAATCTTGTCCTGTAATCAGGAAAAGTATGCCTTGAATCCTCATAGTCTCCTTTCCTATATTCTAAAACAACATCCCCAAACATCCCTCTGCCAATAGACACTTTATGAGGCATTTCCTTAGCACTTGCCAAAACAACATTATGCTCAGTCATATAGCCAGGATCAAGATTTATTTTTCTCTTCCCATCTTCAGAAAGATTATCTTCTATTTTGTTTGTAAAATGCTTTATCTCAGCCAATTCATCTCTATCAACTAGTTCCTCAAACACGATAATCCTCTTCTTAAGATCCTTTCCACTCTCATCTTCATAATAATCTGTAAAATCAAAAGCATAATCATCACTCTGACAACATATTTCCCCAAATCTTTCAGAAAGGGTTCCAACAACCCCATCAAAAACTTCCTTATCTCTGTACATGATTCCAACTATAAGTTTAACCTTTGATATTTGCTTTATACTGGCCATAATAAGCAAAGAATAAGGATTAATATAAAAAATTTAAGAATTAATTAGGTGCATTGGTCATAAGGGGCACAGTAGGGTCTTCACTAATCTGCTCAAAACTCCTTATATCAACTTGATTATATCTAAGCATAATATAATTAGTTTTAGCTAGATCTGTCAATATCCTTGTATTTTTAGATTTGTACAAGTTTATTCTGCCTCTTCTTCTTCAGGGTTATAAGATGGAACTGCAGCCTTAGAGATCACCATTATATCTCCTATAGCTTTGACAAGCTGATGAGGTACAATGACTCCTTTTGCACTTCCCAGAACTTTTGTTAAAAATGAGTTTCTTGTTGCCTTTACTTTCCAGCCAAAAATCTTGTTTGTTGTCAGTATTGTCTCTTCAATATCTCCAAAATAATCTCCAGTATCAGTGAAAACCTTCATATCGTAAGTTTCAGAAATTTTCTTCATCTTTAGCATATTTTCTCACCCTCTTATCTTTAGATTGATTATCTTTATTCTAGAGTACTAATACTTTATATACTTTTCTATTCCTTCCGTAAACCTTTTAAAAGCACAGAATAAAGCCCATTTAACTATGAAAAATCTCACAATTATAGGAACATCTCATATTGCAAAACAGAGCTTAGATGAAGTTACAAGCACCATAGAAAGAGAAAAGCCAGACATCATAGCCATAGAACTAGACAGAAGAAGGCTTTTCGCTTTAAAAACAAACAAGAAAAGAAAACTGACTTTCAGGGATATCAGAAGCATAGGAATCAAAGGATTCCTGTTTAATGTGATCGGAGCTTACATAGAAAAAAAGCTTGGAAAGATTGTTGGTGTTAAGCCAGGCTCTGAGATGATCTCAGCGATAAAACTCGCAGAAAAAAACAAGATAAAGCTTGCATTAATCGATCAAGACATCGCAATAACACTGAAAAGATTCTCGAAAACTTTCACATGGAAAGAAAAATTCAACTTAGCAAGAGATCTCTTCCGAGCAGTATTTTTCAGAAAAAGAGAGCTAAAAAGGCTTGGAATAACTGATCTAGACCTATCAAAAGTTCCTTCAAAAAAACTGATAAAAAAACTTTTAGAAAGGGTAAAGACAGACTATCCAAATATCTACAAAGTTCTCATTGAAGAAAGAAATCACGTCATGGCAAACAATCTTAGAAAATTAATATCACAACACCCAGATAAAAGGATACTTGCAATTATTGGAGCTGGCCATAAAGAAGGCATAGAAGAGCTCCTAAATAATCCTGATGAACAAATTACATACTCATTCTCTGTGGGTTGATGCATAGCACCAGGCGAAGTATTTGGTAAAACATCAATAATACTTAAATCTGCATCACATCATTAAAATAAACGATACGAAGCGTGCTATGCATAGTTAAGGAAAACATTTATAAACACCAAACCCCATTTAAATAATAAAAATGAGGAACTTGATAGATAAGATTAAACGATACTTTGGCTTTAACAGGGCTGAAGTTCAGGCACTGATAATCACGATATTGATTCTTGGTTTTGTTGTTGGATTTAATGATGGAAGCAAGAAGTTTAGCGCAGCTTCTTGGTTGTTCAATCTGTTCAATTCGATATTGCTTGTTGCATTAGCTCTTTTAGTGCAGCAGTCTTTATTGAGAATAGCCTGTCTTAATTCAGGCTACAGGCCAGAATACAAGATGTTCTTTTATGGATTATTATTCTGCTTGATCCTTGCACTGGTCTCAAGAGGCAAACTTATCTTCCTTTTGCCAGGATTCTATGTAGTAAGGATGCTTGAAGGTCATAGGCTTGGAAAATTTAGGTATGGTATAAAGCAGGAGACTATGGGTTGGATCGCCCTCTTGGGCCCGATATCAAATATGTTGCTTGCACTATTCTTCAAAGCTTTGACATATATTCCTGCATTGTCAGCTAACCCTATAATCCAGAAAGCTATTACAGTCAACATGTTATTTGCCATATATACTATGCTTCCTATTCCAAACTCAGTTGGCTTATATGTTTTCGCATGGTCAAGGTTAGGATTGGTCTATGTTTTCTCTGCATTTGTGGGATTATCACTTATGATCTATTTAGACTTGAACTTATTCATAATAATTTTAGTTGCAGCACTTATAGGTGTAGTTGGATGGGGCATCTACTACATACTTTTTGAACAGGGAGCGTGGGAGTACATATGATAAAAATATTCAGATCAAAAAAAGCAGCAGCACTTGACTACTGGAACAAATGGGCTGAATTCTATACAATCTTATTGTTAGTTATTGGATTCCTGATTGGAATAACTGTCAGAAGCGTTGCTCTCAACTATGTGATCATCTTCATAGCAGGACTTATGGGTGGAAGACTCCTTCACAGCAGAAAAAACAAGCATAAGTTCTCTTATTATCTGATTATAATAGGGTTTCTTCTGGGGTATATGCTAGGTTCTGTTGTCTACAACAAGAAGATCATAGCTTTCCTGTTCCTTTCTGCATTTCTGATTAGTTATTACTTACACGAAAAAGGTATCGTTGAAAAAGCGCTGCCTTTGAAAGACCCTCATAAAGAGCTGTGGAAATAATCTTCTTTCAGAAGATTAGACCAAAAAAGAAACCTATAAAAAGAAGGAAGTTTCTTTTTTACGTATGATAGAGAAGATATCTAACTCTGTAAGAAAGTTTATTGGAAACTCTAACATCTATGTGATCTTACTGGACAAACCAATAGTCATAGACGCTGGAAACAGGGCAGACAAGCAGCTTGTAGAAAAGTTCCTAGGTAAATTGATAGACTTAAATCAAGTAGAAAAAGTAATATTCACACATCTTCATTACGATCATATCGGAAATTTTGACCTGTTCCCAAATGCAAAATTCTACGCTTCAAAAGCTGAGATAGAATCTTTCAAAAAAGATCCGATGGGAACTGTTCTTGATGAAGACACAATAGAAAAATTCAATGTAGAACTTCACCCAATAACTTCTGATGAAACTTTAGAGGTTATAGAAACACCAGGACACACTGCAGGTTCTATTTGCTTATGGTTTGATAAAGAAAAAGTTCTCTTCTCCGGAGATACACTGTTAAAAGGAGGAACTGGAAGAACTGATCTTCCATCATCACAGCCAGAAGAGATGCAGAAAAGTATCCTAAAACTAATAAAATACACTTACAAATATCTGGCAACAGGGCATGAGTATTAAAATGAAAAAACAAAACTCAAAGATAAATCCAGAATTGATCTTAAAATATACATTTCTTTTTCTGCTCGCATGTGTGATAGGCAGGATCTATGAGCTTGATCTGATAATAAGTGCAGGCACATTAAACTACTTAAAATTTTTCCCGACTGCTATCTACACTTTCATCTTTGCATTGCCTTATGGGGTTGCAGGATTAGTTCTTTACAAGATTGCAAATGTTTTGAACAGATATGACTTCACAAAAAATAAGACAGTCCTGAAGATAATAATATGTGTTACGGTGATTAATCTGATAGAACTGATAACTGGTCTGATAGCACTGAAATTTTTAGGGGTTATGCCCTGGGACTACTCTCATCATTTTCTAAATTTCATGGGATTGATCTCAGTTCCGATTACTGTAAGATGGCTTATTTTTGTGATAGTTCTGGGATTATTCGCTTACAAGCCAGCTAAAAGATTCATAGAAAGGCCGCTCCCAAAGAAGATTAAGAAACTGACGATCGCCACACTTGTTGTTTATGGGATTTATTTGATTGCAATAATGACATTAAAAGTTCTTGGGATTATCTAAGCTGTACAGTCTATTAAAAAAGGTTAATCCTTTGCCTCAACATCCTTGATTCTTTTGACAGCATCTATCTTCTTAAGATATCCAGAAACAGATTCAGGGACCAGCTCTTCCCACTCCCTTTCATTAAGCAGCTCTTCCCTTACTTTTGTCGCAGAAACATCGATATCCTTAGACACTTCTCTAACTTCATAACCTTTATTCTTCTCAAAAAGCATCTTTGTTATCGGAGATCCTGTATACACTATCTCAAACTTAGGACACAATATCTCTACATGACTTACCCACATACCATACTTTTCTATATCTCTTATATGGATAATCAGATATCTGTCAGTACTTATTCCTTCTCCTTCAAGAGCAGAAGTAATCATCTCAACCCGTTCTCCAGCAGTAAAAGGATTATCTCTGGTGTAACATTTCTCAGGACTTCCAATCCCTATTATCAATTTATCAACTTCTTTAAGTGCATTCTTTATTGCAGACATATGCCCGTTATGCAGCGGCTGGAATCTTCCGATATAAAATCCTGTTTTCATTTTATTTTTATCTTTGGTATTGCATCTGTTTTATGTTTGTTGTTTTTAACCCTTTCCATTATCTTAGCAGATCTCTTCTTTCCTTCCAGTACTTTATCAATTTCTTCATAAACCATCCCTAGCTCTTTCTCATCAGTATGCCCGTGATAAAGCTCTGCACTCGGCTCTTTATTGATTATCTCATCAGGCAATCCTAGATATCTGGCAAGCTCAAAAACTTCAGTCTTATAGAGTCCAGCAATGACTTCAACATCAACAGCACCATCCCCATATTTTGTAAAATATCCAAGCATAAGCTCAGTTTTATTTGAAGTTCCAACAACCAAAGCATCATGAGTATTTGCATAGTTATACAAAATATTCGCCCTTATCCTCGCTTTTGTATTTATTACAGCTGATTTATTCTCTCTCCAGCCGACTTTTCTGAAAGGCTTCAGAAAATCATTGATAGGGATTATTTTATACTTAACACCAGCTATCTTTGCGATCTCAATACCATGCTCAACTCCAGCTCTAGATGAAACTCCTTTCTCAGGCAATATCAAGCCAAAAAGATTCTCAGGACCAATCGCTTTAGCAACTAAAAAAGCAGAAAGAGAAGAATCTATACCTCCACTTAATCCTATCACAGCTTTCTTGAATCCTGCCTTTTTGAAATAACTCCTTATATTCTTTACAAGTGCCTTATAGATTTTTTCCAACTTAATCCCCCAACAAAGGTGTTATCTCCCTCAAACTTATAAATCTTTGCCAGAGCACTGGACACTGGACATACACGCCCAAACTTTATAAATGAATTTTGACAATAATAGAATATGATCAATAACTTCAAGCCAAGGCTTTACCAGGAAACTATCCTTTCTACAGCAGTTAACTATAACACCTTGGTTGTTCTTCCTACAGGTATGGGTAAGACAGCAGTCTCCCTTATGCTTTCAGTAAAACAATTATCATTGTATCCAGACTCAAAAATTGTCATCCTAGCTCCCACAAGACCTCTTATAGACCAACATATGAGAACATTCAAATCATTTTTGAATATTGAAGAGGATAAACTAGCTGTCTTCACTGGATTTGTAAAACCTACAGTAAGACAAGAGCTATGGAAAACAGCTCAGCTGATCTTCTCAACACCGCAAGGGCTGGAAAATGATATTATCTCAAACAGGATAAGCTTAGAAGATGTCAGCCTACTTGTCTTTGATGAAGCCCATAGGGCTGTAAAAGATTATTCTTATGTTTGGATTGCAAAACAGTATAATAAGCTTGCAAAACATCCAAAAATACTTGCACTTACAGCATCCCCTGGTTCTGATATGGAATCTATAACAGAAGTCTGCAAAAATCTGCATATTGATGAGATTGAACTAAGGACTGATGAAGATCCTGATGTCAAACCATACATACAGGAGATGGAGATTAAGTGGGCAAAAGTTGATCTTCCTGAAGAGTTTAAAGAAGTAAAAAGATTTCTAGAACAATGCTATAGGTCAAAGCTTGAAGAGGCAAAGAACTATGGCTATATCTCATCCCCACAGCTGCAGTACGCTTCAAAAGTAGATTTGTTGAAAATGCAGTCAAGACTTCATGCAGAGATAGCAAAAGGAGATAAAAACTTTGAGATACTAAAATCAGTATCTTTGATTGCAGAAGCTATGAAAGTTCAGCATGCCATGGAGCTTATAGAAACACAAGACCCATTAGCGCTTCAGATGTACTTTGAAAAACTACAATCACAAGCTGTAACTTCTAAAGTCCAGGCTGTAAAAAATTTAGTGAGAGATCTAAATTTTAAATCTGCATTCATAAAAAATAATAATCTTGTTGAAAATAACATAGAACATCCTAAGCTTACAAAGCTAAAAGAGATATTAAGGGAAGAGATAAAAAAAGACAGAGACGTAAAGATAATAATTTTCTCCCAATACCGTGATGTTGGATCTAAGATAAATGATGAGGTTAACAAAATAGAAGGAATCTCATCAAAAGTCTTCATAGGTCAGGCAAAAAAGAACGGAAACGGCATGAGCCAGAAAAAACAGATCGAAGTTCTGGATGAATTCAGAGAAAATAAGTTCAACACTATCTGTATGACTTCTGTCGGAGAAGAAGGATTAGACATACCTTCTGTAGACTTAGTCATATTCTATGAGCCAATACCTTCGGCTATAAGGACTATCCAAAGAAGAGGCAGGACTGGAAGAAACGAAAAAGGAAGGGTTACTATTCTTATGACAAAAAACACAAGGGATGAAGGATACAAATGGTCTGCTCATCATAAAGAAAAAAGGATGTATAGAAATCTGAATACATTAAAGAAAAATTTCAG
The DNA here is from genome assembly GCA_028279725.1 of Candidatus Nanoarchaeia archaeon. Taxonomy (GTDB): domain Archaea; phylum Nanobdellota; class Nanobdellia; order Woesearchaeales; family JANQNE01; genus JANQNE01. The sequence goes on from JANQNE010000007.1 coordinate 149,272, forward strand.
ATCAAACAAAGTAAAACAGCAGCCTGCTATCTCAGATTATGTTCTAAAAGAAAAAAAGCTAAAAGTATTCGCAGACTTCAGGGAAAAAGGATCTGGTATAATAAAAGAGCTAATAGACTTAGGAGCAAACATACAATTAGAAAAACTAGATTCCGCAGATTATCTTTTATCGCAGAGGGTTGCGGTCGAACATAAGACAACCCATGATCTTGTTGAATCAATAATAGATGGAAGATTACTACAGCAGATGAAAGAATTGAAAAGAAACTTCGAAAGGCCAATAATCATCGTAGAAGGTGAAGAAGATATCTATTCCTTAAGAAATATACATCCTAACGCAATAAGAGGTATGCTTGCAACTATCTCAGTAAGCTATGGTGTTCCTCTGATCTATTCAAGAAACTTCAAAGATTCCGCTGCAATCCTGAACATAATCGCAAAAAGAGAACAGGAAGAGTCATCATCAGAATACAGCTTACATGGAGATAAAAAACCATTAGCATCAAAAGAGCAGCAGGAATATATAATCTCATCTCTCCCAGGAGTTGGTCCTTCTCTAGCAAAAGAACTGCTCAAAAACTTCAGGACAGTAAAAAATATAGTCAATTCAAATCATGAATCACTTAAAGAAGTTGATAAGGTCGGAGATAAGATCGCAAATAATATAAGAAATATAATAGAAAAAGAATATGTTTAAGGTACATCACTCACGACTAAAGTTTCTGTTCCCTCGACATCCTCTATCTGTCTTATGTTCTTCTGGAGAAAATCCTCCAACTCTCTGTTTGTCTTTGTCTTAACTTTAGCGATTATATCAAATTGCCCGTAAAGCTCATGCACTCTCTCTACTTCATCTCTTTTTGCTAATTTCTCAGAAACTTCTCTTGTCTTCCCATATTTCACTGTAAATAATATGTATGCTACAGAATCGTTCAGCCCTGTTGACTCATTTCCCCCTTCTTTTATCGTCTCAGAAACAACTAAAGTCTCTGACCTTGTAACCCCAGGAATATGTCTTATCTTTGTCTCCATAAACTCTTCTGCATTAACTCTGTTGTCTGCAACAACCTTGACCAATACATCATACTGTCCGTAAAGCTCATGTATATTCTCTATCTCTTTGTATTCAAGAAGTTTCTCTGAAACTTTCTTTATCTGTGCTACATCTGTGTTTATCAGGATGAATACTTTGAATTTTTCGCTCATAATTTCAACTCCTTTAGTTTTTTTATTCTTTCCTTCATCGGAGGATGTGTACTGAATAAGTTTAATACACCAACTCCTCTGAAAGGATTTGCTATAAACAAGCATGATGTTGCTTTGCTCCCAAAATTCATCGGATTCATCTTAACTCCTTGCTCTAATTTATGCAAAGCACTTGCAAGATGGTTCGGATCATTTATTATCCTTGCTCCAGTCTCATCTGCTAAATATTCCCTAGATCTTGATATTGCAAGCTGTATTATTGTAGCTATCAAAGGAGTTAATATCGCCAAAGCCAGAAGCTCAAACGCATTCCCACTATCTCTGTCTCTTCCTCCTCCAAATATAGCTGCAAATCGTGCCATAAATGCAACATATGATATCACGCCTGCTATTGTTGCAGCAACAGTCTGCACTAATATGTCTCTGTTCTTCACATGAGCTATCTCATGTGCGATAACACCTTTTAGTTCATCCTTTGAAAGCAGCTGCATTATACCGACAGTCGCAGCAACAGCTGCATTCTTTGGATTTCTCCCTGTCGCAAAAGCATTTGGATTATGCGTCGGTATTATATAGACTTTAGGCATAGGCACTTTAGCCATATGTGCAACTTCTTTGACGATCTCATACAGTTCAGGAGCCTCTTTTGCTGTAACTTTCTTGGCTTTATACATCGCCAAGACAATCTTATCAGAAAACCAATAAGAGCCAAAATTCATAAGCAGAGCTAAAACCAGTCCAGCAGCCAACCCTGTTCTTCCGCCGACCAACTGTCCTACTCCTAAAAGTACTCCAGTCAGTAATCCCAATAATATTATAGTTTTTATCTGATTTTTTATCATCTTACCCCCAATTGCTCCAAAGCCTTTTTGATTTAAAAATCTATCGCTTTTCTTTGATCCTTTCAAAGTAATTCGCTATCCCTTCTATCTGCCTTAGCTTTGTTTTCTTAAAAAGAAAATTTCTGAATCTCTTGTCAACCCTCACTCCTCTCTCGCTAAGCCCTGAATTTATCTTTCCAAATAGCTTTTTCCCCTCTTTATCAAGGTCCATCAGAACAACACAATCCTTGTATCTGTCTGATATAAACTCAACAACCTTATAAATCGCTCTCCTCCCAAGGGTTATCACTTTATCAACATCAAGCTCAGCCAAAGCCCGCTTATCTTTAATACCTTCAACCAATATAACTTTACCAGAATCTCTTAATTTCTCAAGTTCTTCGCAGAATTCATCATATTCCCTCATAAACTCATTAAAACAAAAAGTATTATATATTTTTATTGTATCTTTCAGTCTGAGGGGGTATGTTAGACTTAAGCACTACTTTATTGTATTACAAGAGAAAAGATATCCAGGACGCTCTTGTTGATTATGGAAAGAACAGAGAAGTAGTCGGCAGCTTCAAAGGTCAGGGCTTTGCAAAAAGACCTGACACAATACAATACCCGAGAGATGTTATAGAACTTGTTAAGCAGGGCATAACCTCATTCCACGTCTCTGAAGAAGTTTGGCACAATCCGCTACAATTAGACTCAAGCATGAACAGAAGAGATCTTGACGAGCTTAGGATGGGTTGGGATTTAGTATTAGATATTGACTGTCCGTTCTGGCAGCTTTCAAAAACAACCGCATGGCTGATAATAAAAGCATTAAAAGAGCATGGTGTAAAATCTATCTCATGTAAGTTCTCAGGAAATAAAGGATTCCATCTTGGAGTTCCTTTTGAAGCATTCCCTGAAAAGATTTCAGGCAACGACACAAAAGATGTATTTCCAGAAGGCCCGAGAAAGATAGCAGAATATTTAGTAAATTACATGAGTTCAAAACATACAAAAGTCGACGGAGATAGTGTTATCTTTGGAGATTCTGTATCTCTCCCCCTAAAAAAGATAGAAGAAGACACAAAAAAGACAAGAGATGAAATAACAACAAAATCATGCAGCTCCTGCGGTAAAAAGATAAAAGACAAAGGAACATCTGAATCAAAGTCAACTTTCTACTGTAATTCGTGCGGATTTGAAGAAGAAGCAAAAACAGATGAACTGTTCAAAAAATGCACTAAGTGCGGTTATCCTGTTGAGGCTGCAGAGACAAAAAAAGCTTTGTGCGACTGTGGCTCAAGTAAATATGAGCTTAAGTTCAATCCTTTATCAGTTATTGAAGTTGATACTATTTTAATAGCATCAAGACACCTATACAGGATGCCTTACTCTCTTCACGAGAAATCTTCTCTTGCATCTGTCCCAATAGACCCAGAAAAAATCCTTGACTTTGAAAAAGATATGGCAAAGCCAGAAAATGTTAAGATCAATGAATTCAAATTCTTAAACTTAGAAGAAGGTGTAGTTGGAGAATGCAACGAACTCTTTAGAGAAGCTTTTGATTTCAATCCTGATGTAGATGAAGAAGAAAGCGATGATACAATAAAAAAAGATTTTGAATCCTTACAGGAAGCTGCTCCAAGGGATCTTTTCCCTCCTTGCATAAAAAATATCCTCAAGGGATTAAAAGATGGGAAAAAACGTTCACTATTCATACTTACTAATTTTCTAACATGCTGCGGATGGCAGTATGATGATATTGAAAAGATCCTGAAAGAATGGAATCAGAATAATGAAGAACAGTTAAGAGAAGTCCTAATCACAGGACAGCTTAGATACCATAAGCAAAACAAGAAAAAGGTCCTGCCTCCAAACTGTCCTCCACACAACACATACTTAAAAGACATTGGAGTCTGCGTCCCAGATAATATCTGCAGCAGAATAAAAAACCCAGTTTCCTACACAAAAAGAAAAGCCTTCGCAATCAGCAAACAAGCTGAGCCTGGCAAAGCAGGCAGAACTAGGCTTACAGAAGAGCAGAAGGAGATGCGTAGAAAACACAGGAAAAAGTTGAAAAAAGAGAAGGAAGAAAATTAATTAATCTAATAAATATTCTAACTCGTGCATCAATCTTTCAGAAATATGCTCTTTACTCTTGTTTAATTCATTAATTTTTGCTTCAAGTATTCCTAATGCTTTTGCATTAATATTAAAATAAGGTATGAGGATACTTAGATCTGGATTCTGTCTAATTTCTTCATTTACTTTTGCTATGTGCTCATCTTCAGAACCAAAAGTAGTCATCAATGAGAATCTATCTGTCACTAGGTCATTTTTGATGAATTCGAGATACATAAGATTACTTTGAATATCTCCTTTATATTCCTCGTTATATTCCCCGACCATTTTCTAATACCAAAGATTACCTAGAATGCCCCTTTAATGCTTATAAGCCTCCAATCTATATAAATGTTATTTATACATTAAACCAACCATAAGCTTTATAAATCAACTCATATTCTCTCAGACAAATCAAATACAGTATTTAAATCAGCTAAAACATGTTTAAATACATTATTACACATGAAACGAGCCTGAAAAGAAGCTTTTTCAGTACAGTTTCGCTATAAATAGCGCTGTTTCTAAAAAAGGGCTTCATTAAAAGGCTTTTTCCAACCTTTGAGAGAGGACAATTAGACTGAATTGTCTCGTTAAAAAATGCCTAAAGCACATAACCCAAGACACGGAAGCATGCAGTTTTGGCCTAGAAAGAGGGCTAAAAGACCTTATGCTAGAGTTAGATCTTGGTCCAATGGCAAAGAAGCAAAACTTCAAGGATTTGCTGGTTACAAGGCTGGGATGACTCATCTGTTGATTACAGACAACAGAAAAACATCTTTAACAAAAAATGAGGACATCATTTGCCCGGTAACAGTCATCGAATGTCCTCCATTAAAAATTTCTTCTGCTCGTTTCTACAAAAAAACAATAAAAGGTCTTGTTCTTCAAGGTGAAATTCTTGCTGAAAAACTTGATAAAGAATTAGCAAGAAAAATCACACTACCAAAAAAAGTCAAGAAGAACTTCGACGATATGAAAGAGTTTGATGATATAAGAGTATCAGTATTTACTCAGCCAAAACTAACATCAATCGGAAAGAAAAAACCTGAGATTTTTGAAGTTGGTCTAGGAGGATCAAAAGAAGACAAATTAAACTATGTTAAAGAAAATCTAGGAAAAGAAGTTGACATTGCAGATGTTCTTCAGGAAGGAGAACAGATTGATATTCACGCTGTAACAAAAGGAAAAGGATACCAGGGCCCTGTAAAAAGGTTTGGTGTTAAGATCAGATTCCATAAAGGAGAAAAAACATTAAGAGGTCCTGGATCATTAGGCGGATGGAAAGGTCAAGGGCATTTCATGTATAGGATTGCTCATGCAGGTAAGATGGGTTATCACACAAGAACAGAATATAATAAATGGCTTATAAAAATAGGAGAAAAACCAGAAGATATCAATCCAAAGGGTGGGTTCATAAACTATGGTCTTGTAAAAAACAAGTATCTGATAGTAAAGGGATCCATTGCAGGTAACAAAAATACAATCATAAGATTCAATAAAGCGATAAGAACTAATAGAAAGATACCAACTCAGGCTCCAGAGATACAATACACAAGCTTAGAGTCAAAACAAAGGTAAAAATGAAAGTATTAGACACTCAAGGAAAAGAAGTAGGAGACAAGAAACTTCCAGCTCAGTTTAAGGAAGAAGTAAATCCAGATATTATAAAGAGAGCTGTCCTTGCTATACAATCACACAACAAACAGCCATATGGTGCTGATCCGGAAGCTGGAAAGAAATCATCAGCTGAACTTTCAAGAAGAAGGAGAAAGTACAGAGGATCATATGGAGTTGGAATATCAAGAGTTCCTAGAAAAGTTATGAGTAGAAGAGGAACTAGGCTTAACTGGGTAGGTGCATTTGCTCCAGGAACTGTAGGAGGAAGAAGAGCTCATCCGCCAAAAGCAGATAAGATCATAGATCAAAAAATAAATATCAAAGAGAAGAGAAAAGCTATAAGATCTGCTCTTGCAGCAGCTATGGAAAAAGAAATTGTAAAAGAAAGAGGCCATGAAACACCTGATAATTATCCATTCATCATAGGAAATGATTTTGAATCACTAAAAAAGACAAAAGAAGTTATCGCTTCCCTTACAAAACTTGGTTTAGACAAAGAATTGAGCAGATCAGAAAAAAAGACAATAAGATCTGGAAAAGGAAAGACAAGGGGAAGAAAATACAAAAAAACTAAAGGTCCGCTATTAGTAGTAGCAGACAACTGCACACTTTCAAAAGCTGCTAAAAACATAGCAGGTATAGATATTGTAGAGATAAAAAAGATCAACTCAGAACTTCTTGCTCCAGGAGCAGAAGCTGGGAGACTTACATTGTTTACAGAAAACTCAATAACTAAATTAGAAAAAGAAAAACTATTCATGTGATTAAGATGGATCCATACAAAATAATAAAACACCCGTTGTCAACAGAAAAATCAATTAGATTGATGGATTCAGAGAACAAACTTATATTCGCAGTATTCGACGATTCAACAAAAAAAGATATCAAAGAAGCGATCGAGACAATATTTAAGGTAAAAGTAGTGAAAGTAAACACATTCAAGCACCCTTCAGGACAGAAGAGAGCCTATGTAAAGCTTTCACCAGACACTCCTGCAATTGATATTGCAACTGAAATAGGTATGATATAAGATGGGAAAGAGACTAATCCAACAGGCAAGAGGAAAAGGTTCACCTACTTACAAGTCCCCTAGCTTCAGGTTCAAAGGAGAAGTAAAGCATTATAAGATTACAGACAAAGCAGTTAGTGGAAAAGTTGAAGATCTTATCCACTGTGCTGGACATTCAAGCCCGTTGATGATTGTTAACTATGAAGATAATCAGATAATCACAGTCGCTCCAGAAGGTATAAGAGTTGGAGAAGAGATTGCATGTGGATCAGGAACAGAATTGAAACCAGGAAATGTTCTTCCTCTAAAAGACATTCCTGAAGGAACACTTATTCATAATATAGAATCAAGACCTGGAGATGGTGGAAGATTTGTAAGAGCAAGCGGCGGTTACGCTAGAGTTGCAAGCAGGCTTAAGAACAAGGTTCTTGTATCACTTCCTTCAAAAAAGCAGAAAGAATTTGCTCTGAACTGCAGAGCTAGTGTCGGAGTTATTGCTGGAAGTGGAAGGACAGAAAAACCATTCATAAAAGCAGGAACAAGATTCTATAAGATGAAAGCTAAGAACAAGCTTTATCCGAAGATCAGCGGAGTATCACAGAATGCAGTTGATCATCCATTCGGTAACGCAAGATCACAGAGAAAATCAAAAGCAAAGCCTATTCCTAGAAACGCTCCTCCTGGAAGGAAGGTTGGAATGGTAGCTGCTAGAAGAACTGGCAGAAAGAAAGGAAGGTGATTATAAATGGCTAAGAAAGAATTTATTTTCAAAGGAAAGAAAGTAGAAGAGCTAAAGCAGCTAAGCATAGAAGAGTTCAGCCAGCTGGTCACCTCAAGACAGAGAAGATCATTGAAAAGAGGATTCACAGAAGCGCAAAAAAGCCTTATGAAAAAAATACAGAAGAACGCTAAAAATATAGAGACTCATTGCAGAGACATGGTCATCATACCTGAGATGCTTGGTATGACTATTAAGGTTCACAGCGGAAAAGAATTTGTCCCTATCCTCATTCAGCCGGAGATGCTTGGTCATTTCCTTGGAGAATTTGTAATGACAAGAAAAAGGGTTGCACACTCATCACCAGGAGTAGGTGCTACAAGATCAAGTTCAGCAATATCAGTGAAATAAGATGGCTCAATACAACTATTCAACAAAGCTAGTAGAGAAGGAAAACACTGCTAAGGCAGTCGGTAGAGACCTGGCTATCTCTACAAAACAGACTATTGAAGTATGTAACTTAGTCAGAAAGATGAATGTTGAAAAAGCAAAGAAACTGCTTTCAGAAGTCATCTCAAAAAAACAGGCAGTTCCTTTCAAAAGATTCAACGGAGATATGGGTCACAAGAGAAAGATTGGTCCCGGAAGGTATCCTGTAAACACATGTACTGAAATATTAAGATTGTTGGAAAGCGCTTCAACAAATGCACAGTTCAAAGGACTTAATGCCACAAGCCTAATTATCGCTCACATAAACGCTCAGGGCGGAGCAAGAAGATGGCATTATGGAAGAAAAAGAAGGAGACAGATGAAGAGAACTAACGTTGAGATCGTACTTGAAGAGATTGAAGCTAAAAAAGAAGAAAAAAAGGTTGAGAAAAAAGAAAAACCTGTAGAAAAGAAAGAAGCTCCTAAAAAAGAAACACCAGCTGTCAAGAAAGAAGAACAGAAAGAGGATAAAAAATGATTGAGAGACAATTCGTAGCACAAAACGTAAAAGAATATCTGATCCAGGAATATGTAGCTGCTAATGTGAGCAAAGGCGGCCACTCTCACACAAAGATGCAGAGAACACCTCTTGGTGAAAAGATCATAGTTTATGCTTCAAGACCTGGACTTATCGTTGGAAGGAAAGGAGCTAACATTAAGAAACTTACAAAAGATTTGAAGAAAAAGTTCAACCTTGAAAATCCTCAGATAGAGATCAGCGAAGTAGAAAATATTTTCATGGATGCTCAGATAGTAGCTGAGATGATCGCATCATCATTAGAAAGATTTGGAACTAATAGATTCAAAGGTGTCGGTCACAAGATGATGAGTGATGTTATGAATGCTGGAGCTATCGGAATAGAGATATTGATCTCAGGAAAGATTCCAGGAGCAAGAGCTAAGAGATGGAGATTTTATGAAGGTTATCTGAAAAAATGCGGAGATGTTGCATTGACTGATGTTAAGACAGCATTTTCAAGTGCTATGCTTAAGACTGGCGCAATAGGTATAAGAGTTAAGATAATGCCGCCGGAAGCTAAGGAAAAGAATGATATAAAGATCAAAAGCGAAGAGACAGTAGAAGAAGAGGCAAAAGAGAAAAAAGAGCCTGAGAAAAAAGAAGTAAAGAAAAAGACAAGAAAGAAAAAAGCTAAGAAAGTAGAGGAAAAGAAGGATGCCGATAAAAAATAAAGAGTTAAGATCAACTGCTATAGAAGAATTGAAGAGTAAGATGTCAGAACTAAAAAAACAATTGATGAAAGATTACACTCAAGTGTCAACTGGGACAACTCCTAAAAGTCCTGGTCAGATTAAAGCAGCGAGAAAGACTATCGCTAAGATAAAGACAATATTGAAGGAGAAAAAGGAAGAGGAGGCGTAAATGACTGAAGTTTGTCCAAATTGTGGCTTGCCAAAAGAACTTTGTGTTTGTGAAACAATCGCTAAAGAAAGTCAGACGATAAAAGTTAAGATCGAAAAGAAAAAATTCGGCAAAGAATACACGACAATAGAAGGGATTGATGACAAGGACATAAACATGAAAGATTTGTGCAAGAAACTCAAAGCAAAATTTGCTTGTGGAGGAACAATAAAAGAAGGAAGGGTTGAACTGCAGGGAAATCATATAAAATCAGACAACGCAAAATCAATATTCAAAAAGACGCTTACAGAACTGGGATTCGCCCCAGAGACTATCGAGATGAAATAAAAAACGATGGATGTAAAAAAGATAACAAGACATGAACTGATCGGCCTGAAAGCGAAGATAACAGATGCAAAAAACAAGGCAAACATCGGCATCCAGGGAAAGATCATTGACGAGACAAAAAACACGATCAGTATCGAAGGAAAAAAGATATTAAAAAAGAATGTGGAGATCGAATTCACGATAAACAACAAAAAAATCAAGATTGATGGAGAAAAATTACAAAAAAATCCGATTGACAGAACAAAATCAAGGTGAACATTGATGGCTAAACAAAGCACAAAAAATATTGGAATGGATGTAGCATCTCCAAAGGAAGCATGTGAAGATATAAACTGTCCTTTCCACGGATCACTTAAGGTTAGAGGGAGAACTTTTACAGGAGTTGTACTTTCCAGTAAGATGCATAAGACATGTATTGTAGAATGGGAAAGATCATACTTCCTTCAAAAATATGAAAGAAGTGAGAAAAGAAAAAGTAAGGTTAAGGCTCATAATCCTCCTTGCATCAATGCTGAAGAAGGAGATCTTGTTAAGATCGCTGAATGTAGGCCATTGAGCAAGACTAAAAACTTTGTCATTATAGAGAAAGTAGGAAGAGAAAAGCTTTTCACAGAAAAGATGGAAGCAAGACAGGAAAGCAAGGTAAAAGACAAGGAAAAAGTTGAAGAGAAGGAAGAACATCCTAAAGAGGAATAATCATGCAAGCTATAAAATCAAGAGCAACAAGAGGATTGAATGTAGGATCTAAGATCCCTACCTGTGATAACTCAGGAGCTAAGATGCTTAAGTTGTTCACTGTTAATGGTCTTAAGACTGTAAAAAGAAGGTCACCTTCAGCTGCTATCGGAGACTTAGTGATGGCATCTGTAATAAAAGGAAGGCCAGATATGAGAAAACAGGTTGTTTTCGCTGTTATAGTCAGGCAGAAGAAAGAATACAGAAGAGCTGACGGTACAAGAATCAAATTTGAAGATAATGCAGCTGTAGTATTGAAAGATGATAAAGGAAATCCAAAAGGAACTATGTTCAAAGGCCCTATAGCTAAAGAAGTTACAGAAAGATGGCCAGGCATAGCAAAAGTAGCAAGCATAATTATATAGGTAAAAAATGAAAAATAAATTTTCAAAAACATGGGAAAGTAGCAAACAGCCAAGAAAACAGAAGAAATTCTTAGCTAACGCTCCTCTTCATACAAAAAGCAGGCTTTTAGGAGTTAATCTTTCCAAAGAACTAAGGACAAAATATGGAAGAAGAAACATAACTATAAGAAAAGGAGACAAAGTAAAAGTATTAAGAGGAAAAACAAAAGGAAAAGTAGGAAAGATCGACAGAGTAAGCATCAAAAAATCAAGAGTTTATGTAGAAGGAATAGATGTTGTTAAGAAAGATGGAACAAAAAGACTTGTTCCTATACATCCTTCAAACTTATCGATACTTGAACTAAGATTAGATGATAAAAAAAGAGTACAATCACTAGAAAAAAAGAAAGAAGGAGAGAAGAAAGATGGTTAAGAATCACTTGAAAAGGCTGAACATGCCAAGTTCATGGCAGATCAAGAGAAAGATAATCAGATGGGTCACTAGACCTAATCCTGGAGCACATGCTCTTGAGTTCGGATTATCAATAAACACATTCCTAAAAGAGATTACCGGCTTAGCTTCCTCAACAAGAGAAGTGAGAAATATCTTATATAATAAAGAGATATTTGTTGATGGAAAGATAAGAGATGAGCGTAAGTTTATAGTTGGTCTTATGGATGTTGTCTCTGTTCCAAAGATGAATAAGCATTACAGGATCGCATTCAATAGCAAAGGAAAGCTTACAGCTGTTCCTATAAAAGAAGAAGAGAGCAAGATAAAGCTTTCAAAGATAAAGAACAAATCCCTTGTTAAGGGAAAGACGCAGCTTAACCTATCAGACGGGAGAAACATCCTTGTTGACAAAGATGATTTCAAAGTGGGAGATAGTGTAGTCATTGAACTTCCTTCCCAAAAGATAAAACAATCCGTAAAGCTGGAAAAGGGGGCACTGATCTACCTTACTGGTGGAAAACACACAAGTGACATCGGAAAAGTAGAAGACATATCATCAAGAAAGATCACATTCAAATCAAATACAGGAGAGACTTATCAGACACTGAAAAAATATGCTTTTGTTGTCGGAAAAGATAAGCCTTTAGTTTCATTGAGTGAATAAAAATGAGTAATCCTATGCAACAGATAAGGGTAGAGAAAGTGACGCTTAATATAGGCGCAGGTAAAGACCAAGGTAAGCTGGAGAATGGCATCAAGCTGCTGAAGAATATCACTGGCATCAATCCTGTAAAGACATTCACTCAAAAAAGGATTCCAAGCTGGGGTCTTCGTCCAGGTCTTCCTATTGGATGCAAGATAACACTGAGGAATAAGCAGGCTGCTGAGATGGTAAAAAAATTGTTAGAAGCAAAAGATAATATACTTACAGAAAATCAGTTTGATGATTATGGAAACATCGCTTTTGGAATTGCAGAATATATTGATATTCCTGCTGTAAAATACGACCCAAAGATCGGAATAATCGGTCTTGAGGTCTGCATTACACTTCAGAGGCCTGGTTTCAGGATAAAAAGAAGAAGGATAAAGAAAAGAAAGGTTCCGAAAAAACATGGGATCCCTAAGGAAGAATCCATAGATTTCATGCAAAAGAACTTTAATGTTAAAACAGGTGAAGATGAATGACTTATAGCTCCTTTGATAAACCACTAAAACAGTTGAAAGTAAAGCCTGCAAAGATGGGTAAATACATCAAACATAACTCTCCAAAAGAGAGAAAGATGGGAAGATCAACAAAAAGATGTGTTAGATGTGGAAGGATCAGAGGTCTTATAGCATCATATGATATAAAATTATGCAGACAATGTTTCAGAGAAGTTGCCACAAAGATTGGCTTCAAAAAATTCAGTTGAGGTAATAAAAATGTCCATGAACGATCCGATAGCAAACGCATTATCACACATACTTAATTGTGAAAGGACTGCTAAATCCTCATGTATTGTACAGAACAGTTCCAAAGTTATCAAAAAGATTCTGGAGATAATGAAGGACAACCAATATGTGGGATCCTTTGAAGAGATAGACGACGGAAAAGGTGGAATACTAAAAGTAAACCTGCTTGGAAAGATAAACAATTGCGGAGTCATAAAGCCTAATTTTCCTGTAAAAAAAGATGGGGTTGAAAAATTTGAGAAAAGATATCTTTTGGCTAAAGGATTTGGTATCATCTTAATCTCAACACCGCTTGGGATAATGACACATAAGGAATCACGGGAAAAGAACGTAGGAGGAAAACTACTGGCTTATTGTTATTAAGATCAAAATGGGAACAAAGAACATAACAGCAGAGATTGAAATTCCAGAAAAGACTAATCTTGATATTGGTAAGGATATTGTTATCAAAGGTGAAAAAGGAGAGATTAAGAGAAGATTAGTCAGCCCTAAAGTAACTATAGAAAAAAAGGATAATAAAGTGGTCCTATCTGCAAAAAATGCAACCAAAAGAGAAAAGATTACCATAGGAACATTCAAATCACACATAAAAAATATGATCAAAGGAGCAAACGAGGGCCATTCATACAGGCTAAAGATATGTTCAGGCCACTTTCCTATGACTGTTGCTGTATCAGGCAACGAGCTTACAGTAAAGAACTTCCTTGGAGAGAGTATCCCAAGGGTGCTTAAGCTGAAAGAAGGTGTTGACGTAAAGGTTGATGGGGAGAATGTTGTAGTAGAAAGCATCAACAAAGAGCTTGCTGGACAGACAGCTGCTGATATTGAACAGCTTACAAGAATCACAAATAGGGATAAAAGAATATTTCAGGATGGTATCTGGATCATAGAAAAAGATGGGAAACAGGTAGAATAAGATGGAAAAACTGCTGGAATTAAGGAAGAAGATCAAAGGCAAGAAGCCTAAGTTCGTAAGGACTGATATCCATAAGAAGAAAAAGCTAGCTGTTAAATGGAGAAAGCCAAAAGGAAGGCAGAACAAGATGAGACTGAAACTTAGAGGATACAGGAGAGTAGTTAAGGTTGGATGGGGTTCACCTGTGGCTGTAAAAGATACATTAAAATCAGGATTAAAAGGAGTGATCGTAAAGTCACTGAAAGATATGAAAGATCTTGACCCTAAGAAGGAGGAGATAATCATATCAAAGACTGTGGGTCTGAAGAAAAAGATAGATATTATAAAAAAATCAAAAGAATTAGGATTGAAGATAGCCAACATAAAGAATGCTGATCTTTTCATAAAAGAGATTGAAGAAAAACTAAGCGCTAAAAAAGCTTCAAAAGAGAAGATAACTAAAGAGAAAGAAGAGAAGAAAAAAGAAAGAGAAGCTAAAGCTAAGGAAAAAGAAGCAAAAGAAAAACAAGAGAAGGAAAAAGGCACTGAAGATGACCTCGCAAACAAGTTAGAAGACGAGGAAAAGAGAAAGAAAGAAGAGAAAGATAAAGTGCTTACAAAGAAAGAGTGATCTGAATGAATCTTCCAGTTCAAAAAAGGCTTGCTGCCGGTGTTTTAGGGGTTTCCCAGAAGAAGATATGGGTAGATCCTGCTAGACTGGATGAAGTAAAGGAAGCCATCACAAAAGTTGATATTAAAAAATTGATCTCAGAAGGGATAATCAGGGAAAAACCATCCCAGAATACTTCAAGAGGAAGAGCTAGAAAGATACAGGTCCAGAAAAGCAAAGGAAAAAGAAAAGGATCTGGCTCTAAAAAAGGAAAATTCACTGCAAGGCTTCCTAAGAAGAAAGCATGGATGAGCAACATAAGAGTGCAGAGGGGATTCATCAAAGAGCTGAAAGACAAGGAGATAATCAGCAGTAAATCTTATCGTGCTCTTTATTCAAGATCCAAAGGAGGATTTTTTAGGAGTAAGAGGCACATCAAACTATACATCGAAGAGCATAAGATGGTAAATAAGAAGAAATAAAATGGCAAGAAACAACAGATTCACAGTCCAGTACAGGAGAAAAAGAGAAGGCAAGACTAATTACAAGAAGAGGCTTAAGATACTGAAAGCTAATAAGCCAAGACTTGTCATAAGAAAATCTCTTAAGAACATAATTATCCAGGTCGTGGAATATCATCCGGAAGGGGATAAGGTCATGACAAGTGTAATTTCAAAAGAACTTGAAAAATATAATTGGAGCCTTAACAAATCAAATCTTCCAAGCGCTTACCTGACAGGATTGCTGTTAGGAAAGAAAGCGATCAAAAATAAGATCAATGATGTTGTTGTAGATTTCGGACTTAATGAATCCATAAAAGGCTCAAAACTCTATGCAGTACTGAAAGGAGTTTTGGACAGTGGATTAAAGATACCAGTATCTGAAGAGATTCTTCCTTCAGAAGATAGGATAACTGGAAAACACATCGCTGATTATAATACTCTATTAAAAGATGATGCAAAAAAGCAGTTCTCTGGCTACATTAAAAATAATATAAATGTTGGAGACATAACAAAATTGTTTGAAGAAGCGAAGAATAAGATATTAAAATCATAAGGTGGGATAATGGCAGAAGAAAAAGAATCAAAACCAGCTGTTGAAGAGGAAAAGACTGAAGAAGTTAAGGTTGAAGAAACTCAGGAAACTGCAGAAGAAGCTAAGGAAGAGATCATAGAAGAACTAGGAAAAGCAGAAGTTCTGGAAGAAGCTAAAGAAGAGACAAAAAAAGAAGTGAAAGATGGTTTTGATAAAGAAGGATGGGCTCCTAAGACAAGCATCGGAAAAAAAGTAAAAGCTGGAGATATAACAAAGATTGATGAGTTGCTTGATAATGGATTCAAGATTCTTGAAGCTGCTATTGTTGATGTGCTTATTCCCGATCTACAGAGTGATCTACTACTGATTGGACAGTCAAAAGGTAAGTTTGGAGGCGGTCAAAGACGTGTTTTCAAACAGACTCAAAAAAAGACAAGAGAAGGAAACAAGCCTAAGTTCGCAACAATGGCTTGTGTAGGTAATGAGAATGGTTATGTTGGTATAGGATATGGAAAAAGTAAAGAGACTGTTCCGGCAAGAGAAAAAGCGATCAAGAATGCTAAACTTAATATCATGAAAACAAGACGTGGATGTGGCTCATGGGAATGTGGATGTGGAGAACCTCATTCTATCCCTTTCGAAGTAGATGGAAAATGTGGATCCTGCGTCATAGAACTGAAACCAGCTCCAAAAGGAACTGGCTTATGTATTGAAAAAGAGTGCGCAAAGATACTGAAACTTGCAGGCATCAAAGATGTTTGGTCCAAGACATTTGGACACACTGCAACAAAGACTAATCTTATTGTAGCTTGTGTAGAAGCTCTTAACAAGCTTACTTCAACCAAGATAAACCCAGAACACATTCAGAACTGTGGAATTGTTGAAGGTGGCATCACTGTCAAAGATGAGGTTGAAAATGAGTGAAGAGACAAAAAAAGGAAAGTTAGCAGCTGTAAGAGTTAGAGGTCTCGTAGGGATAAAAAAAGAGATAAAAGACACTCTTGATATGTTAAAATTATACAGGAAAAATTACTGTGTTGTCCTGGATGACACTGTTACATCCAGAGGTATGCTTAACAAGGTTAAAGATTTCATCACATGGGGAGTCATTGATGAAGAAACAATAAAATTACTAAAAGAAAAAAGATCTGAAAAAGATAAAAAATTCTTTAGGCTAAATCCTCCAAAAAAAGGTTATGGAAGAAAAGGCATAAAAATTGCTTTCGGTATTGGGGGAGCTCTAGGAGATAGAAAAGAGAAGATCAATGATCTGCTTAACAGGATGATTTAAGATGGTTATCAACAAAAGAAGTAAAAATTCCAGGCAAAGAGGAGGATGGACCCATGGATGGGGTTCAAAAAAGAAGCACAGAGGTGCAGGCCATAGAGGAGGTAGAGGTATGGCTGGAACAGGAAAAAGAGGGGATGTAAAGAAGACTCTTATCTGGAAAAACAAGAAATATTTCGGAAAATTCGGCTTTAAGAAGAAAGGTGTAGCTGAAAAGATAATTGCGATCAATCTAGTTGATATTGAAAGAAACGTTGATTCCTGGATTGCTAAAAAACTCGTAAATGATGAAAAAGGAACATATTCAATAGAAGCTGAGAAAATAGGCTTCAATAAGGTCCTTGGAACAGGTAAATTAACGAAAAAGTTAAAAATATCATGTCCTTATTTTTCTAAATCAGCTGTTGAAAAGATAAAAGCTGCTGGAGGAGAGGTGATTCAGCCAAATCCTCCTGTTCAAGAAGCTCCAACTTCTGAACAAAAAGAGGAATAAAAATGTCTTTTTGGAATGCACTCTTGTACAATCTTCCTGAGGTAAGTGGACCTCAGCAGAGAAAACTATCATTCAAGGAAAAATTAAAGTGGACAGGCATAATTCTTGTTATATTCTTTGTCCTTGGTATGATTCCTTTATTCGGGCTTGGTGAAAACGCTCTACAGCAGTTCGAATTCCTATCATTAATCTTAGGAGCTGAATTTGGATCCATTATCTCGCTTGGTATTGGTCCTTTAGTTACAGCATCTATCGTTCTGCAGCTTCTGGTCGGATCAGGAATCCTAAAACTAGACCTAACTAACCCAGAACATAAGAAAAAATTTCAAGGTTTGCAAAAGATAACCGCTATATTCTTCATAATCTTTGAGGCCATAATATACATCTTTATGGGAGGTTTAGCTCCTGCAGCTGAGCTACAGGGAACTGCACTATTCTTCCAATTAGAGCTTATCTTGGTTTTCCAGCTCATATTAGGCGGATTCCTGATAATGTTTATGGATGAAGTTGTATCCAAATGGGGTTTCGGCTCAGGTTTAAGCTTATTTATTGCAGCTGGAGTTTCAAAAAGTGTCTTTGTAAGAGCTCTTAGCCCTCTTCCATCACCAACAAACCCAAATATATCGACAGGAGCTATTCCTGCATTATTCCAGAGTCTTGCAGCTGGAGATCCTATGACTGCAGCTCTTATGATAGCAGCTCTTGTATCAACAATCTTAGTTTTCCTTATCGCTGTTTATTCACAGGCTATGAAGATAGAAATTCCATTGTCATTCGGAAGAATAAGGGGACATGGTATCAGATGGCCGTTAAACTTTATCTATACAAGTAACATTCCGGTTATATTAGTTGCAGCACTTATGGCTAACGTTCAGTTATGGGCAAGATTATTGCAAAATTGGGGACATCCCATACTTGGAACATTCTCAGGTAATGCTCCCCAATCAGGATTAGTCTTCTGGATGTACTCTCCAGATATTGTCAAAAGTATAATCACTGGATCTTTAACATGGACCCATGTAGGTCAGGCAGCTGTATATATAATATTCATGATAATAGGTGCTGTTATATTTTCGATCTTCTGGGTCCAGACTGCAGGAATGGACGCAAGATCACAGGCAAAACAGATCATGGCTTCAGGATTACAGATACCTGGTTTTAGAAAAGACCAGAGAGTTCTGGAGACCTTGCTTAATAGATATATCTGGCCTTTGACAGTCATGGGTGCGATTGCCGTTGGTATAATGGCAGCTTTAGCAGACCTGACAGGTGCTCTTTCCAGAGGAACAGGGATATTGCTTACAGTTATGATTGTCTATAAGTTATATGAAGAGATCGCAAAAGAACATATGATGGACATGCATCCTATGATGCGAAAGATGATGGGTCAGGAGTGATCTTATGGCTCTTAATTCTATCCTGGATCCCGTACTAAAACCAATACTTACTCTTCCGCCTTTCTGGGGGATTCTTATTATTTCGCTAATCATCGCAGTCATAATGACTTTCATCTACAAATGGATGACAGATCAGCATCTCATGAAAGCACTGAAAGATGATATAAAGAAATTCCAGAAAGAGATGAAACTATTAAGGCATGATCCTCAAAAGATGTTATCCATGCAGAAAAAAGCCATGGAAACAAACATGAAGTACATGATGCATTCTATGAAGCCAACAATCTTCACGATCATCCCGATAATCCTTATCTTTGGATGGCTAACTTCAAATATCGCTTATCTGCCTATAATGCCTGAGCAGGAATTCACAACAACTGCTATGTTTGCAAAAGAAATAGTTGGGTCAATAGAGATTGTTCCGCCAGAAAACTTCGAACTAAAAAGTAATATGACTCAGGAGATAATAGATAATAAAGCGTCTTGGACTTTAATAGCACCTGAAGAAGGAGAATACACTATTGAATACATTTTCAGCGGAAAATCATACTTCAAAGATATTATCATCACAACAAAACAGAAATATGCTCCTGTTAAAGAGACAATAAAAAACAGCGAACTTAAGATGATTACTATAGATAATCCTCCTTTAAAGGTATTGAACCTTTTTGGATGGAGAATTGGCTGGTTAGGAAGCTACATAATATTTTCAATAGTTTTCAGCATGTTGCTGAGAAGATGGCTAAAAATACACTGATTATGCTCGATAAAACGTTAACTTTATAAAAGAATTAAAATTCACAAGGTTGATAAAAATGCCTGCTGGAAGACATAAATCAAGGACATTAAGAAGGGTTTCAAGAAAGACCCCAGGAGCTAAGACTACTTTACAGTATAAGAAAAGAAAGCCAAGTAAAGCTAAATGTGGTATGTGTGGGGCTGTACTTTCTGGTGTTCCTAGAGAAAGGCCTAAGAAGATGCAGAACATTTCTAAGACAAAGAAAAGACCCGAAAGACCATTCGGTGGAGTTCTATGTCCTAAGTGCATGAGAAAGATAATCAAAGAGTCTATTAGAGAATAATCTCTTGCTTATTAGGTGACTATAAGCAGAAATAAGAGATCGGAGGGATCAAAATGATTGAAATTGGAAGATTATGTGTAAAGCTTGCCGGAAGAGATGCAGGCAAAAAATGTGTTATTGCTGATGTCCTGGACAAAAACTTTGTTCTTATTGATGGTGAGACTAGAAGAAGAAAATGCAATATCAGACATCTGGAGCCATTAAAAGACATGATAAAGATCAAAAAAGGAGCAGCAAGCTCAGAGATCTCAGCTGAATTCAAGAAATTAGGTATTGAAGTAAAAGAGACTAAGAAGAAAGAAAAGGCAGAGAAGCCAAAAAAACTGAGAGGAAAAGATAAGAAACCATCAGAAGAAAAGCCTAAGAAAGAGAAGAAGAAAGCTGACAAGAAGGAAAAGCCTGCAGAAAAAAAGGAAGCCCCTAAAAAAGAAACCAAGAAAGAAGAACCTAAAAAGAAATAATTTTTATTTCTGCTTTATTTTTTATTTAGTATCCTAAACAATTCTGAAATATTTAGCTCAAACCCACTCACAGGCATATCTAATCCCCACTTCTCAAGAACTTTTGGATGTATCTCCCCCATATATGCAACTTCAACACCATTGACACTTACTCTGCCAACTCTTCCAGGTATAAAAGAATCATGCTCTGTCTCATCAATCTCATAATCAAGATCCAATCCTTTCATAAGATAATCAAGGATCTGCTTAACTTCAGTATAATTAACCTTTGAATGGCTGCTCAGAACAGCTAATCTCTCGAACTCCTTAACATTTGTCTCTTCTTTTATATCTTTCTTAAATACAGTTCCGATCTCAAATATCTTTTGAGGATAATCATGATGCCTGTTCTCCTCCAAAACTTTCATAAGTGAAGGAATCATCCAATTTCTTAAGCAATTATAATCAACAGGAGCATTCTCAAGTTTGATAGGAGACCAGTCAATACACATCTTATCATTTAATTCTTCCCTGCCCATCAGATGATATGTATTAGTCTCCAATAACTCAAGTCCAACTAAAATATCTGAAATTTTATTGACAAATTTTCCTAAAGCACTTTCCTCCCCGACAGTTGCTACATGGGGTATTTCTTCCTTAAAATTTTCATAACCATATGCGATAGCGATATCTTCAACTAAGTCAATCTGATGTAAAATATCCACCCTATAAGCTGGAACCAGCACTTTTTTGTTCTTATAGCCATAACCCATCTTTTCAAGGCATCTTTTCAGGCTAGGCTCCTCCAGCTCAAGCCCAAGTATCTTGTTCACATACTCGAGATCAACTTTCATCTCCTCGGGTTTAAGATCTGGAGTTGTATATTTCCCATCAGGATATTCCAGATTCATAGAATATACTTTGCCACCCATATCTGACAAAGCACAAACTATAATATTAAGACATTTGCTCAAAACATTAAAATCAAATCCGCTGCATTCTATAAAAACATCCTTTGTCCCTTGCATTATCTTGCCGACCTCATGAGAATTTATTATTGGAGGCATTGAAAGGATCTGATCATTATCATCAATAAAAACAGGGAATTTCTCCTTCCCTTCCAACAAAGACCCATACTCTCTTCCAGCAGGATGTTGAGATAATATCTGCTGCCCAGTGATCTCTTTAGGAAATTCAAGTGGTCTAAACTTAATCTCATTTGGCTTTTTCGCCATATATTTTATTGGTGGTTTTATCTTTTCAAAAGGATAAACTCCGATAGCAACTTTCTTCCTATTTCTTCCATAAGTGATATGTAATTTCTCCTGGATCTGTATTATTTCTTTTATTTTCTCATCATCAAATTTCAACCCTTTTACTATAGCGCACGCTGTAAAAGGTCTTACCTTTGCAACTGACTTATCGATTACAACTTTCTCTCCTGATTTATCAACCTTGTACTCTTTCAGTCCGGTCTTAATGCCTATAAAAGAAGAAAATGCCCTCGCAAATCCTTGTTCAGAAAGAAAATCTGGACGGTTAGGAAATATCTCAACTGTTATATTATTCCCTTCAATAGATTCAAGATCAGTTCCTAAATAGCTGATCCTATCCCTTAATTTATTCAAAGGCAGCTTTTTACCTACTAATTTCTCAAATACATTTTTGTTTAGCGTTATTGTTGGCATTTTATTCTATATCAAGTGGCATTCCCACCAAAACTAATGTCTTATCGGGATCAGGTATTGTATCCATTAGTACAAGCTTAACAGTTGTGTTAAGTCCCTTAAAGCTTATATAAACATCCTGCTTTTCTTTGATCCATTCTCCATTCTCAAGGGTTCGGTCGATTGTTATAGTTCCCCTGGTCTCTGTCTGTCTCATCAGGTTATCGCTTTCATTATACACCCTCACATACAGTTTTGGCATTATAGTACTTTCTCCTTCATTCAATACTGTATATCCAATGTTAGTTATCGTTCCCCAATTATCTCCTTTCATCTCAAAATCAACACTGTCTATCGCAACAGTCACATTAAATGCAGTATGTTGATGCTCAGTTGTTATATCTATCTCCTCTGCAAGATCACACACTGATCTGTTCAAGACTTCACTTCCATCTTCACATATGTAAATCCTCTCCTTCTTCCATTCACAGTCTTCTTCATCTCCAGCAACAGTTCCGTCTGAACATACATAACTTACTATGGGCTTTATCTTCTCTTTTGTCGGGCATTCTGATTCATTAAATTCAGGACAGATACAAGCAGCACATTCTTTACATTCAGGACATTCAACAGCAGGACAATCATCTCTTCCACCGACCATAACTAACATACCTAGTATCAAAAATATTAGTATCAAAATTAATATCTTCAGCACACTAAGCCTATAAGTCCTGTAAAGTAGAGTATTCTTTATATTATGCCAGTGAAACTTAGGCATCAGCTCATTTCTGACTCCATACTTGAATATATCAGTTGGTTTCATTTTATCCAGGCTTTCATCTCCCTCATCTGCTTAAGATCATTCTTATACAAATCCCTGATATCCGTTATCTTAAAATAACCGGATATTATCCTAGGCATACCCAATCCCCATGCTAACACCGGAGTCTCAACTCCAATCAGTGGTTTTGTAACTTCAGGCCTGAATATTCCAGCCCCTCCAAACTCAACCCATTCTTTCTTTACAGGATGATAAACATCAACCTCCACACTTGGTTCTGTATAAGGAAAATGAGCAGGTCTCATCCTTACATCAGGATAACCCATCTTTCCAAAAAATTCTCTCAAATATCCTTTAAGGTTCTTAAGATTAGCATCAGGATCAACGACTATCCCTTCAACCTGATAAAACTCAAAAAGATGTTTCCAGTCCAAAGTTTCGTTCCTGAAAACCTTTCCTACAGAAAAGAACTTTGCAGGTAGATCTTCTTTTTTCAGCTTATTTATTGTCTGAGCACTCAATACAGTGGTATGTGTTCTCAAAAGCAGCTCCTTAGCTCTCTCCTCTGACCACACACTCTGCCATCCTTTGCTTCCTGTATCCCCTCCATTCTCATGAACATCTTTTATTTTCTTAAAAAATGAAGGCAGCTTGCCTTGTTTAGGATTTTTCAGATAAAATGTGTCCTGCATCTCCCTGGCAGGATGATCTTGCGGAACAAATAAAGAATCCAGATCCCAGAAACTTGACTGCACCATATTTCCTTCCATTTCCTTAAATCCAAGATCAAGCCAGATTCTTTTGATATAATCAATAGACTGGTTTACAAAATGCCTTTTTCCTCCGAAAACTGAAGGAACATTGATCTTTATATCATAACCTCTGAACTGTTTCTTCTTCCAGCTTCCGTCCTTGATCATCTTTGGAGTCAATACATCAATTACATCTCCGGCATCTCCAAGATCTTTCAATAGATCTCTGCCCAAAGAAGTTAAAGTCACAGTCCTCAACTTGACAATTTCAGTTTTCAGTATACTTTTCCTTTTCTTAAGATTATCATAAGCCAGTTTATCTAGATCTTTTAATGATCCTACTTCAACAGGAAAATCTCCCTTAAGAAACTGTTCTTCAGGAGATTCTTTGTCTAACATTCTCTTCCCATGGGCTGTTATAGAAAGCTCTCCTCCTTTTAGTATCGAGATCGCAGCTTTTTTCTTCAGTATCCCAAGACAGGCATTCTTTTCATTCTTATCTAAAGTTGCAAACTTTACTTCAGAAAGTTTTATCTTCTCCTTTTCATTAATGATCTTAAGAAACCGCTTTTCTGGTAATCCTCCCTCTTTAACATAAAATTTTCCGTTCTTATCAAGGCTTACCCTCTCCTTAACTTCTTCATCTATCTTTACCAGCTCTTTGTTGGCCAGCCATTGTAAAGCTCTCATAACTTCAATATCTTTTAACTTAGTCTCTTCCAAAATATCATCAAAAGAATTAAATTTATCCAAAACAACTATTACCTTTCTTTCCAATGGGTGCAACGTATTTGCTAGATTCTTGATATCCACTGTCAAAACCCCTTAAATAATCAATAAATGCTCTATTTATATACTTTTTTATCCTCTTCCGACTGATTTAGCAACTTTTCTTACTTCTTCAACCAATCTTCCAAATTCATCTATATCTATTGTCTGATCCTTGTCAGAGATAGACTTCTCAGGATCAACATGTGCTTCAATCATAAGCCCATCACAACCAGAAGCAACTGCTGCTTTACCCATAGGAACGACAAAACTCCTAACTCCAGTGCCATGGCTAGGATCTACAACAACAGGCAGATGTGTTTTCTCTTTCAAAGCCGGAACTAAAGAAAGATCCAGTGTATTTCTCGTATATGTATTGAAGGTTCTTATCCCTCTTTCACACAATATAACATCATTATTCCCTTCAGCAGCAATATACTCAGCTGCATTGATAAATTCATCTAAAGTTGCACTCATCCCTCTTTTCAAAAGAACAGGCTTTCCTGCTTTTCCAACTTCTTTTAGTAAAGAAAAGTTCTGCATATTCCTTGTTCCGACCTGTAATATATCAGCATACTTTGCAACTAACTCAACATCTTTTGTATCCATGACTTCTGTAACAATAGGAAGTCCAGTCTCATCTCTTGCAGCTTTCAAACACTTTAATCCTTCTTCGCCCATACCTTGAAACGAATAAGGGTTTGTTCTTGGCTTAAACGCACCCCCTCTCAGCATATCTGCTCCTTTTTCTTTAAGAGCTTTAGCAATCCCAATAATCTCTTCTTTTCCAGAAATAGCACAAGGTCCGGCAATAAAAACTATATTCTTCCCTCCAATTTTGACCCCATTAACATCTATGATAGTATTTTTTTTCTTTCTTTTCCTGCTAACTTTTAATTCTCCCATTTTATCTCAAAATTATGAAAATCCCAAGTGGATTTTCAGGATGCTAAAAGACCTTGTCTTTTAAGCATAACATTAAGAAATATATAAGTTTAATGGTAAAAAGAAAAGAAATAAATGAAAAGCTTATGTGCTCTTCATATCTTTCCATGCAAGGTTAAACATTCCGTCTAATGCCTTTGCAAAGAATGGTGTGTTTACCCAGATACCCATGTCATATGTAGGATGTACTTCGCTGTCATCCAAGACCATGAAAACTAGTTCTTTTCCGTCAACAACACAGAATCTTGCGCTGATCTTATCAACATTCTTCACTTCAGCAACTTTGCTCAATTCCTTCACTGCATCTTTTGATTCTTTTGTTATTGGAGCAGCAACTCTGATCTTAACTCCTTTTTTCTTAAGCTTCTCGAATGTTGGCATCAGTCCTTCAACTTTTCTGATCAATCCTTGTGCTGTTGTCATAAGTGTTACACTTTCTTCAGCATTTCTGATTGTCAGCTCAATGTGATTATATAAGTTATGTCTTCCCCTCAAGCTTCCTGAAAGATCTGCAGGCTCTATCAATTCCACACCCTGTGTGTGTAATGTATTAAGCTCACCGATAACATCAGTTCCTTTAAGATTCTCTAATCTTCTTACTTTCTCTTCAGCATCTGTTCTCATGTTTTTCTTAACTCTTTCAACAACTTCTGCTGGAGGTACTGCCATATACTTTATTGGCTTTCCTAGCTTCATAACTACAAACCCTTTCTTCTCCAATGATTCAAGAACATCATAGCTTCTTGACCTTGGAACATTTGCAATATCACTCAACTCTCCTGCTGTTGAAACCCCTCTAGAAAGCAATGCTGTCCAAATCTTTACTTCATAAAGATTCAGCGAGAAATACCTTCTTAATTTGCTTAAAAATTCTTCTTTAACTATCATTAAACCATCCCCCCTCTTTTTTTTTGTAGACGCCGCGTTTTTACCCGCGACATGAACAAACAAATACTACTACTTAATATATGTTACGATTTTTTACCCCATGCCAGTACTTCCAGCATTATCAAACAATCATAACACATATCATATTACTATGTAGTGATTTATTTGATTCACTTCTAAAGAGAAATATAGCAATACTAGTATTTAAAGCTTTCTACAGTTCTCGAGGAAGAAATTACTCCACTCTACTGTCAAACAAAACCTTAACAACTTGAGGGTTTGCCAAAGTAGTTATATCTCCTTCAAACTCTTTTCCCTCAGCGATTGATTTCAGTATCCTTCTCATGATCTTTCCTGATCTTGTCTTAGGCAACGCATCTGCAAACTGCAGCTTGTCTGGCTTAGCGATTGGTCCGATCTCCTTAGATACATGTTTAGCCAGCTCTTTCTTAAGATCATCGCTCATCTCTGCTCCTTCTTTCAAAGTCACAAATGCATATATCCCCTGCCCTTTAAGTTCATGAGGCATCGGAACAACTGCTGCTTCAGCGATAGCTTCATGAGAAACTAATGCAGATTCTACTTCTGCAGTCCCAATCCTATGGCCAGAAACATTTACAACATCATCAAGTCTTCCCATAACCCAGAAATCTCCATCTTCATCAACCTTTGCTCCATCTCCAGTAAAATACATTCCTGGATATTTTGAGAAATAAGTTTTCTTGTATCTTTCAGGATCACCATATACATTTCTTATCATTGAAGGCCATGGTCTCTTTATTACAAGATAACCTCCTTCCTCTGCTTTAGCCTCTTCCCCATTCTCCTTCAGTATTACAGGAACAACTCCGGGGAATGGTCTGTTAGCAGATCCAGGCTTTAATGTCATAGCTCCGGGCAAAGGTGTTATTAAAATTCCACCTGTTTCTGTCTGCCACCATGTATCTACAATAGGACACTTTCCTTTCCCGATAACTTCATGATACCACATCCAAGCTTCAGGATTGATTGGCTCTCCTACGGATCCTAATAATCTCAAACTAGATAAGTCGCGTTTGTTTGGCCATTCATCTCCTTCTCTCATCAAAGCTCTTATTGCTGTCGGCGCAGTATAAAATAGACTGACTTTATATTTCTCAACTATCTGCCAAACTCTGTCAGGCTCTGGATAAAATGGAACTCCTTCAAACATAAGTGTTGTCGCTCCATTTGCAAGAGGACCATAGACAATATAAGAATGTCCTGTTATCCACCCGATGTCCGCAGTACACCAATACACATCTTCTTCTCTTACATCAAATATCCATTTGAAAGTCTGATAAGTATAAACCATATATCCTCCAGTAGAATGTAAAACTCCTTTTGGTTTGCCTGTTGTTCCTGATGTATATAAGATAAATGAAGGGTGTTCTGATTCCACTGATTCTGCTTCACATTCAGCAGAAATACCTTCAGCATTCATCTCATTATCCCACCAGAAATCTCTTCCTTCTTTCATATTAACTTCATTCTCTGATCTCTTGACAACAATAACTTCTTCAACTGTTTTGCATCCATCAATTATCTTGTCAACTCCATCTTTAAGCGGGATAACCTTTCCTTTCCTTACACTTCCATCAGAAGTAACAAGCAGCCTAGCTTCACAGTCATTTATCCTGTCAGCTAATGAGTTAGGTGAAAATCCTCCAAAGACGATAGAATGTATTGCTCCTACTCTGACACAGGCCAGCATAGCAATCGCCAGCTCAGGAATCATTGGAAGATATAGACAAACTCTGTCTCCTTTCTTTATCCCTCTTTTCTTAAGAACATTTGCAAACTTGCATACTTCTTCATGTAATTGTTTATATGTAAATTTCCTTACAAGATCTTCAGGCTCTCCTTGCCATATAAGTGCAACCTTGTCTCCTCTCTCTTTAAGGTTCATATCCAGGCAATTATAAGAGATGTTAGTCTCTCCTCCTTCAAACCATCTACTTTCCGGTTTTTTTGGATCCCATGATTCTACTTTATCCCATTTCTTAAACCAATGAAGCTGTCCTGCTATCTCAGACCAGAACTTTTCAGGATCATTGACAGATTCATCGTATACCTTTTGATATTCTTTTAGTGACTTTATGTGTGCTTTCTCACTGAACTCCTTTGATGGAGGAAATTTTCTGCTTTCATGCATTACAGATGTTATGGTTCCTTCTTCTATTTTGACCACCTCATAATATCGTGCAGAAAGAGCAACTCATTATTAAGGTTAACTGAAAAAATTAGATAAAAAGTGGAGCAAAAACCAAGGCCACTATCGATATTAACTTAATCAATATATTTAAAGAAGGACCTGATGTATCTTTGAATGGATCACCGACAGTATCTCCAACAACCGCTGCTTTATGTGTGCTTGATCCTTTTCCGCCAAGATTTCCTTCTTCGATATACTTCTTTGCATTGTCCCAAGCTCCTCCTGCATTTGCCATAAACACAGCCAAAAGAAATCCTGTAACTGTGGCTCCCATAAGCAAACCGCCTAGAGCATCAACTCCTATGAACAATCCCACTAAAACAGGGATGATCACAGCAAGCAAGCTAGGTAAGATCATCTCTTTAAGAGCAGCATGTGTTGATATCGATATACATTTTTCATAATCTGGCTTTTTAGTTCCTTTCATTATAGCTTTATTCTTGAACTGTCTTCTTACTTCATTGACTATCTGATAAGCAGCTTTCCCCACAGCTTTCATTGTTAATGAAGAAAATAAAAATGGAAGCACAGCTCCGACAAAAACACCGACAATAACAGTAGGCTCTGTCAACCCCATTATAGGTTCTACGCCAGTCAGCTGCTTGATCACCTGAGTATAAGAAGCAAACAAAGCCAAAGCTGTTAATGCAGCTGATCCTATGGCAAAACCTTTCCCTATGGCTGCTGTTGTATTCCCCACAGCATCAAGCTGCTCCGTTCTTTTTCTGACATTAGGGCCTATATTTGCCATCTCTGATATTCCCGCTGCATTGTCTGCAACAGGCCCGTAAGTGTCAGTAGCTAAAGTTATCCCTAAAGTTGACAGCATACCTACAGCTGCTATTGCTATCCCATATAATCCTGCAAAATTATAAGCCAACAGTATTGCTGCACTTACCGCTAACACAGGGATTATTGTAGACATCATCCCGACAGAAAGTCCTTGTATTATGTTAGTTGCAGATCCGGTCTTTGATGCTTCAGCAATTGATTTTGCAGGCTTTTTATCAGTAGCAGTATAATATTGTGTAGAAATCCCTATCACTACCCCTGCACCAAGACCTGATATTGTAGCATACAAAATCCCATTATCTCCTATAAAATGATCTATCAAGAAATAAGATAAGACAGCCATCAATAATGCCGCAGTAAATATTCCTTTATTCAAAGCTGAATGAGGATTAGATTTTTTTCCTGTCCTGACAAAAAAAGTTCCGATTATTGAACATAAGATGCCAAGCGCAGCCAAAGCCATGGGCAATATAACATAGCCATCAGTGACCTTAGGTGTTAAGGTTATCATAACCCCCAACACCATTGCAGCGATTATAGAATCTACATAGCTTTCAAATAGATCAGCACCCATTCCCGCAACATCGCCGACATTATCTCCTACATTATCTGCTATAACTGCAGGATTTCTTGGATCATCTTCAGGAATGGATTTTTCAACTTTTCCCACAAGATCAGCTCCAACATCTGCAGCCTTCGTATATATGCCTCCACCAACTCTTGCAAACAGAGCGATTGAAGAAGCTCCAAATCCAAACCCATAGATGATATTTGGATCTCCAAATATATGATAAAGAACACTTACACCTAACAAGCCAAGACCGACGACAGATAACCCCATCACAGTTCCTGAAGAAAAAGCGATCTTCAACCCATGATTGATGCTTTCCTTTGATGCCTGCGCTGTCCTTGCATTTGCTTTTGTTGCGATCCTCATCCCTATATTTCCTGCTAATGCTGAAAATATTGCTCCGGTGACAAAAGATAATGCTAATTCACGATTCAAAAACACAGCAAGAACGATCATAACAATGATGACAAAAATAACTAAGATCCTATATTCTTTATTCAGAAAAGTCATAGCACCAGAGTGTATTGTGTCAGATAATTCTTTCATCTTCTCATTCCCGGAAGATTCCTTAAGAATTGAGACAGCTTTTATAATTGCAACAACTAATGCAAAGATTGCAATCAAAGATATGTACAGCAACATAATAGCACCTCCTCAATATTCAAAAAAGAACTAGTAGTATATATAAGTGTTTTGTTAATAGTTCAACTTGTATCTTAATATCGCAGCAATCCCGCTAAGGCCCCCTAATTTCTTTCCACCTTCATGGTCTGATGATATGATATGAACTTCACCTTTCATAGAATCGGTTTTTTTCATTATCACTTCAATCTTTTCATATTTTCCTTCTTTCCTTGTCTTCTGGATAAGCTTATCAGAAACCAATAAGACTTCTATCGCCCCTGCTTCAGAAGCAGCAGTAACTTCTTTAATACCATAAGCAGCTAATCCTTCTTTAGAGATTTCAGCAAGTAATTTTTCTACAAGAGTTATTTCTTTGCTTATCCTGTCTTTCCTTAAAATCTCTCTAACCTCTCCTCTTCTCAATACTTCATTTATAGCATTCTCTCCTACAGATGAACATGTAGCTAATACTACCTTCTTCTTCAGGTCTTCATCAGTTATCTGCTTTTGCAGATCTTCCTTAAAGAAAGCAGGACTTGCCAACACAATATAGTCAAGTTTGTATCTTTTTGAATATTCAGTTGTAGTCTTTATTATATCAGCATAAAATGATCCGCCTTTACTTGCTCTCTCTTCCTTTTTCTCTACTTCTCCTTTAAGACTGCTGATCATCTCATAGCCATATTTCTTTGACAATGCAAAATATACTTCTTCTCTGTCAAAATTACATATCAATATCTTAGGGACTTTAGTCTCACTAGCCTCCTTCAGCACATTCAGCTGATACTTAAGCCATTTCTCTTTGATTATCTTTATCTCACTTCCTTCTTCTAGATTAAATGTATGATGGCTTCCCCTAGGAACATCTTCAGGCCCTTCAACTACAATACCCGCAACTCTCAAGACATTAGAATGTTTGGAAAACTCTACTTTCTCAACTTCAAGAGTCATAAAAACAGCTTTCTTGCTCACACTCCCTTTTTCCTCATCGCCACCTTTCTTTATCTTCCTGTAAGTCTTCCCAGAAATCTTGTCTTTAGTGTCTATTAAGCTGCTTAAATACCACAAATCATCCAGGTTTTCCAATTTAACCTTTATTACGCCTTTTTTAGTATCAGAAAGCACTGTTTTCATACTATAAAAAGAAAAACATTTATATATAAATGTATTTATTTTTATTATAGTCGCAAGTGGTGATAAAATGATGAAAAAAAGAGGCCAGACAGGCTCTGGCACTGGAGCTGCTACATTAGTTGCTGTCATTACTTTATTGATTGTTCTATATATATTGTTCATCCCTCCAGAAAGCAGGGAAGAGCTTCTTGGATTAAACGAGACAACAGATGATGATAGTTCAACAACCAGCGATGGAACTAAATTCAAACCATATAATAAGACATTGACTATGGCTTGTGAAGGTATTCCTGGAAGAGTTGATTACCTGGCTCAAAAAGAAGTAGAGCATAACATTCCTGCAACCACTATCATGACTAAGACTTCAGCAGCGATCATCAAAGAAGTCAGAAGCCTGTATGTTAAAGATTCATTATTTAGCGACTCTATGGACAATATAACCTTCAACATTGATGACATATCAAATACAAAAAATGTTTTGTTGAGCTTCTTGATCAAAGAACATAGCGGCAGGCTCATAATAACTCTTAATAACAGAGAAGTATACAACAAAGAAGTATTTAGTGAAAATATAGAGCCGATCATTCTTCCAAAAGAATATTTACAGACTGAAAATGTTCTGGAGTTTAAGACTTCAGGAATTGGTATGGTCTTCTGGAAGACCCATGAATACTCGCTGGAAAATATCAAGATCACTGGAGATCTTACAAGTGTTGATGCTCAGGAAAGCAAGACTGTTTTCTTGGTTAGCTCTTCTGAAAAAGACAATTTAGACAAGGCAAAGATAAGGTTTGTGGCAGACAAATGTGATGAATCTGTACCTGGAAAGATATTTGTAACATTGAATGGATATACTATATACTCAGGAATTCCTGACCTGGGAACACCAGTGACTTATGAGTTTGCTGCTGAAAGACTATTTGGTGGAGAGAACGAGATAAGATTTAGAGTAGATCAGGGATGCTATTTGGTTGATCAGATAATTATTGACTCAGAGTTGAAAGAAGCATTCCAGCCTTTCTGTTCTTTTGAACTTACTGAAGAAGAATATGAAGACATTGCTGCTGGAAGGGAAGACATCAACTTAAGCTTAACTTTCGGAGCTGACTTGGATGTACAAGGGATCCAGAAAGTTAATGAAGGCAAGATATTTATCAATAATAACGCAAGAAATTTCTACACAAGAGCTTTAGAAGAGAATTGGGTAATAAACTCTTATGTTGAAGAAGGTTATAATTCGATAAAAGTAGTTCCAAGAAACAAGATGTACATAAATAAACTGGAAGCAGAAATGTATTAGTTTCTGCTGCAGAATTGTTTTTTGGTTGGGGGAATTCTGCATTGATTATTCAAGATGCCACTACCAGCAATTTTAGCAGGAATTGGAAGAGTAGGATTAGCTGCTGGAAGGACAATTAGTACTGCCGCAGGCAGAGGAGTTGCTATGGCCAAAAGTGCAGCAACCAAGATAAAGACGATGAATGATGCAAGAAAAGCAGCTAATGCTGCAAAAACCGCAGAATCAAGTGGTATGAGTACAGGAGCAAAAGTTGCTACAGCCGCTGGCGCAGGACTGATGGGTGGTGCCCTCATAGAAAAGATGAAGGGTGCTGGAAATACAGCAGTCGAAGGAGCAAAACATTTTGGAACACACTATCTGGTTGTCCTTCTTATCTATCACTTCATAAAAACATGGTGGTATGCAGACAGAAGCCTCCCCTTATATTTCTTGATAATCAGTGTCCTTATGGTATTATGGGTCGTAAATGCTGAAGGATATAGTGGAAAAAACGCATTACCATTGATAATTATCTTGCTTGCATTGGAGTATTTTGGCATAGCCAATATATTAGAGATGTTTGGTATCGGCTCACAAGGATGGGCAACAGCGATATATTGGCCCTGGTTATTCTATTTCGTAATAATCAACAAGATAATAAAAAAGGATTTTGGAGTCGCAGATGGTGTAGTGATCATGATAACAATACTTTTTATTGCACAAGTGACCGGATTAGCTGAAAGATATGATCTCTTTGCAACACAAGGTTCTGATGAAAAAAAAGCTGCTGAAGAAAAAGCAGCAGAACTTGAAGAGGGCAAGACAGAATTCACGCGATGGGATAAGATAGGTTTCTGGTGGGATTGTGTGATGGATGGTAAACTTTCTTCTAAAGCCAGAAACGATTGTATTGATAAAAAGATAA
This sequence comes from Candidatus Nanoarchaeia archaeon, assembly GCA_028279725.1. Taxonomy (GTDB): domain Archaea; phylum Nanobdellota; class Nanobdellia; order Woesearchaeales; family JANQNE01; genus JANQNE01. The sequence goes on from JANQNE010000007.1 coordinate 182,548, forward strand.
ATCCCCCTAAAGAAGAGCAGAAGATATCTTCCCTAGTAGAAGAAGGATTAGAACCAATGAGATTGGAAATTGTTGAAGATAAACTGATAATCTCCCTTAGTGCACAGGAATTTAATGGATTATTAACTTTCATAAGTCCTAGAGGGGATAAAGATGTTGATCTTGAATGTAGTTTATATGATATAAGGGCAAGATCAGGTATTGAAGTTGAAGGGGATAAAAAAACTTTTGAAGATGAGAGTTTGATATTCGCTGAAAAATTCCACTGTGAGCCAAAAACTAGCCTTGCTCAGGGAAGTTATATTTATCAGATTATAGCAAACGTAAAAGATATTGAAACGACTGTAGAGCTGGATAGTTTCTTTGTCGGTAAAAAAGAGTTGGATAGTTTAGAGAAAGAATATATGAGTGAACTTTTCAAGCAAGGATTAGATACAACCACAATCCTGGCGCAAGTTGAAAAAAAGAGAAAAGACTGGTATGACAATCTGGAAACATTACTCAAGAATGCTTATGGTGGAGATAAAGTAGCATCAAAATCTTCCCCAGACCTAAGTGAACTAGCACTATCGATAGGACCATCAACACTTAATGGCATAGAAGAAGGTGATGAATTGACCCTTACAATCGCAATGCAAAATACTGTACGTGATAGTAAGATAAGAGATGTCAAGGAACTGTCTATTAAATTGCCTAAAGGTGCCACAGTAAAAGATGAATGTAATGGAAAATTCAGCTCAAAAATATTAGAAGATGAAACTGTCCAGCTTGATGCAACAGAATCTTTCCTGGATACTTTTAATTTTGGTTCTATAACATACACTAGTGTAGGTGCTAAGCCTCTGGCTTCCTGCAAAATAATAATATCAAACTTAGCTGAGTTTCTGCCTGATGTAGATCATGTTGAACACAAGATCTTTGAAGGAGTTATAAAATATGACCAAGCTGTAAGGAAAAACTTCAGCAAAAGGATAACTTCAAGCGAAGCTCCTGCCGACGCAACATCAGTTGATGTTCAAGTAGCTTCTGAAAGAAATTCTGCTCTTGCTGAAAAGATTAGATCTCATGCAAAAAATCATGGTGTTCCGGAAAATATTGCACTTGCAGTAGCGACAAAAGAAAGCGGAATAAAGCATTATGACAGCAGCGGAGGAGTTATAACAAATGGCGCTGACTGGGGAGTCATGCAGGTCAACCAAAAAGCCCATGAAAGTGCAGGATGCTTTAGTGCATCCGCAGCAAAAAGTGGAGTCTGTAACGTAAACTCATGCTCAGGTACATCTGTCCTGCTAAGCGAAGACTGCAATATTGAAGCAGGATTTATGATATTGAAGAATTGTTACAATCAGGGCACTTCTAACTATCCTGACGGAAGAGAATATAAATGCAATGGTAAAACCTATAAAGGATGGGATTATGCTTTAAGATGTTACAATGGATGGGGAGAATCTTCAACAGTCTGCAGCTTTGCAAGGAATTATGTTGAAGATGTAAATGCTTTGGCTTAAAATGAACAAAAAGATAATATTAATAACAACACTCATTCTCCTAATCATATTCAGCTTCGGCTGTCAAAGAAAAAGTGACGGCCCAGGCCCTAGCGACAGAAAAGACCCTATAACTCCATCTGAGATGGATTATCATAAAGGAACAAAAGCGCTGACTATGAAATTTATTGAAAACCAGCCTCCTAATGAAGTATGGGAAGGTACTCCGTTCCAGATAGCGCTGGATATAAAGAATGAAGGTGCCACAGATATCGCTGGAGTTGATGAAGGGCTTCTATACATAAGCGGATTTAAGTATATAAATGTAAACAGAGAAAAATCATTCAGCTTAGAAGGTAAGGATCAGTTCAACCCGGAAGGAGGTTTTGGTGTTGTAACTTTTCCTGCAGAAGCAGTTCAGATTGATGATAGAGACCAGACAGATTCTTTTGTAATTACAGCTTGTTATAAATATAAGACAGAAGCTGGAGTTGATATCTGTATAAACCCAAATGTTCTTGATATTGCAAAGATAAAAGAAGGTGAATGCAAGCCTAATACTGTTTCTGCTTCTGGAGGGCAGGGTGCTCCTATAACAGTGACAAAGATAGAACAAGAATATATCCCCATAAAAATACCTGCACAGGCAGGAGATACAAGAGAGACAAAAGTGTTGTTTAAGATTCATATAGCAAATAGAGGAGATGGAAAAGTCGTTAGCTATGACGCTTATGAAAAGAAATGCAGACAGACTGGAGCAGGATTAGATGCTGAAAAAGAACTTAATGTAGTAAGAGTTAAAGATGTAAGATTCTCAGAATATGCTCTGGATACAGCGATCGGTGCAGAATATAGGATCGATTGTACAGGATTTAAAGATCCATCAAAAAGAGAGATAAAGATTCCCATATCAAAAGATCTTGTTATGACCTGTTCAGCTACACTATATGGAGACAATGCATACATCTCCCCATTGACAGTTGAGCTGGAATACGGCTATAACCAATACCTCACAAAAGCAATTACAGTAAAGAATATTGGAACATAGAAAGATTTATATAAAAAATTATTATTAGGTTAATAATATGAAGAAAAAATATTTTTCAGTCATTTTCACAATTCTTATAATAGCGATACTTGTATCTGGAGCTCGTTGTCCTGTTAACAGAGGCAATGTTGATGCTGAAAAAGAAGCTGAACAGGCTATGAAATATGGCACAGACATATATGAAGGGAATGATGGATTGGTTATTGAGTTTGTAAAAGATGTTCCTCCTAAAAGGGTCTATTCTGGAGATGCTATGACTATTGCTTTTGATATATATAATATGGGTGCAAAAAGTACAGAAGCAAATGATGCTTATCTATATCTAAGTGGCGCTGATCCAAATATACTAAAATTAAACTCACAAAAAATTGCACTTGATGCAATCCCTGGAAAAGGTGAAGTTCTTGGAGAAGGAGGATTCACTACAGAAACATTCGAAACTTCAGGACCTGTAAATATTCCAACAGGAACTGATGTCTACAGGCCAAAACTTATCGGAACTGTCTGTTATAATTATGAGACAACTGCCAGCCCAGTAGTTTGTATGGATCCAAATCCATTCGGAACATTTTCAGGAGACCGAGCTTGTGATATAAGGGATGTCTCAACTACAGGAGGGCAGGGTGCTCCTGTTGCTGTAACCAAGATAGAACAGCTGCCTATGAAAGGATCTACACAGCTAAAGATTTATGTAAAGAATGTCGGAAAAGGAAAAGTGATCCATTCAGACAAGCTGCAGACATGTACGCAGGTTGGAGCTCAGGATTACAACTACATAAACAAGCTTGATTGGTATACTGTCACCATTGGAGGTACTGATCTGTCTGATTGTAAACCTGCATCTGTAAGGCTAACAAACAATGAAGGGATAATTATCTGTAAACATACGTTCTCTGATTCTAATATTCAGGCTTTCACAACACCTGTAACTATTAAACTAGGTTACAGCTACATTGAATCCACTAACCCTTATGAAGTGGAAATAATGAATATCGAGCCTGTTGTTGGTTAATTTTAACCAAAACCTTTATATATTGTTAATCTAACTATTAACCAAAAAATAGTTAATGGAGGCCTTAAAATGAAAAAGAGCGTTGTTTTGATATCAATTCTTATTATTGGCATTTTTCTGTCTGGTTGTGCTCCAAAAGAGACAGTTGAGAACGTAACACAGCAAACAGGAAAAGCATACATTGGTGGAAGCAAAGGCTTAGAGCTTTCTTTTGTTTCAAACGCACCGCCTGATGAAGTATATGCACTTGAAGAGAATCAAGAGACAAACCCAAATACATTTGATATTAGTGTAAGAGTAGCAAATGTCGGTGAAGAGGATGTCGCTGCAGAAGATATGATTGTAAAACTTACAGGAATCGATCCTGGATCTTTTGACAAAGTAGCAGATGATTTTAAAGAGACGATTCCGGTTGAATCTCTCGAAAAGACAAGGATGTCTGTTGGAGAAGTTATCCCAGGAACATATGACTTTGTAGACTTTACCAATCTTGCCTACAAATATGAGGTTGCTGGAGAATATCCTGCAGTTGTAAGAGCATCTGCTTGTTACAAATATAAGACATATGCAACTTCAAAGATCTGTGTACTGGAAGATTTCTTCGGAAGAGGAGGGGCTTCAACTCTTTGTAAAGCAAATGAAGCTAAATCTGTAGAAAATTCCGGAGCGCCTGTGCATATTGAAGCAGTACAGGAGCAGGTTTCGGGAAAAGATGGAATCTCCATTGCATTCACTGTAAAACAAGCTGGAGACAATAACGATAATATCTTTAAGGTGATTAGTAAAGACAGTGAAGATGCTTGTGATGGAAAGAAGACAGAGAATGTTAACAAAGTTGGAGTAAAAGTTATGCTTGGAAATGAAGAACTGGCTGATTGTAGCGGAGTTAATGATGAAGGAATTGCTTCATTAAGCCCATCAACAAACAGTGCAGAGATCAGATGTAGGAAAGTCTGGAGCGCTGCAGATAGCAGGATTGACTCAGAAGTTCCTCTGAAGATAGAGCTAAGCTATGATTACTCTCAATATGTTGACAAAGAGATTAAAGTCAAGCAAATCGGAACATAAAAATAAGAATTTTTTCTTTTTTTAATTTATTTGTTTATAAATTATGAGATAATTTGTAAACTATGGAAAACTAGTTATTTTTCCAGTTCTTCTTTTATTGAATCAATTTCTTTATTCAACTGATGTACTATCTTGTTCTTCTTTAGGATTGTGTTCTTAAGAACTCCTATCTGTCCATCTTTGTCGCTGATTAGATCCTTAAGCCTGTTGTTCTCTTCATCGCAGTTATTCACCTTTTGACCCAGCTTTATAACTTCGAAATCCTTGTCTTCTATCTTTTTCCTGTGGGACCCCAGCCTTTCATGATGATGGACAACTATCTGTTTTGTTTGTTCTAGTTCCTTTTCCAAGACAGAAATCCTCTTATTCAGTTGGCCTACTTCAGCTCTATTATGTTTCTTCTCTATCTGAAGCTCTCTGCTTCTCATATCCAGCTCATGCTCGACTGATTTAAGCTCTTTGTTCTTTGAATCCAATTCTTCCTTAAGAACATCAATATTAAGTTCTGATTTATCATATTTCTTCTTTATCTTATCAAGCTGCTTATCTTTCTCTATAGCAAGTTTATGTGCTTCCTTAATCTCATTATTCAGCCTTTTTATATTATCCATCCTCTTATTCAGTTCATGATTTAATATCAATATGTTTGATTTGATCTTTCCTATCTCATCACTCTTAAGACTAGCTCCTTCTTTAACACCAAAAATATTCTTTATGTTGAACTTAGAACTATCTCCAGCTTTTTCCTCTTTTTTCTTTTTCATACTATCACTCCTTTTTTTGTGCTAATGTAAACTGACTTAATAAAGCTTCTAATTGTATAAACTCATCACTTCCTTCAACCATCCTAAACTCTATATCTCCACATTTATTGATCAGCTCAACCTTAGATCTGCCATCAATATTAAGATCCCATACTTCCTTCTGTATCTGCTTGACAACATCCAGCCCGCTTAATCCATAATTAAGCATGATATCTAATAATTTATTTCTTGCATCTAAAAAGCTTCCTTTAATAGCAAGCTCCAAAGCCTCCTTCAACTCTTTAGGCCTAGCAACTGAAGCCATAGAAAATATAGTCTCCTCTGTTATATTCTTATTTATAGCAGCACTGCTCTGGAGTATATTCTCAGCCTTTCTGCAGTCTCCTTCACTGATCTCATAAACAGCATCTGCAACCTTCTTATCTATCTTAAGCCCTTCATCCTTGGCTATCTTATCGACAATAACTTCAATATCTTTCTTCTCAAGCGGTCTGAATCTGAACACAGCGCATCTTGATTGGATTGGATCAATGATCTTAGAAGAATAATTGCATGACAACACAAACCTGCATGTCTGTGTATAGTTCTCCATAGTTCTTCTTAATGCCTGCTGAGCCTCCTTTGTCAAAGCATCACACTCATCTAGGTATATTATCTTAAAAGGAACATCTCCAATAGCCCTTGTCCTTGCAAAATCTTTAACTTTGTTCCTTATTATATCGATCCCTCTTTCATCAGAAGCATTTAACTCTAAGAAATTACTTTTCCATTCATCTCCAAACAATCTCCTTGCAACCACTAGAGCAAGTGTTGTCTTCCCTACGCCAGCTGGACCTGAAAACAGTAGATGGGGCATATTCTTCTGCTCAACAAAAGCCTGCACTCTGTCAACTACATGCTTCTGTCCTTTGACCTCAGAAAAGGTCTGCGGCCTGTATTTTTCGATCCAGATTGCCTCACTCATTTCAACACCCTTATCAAAAAGAGAACTAACTACTATTTAAATGTTTATTGGATAAAAAGAAAAATTATATTATGTCTTCTTCAGCAATAACCATGAAATCTCCAATCGCTATCACTGCACTGAATGGAATCAATATATTCCCTTGCTTGTCTTTCTCAAGCTCCAATTTCTCTGTATAAGATGTAGGATTGATAAGAACCATGTGTATTAATTCGCCAGACCTTGTTTCAAAGACAATATCTCCAACTTCACCGAATCTCTTTCCTGTCTTGCTTACTACTGTTTTTCCGATTAATTGTCTTGAAAATTTTTTATCTTCATCAGCCATAAATGATCCCCTCGCAGTTTTATCTATAGCCAAATATAAAGCTAAGTAATATTTAAAGGTTTCGTTTTGTTTCTATTTGAGAGTTGTTCTATTTTAAAGCCTTTGTTTTTGCTAAAATAAGCCCTTCGTTGTAGCATTTCTCCCTCAATCCGCAAGAATTACATTTGTTCTCATTATCACAAAAATCAGGCACTTCTTGACTTTTTAAAAGATTATTAATAAATTTCACAGTTTCTATGACTTCTTCCCTAAGCATTGGATTCATAACAATCTCTCTTTTATCTTTTATATCCATATAATCAATATAACCTCTTTTAACCTCAAGATTAAATTTCTCAGAAAGCAGTAGCATATAAGCAGCTATCTGTATTCTATGTCCTGGCCAAACTCCTTCCTTGGGGGCTTTCCCAGTCTTTAGTTCTAGAGGAATAAAATAACTGTCAAAAACCTCCAGCATATCAACAATGCCTTTCAGCCCTAATCCCTCAGATTCAATCCTTACTTCTGATCTTATTTTTGGAGTTAGCTTTTCCCATAACTCTTTCCCAAAAATATTGTGCTCAGCCTTAAATCTAAAAACACTCTCCGCCCTTACTTCAGCTATATTCTCAAAAAATTTCCATGTATGCCTATAAGCGTCTATCAGAGGAAGTTGTACTCTTCTCAAACTCCCTTTGTTCTTCACAATGACTTTCCTCAATATCTTAGTGTACTCTCTGACATACTTATTCTTTATATCTTCTAAACCATCAATCTCACTGATAGAATTCACAATCTCTTCTTCCGCCTTATTAGCCATATCAATTGCCTGATGTCTTATAGACCCCTTCACAATCGCATCCTTAGGAGGCTCAGAAAGTTTCAGTATATACTCAAGAAACATCTTCCTCTTACAATAAAGATAAGCAGAAAGCATAGTTACAGATATCATAAACTAAGTTAACAGACTTTAATTTAAATAGATTATGTACTTTAGTCCAGTGTCCAGTGGAAAGCTTTTTATATTAAACAAAAAATAACTGGATATATGGACATTTCGACAAAATTAGAGCTGATTAAGCAGGTTGGAGAGGAGATTGTAACAGAAGAAGAGCTGAAACAGCTTCTTGAGACAAAAAAACATCCAATCGCTTATGATGGTTTTGAGCCTTCTGGTCATCTTCATATAGCTCAGGGGATTCTAAGAAAGATAAATGTAAACAAGATGTTAAAATCAGGGATAAAATTCAAGATGTGGGTTGCTGATTGGTTTGGCTGGATGAATAATAAGATGGGTGGAGACTTAGAAAAGATAAGGACAGTCGGTGAGTATCAGATCGAGACATGGAAAGCATGTGGGATGGATACAGATAAGATCGATTTCCTTTGGGCTAAAGATGTTATGTCAGATGATGAATACTGGAAAAAAGTTGTTAATATCGCAAGATCAAATACAGTAACAAGGATAACAAGATGCTCCCAGATAATGGGAAGAAGTGAATCTGAAAGCCTTAGTGCTGCACAGATATTTTATCCTTGCATGCAGTGTGCAGACATATTCCATCTTAAAGCAGATATAACTCAGTTAGGCATGGATCAAAGAAAAGTCAATATGCTTGCAAGAGAAGTTGGCCCAAAGCTTGGTTTTTGGAAACCAGTTGTTGTCAGTCATCATATGCTTATGGGCCTTGGACAGCCTCCAAAAACAGACCTTGCCGGAGCTGATAGAGGCGTAGAACTTAAGATGTCAAAATCAAAGCCAGACACTGCTATATTTATGACAGATTCTGAAGAAGACATCAAAAGAAAGATTAAGAAAGCATACTGTCCTGAAAAAATAATTGAAGAAAACCCAATCCTTGAGTACTGTAAATACATCATATTCGAAGAATTTGGTTCATTGGAGATAAAAAGGCCGGAAAAGTTCGGAGGAGATCTTAATCTAGAATCCTATGAAAAACTAGCTAAGATTTTTGAAGCTGGAGAACTACATCCGATGGACCTTAAAGCTTCTGTAACTGGATACATAAATGAACTTATAGAGCCAGTAAGAGCTCATTTTCAAAAAAATTCCAAAGCTAAAAAATTATTGGAGCAGGTTAGAAGTTTTGAGATTACGAGGTGATTTAGATAAGTTTCTCTTCAGCATTTGAGGAGTTCATCTACTCAAATGGCGCATTAGATTTTGTAACTTTTATACTTATCTTCTCTATACTTTTCTTTGGACTAAAAGCTTCAGGTGTTCTGGGAAAAGAGAAGAAAAGCCTAAATTATATAGTGGCTTTTATAGTATCTTTGTTGGTGATGGTTCCAAACATATTAGGAGTGTACCCTAGTGGTATTGACCCGGTTTCAGTTCTTCAGGAATTCCTCCCAAACATGGCTATCATGATAATAGTGATCATCCTTCTTCTTGTATTTAGTGGGCTTGCTGGACTAAAAAGCGACTTTTTCGCAAATAAACAGCACACTGTCTTCGCTCTTATATTTGTGATAACTATGAATGTAGTTGTATACTACGTAAAACCAGATTTATTTGATTTTTTCCTTATTTTCTCTACTCTAGCTGCTATCTTTTCGGGACTAAGTAAAGAACAAGGGCCTACAACATACCTCCCAGTAACATTCGTCTCTGTATTTTTCTTTTTATTTGGCGATGCTTTCTTTGGAGCTTATGGAGGTGCACCCTGGTTGGTTTTCTTAAAAGATCCATTAATCCAGAATTCAGCAATTGGTGTCCTTGTATTTATGATAATAATTAGATTAGTGTTTAGAGATTAATCATTTCTGTTCTATCATTGCCAATGTATAGTTCTTACCTAAATATTTCTTAGAAACTCTTCTCACATCAGCTAAACTGACTCCCTTTATCTTTCTGATATATTCCTTGATCATGCTTGCTTTTCCAACTAATCCCCAAAAGCCAATCATATCTGCATAAGAATAAGTATCTTCAGTATGCAAAGAATGTGAACCTTCTATAAACTCCTTAGCTTCCAACAACTCTTCCTTGTTCAAATCCTGAAGCTTTCCAAACTCATCCAGTATAACTCTTTTAATCTTAGTGATATTCTTCTTGTCTGTCCCTAAATAAACTGCAAAAAAACCATAATCACTGGCAGCTTCATGATGCACTCCGACCTCATAGGCTAATCCTCTTTTTGTTCTTATCTCATAGAACATCCTTCCGCTCTGCCCCCTTCCAAGCACAGCTTTTATCACATCCATCACATAACTATCCTTATCTAGCCTAAATGGTGTCTTATACCCAAGAACAACGTAGGAATTTGATAACTTTTTCCTCTCAACTACTTTTTTCGGCTTTGTCTGCCTAGGTTCTATTACTCTATTCCGTACAACAGGCTTTCCTTTTTTGATGTGAGAAAAATTTCTCTCTATCTTTTTCCTCAAACCAGGAACATTTCCTACAACTGTAACAATCATGTTGTTTGGAATATAGTATTTATGATAATAATCAAGAATATCTTTTTTAGTCATGCTGGCAACAGCTTCCCTAGCACCATATGTTGGATTCCTCGTAGGATGCTTAACAAACAAAGCTTTCTCAAATACGATCCACTGATGAAATCTCGGTTCATCTGTAACAAGCTTTATCTCATCTAAGATTATCTTCCTCTCTTTCTCAATATCTGCATCTCTGAATAAAGGGTTAAATACAATATCCCCCAATATTTTAAGTGCTATATCAAAATGCTTCTTTATTATCTTTATATGGTAGGCTGTTCTCTCATCAGAAGTATATGCATTCAATTCCCCTCCAAACTTTTCAACTTCATTTGCTAGATCTCTGCTAGAAGCATAATTCTTAGTTCCCTCAAATAACATATGCTCTATAAAATGGCTTATGCCATTTATCTTCTTAGTCTCATTATTAGAACCAGCCTTCACCATAATTTCTATTGCAACAGATTTGGAAGGTCTCTTTTCATAAATCACAGTCATCCCATTCTTAAGTTTGAATTCTTTCATAAAATCAAAAAATAGTTAAAGGGTTTATAATATTTACTATAAACATGGCAGGCAAGATAGAATCAATAAAAAAAGCATGTAAGATGACAGATATCATCTTCAAAGATCTTCTAAAAAACATCTCAAATTTCAAGACAGAATCAGATATGGACAAATTTATAAGAAATGCCGCTAGAAAGCGAAAACTAAAGATCGCCTTTCCTCCAGTTGTCGCGACAGGAAAGAACGCTGCTGATCCGCATCATAAACCAAAGAATTCTAGACTAAAGGGTTTTACAGTCATAGATTTTGGAGTCAAAATCAATAATTACTGTTCTGACATGACTCGGACATTATTTTTCGGAAAACCAAACAAAACTCAAAAAAATTTATACAATCTACTATTAAAAGTTCAAAATACAGCCATAAAAGATCTAAAACCAAACAAAACTTACTTCAGCATAGACAAAAAAGCAAGAGAAAACCTAGGAAAACACAAAAAATATTTTATTCATGCACTTGGGCATGGAATAAGCAAAAAAGTCCACTGCAAACCAATAATCGCATCTATCTTCAAAAAGAAAAAATCTACTAAAAAAAGAGAAAAGCTCATACAGCAGGTAAAAAATACAAAAATAAATATTAATGACACAATAACTATCGAGCCAGGAATTTATATAAAGAATAAATCAGGAATCAGAATAGAAGACACTTTAATCATAAAAAGAAGCAACGCAGAAATATTAACTAACTCTAAGAAAAAACTCTATATCTTAAAATCACCATGATCTTGTATCAGTTTATTGTCAATATAGATCTTTCCTCCTCTTCTTAGATCTTTTATAAGATCCCAATGCACTGCTGACCTGTTCAGCTGAGCCTTATTGTTCCCGTTCCCAGTCTCTTTGTAAGCAGCTCCAAGAGCAAGATGGATAGTTCCTCCTATCTTCTCATCGAACAAAATATTCTTGACATGTGATTTTATGTTATAATTAGTTCCGATTCCAAACTCTCCTAAAAATTTAGCTCCTTTATCTGTGTTAAGGACATGATTTAATACATCTTGATTCTTATCAGCCACAGCTTTGATAACTTTTCCGTTCTTGAATGTTAACTTTATACCATCAACCTCCTTTCCCTCTTTTATTGAAGGAAAACTAAAAGCAATCTCTCCTTGAACAGAATCTTTTACAGGAGTTGTAAATACCTCCCCATCAGGCATATTATGGTGTCCATCACATTTTATAGCTTTCATGCCTTTTATGCTAAAGCTTAGATCAGTATCAGCTCCCACTATCCTTACGTGCTGTCCTTTATCAATTATTCTCTGCAATTTATCCATCTTCTGTGACTCTCTTTCCCAGTTTATGTTTGTTGACTTAAATACAAATGATTTAAACTCAGATAAAGACATGTTAGCTTCCTGTGCAAGAGCTTCAGTTGGATAATAAAAAATAACCCATCTTGTCCTCTCAGCTCTGTATTCAAAAAGCCTATGTAAAGCTTTAGTCCTCATAGCTATCTTTTTAGAGTTGATTGATGCAAGCTCTCTTGTATTCAGAGGAGCTCCGATATATATCACCGCTTGTGTATTCTTCATCTCATGCATCGCTATTTTAGGGAATTTCTTCAGCTGTTCTTCAGAAGCATTCTTATAATAAGTATAAGCCTGACCAGGAATATTCATCTTAAGAACAGGATATGCTCCTCTCTGGATACATAGCTTATAGCATTCTAAAGCGAGCTCTTCTGATGCAGAATCAGCTATGATCTGCACATATTCATCTTTCTTTACCTTTGTAGAATGATCGACAAGTATCTTCGCTGCCTTTGTTATCCTTGAATCTGCCATAATAACATAAAAATCTACCCCTATTTAAAACTTACTAATGACTCGAAAATCGTAATTTTTGAGCAAATTTTATATATGATTCATGCCTAAAACCAGTCAATATGGCTTCAAAAGAAGAACTTGATAAGGCAATCTACCAGTACACTGTAGATTCCAACGAACTGGAAGAGGAAAATAGGCTATTGAGAGAGACAGTTGGGAAACTGAAAGAAGAATTAGAAAAATTCAAGCTTTCACCTCTCATGGTCTGTGAAGTCAGGGATTTGATAAAAGAGCAGGCCATAATAAAGATCCCTAACGGAAACGAATTCTTGGTCAATATCTCATCTGACTGCGAAAAGATCAAGCCAGGAGATGGTGTTCTTGTTGAGCAAAAAAATCTTACGATCATAAAAAAATTATCAATACCAAAGAAATTTGATGTTGAAAAATTTGTTATAATGGAGAAGCCAAAGATAGATTGGAAAGATGTTGGCGGATTGGATATACAGGTGCAGGAGGTGCAGGAGGTTGTTGAGCTTCCTCTGAAAAAACCAGAACTTTTCAAAAAGGTCGGAATAAAGCCTCCAAAAGGCATCCTCCTTTACGGTCCTCCAGGTACAGGGAAAACACTGCTGGCAAAAGCTGTAGCTGCATCGACAAACTCAACATTTATCGAGGTTGTCGGATCAGAGCTCGTTCAAAAGTTTATAGGGGAAGGAGCAAAACTGATCAAAGAGATTTTCCAGCTGGCTAGAGAAAAAGCTCCTTCAATCGTATTCATTGATGAGATCGATGCATTAGCTGCAAAAAGGATAGAGATAGGAACTTCAGGTGAAAGAGAAGTTCAGAGAACATTCATGCAGTTCTTAGCTGAACTTGATGGATTCAAACCATTGGATAATGTGAAGATAATTGGATGCACTAATAGAAAAGATATTCTGGATCCAGCAATACTAAGGCCAGGAAGATTAGACAGGCTAATCAATGTTCCTGTCCCAAATAAAGAATCAAGATTAGAAATCTTGAAGATACATCTTAAGGATGTTAATGTTGATAAGAAATTAAATATAAAAACGATAAATAATAAGATGGAAAACTTCTCTGGCGCAGAGATCAAGGCTGTCTGTACTGAAGCAGGTTATTTCGCAATAAGGAAGAATAAGACCAAAGTTATAAAAGATGATTTGCTTAAAGGTATTGAAAAAGTAAAGAGAGAGGAAGAGCTGGAAGGAAAAGATTATATGGGCATGTTTGGATAAACATTTAAATACGATTTCTCATTATCAACATTGTGCGCTGTGATTTGGTGAACACCATATGAAGCTTCGGCTGATGATTAACGGAAGTAACTGATGAGCGCACACTTATTTTCTCTTCTGTTTCTTTTTAGATTCATCTTCCTTATGTGCCTTTATTGCCTGTAGGTTAGAAACATATAGGAGCAGTATAGCTATAAACAATATATTCAATATCCCGCTTATCAGCGCCTCAGTTGAAGCAACCAATCTTGCAGCAGGACCCACAGGAGATATATCCCCATAACCAACTGTCGTAAAAGTGATCATACTGTAATAAAGAAATGTAGTATACCCTGGATTTTCATCTGCTATATTGAACTGCTGAGGTATTGTTTTGTCATTATATATCTCATAATACTGCCAGCCAAAACCTGCAACAAAAAACAGGGTTATCCAAAGATATATCCCGACAATTATCAGCTGATGATGATGCTTAAACCACTCTCTTATGTCTCCGTAGATCCCTAAGACCTCAGGTGCATATAAGAAAGTCAGCAATAAGTAAGTTGCAATAAATATCAAGTGATCCATAAGCATCCCAATATTCCCTTTCAACAAAGAGGGGATTGTCATAACTATGCTTATTATCAGAAAACCAAATACAGTCATCCTGAATCCTTTCACTTTTTCTCTTTTTCTCATATAAGGTATTGTGAAAAAGAATACCAGTGTAACGAAAGGTATCAAAACTAAGCTAAATGTGGTCTTTGCAGTCAAACCAAGATAATCATGTATCTGCTTAGATATTATTATCGAAAGAAATATAGAGATAAAAACAGGGATGAAAAAAACAAGATTATATTTTATTATTTTATTAAGAGAGATCTCTTCCTCTATAATTTTTACATCTTTCTCTACTTTCCTTACTTCTCTCTTTATATCATTCTCTAGAACCCTCACCTCTTTTTTTAACTTTCCCATTCTCTATGTTATTTTACAAAGTTTTACTATTTAAATCTTTATGTTACAATACCTTAAAATCAACACATATCCTAAATACATGAGGAGCATGCTGTCCGCACTTTACTGTTCTTATAAACCTGCATTTCCTCTTGGCCCTTTTGCATGCTTCTTTGATTTTATCTCTGGCTAAAGCAAACTCCTGGTCATTCAAGAAATCATAAAAATGTATTATTGTTCCTTTCTTAGAAACCATTAAGGCAGAATCTAGAAATTCATCAGCTGTCTTAGGTAAAGGCATCAATATTCTGTCAAACTTCTTCTTCAGTTTAGGAATCACTTTCTTTACATCACCTAAAAACAGCTGCACATTACTGGCCTTATTCAGCTGGATATTCTCAATCCCAAACTTATGTGCCTCAGGATTCATCTCTATCCCAAAAACCTCTTTAGCTTTTGTATTCTTAGAGATAACTAAAGTGTATGGTGCAACTCCAGAAAACATTACAAGTACAGACTCCTTCGATTTTACCAGCTCCATGATCCTTTTTCTCTCTGTACTTAATCTTGGAGAAAAATAAGATGTCTCAACATTAAACCTTAATCTGACTCCGTTCTCTTTATAGACTGTTGTTTTCCTTCTCTCGCCAGCAATCACTTTAAGCTTCTGTCTCCTGTATCTTCCTTTATGTGCTCCTGATTTCTTGCATACTGTCTTTATATGTTTATTAAGTTCAAGAATCTTGTCAGCTATCAGCCTTTCCTTTTTCTCTAGCTCTTTCCTGATCTCTATGATAGCTATGTCCCCAATCATATCAAAAGCTCTTGTAAAAGATTTCTTCTCTTTCTTAGTTAATTTATTATCTAGGGCTTCTTTCAGTTTCATTTTATATTATTATAAGATAAACTCCTAATATCATAAAAGCTGATGTTAATAGTCTAAATATCAGATGTTTCTCATGAAAAAATTTGCCTCCAAAAAGGACTATAAGCAAGATTGAACTCATATGTATTGGCATCACCAAAGATACATAAGCCATTGAAAGTGATTTCAAGAAAAGAAGATTAGACAGAACAGAGAAAAAAGCGACTAAGATAGGAAGGGATTTTGTCTTTTTGATACATTTGACACTATCCTTAATTCCATACATAAAAAAATGTATTATATTGAAATTAATAGCAATAAATAGCCATATGATGAAATAATATGTGTATATGTTTGTTATCTTATGTCCTATCATATATTTATCAAGCACAGAACATATGCTGAACAAAAATGATGCAAATATAAAATACAAGCTGTACTTTGATTTTAATATATGTTTTAACGGAGCAATAAGGTTTGAAAAATGGTGGTTTGATTCAAGCACATATGCTGAAATAAGTATTATTGATATCCCTAGTATTTCTTTCACGCCAAGAGATTCCCCTAAAAAAATAGCAGCCAATACAGCTATAAAAGCA
Source organism: Candidatus Nanoarchaeia archaeon (assembly GCA_028279725.1). Lineage (GTDB taxonomy): Archaea > Nanobdellota > Nanobdellia > Woesearchaeales > JANQNE01 > JANQNE01. The sequence goes on from JANQNE010000007.1 coordinate 198,663, forward strand.
GGGCGCAGTGTCGCAAGAGGAGATATTAAAGATAGATCCTTATGCCTGTATGCTCTTGATGCATATAAGATTCCCACTGTGGCAAGCAAAGATACTATGTAAGCTACAACCAAAGAAGATTTATCAAAACTCCAGTCCGTAAAAGGAAGTACAAATAAGGCAAAAATAACAACAAAAAATATTCTGACAGATTCAAAATTCATCGCATGTGATTTCTGCAACGCTTCTTTTCTCAATACCTGAAAAAAGGTAAAGAAAAATGCTGACGCCAATGCAAATACATACCACTCCACTAAAACCACTCTCCTAATCCTTTTTGTTTATGTTTCTCTTTCTCCTTATTCATCTTTCCCAATGAAGTTTCTATCCTTCCTTTTGAAAAATCATGCTCATCACATAATACGCTTATAACTTTGTCTGGATCCATATCCTTCCACCTAAGTTCATAATCATCAGTTGTAGGCATCTTCTTTATCAGATAAAATACCTCAGTCCATTCATAATCAAAAAAATCATTCCACTTTACTTCCTCAAAAAGCTTATCAAAATCACTTCCATATTGTTTTACCAATTTCAATGCATTCTTTGGGCCGATTCCTTTAACTCCTCCGATATTGTAATCTGTCCCCACTAGCATTCCGATAACTATCAGCTGATCATTGTCTATCCCAAGATTATTGAGATTCTCAGCTAACTCTATCATCTCTGGCTTCACTACTTCATAAGCTAGTCTGTTAGGCAGCTTTTTTCTTTCAGAAACAGTAAGATTCCTCACTAATCTTTGAGCTCCGGACAATAAGCTGTCATAATCCTGGCTCACTGCTGCAAAAGCATCTCCTTTATTTACGATGTATGCTGCCTGTGATTCTCCTTCAGATGGAGCTTGCACAATAGGCAAGCCCAAGGCCTTTATCAGTTCCTTCGCTTCATCTATCATTTCCTTAGTCAATCTAGTTGTCCTGGCAGCATATTTTTTCATCTCATCAACATCTTTCTTCTCAGCAGCTTCCTTATACTTGACTTCAGCCTCCATCTTAAGTCCTTTTCTCCTCTCCCTCTCTTTATCTTTCAGTGAAGGAGGTTTTCCATCAAAAACAAACCCAACCTGGATTCCTTTTTGCATCAGCTTCAAAGTCCTGTTAAACAATCCAGTCAGATGGCTTGTTACCCTTCCTTTAGAATCCATAAGTAGGCTGCCATCTCTTTGTCTTATTGTAGTTAGAAACTGATAAAGTACATTATGTGCATCTACCATAAGCTTCTTGTTCTTAAGAAAGTCAAAATCAACCTCTTTTTTTACTATAAGATCTTTTAAGTTAGTTCCCATTTTACATTTTTTTGAATATTATGTGATTCTTAAGGTCGCCTTCAAGCTCTTGTTGCGCTTTCTTTGTAAGATCTCCTTTGCTCAGGAATAAGGCGGGAAGTTTCTTAAGCTGTCCTTTGACCAGGGCAGAACTTAGATCTCCATCACTTATCCTCTTCTTATCTCTTGCTTTGCAAAAATAAGTAACTTCTCCAACAACACTTGGAACCTTTATTATAAGCTCTAGGTCAGTTTTCTTCTTTATAATCTTAGACTCAATTATCTCTATCTTGTTCTTTGAACAATAACCCTTTATCTCATCTAAGAAAGAATCACTAACAGTCTCTTTGGTAGTAGGCTCTTTCTTTACCTCTTCCTTCAGGGTCTTCTGCTCGTCTTTTTTTGAAGTTTCTTTTTTGACAGCATTCTTTTTCTCCTCTTCTATCTTTTTTCTATCCTCTTCATTCTTTCGCTTTTCTTCTTCCAGTATTCTCTTCTCCTCTTCCAGTTTTACCTTCTCTGCCTCAATCTGTTTCTTTAATTCTGCTGCTTTATTCTTCTCTTCCTCCCGCTCCTGTCTCAATAATTCAGCTTCCTTTTTCTCTGACTCTATCTTCGCCTTTTCTTCCTCTTTTTTCTTTCTTTCTTCTTCCAGCTTCTTCTTATCTTCAACAAGGGCAGCTTGTTTCTGAACTCCAACTTCCAGATATTTTCTTATCAAAGGTTCTGCCTCTTTGTCATCAAGCAAATACCACTTCCAGAATACCTCTCTTTCTCCGCCTGCATTAACATTCAAAGGTGTCGCAAAGTCTTTTATGCTTCTAAGTGCAACCCTTATTATCGGCTGCTGGCTTCTGTCTCTCAGAACTTTCCTTTCCTTAAGAAGGTCAAAAGCTTTCCTATCCTTGTCATTAAGATGCTTATAGAAAACCTGTAATCTTGATTGCTGGCCAGGTAGATAATAAAGCGGAGAAGATCCTATCTTCAGGTGTGAAACGATCAGTTTTTTGGATGATACCATCTCAGAAAGATGTGCACCGATAAACATGGTATTTGTCTTCAGCTGTTTTGCAAGATCAGATGGCAGTATAGGTCCTTTATTCCTGATTATATCTAGTATTTTATCGTCCATAGAATTACCTAATCTCCATTATTTAATAAAGTTATGGTCTTACCCACTTTATTTCATAATAGGTAACATCATCCTCTTCATCAACTATCCCTATAAGCAGCCTTTTCTTTGTAGAATGCGCAACCCTGTTCTTCGCTGCAAACTCATGCCAAGTAAGCACATCTTTTTCATGGACAGGATACACTATCCATTTCGCATGGTCCTCGCCAGGCTTTACTCCTCTGTCATATACTCTAAAATCAGCTCCAAACTTCAATGCTGTCTTTATTATGTATCCTCTGTTTCTTATATTCTTAAAAACACAGTATTTGATCCTAAAATCCTTCTCCAATCTTTTCGCTTTCTTGTAAAAGCTCTCAAAATCTATCACCTTGTTCCTCCCATCCAAAACTTCCAGTTTTTTCTTCTCCAAAAGATAAAGAGCTTCAGCTAAAGACAGCTGCAGTTTGCCACTGTCCATTACCTTCCCATATCTCCCTTTATCAAAAAGCTCTCTAGCTTCATCACTGTTCTCAGTAAGCACTTGCTTATCACTCAAAACTCCTTTTACTTTTGTTGTTGCCATGTTTTTCAATATTTTTTGTTGTTTTAAAAACCTTTCTATGCTCTTTTATTTACCATATAGAAAATAAATATACATAAAATTTAACGAAAAGATTAAATAAGCTGTTAAATTTTAAAAAATCTATGATTATAACATTTTTAGGTACTGCTTGCATGCAGCCTACAAAAGAGAGAAGTCATCCTGCGGTTTTACTTACTCATAAGTCCGAGAATGTTCTTTTTGATTGTGGTGAAGGAACCCAAAGACAGCTGAAGATTGCAGGCATCAAACCAGCAAAGATAACTAAACTCCTTATCTCACACTGGCATGGAGATCATATTCTCGGTATTCCAGGATTGATGCAGACTATGGGTGCATCAGAATATTCAAAAAAACTGGAGATCTTCGGGCCAGAAGGATCAAAAAAATATCTTGAAAACATGCTCAAATCATTCTCATCTAAAGATTCGATAGATTATTCTATAAAAGAGATAAAAAAACCCGGAAAGATATTTGAAAACAAAGATTTCATAATAGAAGCCACTGAACTTAGTCATGGTATTCCTACATTGGGTTTTAGCTTTATAGAAAAAGACAGGAGAAGGATAAGGGTTGGTTATGTGGAGAAATTAGGTATCCCAGAAGGACCCCTTTTAGGTGATCTTCAGAAAGGAAAAGATATAATTTGGAAAAAGAAAAAAGTAAAAGTTGATGATGCAACCACGATAGTAAAAGGAAAGAAGATCACATATATCTCAGACTCATTACCATGCACGAACGCTCTAAAGCTTGCCGAAAATTCAGACATCCTTATATCAGAAGCGTCTTTTACAAGCAGTCTGAAAGAAAAAGCTGAACAATACTTACACATGACTGCCAAAGATGCAGCACTCATGGCAAACAGGTCTAACTCAAAAAAACTTATACTGACTCACTTCTCTCAAAGGTATAAGGAGATAAAAGAGATTGAAGAAGATGCTAAAGATCTTTTTGATGATGTCACTTGTGCAAATGACTTCATGAAATTTAAATTATAGAACAAAATGTCTAGAAAATCCAAAGGAATAACTGCTGAAAGAGAGCTGCTTCATCTATTTTGGAAAAATGATTGGGCCTGCATCAGAGTTGCTGGCTCAGGTAATGTTCAGTTCCCGGTTCCAGACCTTCTTGCAGGAAATTCAGCAAGAAAGCTTGCAATTGAGTGTAAAGCTATAAGCAGCGATAAGAAATATTTTTCACAGGAAGACATTGCTCAGATAACTGAATTCTCCAAAAGGTTTGGAGCAGAACCATGGCTTGCTGTAAAATTCCTTAACAAAGGCTGGTTCTTCATCTCATTGGATGATTTGGAAAAGACAAAAGAGAATTTTGTAGTTTCCCTGGACTTAGCTAAAAACAAAGGCTTGATCTTTGATGAATTAATAGGAAAATTCTGATTTTTTATTTTCTTTTGATAGTAACAATCATCACTTTATCGATTCTTAAAGGCTAAAAACCACAATTCTATCCATTTTAGCTTGAAAAACGCTAATTTATCCTCTATTTAATAAAAATAAGGCAAAAAATAGCATAATAAACTGAAAAAAGAAAGGTTTAAATATTAAGAAAACGAAAAATTTATATATGTTAATATCCTAAAATATAGTCTATTAGTCAAATAAATTATATAAATTATATAAAATGAAACTTTCAAATAAACTCATTGAAACTGTTGTATCACAAGTTGCAGGAGAAGATGTAATACCTTTGGTGCATTCTCTAAAGAATAAAAAAAATGTTTCTGAATTTAAGCTTGCAGATAACATCAAGACAGAGATAAATCTGACAAGAAATATGTTGTATCGTCTTTTTGATCATAATCTGGTCTCATTCATAAGAAGAAAAGACAAGAAAAAAGGATGGTACATCTACTACTGGACATTCAATATGAAGAGAATCAAGTATCTTGTTGAAAATCTAAAGAAAGATAGGCTTGAAAAACTAAAAGAAAGATTAAAAAGGGAAAATAGTGGTCAGTTCTATGCTTGTGAAGATAATTGTATAAGGCTTGATTTTGAGCAGGCAACTAATTTTGAGTTCAAATGTCCTGAATGTGGAAAACTTCTCAACTTAGAAGATAACACAGAAAAGATCAAAGAGATTGAAAAAGAGATTAAAGATCTTACAAAAGAACTCAAAAAGAAAAAGTAATTCTTAGAACATCCACTTATTCAATTTTCTCATTTCTTCTATAAAATTTGTTGGCTTGTAGATTCCAAGCTCAGATATTATTCCAGACATAGTGTTCGGACTTACTTTCTCAAATGCATAATTGCTTATCTTGACTCCTTTTGGAGCATTCTCCCATATCTCGCTTGCTCTTCTTTTCTCTATCTCTTCTTCATAACCAAATACAGTCAAAGGATCAAACTTCCAGGAATGTGTGCATGAATATACTGGAATACTTCTTTCATTAGCAACCTCTGCAAACATCTCAGAACCTATCTTGTTTATCACGATACCTTCTGTAGTTATCGCATCTGCTCCGATCAGCATAAAATCTGCTTTCTTCAATGCAAACCTCGCAGCAGAATCAACATAAAGCTCAACTGGAATTCCTCTCTCCGCTAACTCTCTAGCAGTTTTCCTTCCCTGGAATCTTGGCCTTGTCTCTGTATTATGCACTCTAAATCTCTTCCCAGAATCCCACGCTTCAAACAATATATCCATGACAGTTGAGCTGTGACAGTGTGTAAATATTATCATATCATCTTTTATTTTTCTTGCTCCGATCCTTGCAGTATTTCTCTCAGCAGCCTTTATACTTTTCAAAAGGTCCATTACACTAAAGCTAAAATTATTCTTCAAATCTGCAACAGTATCTCCTTTGATATTATAGATAAGATAATTCAGAGAATTCCTCATAAAAGGTTCTGTAGGTCTGGTCGAAAATAAGATTTCTTTTGCTTTATTTAACTCGCCCAAGAACGCATCCTTTGTCTTCGCTTTTGATTCTACAGCAACTTCCCCCAGGGCTCTGCATGCTTCCTTAGCTACATTTCTAGCTCCCTGAATCTTCAAGTCTTTTATATCTCTGACTATTTTCTGAAAATTCATTTTAAGAAAAAAACATTTTAGAAAAAATAATATTTATTTTTTCTTCTTGGTCTTCTTTGATCTTGCTGCAAGCTGCCTTTCTATCTTCAGCTCTTCTCTTACTATTCTCTCAGCTATCTTCTCGATATGTTCTTCTATTCTTTCTATCCTTCTGTCCATCAATACAAGAACTCTTAAGCTATAGACAATAGCAGCTAATGTACCTATAATTATGCTCAATGTGACTTCCGCAACACCTAATGCCATTTGAATTTCACCTCTTTATTTGATAATGCTTCTAAAAACTCATGACTATTTAAAGCTTTTCGTTTAAATATTGAGAAAAAATAGGAATTCTAAGAAGCTTTGTTTATGTCAGACTTCTTAAGACCTTTCCACTTTGAGTCAAACAAATTTTCTAGTGCATTTGCAAAAAACATTGTATTGACCCAGATACCAACATCATATGTTGGGTGAACATCTTTATCATCCATAAGCATGAATGTAAGCTCTTTTCCGTCAACAAGACAGAACCTTGCATTCACTTCTTTCTCTTCGATGTGCCTTATCTCTGCATATTCTCCAAGTTCTTTTGCAGCTTCTTTGCTCTCCTTAGTTACCGGAGCTGCAATCTTTATCTTAACTCCCTTCTTAGCAAGCTTTGAGAATACTGACTTCATAAGTTCAGCTTTTCTTGCCAATCCTTGAGCTGTAGTCATCATTGTAACAGTTTTTTCTGCTCCTTTCAAAGCGCTTTCTAAGTGGTTGTATAGGTTATTTCTTCCCTTTATGCTTCCGCTTAGATCTGTAGGTTCGACTAGCTCTACTCCTTGGTTATGCAATAAGTTTAGTTCATCAAGAACATCGCTTGATTTTAATGATTTTAAAGTGTTTAATTTTGATTCGCTATCATCCAATATTCTCTTCTTTACTCTCTCAACAACCTCTTCTGGAGGAACCGCAATATACTTTATTGGCTTTCCTAATTTCATTATAATGAATCCTTTTTTCTCAAGTGATTCTAGAACATCATAACTTCTTGATCTTGGTACGTTTGCAATATCGCTTAATTCCCCTGCTGTTGAAATTCCACGAGATAGCAATGCTGTCCATAATTTACTTTCGTATGTATTAAGGCCGAAATCTTTTAGTTTGCTTAAAAATTCTTTTTGGACTATCATATTTGCATCAGCTCCGAGTGTTTTTGTTAATCAACTAAATTAAGCCCTATTGATTATGATTAGAGCAATATAGCTCGCTTTTTTATCTAAAACACCCGATTATTCCTCTTTTTTACTTATAACTGCTTATTTGGGCTTATTTACTTAGTTTCATGTATTAAATATAAACCTAAAATGTTTACTATCTCTTAGGTATAACTAATATTTAAAGGTTTCGCTTTTTTTGCCATTTTAGAGTAGCAACAAATCAAGAAATAGCCCCTTGCTTATAATATTTCCTAAAACAGCACAGGAGTTATGTAAACCTCTATAAAAGCTGCCAAAAGCAAGAATAAGAGCGATATAGTGATCAATTCAGAAGCGTCAAACAAGATCTTCTCGAACCCTTTATTCTTGAAATCCTTCCTTACTATCGCTATTGAGATTATCCCTCCAGCTATTCCACCTATGACATATGCCATTATCTCGGGGATTCCATGTATAAAATATCTCAGTAAACTCAAAGAAAACACCTGGAAATAGCTCGCTGCTTTGACCATCCCCGCACTATGCGCATAAGCCCCCACATTTACTCTTATGAAATTACCAATGGCAACACCAATAACAGATGCATTCCATGTAAGTATAAACACAGCTCCAAACCCATATATGAATGCAAACAATATGCAGAATGTTAACACCTTTATGTTGTTAAAAAGGATCTTCGAAAATAAGCCGAAAGAACTTATCGTAACACTTTTTCCAGAAACATAGTTGTTAATCCCTGCAATAGTCTCTGTCTGGGAATGGAATAATATCTGGACTAAATCAGGAGGTAAGATGATATACCAAAGAGTAAAAGATACAGTTATACCCAAAAATAAAAACATAACAAACATAGCCATCCTGCCATGCTCTCTTAATAATGTGGTCTCTTTGTTTATCTTAAGGTCTTTTTCTTCTTCTAGCTTCAGCGCATTGTATATCAGAGGTATACATGCGATGACAGTCAAAAACACCATCACTAAACTTGCATAATTCCTGAATATCCATAAGCTCAGAAATATAGCAATCGTAGAATATAGGAATCCTACAAAAAATAACTCATAAGGCTTTTTTTCAGCCTTGAATACATTCATAAAAGCTTCTACAACCATAAAATAATTCTAAAGTAATTTTGTTTATAAATTTTCCTTTTTCCGACAGATTTAAATATGCTCCTCGACTCCCAACAGGCATGGATTATGAAAAATTGCTCGACAAAGCTAGAAAAGAATTGCCTGAAGCAGTATTTACTGCAGAACGTTTCGAAGTCCCGAAAGTAAAAGGCCATATAGAAGGAAACAAGACAGTTATCTCAAACTTTAATCAGATTGTAACAACATTAAGAAGAGATATCCAGCAGGTTATGAAATTTATCCTGAAAGAGCTTGCGACCCCTGGTGAGATGAGGAGGAGCAACCTGATCCTTGGAAGAAAGATTTCTGCTTCTATGATAAATGAAAAGATAAATAAATATGCAAGGACATTTGTCCTCTGTTCTGAATGTGGAAAGCCAGACACAAAAATCCTTAAAGAAGGCAATGTAAGTTTTTTGAAATGTCTTGCGTGTGGTGCAAAACATCCTATTAAATCAAAGATTTGATGCTCAATGTTAGTAAAGATCCATAAGACGCCAGAAGGTCAGATTATCGCAGCTGTCTGCGACAAAGACTTGATTGGAAAAAAATTCTCAGAAGGAAAGATCCAGCTAGATCTCACTACTGATTTCTACAAAGGTGAAAAGATGAACGAAGAAGATATTGGAGATCTTCTAAGAAATGCATACATCGTAAATCTAGTCGGAGAAAAGTCAGTTGCTTTAGGAATAAAAGAAAACATAATTGAAGAAAAACACATTATAAGAATTGACAACATACCTCATGCAGAAGCTGTCAATGCTGAGGAATGATCACCCAAACCACTTCCCTAATCCTTCTTGCTTTTCCTTTTCCTTTCCAAAATTATCTTCAATTCTTCTTTTAGTCAGCTCTAAAGTCTGTTTTAGATAAGCAGGAACATTATATTTCTCAGCCAAACTTATACTGGGCTCCATATATTTGACAACACTCCCTTCAGATATCGTAAATATTATCTTTCCACCTTTGCATTTTGTACATTTTCCGACTAAAGGAGGACGCCTATATTTCTCATTGCAGTTGACACATCTAAACTGCTGCATTGAAAACTTCCTGAGATTTCCTTTTGTATCTTTCAAAAAATGTTTTTCTATAACCAGCCTTGCAACATCACTTTCATCAACTGCTCTCAATCTTACAGCAAGATCCATCTGCCCTTTTAATTTCTCCTCCATAGAAGGTAATGACTTATACGCAGAACACATAACTCCTGCATTTATATTGCTTATATCATGAGTAAATCCAAATTTCTCATATTGCCTTTCAGTATATAACCTATCCTTAAGTTGCTCGACAGAAACACTCCAAGGATACTTATATTCCAAAGCAGCATTGTAAAACTCCAAAGGGTATCTCTTGACGACATCTATTCCTAACACTTGATCATCCACTTCTGAAGGTATTAATTTTGATGTCAATACTAGTGGAGAATCCATTGTCCTTGATCCTCTTTTATCAGGTAAGAATTGCCTTGAAAAATTTATAAGAGCATCCATCAATAATATCACACAACATTCATCGCCATCACAATCCCTCCTTAACCCAGCATGCCACATTGGATGGGCATAACAACCCTGAGTTTCACTAAACCCTACTATCCTGCCTACCATCCCTGCAGAAATATGGGGTGCCAATCCAATAACTAGATGTCCGATCAAATCCTCTTTAACCTTAAGATTATAGAATGGTTTCTGCCCATACAACTTAACTAACATCTCATCTATAAAATTTGCAACCCTAAACAAAACATCATCAGCAGGTTCATCCAGTGTCTCTGGACTGCTCGGCAAGATAACATCCTGCGCTTTTAATTCAATGACCTGATCCCCATCTTTTATCTCTTCTCCTTTGATATCTTTAGTATAGCCTAGTTCCTTTAACTTCTCGATAGATACTCTTACTTCTTTTGGTTTGAAATGAGTTATAGGCAGCTCACTCATATCATATCTTGTAGTCCCATCTTTATTTACATATATGTCATGCTTTGCTCTTAACAGACCTTTAACCAGATTTTCAGGAGTATGGTCTTTATTGCTTGTTCCCCTGACTCCTTTGATAAGATCAGGAGCTGTCCTGTCTCCTACAACTTTCATAGCCTTATTAAAATAATATCTTATATCAATCTCCTGTGCCTTATACAACTGTGCCTTTCCGTGTTTCGTACACTCCTCTTTCTCTATCCCGCCGCAAACTTTACAGTAATAGATTCTCTTTGCCGGCCTTCCGCATTCTTCACAGATCGGGTAGATTGTATCTTTGTCGCATTTAGAACATCTATATATTGGAAAATCCCCTTTTATCTTCGAAGCATCTAAAGCAGCCTGGAAGCATCTTAACCTTCCTCCTTGGTCTCCTACTGGAAATAATATATGTGGGCTTCCTGTTAACTTACGCATCTTGGCTTTTTCGGGCCTTCCCATCCTAGCCCCGATAAACGTTCCGCTCTTATCTCTTATTCTAACATTGAAGAAGCTATTTAGTATATCTACTGCTTTCTTATCTTTATTTTCTCCAATATATTTTTCAAGATCTTTTGGCTTCAGTTCATCCTGAAGACTGAAAGAATATGCTATCGCAATAGCATCATCTTTTTCCAAAACAACAAATTCCTTGTTTACACATAGATGAGGGGCTCCGATCAACTCCAGAATTCTTTTCTCTTCTTCCCTGTAGGGAATAATTATCTTCTGTATCGTATTCTCCTCGACCCTTACGTTTGCCTTACTCACCCATTTGAACAATTTAGACAATTGCTCTGTAGAGATGCAGTTCCAATGATAAGAATATTTTGGATGTAGTGGAATATTCAACCTCTCAGTTATGTTTACAGCAACATTTCCATCAACTTTGGCTTTTGTAGGTTCTTTCAATAACCTGTCTAGCCACTCAGCAGAGATCTGTAAAAGCTCAGCTAATTTATCTAGATCTAAGTTTCCAAACATATCGACAGTAGCCTTCTCTAACTCCTGAACCCACCACTCTTCGCAATATCCCGGAGGGACTAACATATGTCCATTCTCAGAAAAATCTCCATAATTGAAAAGAAAATCCCCTAAAAATAAGATCTCCTTGACTCTCTCAGCCAACTCCTTAGATTGGCCCTCCCCATAAATCCTAAGGACGCTTCCGTCATCTAATTTTACGATTGGTCCTTCTATAGAATCGCATAAAGTTATTGCAGCCGCTTTCCCCGGCCTTTCAACTTTAAGCTGTGTTCCTGTTGCGATATACTTATTTAGCAGATGCATTGTAGCAGGATGTATTGAAGCTGCACTAAACCCGCTTATTCTCGTCCTACCATACCTCAATCTAAAACCTCCATGTGATAAAGGATGCGTCAATACAGGTCTTCCTGCAACCAAATCATTGATAAAAACATAATTAGGAGTTATCTTCTCTTTTTTCTCCTCTTTGCTTCCTTCTTCAGTTTTAGCTTTTTTCTTCTTCTGTAAATCCAGAAAGTCCTTCAAAAACTCCCAGTCTAGCCCAATCTCTTTGCCCCACTTTGCTAACCTTTTCCATATCTTGGGGCTTTTCTGGCAAAGTCCTTCAGCCAACACTAAACATATTCCTCCTCTTATTCTATTGGTCTCAACTCTTGGAAGATCCTTATGCTGGCTTACTTCAAAACTCTCTGTTGGATCTCCATTTATCTCAACAGGAACGTGCCTGACCATAAACTTCAACTCATCTTCTGTTGGGAAATATTGTAAGTTGGTAACTCTCTCATGATAATCTAAAACTTCAGTTACATATCTGTTCACTTCATCCTCTGTAGGATCATAGGGATGATATCCTAACTTAACTCTCACATAATCAGCTAATATGACAGAAGTTGCTGCTGCAGTTCCTCCTGCCCCCCTTATGGGGCCAGAATAGAAGATGGAAAAATATTCTTGCCCATCTAACCTTTTCTTTATCCTTAGCTCAACAAACCCTTCCAGAGGAGCAGAGACGATTCCTACAGTCAGATATGCAAAACCGACTCTTATCCCTACTTCAATAGCTTCCTTCTTATCCTTAAACTTACAGAACTTCTCTTTTGCAACTTCTTCAGCTATTATAAAACCAACTCTCCAATCCAGCACACCATATTCTTTCTCGAGTTGTATGATCCTTCTGGTTATACCACTACCAACAATCTGAGGAGCTACGTCGCTTATCAGTCCTTCAACTCTTTCAGCCATATTCTTCGCCAAAGGGATATCTACTTTTGTCTCAGGATCAAACCCTTTCTTCCTAGCTTCCTTAGCAACATCATAAGACTTCTGCACATCTTTATCTAATTGTTTGAAGTATTCTTCCATTTCCTTGGACATCAGCTTTTCTTCTGCCATTTTATTTATCAAATCTTAAGATTTTTATCTCCCTTGTCTGTAGATTTATGATTGGAACTCTTGTGGGTTCTGGATGTAGTCCCATCTTCTCCTCAAAACTTGTCTTCTCCTGCCAGCAGCTTCCACATATCGTAGTTACGTTTCTATAGTTTGCAGCCATCGCTTTATGTATGTGTCCAGTTACAAAAAAATCAGGAACCTTATTTATCACTAAAGGATCTGAATTTACATCAGGTATGTAAAGGGTAGAGGAATGTGTTGGAGCAAGATGCCTCCTTTTAAGCAAAAATTTCATTATTAAATCACTTCTATCCATCCCACCCTCCTGTCTTATGCTTTCTACCATATCAGCATAATAGATAAAACTGTAGCCATGATACATCAAAACATCAAAACCAGAAAAATCTTCAGAAGAATGGATATTTATCATCGCTGGATTGCTTACTAAAGTTACATTTTTTAGTTTCCATATCGCTTCTGCAAAATCCTGATAAAGTGGTGGCTGAGGCTCCGCAATCCTCATAGCATCGTGATTCCCAGGACAGATTATTATCTTTATATGAGGAGGTATCATCTTCAATAACCTGGCACATTCTTCATATTGCTTGTAGATATCTTTGATATGCAGTTCCTTATCTTGGTCAGGATATATCCCAACCCCATCGACAAGATCACCCATCACAAAAACATATCTTACTTTTCCTGCAATCTCTCTCTGTTTTTCATTTCCTGTTTCCTGCCTTATCCATTTCAAGAACTTATCAAATTCATCTGGCAAAAAATTACAAGATCCAACATGGAAATCAGATAAAAATACAGCATAACATTCATCCCTGGCTTTCTTAAGCTCCTTGTGCATTGGTATATCTGGAAATAATACATTATTGGCAAAAACAATATTCTCACCACTGACTCCAACAACCCCGATAACTTCATCTAAAACAAGGTCCTTTGCCATCCCAAATATCTCAGGGTTGTTTTTATTTACCAAAACCCTTATTATCCCAGTTGGGTCCTCTAACTCTAAAGAAATGTTGTTGTTCTTCGTAAGATTCTTACTTACAACCATACCTATGAAAGCCACAATCTCCCTGTCTTTTTTGTTTAATAGTCTGGAAATAGAAGTTACATTCTGTAACTCTTGCCTATTTCTTAACATCCCTTCAATTGCCTTAAATCTATTTTTGAAAAATTTTACAAAATCCTGCATCTCTCTTTTCTTTAGGTCATCTTTATATGAGAATAAAACCTTAACCCTGTCATCTTCCTCTATAACCTCAGAACTCTTTAACCTCTCATCATCATCATCTAGATAGTTCAAAAACCCTTTATAGATTTTATCATCTTTGTTTTTCTCAGCAATAACTTTAGATTTGTCTAACCCCTTAAAATCAACATCTATCTTGTCCTTCTTCACCAAAAACTGCTTAAGATCATTATTTAAAACTAAAAAATCATCAGAACTTATCTTATCTTTTATCAGACTCTCAATATCTTCTATTTTTATCTCTTCATTCAAGGAGTCTAATAGATCCACACTGACTAAAATATCTTTTTTTAAGAAAAGATTTACTAATTCCTTTTTCTTGATTGTATCTTTCATTCCAGGTAAGAAGGATTATTCTTAACTTTGTGTTAAGATAGGTTCAATCCTTCCTCTAAAATCTTCTTTATATTTACTATATTTGAATCAGGCATAGTCAACGCTATCTCTCTTGTCCTCCCGTATCTTCCTTTTGATATGGTCCTTGCATTTATTATGCCCAACATGTCTAGTTCCGCAATAATATCACTTACTCTTCTTTGTGTTAAAGGTCTTAAGCCGATCTTATTGCATATCTTCTTATAAACATCATAAACTTCACCAGTAAAAACGATGTTCTTCTTGTTCTCATAGATAGAAAGTATCGAATATAGTACGCTTTGATGTTGTTTCGGTTGTGTATTTACAACATCCAACATCCTGTCCTTCTCTATCTTCTCCTCAGCATCATCAATATGCTCAATTTTTACTGTCTCACTTCCAGTTCTCTCCGCAACTTCCCCTGCAACCCTTAACAACTCTAAAGCCCTTCTTGCGTCACCATGCTCTCTTGCAGCATAAGCAGCACATTTCTCAATAACACCGCCGCTTAAAACACCTTCCTTAAATGCATTCTGGCTTCTCTGTTTCAATATATCTTGCAGCTGCATTGCATTATAGGGTGGAAAAACTAACTCTTCTTCACTTAAGCTGCTTTTCACCCTTGGATCAATATTATCCGTAAAAATCAGATCATTAGATATTCCTATTATTGAGATCTGGCTTTTCTCAAGATCAGAATTCATTCTCGTCAAATTATATAGTATCTCGTCACCTGCCTTCTTAACAAGCTGATCAATCTCATCTAAAATTAAAATCAATAATTGCTCTTCTTCCTCTAAAATCTTAAAAAAAGTCTTATAAACCTCTTCAGTTGGTAGTCCTGTTGCAGGAATCTCTTTCCCAAATTCCCTGGCAAGCTGCGCTATCAACCTATATTCAGTATCTGCAACCTTCTTCAGCTTACAATTAAAATAAATAACTTTCAAAGGCTTGTTCCTTTCCAAAGCGACATTCTTCAAGTTATCAACAACATATTTTACAGTTAAAGTTTTCCCAGTCCCTGTTTTTCCATAAACAAAAATATTGGATGGCTTATCTAACCTTAATGCAGGAGCTAATATTTTTCCAACAACATCAATCTGCTCATCCCTGTGAGAAATGCATTCGGGGGTGTAATTGGATAGCAATACTTTCTTATTGACAAACAATGGCTCCTTATCTAAGAAACTCTCAAAAAACCCCTTTAATTTACTTTCTGTCATCTAAACACCTTTCCAAAACACAAACTTCCAAACGAAATGGGGGTATATAAACTTTTTCTTTTTTTGTTAAACACCAACCCCTTATTTTCTGTTGGAAATTAAAATTATAATTTAATAATCATTTCAAATCTAAATATTAAATAAAAAATATATTTCAAAAAATACATAATATAAAATATATATTAAATTTATATCTTATTCTCGATAAAATAGATTTAATAAAATATTTCAATA
>JANQNE010000011.1 GCA_028279725.1 Candidatus Nanoarchaeia archaeon
CATTTCTTAGCAAAGCAAGAAGTGGGAACTAGTTTGACTATGACTTATATTCTTCCTAATGATATCAGAGAGAATGATCAACTTGCTATCCAGGTGACTACTACTGAACCAGAAACTACAAGAGATGTACGTCAATTGAATGTTGATAGAAATCCCATATCTGAATCAAGTGAAGAAGGTCAATGATCTTAGTTGCAATATTTCTTTAAGTTATTTACTGAGAATTTATTATTTAATTTAACACCTTCATTCCATGCATTGCATGCTTCAGTTATCATGCCTTTCTTATTATAACAGACACCCAAACCATTCCAGGCATTATCATGTTTACTGTTCAATTCAATAGCTTTTTTATAATTAGAAATTGCAGAATCATAGTTTTCTAATCTCCTATTTGCATTACCAAGCCAATTGTGATATTCGCTTTCATCATCTTTGTATTTTACTGCGTTTTCAAATCTTTCTTTAGCATTTTTGTAGTCTTTATTATCATAGGATTGTTTCCCGTATAAGAAATAAGATTCAGCGAGCTTTTTTTCTGCTTCAGCTTTTAATGAAGGGTCTTTTTCCAAAACAAGAGAATATTCCCAGATTGCTCTAGAATAATCCTTGGCATTAAAGTAGATATCTCCTGTTTCAAGGATCTCTTTTGATGAATGCTGTGATCCTCTAAGATCTGTCTGCTTTGTAAGCCGTATCACAACACCTTCTCTGTATGTTCTAACTTTAAGTATATCGTCTACAAATTGATATCTGTTGCTTTCAGAATCAGTTCCGCTATTACCTGACATCATGATTGATTCAGAACGTTCTTTATCATAGATTCTAACAGTCCCATCTTTATATTTAGTGACTTTCAGGTATAACTCATCATATAATACATCTGAATCGTCAAGATAGAATGGAGGAGCAGTACCTCTCCAGTAACTAACTTCAACCTCAGAAGAATCTGTCTCTCCTGCGAATAAATTAGTGAAGCCTCCGCTGACGCCTAAGATTACAACTACCAATAATATTACTGTTGATTTTCCAGACAGTAATGGTAGTCTGCTCTTTTTAGTTTCCTGAAATTGTTCTGGCTTTGCTTTTTTTGCTGGTCTAAGAAGCTCTTGTTCTTCTTTGAAGAGTTTTTTGAACTTATTCCATTTGTATTTGTCTTTTGGGAGAGAATCCAGCTGATCTTTTGACAGGCCAATTATCTTTGGTGTTCCAAACATATTTTTTTCTTTGAATAGATGCCTAAACTTGCTTAAAGCAGTTACTATGTCTTTGCCAGGTTTTAGCTGCTTGTATCTTGCAAGTTGGTGTATTTCTCCATGTTTTGTAAGCCTGTCCACAAACTTTATGCTTTCCCAGAGTTTTTTCAGCAAAGGAAGTTCTTCTGTTGCGATCTTTTGTCTTAGTTCTTCTAGTTTAATAACATCAGGATACTTGCCTTTAGAACATCCTTTCTTTGCAGTATTTGTGGATTCAAGAATTCTTGCATACTCAGCTGCATTGTCTGGCAGCGTTTTGAGAAATTCTGCTGTATCACCCATTTTTAGATGATAGTCAGCTGCAGAATATATAAAATTTGCTATATCCTCCTGAAAAACCCAAAGGTTTAAATACCAGTATACGTATTAGTATACTAAACAATACTATTTAATGATAGCAAAGGAGGTATTTAGAATGAAAGCAGCACACATTTTAGTGATTCTAGCTATTTTATTGTTAGCTGGATGTGCTAAGGATGCAGACATGATGGATGATAAAGATGCAATGCCAGCAGAACCAGCTGAGCCTGCAGCACCTGTCGAACCTGCTGAACCAGCAGAACCTGCTGAACCAGCACAACCGCCTGCTCCAGAAGGTGAAGTAATCATCTTAGGAGATACATCAGCAACACCTGGTGATGTAACAATAGCAGCTGGAGGAATAGTAACTTTCAAAAACGAAGCAGAGAAAAGACCACATATGATAATAGTGGATGAATTAGCTGAAAAAAGTACAAGAATGGAAAATGGAGACACTTTCACATTCACTTTTGAAGAAGCTGGTGAATACACTTTTAGGGATATCTGGGTCGGATCTTTGAGAGGAACTATAACAGTAGAATAAGACTGTTATTTTCTTTTTTTATTTTTTTAGAATTCTTTTACATATAATCAAATAAGTTATTGTTTTTTCTTTCTATCTTTGGAGCTTTTTTGAGAACTATCTTTTCTTCCTCTGGTTCCTGTTTGTTTTCTTCGAATATAGGATAACCATATTCTCCGTCGTAGCCAGGCTGCATCTTTATGTTTCCTGATCTTATTGTTGTTATTGCGTCAGCTATCTGAGGTGTAGTTATCTTTGCTAATTCTTCTTTCGGAACTTCCATGAGAACATTTGTTTCGTTATCAAAGTTAGCTATGATCTTGTTGTATTCGTTCCAGACTGTCTTTGTTGTTATCGCTTTTCCTAAGAATCTTGAGATTATCTCTGACAACGGGATCAGTGAATAGAATGGCTTTCCATCTTTTGGCCTGAATCCTTCTTCTCTGTCTGCAAGTTCTTCAACTCTTTGTAATACTCCTACTGTTAATGGTTTGTTGCATTTAGGACAGATGTTGCTGATCTTCAATGAATCTTTTGGCTCCAGGCAGACATCACATTTTCTGTGCCCTGTTAGATGATATTTTCCTAAGTTAGGATCAACTTCTATTGTTCCTGATAATCCTTCTTTTGTTCTTATAGCTTTGATAAGATTTTTGTATGTTGGCTCAATATCAAATATTGTAGCTTCTCTTCCGATTCTCCAAGGCCAGAAGCTGTGAAGGTCTGAGAATGATAAGATTGAATATTTGTCTAATTGTGATAGTCTCCAGTTCATCAAAGGATCGCTGCTTAGTCCTGTCTCATATGAGAATATGTTCTTTTCCTGGTCCTGGAAGCAGTCTTTTACTGAGTCAAAGCCCGACATAGATCCAAACATAGAGAACCAAGGTGTCCAGATGTGTGCTGGGATAATTTCGATATCGTTGGATATCTGTTTTAATGATTCTGTGAATTCTGGGCAAGGTATCTTGAAGATAGGCCTGCCATCATAGTCGATCCTTCCTTTTGATAGCAAATAGTCTGTTATCTGCTGGACAACCTCAAAATTTGGAGCTAAAAGGACGTTATGCACCCTTCTTCCTTTGCCATCTTGTGAGTAGATAAGTGAGATTTCTGTCTGCAATATGAAGCTGAATCCATCTTTTGTCTTTAGGATTCCAGAATCATCTTCTGTAAGGCTTTCTTTAAGGTGTTCAATCCATTTTGGATGTGTGAAGTCTCCTGTTCCCAGCAGATTTATACCTTTTACTTTAGCCCATTTCTCCAAGTTAGGGATATCCAGATCTTTAGAAGTAGCCTGTGAATGTCTTCCATGTATGTGTAAGTCTGCAAAAACCCTCATGATGTGGTGGAAAACGAGAGTGTTTATTAAACTTTCTACAAACGAAATATTTATAAACAAAGACCTGATTATTGAGAGTGAGAGGTGTTTACATGGCAATCGAGATAAGTCAACAGTTAATCAGTTCTGTTACAGGATTTTTTTCTAGATTAGGGGCTAAAACAACCATGACCCTAGTAATAGTACTTGTTGGTTATATTCTTATAAAGATTATCACAAGGATGGTGGCTAAGTTCTTTGATAAGGTGAATTTTGACAGAGCTTTAGAGACTTTTATAGAAAATATAGTTAAAGTAGGATTATGGGCAGTTTTATTGATCATAGTGCTATCTAATCTTGGTATAGATGTTACTGGACTGGTTGCTGGACTTGGTATTGCAGGATTTGTACTTGGTTTTGCTCTGAAAGATACATTAGGAAATCTTGCTTCTGGAGTGTTTCTATTGTTCCATAAGCCTTTCAAGATAAATGATTATGTTGATGCTGGTGGAGTTCAGGGCATAGTACAGGCAATGGGTGTTGCTGCATGCACATTCAGGACACCAGACAATAAGAAAGTTACAGTTCCTAATTCTGCGATATGGGGAGCACCAATAACTAACTTTACTGGATTAGGGAAAAGAAGGATGGAGATAAAGGTAGGGATAAGCTATTCCAGCAATATGGATAAGGCGATAAAAATAGTTAATGATATATTGAAGAAAGACAAGAGAGTGCTTAAGGATCCTGCATCTCAGGTTGTTATCGGAGAATTAGCAGATTCTTCTGTAAATATGATAATAAGGCCTTGGGTAAAGATACCAGATTATTGGGATCTTTATTTTGATCTGACAAAAGGGATAAAAGAGCAGTTTGACAAGAAAAAGATCCAGATACCATTCCCTCAAAGGGACGTACATCTTAAGAAATAGGTGAGCTTATGAGAGTTACAATAGTCGGTGGAGGACAGATCGGTGAATCACTGGTAAATATCCTGTCTTCAAAGGATTATCAGGTTGATATAGTGGAGAAGGATGAAGCAAGGGCTAAAGAGCTTGCTTCTGCTACAGAAGCTACAGTGATCAAGGGAGATGGCACTGAGATCAATATCCTTAAAGATGCTGGACTGGAATATGCAGATGCTATAATTGCCGCTACAGCAGATGACAAGACCAATCTGATGGTCGGTGAGATAGCTAAGAGCTCTAAGGTCAAGAAGATCATAGCCCGTGTAAATGAGCCTAAGAATGAAGAATTATTTACAAAATTAGGGATAGGGTCTATAATCCCGATGGTCTCTTTGGCTGTCACATCTATGAAAAGACTTCTTATGAGATTGGGCGAGGAGAGGATCCTTGCTGAGATAGGGGGAGGAGAAGTTCAAGTTGTAGAGGTTACAGTCTCAGAAAAAAGCAAATTAGTCGGAAAAGAGGCAGCTATAAAAGGAGCGGTGATAGGTACAGTATACAGGGGTGGAGAACTTATAATCCCTGATAAATCAACAACACTGAAAGAAGGAGATGTGCTGATAATAACAGTGAAGACAAAGGATCTGCCGAAATTAAGAAAGCTGATAAGCGGACAATGAAAGAAGTATTCTACTATTTAGGCAGTCTGTTACAGTTACAGGCATTGTTCTTGATTCTTCCTTTGATTGTTGCACTGATATATTCTGAGTCTATGTTTCTGATAATAGTTGCTGCTGTAAGCTCTTTTGCTATCGGTAGTTTATTTAGGAAGTTTTCTGAGAAAGGACCTTTGACTTTGTTAGGGGGTATAAAATTAACTGTGCTGTCTTTCTTTTTTTTGACAGTTATAGGGATGATACCTTCTTTGGCTGCTTTTGACTATGATATTGGAAATGCTTATTTTGAATCAGTGTCCGGATTTACTACGACTGGGCTGACTGCTATAAATGATCTTGACAGTTTTCCCAGAAGCACTTTATTTTGGAGGTCTGAGACACAGTGGATAGGTGGTGTTGGGATAATTATCGTGTTTTTGTTCATATTATCTCAGCTTAGGAAGCCGATAAGAAGGAAGGAGATGGAACAGGTTATAGAGACTGATTCTTCTTTGTATAAGGCTGGCGGTTTTTCTGAAAAGATAGAACCTACTATGAAGGAAACTTCAAAGAGGATGATTTTCATATATGGAATCTATAGCTTGATCGGAGTTATTTTGTTGTTAGTTGTTGGATTGCCTTTGTTTGAGGCTATAACTATGATGTTTACGTCTTTGTCAACAGCAGGATTTGTTGTTTCAAATGACCCTTATACAACTACACCGCAGGTTATTGTATTATGTTTACTGATGATATTGGGCTCTATATCTTTTGTAGCGCATAATAAGCTGCTTAGAGGAAAAGTAAAGGAGTTTTTCACTACAGCTGAGAATAAGACATTTTTCTTTGTGTTAGTTGTGTTTATTGCTGTTGCTTTTTTTGTTATCAAGGACTGGAAGATAGTGCTGTTTCAGATAACATCTTCTCTGACTACAACTGGTTTTAGTATCACTAAAGTTGCTCTGTTGCCTCATCTGCTGATAATGTTGATGGTAATAGCAATGATAATAGGCGGATCTACTACTTCAACTGCAGGAGGTATAAAGCAGTTTAGGTTCTATACTTTATTGAAGTCAATACCCTGGCTTGTGAAGAAATATTCTAATCCAACGACAGCTATTGTTCCTCTTAAGACAAAGAAGAGAGTATTGGAAGAGGAGGAAGTGTTGATTACATACATATTTATCGGAAGTTATGTGTTAGTTATAGCTATCGGAACTGCTCTGCTGATGCTTTTGGGAAGTACTTTTCTGGATTCATCATTTCAGCTGGCTTCTGCATTAGGAACTGTTGGATTACAGACTATGAATATAGCAGAAACTGCTTTAGCTGGAAAGATTGTGCTTATTTTGGCTATGTTTTTAGGAAGATTAGAGATATTTCCTTTATTTGTGCTGATAAAAAAATTGTTTAATCACGAAAAATGATAGAAATAAAAGCTATAGCACTGACTATATTTGTGATATGTTATTTTTTCATACTGTTGAGAAAATATAATATTGCAGTCGTCTCCTGGATAAGTGCTTTGTTTATGGTGGTATTTGGAGTCATCTCTTTGTCTGATGTTGGAGAGATATTATATTCTAACTGGGAGATATTGGCGATATATTGGGGAATAATGGTGCTGTCTATCGCTTTTTTTGAGAGCGGTATGCCTGAGTTTTTGGCAGCAAAGATACTAAATAAAGTACATACTGTCAGAGGATCTATAATTGCATTATGTTTGCTTACTGCTTTTATCTCTGCTTTTGTCGAGAATGTTGCTGTTGTGCTGTTGATGGCTCCTATCGCGGTGTCTATCGCTAAGAAAGTTAAGCGTTCTGTATTTCCTTTTTTGGTGAGTATTGCTATCAGTTCTAATTTAGAGGGGACATTGACTTTAATAGGAGATCCTCCTGCTATAATTGTTGCCTTGAAGACTGGGATGAATTTCCTAGACTTTTTTTGGTTTCAGGGAAAGCCTAGTATCGCTATATTTGTGTTGGCTGCTACTGTTACAGCTTTTATGGTGCTGTGGTGGCTGTTCAGAGATCTTGATAAGAAGATAGACCTTCATCCTAAAGAGAATAAAGTAAGCTATTTAGCTACAATTCTGTTTATCTTAGTTATTATTGCAGTTGCATTATTCCCTTATTATGGGCTTCCTATAGGATCTGTGGGATTAGCAGCTGGTCTTTTGTCTCTTGCTCTTTTGGGTAGGAATGTCAGGAAAGGATTTAGTGAATTTGACTGGAAATCATTCTTATTTATCATGGGTGTATTTGTGGTTGTGGGTGCGATGGAAAGAGTGAATATAATCAATGATATAGCTAATTGGATAGGAACTGTTGGATCAGCAAGCCCTTTTATTGCGTTTGCTCTGATAACTTGGATATCTGTGTTAATATCTGGTTTTGTAGATAATGTTCCTTTTGTTACTTTAATGGTGCCAGTGACAGCTATGGTTGCTGCTCAGACAGGAATTTCTCAGTGGCCATTGTTGTTTGGTATGCTGATAGGATCAACTGTTGGCGGTAATATAACTCCTGTTGGCGCTTCTGCTAATATTATTGCAGCTGGTATAATAGAGAAGAATGGTGAGAAGGTTACATTATGGAATTATGCTAAGATAGGGCTGCCGTTTACAATTGCAGCTGTGTTTACAGCTTTTGTTTTGATATGGTTGGTGTGGATGTAAAGATGAATTGGGAAGATTTTGAGCATGAGATTAAAGCACTATCAGATAAAGTAAATTATAAACCAGATATGGTTGTTGGAATAACTAGAGGAGGATTAGTTCCTGCAAGATTACTTTCTAAATATCTAGAAATCAAAGATATGTACTGCATAACTGTGAGGAAAGTTGGAGAAGAAAGAAAGGTTGTTACTGAGATATTAGATGATATTGTGGATAAAGAGATATTGCTTGTAGAGGATATGTTAGAAACTGGAAGAAGCTTGATTGTTGCGAAGCAATATTTAGAATCAAAAGGAGCTAAAGTCAAAACAGTATGTTTGTATACAATGCCAATTTCTGAAATTGAGCCTGATTATTTTTTAAGAGAAGTTAATGAAGTTGAGGATTTTCCCTGGGATTAGTTATCCTCTATAGAATCTAGCAGCTTTTTCTGGAAGGACTGAGTTTATTACATAATTAGTTGCAATCTCAAATCCACCCCATGTTGCTATTCTTGGTGTCAGTTCTATGTGGAAATGTAAGTTAGAACCTTTTGGAGCATAATGAAGGAAGAAATTGTATGAGCAGCCTAATGATTTTAATCTTCTTAATGCCCTGTGTAATACTCTTGAAAGATCTCTTATCTCATAGTCTTCAAGTTCTGTCATGTTTTTTACATGTCTTTTTGGGAAAAACCATATCTCGTAATTGTATCTTGATGCATAAGGAGCAAATGCTATGAATGAAGAGTTTTCAAAGCAAAGACGTTTTGATTTTTTTTCAAGTTCAATTATTTTACAGTGTGGACATTTTTTTCCTTTTACTGCATCAGCTTCTTCTTTTACATATGAAGGAACCTGGGTTAATGATGTTATTTGAGTGTGAGAATGGATCAATGAAGTTCCGCTGTCTTTTCCGTGATTCTTGAAGACCATAGCATATTTTATGTTCTTTCTTTTGCTTAATGTGTCTATCCTTTCTTTATAGACGTCAAGAATTTTCTTTAGGTGCTCTACATCCAGATCCCAAAGCTGCATGTTATGATCTCTGCATTCAACTATAACTTCGTGCTCTCCGTATGCGCTTGTGTGTTTTAGGATATTTTTTGTCTTTATCTTTGCTGATCCTTTCTTTTCTACAGCAGGGAACTTATTGTTGAACCATCTGATGATCCATTTTCCGTTTTCTTCTACTCTGCCGATCTCTTTTGGAGTCTGTTTTTCATTACCTGGGCAGAAAGGACAGCTTTTGGAGAGCTTTTGATATACTTCTGAGCGAAAATCATGAGGCCTTTTAGCCCTGTCACTAGCAAAGTAAACCCATCTGTCAAGAATATAGTCTTTACGCACCTCCATGGTTTATTTTATGAGTTGGGGATATATAAACTTAATGGTTTTTTGAGAAAAGTTTATTAATGACTGTGATTTTGGATTGCTGTAAGCGAGGTGGATAAAATGGTCAAAACAGTAGGTGTATGTGATACCTGTGGAAGAACAAGGTATACAAATGATTCTGGTTATTGCAAGAGATGCAATAAAGAAGTTACTAACGAAGATATAGTAGAAGAAGAGGAAGAGTTCTAATTAGTATAATGAGAAAAGCATATCATCTTAGGACAAATGAGCCAGATTCTCATGATGTCATGGGTGGATTTGAGAGATTTGATCTTGATTCAATCTACATTCCAGAGAGATCCATACTTATGGGTTTTGTAAAATGGCCAAATAGGGAGGGAAAGATAATCTCTTATGCTGCTTATCATTGTACAAGAGCAGATGATATAATTGATGGGAATAGAAATGGCGTTAAAGGAGAGGTTGTATCTGAACTTGAGCTAAAGGCTGAACAGGTTAATGGAATTATTTCTAACATCCGTGGACCTGACAAACATGAATTTGAAGTTAAGACAACAGTTGATTATAATGGTTCTACTGAAGATCTAGTAAAGATACTATCAGGAGAATATATCAGAAAGGGATTTGTTAGAAGAGTTCTAGAAAAGGTATTTTAAGATTATTTTAATTTCATGTAAAAAATAAACTAAAAGATAGTCATTTCTTCTTTCTTTTTTAGTTCATCAATAGACCTTTGAAGATGTTTAAGTGCAGCTTCACATATTTTCCTTTCTCTTCTGAGAGATATGTATTTCTTTTTTTCACCTACTACAACATCAGGGATAGCTCCTCTTTTCTTTTCATACCTGAAACTCTTCAAAGCCTTTTCCTCTCTCGATTTATAGAATTCAACAAGCTTTGTCAATCCTCCAAGGCATTTTTCGTAATGTTCTTTTAGTTGTTCTGGAAATAGTTTTTCTGGTTCTACAGCCATATTTATCACCTTAAATCTGTTTATTTAAGTTTCATGCCAGGCATACCGCCGCCTGACTGCATTTTTTTCATCATACGTTCCATTCCTTTCATGGAGCCGCCAGATGCACCACCCATCATCTTTGCCATCTTTTTCCCCTGTTTGTATTGCTTGAGGAGTTCTCTTATCTCTTTTGTTGATCTTCCTGAGCCTGTTGCTATCCTGTCTATCCTTGAAGGGGACATCAAGTCTGGGTCTTCAAGTTCTTCTTTAGTGCAGGAGTTCATTATGTGTTTCCAGCCTTCAAGCTTACCTTCCTGGACTTTTAGCAAGTCCTTTGGCATCTTTAGCTGTGAGAATCCTGGGATCATCTCCATCAGTTTTCCCATAGAACCCATCTTACTCATAGCACTCATCTGATCATATAAATCTAGAAGGTTGAATTTTCCTTTTAGGAATCTTTTGCTTAAGTCTTCAGCCTGGTCTTCGCTGATAGCTTCTTTTGCTTTTTCTAGTAAGGTCTCAATATCACCCATACCAAGAAGTCTTCCTACAAATCTTTCTGGGTTAAATTGTTCTAGGTCATCTATCTTTTCACCGACTCCTATGAATTTTATTGGAGAGTCTGTGATAGCGCATGCTGATAAAGCTCCTCCTGCTTTAGCAGTTCCATCCATCTTTGTTGCGATGACTCCTGTGACATTACATGAATCATGGAATTGTTGTGCTTGTGCTTGTGCAGCCTGACCAAGATCAGCTCCCATGACCAATAATCTTTCATCAGCTTTTACTGCTTTGTTTATGTCTTCAATCTCTTTGATAAGATCATCTGATAAAGCATCTCTTCCTGCTGTATCTACAATTACAAGATCAAAGTCTTTCAGTTTTTGCTCAAATGATTTGTATATCTTAACAGGATCTTTTTCTTCAGGATTTCCAAAAACAGGCATATTTAGCTGTTTTCCTAGCTGCTGTAATTGTTTGAAAGCAGCTGGACGCCAAGTGTCTGTTGACATCAAAGCAACTTTTACTCCTCTTTTCTGGAAATATTTTCCAAGTTTAGCAGAAGTTGTGGTTTTACCGTTTCCGAACAAGCCAACTAACATGATTTTTGTAGGTTTTTTCTTTATCTCTATCTCATGAGTCTTTTCTCCTAAGAAATTTGTAAGCTCTTCATAGACTATCTTTATCAGATATTCTTTTTTTGTAAGTCCGCCTGGTGTCTCCTCTCTTGTGATCCTTTCTTTTATCTTATTTGACAGGTCAAAGACAAGTTTTACATTTACATCTGCCTGTAATAAGGCTCTTTGTATGTCTCTTACAAGCTCGTTTATCAGTTTCTCATCTACAAAGACAGATTTAGCTATCTTGCCTAATGTATCTCTCAATGATGAGCCTAATTTTTCTAATACCATATTCTCTCAGAAAGCGGTTTTATTTATAAAGATTGCGAGAAAATAAGAAAAAAAGGTAAATAAAATTTACCAGTCTGATAGAACGACTTCGATGTCGTCTAATTCTTCTTCTGTTTCAGCGTCTTCAATCTCTTCAGAGACTATTTCAGCTTCCTGGATCGCACCTTCTGTTGAATCAGATGGAGCTGCTTTTTCCTGGACTACTGTCTGCTTAGCGCAGCCTGCCAAAACGACCAAAGAAATTATCAGAGTTAAAAACAACAATTTTCTAACCATCACTTAACACCTCATTTATCTTTGTTTATAGCTGTTCTCTTTATAAAGTTTTTGTAAAAAAATAAAAAAAAGAAAAACTAAGAGGTTTAAGCTGTTGAGTTATCCTCTTGTGTTTCGTCGTTTTCCTGCTCTTCAGATTCTGAGTCTTCCTCAGTTTCTGTCTCGTCGCTTTCTTCATCTGATTCTGAATCTTCTTCCATCTCTTCTTCTGTTTCGTCTTCTACTTCTTCTTCATTTTCTGTTTCTTCTTCAGATTCTTCATCAGTTTCAGACTGTTCTTCATCTTCGGATTCATCTTCCATCTCTTCTTCTGATTCTTCCTCTACTTCATCTTCAATTTCATCCTCAGATTCTTCTTCCTCTTCTTCAACGACTTCGACATACTCATCTTCAGCAACTTCCAGGTCGACTTCTCCGCCACCAGCCTGCTTAACTGATCTTACAATATCCATCAGGATCTTGTGAGCTTCTTTAAGAGCTGAGTGAGCTTCTTTTGAAAGAGCTTTTGCCTGTTCTGAAAGGGTCTTGATTGTATTTAACCTATCTTTGGTCATCTTTTCTCCTTTCATGTCCTTGATCTGCTCAAATAGGCTTTCAGCAGTCTTGAACTTGTTCCTAGCTTCTTCGACTCTTATGCTGAATAGATCAACTTTTGTCTCGATCTCGTCAACTTCAATGCCTTTCTCTTCCATCTCAGCGAGGATCTCATCAAGCTTTTTCTCAAGATGTTCGCTTCTTTCGATTATCTCTCCGACCTTAGCGTTGATAAGCTTTCCAACGTGTTCTCTTACTCTAGCTTTGACCTTGTTCCATTCAGATATGATGACTTCTCCTGCAGCTTTAACATCTTCTTTTGCTTCAGCAGCATTTACATCTTCCTGAGCTTCTTTAACAGCAGCTATTCTTTCTTCGATATCTGCTATGATTTCTGAAGCTTCTTCTTCGCTTAAGTCATCATTCTCTTCAACTTTTGCCTTTATCTTTTCAAGGGTTTCAACTACAACATCAGCTGCATGATCCAAGAACTTTTTAGCGTGTTCGATAGCTTTTTCTTCATCTACATTCTTGTATTTCTCGAAAAGCCTTTTCTCTTCTTCGAAAGATTTCTTTGCTTTTTGATATCTTTCTTCAGCGTTCTTGTAGTTTTCTCTTGCTCTCTTTAGTTTGTCTGCAGCAACTACTCTTTTCTTGAAAAGGTTCTCTGCTTTGACTTTCTTTACTTTTAGTTTAGAAAGCTCTTCTTTTAGTTTTGATTCGTCCATGTCTGCAAGCTTTTTAGCTCTAGCTCTGTCTAACAATGCTATCTTTTTCAGTTCAGCATCTTCAAGCTTCTCTAATCTTTCAGCCTGAGCTTCTTTGAATCTTTCCATCTTTAGAGCAACACCTTCTTTGAATTCAGCAACTCTTTCCTGTATTCTAGCTCTAGCGGTTTCCATCCTAACTTTAACATCATCTGCTTTTTCAGCTATATGTACTCTGGCTTTGAAGAACTCGTCACATTTTTTCAAAGGACTTGTAACTCCTTTTGATTTCAAGAAATCCACACATGACTTTTCGCTCTTTGCAAGTGCTTTACATCTTACTTCTGGACTTTTATCATAATTCTTTTCTTTAAGGTATTTTACACAAGCAGTTAGTCTTGTTTCAAGAGCTTCAACACCTGTTTTCCCATAGTCTTGTCTAACCTCTTTTACAAGCTTTACAAGATCCATGCAATGCATCTTAACTCTTTCTGGCTTAGCATCAGGGTATTTTTCTGAAGCTCTTTCAACACATTCTTCTACTTTGTTCATGAACCTTTCTCTGTTAGATTTAATGTATTCTACCAATTCATCTTCTTCAGAATCAACAGGCATAGGTTCTGCTGAAATAAGTACTGGTTCAGCGGTAAGTGTAGGTTCAACACTTCCTGTATCTTCTCCCATATTTCCTTCTCCTGCAGCTGTGTTTTCTGCAGCAGCCAACGGCACCATACTCAGGATGAATACAGCAACCATCAAAATTGCGCTTAGTTTTTTCATTTTGGTTTCCTCCGTTTTGTTTGAATATTATTGGGCTTTGTAAAAAATAAAAAAGTCTCCGATAGCCCTTCGAAGACCAGACAAATTGTCTTTACAGTTAGCTAATATGGTGGATTTTGTTTATAAAGATACTTTCATATGGGAAAAATTAAAGCTTTATTTAGCGGTTTAAAACTTTACAAAGCTTTATTTGGCCTTCTTTTACTTTATAGAAACATTTATAAAGAAATTAACCAGATTAACGCTTATATGGCTAAAAAACTATTTTTGATGGTGTTTTTGGTATTATTTTCTTACAGTGTTTTCGGTGCAGAGATACATGGATCTGTGTATGATCTTAACCTGGATAAGATCAGTGATGTTGTTGTAACTGTTAATACAGAGCCTAAGCAGACTTTTGTTGTCAAGAACGGGAGCTATTTGTTCAATGTTCCATCTGGTGATTATGTGATTGCAGCTGTGTATAAAAATGGTTATCTGCAGGAAGCTGTTGAGAACATCTCTGTTGCTGGAGATGGAAGCTATGTTTTGGACCTGATATTGTTTCCTTCACTTGATGAAGAAGAAGATATAATTGAAGAGACGAATATTGAGTTTGATGATGAGAATTATTTCAAGAAGGCAAGCTATTGGCCTACATTATTTAGTCTTATTGGTGTTGTTGTGATTTTAGGATTCTTCATATATTTCTATAAGCCTAAGAAAGAAATAATTGTTAAAGAGATCAAGGAAGAGAAAGGTGAGCTGAAGAGTTTAGTTGATTTTATCAAGAAGCAGGGCGGAAGAACGACGCAGAAAGATATAAGAAAAGAATTTCCTTCAAGTGAAGCAAAGATAAGCCTGATGATAACAGAGCTCGAGAAGAAGAATAAGATACAAAGGATAAAAAAAGGAAGAGGGAATGTTATAATTCTGAAGTAAAATGCATAGCACGCTACGTCTGATAAAATTACTGTTGGAGAAGCAGATTCCAGTTATGAAAGATGCGTGTTGGATGACTACGCTTGGTGCTATGCGAGAGGTATAAGATGCAAATCATATGGCTTGGTCATGCTAGTTTTAAGATAAAAGCAGAGGGAAAGGTCATATATATCGATCCTTATGGTGGAGAGGATGAATTCTATAATGAAGGGGCAGATGTGGTCTTGATATCTCACTCTCATTTTGACCATTGTGATGGTGGCAAGATAAAGATGATCAGGACTGATCATACTCATATGTATACTCCTGAAGATATTGTATATAGGTTTGGTTCTATAAAGATTGAAGCTGGATTAGCTTTTATGATAGACAGGATAAGGATAACTGCAGTTAAGGCGTATAATGTTGATAAGCCAAACCATCCTGATGATTTTGGAGTCGGGTATGTGATAGAAGCTGAAGGAAAGAAGCTTTATTTTGCTGGTGATACTGATCTTATACCTGAGATGGATGATCTTGATGTTGATATTGCTTTGCTGCCTGTTGGCGGAACATATACTATGAATGCTGAGGAAGCTGCTGAGGCTGCAAAGAAGATAAAGTGCAGAGTTGCAATACCTATGCACTGGGGCTATGGATTAGTCGGAAGAATCGAAGATGCAGAGATGTTTAAGGAGTTGTTGGAAAAGGATGAGATCAGAGTTGAGATATTAGAGCCTGGCAGAGAGTTTGATTTGTGAAAAAAATAATCCTCTATGTAATTTCTGGTATTTTATAAATGAAAGAGAGTATTGGAAAATAAAGGGTCATATTTTTGCTATGTTCCACAACATTTCAAAGAAACCCTTGTAAGAATTTGCAACTTGTTTGCTTCTCATTAAAAAAGCCATTGGTTCGGTTGACCAGTTTATTATTGCGACTTTGTCACCGTAAATGAAGGTTGTTGAAGGGGTTGCGTAGGTGCCAGGTAGGTATTTTATTTTTGCTAGTTTTAGTTCTTTTTCTCTGTGTTTTTTTCTTATTTCTTCTTTGAAGAGTATTTTTAGAGGGATTTTTGATTTTGCTCTTCTGTTGTGGAAGTGGATGAAATATGCGTGGAATATTTCTTTGAATTTTCCTGTTGCTCCAAAGACGTACCAGTCTTTTTTTCCGTTGATGATGTCTTCGAATATTGATTTTAGTCCTTTTTTTCCTTTGTAGACGGTTCCTTCTTGTTCTTCTTTTGAGAGTTGTCTTTTTAGTTGAAGTTCTGGGATGATTTTTTTGAGTTGGTTTTGTTTTTGTTCGAGTTCTTGTTTTTTTGTATCATAGTATTCTTTTAATCTTTCGGGATCATGGGCTTCAAAGTATTTCCTGTTGGCTTTAATAACATATGAAACTAATCCTTTATCTACAAGCAAATCGATTAGATCATAGACTACGCCCCTGTGCATCCCAACTTTTTTGATTAGCTTACCAGCAGGAGTGCTCCCTAGTTCAAGCAAAGCTAGGTATACTTTGACTTCATTCTTTGTAAGGCCAAGATCCTCTAATATTTGAGTGTCCATTATGTAGAGAATATTATTCTAGTTTATATAATTATCTATATTGTCATAAGATAATAATACGACAAAACTTTAAATAGTACGAAGTTTTACTACTCTAAAGATGATAAAATGAGTAAAATTAGAATTTCAAACTTGCCAGTTAGACAGTTAACATACATAGAACCTGACAATAATGCAACAATAATAACCCGGGAAAAAAAAGGGATGGAGAGGCATATTTTTAACAAAGACTACCTTTTGGCAAGAATGTACAATTATAAAGATAAGCCTTTTGACGAATATTGTGGGGCATATGTAGACAACTATTTAGCAAAGGAACAAAAACCACTTGTACTTACACAAAACATTCTTAAGCGAGGATATGAAGAATTCCCTAATGAGAATTATGTAACAAGAATGTTTATCAGTTTGAAAGACAAATTTTTAGACATAAATAGCTGGTTCAGCATAAGAAAAAACATAAACTCTCTTAAAAAAGAGGAAAATAAAGAACCTGAAACTACATACAGATCTCATCTTCAGCTTTTTAGGCATATCGATCTTGAAGGAAGACCAAATCAGTTAGTAAAATTCTATGAAATACCTTATAACGACACATATCATATTCACTATGAAGATGGGGGGACAATTGCAGTGAGTGATTCTCTTGATTGCTTAGAATTCGCCTTACAAACAATTGATACAAATATGGAAAAAGAAGAAAGAAGACATCCAAGATCTCTTATTTTAGATGGATACAATTTACTGGTAGAAAATATACCAAGCGCATTATCAAAATATGTTGGATTCTATCAATATAAGTTTAGTCTACTGGATAAAATTTATAGCTTGGATAATAGCTTCTTGAAAAGAAACGAGTACCATAATGCTGCTTCAGATATTTTACAGGAAGTAGATAAGATGGAAGAGTTTAACTTTGCTAAGAACCAAATAGATCTTTATTATAGGATTATAGATTTTGGAGAACATTCTCTTGGTAATGCGCCTCGTGGGCCAGACTGAAAAAACAGTAAGTAAAAAAACGGAGGATTTTTTGAATTGATTTCTGTTTACTAAAACACTTCATATTTAATGACAAGCTTTAAATAAGGAGAAGTATTTGGTTAGAAAAGGTGATACTTATGGCTAAGAAAAAAGCTTCAGGCAAGGAAAAGCTTGCTAGTGGTATTAAAAAAGTTGTTTCTGAGTACAAGAATAAGGCAATGTCTAAAGTTGTTGAGTTTGTTGAGAAAGAGGCAGTTAATATTATAGGCTGGTTCAAGGATATGATGAGGATCAAGCAGATAATAAGGAAATTTGTTGTAAGTACATTGATATGCCTTGCTGCTTTGGTTGTTATGTTCTTAGGAATTGCAAACTATATCGCAGAATTAAGCGGCGTAAGTGCAGGACTAATGCAGATCATAGTTGGTGTTGCATTACTGATAGTAGCTGCAATATATAAGAAAGCTTAAACATCTAAAGTTTTTTCTTTATCTTCTTTTTCTATTTTCTTTTTGAAATCTTCTATTGATGATGATCCATGAACAACATTATCTCTTGTTCTTACATTGACTGTTTTTTCATTCTGTTCTTTTTCTCCTACAACTAGAATATATGGAATCTTTTGCAACTGTGATTCTCTTACTTTTTTGTTTACAGTCTCTTTTCTTGAGTCTATCTCAACCCTTATGTTAGATGCTTTCAGCTGTTCCTGGACTTTTTCAGCATAAGGCCTGAACCTGTCTGCGATAGTTATGATCTTTACCTGTACAGGTGAGATCCATAAAGGGAATTTTCCTGCAAAATGTTCGACCAGTATACCAAGGAATCTTTCAACACTTCCAAGTATTGCTCTGTGAATCATAACTGGCCTGTGTTTTTTACCATCTTCTCCTTCATAGTTAAGGTCAAACTTTTCAGGCATCTGGAAATCAAGCTGTATAGTGCCGCACTGCCATGTCCTTCCGATAGCATCTGTCAGGTGGAAATCAATCTTTGGACCATAGAAAGCACCATCACCTTCATTTACCTTATACTCTTTCTTTGAATCATCAAGTACTTCTTTTAGTGTGTTTTCAGCAAGTTCCCATAGTTTTTGATCACCCATAGCTTTTTCTGGTCTTGTTGAAAGTTCTATATGGCATTCAAACCCAAATGTTGAATATACTTCATCACAGAAATCTATTAGATCTTTAACTTCATCTTTCATCTGCTCTTTTGTGCAGAATACATGAGCATCATCTTGTGTGAAGCATCTTACTCTGAACAATCCTGATAAAACTCCAGATAATTCATGCCTGTGTACTAATCCAAACTCTCCTGCTCTTATAGGAAGTTCCCTGTAAGAATGTACTTTTGTCTTGAAGACAATTATATTTCCAGGACAGTTCATTGGTTTTACTGCAAAGTCCTGCTGGTCTATCTTTGTGAAGTACATGTTTTCCTGGTAGTGATCCCAGTGGCCTGACTGAAGCCACAGTGATTTGTTAAGTATGATCGGAGTCTTGTTTATCTCATAATTCCTTCTGATCATCATGTCCTTTACAAATTCATGCAGAGAGTTCCATATGAATGTTCCTTTGTTGTGGAAGAAAGGCATACCTGGTGCTTCTTCATGGAAGCTAAAAAGGTCAAGCTCTTTTCCTAACTTTCTGTGATCTCTTTTTTCAGCTTCTTCTAATAATGTCAGATGTGCTTTCAGCTCTTTCTTGTCTGGGAAGGAAATTCCGTAGATCCTTTGCAGCTGCTTGTTCTTTGCATCTCCTTTCCAATATGCTCCGGCAATCTTTGTAAGCTTGAATGCTTTTATCTTTCCTGTGTTTAATACATGAGGACCTCTGCATAAGTCTGTGAAATCTCCTAAAGAATATGCTGTTATCTTTCCTTCTTCAAGCTCTTCTATCATCTCTGTCTTAAATTCATTATCTTTGAAGATTTCAAGAGCTTCTTTTTTTGAGATCTCTTTTCTTTCGAAAGGCAGCTTTTGACCTGCAAGGTCTTTCATCTTCTTTTCTATCTTATTCAGGTCATCTGGTGTAAATGGCACGTGATCAAAATCATAGTAGAATCCTTCTTCAACAGCCGGGCCGATTGTCGGTTTTGCGTATGGAAACAGTTCTTTAACTGCAGCTGCCATAAGATGTGCTGTAGAATGCCTGAAAATCTCAACTCCTTCTGGATTTTTGAATGTGATGATCCTTATCTTTGCATCTTTTTTTATCTTTTCAGACAGGTCTTTCAGTTCTCCATCAACTTCTATAGCTATAGCTGCTCTTCCAAGACCTTCAGAAATACTGTTTGCAATATCTAATCCAGTTGGATTATCAAGTTCTTTTACTGAATTATCAGGGAATGTTATCTTCACCATCTTAATTTAGCTGATTTTTGAGTATTATTTAAACTTTATGGTGTGTTTATTCATTACTTTAGAATAGTTAAAATAGAAAGGTTTATAAGAACAAGTGTTTTTACAGCTAAGATTATGCCACCAAGTATTTTGCCGTATATGGTAAAGGATCACAGAATCTTGAAGTTAGGAGGAGAATGGGATTCTGGACATAGATCTCAACTTGAAACAGAGGTCAGAAATTGTTTTAAGATCTCAAATAAGGTTGCAGTTGAGTTTAGCGATGATCTGGAGATTTCTCATGATTGTATAGATTCAATCATAGGTGTTTTTAGAGATAATATGCGAACAAAAGGAGCCAAGATGGGTTTAGTCAGTGTTAGTGCGGATATAAAGAATTACTTAGATTCTAATTATAACTTTCTTCCATTTCCTGATTATGTTACTATTGATTCATATAAGAGGCAGTTTAGACTGGCTTAGTCTGAATATTACTTCTCAGTTTTATCTATGGTAAGTATTATTATTGCTAAGCATTTGTCACTAATCCATGGTGAATAATAGAAAGGTTTAAATAAGATTATGCTTTAAAAGCTCTAGATTGTGCGAATTTGGTGATAAAATGAATAAAGGAGATAATTCACAGTATACTATCATAAATCTTGAAGGAGATCTTTCTAGGTCAGACAGATTAGCTGATGTAAATGACACTCTTGCTGATACTATCAAAAACAGTAAAAATGT
Source organism: Candidatus Nanoarchaeia archaeon (assembly GCA_028279725.1). Lineage (GTDB taxonomy): Archaea > Nanobdellota > Nanobdellia > Woesearchaeales > JANQNE01 > JANQNE01. The sequence continues at coordinate 20,180 of JANQNE010000011.1, forward strand.
TGCATTAGATATACAAAACCTTGATTTTGCAACTGGTGATTTTGTCGGGATGCTTATGGGTTATCATACAATACTGAAAAAAGAAGGCGGAAGCTTATCTCTGATCGGAGGAGTTAAAGAGATGAAAGATCTATTTGACTTAACTCATATCAATAGGGTAATTCATATCTATGAAACTTCAGATTCTTTTATTAAGGGAAGACCATACAATCGTGTTCAAGTTGAGCGAGTTAACAGATAGAATTTTTGGATTATAGAGATTGATATATTCTTATTCTAGATAGCAAAATTTATATATTAGTATACGTTTTAGTATACTGATGAATACAGGTGAAGTGCTGATCTGGTTAGAGAAAGAAGGGTCTTTAGAGGGAGCTAAAGAGTTTTATCCTATTTTTGAAAGAGTTCTTAAGGAATGTTTGAAGGCTAATAAAGAGAAAGTTTTGATAATAACAGATACTGGAAATGAAGGCAGGAGGATAGCTCCGATTGTCGGGGCTGCTTATTATTTTGCTGCAGAGAGTATGAAGCTTCAGGTTGAGATTGTTATGCAGACTCCAAAAAGAAGAGGAGAGGTTGCTGATGATAATGTGATTGAAGCATTGCAGAGATTGGAAGATCAGAGCATAGTTGTTGTTGCTGTATCAACAAGGCTTGGAAAATTATCTGGATTAGGAAAAAGCTATAGGTTGTTTTGCGAATCTAAAGGCCATAGGTTTGTATCAAGCCCTTCTTTAGGGATGGTCAGGACAGATGAGATATACAAAGTTATAGATCCTATTGATATTAATTATGTTAAATTACAGGAAGCTGGAAAAAGGCTGAAGAAGAAGCTGGATAATGCTAATGAAGTAAGGGTTGTGACTGAAAATGGAACAGACCTACACTACTATATCAGAGGAAAGAAAGCAGTTTCAAATGACGGAGATTATTCTGAGTTGGGATCTGGGGGAAATATTCCTTGCGGAGAAGTTTATGTTCCTCCTAAGGGAAAGCTTAAGACTTATGGAAAAGTTGTAATTGATGGAACTTTGACAACAAGGAAAGGATCTTTTTTGGTCAAAGAACCAGTTGTGCTGAATATAGAAGGAGATACTGTTGTCAGTATAGAAGGAGGTAAGGAAGCTGAGATGCTTAAGGAATCCCTTGAATGGGCAGAGGAAAAAGCTAAGTTTCCATGGGGAGTAAGAAGAGTTGGTGAGTTAGGTATTGGGATGAATCCAAATGCTTCACTTATCGGAGCTACTATTGTTGATGAGAAGACTGTAGGAACTGCGCATATCGCTTTAGGAAGTAATTATTGGTTTGGCGGAAGTGTATATGCTATAACTCATTTTGACCAGGTGTTCAAAAATCCAAAGATATTTATTGATGGTCAGGAATTAAAGCTATAATGATAAGTCTAGATCAAGCAGCTGACAAGATTGTTCAGTGTATGGGTGTTAAAGAAGGGGAAAAGGTCCTGGTCATTACTGATAAGAACAAGATTGCTATTGGCAGAGCTATAGAAAAGTCTTCTTTGAAGATAACTTCCACAAAACTTATTGAGATCCCTATAGGAAAACAGCATGGTGAGGAGCCTAGTGATGAGGTTGCTATGCTTATGAAGCTTTTTGATGTTGTTATAATTCCAACTTCTATGTCTTTAAGCCATACAAATGCAAGGAGGGAAGCTAATAAAGCTGGAGCCAGGATAGCTACACTTCCTAAAGCGACTGAAGATCTTCTCTGCAGGACAATGGAAGCTGATTATGATAAAATTAAGGAGAGGACTGATAAGTTATGTGATATATTGGATGATGCGGATGAAGTTATTGTTATGACAGAAAAAGGAACTAAGATAACAATGTCGATAAAAGGGAGAGTTTGTAACAGAGATCATGGTGTTTTTTCTCAAGAACATAATTTCAGCAACCTTCCTGCTGGCGAGGCTTGCCTTGCTCCTGTTGAAGGAAGTTCTAAAGGTATGTTTATTGTTGATGCAAATTTTGGTGGTGTTGGTGAATTGGATGAGGATATCAAATTAGAGGTTGATGATGGTTATGTTATTTCTATTGAAGGAGGCAAGGCTGCTGATAAGCTTAAGAAGATGCTTGAACAAGTTGGAGATGAAGCTTTTAATATTGCTGAGCTTGGGATTGGAACTAATGACAAGGCTGTGGTAAGCGGCAATACTCTTGAAGATGAGAAAGTGATGGGAACTGCACATATTGCAGTTGGTGATAATAAGACTTACGGCGGAAAAATTGATGTTCCTATACATCTGGATGGAATATTTTATAAACCAACGATACTTATTGATGGTCAGAAAGTAATGGATAATGGTGAGTTATTGATATGAAACAGGTTATTTTAGTCAGGATGGATCTGAAACTGCCTAAAGGAAAGATGGCAGCTCAAGTTGGACATGCCTGTGTTGAAGCTGTTCTCAGAAGTGATAAGAGTATGGTTAAGGAGTGGCGTTCTGAAGGTATGATGAAGATAGTTGTTAAGGTTAAGGATGAGAAAGAGCTGTATAAGTATAAGCAGGCAGCAGAAGATGAAGGACTTAAGACTGCTGTGATTACTGATGCTGGAAAGACTGTAGTTTCTCCTGGAACTGTTACATGTATGGCAATCGGTCCTGATGAAGATGAGAAATTAGATCTAGTTACTGGTGAACTTAAGATTATCTGATTGTTATGTCTGAACCTAAACAAGTGTAGAGAAATAATTCTGCAAGATCATCTTTTTGCATCCTGACGCAGCCATCAGATATATGCCCTTTTATGAAGTTTTTGATTCCGTGTATAGAACAGTTTATCTTGCTGTCTGTTTCTGGATTGTAAAGTATGAGAAGATATTTTCCGATCGGATTGTTTGATCCTGGTATGAAAAATCTTCCGTTCTTTTTGTAGTATGGGTTCTCCCATTTTTCTATTATCTTGAAATCTCCTACTGGAGTTGTATTGTTTCTTCCTAAGGAAACTTCATATCTCCTGAACAGTTCTCCATCTAATCTGAGATCTAAAGTAAGTTCTGACCTGTCAACATCAATCCTTGAATCTGGATTTAGGTCTGCTAAGTCTTTTTCGATCAATACATGGACATCAGTTATCTTTTCATGATCATAGCCATTTATACAGTGTCTTGCTATCATTTTTTTAGTTTGTTATTGCAAAAACTTTATAAATCATTCTCAAATCTCATGGTTTACGGGTCCATAGCTCAGTCTGGTTAGAGCGATCGCCTCTTAAGCGATAGGCCGGGGGTTCAAATCCCCTTGGACTCATTTATACATCAAATACCTGTCTCTTATTCTTAGAAATCTTTGGAGTTCAGGCTTGTAGTTGTTGATAAGTTCTTTTGGATCTTTGTTGTTATTCAGAGAATTAGCAAGTGCTGTGCTGCCAAAAAGTTTTCTTATGTAGGATGGAAATTTGAATTTGTTTGGATATAATTCTTTTATTGCATGTAATATGTGGATTCCTGTCTGGACAGAATTAAACTTATCTTTGTCTGTTATGACTAATTCAACACCATGGCATTTTTGATCCTTGAATTTTGGATTAGCTGCTACTCCACGGATTGATTCAGGAGTGAATGTTTTTGGAACAAAATAAATACCAGGAAGCCTGTATTCTTCTAACTTGGATATCAATTCATCACTATTGATCCAAGGAGCTCCAAGCTTGGAGAAAGGAGCTTCTGTTCCTCTTCCTGCAGATACATTTGTAGCTTCTAAAAGGCACATGCCAGGATATTTTTCAGCAGCAAATACATCAGGAATGTTCGGGGACGGCTTAACCCATGGAAGATTAAGACTTGTATACCACTTATCTCTTTTCCATCCTTTCAGCTTGATTACTTTAAGATCACATCTTCCTTTTATCCATCCTTCTTCATTTATCATTGTTGCAAGTTCTCCTACAGTCATACCATATCTTATCGGAATAGGATACATGCCGACAAATGATTTATGCTTTCTGTTTAGAACAGGACCTTCTATCTTTTTTCCGCTGATTGGATTAGGTCTATCAAGAACATAGATTGGGATGTTTCTTTCAGCTGCTTTTTCCATAGCTAAGCCTAAAGTTGATATGTATGTATAGAATCTTGCACCAACATCCTGGATGTCATAGATTAATAAGTTGATTCCTTTAAGCATATCATTGCTAGGTTTTCTGTTTTTTCCATACAGGCTGAATACTTTGATGCCTGTTTTTTCGTCAACATAACTTTTTACATGTTTTCCTGCTTCAACATCTCCTCTTATCCCGTGTTCTGGGCCAAATAATGCGACAATATTGTAAAGACTATTCATCGTATCAGCTATATGAACACCATTGTTTGTCAATCCAGTCTGATTTGTGATGATCCCTATATTTTTATCTTTGAAATCCTGCTTTTCTTCAAGAAGTACATCTAGTCCAGTCTGAAAATTACTTATTTCCTTTACTATCTTTTGCTTTGGAGCTTCTTTTTTAGAACAACCTGTGTTCAACCCTAATGCCAATAGGATAGCTCCAAAAATTATAGCTAATCTCATGGTATTTCTCCAACCTAAACAAGAACTCTTTTACATGCTTTTAGGTATTTATCATATATAAAGTTAAGTCTTTTTTCTCTTATTTTTGCTTTTTTTATAACTAATATAGATCAAAGAACCAAGTATCAGCGTGTAGTTTATGAAAATAAAATATCCGTTTCCCCAGCTAAATCCCGGAAAATGCCAGTCTGATATAGGCCATAAGAATGGTGTTGGAAGAAATTCTCTTGTATGGGTTACAATATCCATGACAATTGCTATTGGCCATGCGAACATATATACAGGAATCTTCTTTAATATCAAGAAGACAATCAAGATCACAACTGCAGCGACTACCAGACTGTGGCTTATCCCATATAATGTGAAAACCCATTCAGGGATATTGCTGACTACAGGCTCTTCAAAGACAAGTTTTCCTGTAATCAATGAGTACATCAGGAAAATTCCCCATGAAGCAACATCCGGCAAGAACCCAAACAAGACTGCATAGAAAGGTTTCTTTATCTTATTGAAGAATATATAACTCCATAGTCCATGTGAAAAAACATCCATATTTCTAACCTCATAATGATATTATGACCAGCCCGGCTAATATAATTATTACTCCAATCTTCTGTACTGGTATCAATCTTTCTTTGATAAATAGTCTGGCAAGCACCAGAGTTACAGCAGGGTATAGTGCTGCTATTGGTCCAACGACAGAAATCAAATCTTTACTTGAACCAAGTCCATAAAATATAGTCCCTAACATATCCAGTAGTCCAACAAACACAATAAGAGTGATGATTGCTGTCTTTTTTGGAATCTTTAAAGGAACTTCTCTTAGGTTGAAGAAAACAAAGCCATAGAACCAAGTCAAGGCTCTGAACATCAATACAGGGAAAAGCCAACTGGATTCTTTAACGAGAAAACCCAATATGAATATTGCAATCCCCCAGCTTAGCATTGTCAGAAAACCATAAAGAACTCCTTTTTTGTTATGAATCTTAAATTTAGTGCTCTGGATAGTTGTAAGGATCAATCCAATTACCAGTAAAGCAATACCTGCTCCCTGGCTTAGATTCAGGATTTCATTTAGGAATATGAAGCTCAACAAGATTATGATTACCGGGTTACATGCGACAATTGGTGAAAGAACCGAAACTTTCTCTATCGAAAGGCCTTTGTAAAGGAACAGATATCCCAGAAAATTAAGGAATGCCCCGAGTAATAATACGATAACAAAGACCTTTGTAAGAGCAATATCTTGGGGATAGAAAAAAGACCAAATAACCAAAGGAATCACTCCGATAATATAACTGTAAATAAAAGCTCTAAAAGCTCCAATCTTTTCAACAAGATTTTTTGCAAGAAAATCAGAAATTCCCCAGGAAAACATGGTCAAGATCCCAAAGATAATACCTGTTGAAAGTACCATTATTGTTTATATTTGGATTCTATTTATATATTTAACTGAATTTTATAAATCAGAAATAAGTAATTATAAAGAACCCCTTTTTAATTAAATTTGATACTGTTTCATTAAATTTGTTGTCAATACTTAAGGACAAATCTTTTAAGTAACTTACTGATCCCAAAGGATATGCCGGAATTAGAAAAAATAGCAAAAAAAGGATGTCCCAGGAAAGGGGATTGTAATTATTTAGATACTTTATCAGAACTACTCAGCAAAGCAGACCATGAAGCTAAGTATTGCAACAATGGACATCATCCAGAATGCGAAGGGAATCTGAAGAAGACTGAAAATCAAACTCTGAATTTGGCTCCTTTACCTGAAGAACAAAGTCCTTTTCCCTACGAGAGAAGAAGGGAAGGATTAAGGAATTATATCTGGAGAGGCGTTCGTAATGCAGTGGATGAGTTTCAAAGGTATGGAGCTTTTTTCTTTAGTAGATAGATTTATATATAAATTTCTTCTATAGCCGTAATATGAAGAGGGTTACGCTTGATAAGAGGCTATTCAGGGCAGTTATCATAATAGTTGTTATAGCTGGAATAATGCCTTTCTTTTTTAGAAGCTGGGATAACCTGTTTATCCTTGAAAATCTTACAAATGAGTCTGGATTAAAGAATATTTCTGCTGGGAACAATACGTGTGAGTTTGAATGCTGTGAAAGCGGTCCTGTTATAAAATATTGTAAGGGAAACATGAAGTGTGAAGGAAATAAATGTGTAAAGAAGAAATGTCCTTTTGAATGCTGTCCTGGAACAGATTTTATCAGAAAAGACTGCAATAAAGGATTTGCATGCGTAAACAATGTATGCAGATATGCGAAAGAGCTTTGCGGCAATGGAGAATGTGATGAAGATCATCTTGAATGTGAGTATTGTAAAGATGAATGCATGTTTGACCATCCAGATGGGACTTCTGCTGCATTGAACTATTATTGGAACGAGACAGGAACATGCAGGCCGTATATAAATCCTGAAAATGTAGAATGGTTTATAGACCCTGATGATAAACTAGTTGAAGTTACTGTTGACAGCAATATATTGTCACTGCCAGGGCATATGTGGAGCTATTTTGAGCTTGCACAGCAATGGGTTATAGAGAATATCGAAGATAATGAATCTGATGTTCCTTATCCTACTCCTACAGAAACATTGGTGAAAAGGAAAGGAGGAGATAGGGAAAGAGCATTTTTGATGACATCTATGTTTTTGGATATAGTGCAGAAGGCCGGATTATTCCAGTATGAGAACTCAACAAATACAACTTATGAGATAAAAGCGATTTCTTTTCCAACTGAGGATGGAGAGCATTATTTTGTTGTTGTCCAGTTTGACGGATTCCAGAGCATATATGATACAAATGAAGTATTTACAAAGATGGCTTATACAAATCAAGAGGTTGTCGAAGTGTGGGATGAGCTATTTATGAAGTATGGTGTTATCTCTCCAAAAGCTGAGAAACAGATGAGCCATGATTATCTTGTCTATCAGAAGAGCTATGGCGGAAAGTATATGCTTCCTTTTATCTACATAGGAAATCCTGTAGATATCGAGCTTACACAGCAAAGAAATTCAACTGCTGAAGAAATTTAGAAAATATAGTCTTTTTTTCTCTTTTTGTCCCCTTTAATCGATACATGGACATTAAGGCTTCTTTGTAGTGCGTCTTTAATGATCTTTTTTGACTCTCTGAACAGTTCTGCCCTGTGGGATTTGCTTATATCTGAGAATTTCCTGCTTAGCTTGTCTTGCAGAGCTGCAAAATCTTTTTCAAATTCCTTTTTTACTAATTTTTGCTTTTCTGCAAAGTATTTCTTGACTTCATCCATGATCTCTTTCTTTATCTTGGATAGGTTGGCTGTCTTTTTTATGACTTCAGCCTCTTTTTTCATTGCTCTTAGCATTATTGCAAGCTCTTTCTTTGTCTCTGAGAAATTTGTGTAGTGCTTTTCAACATCCTGGCTAACTTTTTCTGCTTTATCAAATACCTTATCAACCGTCTCTTTTGTCTTCCTTAATTTGGATTGTATGTATCCTTCCTCAGTCATTTTATGGTGTTTTAAGGCAGGATGGTATTTAAATGTTGGTTTTTGACAGCAATCTTTATAAATAGCCAGTTTTTCTGCTCTAGCTATGAAATTCACGAAGATGAATGCTCTGGGAAACGATATTATAGTGATAAATGGGATAGAAGAGAAGATTGAGAAGGATTATTCTGAGCTAGCTATAGACCTCTGCAGAAGAAAATATGGGATAGGTGGAGATGGGATAGTGATAATAGAGAAAAGCGATAAGGCTGATGTCAAGATGAGAGTGTTTAATCCTGATGGTTCTGAAGGAGGGATAAGCATCAATGGAGCCAGGTGTGCTGCAAAATATGCTTTTGATCATGGGATGGCCAATAAGAAAGGCATGACTATAGAGGCACAGAAAAGAGTTATGAATGCAGCACTGGAAGATGAGATGGTAGTTGATGTTGGAGAGCCTATATTAGATAGGAAAGAGATACCTATGCTTGGAGAAGGAGAGAAAGTTGTTAATGAGCAGCTAGTTTTAAGTGACAGGATAGTAAGGATCACTGCATTATCCCTGGATAACCCTCATTGCGTTATATTTGTAGATGATCTGGCTGAATATGCTTTTGAAGAAGAGGGAAAGATCATAGAGAATCATGAGAGTTTTCCAAAGAGGACAAATGTTGAATTTGTTCAAGTGAATAATGAAGATGAGATCACTATACGAGTCTGGGAAAGAGGAGTTGGAACAACATTGAGCTGCGGAACCGGAGCTTGTGCATCAGTTGTTGCTGGTGTTTTGAATGAAAAGACAAATAGGAATGTTACAGTCCACATGGCTGGTGGGAATGTTAAGGTTGAATGGGATGAAAAGACAAACCATATAAAGATCACTGGCTCAGTTGAATATAATTTTGAAGGAGAAGTGAAAAGATAATGGCAGAAGAAAATATCCATTGGGCAGACCAGATCGCTAAGGAAGTTAAGGAAAGGGTTGAGAAAGATCCTGTTCTTAAGAAGATTGTTGAAGAGAAGGGATTTATCGTATATGATGAGAAGACGCCATCTGGCACGATACATATAGGGTCTGGAAGAGGATGGATAATACATGATGTTATCGCTAAGGCTATGAGAGATTTGGGGTTGAAAGCTAAGTTTATATTGAGTTCAGATGATATTGATCCTTATGACAAGCCGAACAAAGAACTGCCTAAGAGTTATGATAAATATCTAGGGATGCCTTTTAGGAATATTCCTTCACCTTTTGAAGGATATAAGAGCTTTGCAGACTATTATTTTATGCAGGTTGTTGAGAAGTTTGAAGAGATAGGCATAGAATGTGAGATACAGAGCACTGGTGAGCAGTATGAAAAGGGAACTTTTAATGCAGCGATAAAGAAAGTTTTGGATAATTCTGATACAATAAAGGAGATTTTTGAGGAAACTTATAGTAAAGAGTATAATAAGATCCCTTTTAATGTGATATGTGAGAAATGCGGAAAGATAGCAACTACAAAAGCGACAAAATGGGATAAAGAGAATGAGCTTTTGACATATAAGTGTGAGAAGAATCTTGTTGACTGGGCTGAAGGATGCGGTCATGAAGGACAGATAAGCCCTTATGATGGAAACGGGAAGCTTCCCTGGAAAGTTGAGTGGGCTGCTAAATGGCCTTCAGTCGGTGTTGTATGTGAGTTTGCCGGCAAAGATCATTTTACTGCTGGAGGTTCAAGAACTATTTCTATAGCAATAGCTGATCAGGTGTTAGATTTTCCACCACCTTATCCATCTACAAGAGAGGAGACAGGAAAAGGTTATGAGTTCTTTAATGTTGGCGGAAAGAAGATGAGCACTTCTAAAGGAAAGGGTTTTGGATTTGCTGAGATGTTCAATTATATTCCTGCGCAGATTATTAGATATTTGTTGGTTAAGACTAGGCCGCATGCTGTGCTTGATTTTGATCCTGAAGGAAGAAATGATATGATACTTCTTTATGAAAGGTTTGATAGGGCAGAGAGGATGTATTTTGGAGAAGAGACTGATGATAACAAGAATGAAGTTGCAAACCAGAAGAGAATATATGAGTTAGCGCATGTTGGGGATATTCCTGACAGGATGCCTAAGCAGATACCATTTACTTTAGCTGCAACAGTTATACAAGTTGGATTAAGTGAGGAGAAAGCCATAGAGATATTGAAGAAAACAGGACATGTTGATGAAAATATTGAAGGGATGGATCTTCATTATGTACTGCAGAGATTAAGGGATGCAAAGAGATGGATAGAAAGGTTTGCTCCAGAGCAATATAAGTTTCAGGTGCAGGATAAATTAGCTGAAGGTATTGAGATTGATGATAAAGAGAAAGAAGTTCTTAAGAAGGTTATTGCTGAGCTTGATAATGAGCTGGGTGAGGAAGAATTGCATAATAAATTCTGGGAATTATGCCAGGAAAATGATGTTAAACCAAAGGATTTTTTTAAAGCAGCGTATCAAGTGCTTATCAATAAAGATAGGGGACCAAAGTTAGCAGGTTTTATGCTTTCTATTGACAAAGATAAGGTTAAGAAACTTATTGAGAGTTTGTAAATGACTTCTGAATTTAGTGCTTTAGGAAAGAAGGTTGATTATAAGTATGATAAGCCAGATGCTTCTTTATTGGAAAGTTTTGATAATAAGCATCCTGAGAATAATTATGTGGTTAAGTTAGAATGCAATGAATTTACAGCAATATGTCCTGTAACTGGACAGCCTGATTTTGCTAAGATCGATATTGAATATATTCCTGATTCTAAGTTAGTTGAGAGTAAGTCACTAAAATTGTATCTTTTTTCTTTCAGAAATCATGGAGAGTTCCATGAAGACTGTGTGAACAGGATCGCTAATGATATTTGGAGTTTATTAGAGCCAAAATGGATAAAAGTTACAGGAAATTTCAATTCTAGAGGAGGAATCGCTATAGTTCCTGTTGTAGAAAAAGGAAAAAAAGATTAAGGCCTGTCAAATCCGAAAGAATAATATTCTCCATCTTTGGTCCTTAATTTAACTCCACCTGAATTTATCTTATATCCTTCAAGATGTTTTTCAAGAGTTCCCTGGATCACTATCTCTTTTCCTTTTGATTCTGATTCTTTCATATAACTCAGAGCAGATGTATCTCCAAACCAAAAATCTCTCTGGACTCTTATAGGTATCTGGTTTCCATTGTCATGTAAAACAGCATTATACCAGAAGAACTTATGCGGTGTTATGTCTTTAACAACTCCTGGAACTTCAACCCTGATATCTTTCCTTATCAGGTGATCTCCTAATTCATCTATTCTGCACTCATGATACTGTTTTTTCATTTGTATTCCCCCTTATCTGAAGCTTACATGTTTCTGTAAATATACCTGAATACCTTTATGGTTTAGATCTTGTTTCATCTCTTTCATCGCTTCTTCCGACAGTGGTTTGTCTGTTGAGAATGTTGCAAGAGATATTGATTTATCTTGTCTTTCTGTAATGTTCATGAACCCTATATTTACACCATATTTTTCTATTATTTTACCAACTGTAGCAACCATTCCTGGTTTGTTATCATATTCTATCAAGAATTTGTCTCCTTCGGGGATAATGTTGACCCTACTATACCCATCTATCCTCTGTATTAATGAACCTTCGTCCCCAATTGTTCCTCTGACGCTGTGTTTTTTTCTTTGACCGCCTTCTTCTTCAGTTATTATGTCAACAGTTATTGCGTTGTAATCTTTTGATTCGTATGGTTTTCTTCCTTTTACATCAATTCCTTGTTCGTCAGCAATTTCCATTGCGTTGACAGTGCTTGTCTGAGGTACTCTTGTCCTTAGGACTCCTTTTGTTATAAAGTTTCCAAATAATTCTGTGTGTTTGTTAAGTTCATTATAGCATGTATATTCAATCGCTACAACATGCTTGTTTCCTTCTTCAACCTGCGCTATATTTGCACACAAGTAACCGATCCTATCTGCAAGATCTAAATATCTCGCATCTATATCATCGGGAATCCTTGCAAAGTTAACAGCGTTTTTTAATCTTCCATTTACTAATAGTTCTGCGATATTAGATGCTGTCTCTTTTGCAACTCTTTCAGAAGCTCCAGGTGTTGATGCTCCTAGATGCGGAGATAATTTTAATCTATTTAAATATTTTTTCTGTAAAAATTTATATTTTCCTTCTTCATAGTTCTCTTCAAACTTTTTCTCCCCTTTGAATACATCTAAACAAACCCTGCTTTTTGATTTATTATCTAAGAGATACCCTATAGCTCCTTCTTCAATTATGTCTCCTCTTGAAGTATTTATCAATGTAAGATTATCTTTTGCTCTGGAAAGCACTTCTTTGTTTATGCTGTCTTTAGTCTTGTCTGTCAAAGGAGCGTGTATAGTCATATAATCTGATTTTTCTACTAATTCATTCAAAGAAACTAGCTTGACACCCATCTTTTCTGCCATCTCTTTGCTTGCAAATGGATCATATGCAAGTATTTCCATGCCAAATGCTTTTGCTCTTGTTGCAACACCTTTTCCGATATTGCCTAAACCATATATTCCCATTGTTTTTCCATAGACTTCCGTTGGCTTTGGCTTTTCCCCAATATCTTTGTCAGTCTTTTTAGCCCAAATTCCTAATTTTGATGTATTATCATAGAAATCTAGTTCAGCAGCTGAATTTAATGTGAAAGCCATAACTCTTTCAGCAACTGATATTATATTTGCTTCTGGTGTATTACATACTGCAACCCCATGTTTCTTTGCAGCTTCTAAATCTATATTATCAACACCAACACCACCTCTGACTATAATTTCAAGATTTTTAGATGGAGCAGCTGCTTCTATTATATCAGCAGTCACTTTTGGATTAGAACGAACTGCAAGAGCGTTAGCTCCTTTTAATTTTGATATAAGATCTTCTTTGTCGATCTTTGGGTCAACTCTTTCTACAGAGTCTCTAGAAATTCCAAGAGCTTCAAGCTCCGATTCAAATGATTTGTTGAAATCGCTTGAGATGACAACTTTATAGTTTGTTTCCATCAAAATCCCCCTTTATTCTCTGAGAAAGCCCAGAGGTGTGTCTTATCACCTCTTTGTCTGGATATTTGATGAGGTATTATATAAACCTTACCAATTTACTTAGAAAGCTTTGCTTTTATGCTGTCTCTTTCTGCTTCAATCTTTTTTAGTTCTGCTTTTTTCCCTTCCAGGTATTTTATCATCTCTTCTCTTCCTTCTCTTAGCTCCTGTATCTTTAATTGAGCCTGTTCAGCAGCATCTCTTGCATCAATAAGGAGTTCAAGCTCACTTTTTGGAGCTTTTGTAGTATCAGCTTTTATCTGAGTGGAGTCTCCACCGTAAGTCATGGAGTAAATAAAATAAGGTATGATCAATAGATATTTTCCGTACATGAAAGGTAGAAAGCAAGTAAAATATTTAAATCTTTTTGAGGCTTTTTAAAACCTCGGAAGGAGATTTTTCCTCGAATTCTTTTGAATATTCTTTATATTCATCTGTCTCTTTTAGGAATTGGTTTATGAGATGGAGTGCCTGTGCACTTGTATAGTTAAGACAGTTTAGGATGTGTTTCATGCAGTTCTTTTCTGTGAATTTGCAGTATTTATCTTCTGGCTCTATGAAGATCTTCAGTTCTCCGTCAATCCTTCTGAAACCAATAGGAAAGATCTTGCATATCAGTGGTCTGACTGGATAGACAATGCATTTTTTGTCTTCTAAGAAGATGCATTCTTTGTTTTCTTTGCTTTTTAGCTGGAGGACTTTTCCATTGTCACAGTATTCAAAATAAGAATGGTCGCGGTCTTCCATAACTTCTTTCTGCTCTTCTGGATCCTGGCATATCGGGCCATAGAAACAGAATTCTTCTATCTTTTTTCCAGTATGCTTTGATATCCTGTCTGCATCTCTTAGTGTAAGAAATGTCCCGTAATCTCCAATACAGCAATGTTCTTTGCATGTCTCACAAGGATGCTTATTCTGGCTCAAAGTTGATCCACTCCCATTGTTTTGTCTCTTCTAAATTCCAAAGTTTCTTCCAGCCTGAATCACCCGACATAAAATCAATCTTTTTTGCTTTTAATTTTATTGCATTCTTTATATGTTCTGCTATAAGAAGCTTTCCTAAGTTCTTGATATCTGTGTTTGTTCCTCCGTCAAGGACATAGTAGACGTTATTGTAGAATATGGCTATTTCAGCAGCTTCTGTCTTGTTGCTGATCTTTATCGATAACATGTGAAGCATATCTTTTTCTTTTGCTGTTTCAACAAGTTTTTTCATGCTTTCTTCAAATCCATCCTGAAGATAGTTTGAATCTTCCCTAAATCTTTGTTTGTTAAGCTCTACAAGTGTCTTAAAGTCGTCTATGTTGTTCCATACTGTGCTGTAGTTCAGCTCTTCAAGATGCCTTAGGTCATATTTTATGTTTTTTCTGTGTTTTTTGCTGAAAGATGCAAAATAAGAGTCTATATCTGGAAAGTCCTCTATATTTAGTGAGAAGGATACATCGCATTCTTTTGGATCAGGAAAATATTCTTTCTCAGAATCATCTATGTATTCTATATTCATGTCTTCTGGGAATGAGTTAAGGAAATCTTTGATATGTTCTTTGTTTTTTATGAAGAATCTCCTTCTTTCAGGATAGTTTCCACCAAAGAATGCATGGAAATCATTATCTCCTTCGTACTGTAATGGGAGCAGACCTATCTCTTTTCCTTCCTGGTAACCTACTACGAAAAAGAACTGATTAATCTTTGGATTGAAGAAGCAATGGTTGAACTCCCAAAGATCCCATAGTATCTCTTTTGGGCTGTATTTATCCCAAAGCTTCTTACAGTCTTCAAGTTTTGTGAAGGATTTAAATTCCATCCTTGTTTTTCCTCATTATCGAGAAAGTATATGTGTTGTATGTGCTTACTGGTTTAAATTTGTTCTTAAATTCAAGCAGGTCATCATCTGAACCGCCGAAATTGGCTTTATCGAAGCCCATCTTCTTTATCTCTATGAGGTCATATAGGTTTGTTATCTCTCCGAGTCCTTCAAATTTGTAGTTAAGCACACCTATGCCTGAATAATATGTATTTGTGTTTGGAACTCTCCATCCTGCTGTTATCGAGCATGGAATTCCATCAACTATCAGTGTTTTTGCCATGTCACAGCCTGCGAAATCTGAATCAACCATCCTAAAATAGCATTCTTTATAGGCAAAATCTTCTGCTCCTCTTTTATCTATCCAGTCTGTGATGATTTTCTTTAGTTCTTCTTTTGGAAGATCCAATGAATCTATTAGTTCAACTTTATGTTCTTCAAGGAATCTGTTCTTTATATTTCTTATCTTCTTCCATTTCTTTCCTTCAAGCTTATCTCCATCCCATGTTTTCATATCATACATCGGCCATTCAAGCCTAAAGTTAAGCTGTCCTGATCTGAAGTCTGTGTTTTCAAGTTTTTCTTTCAGTTCTTTCCTGAATTTCTTGTCAACTTCTATCTGAAGCCTGTTAGCTTCGTCTTTGTTGAAAACATGATCTACAAACTTCATGAATGTTTCAAATTTCTCTTCTTTTGGAGCAAGGACTTCAGATATCATATACCAAAGCTTGCCTGTCTTTGATTTTTGTGCAAGAACACCTTTGCTGTTATCAAAGCCTACAAATATAGGCATCTTTGCGCTTGTTGTCTGGTTCATATAGTGATGATAGTTATGTTCAGCATCATGGCCATGTATTTCAACAGCTTTTATTGCTTTTTCTTCAAATTCTTTCTTATCTGTCAATACTTCCAAACAAAAACACCCCTATTTCTTTGAGATTTTGAAAAAATAATACTTTTCCATACTATGTGGATTAAATTTCAGCTTGAAATTTAATAAGTTTTTCTTTTCAGAGCCTCCAAAATCGACAAAATCATATTTTTTTTCTTTTAACTGCTTTAGATCATCCACGTAAGCAACTTCTCCAAGTCCTTTGTGTTTGTAATTGTGGATTCCTATGGATGAATAGTATGTGTTTGTATTGGGAATTCTCCATCCTGCTGTTATTGCACATGGTTCATCATTAACATAGATTATTCTTGTCATATCACATCCTTTGAAGTCGTTCTCTACAAAGTTGAGGAATGTAGGGGCCCATGCTTTTGCTACAGTGCTTTTTCTTGTCTTTTCCCAGTCTTCGATTACTTTTTTTATCAGTTCTTTGTCTTCTTTTTTGTATTCTTTTATCTCTATTCTGTTTTCATTGAAGAATGTGTTTTTGATGTTTCTTATCTTCTTCCAGTCTTTTCCTGGCAAAGAAGAGTCAAAATCATTCATATTGAATACTGGAGAGTCAAAGATCCTTGAAGGTTTATGGATGTTGTACTTTTCCTGGCTGATCTTGTTAAGAAATTTTCTTCTGAACTCTTTTTCTAATGTTAGGAATATCTTGTCTGATGATCTTAATGAATGTTCTATGAAGTTCAGCAGAAGGTCTAATTGTTTTTCTTTTGGAGCTAAAACATCTGAGATGATCTCATATTCATTATCATCTTCATAGTAAAGGGCGAAGACTCCATATTTTTCTTCAAAGATGAAGAAAGTCGGTATAACTCCTTCTTCTTTCATGTTATAATAATACCAGAAATTGTGTTCAGACATATTACCATAGCTGGAGATAAGCTGTTCAATAAGTTCCTTGCTTTCTAATATATTATTTATGACCCTCACGTTGATCAAGAAGAAGTTGTTATATTTAAATTATTAGATTCTCAATGTATAACACGCTACGTTCTATTCTGGAATGGATCTGTTTCAGATTCTAGTATTTTTATAACTCTGTCCGAGAACTTCGCTTGGTGTTATGCACTTTAGGATTAAGAATAACTGGTTTCTTCAGCTTTCTGCTGAGCTTCTATCAAAGGACCAAGTTTTTCTCTTAGGTTATGTCTTTCTATTGCACAATCAAGGATCTTCTGTATCATCTCATGATATTCTAATCCTATTGACTGGGCTGCCATCGGTGTTGAGCAATCACAAGAGATTCCTGGATTTGGATTCATCTCTAAAACATAAGGGATGTTGTTTTCGCTTAATCTTATGTCAACTCTTCCGTAATCCCTTACATCTAATAACCTGTATAGTTCTGCTGCAACTCTTTTGATCTTTGATTCTACATATTTAGGGATATCATCTGGCTGCCTGTAGTCTGCATTCTTGTATAATTCACTTTTTTCATCCCATTTAGCTTCATAAGAGAAGATTCTCATAGGGTCTGGAGTTAAGTTCTTGAAAGAAACTTCCATAATTGGCAAGCTTATGAGGTTGCTTCCATTTCCAAGGACTCCAACATCAAGATCTCTTCCTCTGATATATTCTTCAACCAATGCAGGCTGATTGTATACTCTGTTTATGAATCCAACTCTTGACTGCAGCTCTTTTTCATTTCTTACTATTGCATCTGAGCTGATACCTATGCTGTTGTCCATCCTTGATGGCTTTACTATCAAAGGAAAATGCAGATCAGGATCAAGTTTCTTGTTTCTTGAGTAAAATATCTGCCATTTTGGTGTTGGAATGCCATGATGCATCATTATCTCTTTTACCCTAGCCTTATTCATACAAAGAGCCAGGCTTAAAGGACCAGAACCAGTATATGGTATATCTAACAGTTCAAGCATAGCTGCAACATGAGGCTCATGGAACGAGTTTCCGTTGAATCTTTCGCAAACATTGAAAGCTATGTCAACATTTGCTCTTGACAGCTTACCAAATGTCTGTTCATTGACATCAAAGAACTCAACATCATGGTTATTCTTCTTCAATGCTTCATGAACAAGGTTTCCAACCTTGAAAAGATCATTCTCAACTTCCTTATTTGAATATTCTTTAAAGATGTTAGAAAGAACAGCTACTTTCATTTAGCACTGCACCCCTGTAGAAAACAACAACACACCATCTTTTTTTTGTTTTAGGTAAAAAAACATTCGGTTTATCACCAGTTTTTTATTTTTTTTATTTGTTAATGCAATTATATACTTTTTTATTTATAAATGTTATGTTTTTTGTTATTTTTTTAGAAATTTTTCTATAAAAAAGTTTTTTTAGTCTTATTCTTTTGTTTTTTATTTTGTTTTTTATCGTCGAGAAAATAACTTTTTTATGTTTTTGCTTTATTTTTTTACTTAATCTTGTTTTTTTGTTAGTTTTTGTAAAAAATTGCAAAAAAAGAAATTTTTAGTTTACTTTTTTTGGTAAAAATTTTTGTTTTATTTTTATCGTCGATAAAAAGTTTAGGAATTTTTTAGAAAAAATTTATTTTTTTAATTTTTGTTTAATTTTTTAGATTTTGTGATTATTTTTTCATCTTTTATTTTCTTTTTATTTTTTTCAAAGAATAGTTTGATTTTACTTATTGGATGTTGTTTTTTTGTTTGATTTCTGATGATTAGAAAACATTGGGTTTTCTAGCGTTTATTTGCTAAACTTTCAGAAAAAATTATACATTATCAGAAAAGTTTATAAAGAGATTTAGGATATATTTCGCTATAAAACCAAAAAGGGGTATTACTATGGCTGCAAAACAAAAAATAATAGGGCTTACTGAAAAAGTACTGGTCTATGGCCAGAATAAAAAGAAAAATGTTGTCGCTAGGATAGATACTGGAGCGACAAAGTCTTCTATCGATGTAAAATTAGCTGCTGAGCTGCAGTTAGGTCCTATATACAGGACTAAATTAGTCAAGTCTACCCATGGTAATACATTAAGGCCTGTTGTTGAGATGAACATAAGACTTTCTGGGGTGGAATTAAGGTCAGATTTTACGATAGCTGACAGAACTGATATGAAATATCAGATATTGGTCGGCCAGAATATATTGAAAGAGGGAAATTTTTTGGTTAATCCTAAAAAATGAAAGCTGCATTAATCAGTCTAGGAAGCAAGAGCTCTCAATTTACAGCTGAAGCTATGAAGAATTACTTTGATGAAGTTGATGATCTTGATATAAAGAATATAGAAGTTAATTTTGGTGTTAAGGAGCTTGAACTATTATATAATGGAGAGCCTTTGAAGGATTATGACTGTGTCTATGCAAAAGGATCTTTCAGATATTCACCTTTGCTTGCGTCAATAACATCTGTATTGGCTAAGAAAGATATATATCTGCCGATAAGCGCAGATTCTTTTACTATAAGCCATGATAAGCTGCTTACACAGATAGAGCTTCAGAAGAACAAGATACCTATGCCTAAAACATATCTTTCTTCTACACCTGAAGCTGCAAGGGAGCTGTTAGAGAAGGTCAATTATCCTATAATCATGAAGTTTCCGCAGGGAACACAAGGGAAAGGGGTGATGGTCGCTGATTCTTTTGCTTCAGCATCTTCAATGCTTGATGCTTTGTCAGCTTTGAGACAGCCTTTTTTGATACAGGAATATATAGAGACAGGCGGAATCGATATAAGAGCGATAGTTGTGGGAAAGAAAGTTGTTGCAGCGATGAAAAGAAAGGCAGAAGGGGAAGAGAAGAGAGCAAATATACATGCAGGCGGTAAAGCAGAGCCTTGCCAGCTGGATGCTCACACTAAAAAGATCGCTATAGATACTGCAAAGGCAGTTGGTGCAGAGATATGCGGTGTTGATATATTAGAAAGTGCTAAGGGTCCTGTTGTCATTGAGGTGAATATATCTCCTGGGCTGCAGGGAATAATGGCTGCAACTAAGGTTAATGTTGCTGACAAGATAGCAAAATATCTTTATGAAGTTTCCAAGAAGAGATCTGAAGGGGATAAAAAAGAGTCAGCATCAAAGATACTGAGCGATCTTGGTGTTGAAGAGGCAACAAAGACATCAAAAGATATAATGACGACCCTTGATTTCAGAGGAAAGAGGGTGTTGCTGCCTGAAGTTGTAACCAATCTTACTAAGTTTGATGATACGCAGGATGTTGTGATAAGTGCTGACAAAGGAAAGCTTGAGATAAAGAAGCTTATCATCGGCGCTAAGAAGAAATAACTTTTTAAATAGAGAGTTCTTGTTTTGTCCTATGTGTGGGATTATAGGGATATTTAACCATAAGGATGCTAAGAAGCTAGCTAAGAAGGGGCTGTCTAAGATATTATACAGGGGAAAGGACAGTAATGGCCTCTTTAGTTCTGAGAATTGCTGTATCGGACATTGCCTGCATTCTGTAGTTAATTTTGTTGAACAGCCTTTCAAAGGAAAAGGTGTGCTGATCGTAAATTGCGAGCTGTATAATTGGGAAGAGCTTAACGATAAATATAAGTTTAAGGCAAGGAATGATTCTGAATTACTTTTTATGTTGTTGGAGAAGAAAGGAGTTTCAAAGATCAAAGAGATATTAGATGAGCTGGATGGTGTTTATTCTTTCTGCTATTGGATTGATGATAAAGTTTATGTTGCGAGAGATATAATCGGTGTAAAGCCATTATGGTTCTCTAAGTATGAGCATCTTGGTTTTGCTTCTGAGAAAAAGGCATTGAAAGAGATAGGAATGTTTGATGCTGAGGAACTAAATCCCAGGAAGATATTAGTTTATGATGTGAAGAAGAATAAGGTTGAATTTATCGAGAGGGATTTTTTAAAGATAACACCTGAATTGAAGTGTAAATATGAAAAGATAAAGAAAGAGCTGACTGGGCTTGTTGTTAATTCTATCTCTAAAAGGATACCTGATCAGAAGTTTGGGATATTGTTTTCCGGAGGGATTGACTCTGGTCTGATCGCACATGCATGTAAAGAATTAGGTGTTGATTTTACATGCTATACTGCTGCTTTGAAAGAAAAAGGGATGGGAGAAGCAGAAGATATGGTCTATGCTAAGAAAGTTGCTGATAAATTAGGATTCAGGCTAAAGACAAAGACAATTTCTCTTAAAGAAACTGAAAAGTATCTGAAAAAAGTAGTTCCTTTGATAGAAGATTCCAATGTTGTTAAAGTTGGAGTGGGATTGACTTTCTATGTTGCATGTGAGATGGCTAAGAAAGATGGGATCAAAGTTATATTTTCCGGACTTGGATCTGAGGAGCTGTTTGCCGGCTATGAAAGGCATAGGAAAAGTGATCTGATAAACAAAGAATGCCTTTCTGGAGTCATTAAGATATATGAAAGGGATCTTTATAGGGATGATGTTATTGCGATGGCAAACAATCTTGAGCTTAGGCTTCCTTTTCTGGATAAGAAGCTTACTAGTTATGCACTGAAGATTCCTGCTAAATACAAGATAAAAGATGGGTTGACTAAAGTTGTTCTCCGTGATGTTGCTGTTGGTCTTGGTTATGATAAAGAATTTGCATCTAGAAGGAAGAAAGCTGCGCAGTATGGAAGCAAGTTTGACAGAGCGATAGCTAAACTTGCTAAGAGAAAAGGATTTAACCTTAAATCAGAATATTTGAGGACCTTTTATCCGGAAGTTAATCTTAAGCTAGGTGTGTTGTTCAGTTCTGGGAAAGACAGCTGCTATGCGATGCATGTTATGAAAAGACAGAATTATGAGATAAGCTGCCTGATAACATTAAAGAGCAAAAATAAAGATTCTTATATGTTTCATACGCCTGCTATCGAGCTTGCTGAAGTGCAGGCGAAGGCGATGGAATTACCTATAATAGAACAGGAGACTGCAGGTGTTAAGGAAAAAGAGCTTGCTGATCTGAAGAAGGCATTAGCTGCTGCAAAGAAAGAGCATAAGATAGAAGGTGTTGTGACCGGAGCATTATTTTCTAAATATCAGCGTGAAAGGATAGAGAAGGTTGCTGATAGTCTTGGGTTAAAGATATTTTCTCCTTTGTGGCATATGGATCAGGAGACTGAGCTTAAAAGTTTGGTGAGAGAAGGATTTGATGTTATTATCAGCTCTATAGCTGGTTATGGCATGGAAACAAAAGATATAGGAAAGAGGATTGATGATAAGATGATCTCGAAATTGAGAAGGTTAAAAGATAAGATCGGGTTTAATGTAGCTGGAGAAGGCGGAGAGTTTGAGAGCTTTGTCCTTGATGGGCCTATGTTTAAGAAGAGATTGGAGATTGTTGATAGCCAGAGAGCTATAGAGAATGAATGTACTGGCAGGATGCTGATCAAGAAGATTAAATTAGTCGACAAGAAATAGTTACCAACTCGAGACGAAGTATACATTTCCTAGATATTATACAACAGAAACATATTTAAATAACTTGCAATTTTGTTTTTTATGGTATACATGCTAAATTTTGAGGGGGTTTTGAATGGCAAAAGAGATAATCAATGATCCTTCTAGGACTTTTATGGAGTATAGATTCCTGCCAGGAGAGACTCCTCGGGATTGTACACCTGATAAGATCTCTTTAAGAACTCCACTGACAAAGTTTACTAAAGAGAGCGGTATGGAGAGTGCTAAAATCATACTTAATCTTCCTTTTATGTCTGCTGCTATGCAGTCTGTGACAGGGTCTGGACTTGCGATCGCTTTGGCCCAGAACGGTGGCATTGGTGTGCATTATTGCTCACAGCCTGTTGAAGATGAAGCAAGAAAGGTTGCTGAAGTTAAGGGTGCTAAGGCTGGATTTGTAAAGCCAAAGACATTGTCTCCTAATGATACTGTTGAAGATGCTTTTGAAAAAGCTGTCAAGGAAGGGTATTCGATATATCCTGTAATAGATGAGAATGGAGTATTGTTGGGTTCTGTAAATGTTAATTATCTTAAGAACAGGATGGGAGATGAAAAGATATCTGATGTTATGAGGAAATTTATCCCGAAGGGCCTTGATGAGATAACATCTGAGATGAAAGCTAATAATGCGACAGATGAAGAGATAATAAAGACAATAAGAGAATATATCACATTTGCTAAAGTGGGTATTGATTTAGAGGAAGCAAACAGGATCGTGGAGGAGAATAACTCTAAGTTTATCGCTATTGTCGGAGAGGATAATAAATTACATTCTTTAGTATTCAGAAAAGATATCTATAAGCATATAAGCCATCCTAAGGAGCTTATTGATGCTAATAAGAGATATATCTGTGCAGCTGCTATCAATACACATGATTACAAAGAAAGAGTTCCTGCTTTAGTGAAAGCTGGAGTTGATATGATAGTTGTAGATTCGTCAGACGGCTATACTGAGTGGCAGAAAGAGGCTGTCCAGTTCTGCAAAGGAGAGTATCCGACAATACCTGTTATGGGAGGCAATATAATAACTGCTGAAGGATTCAGATATCTTGCAGATGCAGGTGTTGATGCTGTAAAGGTTGGAATGGGTGGCGGTTCTATATGTATAACTCAAGAACAAAAGGGGACTGGAAGAGGACAGGCTGATGTTGTTGAAGAAGTCTGTGCTGAGAGAGATAAATATTATGAAGAAACAGGTGTTTATATTCCAATTATTTCTGATGGAGGCCATAGTTTTGCGAAAGATATGACTATGGCTTTGGCTTTTGGTGCTGATGCAATAATGTGCGGAAGGATGTTTGTTGGATGTGAGGAAAGCAATGCTCCGTTCCATCCAGAAGACAGGAAGTTCAAGCAGTATTGGGGAGAAGGACATTCAAGAGCTAAGGCCTGGAGACAGCAAAGATATGGCCAGGTAAGTTTTGATGAAGGGGTTGATGGATTTGTTCCTTTTGTCGGAAAACTTAAGGAAAATGTTCTCGATGATATCACAAAGAAGATGATATCAACGATGGTTACGTGCGGATGCAAGAATCTGGATGAGCTTCATAAGAAAGCAAGAGTTAAGCTTATCTCTGAGCTTTCTATGAGAGAAGGCAAGCCGCATGATATCATATTACCAGAGAACATGACATATAAAGCCAGAAGGTGGGGTTGATCTTATGATAACCAAAGAAGCACACCAACATATGAAGGATATCGGTGTTATTGAAGGATTAAATCGTGATATTTCTCAAGAATATGAGGTAACTTCTTTTGATGAGGCCTTGCTTCCTCTGATAGACAAGAATGATGTTTTGGTTGTAGCAGGCGGTTTTTTTGGTGATGAAGGGAAGGGAAAGATAACAGATGCTGTTGCTAATCACTCAAAGATCAAACTGATAATGAGATCAAATTCAGGAGAAAATGCAGGCCATACAGTCTATCATGATGGAGTAAAATATGTTTTCCATGTAGTTCCTTCAGGAATATTAGTTCCAGGCAAGTTAAATCTTATCGGTTCTGAGTGTGTTGTGGATCCTGTAAATCTTATGGGGGAGCTTTCCCAGCTTACTGAAAGAAATATAGATTACTCTGAAAAACTTTTTATAGCAAATCCACATATTGTCGCTCCATATCATAAGCTGATGGATCTTATCCAGACTGCTTCAAATTCCTCCACATTAAGAGGCATATCTCCTATACATGCTTCAAAGGCGAAGAAAAGAGGGTTGAGGCTTGATGACATATACATGCCGGAAGAACATCAGAAGAAGATCATTGAGAAAGATATGGGAGATTATATCGGATTGATGGAAGTATTGGGAAAAAATCAAGAACAACTGCTGAAGTTTTGTGAAGAAGTGAATTCTGATGATAATGTTGTCATTCCGGAGCATGTAGTTGGTTTTCTTAAAGCAGATGATAAAGTAAGATATATTGTTGATCTTTTCAGAAAGACTGTTGTAGAAAATAAGCTCTTTCCTGAAAGGACGAAGAATATGGATCTAGTTGACGATACTTTGGAGAAGGGAGATAAGATGCTTGTTGAAGCAGCACAAAGTTTTTTTCTTTCAAATAAGATAAAGACTCATTTCAGATCTGCTACTTCAGCTGATACAAGCGCAAGCGGGACTATCTCTGCAGCTAATTATAATATTGCCAAATACAATACAGCAGTCATAAATGTAATCAAATTTGTATCTTCAAGAGTTGGCAGAGGAGAGAATCCTGTCGGTTTTGTGCCGCAGACCTTCTTTTCAGATCAGGGGATAACCACGTTAAATGAACTGAAAGGTGTGTGTGAAGATTTTGATGAGATACAAAAGCAGTTTATGGATTCTGTTGGAGAGAACGGAATCTTGGATCCTACAACCTACAAAGATAAGGATGGAAAAGAGTATCCTATAGTTGTTGCTATGGCTATCGCTTCTTCAAAACACTATGGGGAAAGAGGAGCTACTACTAAAAAACCAAGGATTACTGGATTTATAGATTGTGTTGCTCATCACCTTGTCAATAAGAAGCAAGGTCCATATCTTTCTATATCTGCTATGGATAGAGGAGATGACCTTGATAAAGTGGGATTGGTTATCGCTTATGTTATCTATGTTCCAGAAGGGAAGAGTAATCCTGAGTCTGAAGGAAAAGAATATAAGACAGGAGATTTGATAAAAACAGGAGATCCTATGCCTAATGAACAGGTCTTGAAGTATGCTATCCCTATAATAAAAGTTATGAATGGGTGGAAGGACAGCCCTATTGCTGTTGATAAAAGAAGTGTGGATGACCCATTACCTAAATCAGTCCAGGATTATATTGCTGCATTAGAGCATTTTACTGGAGCTGAAGTTATATCTATTGGGAATGGAGCTGACACAAAGAACCTGATATACTTGAAAAAGAAAGCTTAATGGTGAAAAGATGAGTGCTGAAAAGATCCTTGTTTTAGATTTTGGAGGACAGTACACTCAGCTTATTGCCAAGATTGTGAGGCAGTGCAATGTTTTTTCTGAGATAAAGCCTCATGATTATCATTCTGAAGATATTGTAGGAGATAATCCTAAAGGAATTATCTTATCTGGTGGGCCTGACAGTGTTTATGGTGATGGAGCTCCACAAATTGATAGGGAAATTCTTGAGTTAGGTATTCCTGTGCTAGGAATATGCTATGGCATGCAATTGATCAACTATACTCTGGGTGGTGGGATGATAAGAGGTGGAGATTCTATCAAAGAGTATGGGGAAAGTAGTGTGATGGTGGAGAATGAGCATGATCTTTATTCTGGACTTAAAGAAAAGATAACTACCTGGATGAGCCATGGAGACAGTGTTGACGGAGGAGATCTTGCAAAAGGTTTTAGAGTTATAGGAAGGACTGACAATCATGTAGCTTCTATAGCGAATGATGATAAGAAGATTTATGGTGTACAGTTCCATCCTGAAGTTACTCATACTGTAAATGGAAAGGATATTGTCTCTAATTTTGTTCATAATATCTGCGGCTGTGGTGATGACTGGAATATGGGGAACTATATCGAGCAGTGCAAGAAATATGTCCAGAAAACAGTGGGGAAGAATGATGTAATCAATTTTGTAAGTGGTGGAGTTGATTCTACTTTTGTTGCTGCTGTTCTTTCTAAGACTGAGAACATCGGGAATGTGTATAATGTTTATATCGGAGCTTTGATGAGAAAGAATGAGAATAAAGAAGTTGTTAAAAGTATGGAGAAGGCTGGTGTGAAGAATCTTATTTTTAAAGAGTGTGAAGACAGGTTTATAGAAGCTGTCAGTAAGATGAGCGATCCTGAAGAGAAAAGGAAAGCTATAGGTGATCTTTTTGGGAAGATAATGCAGGAAGTGTGTGAAGAACTGAAATTAGATGCTGATAAGACTTTCTTAGGACAGGGGACATTGTATACAGATCAGATAGAAAGTGGCAAAGGTGTTGGTGATAAGGCTGATAATATCAAGTCTCATCATAATGTGGGATGTCCTTTTATAGAAGATATGAAGAAAAAGGGAAGGCTAGTTGAGCCGAATAATATGATATTCAAGGATGAAGTTAGGAAGGCAGCAAAAGAGATAGGATTGCCTGAGTCGATATATGCAAGACAGCCATTTCCTGGTCCTGGAATAGGAATAAGGATTGTTGATGGTGTTGAGAATGTTGATCTGAGTGAAGTTAATGATAAAGTTAATGAAATTGCTAAGCAAGAGGGGTTGATCGGAGGAGTTGTTCCTGTGAAGACTGTTGGTGTACAGGGAGATGGAAGAACCTATACTTATCTTGCTGTCTTGAGGGGGGAGAGAAACTGGGATAAGATAAGGAAAGCTGCTAAAAGAATACCTCAGGAAGTAAGAGAAGTTAACAGGATTGTCTATGACCTGGGTAAGGAAGGAGATATTGATTTCAAAAGTACAGTTTCTACTAAAGTTAGCAGAGAGACTGTCGATCTGCTTAAGGATGTTGATCTTGAAGGAAGAAAGATAATTGATGAAAATGGTTTTAAGGATATAAGCCAGACAATATTTGTGTTGTTTGGATCTGACATGAATAGTAAAGGGAAAAGAAGTGTTGCGTTGAGGGCTGTATCAACAGATGATTTTATGACAGTCAGACCAGTAAAAGTGGGTGATGGGTTCTTATCATGGGAATGTCTTCAGCAGATCCATGATGTTCTATTGGATAAGTATAATGTCGGAGCGTTTGTCTATGATGTTACAGACAAGCCTCCTGCAACAACATGCTGGGAGTGAAAATGGGAAAGAAAAAACTAGAATCTATGGTTAAGAGTAGTGTTAAGTATCTGATAGAAGGGGCAGTCTTGGCTGCGAAAGAAAGATATGACGGTGCGTTAGAACATAGGGCAGCTGAATATGCTGTTGAGAGAGAAGGAAAGCTGACAAAGGACCAATATGAATTCTTATTTCATTGCATACATTGGTTTCTATATTCAAGCCCTGGAGAATATGGACAAAAGAAGAGGCTTGATCGTACAGATGCAAGGAGAAGTGGTGATAAGCAGTATTGGAAATTGTTGAATCCACGTGAGTTCTTCAATAATGGCGATGGTCCTAGGAAGGATTTTGATAGGACAATGAACAGATTAGCTGAATGTGCGTATAGGCAGGAGAAAGACTGGTTTGACGGAAGATATGCCAGTTATATGGATAAAGGCGGAGAAATCAACAGAACAGAAAGAGTTAAATTGTTAAAATCACTCGATATCAAAGAGTAGATCTTCTTTATCTTTTCCTTTACTTTTTATTTTTATTTTGTTTTCTTCGATGACTTTGCCTGCAATCTGGGCTTTTATGTTGAACTTTGCTGCTTCCTGGATAACTTTTTCTGGCTCTGGTGTTATTATTGCTAAGCCTTGGCCCATGTTCCATGTCCTGTATGCTTCTTTGTCTGCTATGTTTCCTAGTTCCTGGCAATATTGCATAGCTTTGCATGGTTCGAAAAGATTGTCTAGTTCAGCTCCATAACCTGATGGTTTTAGGACTCTGCCAAGTTTTCCTGGCAATCCGCCTCCTGTGATATGAGAGACACCATGGATCTTACAGCATCCTTCTGTCTTGAAACCACCATGCATATGAATAACAGCTTTTGAATATATTGTTGAAGGTATGAGGACTAAATTTCCTAATTTTTCTCCTTCAAATTCAAAATTGTGCCATTCTGGACCATGTTTTTGTTCAAAAACCTTTCTTGTAAGAGATAATCCGTTTGATCTGAAGCCTTTTTCTTCAAGAACAACAACAGAATCTCCTAGCTGAACTTCTTTTCCTGTGAAAAGCTTGTTTTTGTTTGCAAACCATGCTATGCTGGAGCACCAATTGTACTTGAACTTTCCATAACCACCAACACCATCTCCAAGTTCAGCTAATTCTCCGTTGATTACTGCAACATTTGCTGCATCAGCAGCTTTTACATAGCCTTCTGCAAGTTGTTTTAGCTGTTCTATGTGTGATTCGTTTTCTTTTCCTAAAGAATTAACGTCAAGAACACTTCCGATAAGGACTGGTTCTGCTCCTCTTACTATTGCATCATCACAGACCATTGCAAAAAGATCAAAGGCTATTGTCTTATGGTTGTTCATCCTCTGTGCAATCTCTACTTTTGTTCCGACTCCGTCAAAACCTATGCACATAAGGCTTCCTTCAGGAAGATTTCCGATGTTAATGGCTCTGACTCCTGAGAAATCATCAAATGGAACGATGATCTCTCCGATATTGCCTTTTCTGTTATCAAAGGTAAGCTTTGCAGCTTTGTACAATATCTTTGATGCATCATCTCCAAGTTCGATGTTAACTCCTGAGTCTTTATAGTCCATATTAACCTCTGTCAGCTTTCTCCAGCTTTTCTATCTTTTCTTTGTTTTTCTTTTTTATCGCTTTCTGGATCTTCTCATTTGAGAGTCCTAAGATCTGTGCTGCATGTCTTGCTGCATTAGCAGGTCTTAAGATCAATGAGTTAGAGCTTCCTGGTGGATTCTCTAAGCAAGAAAAGCAATCATCTGCATCAGGAGGACAGCTGATCACTGGGTGAACGCTGTGGAATGATACAACTCCTGAAAGAGCATCTGTTCCTCCTGCAACAGAGATAAATACAACTGGTTCTTCAGACTGGTTGTATTTGTTTATGATCTCTTCACATCTTCTTGGTTGTTTGTGTGCTGAGCAGATTCTTATGACTGATGCCAGTCCGTATTTGTTCAACTCTTCCTGGATCTTTTTCAGATGAGGCATGTCACTGTCTGATCCTGCTATGATAACTACTAAGCCACCTTTGATGTATCCTTCTTTTCTTAGCTTTTGGATCATATCTGTGCTTACATCTGACTGAGGGAAATTGAACTTATTTCCTGTCAGGCTTTCATATAAACTGATATATCTGTAAGCAACTTCTATTACATCTTTGTCTTCAAGTTCTGGCGGCTTTTCT
The DNA here is from genome assembly GCA_028279725.1 of Candidatus Nanoarchaeia archaeon. Lineage (GTDB taxonomy): Archaea > Nanobdellota > Nanobdellia > Woesearchaeales > JANQNE01 > JANQNE01. Next base: position 49,764 of record JANQNE010000011.1, read on the forward strand.
GTTGATCCGTAAGCACCATATCCTTTTTCAACAAGAACATCTCTAACGAACTGTTTTGACAGCTCTTTTATCTTTAGCTGTGGTTTTTTCTTAAGAAGTTCTGTTACATCTTTGTATCTTCCTGTATCCATCTCTTTCTTTATTCCTGTGTATTTGTTGTATTCTTCTATTGTACAGTATCTTGATGAATCTGGTGTGTTTGCTTCGTCAATCAGGTTGATCTTTCCTTTTTCGTCGATACCAAACTCATACTTTGTGTCAATGAAGATAAATCCTTTCTGTTCTGCCAGTTTTGATGCACGCTTAAATAGTCTTATTGAGATATCTCTGAGCTGTGTTGCCAGTTTTTTTCCAAGCTTATCTGCCATGTATTCAAAGCTTACATTAACATCATGATCTCCATCTTCTGCTTTTGTAGCTGGAGTAAATAATGGTTCTCTAAGCTTTTGGTATCTTAGCAATGAATCTGAAAGCTTTATTCCGCAGAACTCTCTTTTTCCATCTTCGTAGTCTGCAGCCATGCTTCCCCAAACATATCCTCTTACAACGAATTCGAATGCAATCTTATTCATCTTTTTCTGGACAATAACATTTCCATGAGGGCTTCTTATGACAGCGTTTGGAACAATATCTGTTGTGTTGTCAAATGCCCATTGTGCGAAGAGGTTTAATGTTAATCCTTTGAAAGGGATCTGCCTGCTAAGTACATGGTCAAAGCAAGATATCCTATCTGATGCCACCATCACTATAGGTTTTCCAACTTTTGGTGATGTAAAATGTACTTCTCTTACTTTTCCTGATTTATGTGTTCCAAGTTCTGGGATGTATCCTGAGAACAGGGTATTGTCTAAGTTTTCTTTGATTATTTTTTTGTATTTTTGTTCTTCCATTTTTTCCTCCCCTATCCCTCTTTTTTATTTTTTGACTATAACTTTTCTTCCTTCAACCTTTATCTTTCCTTCTCCAAAAAGCTGTATAGCTTTAGGGTAAAGCTCTTTTTCTAATGTCTGGACCTTTTCTTTCAATGAATCTACTGTCTCGTCGTTCTCTATGTCTACTGTTCCCTGCATTATTATAGGTCCTGTGTCCATTCCTTCGTCAACAAAGTGGATTGTGCATCCGCTGACCTTACATCCATAGTTAAGGATGTCTTCATGTACTGACCTGTCCATTCCTGGGAATGAAGGCAGTAGTGAAGGATGAATGTTCATTATCCTGTCTTTATATTTGTTTGCAAACCATGGGCTAAAAAGACGCATATAGCCTACAAGGACTAAAAGTTCTACTTCTTCCTGGTCTAAGATCTCTGCAACTCTTTTGTCGTAGCTTTCTCTTGTGTCTTCATCTTTTTTGTACAATTCTATTCTTGTCTTGAATCCCTGGTTTTGTGCTCTTTCGATAGCATAGCATTCTTTGTTTGCTAGGACAATCTTTAATTCTGCATCAAGCTCTTTGTTCTTTATAGCATCCATTATAGCCTGAAGATCTGTTCCGTTTGTTGATGCCATTACAGCTATTTTTATCGTCATTTTAGATTATTTTGCATCTTGTATGCAGTTAATGTGTTTTCTAGTAATGATGCTATTGTCATAGGGCCAACTCCACCTGGAACAGGTGTTATGTGTGAGCATTTGCCTTTTACGTTTTCAAAGTCAACATCGCCTTCAAGATGATATCCTTTTTCTGAGTCATCATCAACTCTGTTAACTCCTACATCAATTACTACTGCTCCTTCTTTTACCATATCTGCTGTTACTAGTTTTGGTCTTCCTACTGCTGCAACTAATATATCTGCTGTCTTGCAGATCTCTGCCATATTTTGTGTTCTTGAATGGCAGATGGTTACTGTTGCGTTTTTTTGGAGTAGTAATGTCGATACTGGTTTTCCTACGATATTGCTTCTTCCTATCACAACAGCATGTTTTCCGCTTATGTCTGTTCCAGTTGATTCTATAAGTGTTATTATCCCTTTTGGTGTGCATGAGACAAGGCTATTGTTTCCTGTGAATAGATTTCCCATATTTACAGGATGAAATCCATCAACATCTTTCTCTGGGATTATTGTGTTTATGACTTTAGTGTCTGAGATCTGTTTTGGAACAGGCATCTGGACTAAAATTCCATTGACTGTTTCGTCGTTGTTAAGCTTTTCTATGAGTTTTAGCAGCTCTTCTTCTGGAATGTCTTTATCTAATTCATATTTGAATGACTGAATGCCTACTTCTCTGCATTTCACTTCTTTCATGTTGACATATACTTTTGAAGCTGGATTTTCCCCTACTAAAACAACTGCTAATCCTGGCTTTTTTTCCAGTTGTGAAACTTCTTCTTTGATCTTTTCTCTTATCTCAGCTGAGATCTTGTTTCCGTCTATCAATTCCATTTTATCTATCACCTAAAAATGTGCAAAGCATCTTTCTGTAGTATAGACCATTGCCATATCATGATCATTTGCTGCTTCAACAACCTCTAGGTCTTTTACAGAACCTCCTGGCTGTATTATTGCAGTTATACCTTGATTTGCTATAAGGTCAACTGAATCTCTGAAAGGAAAGAATCCATCTGATGAGATGACTGCTCCTTTTAGGGGATTTTCTGACAGTTTTTCTTTTGATGCTATGACATTTAATGAATCATATTCAATATTTTCCCTATCCATTGCTTTTTGGTATGCTTTTAGGATAGCCTGCTCAACAGCTCCAACTCTTTCTTGCTGTCCTGAGCCTATTGATAGGGAAACACCATTCTTAACAATAACAACACCATTACTTCTTACACCTAGGTTGATGTACCATGATGTTAGCAGGTCTTGGAGTTCCTGTATTGAAGGCTCTCTTTTTACTGAAACTTCTTTTTCATCTGTGTTTATTGTCGGATGTGTTATAAGATCTGATGGATCTTTTATCTTGCATAAGTAAGGTTTTTGGATGATTAATCTTCCTGCACCCATTATTTTGACGTCGAAGAGTCCTGTTGTGTCATCTCCAGCAAATTTTGGAACTTTGTCTAGGTTTTCGAATGTGAGCAGTCTCATGTTTTTCTTTTCGCTCAGGATATCTTCTGCTTCTTTCTGGAATCCAGGAGCTGCAACAGCTTCAACATAGCTTGTCATTATCTCTTCTGCTGTTTCTTTGTCAACTTCTCTGTTGAAAACTACTACTGAGCCGAATGCACTTCTTGCATCAGCATCTCTTGCATTTTTGTAGATGTCTTTCAATGAGTTGTCCTGATATTGAGTTGCAAACCCCGAAGGTATTATGTGTTTCATAACGCAAACTGAAGGATGATTGAAGAACTTCAGTATTTCCATAGCTCTTATTACATCCATTACATTTGTTGCTGATAATCCACCTTTTCCTGATTTTAGAAGCTGAATATTTGTAAGGTCAGCTATTGTTGATCCTTTGAACTTGTATTCTGCTCCTGGCTGATTTGGATTTTCTCCATATCTTAGATCCATCTCTTTGACTAATTCTAACGGCAGTTCATCCGGATAGTCTCCAGCATTTACTGTCTTGTACATATTTTTTAGGTCGCTTAAGTTTTCTCCCATTCTAATCCCTCTTTATTTCATAGCATTTCTCAAGATCTGCTATCTCTGTTTTTTGTATCAGCTTATTGACTGATGCCATATAATCTGTTATCATGCTTGATGCTTTTTTTGCCAAGTTAAGGCGAGTTGCAAGTGAGATCGCTCCGTTGTTTGTGTCTAGTTCTTCAATTAGTGTTTTGTATTCTGACGGATCTGTTATCAATGCAGTGCTTACTAATGCTTTTCTTGCATTATGACTCATGCTTGGCCCTCCTACGTCTATATTTTGCCTTAGGATCTCAAAAGTTGAGTCAGGCTTTGCCATCATCTCATCCAATGGATAAAAGTTGACTATTAATGCATTGATGTAGTTGATGTTATGTTCTTTCATGAATTCATCGTCTGATTCTGTATGATTGTGTGCTAAAAGTCCTGCATGTATAACTGGATGTAGTGATTTAACTAATCCTGTCTTCATCTCAGGGTATTTTGTAACTTCTGAGACTTCTACAACATTAAGCCCTGCTTCTTTTACTATCTTGTATGTTCCTCCTGTTGATATGAACTGGACATCTGGGTTTTTTTCTGCTATAAAACCTAAAAGTCCGTTTTCTGGAATTCCTTCTATTATTGGTCCATCTTTTCTTTTGTTGGAAACTAATCCTTCTTTGTTTGTACAGCTGACCAATACATGCTTTAGCTGTATAAGGTCATCAACTTTTTTTACAAATTCAATTTCAGCCATTATTTACACCTTATCACTCTTTTTTCGGTAATTATCATATCCATCGGGATGTCATAATCTTCTGTTGGTATATTTTTTGTTATCTGTTCTTCAAATGCAAGCCCTATTTTTAGGGAGTTTCTGTCTTTCAGGAATCTGTCGTAAAAACCTTTTCCGAATCCTATCCTTGCTCCGCTTTGGTCAAAAGCGATGCCTGGGACGAGGACGATGTCCAGGTTTTCTTTGTATTCCTCTTTTTTGATTGGTTCGAGTACTCCGAAGTTCCCTTCTTTTAGGTCATTGAAGTCAGATAATTTTGATATCTTTATGTTGTTTTCTTCGACAAATGGGATGATTACTGTCTTTTGCTGCAGTTGTTCTTTGATTAATTCTATTGTGTTTACCTCACTTTTTAGTGAAAGGTAAGACATCACTATGTTTGCTTTTTTGAACTCATCCAGATCTTTTAGATGTTGGATGATTGTCTTGCTTTTTTCTGAGATCTGTTCTTCCGGTATGTTATCTCTTATGGACCTTATGGTGTTTCTGATCTCTTGTTTGTTTATTCTGTTCATAGTGCGATTCTTCACTTTTGCCTATCAAGCTCTTTTTTTGCAATATCTTTTCTAAAAAACATGCCGTCGAAGTTTATGTCATTTATTTTTGTGTATGCTGTATCGACGGCATCTTTAAGGGTTGATCCTAATGTGATTACATTTAATACTCTTCCTCCATTTGTGAGGATCTTTCCGTTATCTTTCTTTGTTCCAGCGTGAATCACCTGTGCTCCACTTATGTTATCTAAACCTTTTATCTCTTTTCCCTTTTCATATGAACCAGGATAACCTCCTGATGCTAGTACTATGCTTACGCAGTGTTTTTCAGACCAGTCTAGTTTCATAGCTCCTAGTTTCTTGTCTATTACTGCGTTCATTACGTCAAGTATATCATTGTTTAATCTTGGAAGGATAACCTGTGTTTCCGGATCTCCAAATCTGCAGTTGAATTCTAAGATCTTTAGGCCGTCTTTTGTTTTCATAAGTCCGACGTAGAGGACTCCTTTGTATTCTATGCCTTCTGCTTTTGTTCCAGCTATGAATGGCTTAATTATCTTTTCTTCCATCTCTTTTTCAAGTCCGTCTAATATTGGTGCTGGTGAGTAAGCTCCCATCCCTCCTGTATTAGGGCCTTTGTCTCCTTCATAGATTGGTTTGTGATCCTGTGAATATACCATTGGCTTGAATGTTTCTGAGTCTACGAAGACTAAGTAGGACCCTTCTTCACCTACAAGACATTCTTCTACAACTATTGATGAAGATGCATCTCCGAATTTGTTTGCTTTTAGGCATTCTTCTGCAAACTTTACTGCTTCTTCTACTGTGTTTGCGACAAGAACTCCTTTTCCAGCAGCTAGTCCGTCTGCTTTTACGACAATTGGTGCTCCCTGCTTTTCGATGTATGCTTTTGCTTTTTCAAAATCAGTGAATTCATCAAATTCAACTGTTGGAAGATTATATTTTTTCATGAATCTTCTTGCAAATGCTTTTGATCCTTCAAACTGTGATGCTTTTTTGTTAGGGCCGAAGACTCTTATCCCTGCTTTTTCAAGTTCGTCAGCTGCTCCGTTAACTAGCGGAGCTTCTGGACCTATGATTGCAAGATCTATCTTCTTTTCTTTTGCAAACTTGACTAAAGCTTCATTATCATTTTGGTCGATATCATGACAGCAAGCTACCTGGCCAATACCTGGATTTCCCGGGACTGCGTATAGTTTGTTTAATCTGTCAGATTCTGTGACTTTTAATGCAATAGCATGCTCTCTTCCGCCTGAACCAACTATCATTACGTTAAGTTTGGTGTCTAATGTTGTCTGCTCTTCTGTTCTCTGGCAACCAAGGCATTGCTGCTGTGATTCTGATACTGGTTCTGGGTATTCTCCTGTTAAACATGCCATACATACATCCCTCCTTGTAGCATTCTTGATATTATCAACTGTTGCATATACTAAATTATCTGCTTCAAGATATTCTCTTATCTGTTCTATTGATTTATCTGAAGCTATAAGCTCTTTTTTTGTCGCCATGTCTATCCCATAGAAGCATGGGAATTTTATAGGAGGACAAGCAGAAACAAATGTAACTTTTCTAACTCCTCCATCTTTTAATGTTCTTACTATCCTTTTTGATGTTGTTCCCCTTACAATGCTGTCATCAACTACAGCAACACTCTTGTTTTCAAGTATACTTATTACAGGCCTTAGTTTTCTTCTTACTGAGTCATGCCTTGTCTTTTGTGATGACATTATGAATGTTCTTTGTATATATTTATCTTTGATCAGACCTTCCCTATATTTTACAGCAAGATCTTCACTTAATTTTATAGCAGCTGTCCTTCCTGAATCTGGAACTGGGACTACAACATCGATGTCTTTTTGGTCCATCTGCTCGCTCATCAGTTTTCCAAGAGCTAATCTTGTCTTGTATACTGATCTGTTCTCTATCATGCTGTTCGGGCTTGCAAAATATATCCATTCAAACATACAATGAGCTTTTTTCTCCTGTTTTAGGATCTTGCTTTCTATAACCAAGTCTTTTGAGATAAAAACAGCTTCTCCTGGCTCTATATCTCTGACATAATCATGATCAATAACCTGAAATGCTACAGTTTCTGAAGCAAATATGTATGAATCTCCTCTCTTTCCGAGAACTAAAGGCCTTATGCCTCTTGGATCTCTTATCGCGAATATACCTTTGTCTGCTATCATTCCAACAATTGAGTAAGCTCCTCTTACCTTATCCATGAAGTGCTTTGCAGCTGCAAAGAAATCTCCATGCTGTTCGTAATGCTCTGCGAATATTCTTAGAAGAACTTCACCGTCAACAGAGGTTTCAAGATGTTTTCCTTTTTTTTGGAATTCTTCTTTTAGGTCGAAGTAGTTTATTGTGTTTCCGTTCTGAGCCATAGCAACTTTTGGGTTGATCTTTGTTGTAAGAGGTTGTGCGTCGCACAACATTCCTTTTCCCTGTGTTGCATATCTTGTGTGGCCGATGCCCATCTTCCCTTGTAATAGGTTTGCGTCTCTTGCCTTGAATACTCTGTGAACAGCATCCATCTCTTTTTTTGTGAAGAATTCGTCTTTTACGTTTGTTACTATGCCGCATGCATCCTGGCCTCTATGCTGCAATGACATCAAGCTAGTTACTGCATCCTCAAAAACTTCATCATCTTTTGAAACAATACCAATAATTCCGCACATTTTTATCTATCCTTAAAATAGTCAACAGCATTCTGGAAAATCCTGAAGTTTGAGCTAATTAAATCAGGGATCTCTTTGTTTTCTCTTTTAGCGATCTCTTTTTTCAGATGGAATTCCGGCTCGCTGATTGAGTATATTGCTCTTTCTGGATGAGGCATCATTCCCATTAGCCTTCCAGTCTTGTCGCAGATAGCTGCTATATCATTTAAAGCTCCATTAGGGTTGATAGGGTAAACATTTTCTGCATCATCTCCTGCTTCATTGCAGTACGTGAAAACTATCTGGTTGTTCTTTTTTAATTCTTCAAGTGTGTTTTTATCGCATGTGAATCTTCCTTCTCCATGAGCTATAGGGAGATGTGTCTGTTCTATTCCTTTTGTGAATATACAATTAGAATTGTTGTTTTTTATGTTTACCCATAAGCATTCATATCTGTTGCTTGTGTTTGATTCTAATGAGCTGATTCTTTTTCCGTAGTCTCCATCTGTAGCGAATAATCCTAAATGGGTCATGACCTGGAATCCGTTGCAGACTCCGAGTATCAATTTTCCTGAGTTTATGAACTCTAAAAGATCTTCCCAAAGGTTGTTTTTTATCTTGTTTGCAAAAGCATTTCCTGAACCTGTGTCATCTCCATACGAGAATCCTCCTGGAAACATAATTATATTGTAGTCAGACATCTTTTTCTTTTTTGAGATAAGGTCGTTTATGTGGACAATTTCGCATTCAGCTCCTGCTTTTTCAAAAGCATGAGCACTTTCTTTCTCGCAGTTGATCCCATATCCTGACATAATCAATACTTTTGGTATCATATTAATAGTCCTCAAACCTTTTTTTGTATATTTTTTCTAATTTTTCAATGTCTGTCTTGATTACTTGTTCTTCTTTGTTGTTTATTATGAACTCATTGTCTTCTTTTACTGTTCCTATCTTTGCTATGTCGAAGTCGCTCATTGCTTTTACAAATTCATCCTGGTCTTTAGGGTTGATCGTTACGATGAATCTGGACTGTGATTCTGAATAGAATATCTTTTCTATTGGCAGGTTATCGTTTGGTGCTTTGCTTAAGTCTGTTTCCGCTCCAAGCTGTCCTGCGATTGCCATCTTTGCTAATGTGATCAGTAGTCCGCCTTGATTGACTGGAGCACATGCACTGAACATTCCTTTTTTGTTTAACTGGAACATTGTTTCGTAAAGTTTTCTTGCTTTTTGTGCATCTACTTTTGGTGACTTTGCTCCGAACTTATCGAATGCTCTATAGAACTCGCTTCCACCACATTCGTCTTTCGTCATTCCTATGGTGTATATCAGATCTCCCGGAAGCTTGAAGTCCATCGTTATTGTATCTTTTGCATTGTCGATTATGCTTATGCTTGAGATCATCAATGTTGGAAGTACTGAAATCTTTATTGAGTTATCTTTTTCGTCAAATCCTTTGAAATCGTTGAACATGCTGTCTTTTCCTGAGATAAATGGTGTTTTGTAGATGGTTGCATAATCATAGCATGCTTGTGCTGCGTCTTTTAGCTGGCCCATACGTTCTGGCTCGTTTGAACTGCACCAGCAGAAGTTGTCCATGAGTGCAAGATGGTCTATGTTTCCGCCGACAGCAACACAGTTTCTTATTGAAGTGTCTATAGCACATGCTGCCATATCATAGCAGTTTATCTCGCTTAGTCTTGGATAAAGGCATTGTGACATAACAGCTGCTTTATTGCTGCTGAACAAAGGCTTTACAACTGAAGCTGCTCCGTTGACTCTGCCTTTTCCCTGTAATGGTTTTATGACTGAGTTATTCTGAACTTCATGATCATACTGTTTTGATATAAATTCAAAGCTGCAGTTGTTGTGATTTCCCAGGATCTTTTCGAACAGTGCTTTTTGGTTGTCTATTGTTATTTTTGGCTCTTCTGTCCTGTAAGGATAAGGTTTTGTGATAAGTTTTCTTTTTGGAAGTCCGTCATGTAAGAATTCCATGTCTAAGTTGAATATTTCTTTTCCGTTGAAATTCACTATAGCTTTTTTTGTGTCGTTGAAATTTCCAATTACTGTTGATTCAACTCCTCTGCTTTCCATAAGGTCCATGAATTCTTTTAGCTTGTTGTCTGGAACTGATAATGTCATACGTTCCTGTGATTCTGAAATCCATGTTTCCCAAGGCGGAAGTCCTGGATATTTTAGAGGAACTTTTTCTAAGTCTACTATGAAACCACCACATTCTCTTGCCATCTCTGCAACTGAACAGGATAATCCTCCTGCTCCATTGTCTGTTATGCTATTGTAAAGTTCTTTATCTCTTGCTTCTTTTACAATTGCATCCGAGAGTTTCTTTTGAGTGATCGGATCTCCTATCTGAACAGCTGTTGCTGGTGAGCCTTCATCCATCTCTTCTGATGAGAATGTTGCTCCGTGAATACCATCTTTTCCAACTCTTCCGCCGATCATGACAATGTTGTCTCCTGGCTGAGCCTGTTTGTCCTGGCTTGGATTTCCGTTAGGAAGTTTTCTTGGTAAAAGTCCTACAGTTCCTACGAATATGAGAGGTTTTCCCTTGTAGCAATCGTCGAAGTATACAAATCCTGTTGGTGTTGGAATACCTGAGCAGTTTCCTCCTACATTTACTCCATGTATTACTCCATCCATGATCTTTCTTGGTGTTAAAGCTGGGTTTGTCTTGTTCTTTCCTCTGTAAATGAATGTCTTGTCTTCTGGTCTTCCTAAGCAGAAGCCGTATTTGTTAACTATTGGAAGTGCGCCCATACCGAAGCCGATAGTGTCTCTGTTAACTCCTACAATTCCAGTTATAGCTCCTCCAAATGGATCTAATGCTGAAGGACTATTATGTGTTTCAGCTTTGTCTGTGATCATCCAGTCGTCATTGAATATTATTCCTCCTGAATTGTCTTTGAATACTGATAAGCAGAAATCTTTATCTCCTAAGTCTTCTCTTACTTTTATTGTCGCTGCTTTGATGAACTTTTTGTATATTCCTTCTTTTATGTCATCTATCTCTCCTGCAAATAAAGTGTGTTTGCAGTGTTCTGACCATGTTTGTGCGATTGATTCCAGCTCAATATCAGTTGCTTTTCTTCCTTCTTTTTTGTAATAAGCCTGTATTGCGTGTAAGTAGTCTAAGTCTAAAGCTAAAGGGCCTCTTCTTGTGTTTGTTACAGGATCAGGAATTCCTTTTTTTCCAAGTTCTGTAAGAATTTCATCACTGACATTCAGATCAATTGCAATTACGTTTTGTTCTTCTTTTATGTTTACTTTTGGAACAATATAATCCATGCCGTTGTCTTCAGTGTATTGTTCTGCTGATTTGATGTGGAAACGTTCTATTAAAGTGTTGATTAGTTCTTTTGCAATTATTTCTATGTCTTCTTTCTTTAGGTTGTCTGATTTTATTAAGATCAGTTTAGAAGTGAATACTTTGTTTCTTCCAATGTTGATCTTGAATAGGTCGTTTATGATTTCTGTAGTTGTGTTTGCTACATTGTCTGTAACTCCTGGCAAGAATCCCAGTTCTAATGCCCAGCTAAACTCTTTTTTTGATGGTGAGTTGATCCTTGGAGTTTCTACGATAGGATTGTGTAATGCGTTAGCTATTGCTGTTATTTGTTCTGCTGAGAAATCATACTGGATAGTGTATACTTTGCTTACTTCAATAGAGGTTTCGAAGCCCAGCGAGAACAGCTTTTTCTCTAATATTTTGGCTTCAGAGCCCTTCTCCTTGGAATCTATAGAAATCCTAAATATCTGTCCATTTTCTTGCATGATCAACCCCCTATAGTTAGCTGAAAAATGACTCATATATAAATATTATGGCTACCAGCCAGTACTAAAGATATACTCAAGAATATAGTTTTTACCCTCTAAGTGAAGGATGTAATGGGTAAGAAGGTGTTATGTATGTGTCTCCTCTTGATTCTACTTTTATCAATGTGTTATCAGCTACCCTAAAATCTAACGGGTCTTTGATTGCATTATCCCTGGCTTCGAATTTTCCAAGATAACATTCTTGAACTGCTTGTTTTAAGTGCGGTTCACAAGCAAAGATTTCAGCATAAGGTGTTGCTTCCATGATTGCCTTTGCAACATCAAGACTTGAGCTTCCTTCTTTTACAATGTTTGCCAGATCAACCATATCATAGAGCTTAATTGTTCCTGCTGGTTCTTTTTCACACTTCTTACATTCTCCATAAGGAAGATGCATAGTCTCGGTCAACCTATTTCTATCCATCGCTTTTCTAAGTGGAATGGATTTTTCCAAACCTTTTATGAATTCTCCTAAATCTGACATAGAACAAAAGGATTACTAAGTTGTATATAAATATTATTGTTTTTGAGTATTCTAGAATGGTAACGTTACGTTAATCGTAAGAACTAAACATTAATTGATGTGTTTGATTTTCCGACCAATTCTTTGTATTTTTCCAGAACTGGTTTGACTTCTTTCTGGATGAATTCTTCTGTCTGTTCTTTTGCTGCTCCTGTGAACCTTACTGGGTTGTCTAATAGTGAGTTTAGGTAGTTTTCATCTACTGGTATTGACTGGTCTTCTGCTAATCTTTTGAATAAGTCATTCGGTTTTCCTTCTAGTTTTACTGATTTTGCTGCATCTACTGAATGTTTCTTTATTATTTCGTGCATCTCTTGTCTGTCATGTCCTTGTTTTGCCAATTCCATCAGTATAACTTCTGTTGACATGAACGGCAGTTCTGCATCAAGATGTTTTTTGATCTGAGCTGGATAGACAACCATGCCGTCTGTTATGTTTTGATATAGTTTTAAGATTGCGTTTGCTAGAAGGAAAGACTGAGGTATACTGATCCTTCTTATGGATGAATCATCTAGTGTTCTTTCAAACCACTGGTTAGCGTGAATATGTGAGAAATCTATTTGAAGATTGATGAGTTTTCTTGCCAATGCAGTCATACGTTCAGAACGCATTGGGTTCCTTTTGTATGCCATAGCTGAAGATCCTGTCTGTGATTTTGCAAATGGCTCTTCCATTATCTTAAGATTTGACATAAGTCTCATGTCAACTGCGAATTTATGCGCTGATTCTGCGATTCCTGACAGAATTTTTGCAACTATAGTGTCGAATTTTCTTGTGTAAGTCTGTCCTGTAGTTGGATATGATTCTTCAAAACCTAATTTTTTGCTTACTAAGCTGTCTAATTGCTTAACTTTTTCATAATTGTCGTTGAAAAGTTCTGTGTATGATGCCTGAGTTCCTACTGTTCCTTTTGCTCCTCTTGCTTTTAATTCTATCTGTTCTAATTGTTTTAGGTCTAGTAAAAGATCTTGAATGTAAAGTGTGATTCTTTTTCCTATGGTTGTCGGCTGTGCTGGCTGGTAATGTGTGTATCCTAGTGTTGCTAATGATTTGTTTTCTTCAGCAAATTTGGATAAGTTGTTTATTGTGTTTATTAATCCTGCTTTTATGATCTTCAGTGCTTCTCTTATTTGGATTAGATCTGTGTTGCAGCAGACGAACTGAGAAGTTGCTCCTAAATGGATTATTCCTTTTGCTTTTGGGCAGTGTGTTCCGTATTCAAACACATGAGCCATGACGTCGTGTCTGATTTCTTTTTCTTTTTCTTTTGCGATGTCATAGTTGATTGTGTTCTGAGCAGCTTTTAGCTCTTCGATCATCTCTGGAGTGATCTGGGAGAGTCCTAGTTCCATCTGAGATTCAGCTAAAGCTATCCAGCACTTTCTCCATGTTGAGAACTTGAAATTATCTGAGAATATCTGCTGCATCTCTTTGTCAGTATATCTTCCTACTAACGGATCCTGGTAAACTTCGTGATTGCTCATTTTACCCCCTATGTCTGAAGAGTAGATGGTTGATATTTAAATGTTTTGAGAAAAATAAGGCTATGACACCTTAAATCTATTCTTAGTAATAGAAGTTATGTCTTCTCCAACTGCCTTATTTACAATATCTCTTAGAAAGTTTATTGACTCATCTTCCCCAATATCTTTTAATTCATTTAATATGACTCTAATCTTATTTTTTCCATATGTTTCTTCAATATATTTCCAAAAACAATATCCTGTGTAATACCAGTAAATACGTGGATTTTCAGGAGCTTTTGATAAATCTGAATAATCATGTACTCTTTTTATTTGAGGATCCCCAAAGTCTGATCCATACCACCCATCACTTCTACACTCAATTCCTATGGCTCTTCTTTCCTGCTCATCTATATAAGTTGCTATCCCTTCGTTCGCCCACCCAGGAATAATGGTATCTGAAACAAATACATGGGTCATTTCATGTAAGTTTAAACAAACTTGTTCTTCATAGATTTTCTCTTTAAAATAACCCTCATTATCAACTCGTCTTTTATAAGCTTCCATATTAAGAAAAGTCGTTACCCCACTAGATGTAGCTCCTGAGAATGTGTTCTCATCATCTCCGACCAAAACTAGATAATAAATAAATTCAGACTTTGTAGAATTGGGCAAATCAATTCCTAATTCTTTCTTCAGGAATTTGATACAAGTTAAAGAATCTTGCAAATAATCTTCAGCTAACCACTTACCAAATTCCTTGTTGTAAACTATAGTTACATTCTCTCTAGAGATTATATCTTCATCTTCACCAGGAACCCCTTCGCAATCTATATAACATCTTTGCCAAGTCTCTTTACCATTGCATATTCCATCACCACAAAAAGGAGGTCTTTCTTCTTTGACTTTCTCATACTCATTAATAACAGCTGGTGCTTCTTCCTCAATAATTATGATGGGGGTGTCTTTCTCCTTAGTTTCCTGATAAGCACAACCAGTAATCAATAAAACAAAAACTATGAAAACGACTTTTATCATAGAGGTGGTAAAACAACTACATTATTTATATTTTTTGATAAAAAAATGAAAAAATAAAAATAAAGAACTAAGCTTATTCCTGTTTTGGCTCTTCCTCTGCAGGTTCTTCTGCAACTTGCTCTTCAGCTGGAGCTTCTTCTTCACCGAAGTCTTCTGTGTCTTCTGGTGCAGGTTCGTCTGCAACTGGTTCTGGCTGAACCTCAGGTTCTGCTTGTGGAGCAGGAGCTGGTGAGTCTTCGATTGGTCCTTGTGCATCGCCGATCTTGTCTGCGAATCCAACTTTCTTAAGGACTCTAGTTACTTTTACTCTGCATTCTTCTCCTTCCTTTACGCCAGGAACAAAAAGAACAAATCCTTTTACCTTTGCTATACCGTCGCCTTTTTCTCCGACAGCCTCTATCCTTACATCTATCTCTTCATCTACTTTAACTGGAGCAAAACTTCTTCTTCCGCCGAAGCCTCCTCCGCCAAATCCGCCACGGCCTCTGCCGCCGCCTTCGCCATATGTCATATTTATTTCACCTATGTACTTTATCTAAATCTTGCAGCGAGCTGCAATAACCTGCTATTTAAGAAGTTAGTATTTAAATATTGCGGAAAAAGTGCGTAGATTTATATAGGGAGCGCTTTTCTGGGATTTGATGGCAAAATCTAAAAATATACTGTTTGTTTATCCAAAAACTCCTGAAACTACATACTGGAGCTATGAATATGCTATGCCATTCATAGATAAGAAAGCCACTATTTCTCCTTTAGGACCAATAACTGTTGCAGCTATGCTTCCAAAAGAGTATTCTGTCAAGCTTATCGATATGAATATTGAGGACCTTAAGGATGAAGATATAAAGAAGGCAGATGCTGTCTTCACTTCAACTATGGTTGTTCAGAAGGATTCACTGGAAGAAGTTGTCAATCAGGTAAGAAGATTTGAAAAACCGATTGTTGCAGGAGGGCCTTTTCCCACACAATTCTATGATAAGATAGAAGGTATTGACCATTTTGTATTAGGGGAAGCGGAATCAGGAGCACTTGATGCTTTTATAAGAGATTTTGAGAACGGCAATGCCAAGAAAGCGTATGCCAGGTTTGCTTTTAGAAAAAAAGGTGATGAAAAGGAGGCAGATGAAAGAGAATTTGAAGCACTGAAGAAATTTTTTGGAGAGAATTCAGATATACAAAAAGTAAGTTCAAGACCAGATATATCAAACAATCCTGTTCCCAGATTTGATCTTCTTAAAATGGATGAGTATGTCTCTATTGCGATACAGTATTCCAGAGGATGTCCACATAGCTGTGATTTTTGCAGCGAATCTACATTATATGGTCATAAGATGAGATTAAAAGGATCAAAGAAGATAATAAGTGAACTGAAAAAGATATATGATCTGGGATTTAGGGGATCTATATTTGTTGTAGATGATGATTTTATAGGCAATAAAAAACAGGTCAAGGAAGATCTTGTAGATATAAAAAAGTTTCAGGAAGACAGAAGATATCCTTTTCCACTTTATACTGAAGCGACCATACTGCTTGCCAAAGATAAAGAACTGATGAGAAGGATGAGAGATGCTGGCTTCAATATGGTGTTTGTGGGTATAGAAACTCCGGATAAGGAAGTGTTGAAAGACATGGGCAAATCCCAGAATGTTAAGTCTGATCTTCTGGAAGATGTTAAGGCTATCCAAAGATATGGTATGGAGGTCAGCGGAGGTTTTATCGTAGGAAATGATAATGATCCTCCTGACATATGTGATAAGGTCTTTGAGTTCTGTCAGGAAGCAGGGATCCCTACTGCAATGGTCGGATTATTAACTGCATTTAAGGGTTCTCCCCTATTGGACAGGCTGAAAGCAGAAGGAAGATTACGGAAGGATTCTGAAGGTGATAATACTCATTCTTTTGAACTTAATTTTAAGCCAGTTGAAGGAAAAAATGAAGCAAAGATAATCGGTGATTACAAGACTCTTCTGAATAAACTTTATGACAGAACCGGGAAGAACTATTATGCAAGATGTTCTACATTATTAAATAACCTGGGATATAATCCAAAAGGTGCAAGAGATGTTAATGCCAATGAATTAAGGGCCCTTTTTAGATCAGCCAGAAGAAGTATGTTCAACCCAAACTATTCTAAGTTCATGGCTCATGCTCTTGTAAGGCATACAAGTGTTTTTCCTGAAGCTGTCAGGATGGCAATAATGGGATATCATCTAAGAAAGATCACTAAACTTTCCTTAAAGGCTGATGAGATAAGCGGAGTTCTAAAGATGTATGATAATATTGTTCATGAAGGCGGAGAGGTTATAGATTCTATAGGTAAAGTTTTATCTAAGATGAAAAGGAAGATTCAAAGGCTCCCTGAAGCTTACAGATCAAAGCCTAATGAAATTTACGGAAGAATAATGGAAAAAAATTCAAAAAGATAGTTTTATATACAACCTGCTTACTAATTTTTGTCATGGAAAAGAGGGATAAGCTGAGGAAATTAGTCGAGGGGAAGAAGGTTTTTCTTGCAACACACTGGGATGCTGATGGTGTTACATCTGGAGCGTTAGTGTATCATCTGATAAAGCCATTTGCAAAAGAGATCGAAACTGTCTCTAAAGGAGAGACTTTTTTGGTGAACAAAGAAGATGTTAAAGGAGATCCTGATGTTATAATCTGTACAGATATAAAGCCTGGAGATATAGACCATAAGAAGACGATATATATCGATCATCACCCATGGGATAAAGATGGAGTTGAGGAGAACGAATATCTTTATTGCATCTTTGACAAAGATATGCAGTCATGCTCTTTGCTGATATGGCATGAGCTATTGCAGGACACTACAAATCCATATTACATTTTTCTGACATTAGTCGGTTATTTTGGAGATGGAGGAAACAGAGAAGAGATCCCTGTTGAGCTGCAGATGCTGGCTGATAAATATCTTAAGCATCAGACAAGTGTAGGTGTTCATGATCTAATGGAGAAGAAAAATTCAAGATTCAGTGAAGGCTATTATTATGAGATAGAAAGATATGTATCTGCACTAAATACAGGAAAGAGGATGCACTGGAGCGGAGATATTCCGTTTGAGCTTCTGAAAAATATCAGCAGCTATAAGCCATATATCTATAAGATGCATCCGATAGCTCAGCAGCTTAATGATTACAGATATCAATTAAGAAATCATTATGATATGCAGATAAAACTCTTTGATAAGAAGAAGATACAGTATGCGATGATAGAGTCTGATAAAAATATACAAGGAGTTCTTTGTGCAAGATATCTCAAAGATAAGCCGATAATTGTCCTGAACAAAAGGAATGGAAGTATCATAGCTAGCATGAGAGTTCCTGATGATGTTGAATTTGATGCTGGAGAATTTCTTGGACAGCTTAACGGAAAGATACCTTCTTTAGTTGGAGGAGGTCATGAGAAGGCTGCTGGTGTCACATTAAAAGAAGAAGATCTGGATAAATTCTTGGATTTTTTAGATAATAGCTGATCAAGATATTGGGTTAATCATTTCTAAGTATACAACATATTGTATTATGCAATTCTGGATTTTATATAAATTATATATAAACTACTCAGGAGTAGCAATAAAAACGAAACTTTTATAAATGGTTGGAGCCTTATAGAGCTTGATTTAGCTAGTTTGGGGTATAAACTGAAAAATGAAGGATTTAAGCAGATATCTAGATAAATTTAGAGGCGATTCTGTTAGGTTAGATAGACCTAGCCTTGATGATGATATCCGGACTATAGTATTCAATTATGAGCCTTTTGTTCTTGATTGGAAAAATTTTAGGAAACTGGAAAGAGATACTGAAAGAGAAGCAGAAGAAGTCTATAAGCAAAGAGCTCTGAATGGAGACACCTATACTGATATTGAAAAACAGTTTAAAGATGACCCAAAAGGAAGATATGATGCTACGAAAGATAGAGACTGGGTTGAAGGAAAGGTAAAAGCGTTCAGGCCGGAGATAAAAAGAGCTCTTGAGAGCAAATCAATAATAGGTATTAGACCTGACCAGGAAGATCTTGAGTCTATCTGTATGGATAGGAACATCACTTTAGTTGGAAAAGAAGTTGTAGGTATTAATTCTGAATTTATGGTGGGAAATGACATCATACTTTTGGAGACCGAAGTATATGAAAAGGTCTGTGAGAGGCTAAAAGAAAGCGATGATAAATCAAAAGAGAATGCAGTAGCTACAATCAAGGAAGTTATTGAAGAAGAACTTACTAAAGAGAAACCAAAACTGCTGATAGTTGATAATGAAATGGGAGAAAGATTGAGGATGACTGAAATAGCTCTAAAATGCGGGTTTAGCACTCGAATAGCTGAAAATCCAGAACAGGCATTTCAGATGCTTGAAAAAGAAAAAGACATTGGTACGATAATAACAGGTGATATATTTCCTGGAACTAATGGGCTTGATTTCATAATGGAGCTTAGAAAGAGAGGAGGAGAACAGCATGCAATACTTGTATCAGATGAGCAGTTCATAGAAAAGGAATATGAAGGAAAAAACCATAAAGAACTGCTTCAGGCAAATGTGAGAGTTATTGAGAAAGGAGGAAATACAGATCCAGAGATAAGAAGTGAATTTCTTAATGCTAAAGGTAAGATGGATCTTATGGCTGAGAAGACAGATGTACGTATAGAGGAGAAAGATTCAAAGATACCAACCTTTGCAGATTTTGAGAATAAGATAAGAGATTACAACAGCAATTCTGGAAAGCTTATAATGCTTGATTCGAATGATATCAATGAAGTTATTACATCATTCAAGAGCAAGTTTAAAACACCCGAAGATTATATCACACTTTCAACTTTGAATAATGAAGATATGAAATACATATTGACTGTTCCACGTATACTTAAGATTGAAGAGAATGGTGTGGAAGATAAAGCTATCGACCATATGATGGATGTTTTGGATCCTGAGGAAAGAAATCTAGGAAATGTTCTTGGAAAATTCTATGAAAAGATAAAAGAAGGATGGACTGGAGAAGATGTACAGGAGCTGCTTCGTTCAATCCTACGAAAAGAAGATGTAGGAGAATCTATCAAGAGTATTTACAGAAATAGAAAGGGTATGGATGATGAAGTAGTCATTGAAAGGAATATGAGAGAAGGTTCTGATTTTAGAACTTCTATATTTTTCAGCTATAAGAATGCAGGAAGAGTGGCTGAAAGATACAATCATTATAGTGAGGATAAAAGGATAAAGTATAATCTTGGAATTACAACAGAAAGAGTAAGCTGGGTTGCAAAGAACAATGCACTGCTTGCCAGGTATCTTGAGATGTTTGGTGCTGCAAAAGGGAAAGTTGAACATGACAGTCTTGTCAATATAATAAATCAGGACAGAAAGGATGATGTTGTGAGCATCAAGGAATCAAAGATTACAGTAGATTCAAAATATCATGTTTACGAAGTTACATCAACTTATGGAGAAAATGAAAAAAGACACAGCATAGTAAAATTCATAACTAATCCAGATTCATTTGAAAGGGAAGTCTATAACTATAATTATTTCAAGAGATTTGACGGAATAAATGATGCGAATAGTCTGGTAACTACAACAGTGGAGGATGAAGAAGGAAACAAGAATTATGTTGTTGTACTTAATTTTAAGGAAGGAGTGGAGCCTAGACAGAATCTTATGACTACTTTTGAAAATATAAGAGAGAGTATCAAGACAGGAGGAGATGATGTTAAGAAAGAGCTTAATGATAAGGCAAATAAAGTAGGGATACAGGCTATGTCTGATGTAGGAAGAGTACATGGTGTTGCTCCTGAACTAAAAGGAGATACATACACTTCATTCTATGGTGATTTTAAAAAATACCTTCATTTCAGGATAGGAGAGTTCCAAGATAATCTTACTGACCTTGTAAAACAGCTTGCTACTGAATTTAAAGATCATATACAAAAGAACTCATCAAGAGTTAAATCAAACTCTTATTCACTTGTTGAATATCTAGCAAGCATGGATACAACTTTCTATAAGGATACTGTAACAAAGAACATGACTCCTATGGGGGAGGAAGGAGGGAAGAACTCAGGCAGGTTTGCATCAGTTGATTATGGAGAAGTCAGAAAACTTCCACTGACTTTTGATGTTGCAAATGCAGTACATACTATGTACATACCTGATATCAGGGTTGCTGAGGAAGATGGAACAATAGATCAGATGCTGATATCCTATCTTAGTGGATATTGTGAAGGAAGAACATCGTACAATAATGAAGTTATGAAGAAGAAAAATGTAAAAAAATATCTTGTAGATAATCTTGAAAGGATGAGAAAAGGGACAGGAAATGAAAGTGTAAGGGAGAATCTATCTGATCTTCTTAAGATAATAAAGAAGGAAGAGCCAAAACATAAGAGCAGGAAAAAGAAGATGGCATTTTATAAGGATATCATGTCTGGATTTGCTGAGTCAAGCGGATCAGATGAGTTAAAAAGAGTTGTAGCGAATGAGATCAAATATTTTGATGAAATAGAAGATAAACCTGACCCATATTTTGGGAAGCTTAAGATCAGGACAAGCACTGCGAAAGGAAGAAGAAACAAAAGATATGAGATCATAAGCGATAAATTAAAAGGACCAAGAGATAGGTGGTCAACTAAATTGAATGATGCGTTCGAAAGATTCAAAGCAGATTTCTATGTAAGTATGGCATACAGAGGACAGGTTATAGCAAATACTGTTCCAGTCTATATATTATCAGATCATAATATCAACAAGCAGAGGAGGGATTATTTTTCATCTGTTATGGGAAATACTACTCAAGCATTAGAGATACTTAGTGAGAAATATATCGGAAAAGAAAAAGGAATGTACTTAAGGAGAGAGCTAGATGGCGATAAGCTTAATGAAGTTAAGAATGCACTTTCAGATATCAGGAATATATTTGAAAAGATAGATCCGGGGGCTGTTAAGAATGCCGAATACAAAGCTTGATAGTCCCAGTATAGATCTTCACCTGCACAGCGGTTTTTCTGTCGATAATGAAAATATCTCTCCTGAGGAATGGGCTGAATTTATCTATAAAGTAAAGGAGAGCAGGCTTCCTGGACTGAAAGGGATAGCCTTGACTGACCATAACAACATGGTAGGAGTTGAGCCTAATCTTGATGCACTTAGAAAGCTAGAGAGAAGGAAAGGAGTTGAGCCTTTAGAGTTTATCCCCGGTGTTGAATGCGCTCTTGAGCATGAGAATGTTTCTGCACATATAATTGCTTATTTTGTACCTGGCGAAAATGAGAAGATAGAAGATGCACTGCACAGGGCAACGCAGATAAATCCGCTTCTTGAGATAATCAATACTGAATTTACGAGAAGAAAATACGGAGTTCTTGCTCTGGAGACAGCTAATGCACATATGAGAAATAAGCTAGGAGATGCTTTTGAACACCCTATCACTATAAAAGAGATGGATGCTGTGATGAGAGAAGAGCTTCCTGTTTATGAGCTTGACAACTGGATATTCAAGCCAACCTATGAAGATGGAAGTATGACAAAGAACAGGATAACTGAGCTTAACCACAGGCAGCTTGAGAAGCTTCTTTGCGGGAATCATGAATCAGGAGATATAAAAAGGAATTGGGTAGATCCAAAAGAGGCTGAGATATTGGTAAAAAGAGGAGGAGTACTCTATCCTGAAAATTTTCCAGGCTACAGTGTACTCAAAGGGATAGAGCAGATACATGAAGCAGGAGCTTTTGCAAGCTTTGCGCATCCTCAGCTTACAATAAGGAGCCTTTGTGAAAAAAAATTAGGAAATAAGATAAAAGATGAAGGAGTTAAAGGTGGTTTGAAGCTTGATAGGGTAAAAGATATACAGATTAAGTATTCAGCTCTGGATGAGACTCTTGTAGAGTTCCAGGATTTTTTAGAGAAAGAGATGATACCAAGAGGGCTGAATGCTATCGAGCTGACAAACCATTATTCATATCTTATGGCTGAGTTTGCATATATGACTATAAGTCTTTTGATGTTTGTTGATAATTATAACAGAAGAAATCCTAACAACAGGCTGTATGTAACTGGAGGATCTGATTTTCATAAGCCGGTAGGAAACAGAAACATAGGAACAGTAAACACAATGTGTGAGAAAGGTGTCCAGCAGCTTATCGAGATATACAGCAAGATGGACAGCGGCAGCAGGCCAAGATTTGATGAAGGGACAATAAAACAGCTTCATGAGATAATCATGACAGGAACAAGAGATATCTATACAACAGATAACAGTGCAAATGAGTTCACCAGAGTCATACCTTACTATCAGCTAACAAGGATGAAAGAGGCAGAAAAAGATCCAAAATCAGGACTTTATCTGCTTCCAGGTTCAGTCAAGAGTGAGTGAGATCGTCGATCCCAGCACATCATTTATCCTTTGGGCGATATTTCCAAGATATTCAAGAAGGACTATCTCTTTATCGTTCTTGTTCTTGTACAGGTCTCTTATCTTTTTTTCTACTTTCTGCCTTACTTCATTTATAGCGACTAACTTATCTTTGTCTCCGCTGTAGAATGCTTTGTAGAATTCAGAGAACATTCCGTTAACATCATTGTATAGAGTAACTGCTTCTTTGCTTATCTTTGTCTTTGCATCTGCATTTTTTGACAAGAATTCTGCAAGATGGTAGTATTCATCTCCTATACTTTCGATAGACCAGACGATCACATACATGAATGTTGTCTTCTTATAATCTTTGAAGCCTTTTGTGTTAAGGATCCTTTCACAGAAGTTTGTAAGCTTGTTAACTGTTACCTCTAAAACTTTTATATCTTTTAGTTTTTCAAAATTATTATTTTTTATAGCTTCAAAGCTGCTTTCAGCCATAGACTGTATGACCAAAAATACTCTTCTTAATGTAGGGTCAAATTCGCTTTCAAGATCCTGTGATAAGTTTCTGACTAGGCATCTGTTTCCAGACTGCTCTATGATCGCATAGCCCATAAGACCTTCCTGGATAGTTGACTGGATTATCTCCAATATCTTAGGATCTGTGAATTTTATCTCAACTTCGTCGTAGCCGCTTTTATGGACAGCGAACAATGACCATCTTACTAAGTGAGGATTTAGGTTAGAAACATCTAATGAGATCTTTTTCATCTCGATCCCTTTTGGAGTTGTGATAGTAAGATTACTTCCTTCTTCCTTTATATCTAGCTCATCTCCTTTCTTTATGTTGTGTTTTTGAGCCCATTTTCTAGGCAAGGATACTAGCTGTGTACTGTCTGCGATCTGTATAACTTTTCTTTTCATTTTAAAGCACCCCTCTGTTTTTGATAATTTATATGGAGGTTTTGCTACATTTATAAGTCTTTCGGTTTTATATAAATTTTATATATTATAAGAATTAATTATAAATAGCACGGAATAACTCCAACGTTTATAAAACCTTTAAGGAGGGATAAAATGGAGATACCTGATGACTGGAATGAAGAAAATGAAGATACCATCTATTCAGAGGATGGAAGAGAAAGTTTAGTAGATAGTGAAGCTATGACACCAGAAGAAGCTGCATTTATGCAGGGTTATAGTGAAGCTGAAGAAGAGCTTGAATAAGTGTTTTTTTATATAATTCTTATACGTTTTATAAAATTTAATGGGTAATTATATATATTTGCTTCTATTACTACCTCTTATCCAAGGTTAAAATACTATAAATGGGGTGGGGTTGAATGAAAATAATAAAATCAAATTGGATAGATGAGTTAGAGGGTGAGAACTTAAGCGTTTATTCTGAAGACGGCAGAGATATGCTTGTAGACGATGATGAGATGACATTAGAGGAAGCTGGCTTTATGCAAGGCTGGGATGAAGCAGGTTAAGGGGGTGAGTGAGATGAGAATAATAGATGATTGGGATGAAGAGCTTAAGGGAGCATTTTTCAAGGAGAAAGGGCTTCATGTAGATGATGAAGATGTGTGGTTTGAGGATCTTTTTCCAGAAAAAGCTAGCTGACAGCGCTTAACAAATTTTTTATAGTTTAAAATTTACTAGTTCTAGATGGATAAAGAGGAAAATATGGATATTTCTGAGCATAAGAGGGTAAAGAGGTATTTTGAGGAAGAGCTGAAGAGAAGGGATAAGATAATCGATAGATTAAAGGAAGAAAAACGTGTTATTCTAGATTCTTCGTTCAAAAAAGAAGAGGAAAGGGCTAAACTTAGAGAACAGCTGGATAAACTGCATAAAAGCCATCAAAACCTCTTGAATAGGGTAAAGAAGGATAAAGAAAGGAGATAGAATTCTATTTTGTTTTTGGTAAAAAGAAAGACTTAAAAATAATATAATCTTTATCGGTGCTCAGAGGGTGAAATAATGAGAGATGATTATAAGGAAGAGATTGAGGAAGAGAATGTATATAGTGAAGGCGGTAGAGAGAGCAATCTAGATGATGATGAGATATCGGGCAGTGAAGAAGCATTTATGCGTGGATATGATGATGCTGAAGAGTATGATGACGGAGATTACTCTGAAAGCGAAGAAGAATAAGAGTGCATATTGCGCTACGTACTAATTCTGTTTTTTGACTGATTTCAGATTCCAGTGTCATAGATATTTACCTGAGTACTTCGCTTGCCAATATGCACCAGAATAAACAAAAGATTTATTAAATAAATAACTAATTCTTTTAAATATGAAAATTAATATTCAAAAAGAGGTATTTGATAAGTTAGATGGATTTAGTGTAGGTGTTGTTGTTTCTAAAGGTGTTGACAATAAGGTTGAAGAGAAAAGGATCGCTAAGCTTGTTTCTGAAGTTGAGAATATGATCAGGATGGATTTTATACCTGAGGAAGTTGCTAAGCATCAGCTGATATCCCCATGGAAAGCAGCATATTTTGATTTTGATGAAAGACCGAAAGGAATGCATAGCTCTGTTGAGAAGCTTATGAAAGCTGTTCTTGATGGAAAGAATATATTAGTTGTGAATAAGCTTAAGGATATTGCAAATTATCTTTCTCTTAAACATATCATACCTGTAAGTATCCATGATTCAAGGATGTTCAACGGAGATATTGCTATTAAGAAAGCTGCTGCAAGAGAGCATTTCAAAGTTATAGGAAAGGATGTGAAGCATCCTGCTAAAGGAGAGATTATCATCAAAGATAAACTAGAAGTCTTGTGCAGGAAGTTCGGGCTTGAGAAAGCAGAGAAGACCAGATTGAGAAAAGATACAAAAGATGTTGTTGTATTTGTGTTTGGACTTAAGCCAATATCTGGAAAGAAATTAGTTGAAGTGTGCAAGGATATGTCTGGAATGCTTGATTCATTTTGTGGTGGAGAGAGCAAGTATTACATATTGAACAAAAATAATTCTGAAGTTGATGTTTAAAATGGACAAATATGAGAAAGAAGTGCTGGATCTTCTTAAGAAAGAGCTGAAAAAGGAGGTTAGTCTATCTAGACCGCCTGACAGCGCTATGGGAGATTATGCTTTTCCGTGCTTTGTTCTTGCTAAAGACATGAAGAAAGCTCCTAATGTAATTGCTGAAGAGCTTGCTGGAAAGCTTAAAGTTTCTGGGAATATAGAGAGGATAGAATCTAAAGGGCCTTATCTGAATTTTTTTATGAAGAAAGGAAGTGTTGCTTCTGATGCATTGAAGAAGATCTTTAAAGATGGAGCAGAGTTTGGAAGAGTTTCTGGAAAGAAAAAGGTTGTTATAGAATATCCCGGACCTAATACAAATAAGCCATTGCACTTAGGGCATGTAAGGAATATGGCTTTGGGTTATTCTATGAGCAGGATACTTTCTGCTGCAGGAAATAATGTTATTACTGTGAATATCAATAATGACAGAGGGATACATATATGTAAATCTATGCTTGCTTACAAAAAATGGGGAAAGAATGATTCTCCTGAAAAATCAAAGATGAAGAGTGATTTTTTTGTTGGAAAGTATTATGTCAAGTTTGCTGAAGAGCTTAAGAAGAATCCTGATCTTGAGAATGAAGCTTTAGAGATGCTGGAGAAGTGGGAGCAAGGTGATAAAGAAGTTGTTGCTCTCTGGAAAAAGATGAACAAATGGGCTTTTGATGGATTCAAAAAGACGTATAAAACATTTGATGTTAAGTTTGAGAAAGAATATTTTGAAAGCGAGACATATAAGAAAGGAAAAGATATTGTCATGGATGGATTGAAGAAAGGAATCTTTGAGAAAGATGAGGATGGAGCTGTTGTAGCTGATCTTGAGAAAGAAGGGTTTGGAAAGAAAGTTTTGTTAAGGGCTAATGGAACAACTGTTTATGTTACGCAAGATCTTTTTTTAGCTAAGCAGAAATTTGATGATTTTAAGTATGATAAGTCTATATATGTTGTTGCAACAGAGCAGAACTATCATTTTAAAGTTCTGTTTACTTTATTGAAGAAGCTTAATTTTCCTTTTGCTGATAAATGCCATCATTTTGCTTATGGAATGGTCAATCTGACTACAGGAAAGATGAAGTCCAGAGAGGGAACAGTTGTTGATGCTGATAATCTTGTCGATGAGATGGTTGCAATTGCAAAAGAAGAGACTAAGAAAAGGCATAAGGATATTTCTGAGAAGGAGTTAGATAAGAGAGCTAAGCAGATCGCTATGGCAGCTATAAGATTTTATTTGCTTAAGAGTGATTCTATCAAAGATATACTGTTTGACCCTAAGGAATCTATATCTTTTGAAGGAGAGACTGGGCCTTATGTTCAGTATGTTCATGCAAGATGTTGTAGTGTTTTGAAGAAAGCTAAACTGGAAGTTGATGCTAAGGTTGATTTTGAGCTGTTGAAAGAAAAGCAGGAGCAAGAACTGGTCAGTATGCTGAATGAATTTCCATCAGTTGTTGCAAACAGTGCAAAGAATTATAAACCTTCATTGATTACAAGATATTTATTGGATCTTTGCCAGTCATTCAACAATTTTTATCATTGTTTTCCTGTGATACAGGATGATAAGAAATTAGAGAAAGCAAGATTACTGCTTGTTGATTGCGTAAGGTCTGTTGTTGAGAACGGCTTGGATCTTCTGGGGATAGAAGCTCCGAGAACTATGTAAAAAGAGGTGTAAGATGTTTGATCAGATAATAGTATTGGTTATATTGATCTTACTTTCTGGATTCTTTTCTGGAGTAGAGATAGCCCTGTTTTCATTGAGTAAACTGAAGCTTAGGCATATGGTAGAGAAGAAAGTTATGAATGCGCATATCATCCAGAAGCTTAAAGATAACCCTCAGAGGTTGTTGATCACTATACTTATAGGGAATAATGTTGTGAATATATTAGCAAGCGTTTATGCGACAACTGTTGCTATCAGCATGTCTGAAAGCAATGTAGTCGGTATTGTTACTGGAGTTATGACTTTCCTGATATTGGTGTTTGGAGAGATAATACCAAAGAGTGTTGCAACAACACACTCACAGATAATATCGCAGATTGTTGCAAAGCCTATTTTATGGATGCAATATCTTTTGTTTCCTCTGATAATCGTGTTTGAAGTGATCGCTAAGCTTGGAACTTTGGTTTTTGGGAAGAAGGATATCCCAATTGTTACTGAAGAAGAGGTTAAGAGCATAATTGCAGCTGGTGAAGAGGAAGGAGAGATCAAGGAAGCAGAGAAAGAGATGATAGAGAGGGTTTTTAAGTTTGATGATGTCAGTGCAGATGAGATAATGACTCCAAGGAATGATATGATTGTTGTCAGCAGGAAGGCAAGCTTAAGTGAAGCTGTGAAGAAGATGATGAGGAGCGGATTTTCAAGGCTGCCAGTATATGAAAAGACAAGAGATAAAATCGTAGGAATCGTCCATCTTAAGGATGTTGTTGATGTTATGAAGAACAAGAAGAAAAAGGTTGAGACTATAATGAAAGAACCTGATTTTGTCCCTGAATCAAAGAAGACGGATAATCTTTTGAAGCATTTTCAGAGGAAAAAATCACATATGTCGCTTGTTGTTGATGAGCATGGTATTGTCCAGGGGTTAGTCACTCTTGAAGATGTTTTGGAAGAGATTGTCGGTGAGATACTGGATGAAAGAGATAAGGTTGAGCCTGATCTTACCAAGATAAAAAGGAATGAATGGCTTGTTATGGGGAAGATGGATGTTGATGATTTCTTCAAGAAGTTCAAGATAAGGAAAGTTAAAGAGCCGGATTATGAGACAGCAGGCGGTTATGTTATAAGCAGGCTTGGATTTATACCTGAGAAAGGGGATGTTTTAGACCTTAAGAATTTCAGGATAACTGTAGAAGAGATGAAGGCTCAGAGGCTGTGCAGCTTTAAGATTGTGAAGAAGTAGCAAAACAAAGCAAAGCATAGAACCCTTCCTTGTTCTGCAATAATATATTCTCAGTTGATTGTCTTGTTGATTTTTCTCTTTTTATCTCTCTGAAATGTTTTTCCGCTATCTTTGATAGATCGTTAAATGTCTTTAGGCTTCCACTCCTTTTCTTAAAGAGCAATGCATTGGTAAGATCGTCAGGGCTGTTAAAGTCCTTTATAGTTGGACTGTTGTATTCTTCAGAGTGTATGAATTTCATATAAGGATATTCTGGGTTGGAGATGTTCGGGGTTATTCTGTTGCCTATCTTTGTAGTATGGACAAAATGCCCGTCCTTCCTGGATAAAGTCCTTATGCAGAGGTTGTTTCCTGAATCAACCATATAAGCACAGGAGATCATACCTTCACATAATGCAGTTGCATGCGATTCAGAAGAAGAATATATGTGGAAGTGATCTGTCCTTCTATCCCTCGCCGGAAGCTTAAGTAATCTGTATCTCATCTTTGCTTTTAGTGTGTTTTTCTTTAAAAAAGTAACTATTTTAAAATGCTAACAAAACCAAAAGATATTTAAAGTTCTAAGGATTCTAATTATTTTTAAGATGGGGGCTTTCAAAAATAAAGATATAATTTCTATCAGTGAACTGTCCAATAAAGACATTGTTAAAGTTCTTGAGACTGCAAAGAAGCTAGAGAAGAGTCCTAAGCCCAGACTGCTTTTGGGAAAAGTTTTGGCTACATTGTTTTTTGAACCATCAACAAGGACAAGGCTGAGTTTTGAGAGCTCTATGAACCGGCTAGGGGGAAGGGTTTTAGGTTTTGCAGATGCTAAAGTTAGCTCTGCTTCTAAAGGAGAGACTATACATGATACTATCAAAGTTGTAGAAAAGTACTCTGATGTTATTGTTATAAGACATCCGCTAGAGGGAGCTGCAAGAGTTGCTGCTGAAGCAACTAAAAAGCCTGTTATCAATGCAGGTGATGGTGCTAATCAGCATCCTACTCAGACTCTGTTAGATCTTTATACTATAAAGAAAACACAGGGAAGAGTAAGCAAGCTGAAGGTCGCTATGGTGGGAGATCTTAAGTATGGGAGAACTGTGCATTCTTTGGCAAATGCTTTAGGAAGATTTGACTGTGAGTTCTTTTTTGTAAGTCCAGATTCTTTGAAGATGCCTGATGAGATACTGGATGAGCTAAAAGAGATGGGTGTAAAGTATAGCGAGCATAAGCTGGTTGAAGATGTTGTAAAGAAAGTTGATATTTTATATTCAACGAGGATTCAGAGGGAGAGATTCCCTGATGAAGAAGAATACAATAAAGTGAAGAATATCTATATTTTGAAAGAAGATCTGTTTAAAGGAGTTAAGAAGAACCTTAAGATACTGCATCCTTTGCCAAGGGTTAATGAGATAGAGGTTGAAGTTGATAATACTAAATATGCGCATTATTTTGAGCAAGCTGGAAATGGTGTTCCTGTTAGGCAAGCGCTGTTGGGATTGGTTTTGGGGAAACTAAAATGAGAAAAGAGATAAAGATACCTGCTATTGAAAGAGGAGTTGTTGTAGATCATATTCCTGCCGGGCAGGCTTTGAAAGTAGTTGATATATTGAACTTGAGGGAAGATCATGACTGTATCACAAGCATAGGCATGAATATGGAAAGCAAGAAGATGGGCAGAAAAGATCTTCTTAAGATAGAGAACAAGTTTATCTATAAGACTGAGCTTGAAAAGATATCTTTGGTTGCTCCGAATGCTGTGATAAGCTTTATCAGCAATTTTAAAGTTAAAGAAAAGATAAAAGCGCAAACACCTGATGTTGTGAGTGGTGTGATAAAATGCAAGAATAAGGTTTGTGTTACAAACCATCAGAATGTCAAGACTAAATTTCATCTGGTTGGAGAGAAGCCTTTGAGATTTAAGTGCCATTATTGCGAAAGGATAATGGAAGGAAAAGAAGTTAATCTGATTTAGTTCTTGTTTATATAATATTTAATTGTAATCTTCTTTCTATCTCTTTACCAATCAACCTGTAATATTCTTTTAATGTAATTTCTCCATAATCTTTTCTTGCAGCCCTGTCGATGTAATAACACAGAGTGGTATTTAAGTAGTGATCATACATTCCTGTTGTTCCTAACAGGCTATCAAGTTTTCTAACACCTATATCAATCACTTCGATATAACGCGGAATTGGCATCTTATTATGCCTTACTAAGATGCTAGGGTCCTTACCATAGATATATTTCTTCATTTTCTTTGCATAAAAATCAAGCAGTTCTCTTCTGTCAACCGGAACTTTAACATTCAGATGGTGGGATTTAACACATATGCATCTTTCTTCTAATCTTTGCCCAGTCCTGTAATCATAAACATGTTTTAATGCGATAACTTCATAGTTTTTTTCTCTTTTTCTGATTGCAGCAAGTTCATCATCTGTTAGTTTTATAGCAACAGCATTAAATTTATGACCTATGGAAGCAGAAATGTTCAGTACAGCAACTCTATTTGCCTTAATATCTTCATCTGTTTCCCATTTCTTTCTGGTGGCGATCTTGTTAAATACTCTTTTATAACCTACCACCCACACAGGTGTTAATCTGGCTTTGAATTCTGCAGCTAAATCCTTTATAGGAGTTCCTGCTTTTTCTAAAGTTGATCTTAGTTCATCTATAGTTTCATCTGCATTCATCAGGCTGCCATAGCCAACCAAAGAATATGTGAAATTTCTTGGGTATTCTTCTTCAATATTTTTGGTCTCTTCTTTAGCAATCTCTGCTAATTCCTTTTCTTTTCCCAGGATTATCCCTTCTTGTCTGATGAGGGTCTCAAATTCATGAAAGTTCTTGATGAAAGAAGGGGGATTATCTAGGTGTTTTTTTAACCACCCCATCTGTTTTTGTAATACTGAAACCAGATTCCTTAGACTTTCGTGAAGGATATTAAGATCTGAATATTCCCGAAGAGTTAATTTAAACAACTTCCTATTAGTTTTCCATCTAACCAGCAGGTCCTTTAAGATGTTTAATGCCTTACTTGAATATTTTTCCTCTGTTTTCTCATAATTTTCTTCAAGCCCAATAACCCGTAGAAGTTTCCTTGTTTCATTAAAGATGGCCTTTCCACCAAATGCAGTGATTTTACCTTTTTTCTGCTCGTCTCTACATCTTTTGATAAAAGCCAGTTTTCTCCTGTACCTGTCTTCCAAAGAATAAAATACCTTTAGCATGTCCTTTAAATTATCATCCAGTTTGTTTAACATATTAGAACTTTTTTTTGAGATGAATATGTCAAATATCATATAGGTGGGAAATATGTGGGTGAGGTATATAAAATTTTCTACTCGTCTGATCAAAAGAAAAAATATTTAAACCCCTGTTACTTTAGCCTTATAAATGGAAAAACGAAAAAGAGGAAGGAAAGACAAAAAGCTAGTTCTGTTCAGGAAGTTGAAAAAGATAGAGAGTGAGGTATTTAATGACGGGTTTACATACCTGGTAAGCTTATTGAGATATCCAAATCACAGGAGTTTCCAGTACGGGACTTTAGAGCATATATACAAGAAAAGGAATGAGGGTTCTTTCAAGAATTTCTTTTTTGATAAGAAGTTGTATCAGCTTGTTAAGAAGGAGATTGAAATTCTTTATCCAAAATATAAAAGGATAAGGATAATCATAACAAGGTATGGTATAATGGTGTGTGATAATTATAGGCCTAATAACTTTAATGTGTTGCTTCTGACTATCCATGCCGGAAGGTGGGCTCCTGAGAATATCGAAAAGAAGATGAGATTGACCAGGACAGGAAGGTTTAGGGAGGAAGATATCGACTCTGACAGGATATATTCTAATATTGTTCTTGAGAGAGGAGGTATATGGATCAACTCTAAACTTTCAAGATATGTCTGTGACCTTAACAGGCCACAGAACAGGTGCATATATTTCAAGAAAGATGAGAAATGGATAGATAACGATATCTGGGATGATGATCTTACAAATAAAGAGATAACACAGATAAACAGGTGGCATCAGGATTTTTATGTTACACTACATAAAGTGTTGGAGACGTATAAGTTCAATATAATATTTGACGGGCATACTATGAAAGACAGGCCTGGAAGACCAACGATAAGTTTTGGTACAAAGCATATATCTCCATTCTATATGCCTGTTGTGAGAGCGATGAAAAACAGGCTTAAGAAAGTGGGGTATAAAGATACTTTTTTCAACAGGCCTTATGGCGGTGGTTTCATTTTGAAATGGCTGAAGACCAAATTCCAGGATAAGTTTATATTCTCTATGGAGATAAACAAGAAAGAATATATGAATAAAGACAGGACTAAGACAAAGAAGGATAAGGTTGAAAGGTTAAGCCATGAGATAACACAGATATTTGATATAAAATGAAGATAATAAACACGACAAAGAAGCAGAGCAATAAAAGGCCTTTGAAAAAGGCAAAGACCGGGCTGGAAGTAGAGATGTTTGTCATAGATAAAAAAGGAGATATGACACAGAAAGGATATTCTCTTGTGAAAAATGTCAAGAAAATAGAGGGAGAAGTTGAGATTGTAAAAGAAGTCGGAATGAATATGATCGAGTTCGGGTGTTATCCTAGTGTTAATACATACAACCCCGCGTTGGAACTGATCGAGTCTATAGAGAAGACAATAAAGATTGCAAAGAAAGATGGATTATTGCTATATCCTTTTGGAACTTATCCTGGAACCTCTGAATCAAAGCTTACTCCAGACACAAGAGGGCACTATAAGATCAAGAAGAAGATATTTGGAGATAAGAAATTTCCATTAGCAACAAAAGCGATAGGATTTCATCATCACTATGCTCTTCCTAAAGGGGTGTTTAATTACGAGAAGAAGGAATTAAAATTATTGATTGACAGTAAGTTGAAGAGAAGTTTGTTGAATTGCTATAATTTTGAGATCGCTATAGATCCTATATTGACGTTATTGACGCAATCATCTCCATTTTTTGAAGGAGAACAGCTTGCTAAGGATTCGAGGATGCTGATATATAGGGGAGGAAAGAAACTAAAGTATAAGAAAGGGCTGTATCATAAGTTCCAGATATTAGGTGGGCTTCCTCCATATAAGCAGACTGAGACTGACCTGATAAGAAGTATCAAGAGGAGACAGCAGAAATGGAAGAGGCTTATAAGAAAGGCTGACAAGACTGTGAAGTTCAGGAAGATGTATCCGTTCAAGATGGATATAGGATGGAATCCTATAAAGATCAACAAGCATGGAACTTTGGAGGAAAGAGGGATGGACATGAACTACATGTCTATACTTCTTGGAGTCTCTGCTTTGATCAAGTTCTGTCTTAAGAAGATACAGAGAGATTTTATCGAGGTCATACCTTCTGATATCGGGATAAAGGAGCCTTTCAAGATAAGGAAAGGTGTGATGTTTATCCCGCCGCATACACATATCAGGGAAAACTTACAGAAAGCCAGCGCTTATGAAGGATTTGATAATGATGAGCTTTACGAATATACAAAAGCATTCTATAAGCTTGCAAAGAGCTTGTCAAGAAAGATCTATTATCCTTTGTTTGAAAGGATCGAAGGGATGATAGAGAAAAGAAAGTCTGTCTCTGATGAGATCATCGATTATGCTAAGAGGAAGAAATTAATCAATGGTGATGGAAAGATATCAAACAAGAATGCAAAAGTTCTTGCATTGTATCTGTCTAAGAAGTTTGAGAGGGACCTTAAGGAGACAAAGAAGATAGTAAAGGAGATAATGACGAAGCATAAAAGACAGATCAAGACTAAAAGATGATAAAGGCTATCGTATTTGATATGGACGGAGTAATAGTTGATTCTGAGAAGTTGCACTTTCAGGCCTGGAAAATTCTTTTTAAGCAGGAGAAAGGTATTGAGATCGATGAAAAATATTTTAAGAAGATGGTCGGAACTACAGATCTTTTTACAGTCAGACATTTTTTCAGGAAATATAAGATAAGGGGAAATATCCAGGAATGGAGGATGAAGAAGAAAAGAATCATACTCAAGATGTTTAGGGAGAAAGGGAAGATCTTTCCAGGGGTTAAACATATTATCAGGAAGCTGAGCGCTAAGTATAAGATGGGATTAGCTACAGGAGCCTGGAGAGCATCAGCTAATGTTGTGATGAAGAAGTTTGATCTTAAGCAGTATATCTCTAAGATGGTCACGAAAGAAGATGTCAGGAATCATAAGCCGCATCCTCAGGCTTATCAGAAGATGGCAAATCTTTTAGGGGTTGATGAGAAAGAGTGTGTTGTATTTGAGGATTCTGTGCCTGGAATATTGGCTGCAAAAAGAGCTAAATGCAAATGTATCGCTGTTACAAACAGCCATCCTGCAGCAAAGCTGAAGAAAGCTGACCTGGTTGTGAAGGATCTTAGGGATAAGAGGATAGGAAAGTTTATTAGTTCTTTATAGTATACTGGTATACGTTTTTGTATATTATGTTGATGGTATAGCACGCTTTGTCTGCTTCTGAAATGGCTGGAGAAGCAGATTTTAGTCAATACAGAAGCTGTATCTGAAGACTGCGCTTGGTGCTATACTTTATATC
Source organism: Candidatus Nanoarchaeia archaeon (assembly GCA_028279725.1). GTDB lineage: Archaea > Nanobdellota > Nanobdellia > Woesearchaeales > JANQNE01 > JANQNE01. Next base: position 84,977 of record JANQNE010000011.1, read on the forward strand.
CGAAATATTTAAATAAAGAATCGAGATTTCTATCGCTACAAATAACAAGAGTGATAACATGGGAAGAATAAAAACAAAACTGGTAAAAAGAATAACAAACGAACTGATAAAACAGTACGGAGAAAACTTCAAGAAGGAGTTTGAAGAGAACAAGAAATTAGTAGAGAAATATTCCAGTGTTCCATCTGTAAAGATGAGGAACATTATAGCTGGATATGTAACAAGACAGATGAAGAATAACGAAGAGTGAGGTTGAGAGAAAATGGCAGAAGACAATTCAATATTTGTGGGCGGAAAGCCGTTCATGAACTATGTGACAGCAGTGGTTATGCAGTTTACGACAAAGAATGCAGACGAAGTTTTGATAAAAGCAAGAGGAAAGTTTATTTCAAGAGCTGTAGATGTAGCGGAAGTCGCTGCAAAGAGATTCTTAGACGGGCAGATCGAGCCTAAAGAGATCAGAGTAGACAGTGAAGAGTTCCAGAATAAGGAAGGAAAACAGGTCAGAGTCTCTACAATCGAAATAATACTAGGAAGGAAGTGATCTAATTGATAGGGATAATTTTTATTTTATTACTTTTGGCAGTCTGTACAGCTGCACCGATATATTACTATAAGAAGAAAAATGAAAAGCCGGCTGTATATGTCTGGGTTGGCGAAGGAAAGAATCCTTTGGATGAGATTTCTGAATAAGTAGTTTTTTATATGATTAATTTAATTCTTGTAGTTGGGCCTATAGTCTAATGGATAGAACAACCGGCTTCGGTAAGTGGGGTCAAAAGCTTCGCTTGTGGGTACCGGTTAGTGGGGGTTCGAATCCTCCTAGGCCCATATTTTCTTCATTCTCCTTGTTGGGTGGATAAACCGTAAACTTTATATACTACACTTATAAAGATTAGGTTAAAAGAGGTGATTTCAGTGGCTAAGAAAGCTATCAAAAAGATCAAAGAAATCTCTGAGGAAAGTTTCTTCAAAAAACACATCAGAAGATTTGGTATGGGTATTCTTGTTCTTTGTCAAGCTCTTGCATTCGGTATTGTAGGAGGAATAATATATTATGCGCTTGTATTTTACAGACTCATATTTCCAGCAGTCATATTTGTACTGATCCTGATATATTTCGCAGGAGCATATGAGGAACTGAAGAGAGAAAAGTTGTATAAGAAATGATCGAAGAGATAACAACAACAATCGGCTTTCAGGAGCTGAGTAAGGAAATTTTTGTTTACCAGCAAGCAACTTTGTTATTTTGCTTGCTAATCTCTGTTTCTATCTACCTGTTATTGCCTAAAAGAGTTGAGAACAGCAGAAGGATCGCTGCATCAGCATTGATCTTTATGGGCTTGTTCGGATTGTTCTCTATATTATTGAAAACATTAGTGAGAATCTTCACAAGATAAGATCATATCTTCTTCAATAATTCCTTGAATTGCTGATCAGATCCTGATAGGTTTCTTGGATCATTTAAAATCTCATGTAGCTGTATCTGAGCGTCAGTCCAGTCTTTAATCACCTGTCTGTCTTTTAACAGGGTTTTAGGCTCAGATTTTTTCAATCTCTCCATGCCATTCATGCTGACCACTCCTAATCCATCTACTTTGATACTGTATCTTATCCCATTCCCATCTAATACTCTGGAGAAATAATTTATGGCACTTCCTGCAGAACCATCAGGGATAGAGAATAATCCTCCACTAGACTGAGCATTCTTTATCAAAAGATAAGACAATGCTGGTGCTGATGAGTTAACCTCTTCAACGATCTTCTTAGTGTCAGCTCCAGTACCAGACAGATGGTTTATCCTGTTGGCTATATTGATTATCCTTTTAGTGGAAAAGCTCTCAAAATTATAAGGACTGTATCCTTCTGGAAGATCTACACTTCCATAAACTTTTATCAATGTGTCTAAACCTTCTTTGAATGTTTCTGCTGCTTCTTTTGCGATCCCAGCACCATATTTTCCAAATGTAAGATTTGAAGCAAGACCTATGTACTTGTGGGCGTTTTCTATATCCTGTGCCTTATCAAATTTCTCTACAAAGAAATCCATATCTTTTATCCTGTCATGCATCCCTGCCCTGTATGCATAATCCATCCCAAGAGATATGCAGCCTTCATAAGAAGGAGACTTGTCTACCTTATGCTGATAGTGTTCTGGAATACTGAAATTGCCCAACAATGAGGTATGGACTACAGAACGTAATGCTTCGTTAAATAATAGAGCTTTAGCTGATGGATCATGCTTTGCAAAACTCTCTACTGTGCTGAAATAAAGGTTATTTATTTCTCTTTCCTTCATAAACTACACCCTAGAAGTAGTGAGATTTACTGATATATAAATGTTTCGTTTTTTTACCACTAATAGGGAGTAACAGCAAGGTTTATATAGAACTCGAAATTTCCAGAAAAGATGAATAGAAGCTATATGCAAGAATACAAACTAGAACTGTTTGGAGATGAAGGTTATCAGTTCAGGAAGAGAGCTGAAGACAGAGGGCTTCCTGATGGTAATGTTGGAGAGGATGGATTCTATCTTCAAGGTGTTAAGAAAACCTCACTCAGAAAATTGTGGAACTATCTTAAGGATCATAACACTAAGATAAGAGTATATGTGGGAGACGGAGTTATTGAAAGAGTCGAGAAAGCGAAGAATGGAAGCACTATAGCAAAAAATCAGGTGTTAGGTTATCTTGCTATGTATGCTGCTATAGCTCCTGACAAGGAAAAGGTTTAAATATAGCTGTTAAATGGTGTTTTGTATGGCTGAGAAAGAGGAGAACATCGGTATAACTGTGAAAAAAGAGGATGATATGCCAGAATGGTATTCTCAAGTCTGCCAGAAAGCTGAACTGGCTGATACTTCTTCGATAAAAGGATTTATGGTCATAAGGCCAAATGGTTATGGCATATGGGAAAATATCCAGGATTATTTTAACAAAGTGATAAGAGAGAGAAAAGTAAGGAATGCTTATTTTCCACTTCTTATTCCTGAGAGTTTTTTTAAGAAAGAGGCAGAACATGCAGAAGGGTTTGCTCCTGAGCTTGCCTGGGTTGGCGGAGCTGCTGAGGAAGGAGAAGAAAGATTAGCTATAAGGCCTACATCTGAAACTATAATGTATGATTCTTATTCAAAGTGGATCAGATCATATAGGGACCTTCCTTTGAGGATAAACCAATGGTGTAATGTTCTTAGATGGGAAGTTAAGCAGACTAAAGTTTTTTTGAGAACAAGAGAGTTTTTGTGGCAGGAAGGGCATTGTGTATATGAAACAGAGGAAGAATGTGATAAGGAAGTTTATATGTTCTTAGATGAATATAAGAGATTAGCTGAGGAGCAGCTAGCTGTTCCTGTGCTTACTGGAAAGAAAACTGAGAAAGAGAAGTTTGCTGGTGCGAAATATACTACTACAATAGAAGCTTTTATGCCGGACGGAAAAGCATTGCAGTGTGGAACTTCACATAATCTTGGGCAAGGGTTTGCTGAAGGTTTTGGAATCAGATATATAGGAAAGGATGAGAAAGAACACATACCTTGGCAGAACAGCTGGGGATTTTCTACAAGACTGATCGGAGCTATAATCATGACCCATGGAGATAATAAGGGAATGGTCATGCCTCCTAGAATTGCAAAAGATAAGATCGTAATTGTTCCTATATTGTTTGATAAGACAAAGAAAGAAGTTTTGAAAAAGGCTGATGAGCTTGAGAAGAAATTATCAGAGTATGGAGTTATTGTTGATGACAGAGAAGGATACAGCCCTGGATGGAAGTATAATGAATGGGAGATGAAAGGAGTTCCTTTGAGATTAGAGGTCGGCCCTAAGGATATCGAGAAAAAGCATGTAGTTGTTGTAAGAAGAGATAATGGAAAGAAGGAATTTGTGAAAGAAGCTGATCTTATAAAGAGGATACCTAAGATAATTGATGAGATGCATGGTGATATGTTCGCTAAAGCGAAGAAACATCTTGATGAAAGTATTGTAGAAGTTAAGAGCTGGGAAGAGTTTGAAAAAGTAGTAAAGGAAAATAAGATCGCTAAAGCACCTTTCTGCGGAGAGGGGGAATGTGAAGACTGGATAAAGGATAAGTCAGGCGGAATCACTTCAAGATGTGTTGCTGAAGGCAAGCCAAAAGATAAGTGTGTCCAGTGCGGAAAGAAAGCTGAAGAGTTTGTGTATTTCTCAAAGAGTTACTGAATCAGTTTTTTTGTTTTTTTTCTATAGTCCAGAGTGATATGGTCTCCGTTATATAAGTTCTCTTCTGAAATGTATACTTTATTATCTTTGATCTTTACGTCTGTAAATTTTTCTCTGCGACATGCATCTATCCTTTTCGCTGTAAACTCATAATTTCTTAAGTCAAAAGGAAACTCAAAAACGCCGTCATATTTATTTGTCAGTTCAATAAATTTGTGCTCAAAATAATCCTCTTTTATTGTTCCGTGATTTAAGTCACTCATACATGTAGGATGTACAGATAATATCTCAACTTTGTATTTTTTCCCCTGTTTTAGCTTGTATTTTATGATGTACTGCACTCTCTTGTCTTCCTCTTCATGGCTTGTTATATCCCTTCCAAATTTCAATAAATAACCATCCAGCCTAACTTCTATCTTGTAGTTGCTATTTTCTCCTGTGGGTGTTCCTCTAAAAAAATGATAATGGATATTGTCCTCTAAAGCCTTGATATAAACAGTGGTTCTTTCTACCACATACATATTGTATTGTTTATCTTTTTTATTCGAGTCATAAACCATCTTGCTTAAGGTGGTCATCCCAAGCACATGATAAGGGTGCGGCCTCTGTAGATGAATAAGCTGTGAGAGCAGAGTATTCTCTGAGTCCTCTATGCCTAATATCCTTCTGAAACCATTCATTATCTGTTCTTTAAGCAGCCTGCTTCCAAACCTAGAAACAAAAAGATCTGCGACCACTATAGTCATTCCTAAGTTTATCAGCGCTCCTCCAACTATGGTCGGGACACGTGATTCAGATAAAATGACAATCGTTAACCCTATAAGAAAAAGTAAGACTGCAATGACAACAATATATTTGTTGTATTGTTCTTTTATGTCTTTTGTGTTCATCTTAAAACCATATACTTTCTTCTACTTTATCACCTCTATACTAAATATATGTAAAAATTCAAGTCTTAATTACCCGAGATTAAGCTCATAATTACGAAAAGAATTTTGTAATTTATAAATCTTTTGCTGTTTTTTGCCTATTTTTCAAAAAGTTATTAATTAGCTAGTGCTTCTGTTATTAGTTCCAGATCTCTTTCATGTTTATCTTCTGTTAGGTCACTTTTAATCAGCAGACTCTTAAGAAATGTGTGATAGGCTGGGTTCCTCATCTTTATCATATTTCCATTCCATGTTACAGGTTCTGCTTCATATGGCTCATGTAAATAATATGATTTTCCTTGAATGCCAATCTCAGTTCCTGACTCAGTCTGGTTGACAAAGAATATATCCAGTATAGGCATATAAGAATTCAATGAGCTGTTTTCGCTGAAGAAACATAATTTATTTTTCCTGCTGGGAATACAGTCACTTTCTGACGCTTTTTCGTAGAAGGTCCACCTATAGTGTGTGTCAGGCTTAATCTTTACGTCTACACCATTCAATTTTCCGAAAAGCTTCTTAGACCTGTTCTTTAATGCTTTCAATATATTGAGGCGCCTTCCTTCAACTCTCCTATAGGTAGAATAACCTTTTGAAGCCATATAATCTATCAAATCTTTTGCCTGGTCTGAAGGGATTTCTATGTCAATATCATGATGAGGACGAGTTTGCTTTCCCAAAAAAAGATCTATCCCTAACCCTCCAACCAAATACCAATCAAAAGGAGCATCATCAAGAAAGCTGCATAGCTTATCTATAGCTGAATCAAATTCTTCTCCTTTGATGTGAGCCTCTATCGATTCTGGAGTTATCTTATCGATTATCAGCTTATATCTCTTAAAATTAAGTTCCATTGAAATTCACTTTATTATCTGGTGTTTTCAAGTTGTTTATATAATTAACTGATAAATAACCTGAGGGATTTGTTTATCTCTTGAATAGTTATTTAGCATATTTGTCAAAGAGTTGCTTTATCTTGTGATAATCTTCTTTTTCTTTCAGAAGTGTTCTTATCAAGTGTCTCAATCTTTTATCTTCTACTTTTTTATTCACTTTATTGATGTAGCTTTGCAACAATCTACCAGATTTATCTTCGTAAGCTTCTTTCCTGTTATCCCTTATTTCATATTTCTCTTTTCTTTTGGATTTCGCTTGTTTTCCTCCTAGGAAGAGGATATCTCCTGTGCACAGATAATACATAAGTTCACCTAAGGGGATCAGGTCATTGGCTTTACTGGTTGGAGAGCCAAACTTATAGTTGTGTATCGACTTGGCGTTCTTGTTTGTTGTTGCATTTCCGAGGTCTATTATCACTACCCTTCTATTCTTTTCTTCAACTATCACGTTTTGAGGCCTTATGTCTCTATGATACCATATTCCTGCATCTCTCATCTCTATTAAGCCATTCATTATGCCATGACCATATTTTATTGTATCGGCAGCAGATAAATTCCCATCTTTCTCCACAATTTCACCCAAGGTTTTTCCTTTTATGTATTCTAATTCAATACCCACCCCTTCGTGGACATCTCCTTTCACCTTCATTACATTCTTTGGCTTTTCTATTCTTTTTAGAAGTTCAGCTTCTTTCTTTATATTTTTTGAAAATTTCCAAGCACTACCTTCTTTAAATAGTATCAATGAGTAATTTCCTGTTCCGATAAAAGAATATTTACTTTCTTTATCAAAGCTATACTTCCCTAATGCAGCGTGTTTGTCTTCAGAATAGAGGATAAAACTCAGAAGGGAATTGATTCTTCTTTTCTTCTTTTCATTAAATGAGCTCATAAGCTTGGAGGTTATCCCTATTGAATACAATAATGCTACACATGACACATTAAATCTTTTATCATATGAGTTTGCTTGCTCTGGTGAGATACTCCCTTCGATCAACCTATCAAAATAAATATCATAAAATCTTTTATCATACTTACTTACTTTTTTTGGGGAGCAGTTTAAGTTTACCAGATCCGCTATTGTTCCAGAACCGAGGGTTTGAGGGTATTCTTTTGCTTTTTTTGGAGAACATCCTGCTTTGATCAGTTTTATTAGAAGATAATTGTCTCTTTCTATCTTTTTGTATTCTTTTGCCTGTTCAGGAGAATGACCTTTTTTAATAAGCTCAACAACAACAGATCCAGAAAAGTCCTTGTCAAAACTGTCTGCTTCCTCCGGAGAGATATTTAAATCGATCAATTCAACTATGTTTTTTCCAGTGAATCTTTTTTTGAATCTATTTGCTTCCTCCGGAGAGATATTCGCCTTTACTAACCTAGGTACACATAGACCATTAAATCTTTTTTCATAATGTTTTTTGAAGAAATGTTTATTATAAGAATATGCAACATCTGGTTTAATCCCTTCTTCTACAAGAAAACTTACATCCCATCCATTAAATAATCTTGACCCTTTAATCCCCATCAATTCATCAAATTTTTTATTGTAAGAATATGCAATTTCAGGCGGTATTTTTTTCTCTGCTAAGGCAACAACCCCATTTGGTATGGCTAACTCAACAAAGGATCCATCATTTTCTATGAATTCGCCATACTCCTTTACTCGTGTGGGGGAGCACCCTGCTTCTATCAATCTTATTATTTCACGCCCCCTGAATACTGGGCCATATTCTGCTGCTAATTCTGGAGGTATTCTTGCTTCAATCAAGTCTATCAAACTTTCCGAAGGCCATATCTCTAATTTGTTGTATTCCTCTTCTTTTTCTCTTGAGATGCCTTTTTTTACTAGAATGTCCTCTTCTAAATCAATCTTATCTTTATCTGCTTTTTTGGGGGAAATATTTGATTTAACAAAAGCTCTTATCTCTTCTTTGTTAAAAGATTCACTGTAGCTGTTTGCTTTTTTTGGAGAACAACCAAACAAATTGAAAAAAAGTATATCTCCTATTTCAAATCTTTCATCATAATTGTTTGCTTTTTTAGGAGAGATTCCTGCATTAGATAAATCAATGATGTCATATGCATGAAATCTTTCATGGTATTTTTCTGCTCTCTTTGGTGAATATTTCCAGTTAGATAAAACAACAATTTCATGACCATTGAACCTTTTAGGGCATTTATTTGCCTTACTTGGAGATATATCTGCTTTTTTTAATTCTCCTTTACCAATGGAACTAAACCGATCACTATATTCTTCTTCCACCCTTCCATCAATTGGCATCTATTTCAACCTGTTCAAATAACTGTGATAATCCCTGAGAACATCCTCAGGTGTATCTATTACACCTTTTTATGAGATAATTAATTTTAATATTTATATAATTAACTTATGTATGTATACGAAATTCATAATATTGTTCTGAATTTTTGATAAACTTTTTAAAGGAGTTGTTTTTTTGTTGGCTCTACAATGATAGTTATGAAATTCGGCGGGTCCTCTGTAAAAGATGCAGAGATGATTAAAACAGTTACATCTATCGTAAAAGATAGGCTTGACAAAAAACCGATTATCGTACTTAGTGCAATAAAAGGTGTTACAGATAATCTGATCAAAGCTTTGGCTGAATCTATGAACAGCCAGTATAATGCTTATGAAGAGATTGTTGCTAAGCACAAAGAGATCTTATCTGATCTTGGACTGGATGCTGGTGCTGTAGATGAAGAACTTGAAGAGCTAAAGAAAGCTTTGGAAGTTAATTCTAAAGTTAGGCAGAATGATGCTAAGATCTTAGATTACATATCTTTCTTTGGAGAGAGGATGAGCACAAAGGTCTTTGCAGCGCATCTTAATAATGTTGGCATAAAAGCAAATGCATTTGTTTCAGGAGATATTGGTTTGATAACAAATTCTAAGTTCGGGAAAGCAAGCATGCTTGACAGCTCTTATGAAATTATGAACCAAAACTTATCTAATCTTGATGTACTTCCAGTTGTAACTGGTTTTGGGGGCAAGGATGAGAATGGAGAATACACTACATTTGACAGAGGAGGTTCTGACTATGTTGCTGCATTGATAGGAGCTGCTGTAGGAGCAGAAGAGATACAGATATGGACCGATGTTAACGGAATAATGTCATGCGATCCAAGGATTGTTTCTAATGCAAAGACTATTCCTGAGCTTAGTTTTGATGAAGCTTCTGAGCTTGCATTCTTTGGAGCTAAGGTTTTGCATCCAAGGACAATATTGCCTGCGATCAAGAAGAACATTCCTGTAGTTGTGTTGAATACGTTTGAGCCTGATCATCCTGGTTCAAGGATATTGAATGAATCTAAAGACATAGATGGTGTGATAAAGGCAATATCATACAAGAAAGGGATAACAATCATCGATGTTAAATCAACAAGGATGTTGAATACTCATGGATTTTTGGCTAAATTGTTTGAGATCTTTGAAAGATATAAGAAATCTGTAGATATGGTCTCAACTTCTGAGATACATGTTTCTATGAGTGTTGATTCTAAAGAAGATGTTGATAATATCTCCAAAGAGCTTGAAGGTGTTGCTATGGTGAAAGTTAAAGAAGGAAGATCCATAGTGTATGTAGTTGGAGCTAGTATGAAAAACCAGATAGGCCTTGCAGGAAAGATATTCAGCATACTTGGAGATAACGGAATAAACATAGAGATGATGTCTCAGTGTTTTGAAGAAGTTAATGTTGGCTTTGTTGTTGAGGAATCCAAAGCACAGGATGCAGTTAAATTACTGCATGAGAAATTAATAGATTAGTTACTAATTTCGTACTATAGATTACTAAAAACGAAACACTTATAAAGTAATTCGTACTACCAGCAGGGATGGACAGAATAGATTCAACAATAATGGAACGATTAAGGGATAACTCAAGAACTTCTTTCTTGGGAATATCTAAAGAGCTTAAGGTTTCAGAAGGGACTATAAGGAAGAGAGTTAAGGATCTTGTTAAGAAAGGCAAGATAAAGAAATTTACAATCGAGACTGAAGCTGATACTTTTGCTATAGTTGGTGTTGAGACAGAGACTAAGACTGAAACAAAGAAGATCGTCAAGGAGATAAGCCAGCTTGGTGTCGGAAGCATATATGAAGTTACTGGAAGATTTGATGTTGTGTGTATGGTTCCTTTCACAGAAAGAGAAAAGGTCAATGAGATCTTGGAGAAGATAAGAGTTATTGAGGGTGTGGTTCATACTGAAACATTTACAGTATTGAATAAAAATTAAATTGGGGATGATATTGATGGGAGTTAGAAGAGACGTAAAACCTTATCCTGGAAGTATGGATGATTTAAGAAATTTGACTGAAAGAAAAGCTTTGGAAGATAGAGGTATGATCGCAACTGGATCATATATTGATGGAGGAAGAGTGTATGCTGATATGTCAAGCAATCAGCCAAAAGTAACTACTCTTCCTTATAAGAGTGTATGAAGATGGTAAAGATAGCTTTGATCGGATACGGAAAGATGGGCAAGATCATAGAAAGTATGGCTAAAGAGAAAGGCCATGAGATCTGTGTAATCATAGACCCTAACTGTGAAGGATGTGGAAAAGAGATAAATGAAAGCACTTTGAAAGATGCTGAGGTATGTATAGATTATACTCATCCAAGTGTTATAATCGATAATATCAAGAAAGTTGCTGCAGCAGGAAAGAATGTTGTTGTTGGAACTACAGGATGGTATGATAAGATGGATGATGTTAAGAAGATCGTAGAAGATTCTGGCATAGGATTGATATGGTCTGGTAATTTTTCAATCGGTGTTAATGCTTTTTTTAAGATAATCGAGAATGCTGCTGAGATATTCAACAATCTTGATAATTATGATGTTATGGCTAATGAACTGCATCATAAGAACAAAGCAGATTCACCTTCTGGAACTGCTTCGATGATAGGGGATATACTTGTTAAAGGTATAGACAGGAAAGATAAGGTTGTTGTAGAGATGCTGGACAGAAAGATAGAAGATAATGAGATCCATGTTGCCAGTGTAAGGGGTGGATCGATACCTGGAACACATAGTGTATTGTTTGATAGCTTACAAGATACTATTGAGCTGAAACATACAGCAAGAGGCAGAGAAGGATTTGCTTTTGGGTCTGTTTTAGCTGCTGAATTCCTTAATGGAAAAAAAGGATTCTTTGGAATAGATGATCTGATGAAGGATATAATAAGGTGATAAAAAATGTGCGTAAAAATTAGAAATTTTTTGCACATTCGAAACATGGGGGTGTTTTGAATGTTTGAGGGAACTTTTACTGCTATAATAACTCCGTTTAAGGAAGACAGGAGTGTAGATGAGGAAGCATTGAAGAAACTGATAGATTACAATATCGAGAATGGTGTCTCTGGAATAGTGCCATGCGGAACTACTGGAGAAAGTCCAACTTTGACTCATGAAGAACATGATCAGATAGTTGAGCTAGTGATAAAGCATGTTGACAAAAGGGTTCCTGTAATAGCAGGAGCTGGATCTAATTGTACAAGAGAAGCTGTCAGGTTAGCTATGCATGCTGAAGATGCAGGGGCTGATGGTGTTCTTATTGTTAATCCATACTATAACAAGCCGACACAGGAAGGATTGTATCTTCATTTTAAGGCAATAGCTGATAAGATAAAGATACCTGTTGTGGTGTATAATATCAAAGGAAGGACTGGAGTCAATGTTGAGACCAGTACATTGATGAGACTGATAAGAGATTGCAAGAATATTGCTGCTGTTAAGGAAGCATCCGGTGATCTTGAACAGATGAAAGATGTTATTAAACAAAGGCCAGAACACTTTAGTGTTTTGAGCGGAGATGACAATATCACTCTTGATCTAATCAAGGCAGGAGGTAATGGAGTTATTTCTGTTGCGAGCAATATAGTTCCTGAGAAGATGTCTACAATGGTGAATCTGGCATTAGACGGAAAGTTTGAGGAAGCTGAGAAGATTAATTCAGAGCTTGCTCCACTGTTTGATGTTGAGTTCATAGAAACAAATCCTATTCCTATAAAGTATATGCTTTCACTAAAGGATATGTGTGAAGAAATTTACAGGCTTCCTATGTGTGAGCTTACTGCTGAAAGCAAGGAAAAAGTAAAAGCAACGATGGGAGATATGAAACTAATCTAGAATTTTGAGGCACTGAGAAATCAAAGATTTCTGGTGCCACGAAATTAAAATTTCGAGGTGCGTGAGAAAATGGAAAAATTAAAAGTTGGAGTGATCGGAGCGACCGGAATGGTCGGACAACAATACATAAGATTATTGGAAAATCATCCTTGGTTTGAAGTTATGTATGTAGCTGCTTCACCAAGATCAGCTGGAAAGAAATATTCTGAAGCTGTTGAAGGAAGGTGGGCAATGAAGACTCCTATTCCTGAAGGTGTTAAAGATCTTGAAGTACATGATGCTTCAAAAGTTGATGAAGCAAAAGAATGTGATTTTGTTTTCTCAGCTGTTGAGATGAGCAAAGATGAGATCAGAGCTATCGAAAATGAGTATGCTGCTGCTGATATACCAGTAGTTTCTAATAATTCAGCTCACAGGTGGACAGACAATGTTCCAATGCTGATTCCAGAGATAAATCACAGCCATGTTGATATCATAGCTGACCAGAAAAAAGCTAATGGATGGAACAAAGGGTTTGTTGCTGTTAAGCCAAACTGTTCTTTGCAGAGTTATTTAACTCCAATATATGCTTTAATTGATGCTGGATATGAAGTAAAGGAAATAATCTTAACAACACTTCAAGCAATCTCGGGGGCAGGAAAAACATTTGATTCATTTCCAGAAATATTAGATAATGTAATTCCTAATATTGGCGGAGAAGAAGAAAAAACTGAGAAGGAACCATTTAAGATACTTGGAAAAGTTGAATCTGGCAAGATAATAAATGACGAATCGATAAAAATTTCATCAACAACTACAAGAGTTCCAGCTTCAGACGGACACATGGCATGTGTGAGTGTTAAGTTTGGAGATAAAAAACCAACTGAAGATGAGATTAAGAAGATCTGGAATGAGTTTAGCTCTGAGCCACAAGAACTGAAGCTGCCATTTGCACCAGAAAAGGCAATTACATATCTGGATGATGAATTTAGACCTCAGACTAAATTAGACAGGGATAATGATAAAGGAATGACTGTTACATGTGGAAGACTAAGGCCTTGTAAGGTATTTGACATCAGATTTGTTGGACTTAGCCATAATACTGTAAGAGGAGCTGCTGGCGGCGGAGTACTTAACGCAGAACTTTTGAAAGCTAAAGGTTTCTTTGATTAAAATGGTAGATGTAAAGCTTCCTTTTGACAAACAGAAAATAGTAGAGATAACTAAAGAGCATCCAACTCCTTTCCATATCTATGATGAGAAAGGATTAAGAGAGAATGCAAGAAGGTTTAAGGAAGCTTTTAGTATTCTTCCTGGATTTAAGGAATACTTTGCTGTCAAGGCATGTCCAAATCCATTTCTTTTGAAAATATTGAAAGAGGAAGGATTTGGAACTGACTGCAGTTCTTTGCCTGAACTTATGCTTTCTGAAAAAGTAGGAATTGTCGGAGAAGATATAATGATGTCTTCTAATGATACACCTGCTGAAGAATTTGTAAAATGCAAGGAATTAGGCGGGATCATCAATCTGGATGATATCAGCCACATCGATTTCTTAGAGAAAGCAGCTGGACTTCCTGAAATGATATGTTTCAGATATAATCCAGGGCCTGCTAAAAAGGGAAATGATATAATCGGTGATCCAAAGGAAGCTAAGTATGGTTTTACAAAAGAACAGATGATCGAAGGATATAAGATCCTGAAAGAGAAAGGTGTGAAGAGGTTTGGAATGCACACAATGATGGTGTCAAATGAACTTGAGGTTAGGGGGTTAGTCGAGACTGCTAGGTTGATGTTTGAACTAGCTTTAGAAGTTAAGGAGAAGGCTGGAATAGAGGTTGAGTTCATTAATCTAGGCGGTGGGATAGGAACTCCGCAGATGCCTGATCAGCCACATACTATGCCTTATGAAGATATCGCTAGAGACATGAAGAAGGTTTATGAGATTGTTTTTGCAGGAGAGATGCAGCCTAAAGTGTATTTAGAGTGTGGCAGGACAATAACTGGTCCTTTTGGATGGCTGATAACAAAAGTCAGACATCTAAAGAAGACGTATAAGGATTATGTTGGAACTGATGCATGCATGGCTAATCTTATGAGGCCTGCTCTTTATGGAGCATATCATCATCTTGTTGTTCTTGGTAAGGAGAATGATGATTTGAGTCATAAATATGATGTTACTGGATCATTGTGTGAGAACAATGATAAGTTTGCTATCGACAGGATGTTTCCTGAGATTGAAGTCGGTGATTTACTAGTTATCTATAATGCTGGAGCTCATGGACATGCTATGGGTTTTAACTATAATGGGAAATTAAGGAGTGCTGAGATACTTCTTAGAGAAGATGGAAGTGTTTTGCAGATAAGAAGAGCTGAGACTGTTGATGATTATTTTGCAACATTGGATTTTGATAAATTAGGTGAGTTTAATGGTCAAGAGAAATAAGAATTTAGCTAAATTGCAGGCAGGATATCTTTTTCCTGAGATAAACAGGAGAAAGAATGCTTTGTTGGAGAAAAGTCCTGATGCTAAAGTTATTAGTTTAGGTATAGGAAATACAACTGAGCCATTGACTCCTCATATTACTGAAGGATTGAAGAAAGCTTGTGAAGGAATGGGAACTGTTGGAGGTTATTCTGGCTATGGTGATGAGCAAGGTATGACTGAGCTTCGTGCTAAGATAGCAGAAAAGATGTATAATGGAATTGTTGATGCTGATGAAGTATTTACTTCTGACGGAGCTAAGTGTGATTGCGGCAGATTACAACTTTTGTTTGGCAGTGAGGTGAGTATTGCTGTGCAGGATCCTGCTTATCCGGTGTATGTTGATGGAAGTGTTATAGCTGGAGCAACTGGAGAGTATAATAAGGATAAGGAGTTGTTTGATAATATTGAATATATGAGCTGCACTCCTGAAAATGATTTTTTTCCTGATCTTGATATTCTACCAAGGACTGATCTGATCTATTTTTGCAGTCCAAATAATCCAACTGGAGCAGTTGCTACAAAAGAGCAATTGAAGAAATTGGTTGATTTTGCTAAGAAGAATAAGTCGATTATTCTTTTTGATGCTGCTTACAGTGAATTTGTCAAGGACGATAGTCTGCCTAAGTCAATCTTTGAGATTGATGGAGCCAGGGAAGTTGCGATTGAAATCAATTCTTTTTCAAAGCCTATTGGTTTCACTGGTGTAAGATTAGGATGGACTCTTGTTCCTAAAGAGCTTAAGTTTGAAGATGGAAGTCTTGTTAGGGATGACTGGAACAGGATAATGACTACTGTTTTTAACGGAGCATCTAATATTGTTCAGTTAGGCGGGCTGGCTGCTTTAGATGATGAAGGACTTAAGGAGATGAGAGAAGTTATTGATTTTTATATGGAGAATGCCAGACTGATCAAAGAAGGATTAGATTCTGTGGGTGTAAAGAGCTACTGGACAGGTAATTCTCCTTATATCTGGGCTTATTTTCCTGGCAGAAAATCATGGGATGTTTTTTCTGAGATACTGGAGAAAGCTCATGTTGTTACAACACCAGGTTCTGGATTTGGACCTGCTGGAGAAGGGTTTGTTCGTTTTAGTGCATTCGGGCATCGGGATGATGTTATCGAGGCTGTAAAAAGGGTCAAAGAGAAGTTAAATTTATAAATATCCTCTGGATTTTGTTCTTATTGGGGTGAGTTTATGTTCAATCAAGAGGAGTTTAACAAGTTTATAGAAGAGAATGGTGTTTATGGTTTTTTTGAGGATGCTATAACACTTAAATCCGGAAGAAAATCACATTTCTATGCTAACTGGAGGAATGTAGTTGAGGATGTGTTCTTGACTGACAAATTATCTGATTTTGTCGTTGATTTTGCAAAAGAAAATGGACTAGAAGTTGATACTTTTTATGGAGTTCCTGAAGGTGCAACTAAGCTGGGAGTTATAAGTCAGTTTAAGATGGCTAAAGGAAGTGAAGGATTTGCTAAAGGAAGCCATGTTTTGGCTATGGGAAGAGCAAAGCCAAAAGATCACGGAGCTCCAAAGGATAAGTTCTTTGTAGGAATGCCTAAAGGTAAAGTTATTGTTTTAGAGGATGTAACTACTACAGGCGGTTCTTTGATTACAACACTGGATGGCTTAAAGGAAGCTGGAGTAGATGTTGCTGGTGTAATTAGCTTAACAAACAGGATGGAAAAAAGAGATGATGGAAAAAGTGTAAAGGAAGCTGTTGAAGAAAAAGGGGTTAAGTTTTATTGTATGAGCACTGCTCTGGAGCTGCTGCCTATAATGTTTAAGAAATTGCAGCCTTCTGAAGAAGTTGGCAAAGCGATCGAGGCAGAGTTTGGAGAATATGGAGTAGAGCCTTTAAAGGTGTTATAATGCAATTTTTTGGAAAGGAAATATCAGGAAGATTTACAATACCTTCAGGAATAATAACTACAAATGCTAAAGTAGTTGAGAAAGTTGCTAAAGAGATCCCTGAAGTTGGTGTTATTACAACTAAGAGTATTGGACTTGGTGCTCGTGAGGGAAATAGAGAGCCGATATTTACGCAATATGCTCCTGGATGTTTTATGAATGCTGTAGGGTTAACTAATCCTGGTGCTGAGATGTTTGCAAGACAGCTTAGTGAGATAAAGATTCCTTCTAATAAGTTTTTGTTGACATCAATATTTGGAAAAGATAAGGATGAGTTTGTTGAAGTTGCTAAGATATTAGCTCCTCATTCTGATGGATTGGAATTAAATTTATCTTGTCCTCATGCTTCTGGATATGGGATGGCTATAGGCCAGGATAAAGAACTGGTTAAAGAGATCACTAAAGCTGTTAAGGAAGTTGTTGATATTCCTGTGATTGTTAAGTTAACTCCGAATGCTCCAAATATTGGAGAGATAGCTAAGTTTGCTGTTGACGGAGGAGCTGAGGGTATATGTGCGATCAATACTGTCGGTCCTGGAGATTATACTGTTGATGGAAATCCTGTGCTTAGTAATGTAAGAGGTGGGATGAGTGGCAGAGGAGTGCTGCCTATCGGTCTGAAATGTGTCAAAGAGATAGCTGATAGTGTTAAAGTTCCTATTATTGGATGTGGAGGTATTGCATGTGCCAGTGATGTTAAGGCTTATGAAGATGCAGGTGCTTCAGTATTTGGTGTCGGTTCTGCTTTGATTGGGTTGGATTCTTCAGAGTTAAAAGAGTATTTTGCTTTGCTTGCTGAAGATCTTGATAAGAAAACTGATAATGCTGGCCAGATGCTTAAAGAAAATATCGATATGAGCTTTAATAAGTTTAAGTTGGTTGAAAATAAGAAATTAGCTGATGATCTTTCTTTGTTAGTTTTTGATAAAGGCATTAAGATCAAGCCTGGGCAATTTGTGTTTGCATGGATACCAGGTGTTGGTGAAAAGCCTTTTTCTGTGCTGGATAACAATCCTTTGACTTTGTCTATACAGAAAAGGGGATGTTTTACTGAGAAGATATTGAATTTGAGTGAGGGTGCAACTGTATATTTTAGAGGACCTTATGGTGTTGGTATAGAGAGGAAAAGTTCTAAGATTATGTTAGTTAGCGGTGGCTGTGGATTGGCTGCTCTGTATCAGATAGCAAAAGATTATGGAAATGCTGAAGTTTTTATCGGAGCAAGAGACAAAGAGCATCTGTTCTATGCTGAGAAAGCAAGGAAAGTTGCTGATGTCCATATTGCAACTGATGATGGAAGTGAAGGTCATAAGGGATTTGTGACTGAGATCTTAAAGAAGAGGTTGGAAGAGCTTAATCAGACAGGGATTGTCTTTTATAACTGCGGACCTGAGCCTATGATAAAGGCTGCGATGGAGATTGAAAGACAATATACTTCTGCTGATAAGATCTTTAATTCTGTTGATTATGTCACTAAATGTGGAGTTGGTATCTGCGGAAGCTGTGCAACTCCTGATGGAAAAAGAGCGTGTGTAGATGGACCATTTGTTGGAGGAGTTAAAGAATGAAGAAATTATATCCGTTACCAGATGAAGCTGTAAGACATTTTAATAAAGGAAATGTTTATGAGATCATTGGAGAATATGCAATTGCACTTAAAGAATATAAAACTGCATTGGATAAAGGATTCAATGATAAATATGGTTTGTGCCAGTTTATGATAGATGTCGGTGTTAATGCAGGACTTCTTGAAAGGAAGACTGAAGAAGGAGTTGCTGAACTAAAGAGAATAGATCGTGCAAATACAGAAATTCTGGAGTCTGTAGAGATTTTGAAGTATGCTATGTCCTGGGTTGATTTATATGAAAAAAAGAATAGATCCACATGTACACTTCAGGGATGAAGAGCAGAGCTATAAGGAAACTATAGCTCATGGGCTGAAGACTGCTGAAGAGCAGGGTGTTGAATATGTTTTTGATATGCCTAATGTTGTTAGGCCTGTGCTGAGTTCTAAAGATGTTGAAAGAAGACTTAAGTTAGTTCCTAGTAAAGAAAGGAAAAGATACTTTTTGTATATGGGAGCTACAAGTGATAAGAAACAGCTGGTTAAAGCTGCTGAATTGGTTAAGAAAAAGAAACAAGTTATTGGGTTGAAGATGTTTGCAGGCAAATCTGTTGGCAGTTTACAGATCTTAGAGGAGGAAGAACAAAAGAAAGTTTATTCTGTACTTGCTGAGTGTGGCTATACTGGAGTTATTGCTGTGCATTGTGAGAAAGAGAGTTTTATGAAGGATATTTTTGATTTTAGAAAACCTATAACTCATGCAAGGTCAAGACCAAATATAGCTGAAGTTGAGTCTATAAAAGATCAGATCAGGTTTGTTAAGGAAACTGGTTTTGATGGAGTTTTGCATATATGCCATGTTTCTTGTGCTGAGTCTGTTAAGATTATCGATAGGGCAAGGAAAGAGATAAAGATAACTTGCGGTGTTACTCCACATCATCTTAATTGGGATGAAAGTAAGTTGAAAGGTTCGCATGGGTTGCTGTATAAGATGAATCCTCCACTTAGAAGTAAGAGAGATGTTAAGGCATTGCAGAGGTTTGTTAAGAAAGGGCTAATAGATTGGATCGAGACAGATCATGCTCCGCATACAATTGGTGAGAAGTTGTTCAAAGGATATATGTCTGGTTATCCTTCTCTTTATTTGTATAAGAACTGTGTTGAGAAGTTATTGCCTAGTTTAGGTTTGAGTTCAAAGCAGATAGAAGATATGACTTATAATAATATTGTAAAAGCGTTTAAACTAGAGGTGAATTAGATGGAACTGAATGAAAAAGAGAAATTGGCAAGAAGTATGGTCTGTTTGCCATTAGATGGATTAAATACTATTGAAGAAGTTAAAGCAAGAGTTGAAGAGCTAAGTCCTGTTGTTGGTTTGTTTAAGATCGGAAAGGAGTCATTTACAAGATTTGGACCTGAGATTGTTAAGATCATTCAAGACGGTGGAGCTGAAGTTTTTCTTGATCTGAAATATCACGATATTCCAAATACTGTGAAAGGAGCTGCAAAAGCTGCTGCTGAGTTAGGGGCGTATATGTTCAATGTGCATGCATCTGGCGGACTTTCTATGATGGAAGCTGCTGTTGAAGGAGCTAAGTCTGCTGGTGGAAGGATGCCAAAGATAATTGCAGTTACAGTTTTAACCAGTATAGATAAAGAGATCATGAATAATGAGATCAAGATCATTGGAGATGTTGAAGAGCAGGTTTTGAATCTAGCTCAATTAACTCAAAAAGCTGGACTTGATGGTGTTGTCTGTTCTGCAGCTGATCTTTATGCTATCAAAGATAAATTGCCTGATGGTTTTATGTTTGTAACTCCTGGGATAAAAGGACCAAATACTGCTGCTGGTGCTGATCAGAAGAGGGTGTTTACACCTGGAAATGCTGTCCAAGATGGAAGTTCTGTATTGGTTATCGGCAGAGCTATAACAGGAGCTGAAGATAAGGTTAAAGCTGGACTAGAAGTTCTGCAGGATATGGCGAAGAATTTATGATAAAAAATAACTTAGGTAAATTGAAGAAATGGGCCAGGTATCTTGGTCTGTTTTTTGTTGCTTCTGGACTTATATTATACACTAGGCCAAATTCTAAGATGATCTTGATATTTGGAATTGTTATATTTGGTCTTAGTTTTTTGATTAGGGAGCAATAAGTTTGGTAAGAACATCTAATGAAGTAGAGTAGATTTAGCTCATTCTATCATAAATAAGTTGTCCTAGTTTATCAAGCTGACATTTGTGTTGGAACTGTTGCAGTCCTATTTCACCATAATAACCATTTTTATAGAAAGTGATCATATCTCCTCCACCCATTGCTGCAGATACTCCAACAAAATTGTTCTCACCATTTATGACATTATAATTCTTAAAATCCTGTTTTGCTCCCTCATAGTCATTAAACCATTCTTCAAAGCCCCTATCTGTTTTCATTATACCAAAATAAACAAAATTGCTGTTCACTTGTGCCTCTCCTACAGGTTTATATGAAACTTTGCATGCAGAAGGCAGACTAGTTCTCCCAGGATTTGCTATTATCCTCTCTTCAACATTTGCTTGACAAAGGGAATTAATATCTTCTTTTGTGAGCAATTCACTACAATCCAGAGTAGGATTTTCTTCAATCTGTCTTGTATGAGCTACTTTTTCAGAAGACTCAACACACGCACTAAGAAAAACAATTACTAACAGTAAGAAGACCAATACTCCTTTCATAAATAACTCATTACTTCTGTATTTTATAAATTTTTCCAAACAATCATAGCCTTGGCAGGCTGGTGTTAATAATCAGCTGTTCAGAATCCCCATCTCCTTCTATTTATAAAGGGTTTTATAATATTTCCGAAACATTTAAATATATACAATGTATACCAGGTATATTTGGGGGGTATTGATCTAGGATGAGAAAAACAGAGCTAGCTACAACGATGAGGGTTTCAAAAGAGACTAAGAATATGTTAGCTAACCTTGACTTGGCAAGAAAGAACGACTCTTACAACGACATCATAATGAAGTTGGTGAAAGAGTACACCGGTAAAGCTAGGTAAAGTGTGTGAGGGATTACATCCATGAATACAAGAAATGCAGGTATATTCATATTGGTACTTATGTTCTTGACAGTTATATCTACTTCTACGTATGTTGTTTTGGTCATGGATGATAGTGAAGGTATAAAGATCCCAAATCTGTATAAGACTTTTAAGATCGATAATATAATCTCTTCATTTAAGGATAAAGATAATTCTATAAAAGAGGTCAGTTCTGAATATATTGAGAATGAGAAAAAGACAAGGGTTGTCGAGGAGGTAATCAGCAAGGTAGTTAAGAAAGAAAAAGAGATGATACCTTTTGCTGGTGATCAGGTCTGTTTTAGCGCAGAGAACAGCATCGTGAGTGCTGACATGTGCCCTGCGCCTCTAGCTGGCAATGATTTTGGAAGCAACTATTCTGGAGCTGATTTTGAAGTATTTACTGTATTTTCTAACCAGACTGGAATGATCGCTAATCTGGGAATGTTTGTTACCCAAAATTTTACAACATCATCAAGTTCTGCAGGCAATCCTATAGGTCATGATACGGAAGCTGTCTTAGAGAATTCCCAGGTTGAAGTAAAGAAGAGAGTAATAATAGAACCTTATGTCCAGGATTATTTCCAGATAAAATATACTGTAAAAAATCTAGTTAGTCCTTATTTTAGAGATCAAGGATATTTCAAGACTGCAAGTGATATACTTAGATATGAATTTGGGAGAGATAATCAAAAACCTGCTGTTGCAGATCTTGATAATGATGGTGATATGGATCTGGCTGTTGCAGAGAACAGTGCTATTGAATATTTTGAGAACCAAGGAAATAATACACACCCCAATTATGTTTTAGTTGATAACAGACAGAATCTTACTGACCTTAATCTTTTCCAGGGATATTTTTCAGGAGGAGTTCCTCAGTTTGCAGATATTGATGATGATGGAGATGAAGATCTTTTCTTTGGGATGGATACAGGAGATAATATTGATTTCTATGAGAATATAGGAACAAGTTCAATACCTTCTTTTTTGCCTGCTAACAATACAATAATAGATACTATCAATACATATAACAAGGGATTGGGTGTTAGTGAGAGACATACAACATTCCAGATTCTTGACTATGATAATGATGGTGATTTTGATATAATGCTTAAAGGAAATTCTGATAAGACTTTTGCCTATTTTGAGAATATTGGAACTGTTTCAAGCCCAAGCTGGAGTCATGTTAATATCACTGTTCCTACACTTAGTGCTTATCCTACTTTTGTAAAGTATGGTGCTGACAATATATATGATATATATGATGATGGAAGTTTTTATGAGAATACAGGAACTGCTTTAAGTCCTGTATGGACAAAAAACAGTGATACGTTTATCAGCCACATATATGAGGGCGGGGGTGGAATATCAGTCTATGATCTAGATAATGATGGAGATGAAGATATGATTTTTGGAGTTAACAATACAATATATCTTTATTCAAGAGGAAAATCTGAAACACTTAAAGATGTCAGAATAGGAGAATATATGACGCATTATATCGCAAACACGACAGAAGATGGGCAGGTGTTGTATGATGCATCAGAAGATATGATGGTGATTATCCCGGAAATATCTCAGCAAAATAAAGGGTCTTACATATACGCTGATAAGCAGTCTGTCAGTCATGGACTTTCAAATAATAGTATTTATGGTGGGAGCTATGGTGACACGTATAATGCGCTACTTAACAGAATACCTCTTAATGGGGTTGATAACTACACAGCTGATTACTTCACTCTAAGCGGAGAGGCTATAGTTGGTATAGAATATGGATTAGGTGATATTCCTGTCGGCGGAGAAGAAAGCGTTACAATCACGTTTAAGTTCGGAACAATCGCAGGAAGAGGAAATGCTGATCTTTATGTTGATGGAGAAGATATAAGATTTGACGGAAGCAATATATCTTTTGAGATCGATAATCTGGGAAATAATACTGCTTCAGACTTTAAGATACTGTTTATCGAGATGGATGCTAATGATGTTGTAAAGACTAAAGAAGAGGTCTTTAATGGAACGATAAAATCAAATGGTATGGCAAATTATTCGACAGTGTGGGCTGTTGAGAAAGGAAATACGCTTATGGTTGTATTGGATCCTGACAATGATGTTTATGAGACTAATGAAGTGAATAATAAGGCTGAGAAGATAAAATACAGGAAGAATGTGTATGTTGTATCTGATGTTGAGCCTACAATATTAAATTCATTGTTTGAGCAGTATGTTAAGGAGAAATTAGAAGGGGTAAATATAGTAGATAATGAGAATGATGCTGACTATGTTGTACATGTCGGAAATAACCCTTATAATTCTCAGACCTTGGATGATGGATGGGGATATACTGAAGGAATGATCAAGAGAGGATGGAAGAAGGGAAGGAGCACATATAATGGATTAGTTGATGTGTTTAAGGTTGGCGGAAAGACAAGAGTTATGGTTGAAGGAGTGGGAGCTGATGGTTTAGTTGCTGCTCTGAAAAGAGTTGATTATTCTGCTCTTGAGAATAACGGAGATTTTGTCAATAAGAAAGATGCAGACGGTATTGAAGTGTTTGAGTGGTTTAGGCTGGCTGCTAACAAGCCTTATCTTTATCAGAACAATCAGCAGTTCTATGATATTGTAAGTGATGCACTTTATGGGAAGTATTCAGAAGATGATAAATTAGTTAAGACAACTGGCGGAATTATGTTGAGATTGAAGAACTTAGGAACTTATAAGAGTTCTGAGTTAAGGGAATATGAAGGACTGCCTGATTATCCTGTTGTTATGGCTGGCGGACTTTGGAGTGATATCAGTACGTGGGAAAATTTAGGTGAGGAATTGGCTGATTCAGGAAGAGATGTATGGTTGGCTGAGATTACCGGTGGACCTTATGCAGAAGTAGGTGGTTATGATTATACATATTCACAGGTTATAAACGAACACGTGCCGGCTATTGTTGGGGGTGTATTGAATTTTACTGGAAAATCACAGATACAGTATGTCGGACATAGTAATGGTGGAAGAAGTATGCTGGATACGTTAAGTGCTTACAGTTCTACTGGAATGGCTAATTCAGGATGGTATTGTAATGCGACAACATGTGCTCAATCAGATCCGAATTGGTTACAGAGCAGTTTTGGAGTTAATCCTGTAGAGACATATGTTGGAGCTGGAGTTCCTGGTGCGTTTGAAGAGTTGACTCTTTTAACAAGTATACTAAATGAATCTGGAGAGGGAGCAATACAGTTCTTTAACAATATTAACAAAGAGCATGTTAGTTTCAAAGAAGTTGCTAAACAAACAAATTTTGTAGGTAAAACTTTAGGTGCATTTAGTACTGGAGATGAAAAGATTTCAGTTAACTTATTTAGTCAATATTATGATTGGATTAATTCAACTAATGATGTTCAACCAGGAATCAATCTATACTTGGATAAATTTGTTATTATTGGTGGAAAAGGTGGGTTGGATGGATATAGTAATGATTTATTGGTACCTATAAAAGACATAAATTCAATATATGGTGGAATTAATTCATCAAATAAATACAATTACCAATTAGGTGTGATTCATAAAGGGATGTCTGATGATGATTATATTAAAGATTTTACCAGAAAACAACTAAATAACATCATAGATTATGATGTAATTGAATGTACATTTTTAGTTAATTCAACAAATACTACGGGGTG
The DNA here is from genome assembly GCA_028279725.1 of Candidatus Nanoarchaeia archaeon. Lineage (GTDB taxonomy): Archaea > Nanobdellota > Nanobdellia > Woesearchaeales > JANQNE01 > JANQNE01. The sequence continues at coordinate 109,834 of JANQNE010000011.1, forward strand.
TCAATAAATAAAATGGTATCTGAAAAACTAAAGAATATTTTGTTAATAAATATAATAAATTCAATTATAGCCTTTCCTTTTTTACTTAGTTACTATTTGAAGGCCCATGGAAGCCCTTCTGGTTTTGGTATGATTGAAGTTGGAGCAATGGGTGTTTTTTTAATTGGACCTTTAGCTCTTATTTCCTCAATAATTAGTACAGTTGTATTAAAAGAAAAATCACCTTTAATCATAATTAAATCTGTTTTGTTATTGATATTTGTCACTTATTTATTTACAGCCTTATTGTTAGTTAAAGGTGTTGATTTAATAATAACTTTCGTTACAATTTTTGTTTTTATTGTATTAATTTCAGCGGTTGGTTACGTTTTATCAATCATAGTGCAGAAACTAATTAAAAAATGAACTCAAAAATAACTAAAGGAATACTGTACTGTATGATCTTGGTAATGAGCATCTCGGTAGCTTCTGCTATCAGCTTGGATGAGCTGCTTGCTGGTTATGACTGGAGCTATGATAGCGGTGATATCAATGTTACTGCTTATTCGAGCTATGGACTGGATACTGGTGGAAGTGCGCTGTTTGATCTTGCTGTTGTGAACTTAACTGTTGATGTTACAACTGCCGGCACATATACGTTTGTCGGAGGGCTTAAGGACTTCTTTGGAGAGGAAGCTGCAACTACTGAGCTTACAGCTACACTTGGAACAGGAGTAAGCAATGTTTTGATCAATTTCTCAGCTAAAGAACTGGAGCAAGATATCCACAACCTAAGTGTTAGGATAAGTGACAGCAGTATTGTGTTTGAAGAGTATGATGCTTATGAGGTAACGATCGATTCAAACTATGAACCATATCCTGTTAGGCTGACAGGAATAGCAGATACAGGTGTAAATACTGATGGTGACGGAGAATTTGAAAAACTAGAGTTTAATATAACAGTAAATGCGACTGAAGCTGCACAATATGAGATAACTGGTTATCTATCAGATTCAGCAAACAGGATAATAAAAGCGTCAAAGAACCATACATTGGGTGTTGGGATCTCAACAATTGACATTCCTTTTGATTCAAGAAGCATAAGGACAGCACATATGGATGGAAATTTCACATTAAAACTTATTGAGATAAAGAATACAAGCGAGGAAATTGTCAAATCATATATACAGAATTTCGGAGCTAATTACACAATAACTAATTTTGATCCTGAAGGGGTGCTTATAACAGATACTTTCTCAGACAAAGGTATTGATACAAATGCAAACATATATTATGACAAGGTTGAGCTGAACTTGACAGTCTATTCTGACCAGTCAAAGACTGTTGATATTGAAGGAGCTATAACAGACAGTTATGGAAACTTTGTTGAAGAATTCAACAAGACAGCCAGCTTAAGTTCAGGGAATAATGTGATAGAATTTGAGCTTAACGGAACAAGCATATACAATACTAAGATCAACGGACCTTACAGGATAGGATATGTCAATGTAATTGAAGGAAGTACTAATCTGGATACTGTAAGAAATCTTGGTTCACTGCAGAACATTACTTCTTATGCAAACTGTGAACGTCCTGCTCAGGCAGACTTTGAGATAAGTGCAGGTGATATCGAGATAATTGACCTGAATAACGGATTACATACTGTAAAGGTTGATGTAAGAAATACAGGAGACAGGACTGCTTTTATCGGTCAGGTTAATGTATTTGATAATCTTTCTAATGAATTAGGAGAGAGCAATGTGTATTATATACCAAAAGCAAGCCAGAAGACATTAACATTCCATAGATTGGATATCAGCAACAGCGATACGATAAGCGTATTCTTAGACTTTAATGATCTGGTTGAAGAGAAGAATGAATCAAATAATATGGTCAAATTAAACACAACAATAGGTGTTAATGCTAACTCAAATACGACAAGCGGAGATGCTACTTTATCTGTAAGCTTCAGTTCAACTGTGAGTGAAGGTAATGGTGGAGTAAGCTATGTATGGAAGTTTGGAGATGGGGCAACTTCTGCAAGCCAGAACCCAGAACATGATTATACAACACCTGGAAATCATACTGCAAGCCTTACAATCACTGATATAACTGGATTAACAGCTTCAGACCAGATAAGTATAGAGGTTATGACACCTCCTGATACAACACCTCCTGCTGGAGTAAGCGGATTAGGAGAGACAACTAAAACAAACCAGACAATAAGATGGGATTGGACAAATCCAAGCGATAGTGATTTTAGCCATGTTATGGTATATCTGGATGGAGTGTTCCAGTCAAATACTTCAAATACATTCTTCAATAAATTAGGATTGCAAGCTAATACGACATATACAATATCAACAAGAACTGTTGACACTAACGGAAATATAAATATGACATGGGTGAATGACAGTGCAACAACTGATGAGACTGTCGGTGATATAACACCGCCTGGACCTATAACTGGACTGAATATGCCTTTTAATGATAATGTCAGTATTTACTGGCAATGGACTGATCCTGCTGATGGAGATTACAGCCATGCAATTGTATATCTGAATGGAGTTTTCCAGGAGAATACAACTGTAGATCATTATGCAACTGGATTGACACCGGGAACAAATTACACTATATCTGTAAAGACTGTTGATGTAAATGGAAATATCAATCATGCTGCTGTAAATGACACAAGATCAACAACCGGAACAGCACCTGTAGATACAACACCACCTGCTGGAGTAAGCAATCTTGCTAACCAGGATGAAGGAGATGACTGGATATACTGGACATGGACAAATCCTACTGATCTTGATTTCAGCCATTCAGTTGTGTATATAGATGCTGTCTGGAAGATAAATACATCAGGAACATCTTATAATGCTACAGGATTATCAAGCGGAACAAGCTATGAGATAGAGATAGAGACTGTTGATAACAGCGGAAATATCAATACAACTCAGCAGACAGATACTGCAAGCACAACAACACCTGGGGATACAACACCACCAGGACCTGTCACAGGATTGAGCGAAAGTACTGTGACAAATGAGAGCATAAGATGGGACTGGACAAATCCAACTGATGGAGATTTCAGCCATGTTATTGTTGTTATTGGAAGTGTAAATGTTGCAAATACTTCAAACAATTATTATGAAGCGACTGGATTGAGTGCAGATACGAGCTATACGATATCACTGCAGACAGTTGATAGTAGTGGGAACATCAATACCAATAGTGTGCAGGATAGTGCAAGGACAAATGCAAATGTTCAGCCTGGATCAGATGCTGTTTATGCAGATGCTGGAACACCTTTATTTGGGATGGTGGGGGAGAATATAAAGTTTAATGGATCATATTCATATGCTGAGAGCGGAATAAACACTTATGCATGGGATTTTGGAGACAGCTCAAATGGCAATGGAATTAGTCCAACACATGCTTATTCAGCTGCTGGAAACTATACTGCAGCTTTGACCATTACTTCAACTGGAGGAAACTCAAGTGTTGATAATGTCAAGGTTGTTATAACAGATGAGCCAAGCTATAATTATGATTCTTATGTGGGAGATTTTACAAAATCAACTGCTCAGGTCGAGATTATCGTAAGGCAATATGGAGAAGATAATGTTAATGCATTCAGGAAACAGACTGATTATACAAAAGTTGATGCAATAGTAAAGATTACAGGGGACAGTGATATAACTGTTGACCAGGTTAAGTTGTTATCAATGGAATCAAACAGCTGTGTGCCTATTGGAAATGATTATTTTAAATGCCAGGTATTTGATTCAGGATATGCTACTGAAAGCATAGATACTTATCAGCTTCCTATAAGCGTGTATAATGATGGAGCAAGCCTGATAGATTCTGTAAACTCATACATTGTTGTTGATTTTAAAGTTCCTGATATCAATTCATTGGATGCTGATTCTGCTCTTGTAAATACTGCAGCTGTATCTTTGAGCTATGATCTTACAGATTATTCATATCTTACAGAGGATGGATCAGGAATAGGGAAGATCGAGCTTTATGATGGAAGTGTTTCAAGCGCTAACTATCTTGCTACTGAAAGGATTGATGGTGGTGTTAGTGAAACTGGAAGCTTTAGTTATGATTCTGGTGTTGCTGACGGAGCTGTTGAAAGCTTAAGCTTATGCGCAGTTGTCTATGACAAATTAGGGCAGAGCACTGAGCAATGTGGAATTAGTGTAGTGGTTGACAGGAAAGATCCTGTTATTATTGCAAACTCATTAAAGATAATGAAAGATGGAAGTGAAGTTACAGAAGTTTATGATGGAGATAATGTGAATATATCTATACAGATAACTGAAGAGAATGGATTAGATGATTCAAGTGTTAGTGCAGATCTTTCTGAACTGAATTCAGCTTATTCAAGTGTTACAGCAGACAGCTGTTCAGCAAGCGGAAATACATGGACATGTGTATGGAATGATAAAGAAGTTGATATCAGTGCTGATATGACAGTTAATATTGATATAAGTTTCTCAGATGATGCTGGAAATAGTAATACTGGAAGTGAATCAAAGTCAATAACTATGGGAAATAGGAATCCTGTTTTGACAGTTTCTGATATAAGTGTAAATGAAGGAGATATAGTTAATATTAATCCTAGCACAAGTGATCCTGATGGGGATACTGTTACAGTAAGTTATAGCGGCTGGATGACAGCTGATGGCTATGTTTCAGATTATGATGATTCTGGAAGCCATACTGTTACTGTTACAGCTGATGATGGCAATGGAGGAGTTGTTTCAGAGGATATTACAATCACTGTGAGTGATGTTCCTGTAGCTGATCTTAATATTGAGTTTATTGATGTAGTTGATGGAGATAATCCATTGATACTGGAATTTGTCTTGAAGAATATAGGAGAGGTTGCAGCTAGCGGTATAAATTGGGAGGTTGACACTACTAATGCCAATAATGGCTTATCAGGCAGTGTGGCTAGCCTTGACGTGGGAGCTGCTGTAAGGGTGTTCTCATTCATCAATTACGGGCAGTCTGGAACCTTTGATTTCACGCTTAATATAGACCCTAATGGCAATATTCCGGAGCTAGATGAGGCAAATAACGTGCATAATCAGCAGGTTACTATGTCTTGAAAGTATATATTACAGAATACAAATGTTTATAAATATGTTGTATCTAATGGGTAGTAACAAATAAGGTGTTTTATAAATGGACAAAAATAACTACACAAGTTTTGGAAAGGCAGCACTAGTTGGCCTACTTATCAGCCTTTATGGCTTATTTGGATGTAGTAAGAAGAGCAGCCCTACTGCATCAAACGCAGATCCAGTTAAAGTGCCTTCTATCACTAAATTTGAGATCAATGGAAATGCTAAATATGCTTTAGATCCTTATCTTACTATAAAGCTTTTAGAGTTTGAGAATATAAATTCTGTACAAGCTCATGGAGATGTCCAGAAAGATGGATATCAGCCAGTAGGTCCTGATTCAACAATTGATGCTGTTGCTACAACAACTCAAGGTCAAAAGAAAATCGGTATAACTGGACAGAATGCAGATGGAGTTACAGATACAATCTGGCATCCAAGCGGTATAATTTTAGATAGTGATCCTCCACAAAGTCTTGATTCTATAGACACTTTGATAGATTCATATAACGACAAATATAATTTTAATATAGACTTAAATGATACAGATTCCGGAAGTTATGTTATAACTGGAGCTACAACAGCCAGCGGAGATATCAGAGATCTTGACAATGTTGTATATAATGAAGGAATAAATAATATCAAGATAACCGCATTTGATGAGGCAGGAAATCCTGTTGAAAAGGATATTGTGATGAATACCAAAAAAGTTGGCCTTGATTATGCATTGGATGTATTAGATTCATTGGGTTATGAAGCTAATGATTCAACACCTGAACCTATAGTGTTGAGAGATTCAAGCGATAACGAAGTACAGCTTCAGGTTGATAAGATGATCAGCAAGACCAATGTTGATAAGATCTGGGTTTTATATGATGAGAACAAGACAATAAGTGCTCAGGCATTAGAGGCGATCAACCGTTTTAATGATATCATGGAGTCTAGAAATCAGGCTAAAAGGATAATCTATATCGATGGTCCAAAGTGGGCTAATGATATGAGTGTACAGATGGGCAATGAGATTGGAATATATGAATCACAGCTGCCTACAAGAAATTAAAATGGGAAGAGAAAAAGACCTATCAGGACTGCAGAATGAGGCTAAAGTTAGATTGTGCCCTGACTGTAAGAATGAAGAGATAGAACATAGGAATGGAGAATTCTTCTGCAAGAAGTGCGGATTAGTTATAGATGAGTAGATTTTCTTTGAAGTTATCACAAGCTTTAAAAACAGGCTATTTTTCTAAGGCATTATGGAAACATTATTTGTCGAAGCTGAGATAGACGTAGATGTTAAGAAGATAGTGGAGAAAGCTCTGCCTAGATTGGGGGAGAAAGTTGGGCTTTTGACTACTGCGCAGCATCTTAGTAAAGTTGATGACATGATAAAGATCTTAGAAGGGGATGGGAAAGAAGTTTTTTTAGGGGAGAATAAGAAAACCAAGAATAAAGCTGAGATATTGGGCTGTGAGTTCAGTGCAGCTGAGAGTATTAAAGAAAAGGTTGATTCTTTCCTTTATGTGGGAACCGGAAGATTCCATCCCTTAGGTATTGTTTTGGATGGTGGAAAGAAGGTTGTAGTTGCTAATCCTCTTGGTGAAGTAAAAGAGATAAGTGATAAAGATATTGAAAAAATTGAGAAGAAGAGGAAAGGAGCTTTAGCAAAATTTTTGGTGTCAAAGAACATTGGTGTTTTAGTTACGACAAAGCCTGGGCAGAACAGGATAAAAGAAGCTTTGGAATTAAAGGAGAAGCTGGATGATAAGAAAGTATATGTGCTTTTGAGCAGTACTTTAGATTTTAATGAACTGGAGAATTTTCCTTTTATCGACTGTTATGTCAATACGATGTGCTACAGGATCGGGTTAGATGATAGTATAAGGGTGGGGAAGCCTATAATAAATATAGAGGACATTCGTCACCAAATGGGGTAAAAAAAGTATCTACTCTCGAGCGAAAACTTTATATACCATTTATAATTTTAGAATAATAACAAATAATCATGAATGTGGAGGGGTAAAAAAATGAAGGTGAGAAATTTAGCTATTATTTCTATCATATCACTTATGTTTATCCTAAGTGGTTGTGAACTTTACGACTATTCAAAGATACAGGGAGGAGAGATTCCTGTGACTGTCGCAAAAGAAGTTGATAATGGCGAAGAAGAAGTAGAAGATGTTGATGAGTTCAAGAAACAGCTTGAAAAATTACAATCAATAATCGAGCTTGAAGAATCTAGCGAGCTAGAGGAAGAAAAGGTTGAAGAGGTTGTCGAGGAAGTCTCTGAAGAGCCAGTTATAGTTATCGATGAAGGAGATCTTAAGCTAGAGGTTGTTGAAGAAGAGCTAAAAGCTGAAGAGAAAGAAGAGGTTGTCGAGGAGGAAGTAGAGAAGGTTGAAGAAGGAACTTTCTCAGGTGTTCCAACGATAACTGTAAATGAAGGGGAGCTTGTTAACTTAAATCTTAAGTCAAGCGATCCTGACGGAGACAAGATCGTATATACTTTTACAAAACCGCTTGATGATGAAGGAAAGTGGCAGACCGGCTATGATGATGCTGGAAATTACAAGGTTAAGATAACAGCATCTGATGGAAAGCTTACTTCAGAACAGGATGTATTGGTTGTTGTCAAGGAAGTTAACAGAGCTCCAATTATCAGTGGTGTAAGTGATCTTACAGTTAAAGAAGGAGAAATTGTAACATTGAGTCCAAAGGTTACAGATCCTGACGGCGGAACTATAACGATAAGCTACAGCGGATGGATGAATGCTGAGTCAAAAGAAGTTGAGTATGACCAGGCAGGAATGCATACTGTAACTGTTACAGCGACAGACAGCGACGGAGAAAGCAGCAAGAAGACAATAACTGTAACTGTAGAAAATGTCAATAGAGCGCCAAAGATCATATCAATAACAAACAGCTAAGGCTGTTTTTTATTTCTTTTATTTTTAATAAATTTTATAAAGTTCTTTTCTATTGTTTATTCTATGGGATGTATTTTTTGTGATCTATCGGTCACTAAGAAGGACGAGATTGTCCTGGAAAATGAACATTTTTTTAGTATATATGATGATAACCCGATCAGTGAAGGGCACAGTTTAATCATACCCAAGGAGCATGTTGATTCTTTCTTTAAATTATCTCCTGAACAAGTCAATAACATGTATGAATTGCTTGGGAAGATGAAGAATGCTGTTGATGAAAGATTTAACCCCGATGGATACAATATCGGAATAAATGAAGGAAGAGATGCTGGACAGACAGTATCTCACCTGCACATCCATCTTATTCCCAGATATAGGGGAGATGTAGAAAATCCAACTGGAGGAGTAAGGCATATATTTCCAGAAAAAGCAGACTATACTAAGAAATCTAAGAAATAATCAATCTTCGTCTTCTTTCAAGACTATATTTTTTTCTTTGATGTATTTATCTACATCTTCAGGTTCTTTGAACAAAACTTTGTGGGTATCTCCATCACCGAACATCTCGCATTCATCGTGCTCATAATCCCTGCAGATATTTGATCTTTTATTATAATAAGAGCACATGTTGTCTTCTTTAAGAAATTTGCATCTTGTGGTGAATTCTACCATCCATTCATCTTCGTGGTCAAGATATACTGTTATATTTTCATGGCACAGATACCATTTTATTGCATCAGCATCTACTTTAGTGAATGGTCCGTCTATTTCAACTGCTACGTATTTGCAGCATTTTCCGTCGCATTCCTTACAGCTTGGCATAGTTGTTTGAGAGTGAAGAAGTGGTTTATAAGGTTTACTATTTTAGAGGAATCCAAAAAGTTTAAATAAGGGTGTGTTGGGTATTGATTATCAAGCATGGATGAAAAAGAGGAACTAAGGAAGAGGATATTGGGAAACAGGCAGGAAAGAAGGCCGACTCTCAGAAGCTGTATTTTTCTTTATGTTTTTGCGATAGTGATCATATTGTCACTTCTAGGATTATTGATGGCTACAGGAATTATAGAATCTGGAAGCAGTTCTGGTGCTGTTATCACAGATATGCCTCATGAAGCTAGGGATGGAAGGATTGTCGATAAAGAAGTGAATATTTCTGAAGAAATGTATCTATCTGATCATACCTGAAACATCAACTATCATCTCTAAAACGCCGTTGATTTTTCCGTGAATATCTTTAAGAGGGGATGTTATTACCATCAAAGAAACTTTTTCTCCGTCTTTTCCGGGAATCGTCTTGAGTTCTTTGTGTGCTTTTCCATCTGAAAGTGTCTTCTTTGCAGGACAGTTGCTGCATTCTTCTGATTTTCCCCTAAAGATAGCATAGCATGGCTTTTCTTTGAACTGCTCTGGTCTTTTGCCAGTCCTTTTTTCTACATACTTATTGAACCATTTTATGTTCATGTCTTTGTCTGTTATGACTACTCCAACTCCAAAGTCATCAACCATCTTCTTTATAGGGCTTGTGCTATCCCAGTTGTCAAGTCCTTTGAAGACAGGGGCCTGGGTTATGAAATAGACCTTAGACATCCCGACTTCTTTATAGTCGACAAAATGTATGACCTTCAGGATATTGAGGTATTTACTCACAGTCATCCTGTTGATACTAGTCTTACGGGCAATATCTGAAGGTGTTGCACCATCTTTGCTAGCCTTTAAGAAAGATAATATTTTTTCTATCGTATCTTTTTCTTCATCACTCATTATTGAGTATGTCAGGCTAAACTCCTTTATAAATCTTATTGATTTACCGAAAAGGTTAAATAGTAGCTTAGAAGTGTTGATAATCAACACAATGGCAGGAAAAACCAAGATTAAAAACGCGGATGTGTTGGAAGAGTATCTAAAACAGTCAAAAAAGAGAAAAGTGAAGTATGCAGAGTTTGCTAAGAAGTTCAAAAAGAAGAAGAAAAAGAAATAGTTATAAATTTTGACGAAATAGTTCTGGTCATGATAGATAAAATAGTGAAGTTTCTCAAAAGTGAATATAGCGGAGATGAGTTCGCTACTAAAAACAAGAGGGATCCTTTCAGGGTTTTAGTTAGTTGTCTGATAAGTCTTCGTACAAAGGATGAGGTTACATTTGAGGCAAGCAAGAGGCTGTATAAGCTGGCTGACAGCCCTAAAAAGATGATGAACCTGGATGTAAGAAAGATAGAGAAAGCTATCTATCCTGCTGGTTTCTACAAGACTAAAGCAAAGAGGATCAAGGAGATCAGCAAGAGGTTAGTTGAAGAGCATAAGTCTAAGGTTCCTTCTGATATTGATGAGCTTATGAAGTTTAATGGTGTAGGAAGAAAGACTGCAAATATTGTTATTACATTTGGCTATGATAAGCCAGGGATCGCTGTCGACACTCATGTGCATAGGATATCAAATAGATTAGGATTTGTCAATACACAGAATCCCCATGATACTGAGTTTGCATTGAGGAAGAAATTGCCTAAGAAATACTGGATAGTGTTTAATGAGCTGATCGTAAGGCATGGGCAGAATACATGCAAACCGATAGGACCTAAGTGTTTTGAGTGCGGGATAAAAAGATATTGCAAGAAAGTTGGTGTTGATAAGAGGTATTGGAAATGAGTTTTAACTGTAAGAGATGTGGTTATTGCTGTACATTGGTTCCTAGATTAGGTTTTTTTGAGATGATCAAGATATGGTTGAAGGGGAATAGGAACTTTATTGAGAAAGATGGGGCTGGAAGGAGATGTATAAAGCTTGTCGACGGAGACTGTTATTTTTTAGAAAGAAAGGATGGAAAGACTTCATGCAGAATCTATGATGTTAGGCCACAGACATGCAGAGATTTTCCTTATGGGGAAAAGAACAATACTGGAGAATGTAATGTTGATAAAAGAAGCTTTAAAGAGAAATATTTAAGCTGATTTTTCTTCAGCTTTTTTAGGAGCAGGTTTTTCTTCCTTTTTTGGAGCTGCTTTCTTTTCTGCAGGTTTTGGTGCTTCTTTCTTTGGAGCTGGCTTTTCTGCCTCTTTCTTAGCTTCCCCAGAAACCTTTTTCATAGCTCTTATCTCACTAGTCCTTATAGGATAGATCTTGTTAAGGTCATCTCTCAATGATCTTTGGATCTTGTGAGATATAAGGTCATTAACCAGATTATAATATAGAAGTGAAGCTACTTTTTTTGTTAGTGAAGCTCTTATTGTCTTTCTTATAGTGTTTGATATAGAGCTTTTTGACTTGCTTCTTGTAAAGACCATAGGCTTTATCCTGACTGTTACTTCATCTTTTGTCTTCACTAAGAATGATTCGTTAATAGCTTTGTTTCCTCTTTTTACTAACCTTTTTATTGAAGCTGGGACAAGATCATAGGCAACTACATCAGTTGTTGCTCCTTCCGGCCTTGTACCTGAAACTTTGAATGAGATATTTGTGTTCTGCTTTTTCATATCTCCTGTTATGCTCATCAGATTAGCAGTCATGCATTTATCCATAAGCATCTGCTGGTCTGTAACATATGATTCTCCTAAAACTGCTTCTCCAAATATCTTAGGAGCAAATACTTTAAACCAACGCTTTTTCTTTATCTTTGTTGACGCTTGCTTTGCTTTTGCCATAGTGAATGGGGAGAAATAGGGGATTTATAAAGGTTATGGTTTAAATCAGTTAGAATGAGGGTTATTTGCCCTTTTTAGACCCATCTCGATAAGGTAGTGTTTTACTGCTGCTTCTAATTCATCTATGGATTTATATCCAAAAGTGGAGTGAGAGTATCCCTGGTCAGTACGGCAATTGTTCATGGGAATCGAAAGCTCAACTCTAAGGTGTTCACTTATACCTTCGCTGAATGCAGATTTTTCTGGTGAAAGTGCTGGCTGGAGTTTTGTCCTGAATTCCAGATCTTTTAAAGATCTGATTCCATCTGCACATCTCTTGCCATCGAAATTATGATTGACGAAATCTAAGATCTGGTATGCAAGTTCTGATTTTAGTCCTTTGCCTTTCATCTTAAACATCCAAATTAACAACTTCTTTTGCGTGCTGCTGGATAAATTCTCTTCTTGGCTCAACCTGATCTCCCATCAAGATTGTGAAGATCTTATCTGCTTCAACAGCATCTTCTAATGTGACTTGTAATATTGTCCTGTATTTAGGATCCATCGTGGTTTCCCAAAGCTGCTGAGGATTCATCTCTCCAAGACCTTTGTATCTTTGGATACCAACCCCTTCAGTGCCAAGTTCTTTTGTGATGTTGTCCTTTTCTTCATCTGAATAAGCATATCTTTCTGTTTTTCCCTTCTTTACCTTGTATAATGGAGGTTGTGCTATATAAATGTATCCTGCTTCAACCAAAGGTTTCATGTATCTATAGAAAAATGTAAGCAATAGTGTTCTTATGTGAGCTCCATCAACATCTGCGTCTGTCATTATGACAATCTTATGATAACGTGCTTTTTCAACATTGAATTCTTCACCGATGTTTGTGCCAATGGCAGTGATCATTGTAGTTATCTCTTCGTTGTTCATAACTTTGTTAAGTCTTGCTTTTTCTACGTTCAATATCTTACCTCTTAATGGAAGTATTGCCTGGAATGCCCTGTTTCTTCCCTGCTTTGCAGAACCGCCTGCAGAATCCCCTTCTACAAGATAGAGTTCACATTTTGAAGGATCCCTGTTTGAGCAGTCAGCAAGCTTTCCTGGAAGTGATGAGAATCCTAAAGCTCCTTTTCTTCTTGTAAGCTCTCTTGCTTTTCTTGCAGCTTCCCTTGCATTTGATGCGTTTATGCATTTTCCTATGACTTCTTTAGCAATCTTTGGATTCTCGTCGAAGAAAACAGATAATCCGTCAGAAACTATTGAATCTACGATAGTTTTTACTTCTGAATTTCCAAGCTTTGTTTTAGTTTGGCCTTCGAATTGCGGCTCAGTAAGCTTTACGCTGATTACAACTGTGAGGCCTTCTCTTACATCTTCTCCTGACAGTCTTTTTTCGTTCTTTGTTATGAGCTTTTTAGCGAAATTGTTGCATACTCTTGTAAGAGCTGACTTGAAACCGTTAAGATGTGAGCCTCCTTCTGTTGTGTTTATGTTGTTTGCGAATGAGAATATGTTTTCCTGATAGCCGTCGTTGTACTGCATCGCTATCTCTAATTGTGTTCCTTCTTTTTCTTTCTGGAAATAGATAGGATTATGTAATGGATTTTTATTGTTGTTTAGATATTCAACAAAAGAGATTATTCCTCCGTCATATTTGAAGTTGTGTGATTTGTCTGCTTCTCTTTCATCTGTTATAGTTATATCAACACCTTTGTTAAGGAAAGCTAATTCTCTAAGTCTTGCAGATAATGTGTCAAAATGAAATTCAACTGTGTCGAAGATCTGTTCATCCGGAACAAATGTTACGATTGTTCCTGTTTCCTGTGTTTCTCCTATAGTCTGCAGTTCTGTCTGGGGAAGTCCTCTGCTGTATGTTTGTGTGTGTATCTTTCCTCCTCTTTTTACTTTGACTACTAGAAGTTTTGAAAGAGCGTTTACAACTGATATACCTACTCCATGCAGGCCTCCTGAAACCTTGTATGCATTTGAATCGAACTTTCCTCCTGCATGCAGTTTTGTAAGAACAACTTGCAAAGCAGACATGTTAAGAGAAGGATGCTGCGCAACTGGGATACCTCTTCCGTCATCTGTAACTGTTAAAGAACCATCTTTATGGATAGTTACTGTTATTCTTGTGCAATGTCCTGCCAGAGCTTCGTCTATTGCGTTGTCTACAACCTCGTAAACCAGATGATGCAGACCTCTTAGGCCTGTTGAACCTATATACATGCCAGGTCTTTTCCTGACTGCATCCAGGCCTTCCATTACCTTGATCTTCTCTGCTCCATACTCTTGTTCTGGTGTCATTTTTTAATCTATTTCGGCTTATTTCTCGTCGAGAAAATGCGAGATGTATAATAAGTAGTAATGTGTTTTTGTTTATAAATGTTTTGGTTGAAAAATGGCTCTAGAGAGCCTGTACTGCCAGAATTCTGCAGATTTAGCTATTTTTTAGTTGTTACTTTGGAGTGGGATTTTGGGCAACATTTATAAAGGATTTAAAGGCTAGAGCTTGAGATGAAAGGAAAACTACTAGTTGCTGGGCTATTGGCAGTTATAGGATACAATATATTGAGGTGTCCTGCCCCTAAAACAGCAAGTAATCATGAAAAGGATAGTGTTATGATCGAAAATTTTTGGAAAGTGATAAGAGAGGTCAATGATATACAATACGAAGAACTTGAAAGAATAGTCATGACTGAGAGAGTGAGGATAGCAAGGGCGACAAGTTATCTTCAGGGATTTCTTAAGATCGAAGATAATGGAAGATATGATGATGTCACATGGGATGCTGTGAAAGCTTTTCAGACAAGGTATAATAAGCAGGGATTTAAGCCAAGGATAAAGGTTGATGGTATGTTTGGGCAGGAATTACTTAATGCAATGGAAAATGTTTATAAAGCAAGAGGTTATAGGGATGATATAGTGATGGGATGGTTAGGAGATGCAGCTGCAAGAAACATTCCATTGCATAGATATCCAAATCCTGCAAAAGATCCTTTAGAACATGGATATGATTCAAGGACAACTGAGATGTTCAGGTTTTTTGAAAATGAAAGAAAAAAGAGGGAAGATGGTAATAAGAGCAGGTCTGATTCTGCTATCTCTGATATTATGTTCTACTATCACCTTGGGCTTGAACGTGATCATAACGGCAGACGAGTTAGCAGATAAAGCCAAGGTGTTTGCTGATTTTAGAGGAAGTGATGTTGTTAACTTAAGTTTTATCGATTCTAATTATGAAGAGGCTGAGAATAATGGTTATGTGGGGTATAATAACCAGAACATAGAAGGATCTGAAAGTATTGTAGGTTATGACTATTCTCTTGCAAAGAAGATCATCAGTTTTTTGAGGGAGAATGATTATGATATGATAACCTTGTTTGGAGATGCTAAGTTAGTTCCTCCAAGCTATTATTTCTATAATGATATTGGCGTGAATGTCTATGATAAATGGATTCCAACTGATTTTTTCTATGCTAGTGCTGATTATGATCTTGATATGGAAGGTGTTGTAGGAAGGATTCCTGTGATGGATGAGAATGAAGCTGATAATTATCTTGATAAGGTTATGAATTGGGTTGAGAATGATAAGGCTGTTGTTGCTGGAGGAAAGATAACTGAGTCTGTTTTTTATGAAGGTGAGCTTGCTGCAGTTGATTCTTTGAATAAAGGTTTTTTTGGAGATGATGTTGAGAAGTTTTTTGAAAGTGACGGGAATTTTGAAAGTGATAAGGTTGAAGAGTATTTTTCAGGCGGTGCTGGAGTATTATATATTGTTGGGCATGGTGATGGAGACAGCATGATATTTGAGGATGGAGAGATCAATTCAAGAGATATAATGACTGATATTGCAAGTTATGATGTGCCTTTTGTTGTTTCTGTGCTTTGTAATAACGGAGCTTTTGATACAAGGCTTACTGGTCAGATATATTCAAAGTCTTTTGGTGAGAGTATAGTTGCTTCAAAAGCAGGCGGTGTTGCTTATCTTGGTGCTTCAAGATTCAGCTATGGTGTTCCTGAATATGATGATGGAGGGATAAAGAAGAGCTATATGACTGAGCTTATAGATGATATATTGGATGAGACGGGAAGTTTGGGTGAAAGAGTTAAGAAAGGTGTAAAGAAATATGTTGAAAGCAATAATATGATAGATAAGTATAATCTTAGGACTGTGTTTGAGCTTGTTCTTTTAGGAGATCCTGCTATCAGTTTGAAGGAAAGGGGGAGTAGTGTTAGTGTGCCTGAGCTTGATGTTGAAGATATAAATGGAATTGTTAATGTGACCAGCTCTGAAGCTGTTGATTTTAAATTGATCAAAGATGATGAAGTTGTGAGTTCTGGAAAAGGTGATAGTTTTGGATTTAGTTATTCTGATGGTGTTTATCTTCTGAAAGCTGATAATGGGAAGGAGAAGAGATTATATTTTGGGCTGGAGGATGAAGAGGTTGAGACTGTTATCGTAAAAAAAGTATATGTTGAGGATGAAGGGGACAGAAAGAAGCATGATGTTGCCATAATAGATTCTGAGCTTAGCAATGGTTTTTTGAAGTGTGACAGGAAGACCAAGCTGGATATAAAGATAAGAAATGATGGAAGAAGTACTGAGAATGTTGTATTGGATGTCAAGAGTGAGGAATTAGATATCGAGAGCAGTAAAGAGATCAAGATCAGAGAGAGTGATGAATATGAAGTTAGCTATGCTCTTGATTTTCCTGAAGCTGAGGCAGGAGAATATTCTATCAATATTAGATTGTATGATGATTATGAAGTGTTTGATAATGAGTATGTAAGCTTGGTTGTTGAAGACTGTGTTGTTAAGAATGATGATTCAGTTGAAGAAAATATGGTCGTTATTCCACCAAAGCCAAAAGTTGCTGAAAAGGACTGGTTATGGAATGCTGTGGGTATTGTTTTGATTGCAGGAGTAACTATGTTCTTGATAATGTTTAGTGTTATGAAGTTAGGAAAAACAAAAAGCTTTAAATAAGGAGTATGCAATTTATTCTTTAGAGGTGATCTATTTGAGGCCTATGCTTGAAGTTATTAAAGAGATGCCAGAACAGGTTGTTGATGCTTTCAACAATTATGCAAAAGATGTTTCTTTTAATGGTTTTAATAAGATAGTCTGTGCTGGGATGGGTGGTTCTGGGGTTACTGGAGCTGTGATAAAGGCTATGGCTGATTTTCCTGTTTCTGTCTATAATGATTATAGAGTTTATGAAAATATAGATTCAAAGACATTATTGGTAATTGTATCTTATTCTGGGAATACTGAGGAATCTTTGGAAGTGTATGAAGAAGGAGTTAAGAAAGGATGTAAGATCTGTGGGATAACATCTGGGGGGAAACTGCAAAAGATGTGTGAGAAAGATAATATAGAATATGTAAAGATCCCAGAAGGATACGAACCCAGGGCAGCTATCGCTTATCTTGTGTTTGCTCTTGCAAGAGTTTTGCAGAATTCTGGTGTATTGGATGTCAATATTGAAGGACTTTCTGCATTGATGAATGAAGGATATTTTGATGATAAGGCTAAAGAGATCGCTAAAGCTATAGGGAATAAGCTGCCGATAATATATTCTTCTGAGAAGTTTAAGGCTGTTGCTTACAGATGGAAATGTGATATCAATGAGAACAGCAAGATGTGGGGAATCTCAAATGTTTTTCCAGAGGCGAACCACAATGAGATACTTCCTATGACAAAGCAGAAAGATGTGTTTATTGTTTTGATCAAAGATAAAGATGATGACAAGAGAGTAAAGAGAAGGATGGAAGTTATAGAGAAGATAGCTAAGAAAAGCAAAGTTGGTGTTATGATTGTTGAGCCGAAAGGTGAGAATATAGTTGAAAAAGTGTTTTCTACTGTGTTTCTAGGAAGTTTAGTTAGCTGTTATCTGGCAAAGAACCATAAAGTAGATGCTAATGAGATGGAGCTGCTTGAAGATTTCAAGAAGATGCTCTAAGTAAAAGTATGTGAAAATCAAAAGAAATAATTTATCCTAATGAGTTCTCAATCTTTTTCATGACTGAGTCTACACATGTAAATAAGTTTCTGTCTGTTATCTCAGCTGTGTGGACTTTTCCGTTGTCTATCAGCTTTCCATGCACTTCGTACTTTTTAGATCCTTCTGTCTCATGGACCTGCTTCATATTTACGGATAGCTTTTCGAAGTTCTGAAGGCTGTCTGAGAATTTTCTTGCGTATGTTCCTACAATCTTTTTCAGAATTATCATAGAGCCACCATCTACTTCCTTAAAACCGCTAAGCTCTATGTTGCCACCTAACTGGACAGCTTCCTCTTCAGATGAAGTTTCTTCTACCATTTCTACACCCCTATGTGCTATTTTAGTATACCTTTGGTTTGTGAGTTTATAAATGTTGCTGTTTTATAGAGAGAAATTTAAATATCACCTGGAGTTTCCAGGATGCATGGGGGATATGTTAGAAGTAAAGGCAAAGGACTTTTTTGAGGAATATTCCGGCAAAAGATTCAAGATGAGCGCAGCTGGAGGCATAGTTCCAGCTATTGTGGAAAGGAGAAAAGGAAGATATGAAGTTGTATTTAGTTATGGAGATGAGGGGAAGATATATTTTGCACCTTTGAAGGATAACTTTTCTTTTCAGAAAGAGAATGGAGTTCCTGTACTGTATAATGCGTTTGTTCCTACTCCTTCTGTGAGGATTGAAGTTATAGTTGACGGTGAAAAGGGATATATGGATTATATGAGGAAATTGTTTGATCAAGATGGATAAGATCTATATTGAAACATCAGGATGCAGTTTGAATCAGAGTGATTCTGAAGTTATGGCTGGATTATTGGAGAAAGCCGGGTTTAAGATAGTTGATAATGCTGATGATGGTGATCTGGTTATTATTAATACATGCACTGTGAAAGGTCCTACTGAAAATTCTTTTTGGAAGAGATTAGATGAGTTGAAGGGAAGCAAGAAAGTTATTGTTTCAGGATGTATAGCGCAGACTGAGCCTTCTAAGTTAGAGGGGTTGAGTTTGATCGGGCCTTACCAGATCAACAGGATAGTTGAAGTTGTTGAGGAGACTCTTAATGACAATGTTGTTAGTTTGCTTGTTAAGGAGAAAAATGAAAGACTGAATCTTCCTAAGATAAGGAAGAACAAAGCTGTTGAGATAATTCCGATATGTGCTGGGTGTTTAGGAGATCCTTGTGCTTATTGCAAGGTTAAGGAAGCTCGTGGGGATTTGATGTCTTATGATAAAGATGCTATCGTTAGTCAAGTTATGAAAGCTAGAGCTGCTGGTGTTAAGGAGATTTGGCTGACTGCGCAGGATACTGGATGTTATGGAAAAGATATCGGTATGGATTTAGTTAAGTTACTGAAGAATGTGCTGCTTGTTGAGGGAGATTTTAAGGTTAGAGTTGGGATGATGAACCCTAACTTTGTTCTGGAGATGTTAGATGAGCTTATTGAAGTTTTTAAGCATGACAAGATATTCAAGTTTTTGCATATTCCGATTCAGAGCGGGAATAATGAAATTCTTAAGAGGATGAGAAGAAAGTATAGTGTTGAAGATTTTACAAAGATAGTCGCAAGATTCAGGGCAGAGATTCCTGATATCGTTATTGCTACTGATATAATATGCGGTTTTCCTGGGGAAACGAAAGAGCAGTTTATGGATTCTGTTGAATTAGTTAGAAAGATAACTCCTGATGTTTTGAACAGGTCTAGGTTTTGGGCAAGGCCCGGAACTGAAGCTGAAAAGATGGATGGGCAGATCCATGGGAAGGAGACAAAGAAAAGAAGCCAGTTCCTGACTGAAGTTTTCAGCAATGTTTCTTTGATGAGAAATGAAAGATGGATCGGATGGGAAGGTCCAATAATTATTGATGAAAAAGGAAAGGATGGGATGATCGGAAGGAATTTTGCTTATAAGTCTGTTATGGTTGACGGAGAATATGAATTGGGAGAAACTGTTAAAGTTAAGGTTGTTAAGGCAAAAACATTTAATCTAAGAGCAGAAGTCAGATAACATCTTTTGCCTGTAGCCATTTATCTTTATGAAAGGAGCAGCTCTTTTGATCGAGATTCCCAGAGCTGTGAAATCTCTTGTTTTTGTTATTGTGTTTGTTTGTCTTGTGCTTATTATGTTCTGTGCTGTTTTTGGACCTATGCTTGGTATTCGGATTAGTTCATAGTAAGATGCTTGGTTTATGTCAACTGCTGAATCGAAATATTCTCTTGCTAATGCAACTTTTGGATCTATTCTTGGAAGCATTCCATCGTCCATGATTCTTGTGAATTCGCTTACTTTGAAGTTATAGTTTCTCATTAGGAAGTCTGCGTTGTAAAGATGGTTTTGTCTTAGCAATGGTTCTTCTGGAGTGTTTTGCAAAGGAGTTCCTTTGACTGGCCTGAATCTTGAGTAGAAGACTCTTCTTAGATCAAAGTTCTTGTATTCCCAGTCTGCCATCTTTATGATGTCTTTGTCTGTTGAGATGTTGTTTATTATCATCTGTGTGCTTTGTCCTGTCTTCATCTTTGATATCCATGACTGTCTTCTTAGGATGTCTGTCTTGTAGTCTTTGCATGTGCTTAGTTCTGACATTATGCTTTTGTTTGGTGTTTCTAGGTTGATGCTCATACGGGTTGATAGTTCTGATGCTTGTTTTATGAGTTCGTAAGAAGTTCCTGGCAGAACTTTGAAATGGATGTATCCTTTGAATTTTTCTTTGTATCTTAGAAGCTTTACTGCTTCAAGCATCTTTTCTGTTATCTTGTCTGGGTTTGCTGCAATGCCTGAGCTTAGGAAAAGCCCTTCTACTTTTAGATTTTTTACTAAGTACATGAATATAGAAGAAAGTTCTTTTGGTGTGTATTCTGCTTTGTTCTTTGAGCTGTTTTTTGCGTTTGAGCAGTATTTGCAGTCAAAGGAGCATGAGTTGCTCATAAGTGTTTTGAATAGAATACAGTTTTTGTTTTCAGCTTTGGCGTGATAGATACCTCCAAGGCTGTCTCTTACTTTTACTTCGCAACTCTTTGGTCCGCAGGTGTCGTATCTCCCACCGTCACCCAGAATCTTGGCTTTTTCGAAGATGTTCATCTTAGACTATCCAACGGGCTTTTTATTGACAATAATCTTGGCATTGCTGTATGGACATAGATATTTGTTGTTTCTATCGAATTATGGCCAAGCATAGATTGTATTGTTGTAAGCGAACAATCATCTTCTACAAGATGTGTTGCAAAAGAATGTCTTAATGTGTGTGGGTGGATGTGTTTCTTTATACCAGCTTTTTTTGCAGCGTGTCTGATAATCTCCTGCACACTCCTTTGATGCATATGCCTTCCATTGTTTCCCTGAAAAAGCCATAGGCCTTCATTGCTATTGATATGTTCAACAAGATTGTCTTTTATAGAATCTGCAATTATGAAGGCTCTGTCCTTGTTTCCTTTGCCTTTTCTGACCCACCCGTAATTATTCTCTAACTCAAGATCAGTTATCTTAAGGTTCAAAAGTTCACTTACCCTGAGGCCTGCAGAATATAGTAAAGATATCATAAGTTTATGTTTTGGATTAGAGATTGAATTGATCAGTTTTAGTGTCTCTTCTTTTGTCAGGAAGATTGGCAAAGTTTTTGGTCTTCTGGAGAATTTGATGTTTATGAAGATGTTTTTTCCTAGAACATCCTGCATAAAGAATTTTAGAGCAGACATGTGGACATTTAATGTGCTTCCACATGCTTTCTTTTGTAGTAAGTAATCCAGATAATCTTTTATCTGTTTCTTTGTTATCTTTCTTGGACTTGTTTTGTATCTTCTGAAGAATTGATTTAGGCATTGACAATATGTTTTGATAGTCTTTTTGCTAAAACCTCTCCTTAAGCATTCTTTTTTTGTTAATTCGATCGGATCTATTTTAACCACCAAACTGTATTATGGCAAAACTAGCTTATATACTTTGTTCGCACGTGTCCAGTGTCCAGTGAACGTATTTGAGTTTATTATTTTCTATATAGAAAATAATTAAAAATCAATTTTTAAGATCTCAAAATCAACTCATTAACTCTTTCTAAGCCATAAATTAAGCATAATGCGCATAGAAAGAGTTAGCCAAAATTTTCTTACTGCCTAGTAGGTTCACTTCGTTCCCGAAGAATATTTTAAGATAGGTGCCTTCGTTTAATCGCATAAAGAAACAAGAATTAGGAAATGCTTCGCACTATCCTATAACAACGATTAAACGGTTTTGTTTCACTCCACCCAAATTTTTACTTACTTTAGAAACAGACGAGAGAGGGCTAGTCCTAACGGACATTTAGACTTTTACTGCGTAAAAGAAATTGATATAAACAATTATTAAGATTGATTAAACTTTCTTCAAATCATGTTCAAATCCAATTCTAGATATGTGATTTGAAAATCTGATTAAAATATCTGATAAATAAGGGTCCTTTAATCTTCCTACTCTTTTCAACGGATAAGACACTGTATCATCTTCATGTAAGCCTTCTAAACTTTTATTCAAAAATATCTTTGGAATCTCATCCCTGTCATTAATTTCTTCATATTTTTCTTTGATTAACTTAATATGGTTTTCGAAGCCTAGAGAAGTATTCTTATCTAACTCGTAATTCTCATTCTTTGTAAATTTACATTCTCCAGATATGTTTAAAGAGCATAGATCTAAAGGTAATAAATTAGAAGCAAACACTTCTCCAAAATCTATATAATAAGTTTCTTTTTCCCCCTTGAAATATTCTAATGGATAATATTTTCCGGTCTTAGAAAAATTTTCAAGGTGAAAACTTATTCTGTTTAATTCTTCTTTTTTAGTTTTTTTAAAATCTTCTTCATCGGAGATTTCAAAGATTTTTCCAAAACTTTTTCGAATTTCCCTCAACAAAAAATCCATACTAGAATTTTTTTTGACAATTTTAACTAAAGCAGCTTCACTAATCTTACGTTTATTTGTTCTCAACAAAATATCACATGGCTGAGCTAATAAAATATAATAATCATTATTATTTGAACAAAAAATATCTCCTGAAGCGATTGGCATATGGTTCTTATTGAGAAAATCAGCATCTTCGTATCTATCATCTTTTAAGATATCTTTTATATCTTTTCGATGTTCTGGGAAGTATCTAATTTCAATTTTGTTGATATCTTTAAGTATCTTTGTGATTTTCTTAATATCTTTATCTTTTTTTATTTCTTTCATTAAATCTTCGTTATGAAACAGCCTATATAACCTAACGAATGTTTCTTCTTCTAAGACTCCCTCTCTAGAAGAAGATTGAAAAATTATTTGGTCGAAGTGATTAATATCTAAATTCTTTATTTTTTCCAAAGAAGAATTATTAGTCTTATCAATTATCTCAGAATACTTTCTAGTTAGAATATGTGCATAAAAATTTAAGATAACTAGTTTAATTCCATGTAGAAATTGATCTATCTCTTGAGTTCGCCATTTGCCAAGAGGATAAATGTTATACTTTTTTTTAAATTCATTGTCCCATTCGTTCCATTCTTCCTTACAACAATGGAGGGTATGTGTAAACAAGCCACAGAAAATTAGACCATCAAATTTCTTTTCTTCGATAATTTCATCTATATAATTTCTACTATTTTTCCCTTTTCCTAATTCCTTATCAAATAAAATTAAAAGCTTGTTATTAGCATTTACTTTTTTAATGATATCCTTCTTTTGAGATTCCCAATCTTCTGGACTGAGTTTATGGAATGTTACCTTATCTTTAAAGACTTCAGAAAGAACAACAAATGACGAGAGATCCCTTTCTAAATCTTCTTGAGGCTCGTCACCTAAAAGTTTGTTCAATTTATGGTAATATGTGTTCTTTTCTTCTGGAGAAAAGCCTTCAAATTTTTCTTTTAGCTTTTTCTCTAATACTGCTTTATTTGGAAAAGATTCTTTAAAAATTCCCTTCAGACTCTCATTCTTAGAGATGTCATAAACGGCTTTTGCCTTTCCCAAAAAGTTTTCTGAAGTTGCTACTACAGACAAATCATTATCAACCAAAACTACTTCCTTGATATTAACAGGATTGAATAATCCCAGAATTCTATTGTCCTTTTGAAGAGATACTAACTCAGCCATTTAAGATTCTCCCGAAATCAATTTCAAATTTGTACTTTCGTCCATACTTATTTCTCCCATCTAATAATTCAATAGAACAATTCTCAGCATCTAAGAATTGGGAGATTATGAAAAGTCCCAGTCCCCGACCTTTACTCTTACAAGTTATAAATGGTTCAAATAGACTATTTTCAACTGAAGGGTCAATACCTTTTCCATTATCCCATATCCTTAAGTAAGGACGATCAATTTCAACCATTATCTCTGCGTTATTTATTGACTTTGTTTTCAAATTTTCAATAAGCCAATATTCTGAATTTAAAACAATGTTATCAATAATTTGGAATAGTTTTCC
This sequence comes from Candidatus Nanoarchaeia archaeon, assembly GCA_028279725.1. Classification (GTDB taxonomy): domain Archaea; phylum Nanobdellota; class Nanobdellia; order Woesearchaeales; family JANQNE01; genus JANQNE01. The sequence continues at coordinate 133,928 of JANQNE010000011.1, forward strand.
ACGATTTATTTTTATAGAAAATATTTCAATTGGATTTAGTTTGATATTGATATTTTTTTGTGCGAATCTAATGTTATAATAATTCAATTCTTCATGCCAAAATTTTTCTAAGTTGATTATGTCTTTTTGTTCCCTTACATACTTTAAAGAAGGAGTGATATGTGTTAGTTGCTTCCTAATGGAATTTAATGTACTTTTAACATGTTCAACATAAACAAAGATATCAGAATTCTTAGGGTATTTCTTCTTAAATTTTGTACTCGCCAATCTTGTTTTATCATAAAGTCTATCTATAATGTTATTTATTTCATGAATCAAAGCTTCAACGGTAATACCTAAACTAGAAGTTTCTAGTAACATAGGTATTTGTTCTCTCAAATGTTCAATCTCAGTTTTCACAAATTCAGCTTTTTTTGAAATAGTCTGACTTTCTTTAGTTACAGTATCTTCCTGCTTCTTAAGCTCATCTCTGATTGAAAAAAGCCTGGTAATAATTCCTCTGGGTGGCAATTCAACGTTAATTAACTCTTTTGCAATATTATTGACTTTTCCACTAAGTTCTTTAGTGTTATCTACCACTAGTTTACCATCCCACCCTTTAGTTGAACCTTTGCTCTTGAAGTTAATTATATCTTTTAAGGCACTATCTGGAGTAACTTTATCTTTTGCTGATTCTGATACTTCATCACCGATTTTGACTCTCTTAAATTTTGACAGAGATTCTTTTCTAATGAAAGCGTGTAGTTCTTCTGTATAATCAACAAATTGCTGTAATATTTTGTAAAAATTTAGGTAATAAGACGTTTCGATAAAACCTTCTCTGTTTGTAGTTTCCTTCAAGCAACTATTATCTTTTGCTGATATTGAGATATATCCTAAAGTATTGCTAGGTCTTAAACCATACCAAGATTTCCCAGAAGTTTGTTGTTTACTTAAGTTCAACCAATCATGAGGAACTTTAATTCCGAATCCATCTCTAAAAACTTTAATTCCAGATAATACTTTCATAGTGTCTCTAAACGCTTTTCTTGAATCAAAGATGTTATGTGAATCATTAATTTCATTATAAGTTCTACCTAAATCAAAGTAGTAAATATTTCCACTAAATGCTCCAGGAGAAGCAAGCTTTTCATTCACAATAGATAATTTATCCATATCCTTTAACTTGTATTCTTTATTAACTTCTAAATAATAATTAGAGTCATCAGACTTAAGAATGTTGTATGTTTTTGATTTTTTTTCTTTAACTAAAAATTCTCTAAACTCTTTTCCATCATCTTTACTCAGATATTTTTTAAAGAAACTTATTGCCTCTTGATCTCTAGAAGATTTTAGAAAATCAAATTTAATTTTTCCTTTAATTGTAAAAACATCTTTAGAATCAAATTCTAAATTGTACTTAATATCTGCTATGTCTAAGATATTTTCTGTTATTTCAAACAAGTCAATATTATCACCATTAATTGTAAGAGTGAATATGAAATCTGATTGCTCTTTGTATGGAGAAACTAATGAGTAAATTTTATTGATTAAGTCATTTTTACTATTTTCCAAATAATCAAGGTCATTTAATCCAGAAATGATTAAATATGTTCCTTTTGGTTTTATCCTAGGAATTATTTCATACTTGGGCTCGACACTTGAAAGTAGCACGTCATCTTTAAAATCATTCCAACTAAATCCTACATGAAAACATTTTTCCTTCGTGTTTTTCGGGAAAGTATAGATATCTACATTTAATCCTAACCTTTGTGCTCCCAACCGACCCAATCCTTTATCTCCAAGAGGCGTTCTCCCTTCATCAGTGGTTTGTCCTTTTTTTTTCATTTGTTCTTTAGGAGAAGCAGAAATAGTCAGAAATCCATTTTGTATTTCTTTTTCAGTCATTCCAAAACCATCGTCTTCCACTATTATTACACCTTTTGATTTTGGATAAAAAGAATTAAATTCGGTTAATTCTGAATGATTTTTTAAAACTTCAGACGCGGTTTTCCTCGTCTCAATGAATAAACTGGAGTAGCTTGCATCGGCATCATAACTATTTTTAATCAACTCCAATAATGCCTGCCCATCATCAGTTATCAATTCTTGTCCAAGTCTAAATACAACTGAGGAGTTTATCTCTATTGAAAAATTAGTGTCAGCTTTAGATTTTTTTGCCATCTTAAACAACTTTCCTCATAATTAGAATCTCTTCTTTTGTCATAGTTTTAGTGTTTTTATTTCTAGAAGCCATACGTTTATTACAAATATCTCTATCCAATTTTAATACTAATTTTGAACCGTAATGCTCTAAAATTTCTTGCAAAATTTTGTCTAACGGAATAGATATTCCCCCTACATTTCTATTTCCCACAGTCCAAACCATGTAGCCATCTTTTCGTAAAACTGATAAACAGTTTTTTAGACTATTTCTTAAATCTTCATAAAAATTGATAACCTTATAGGTTTTATCCTTATGTTCAACACTAAGATCTGCAATAATTCTCTTTAATGTAGGAGATATATCAAAAAGCTCTTTGCAAACTTTTCTATTAATATCTTTAGATGTTGAACCACCTAAACTAAGTTTGTCAATGTATGTAGTAATATTTAGAACGTCTTGAGGAATTTTGTTATCAATATCTTTTGTAGGAATAAATTGAAGCGGTAGATAAGAAAATTGCCCATAAGTAACAGTAGTATGATTGTCTCCATAAGGGGGGGAAGAGATTATCAAATCAATTTTTTTACCATTCATACATGGAATTTTTTTAGCGGAATCGCCCAAATGTAATTTTATTTGGTGTTTATATGACCCTTTACTCAACTCATTAGCATCATTTAAATCAGATTTGTGTAAGCAAAAATGTTCATAATTATTTCGAAGGATTGATTTAAATTTTCCAATCACATCTATTTCTCTACTATCAATATCCTCCTTAGATCTAATATGTAGCTTAAACGTAGATGTCCTAGAGTTACTTGATTGTCTTATAGTCTCTCCAAATGCAACCCAAAAAAATCTTCTTGCCCATAGCATATTTTCATCCAGAATTGCTCTTCTAATTCTTGATAAACTCTGTAATACTTCTTTTGTAAACCATTTGTCTCTATTTACAAAGGATACATCAATAGATAATTTATCATCAGAATCTATTTTGCTATTCAAACTATCAATTTTATTTTTAATTGCTTTTTCATAGAACGGACCTTTCTTAGCTTTACATAATAGAATTGCTAGTGGATTAATGTCAAGCCCTTGAAAAGATAGCCCATGATACATACATTCAGCCATAACCGTGCCTGAACCAACAAATGGATCAAGTACAGTTTTGATGTTACTTACATTTTTTACAATGCAGCTTATTAATTCCGATTGCATTGCTGGAACCATCATTGCAGGATAATTAAAATAAACATGACTTTTTTGTCGTTTTGTATCTTCTTTAAATGACCAATAATCTGAATCTTTAGCAATTAGTTCATTGTAAATATTCATATCAATATTATCTTGAACAGAATCAGTCTGGGTGCTCATTTTATATCGCCCCATCTTTGCTGAATGTTGGCTAGAAACCTTAATCCTTCATCAGTTATTGAAATTTTAAAAGAATCTTTTTTAGATGGACTATTTTCTTTTCCAATTTTCTCTATTTTGATAAATCCATATTTTTCTAGTGCTATACAGTTATTCTTTATTGTAACAAAACTAGTCCCAATTAATCTAGTAAGCTGAAAAAAAGAATTTATAGATTCTTTTCTTAGCTCTTTCAATATTTTAAATCTTATTTCATCGCTGCTACGTAACATCAGTATAGATTTAGAGAAACATTTATATATAAGTTCAGTATAGTTCTATACTGTTGAACCATGACCTACGCTTTAGTAATTCCACCACAATATCTAGGAGATTTGGTTAAGATTAGAGAAAAAACCAAGACAAGTATAAGAAAACAAATATTACAAAGCATAGAAAAACACATTGCTGAATCTAAGAAAACAAAAAATACTTCTAAATATTCTTTTTCAGAAAAAGAACCAAAAACAGCCCTCTCTCGTCCTACGGACAAATAGTCTGCTTTGCAGGAATTTATATTAAAGTAAGTAAAAACTACGGCACCTATCTGATTCTTCGGCAGTAAGAAAACTCTCGATGAGTCTCCTTCGGAGCCTCTTCGAGCCACGCCTTGCAGGCTCTCCTCCCTTCGGTCGTCGGGTCGGCTAACAAGCATTAAAAGGAAAATCCTTGCAGGATTTTACCCAAATTTTTTCTCATCTCTGAAAATGCTCCAGCTCTGTTCGGCTTCGCCTCACGAGGTCGCATTTTCGAGGAGAAAAAACTTCTTTTAATGCCGATGTTAGTTTCAATCAGCAAAAGATAAATTCTCCATATCAACACATCAGTAAAACCAATATCTTTATATACTACTTATTAGTTACAACAATCTATGAAAGATCTTGAAAGCAAATCAAATGTAACATATCCAATTCAGTTAGGAGAAGTAGAACCTTCCTTACAGAAATGGGGTGATTGTGATTTCTTACAACATGAAGGAAAGGCTGTCATTTATCGAAATGATTTACGATTTCAAGCAGCATATGAATCAGATAAACTGAACATTGTTGGTCATGTTGAATCAGATATGCTTCCAGCTGTTGAGAAACTAGAGTATATTATTGGTCAAGTTAGGAGAGTTGGTGATGATGAAGTGCAATCATTACTTCCTCCATTAAAATAATTCTTGTATTCAATATTGTATTTTCTAGTTAAGGAATTTATCTTTTGCTGACTCTGCGGACGCAGGTCGTCAGAACTTCGTAACTGGCGACGAAACTAACAATCGTTTGGAGGTTTCCACGTCGTTCGCTCTGCTCACTCCGCGTCCACCCAAATTTTTCCTTCCGTCCGAGTCTCTTCACTTCGTGATGAGCCTCTGGAGTCAGAAAAAACTTCTCCAAACTCCATGTTAGTTTCAATTCTTTCTGAAACCAAAAGCTTATAAATCTCCTTTTTAACACTCTTCTTGAGGTGATCATATGGTCAATTTTGGAAAACAATCAATTCTCGCTGGGGTAGTCTCTTTCATTGTTTTATTTCTGGCTTTGCAGGGGACAATTGAAATGGTCTTCATCAATTTTGCAGTATTGCTGATTGCTATAATACTGGGCATAATAGCTGTTGCCAAAGAGCAGAAGGTATCAGGGATTATCGGTATCTGCATCGGATCTGCAAATCTACTCATATCAATATCATTGATCTTATTAAATAATTGATCTTTTGGTCTCAGAAAAATCTCAAATCAAATAAACTAAGCATTTTTTTAATTTAGATAAAAAAGAAAGAAATTCAAGACAGCTGCAAAGCTGACCCATAATATATAAGGGATCAAAAGATAAGCAGAGGTCTTGTTAATCCTATAGAAGCAGACTATTGTAAATAAGATTGCATTCCATAAGAATATTATCTCTATAAAAGCAAATAAAGGCTTTTGCAATCCGAAAAACAGCACAGACCACATAGCATTCAAAAATATCTGAATTCCAAAGAAAGTAAAAGCCATATCCTTATTTTTAGATTTTTCAATCCAGACAAGATAGAGCGAGATCCCCATCAAAAGATAAAGTGCTGTCCAGACTGGACCAAAGACCCATGAAGGGGGGTTAAAAGTAGGTTTAACCAGATCAACATACCATGTCGATACTGAAGTAGATGTAAAAAATCCTCCGATAGCACTGGCTAAAAACGGAATAATCAGTGATATAAAAAGCTTGTATATTTTTTTCATATTTTCCTCGCATCATAAGCCCAATGCAATAAAGCCTGCCTTTGCTTTGGCCTGCAGGTATATTTTCCTTTCACACAATTTTTTCTTACAGCTCCCACATGCCTTTTTATCGCTTTCCATCTTTTGATCTGTATCTTATCTTCATCTATTAGCCTTCTTCCCATATAGTATCTGCAATACCATTGAAACCATCCTCTCGGATCGTGTCTGGAATTTATCCATCCTTTTTTTATCCAAACTAACAGAGGAAGTGAAGCGTTTATACTAAAATAATTCAGTTTAGGATCATGCTTCTCATGACATAGCTTAGCTTTAGCAAACCAGGACTTAGGAAACTCTTTCCTGCAGTCTGTCATGTATTTTCCTCCAAAAACACCCAGTTCAAGCATCTGTTTAGGAGTAAGTTCTGGTTTAAATTCAGGATCAAAGTTTTTTCCAATAGGCTCAGTCAAATAATAAACATAGTTCTTCTGCATAAGGTCATTAACAACAACTTTTTTCCTCATTTTATCACCTTAATCCTATATTGATAAGATCTTCACTTAACGATTATCGAAGCTTTATCATCAAATGGATTTGTTCTCATCGATATTGAAAGCAGATAAGGGCAGTTTTTGTTCAGATAAAACATGTAATGGATCCATTCAGTCACAAGTGCCTCATATACCCTTAAAATATCTTTTTTTAGATGTTCACTATCCTTTTTAGTGCTTGTCTTGATCCCTTTTCTCTTCTCAAGCTCATCAGTAAGATGGAAAACAGCCTTCAAAAGGTTAGTGAATGAATCAAACTCAAGCAAATTTGGGTTTTCTATAAGCCTTACAAAAAACCTTTTATTATCAATAAGTATGGATCTTAGTCTTTTGATGTTGACTTTTTTAAAATCAATATCAAAATTATGCTTTCTCAAGGTCCTTATCACATCATGAAATTTCTTTTCTGACCAGTCATCTTTTACTACCAGCTCTTTTTTTATCTCTTTGATCTCAGGATCATACTTGGAAAGAAACTTTAAAAGAGGTGTTCCTCCATCACTAAAAAAAACTCCAAGGATCATGCTTATCTTGTCCAGGCTTACCTCTTTCCGGTGCTTAATCAAGATACTATTTACAAATAATGTTACGATCAATACATTGATAGGCAAAAAAGCCAGTGCAGTCATGCTCCAAAGAAAGATATGATTAATATCATTAAAAAAGAAAAAATGAGTACAATATAAAACAGCAGATAAACTAACTAAAATAAAAGCAAACTTAAATTCCCATCTTATTTTTTTCATTTTATGCCTCCTTAATCATTATGCGGATCAGACTGTCCTGTGATGATTATCGATCCGCTGCAGGATCCACCGACAGCTATAGCAGGAATTCCCAGACCATAATAAGTTGTTTTTTTAGGTGTTGGATCAGTTTCAGTTCCTGGAACAGAATCCAGATCAAGCTCTACATTAGACTCTGACAGGTCAGTGCCTGAGCCATAAGTAAAAGGATTGCCTCCATATTCTAAAAAAGTAACTTCTATCGAGCTTGTATTGCAAGAAAGATTTGTTCCTGAAAGCAGGACATCTAACCCAGAATTTCCCAGATTTGTAACATTGATCTCCTGATTTAGATTTGTCGTATTTGCTCCAAGAGCGATCTCTCCAAAGTTTACGATAGATGGATCAATAGTAAATGCAGATAATGTATTTAACTCTGTAGTTGCTGACCCATTAGTTCCAGTTCCCTGGGAATCCTGGGGAGAGATCAAAAATGTCCAGTTAGTAAAAGAGCTGTTAGACCCTGCATCTGTAGGTATTGCATAATGTGAAACATTGAATGTGCAATTATAACTGATCGTATTTCCTGTGCCATCACTGTTATCTGTGCAGGCTGCAGTATAATGATCGCTGTTATTATCATCAGCATCAGCCCCAGATGTAGTCAGAAACAGATATCCTGTTGCATTAGAAATATCAGCAAATCCATTAAGATCTGTGATTGTAGCACTTCCGATAACTGTCGTGTTAGTTCCAGAAGACAAGGTGATATCACTTCCACTATTTATGCTGACATCAGAAGGGTCAGGGACATCATTTTGGACGGCAAAAGTTGTTGTCTCTGAACTATTGATATTTCCTGTGGTGTCATTAGCTATAATACGAACGGTGTAGGTTCCGATAAGACCTGGAGCAGCATAAGTATTGTCAAAGTTGTCTCCTCCGGAATTTGTCAATGTAATCTGGCTGATGCTTCCATTTGGCAGAGTTATATTTGCAATAACTGCAGAAACACCTATCAGATCAGTTATATTTGCATCTATCTCAAAACTGGCTGTTGTGTTTAGACTGCTTCCTGGAGTTATGTTAAGAGCAGTAACAGCTGGAGCAGTCGTATCTGTGAATCCTAAAGTAAAATAATCTCCGTTTGTAAAATTAATGTCTGTAAAGCTTACAGTGTTTCCTGTCTTTGTTCCAGTACTCTCTATCGTTGCATTATCAAATGTTCCGTCATCATCAATAAGCAAGACAAAACTATCATAATCTGCAATAGTGAGGTTATCTGATATATCAAATGCAACTGTTACAAGGCCAACACTGTCTCCATCGCCATTACCTCCATCATCTTTGTCAGCTCTCCAGGATTGGTTCATCCTGCTGTAATTGACAGGAGCGTCTGTTGAGATGCTTATTCCGCCATTGTTATGTGCAACTGTCAAAGAATCGTTCAGATCAAGAGATGTGGGAGCTGAAATCGTTACAAAAGAAATTACTGCTGAAGATATATCAACTGTAGCGCTGCAGTTTCCAGGAAACTGTCCAATGCCATTGATATCATTGTTGTGCGGAGCAGGAAAGCCGTAATTGTCTTCAACTCCAAAAAAATCCCTTCCATACTTATCTCCAAGATAGATATCAACCATCTCAAGCTCGCAGGTGGTCAGCACCCTGTCATAAATTATTATCTCAGCAATTTTTGAGTTATGGTGCTGGTTTCCAGCCCTATTTTGGTTTATCCTATAATGCTCAAAAACCCTTCCTTCAGTAGTGTTTCCGGAATTTGCCTGCTGCCCTTCATTATACAGCACAACATTATTGCCATCATGTGTAACAGAATATAGCTTGATCTCATTACTAAAGTTTTCAAAATTAAATTTAGTTGATGCCCCATATCTAAAAGCATTGCCGCTATCTGTGTAATCTATCTGAAAATGATCTACATGTGCTGGTTCGCCATTTGAAAAAAATGAATCATATAATGAAGGGCTTGTGTCTCTACTTTGAATAACTGTAAATATAGTAAAATCACTTGTGTATTGTGATGCGAGTTCATGTCTTAATGTGTCTCCAGCAGATTTGCTAAAATTAAGTACAGAAAGCCCGTTAAACTGATCGGTAATATATTCAGGAGCTCCTTTACCGGAAACATTGGTAGCATTATGACCATAGCTTGATTTGTCCTGCCAGCATAATACTTCCTGGTTTTCAGATGTTACAGCTGTGCTGCAGCTCTCATCAGTATAAAGTGTTGAATTGTCTGTTGCATCATACCAGACTCTTAAGTTGCCTATATCTGATGGATCTTTTAATTCTGCTGTAAAGACAGAAGATACTGAACTGTTAATATTTGCAGCAGTGTCATTTGCAATAATAGTAATATTATACTTTCCTGCAAGAACAGGTATAGTGAAATTTGCACTATATATATCTCCTGCAATATTTGCCAATGTAACCTGCTGTATCGTATTATTTGGAAACGTAATATTGGCGATAACAGTGTCCAGATGAGTATCTGTAACAGTAGCATTAATCTGCAAAACATGGCTAGTATTAAATGTCTGTCCTGAAGGATAAAGGCCTGTAACACCCGGATTAGTCGTGTCAAGAGTGATATTTCTACTATCTGTCGTATTGCTATTGCCTGCTAAGTCCATGACTGTTACATTATAATAATATGCTGCATCACTTAATCCGGTAAAGTTGATGCTTCTTTGTGCAGTTGTGTATGTTGTCTCATTTAGCAACCCAAATGTTGAGTTAAATAATCTGAATGTAATATTGGCTTCATTTGTTTCAGTGATACTAACATTAATATAAACAAAGTTCTGGCTTATGATAGTGTTGTTATCCTGCGTTCCTGTGCCATAAGAGATCAATGGAGGTGTTGTATCGATTGTTACAGTCCTGAGCTCTGTCTGATTCTTTTGTCCGCTTGCTGCAACTGCATAACTGATAAATGTGTGATCTCCATCTGCAAGATCTGAGAAGTTATTCACATATTGATTTGCTGAGGCATTATATAGAAAAAGTATCTCAGCAGCAGAAAGCGGACGGTTAAATATGAGCATCTCATCTATCGATCCGTTAAAATATTCGCTTGAACCATCAGGATTGACTCCGATCCTCCCATTATCGCTGGAAACACCAGACATAGAGTCTGCTATAGATGCATTCAATACACCATCTACATAAATATTATATGTTGAGCCATTATATGTTGCAACATAGTGATACCATGTCTGTGTTGATATCGCTCTGATATCTGTTGTTGTTCCTGTTCCACTGCTGTCTCTATAAAAAAATTGCAGCTGATCTGTCTGACCAAGAGTAAGTGATACAGCAGATAATGTGCTTGAATTCCTGAAGGTTATGATCCTATTAGCAAAATTACCACTGCCAATACTGTCTGCATTTAACCATACACTGATGCTCCATGAATCCTTATCTGGAATAAATATATCAGATGCAGGCAGACTGATGTAGTCTCCTGATCCATCAAGATGCACAGCTTTTCCAAACTTACCTGTATCATTAATCAGAGCATTGCCTGTTAATGACCCATTATTTCCGTCTGAAATATCCACTGGATCTCCACTTCCATTAGTATCGTCCATCCTCATCCAAAAAACAAGCTCATTGTCAAAATCAGTGAAAGTGTAATGATCAGGCTCGCTTGAATTAGAAGTTACATTAATGATGAAGTTATTTTGAGGATGTAAAGATCCGTTGCTTAATGTTGGGTCAACAAAAGATATCTGAGGAGCAGGCTCATCCAGCCCTAATGTAAAATAATTTCCATTAGAGAAATTTACGCTCGTAAATGTTATGATATTTCCACTTACAGAATAACCAGTGGTGTGTGCTGCTGAGTCGCTAAAATTTGTATCATTATCAATCAGTAATGCAAGTGTTCCAGCTATTATAATATCAGTAGTTGAGAGATCAAAAGAGATTGAGACATTTCCCGGAGAGTTATCAACATCAACTCTCCAGCTTTGGCTAATCCTCCTGGTATAATTCCCAGGAACATCAGATATCAGAGAAAATCCCAGATTATCATGTGCAAAAGTTAAAGAATCGTTTAAGTCAAGTGAACCTGGATCAGAGATCGTAGCTATCGATGACTGCGCTGAAGTAACCTCAGTACTGACACTGCAGTTTCCCAGATATTCACTGATCCCATTTATATTATTATCATGAGGGGAAGAGAACCCATAACCTTCTGAGATCCCGCTAAAGTCCTTTCCATATTTCCCTCCAAGATAATTATTGATAATATCAATCTGGCAAGGAGTAAGTATCCTGTCATACACTATTATCTCAGAAATATCCCCATCATAATATCCATTATCACCATCTCTTCCGATAAACATCTGTGTCTGCGCAGCAGTTGCATGAGACTCGTCAGTAAATCTTGTCTTTAGATCACCATCAAAATATATCTGAGAGCCATTAACAGGCCCGGAATTTGTCCCTCCGCTCACATTTCCATCGTAAACTGCAGTAAGCAAAAAAACAGAATCAACAGTGCCTGCTCCGTCAATAGAAAGTCCTGAAGATGCACCTCCCAAACTGATAAGGCCATCATCGACTCCATCTGTTCCCAGTCCTGCATTATATGAAAAGAGACTGTAATAAAACCTGTCCCAAGATCCATCATCATTCCCCCATATTGCCTGTCCTTGATCTGAAGTATCATTTGTCCTTGGACGATATACTGCAAAAAGCGTTATATCTTCTGTTGTATTTGCACGGATATCGATCCCTGTCTCATAGACTGTCTCATTGCTTTTGTTAAATCTGAGTGTAGTAGAGCTGCTTATCTTTTCCTGAGCTGCTGATCTGTACTTTGCTGCACCTTTTCCAGATACAACAGTTGCATTGCTGCCTCCTGCTTTGTTCTCCCAGCAGAATACTTCCTGATTATCAGCAGTAACAGGATTGGAGCAGGAACTGTCTGTGAAAAGAGATGTATTGTCTGCTCCGTCATACCATGCCAGGATGCTATTAATATCATTTGGATCTCCTAAACTCACTAAAAATACAGCACTCTCAGTATTATTTAAATTTCCTGCTGAATCATTTACAGATACAGAAATATTATAGATTCCTGCAAGAGAAGGAATCGTAAAATTAGCGCTGTAAAGATTTCCTGATACCTGTACTAAGGTCAACTGTGTTACTGTTGAATTGGGATAAGTGATGTTAGCAAGAGCAGTGTCAACACTATTATCGATAATTGTTGCATTTATAGTTATTGCTTCGCTTGTGTTATAAGTCTGATCAGAAGGGGAGATGTCTGTTACAGAAGGAATCTGGTCAAGTATAATAGTCCTTGCTGCTGTTGTATTGCACAGATTATTCTGATCACAGGCTGTTGCATTATAATGATAAGTTCCTTCTGCAACTCCTGTAAAATTAATTAAGCTAATAGAAGCAAGCACTGTTTTGTTAATTAAACTGAATGTAGAATTATAAAGCCTGTAAGTCAGATTTGAAAAATGATCATCTGTCACACTAACATTTACTTCTATATAATCCCGCACTAATGATGTTCCGTTTGGCTGTGTTGGGCTCGCATAGGAAATTGTAGGGGAATCAGTATCAAGCACTGCCAGAGTAAAAAAATCATCTCCGTTAAAATCAACATCCTGAAAGGTAACTGTGCTAGAATCGCTATAATTTGCCACAATCCCGGAAACAGAGGTGAAATTAATGTTTGTGTTTTTTATCAGGAACAGGTGGCTTTTATTTGTGGAACTTAAGTTCATCGAGGAAATATTCATAATCAAGTCTATAGTTCCAACATCACCTGTCTGATCTAATCTCCAGGTCCTTTGCAGCATATCTTTACCAGCTGGTGTATTTGTCGATGTTGTAGTTAATGGCCCATTATCATGTCCCCAGACTAAAAATTCCCTGTCTCCAATACCTGTAGCATTGCTGATGTCAACTATGTTTCCAGAGTGAATTGATTTTGACCTTGTCTGGTTAAGTGATGATGTATCATCTCTTCCGATGCCTGCAATATTATTTGTGTAATTAACATGTGTTGATGTACTTGCATAGATAGTGTTTCCGGATGAATCCAGATAATCTAAACTGGTATGTAAGGTAATGCCATATTTTATCGCAAGATAAGATTCAACCTTCTGTTTTTCTGTTGTGTTTATCTTTCTCTGATAAAGGATGAGTTCTGCAATAGTTCCCTGCCAGAAGCTATGACCTCCTTCATGACCAATACGAGTATAGTCTGCGTTGCTAAGTGTTCCGTTTGAGGCAGTTGCCGGGTGAACAGGAATGTTTCTTCCATCAATAGAGAGTGTTACTGCTTCTCCACTAGTCCAATGGATACTTGCAAGCAAAGGATTGGCGTTTACGATGTTACTTTCATTCCCTTCATAAAGAACCTCTGTTCCTGTATCTATTCCTGTTTTAATTGTATCATCCTTACCAGACAAGGCGCCTGCATCATCAAAACGAAGACCCCATGGCGCTTCAGCACCTGATAGATCACTCTCAGAATTAAAGACATACCTATCAGCTCCTGCCACATCAGAATCCACTACAACAAAAGTGCTGAATTCACTTATCCCATTAATATAACTTTCTCCATCTGCATCCTCAAGGAAATCTTCACTGCCATCAAAGTCAAGCGATGGATTAAAATTGATTGCTTTTGTTCCTGTTCTAAGTGTAGGCCTGATATTTCCTGATGCAGTAAAGTCGTGGCTGTTTCCAGATAAATCCTGCCAGCACCCGATCCTGTCTCCGTCAGAAGAAGAAGCAGTTCCGCCGCATGAATCCTGAAAAAGAGATGAATCATTATCTGCATCAAGCCAAAATGTAAGATTATCGCTGACTCCTCCTGGGTCTGCGTAAGTTATCTGCAGAGCAATCAGAACATCAAATAATAATATGAATACTAAAACTAACTTTTTCAGGTTAGAAAGACTAAATAAAGATAACATAGCAACCCCTATCTTTTTTTAATATACTCACATCCACTATCTTTTAGCTCTGAAATACACATATATAATCATGTTTGATTCTCTTACAGTAGATAACGCTAATCCATCTAAGAAAGTAAAAAATAATATTTTAATAATTTTGATAATTTATTCTCTTAATGGTCAATAAGTCCAATATACCTATAAGAGGATTTATCATCTCTATAATGCTTCTATCGATGGGGGGTTTTGTCCTAGCTGATACTGCAACAACCAGCGCCAGTATCGGAAATTCAGCTCCAGTTGCAAGTTCAGTCCAAGTTGCAGACGGAAATCTTAATCTGGGGGATGTTTTTCTTACTTCAAATACGACGACTCAGCTAAATTTTTCTGCAACTGTTACAGACAATAATGGCTGTACAGATATAAGTGCAGTTAATGCAACATTCTTTAGGACCAATATTACAGGAGGAAGCACAGCATCAGACAATAACAGGACACACTACAGCATGATATGCAGCGTTCAATCAGGGACATGTACAGGAGACCAGGATATAGCTGCAACATATGACTGCAAGATGAATGCTACATGGTATCTTGATCCAACAGATAGCGGATCAGCTTATGAAACAACAAACTGGACAATAAATGTAACTCCTTATGATGGCTCTGGTATCGGTACAAGCGGCACAACTGTCTATGATGTTAAGACTCTGACTTCATTTTCTTTGCTAAACACAAGCATCAATTTTGGAACATTGGGTTTAGGAGCAAACACAACAAATACAAATCAAGAGATCTTTATCGCTAATCTGGGGAATGAGCCTATAGATATCAGTTTAACAGGATATGGTGTCAGTATAGGAGATAATCTTTCGATGAACTGCACACTAGGAAATATCACTATTGGCATGTTAGAATACAGTAAAACAAATTTTACTTATGGTTCAGGCACAGACCTGAGCAATACAAGCACAGAACTTGATTTTGATCTAGACAGAGGATCTGAGTCAAATCAAAGACCTCAGAACCAATCATATTATGGTTTTTCTATTCCTTCAGAAGGAGTTGGAGGAACATGTAGCGGTAATCTTGTTATTGTAGCTACAAGCGATCCTAGCTTAGACTAGAAAAATGAAAAAATATATCTTATTTCTAGTATTTATTTTATTAGCCTGCAATGCATCTGCAATAGGAGTCAGCCCTCCAAGAATCTTGCTAGAAGACATACCAAAGGGATATGTTCTGGAAAAATCAGTTCTCCTTAGCGGAATCCAGAAACAAAGCATGATTACGATCTTATTCAGCGGTGAAGGATCAGAATGGGTGGAATCAAAACTTGGAAATAGTTTTGTAAAGCAGGATAATAATGACCTAGAACTTCCTTTTATCATAACTATACCAGAAAAAGCACCTAATGGGGAATATGATGCCTCTGCGCAGATAATAGTCTCTTCAGACAAAAAAGCTGTAGAACCAAACAGTGCAGCTATATCTTCAGGACTTATGGTAAACATAAGGTTTACAGTGTCTGGAAAAGAAGTCAGAAGATACAGCATAACAAATGTACAGATCCCAAATACAGAAGCAGGACTTCCTACTGCTGTAATAATGAAGATAAATAATAAAGGTAATGTTCTGATAAAGCCGGATGAAGTAAATATCACAATAAAAGACAAAGAAAAAAGGATTATAACTTCATCCATTACAAAAGATATCACATCAGTCGAGCCCTATACTGCCGGGGAAAGCATAGCATCCTTTGATCTGGATCTTGCTCCGGAATTTTATTTTGCAGATGTAGATATCCATACAGATGAGGGCATAAAAAGGATAGAGAACCTTCCTTTTAATGTTTTCCATAGAGGAGCATTAAAAGCAGACGGAGAATTTATCAAACTGGAGGTCCCAGGAAATGTTGAGAGAATTGCTAAGATAGATGCTTATTTTACTAATAAAGGAGAGATCGATATGCACTCTGTCTTAAAAGCTGAAGTATACAGAAAAGACAGCCTTATCGATATTATCGAGAGTGAGCCGGCATTTGTCAGGAAGGGAGATACAAAAATATTTACTTATTATTATAAAGTTCCAAAGAGCTGCGAATATACAATCAAAGCACGGATAGAGTTCTTAGGCAAATCGACAGATACAAAACAAGCTACATTTACTGCAACAGCCGGCAGTCTAGATTCCCAATACATACCACTATCAGCGGTAGCAGCAGCAATGCTGGCATTTTTGGTAGTTTCTATGATGATGATAAAAAAGAGGGAAAAATGAGATATACTTTGATGGTTATATTGCTGTTAATATTACCTTTTGCAGCTGCCAGTGATATAGGGGTCAGCCCTTCAAAAATAATAAAACATAATCTTCTTAGAGATTCCAGCTTAGAAGAAACGATCATACTAAGCAGAAGCAGCGGAGAAAATATAAGCATAACAACAACTGTAACAGGAGAAGCAAGCGGGTGGATCACTTATCCTGCAGATATCTTATTTTCTGAAGAAGATCGTCTGATCCGGCATCCCCTGAAAATAACAGTTCCAAAAGATGCTGATCTAGGCAAATATACAGCCACAGTTGACTATTTCATCCTTGGAAAGGATAATCTGCACATGGCATTTTCCATCCCGATAAGCTTACAGATCACCGATGAAGAGGATATGAGCTATACTATCAAACACATAAAATCAAAACAAGAAAACAGCAGTATCATAATCTCTTTTGAAGTCTACAATAAGGGCAATGTTTATTCCGGACCTATATCTGCTTCTATCGAGATATCTAACAATGGAGATAAGCAGGTAGTCTATGAGGGAGAAGGTGCAATAGACAAGGTAAGGCCATTCAGCATAGAAGAAAGGCATGCTGTTTTTGATGCAAAAATAAGCCCTGGAAACTACTGGATAAATGTGAATCTAGAAGGAAATGGGCAGCAGTATAATGAAAAGATATTTTTTGAGGCTGATAAGAATATTGTATATAATACAGAAAGGACGAAAGGACCTGGATACTTACTGCTGATACCCTTAATTGGCCTTATCCTTGTGATTATCTTTATCATAACAATAAAAAAAAGATAGGGAAATAGATAATGAAACTAAAAATAAAAGTTTATTTCTATATGCTTTTATTGTTTATATTAGCACTTGAGGCATATGCACAGGTCAATCTTGGCACTGCTATCCTGAACAGCCCTCCCTCAATATCAGAAATACAGACATACAGCAGATATGATTCTTCAACAGATAATCTTTTAGAAAATAGCTTTTTTATCTGCACAGGAGAAGAAAACAGAACAATACACCTCAGGATCGTAGCTCAAGACAATAATTCTAATCTTGAAATCTCTGATGGAGGAAACCTGAGCTTTAAGACTGCTTATCTGATCAATGATTCAGAAGCAGATATCCCCTCCTTTGGCAGCTCATATATAGAACCGATCTTTGAATCAAACACAGGCATAACACAAGTGAGCTATATCTATAATATCACTCTTTCCAATACAAGCTTTTACAGGATCACCGCTAATGTGACTGATTCAAACAATGCAGTTTCAACAGGAACTTATGTATTTTCTATCAACAACACTGATTGTGTCAGAACATCCCAGGATGTTAACCTAATCGCAAACCAATCTTATACATTGCAGGCTGATTTTACAGAGATCGATATTGTCGTCGATGATAATATAACCGGCAGGATAATAATAACAGAATACAACCATAGCCCAACCAATATCACTCCTTCAGATTCACTGGATAAGTTTGTAACTGTGGATATAACAGGACCGATAAAAAATGTAACTGTAAATCTAAGCATAATAATCAACTATACTGATGCAGAACTGTCTGATAAAGGATTTGATGAAGATAATCTGCAATTATATAATTGGAACGGAACAGACTGGGAATCAGCACAAAGCACTCTTTCTACTTCTGAGAATACTATAACCTTTACTGTTCAAGGAACAAAGAACGGAATTTCAGATGAGCGTCTTGGATCTTTTTCTGTAATAGGAACTGAAGAAGAAACACAAGATCTGATCCAAGAATCCGGAAACAGCGGAACAGGAGGAGGATCAGGAGGAGGGGGAATACCAATAAGAACTCCTGCTAATGATGAGCTATCAGAAGACTTAGAACAGAACAATGAAGGTGTATCTGCTGAGCCAGACAATAATGTAGGAAGTCCTGGTGAAGATGATCAAGATAACAGGACAATGGAATATCCGTCTGCTGGTAATCCTGATGGTAATATAACAGAACAATCCTATCTAAATGCTATAACAGGAAATGTCATTAAAGAATTTCCCCTATTGGGTGATATAAATTACTGCCTGCTGATAATCATCATCCTGTTAATCGTCTGGCTAATAACACTTTTCTTGTATGCTAAAGAACGCAGAAAAAAGAACGCTTTATACAAGATAGAATCTGAAAAGAAGAAGCTGACCCTTAAGAAGAAAAAGATCTCAGAAAAGATCAATTCCTTAAAGGAAAAAAGGAAAAAAGAGATAGAAACGATCCAGAAAAGACTGAATAGATATAAAAGATCATGATAAAAAGGAGGCGGATAAAATGGAAAATGATATTGTTTGGACACCTGTCATGTCTGTAAATGATAAAAACATAGATAGCCAGCATAAAGAAATAATCGAAACACTCAGGAAGTTTGGTGAAAAAATAGTGCTTAGAGCAAACATCAATCAAGTAAAAGGCCTGATTGATGTTTTTGAAGATTATTCTGTTAAGCACTTAGATCATGAAGAAAAATATATGAAAGCCCATAAATTTCCTGAACTTGACAACCATAAGAAACTTCATGATTCATATAAGGAATATTTCAAAGATCTGAACAAAAAGTTAAAAGATGAGCAATCTGATCAATTTTTAGCAAAATTAGTGGATATAGAGAGATTTCTTAGCAATTGGTGGACTAATCATATCTTAGTAGAAGACCGTAAGTATGCTCTGTATATCAAGTCGCATCCTAAATGATCTTGATAAATAATTAAAGATAATAGGCAGTCTCTGAATTCTTTATTTACAAATATTATTTAATTAGAACTGATGTTGTAGATGACTGGAACTGTCCTGCAATCTGGTTCTCCTACTTTTGGTTTTAAACCTAATCTGTATATTGATCTAAGATCTTCAAACATATGCGGCATGAAAACAGAAATAAGCTTTTCTGCAGTTTCCCTCATGTATCCTGGGTCTGCGATCTTTGCAGGGTCTTCAGTCCAGTGGACTCCTGCATAGTTATTTAATCTATTTACAAACCTCTGTCCTTTATTTAGTATAGACAAAGCCTCATCAAAATCTTTGCTTTCTTTTGATTCTTCGAATATCTTCTGTTTGACATGACCTATAATATCCCCTCCTAACCTAATCCTGCATCTAGCCTGTTCATAATTGGTTCCAGAATAAGACGGGAACAAGAATAGGTTTCCGCTTCTGTAGATACGATCCATGACGACTGGTTCTTTAACCTCACTATAATATCTAAAACTAGATTCAGGATCCTGTTTTTTGGGTAAACTGGAGGCAGGAACTACCTGGATACCTCGGTTTGCTAGATTTTCTAGTAAGCTTTCCATAATCAAAAGGAGATTTGTAATTATTTATAAGCCTTACTGAATAAACTTTTAAATGACAAAAGCTTTATAAAAAACAGAAATTGATGTATAGAGAATGAAAAAACAAGGCGGAGTAGGAGTGTTTATAATGATCTGTTTAGTTTTGATTATAGTATTTGGTTTTATATTATTGTTATTGATCGGACCTGAAGAGAAGAAAACTCCGA
The DNA here is from genome assembly GCA_028279725.1 of Candidatus Nanoarchaeia archaeon. Taxonomy (GTDB): domain Archaea; phylum Nanobdellota; class Nanobdellia; order Woesearchaeales; family JANQNE01; genus JANQNE01. The sequence continues at coordinate 153,718 of JANQNE010000011.1, forward strand.
ATAGGTATGTCTCTGTAGTGATGGAGGAAGAGATAATAGTTCCAGAGAAAGTGTATGAAGAGTCCGTTAAGGATTTTGTTGAAGAGGAAGAGGATAGAAGTTATAGAGATGATGATTCTGATAGTGAAGATGAGGATGAAGAGCGAGATGATGAAGATGAGGAACCTCCTGAAGAAGATAAGAAGGAAGAAGTGAAAGAAGAATATAATAAAATAAAAAAGATGGAGAAAGGATATGGATTTTGGGTGTATGGAAGCTTTGATAAGGATGAATATGATAACTACATAGAGATTATCGAGGATTTTAACTCTAGGCAGAATGATGATGACAAGGAGATAAAGTATCTTTTCGTGTGGGCTGGTGAATTAAGGGATGTGGACAATACTTATTTCTATTATAATCCTGAGAGAGCAAAGTATCTTGATGAGAATGTTGATATGGAGATACATGCCCTTATAAGCTGTTCATCAGATGTTACAGATTCGTTAGGAAATAATGACCTGGACAGGATCGCTGATGAGATTGTAGCTGAAGTTGAATTTGAAGGCATACATCTTGATCTAGAGCCGCATAATAAAGATGTTGAAGAACTAGCCTTAAAATTAGAAGGGAAGACTAATAAGGCTATCTCTGTTGCGCTTGGAAAAGGTGTTGATGAAGAGTTTTTGGCTAGTGTTGATTTTACTGTTCTGATGAATTATGCGCAGTGCCAGGATACAGTGGATGAATTCTATGATGTTTCAAAAGGGAGGTTAGAGAGATACTATAAAGATTGTGTAGATGTTGATGCTAACTGTATGAATGGCATAATGGTAACTCCGACATCATGTGAGAAAGAGGATATATTAGAGCATACTAATAAATCAATATTGGTTTATCATGAAGTCATGGATGAATTTGGAGAAAGCAATATGATGGGGATAAACATGTTCAGGCTAAATTATAAGAAAGCGATGCCTGGTGAAGAGGTTATTGACTTAGTTTTAGGATCTTGATATTTCTTTTAATCATCACGTTCGCTAATACTTTGGAGAAGATAAAAAGAAAGATTTAAAAATAACCTTAACTTAATAAATACAATGGGATTTTTAGATATATTCAGGAAAAAGAAATCTAGTTTTGAAAAATATTTTGAGGGTTCTGATGTAAAACCAGGCCCAAGACATAATTATCATTTTCCAAAAGAGGTTTTGGATATGGTTAAGAAGATTGAATTAACTTTTAAAAAAGTTCATCCATTAACATTTGAAGAATGGATAGATGGGTTTGACAGGGATTCTAATCCTGAAAAAGAGATTGCTTTATGGTTATATATGGCAGATGTTTATAAAAAAATTATCAGTAAATATCCTAATAAACCAGATTACAACAAAGAAATATATAAAGTTGTCTTATCATGTTCAATAGGTGATGATCAGTATGTTTTATCACAAATAAAATCAAAAATATTATCAAAGTCAGAAGTCATATCAATTATTAAAGAATTTAGAAATAAATAAACCTTCTTTCGTATAATCTTATGCAGAGGGATCAGTAAGTTCAAATTTTTATAAAAAATATTTAATTCTTACAATTATTCTTTAACTTATCAAAGACTTTATCAGCTATAAGCTTTAGATTGATGGTGTCTTCTTCGTTGTATTCTATCAATAAGCTGAGATAATATTCATCTCCTGTTGCACGCCACATCCTCCAGAGAGTGAAAGCATCTCCTCCTTTGAGATCTTTTATTATCTGTCTTCTCTTTATTCCGAAGGATTCTTCTATCTCTTTAAGGCTGCCTGTTATGCCTAGCTTTGAGCAGCAGAACCTTAGATCAAAATGAGGGATATTGGGGATTATGTTTGGGTGTTTTTTGTTGATGAAAGGAATGTCAAATACAGATCCGTTAAAAGAAATGATCATCTTGTATTTTCTTAATTCTTCTTTAAGATAGTTGAAGTTTAGATTTATCCCTTCTATCATTGTTTTTGTCTCGTATCCATCATAAAGGCCGATTACTGTTATGAAACCATCTGCGCAGTGCGATACTTCTATATCTAGGAAGATAGCTTCATCCTTGAACTGATCATATAATCTCCAATGCTCTGATTGAGGAAGGAGTTTAGCGAAGAATTCTGAGTCATTGTTTCTTAGAGCAGAGCCTGCTTTTATTATCTGCCTGTCGAAGAATTTCTTCTTTTTATCAGCGATGCCTTTTATTGATCTTGTTTCTATGAATTCATTCCAGTCTGAGATGTTTTGGCTCCAGATATTCCTTTCTCTGTTAGATCCGAATCCGTCAAGGAAGAGGAATGTGTTTTTTATCATGATGAAAATTAGAAATCAGAGGTTTATATATTTTAGGCGTGTATGTCCAGTGTCCAGTGAAGATACATATATATTTATATATGTTATTGCTTTTTATTAGGGTATGATTCCAAACCTATTCTGGGATAAGGAGATACCTGACAAGCTTCCGAAAGAGATGGAAGAGATAGTGAAGAAGCTGAAGAAGATCAGGGATAAGGAGAAGCTTGTGAAGAAAGTATATGATATAGTGACTAAGAGATATTATGGATGTCATTCGTTTAAGCGTTTCTTTGACCTATTTGTAACTGATATGGAAAAGTTCTGGAAGATAAAAGGGGCAACGCACTGTACAAACCTTTGCTACCTTATGAAGATATTCTTAGTTAAGAGCGGGAAATTTAAGGAAGAAGATATAAAGATAAAATATACGACTACTTATGTTTTATGGCCTCATGTGTATCTTAAGATTAAGATGGGAAAAGGTAAGACTCTGGATGTAGATCCCTGGGGAAAGGCTAATGGTATCAAATATGGAGATTATGCCAGTACATTCTAAAATGAAGAACTATGCTCCTAAAGGAAAAGTTGTATGGGATTCCTGGTTTATCAAGGAGAAAGGGGAATATCATGTTTTTTATCTTCAGGCTGATCCTTTGAAGAGGTCTGGAGATCTTGAATATCCGACTTCAGTAGGACATTCTGTATCTAAGGATCTTGTTGATTGGAAAGAAATTGGAACTGTGTTAGAGCCAAACGAAAAAGGATGGGATGATGCTGCTATATGGACAGGAAGTGTTGTCAAGAAAGGGAAGAAATTCTATATGTTCTATACTGGAAGGACAAAGAAAGAGCTTATGGTGCAGAGGATAGGTGCTGCTGTTTCTGATAATTTGATTGATTGGGAGAAGTTTTCTGAAAATCCTGTTTTAGTTGCTGATAAAAAATACTACCAGATGGAAAATAAGAGGAATAAACTGGGAAAAGTTGGGGCATGGAGAGATCCTTTTGTTTTTGAGGACAAAGGAAAGTATTTTATGACAATATCTGCAAGGAAGAACGGAAAGAAAAAGGAAAATAATGCTTGTGTTGCAATAGCTGAATCAGATGATCTGACCAATTGGAAAGTTAAGAAGCCGATTCTTTTTGGAAGGGGATTTGATGAGATGGAAGTTACGCAGATCGTTAAATATGAGGGGAGATATTATCTGTTCTTTTCAAGCCATGAGAGAGGAGATGGACTGTTTTGTTATCATTCTGATAAGCTGTTTGGAGAGTATAAGCCTGTGAATAAAGATGGGTTTGTTGTTGGTGAAGGAATATATGGTGTCAGATTAGTGGATGGAAAGGATGGAGTTTTTAGATGTATTGGATGGGTAAAAGACAGGAAATTATCGATGCCTTTTAATATAAGGATTGATGGTGATAAGGTATGTATGTGCTAGATATAAATCCTACAATACTGAATATTGGTTCTTTAAAGATACAGTGGTATGGGCTGATATATGCTCTAGGGTTTATCTTAAGTTATGTATTTCTTAGGAGAGTTGTTAAGAATAGATGGATAAAGAGATTAGATATTGAGAAGCTGGACAGTTTTATAATATACGCTATCTTAGGTGTTGTTTTAGGGTCCAGGCTGTTTTATTTTGTATTTTATGATTTCATGGAACTAATAGTTAATCCGCTGGAGTTTTTCAGCATATGGCATGGAGGTATGAGCTTTCATGGCGGACTGATAGGAACGGTAGTTGCATGTATATTGTTTTCAAGAAAGTATAAGATAGATGTATGGAAATTGTTTGATATTTGTACAATCCCTGCGATATTTGCTCTTATGTTAGGAAGGATAGGGAATCTTATCAATGGAGGGCTAGTTGGAACTGCTTTTGATGGAGGATGGTGTTTTATATTTCCAAAATATGATATGGTGTGCAGGCATCCTTATCCAATATATGCTTTTATCTCACACCTTATACTGTTTGGTTATTTAGTTATGTTGTTGTATATTAATAGGGAGAAGATCAAGAGTTATTTAGGAAAAGGTGTTTTAGGTGTTAATTTTCTTATAGGTTATGGTGTGCTGAGAATAATAACAGACATATGGAAAGTTGACAATTTGGTTCTTGGTGTTAAGATAGGCCAATGGCTAAGTGTAATTATGATACTGATAGGGATTATAATAATAAAGGAAAAGAAAGAGAAAATCAACATTCAATAACTTTTATCTTGAAGTTGATGTCTTTTCCAGCCAACGGATGATTCATATCGATTGTTATCTCTTTATCTCCTACTTCTACAATCTTTGCCGGCAGCTGCTGTCCTGTAGGCAGAGCAACACCAAGCATCATCCCTGGCTTTAGTTCCTGTTCTGTAGGAAGCTTGTCTCTTGGGACTTTTTTTACAAGGTCTGGGTTAGGATCTCCGTAAGCATCTGCACATTTTATGTGAATGTCTTTCTCTTCTCCTTTTTTCATACCTATGACTCCTTCATCAAATCCTTTTATCAACTGTCCTGAGCCAACTTCGAACTCTAAAGGATGTCCGTGTTTTTTTGAATCATCAAAAACAGTACCATCATCTAATGTTCCTGTATAGTCAACTTTTATCTTATCTCCTTTCTTTACTGGCATTTTAATCCTCCATCGAGCAATTACGATTCTTTTGATGATTTTGTTGGTTTATTTAAGTGTTGTGGTTAAGATGCATATTGCGCTTCGTATCGATTTTTTTATTGAAGTGATCCAGATTTATCTTTTACAGATATCTTCCTGAGAACTTCGCCTGGTAATATGCATGTATGTTAAAATATAAAACTTTATAAATAGAGGATAAATTAAGCAGGGTATGATATCAGTTGTCATAATGGCAGGTGGGAGCGGTACAAGGTTTTGGCCTAAGAGCAGGAAGAATGTTCCAAAGCAATGCATCGCTATTGTTTCTGAAAAGACCATGATCGAGGAAGCAGTTGAAAGGATGGAAAAGCTTACTCCTAAAGATAACATCTATATATCCACAGGAAAGCATCTTGAAGGGCCAATGAGAAAACATCTTCCTGATGTGAATTATGTTATAGAGCCTTGCGCAAGAAACACTGCTCCATGTATAGGATTGAGTGCGATATCGATAATGAAGAAAGATCCTGAATCAATAATGGCAATTGTTACAGCTGATCACAGCTTTGCTGATCCTGATGCTTTTATAGAACATATGAAAGCTGGTGTTGAGATGGCTAAGAATGATAAGATTGTTTTGATCGGTATAAATCCAACTTATCCAAGCACTGGTTTCGGCTATATACACATGGGTGATGAATTGACTTCAGAGGATGATGATATAAAGATACATGATCTTAGGGAGTTTAAGGAAAAGCCAGATCTTAAGACAGCAAAAGAATTTTTGGAAAGCGGAGAGTATATGTGGAACTCCGGGATGTTTATCAGCAAAGTTAGTGTTATGATGGATGCTATAAGGATGCATATGCCAGATCTTTATGATGCTCTGTCAAAGATAAGCAATTCTGATTTTGATGAGAAAGTCCTGGAAGAAGAATTTGAGAAACTGGAAAAGATATCTATAGATTACGGGGTTATGGAAAAGGCTAAGAACATTGCAGTTGTCAGAGGAGATTTTCCATGGGCTGATGTCGGAGACTGGAAGTCAATGGAGATAATACATCCAAAAGATGAGAATGGTAATGTAGTTATCGGAGAGCACAGCGGGGATGCGAAGAACTGCATAATTGTCGGAGATGGAAAGCTGATCGAGACTGCTGATATTGAGAATGTTGTTATTGTCGATACAAAGGATTGTCTTTTGGTCTGTTCCAAGGATCGTGTTCAGGAAGTTAAGAAGATCGTTGAGATATTAGAGAATGATCCTGAACTTGAGAAATATACAAAAGACTTACAGGATGAGTTTGAATTCCATAAAGTTTCTATTGACTGTGAGGATCTTGAAGTTTCAAGCAATGGATTAGTCGCAACTATAGATGTTGATGAGCTCCATATAGAAAAGAATGATGAAAAGATAATGATCAAAGAGGTTGAATAAAATGAAAGTAAATAAGTTTATGTTCAGAAATTATGATATCAGAGGAGTTGTTCCTGATGACCTTACTCCTGAAGTTGTTGAAGCTTTAGGAAAAGCTTACGGAACTTTCCTGCATAAAAGAAAGATAAGGCAGGCTGTTATCGGAAGAGACTGTCGTCTTAGTGGGGAGGAGTTTCAGGAAGCGTATATGAAAGGTGTTATGTCAGCTGGCATAGATATAATAGACATAGGCATGGTGATGACGCAGATGATGTATTACGGGCAGTATAGGTTCCAGACTAATGGGGGCACTATGATAACTGCATCACATAATCCTTTCAACTTTAACGGATTTAAGATGGGTGTTAGCTTTTCCCTGACAACAGGGCCTGAAGAAGTCCAGGAGATAAAGAGTTATGTTGATAATGATGATTATTATGAAGCTGATGAGCCAGGAAAGAAAATCGCTAAGGAAGATATAAAAGAAGATTATTTCCATGATGTTCTGAAAAGAGTGAGATTAAAGAAGAAGTTTAAGGTTGTTGTCGATACCAGGCATGGAACATGCGGGATATATGCTCCTGAATTGCTTGAGAGGGCTGGATGCGAGGTTATCTGCGTCAATAAAGAAGTTGACGGAAATTTTCCGGAAGGGACTCCTGATCCTACAGATGAGAAATTTATGGAGATATTGGGGAAGAAGGTTGTTGAAGAAAAAGCTGACTTAGGCGTTGCATTTGACGGTGATGGAGACAGGATAGGGACTGTAGACGAGAAAGGGCATATATTGTGGAATGATGTGCTTGTTGCGATATTTGCAAAAGAGATACTGGAGAGATTCCCTAAATCAAAGATAATACATAATACGCTTTGTTCACAAGTTGTCACAGAAGTTGTGAAAGAAAATGGGGGCACGCCAATAATGTGGCTGACTGGACATGCTTTTATCAAGAAAAAGATAGCTGAAGAGAATGCTGCATTTGGCGGAGAGTTATCAGGACATTTCTTCTTCAATGACAATGCTTATGGGCATGATGACGGAACTTATGCGATACTTAGGGTATTGGAATATCTGTCTGAGAAAGATATAAGCCTTACTGAACTGCACGAGAGCTTTCCAAAATATTTTTCTTCACCTGAAGTAAAGATAGGATGCCCTGATGACAAGAAGATAGAGGTTATCAAAGATCTTTCAAAGAAATTCAAGAAGGATTTTCCTAAAGCAAAGATAACTGATGATAGTGTGATACCTGGAGATGATGGAACAAGAGCAGATTTTGAGGATGGGATGATGATATTCAGATATTCTCAGAACGGGCCTTATATCACAGTGAAGTTTGAAGCAAAGGATGAAAAGACATATGAAGAAAGAAGGAAGTATGTTAGCAAGATGCTTCATAGCTATCCTGAGATGATATGGAAGGACCAGCTTTGTGTTAACCTGCATGTAGTTGAATAAGCTTATTCTTTTAATATATTTAATATCTTGTCGTGAACCTTTCCATTGGTCGCCAGTATAGATGTCGATTCAAAAGTTATTTTGTTCCCTTCTATGTCAGTTACTTTCCCGCCTGCCTCTTCTACTAAAAGAGCTCCTGGCAGAATATCCCACTGGCTTGTTTTTATGTTAAAGAATACATCAAATTTTCCGCTCGCAATATATGTCAGTGCAGCCAGACCACAGCCGTAGAATCTGACATGCAGTGCATTTTCAAATACCTTATCCAGCTTACTCATTGTTTTTGTCCTTGCATCTTTTTTAGAAGACAGATGGGTCATAACACTAGAGTATTTGAAATTATTGTTATCATTAACCTTAATCCTTTTCCCATTGACTGTTGCACCTTTTCCTTTTTCTGCAAAATACATCTCATCCTTTATCGGATTATATACGGCAGAGATTATGGATTCTTTGTTCTTAAGCAAACATATTCCAACCCTGAAAGGAGCTCCTCCATGATAATAGTTGATGGTTCCATCAAGAGGATCGATGACCCAAATATATTCTGAATTTTTGTCATCAAAACCGGATTCTTCAGATAGAATTGTGTGGTCAGGAAAGCTTTCTTTTATTTTATCGATTATTATCTTCTCTGATTTAACGTCGATCTCTGTAACTATGTCGTTTTTGTCCTTAAAAGAAACCTCTTTCACTTTTTCTAAATTATCAATCAATAAGTTTCCTGCTTCTTTTGCAGCTTCTATTGATATCCTTCTAGCAAGTTTGATGTCCATTAACCATCAGATTACGCAGTTAGAATAAAAAGGTTTCGTTCCTATCTTCTTTTTTCAAAATAATCTTCTGCTATCGCTTTTCCGTAAAGGCGCATAGCAACAGTAAAGACTTTCCTGAAATAATGGTCGCTAATTGCCTGTTCTGGGTTATCTAGTCTTTTGAAATCACTTCTGTCTAAACGTCTTCTTAGCTCTGAGTTGAACTTATATAAGCACGGAGCATATACAAACTTACGTCCTTTCAATGCCTGCTTTATCTTTCTTGTAAACAAATCCTTGTTCTTTACAGCATAGTTAATAGCGTCGAAATTTCTCTTGAGAGTATGCTTTTTATCTCTTGGGATCTTTCCGATGTATATCAGACCAGGAACAATATATCCTGGATTATCTTTGATCCCTAACCTTTTGATTTCCTTATACATCTCAAATGCATCATCTGTTGCTCTGATCTTATTATATCTTTTATCTCCTAATACTTTTTCTATAGACCCTGCAATAAACGTCGATTCTATGTAATCTTTCTGTCTTATCTTTCCTTTTGTCCATAATGCCTGCACCATATAACCAAGACTTACTTTTCCCGGCCTTTTTTTTATAATCTGCCTTATAGTAGAATATATGTCAGAATTAACATGGACTTCATTTATCCATCTGTTGTCTGCAGCAAAATCTGCTGTTGATGCGATCCTCTGGAGCAGGTCCCTTTCTTTAGGATTCCCTCTTAATGGCTTATGTTCTCCAAGAAGCCTTATAGCAGTGAATTTAAACTTCTCTCTTCCTTTTCTTTTCTCTTTCAATAATCTAAGTACATCCTGATCTAACATAAAATCCCCCAACGATTCTCAGGTGTTAACAATGGCTTGTTTATAAGCTTTTATGCAAAAGCTTTATATATAACTAAATCTGGTATTGGCATAGGGGTGATGGTTTTGAAAAAATATCTAATACTAACGATAATTATGGTCTTATTTATGGTGGGATGCGGAAAGCAGGTCCAGGAAGAGATTCCTGTTGAAAAGATTCCTATAAAGGAGCCTGATGTTATGGAAGAAGAGGAGCCTGCTCCTATAGTTGAAGAAGAAGTTCCTGCCGGAGAGATTGAGCCAGAGCCTCTTGAATTTGTATCTGATATGGAATGTGTCAATGGAAGGTTTAATTTTACTGTCACCAATGTTGGAGTTGAGAATTTCACTACAACCAAAGCGACAATGCATATCAAGGCAAAGCTGTTCAGGATGATATGTGATGATGAAGTTGTTGCTCCTGGGAATTCAACAGGATGTACCCAGAGCTATTATTCATCGATCATCGGAGGAGCTCCGGTAAAGATCCAGGCAAAGATAGGAAAACAGCTTGAGACTTATTTTGAAACAGTAGATTGTGGGGGTAAATGAAAATGAAGAAGATATTATTTGTTCTGTCGATTATGCTAATTATCATGTTAAGCGGATGCGCAACAAAGTATGTCTGTGATGATGGGAGTACTGTTACAGATCCAACAGAATGCAAGGCTGAGGCTGAAGAAGAGGAAGAAGACGATAAGCAGGAAGTTGTTATGATGGATGAAGAGGAAGAAGAGGAGAAAGAGGAAGAAGTAAAACCAGTCCTGAAGAACATCGATCCTAATGTGCAGGCTTTGTTTGATAAGGTCAAGGCAAAGAACAATTTCCAGTATCTTTACAAAGCGCCTAAAGGGGAATTCTCAAAAAAAGTTTATGTAAGGGGGAAGTTCATAAAAGAAGAATACCTGGGAGATCAATATGTTGATGGAGGAAAGCTGAGTGATAACAGGTATGACACAATATTCTTTGATACAGATAGAAAAACAGCATACAGGATGTGTTTAGATAAAGAGCTGTGTGAAAATACAACATTAGCAAAAAAACTGAGCTATAATGAATATTACATGGGAACTATGATCGGATTGATAGATAGCATTAGTGTTGGAAAAGATACTGACAGGACAGAGATGGTAGGAGGAAGAAAGACGATTGTGATTGATTATAAGCTGGAAGATAATCAGGAAGGGAGGATGTGGATAGACCAGTGGTATGGGACTCCTATGAAGCTTGAATATCTGGGAAGTGATGGAAAGAAGACAAGTGAAGAGTTCTCTGAATATGAACCAGATTCTGTGACAGAAGGCATGGTAAAGATGCCTGCAGTTGCTGTTGTTACAGAATAATTTTTTTCTTTTTTTAATATGAAATGCCCTAAGTGTGATGCGGAATTAACCAGCTGGCATGAAGTAAATCTTAGGCATTGCTCTCAATGTGGAGAGTCATTTGACTGGCCTGAGGATCAGCTGCCTCCGATGCCTAATGATTATAAATAAGAATTAATTTCTTTTTACTTCTATATATTTAGCTACTTTTTCCAGCAATGTTTCTCTTTCGTAAGGCTTTGCCAAGCTGTCACCACACCATGCAGCAAAATGTTTTTGTTCTAGTGTGTCTGTGGAATTTGTCATGGCAATTACCGGAACTTTGTAATCTGGACTCTGGACTTCCTTCAATACATCATAACATTCTTGTGTAGGGATCCTTGTATCTAACAAAACAAGAGATATGCTCTGTTTTAAAGAATTGAACAGATTGATCGCTGTCGGTCCATTATTTGCAGTTACAACTGGATGGCCTTCTTCTGAAAGTATATCGCTTGACAATGGTCTTGAATATTGTTCAGGATCTTCAACACATAGTGCTCCTTTTCTTTTTTCAAGAAGCATGTCAGTAAGTGAATACAATTTTTCTGGTGAGGCTGGCTTTTGGACAAAAGGAACTCCTAATGAGCCATATTCTGGATCAGATGTTGCAGCATCAAATCCGCTAGTGCCAATAAATTTAGTTTTTGCAGATTCTCCTTTTTGTTTTCTGTATTCTCTGATAACATCAAATCCCCAAAGTTTAGGCATGTTTGAATCAGTTACACAAAGATCATAATCTCCTTCCAACAGCTCTGAAAGTGCTTGGTTTCCGTCCTCTGCAACATTAATGTTAATATAACCTCTATCTTTAAAGATGCTGGTAAATACATCACGTATTGACCAATCATCATCTGCTATAAGAATCTTTGTTTCTTCCATTGCGCAAGTAGTAGTGTGACTCTTATTTAAATACTTTTCTATTTATTTACCACTAATAAGTGGTTTTGTTGATTATCAATAACTATCATTTCTCTGTAGTTTACAAAAACCTTTATAAAGGGCAAGGATATCCCTAATAAATACGTGAGAGGAGAAATGAAGGAAGAATGGCTCTTTTCTCAGTTAATGAAAACTGTTATGGGTGATTAAAGATTAAAAAAGGCTTAAAACCGCTTTTGCCGACCCTAAAAGAGAGGAAACGGTATTTGGTGTTTGAAATAATCTCTGAAGAGAATATAGGCAATTTTTCGAGTGTTTCGAACGCTATATGGGGTAAAACCAAGGATTTCATAGGTGAATTAGGCTTGGCTAGAGCTGGTATGTGGCTACTTCCAGATAAATGGGACAGTAAGAAGCAAATGGGTATAATCAAAGTAAATAACAAGTATGTTGATGAGATCAAAGCAAGCCTGACTCTTGTGAAAAAGATAGATGATCAGGAAGTTATCATCAGAAGCAGAGGAGTCAGCGGAATACTAAAAAAAGCTGAAAATAAATTTATGGCAGGGTAGAGGTGCTGAGAAATTCTTCGAATTTCTGGCATCTCAAAATGTAGATTTTGAGGTGGAAAAAAATGCAACCAACAATGAGCCATCAAATGATGGGATATGATAGGGCAATAACGATGTTCAGCCCGGATGGAAGATTATTACAAGTTGAATATGCTAAGAAGACTGTAAGACAGGGAAGTACAGCAATAGGTATGGTGTGTTCTGACGGAATTTTATTGGTAACAGATAAGAGGATAGTTGACAGTCTAGTAGTTCCTGAATCTGTAGAAAAGATATTTCAGATAGATGATCATATCGCTGCAGCTGCATCAGGGATTCTTTCTGATGCAAGAGTTCTGATCGAAAGAGCTCAGCTAAAAGCACAGCAGCATAGAGTTACTTTTGACAGTCCTATCGATACTGTGAGTATTGTAAAAGACATATGTAATATCAAGCAGATATGCACACAGAGCGGAGGATTGAGGCCTTTTGGTGTAGGTATATTGGTTGCTGGAATCGATGATGGTGAAGCAAAGCTGTTTGTTACAGACCCAACTGGAATATTCTTCCAGTATAAAGCAGCAGCGATCGGAGAAGGGGAAACAGAAATCGAGGAAGTTCTGCATAAGCAGTATAAGGACAGCATGACAATTGAAGATGGACTAAAAGTCTGTGTTAAAGCACTGAATAAAGTTCTTGATGATAATTTTGATGCAGAAAGGCTGGATTGTGCTTATATTACAAAAAAAGAATTAGGATTCAAAAGATTCTCAAAAGCAAAGCTTGAGAAGATGCTTGACGAAGCTAAAAAGAAAAAGAAGTGATCAACATCCTCAGAAATGAAAACATTTCTGGGACATTCAAAACAAGGAGGTTTTGAACATGCCAGGAGAAGGAACTGTAAGCAAAGTGGACAAGAACATCCACATAAACAAGGCAGTGCTGAAGAAAGGTGGAGAAACATTTGAAGTAGACGTTGATCCTGATCTGGCTCTGGATGTAAGGGCTGGAAAAGAAGTTGACATGAGAGAAGTGCTTAAGGCAGAGAAGATATTCAGCGACGCTAAGAAAGGGCTTTTGGCTCCAGAGGGCAAGATGACTGAGCTTTTTGGGACTGCAGATGCTTTAGATGTTGCAAAGATAATCATCAAAGAAGGAGAGATACAGCTTACATCAGAATACAGGAAGAAGAAACAGGAAGAGAAGAGGAGCAAGATCATTAACTCTATCGCAAGAAATGCTATAGACCCTAAAACAAAGCTGCCGCATCCCCCAAACAGGATTGAGGCTGCTATGAAAGAGGCTAAAGTTACGATAGACGACTATAAGTCAGCTGAAGAGCAGATCGAAGGAATAGTAAAGAAGCTGCAGCCGATCATACCGATCAAGTTTGAGGTAAAGAAGATTGAGATCGGAATACCTGCAACATATGCTTCAAAGACTTATGCTATAGTTAAGAGCTACAGCAAGATAGTCAGTGAAGGATGGCAGAATGATGGAAGCTGGCAGGGAACTGTTGAACTGCCTGGCGGACTGATAGAAGAATTTTTTGATAAATTAAATTCATTGACAAAAGGAGATGTTCAGACGAAAATAATTGAATGAATTTTAAAGGTGAAATAAAATGAGTGAACTAGTAGTAAAAAACAAAGAAGTTGTCGTGCCTGGAGAAGTGCTGGCAACTGGAATGGACTACCTACCTGGACAAGGAAGTTACAGGGAAGGAGACAATATTCATGCAAGCATATTAGGATTGGTGAATGTTGATGGAAGAGCTATAAAGCTGATTCCGCTGAGCGGAAGATATCTTCCAAAAAGAGGAGACACAATAATCGGAAAAGTAATAGATGTTATGATGAGCGGATGGAGAGTTGAACTTAACTGCGCTTATTCTGCAATGCTTCCTTTGATGGGAACATCAGAATACATCATGAAAGGAGCAGATCTTACAAAGTATTTTGATCTAGGAGATTTCATGGTTGCGAAGATAACAAATGTTACAAGCCAGAAGCTTGTTGACCTGAGCACAAAAGGGCCTGGTCTTAGAAAGCTTAGCGGCGGAAGGATAATGGAAGTAAATACACACAAAGTTCCGAGAATCATCGGAAAGCAGGGAAGCATGGTAAGCATGATAAAACAAGCTACTGACTGCAAGATAATCGTAGGACAGAACGGACTTGTGTGGATACTTGGAGAGCCAGACAATGAACTATTGGCTGTCAAGACAATCCAGAAGATAGAAAAAGAAAGTCATGTTAGCGGGTTAACTGACAAGATCAAAGAGTTTCTTGAAAAAGAGACTGGAAAGAAGCTTGAAGTTAACGTAAACGGTGAGTAAAAATGGGATACGAAAAAAGAATTGACGGAAGAAAAAAGTTTGAAGAACTAAGGCCGATCGAAGCAAAGGCTGGAGTGATAAAGAGAGCAGACGGAAGTGCTTACTTCAAGATCGGAAAGACAGTTGCTTATGCTGCTGTATATGGTCCAAGGGATCTTTATCCTAAGTTCATGCAGAATCCAAAGAAAGGAATCTTAAGATGTCATTATAATATGATGCCTTTTTCAGGCCAAGGAGACAGAGTAAGGCCTGGAGCAAACAGAAGAGCAAAGGAAATCTCAATGATAACTGAGAAATCACTGATACCTGTGATAAATCTTGAAGATTTTCCAAACGCAGTTGTTGATGTATTCATCGAGCTGCCGCAGACAGATGCTGGAAGCAGATGTGCAGGAATAACTGCTGCATCAATCGCTCTGGCAGATGCTGGCATAATCATGAAAGATATGGTCAGCGCTGTTGCTGTAGGAAGAGTTGATGATAAGTTAGTTGTTGATTTAGACTACAACGAAGAAGCTTATGAAGAGGGAAGAGCAGCTGCAGATGTACCTGTAGCATTTTTGCCTAATTCAGGAAAACTAAGCTTGCTTCAGATGGACGGAAACATCACAAAGGACGAGCTTAAGAAAGCACTAGAGATGGGAAAAGAAGCATGCAAAGAGATCTACGAAGTGCAGAAGAAAGCTTTGAAAGACAAATATCAACTAGGTGAGTAAGATGGATAAAGAACTAAAAAATCACATTTCAAAACTCTTGAAACAAGAGAAGAGAATGGATGGAAGAAAACCACTGGACTTTAGACAGCCGATCAGTGTTGAATATGGTGTAAGTGCTACAGCAGAAGGAAGTGCTAGAGTAAAGATCGGAGAGACGGAGGTTATCGGAGGAGTAAAGCTTTCATTAGAAACTCCTTATGACGATACACCAGATTCAGGAAATCTGATGGTGGGAGTAGAAATGCTGCCTATGTCAAACCCTGATTTTGAAGCAGGACCACCAAGCATAGACGCGATCGAACTTGGAAGAGTTGTTGACAGAGGAATAAGAGAGAGTAAAGCTATCGATACAAAGAAGCTGTGCATCGAAGAAGGAGAAAAGGTATGGGGTGTTATAGTTGATATCTGCCCTATCAATGATGCAGGCAACTTGTTTGATGCGTGTGCTCTTGCTGCAGTAGCTGCACTGAAAGACGCTAAGTTTCCGGAAATCAAAGATGGAAAGGTTGACTACAAGACAAAGACTGATCAAAGTGTGCCTTTGGCAACAATCCCTATATCTGTTACAGTCAGAAAGATAGGAGATGGATTTATCGTAGATTCTACAAATGATGAAGAATCTGCAATAGATGCAAGATTGACTGTTGCAATCGATGAGAACGGAGAGCTTGCTGCAATGCAGAAAGGCGGAGATGTTGCACTGACTATCGAAGAGGTTGATAAGATGGTCGGAATCGCTTTGGAAAAGGAAAAAGAACTAAGATCTAAGCTTTAAGGTGATAATAATGGCTGAAGTTGAATTCACAAAATACGAGAGAGCAAGGATGCTTGGAAGCAGAGCTTTACAGATATCTATGGGAGCTCCTTTTTTGATCAAACTGAATGATGATGATCTTAAGAAGATCGAGTATAATCCTCTTGAGATCGCTAAACTTGAGTTTGCAGAAGGAATAATCCCTATAACTGTAAGAAGACCGATGCCTAGTGAAAATTAGGCAACTTTTTTTATTATTTCTTGTTCTTTTTGTTTTGGAAAAGGTATGATTTTTGATTTGTATTCTTTTATCTCTATACTATTCATAAGCCATCTTGCCTGACGTGCTAATCCTTTAAGCTTATTTTTGTACCTGTCTTTCAATTTTTTGTTCTTGATTATGTGGTGTATCATCTTATGGACCCTGTGGGATAAGATCGCTATATGATCTTCTACTAATTCTTCTATGACTTTGATCTGAGGTATCCATGAGTCGTGAACCAGATGAGGAATCTGATTTACTTTTAGAACTTTCATCTGCTGCTGGACAAGACTCTCATAGTTATCTATCTCTATCGTTGCCTGCCTAACTCTTCTGCATTTGATCCTTGTTGACATAGGACTTATCTCTTTAAGAGCTGCCAATGGATTTGAGACTCCTCTTTCCTGATATTGCAGTGTTGCATACATCTTTTTTGCTACTTCTCTGACCTCTTTCTTTACTTCATTTAGGAATCTGATAGAATGTTCTTTGTGCTGCTCTAGAAGAGCTTCGTTCGTGTGTTTTAGTGATCTTATCTTTTGGATCAGCTTGTCTGCATCATCCCTTTCTCTGTGTAATAGAGTCATTGCAGCTATGAATAAGTTGTATGAAGCGTCCATAAGGTCGTTTATATTATTAGTTACATCTTTTGAGTATCTTTTTGAGCTGTCTATGGCTTTTTTCTGCTGTTCAAGAAGTGTTTTTTGCCTTAGCATCAAAGATCCAAGATCTTTCATAATCTTTTCATTCTTTTTTGTCTTTTTGCCTGTTGCTTTTGATTTCTGGCTGTTTATTGTCTTTAGGTTATTTTTCAGTTCTTTATCACTTCTGTTCTTTTCTTTCATGAAGTTTGTCAAGAACTTGATCATCTCTTCTATCTTATAGTATAGTTCGTTAAACTGCATAGAATTCTTCCTTATAATTATATTGGGATTTACTACCAAGTTTTTCCATTTGTAAAAAGGATGCTGCAATAAAAATCTCAACCTATCACCTAAATAAAAATTAGGTTAAGTAGTATTTAAAGGTTTCTATGTGTTGTGAATAGCACGCTTCGTTCGCTTCTGTGTCGGCAGGAGAAGCAGATCTATTTTAATAAAGATCCATATCTGATGACTACGCTCGGTGCTATTCGATAGAATTAAATAAAAGAAGCTGTTCACAGCTTTTATGAGAGAAGTTACTGACGAGAAACTGGAGAAGTACTTTGATGTTACTGGCAGAGCTATAGCTAAAGTTAAGATAGTTAAAGAAGGGGAGGTGGATTTTGAATCTGCTGCTGAGGATTTCTTAGATATGGCTAAAAGGTATTTTTCTGATGCAAAGCATTTCAAGGAGAAAGGAGATATAGTTACAGCGTTTGCTGCTCTGAATTATGCACATGGATGGCTTGATGCTGGTGCCAGGCTGGGATTATTTGATGTAGATAGAGATAATGTGCTGTTTACTGTTGATTAAAAGAAAGAAAAAAAGCGCTTTTCAGCGCTACATTGCAACTTTCTGGAGATTCTCTTCGATTATGATGTTTCCTAAAGGATCAAGCTCCCAGTGGTAAAAGTCCCCAACCAAAAATTCATCATAGTTTTGTTCATCGATTTCCATCTCATTCACCTCATGCTAGTTTGGCTGCAAGGCCTTCTGGCTTGTGCAGCTCATATTGTTCGCAATTTTTTATATTTGCGAATTCTCTCCCATACTCTTCCCATCTTCTCTCACACTCCATGGACTGTCTGTCATATTCTATGTCCTTGAAAAAATCATCAATCCCTCCTTTGATCTTACTTAGGGTGGTTGAGATATAATCTCCTATCATATCTAAGACCCCATATGCTGGTGTGTATCTCCCGTGCATCATCGCTGTTCCGTCATGATTTGCTGTTGTGTTCATTTTTTATTCCTCCTAGTTTGAGTTTTTCGCCAAAAAAACTTTTAATGATAGGTAGGCATAGCATTTATTAATGCATTATTAAAGGAAAATCAAGAACTATCTTTCATAAAGTTTAAAAAGGGTAAAAATAGGTTATTGTTATGGCAAACACATACTTAGTGCCGATATGGTTTTTTGGATATGAAGTGTCTCTGGAATTGATCTTTGCATTGATCACTTTAGTGCTTAGTATCTATTCTTTCAGGATATTCAGATTATCTGAGCAAAGGCAGACTAAGTTCTTTGGGCTGGCTTTTGCGTTTATATCTGCATCTTATTTCTTGCAGTCTTTTGTGAGTTTAAGGATGATACTGAACGAGAATATCAATGAAGTGCTTAGCCTGGTTGAGATCAGTACGATAAATAATCTTGGTTTGAGGCTGCATATGATGTTTTTTCTGATGGGATTAGTTACTTTAGCCTATATGACATTTAAGGTGAAGAGTGGGAAGACTTATGCGTTTATGCTGATATTAGTGGTTGCTGCGATAATGATGAGCTCTTATGTTGTTTATCTGTTCCATCTGTTGTCTACTATATTATTAGCTTATGTGCTTACATACTATTTATTTAATTACAGGAGGAAGAAAAAGAGGAAAAGAAGGAGTCTGCTTATAATAATAGCATTTGCGTTTTTGCTTATAGGAAGTATGGATTTTTTCTTCTCTTTCAGCACAAGCATGTATTATGTGATAGGGCATATGCTTGAGCTTGTTGCGTATCTTATTATCTTGATCAATCTTATAACAGTGCTTAGAAAATGAGTCCAAAAAGAGATAAACACAGAGTTGTGCATGATATATTGAAGGCGATCCGTGAGAAGAACGGAACGATAAAGCCGACGCATATACTCTATAGAGCGAACTTATCTCACCAGATGATGGATGAGTACTTGAGAGATTTGATTTCTAAGGAATTCATTATTGAGAAAGTAGGTGATAGGGGTAAGACTTATGAGCTTACTCCTAGGGGGTTTGAATATCTGGGCAAATACAAGATGATAACAGAATTTATAGATTCTTTTGGTCTGGACTAGGTCATCTTTGGGTATGTGCCTGGCTCCATGAAGACTTTTGATGTTTTTACTGCAACTCCTTTTTCTTTCTTTATGATGTCTTTTGAGATCATCTTTGCTGTTCCTACTGCGATCAATTCGTCTTTTAATGACATTATCGCTATTGGATCATCTAGTTGTATGTCTGAATGTACTTTTACTACACCAGGTGTTTTTAGATCAGTTCCGTGGCATAGTGATTCTACAGTTGAGTCTAGGACCCATATTTTTGCTAGATGCTGTGTTGCAAATTCAATTGGGTGGATTATTGTTCTTATGAACTTGTCGTTGTTCTCTTCTTTGTGGTAATGGTATGCATCAGTGAGGTCTTGCAATGTTGTTAGTGTTGATTCGTTGAATAAGGCTGCTTTTGTTCTTCTTAGCTCTGCCATGTGTGCTCCAACTTCTAGTTTTTGGCCTATGTCATGGAGCAGTTTTCTTATGTAAGTTCCTGCCTGGCAGCCGATTTTCATAAGGATGTCTTGACCTTTGATTTCTATGATCTCTATGTAATAGATCTTCCTGAAACGCCACTGTCTTTTTACTGAAGATTTTATCGGAGGAAGCTGTTTTATCTTTCCTACGAATTCGCTGCAGATTTTTTTGATCTTGTTGGGATCTATCTCTTTATGCAGATGCATTATCGCTATGTATTCTTTTCCTGCTGTTAAGAGGGTTTGTACTATCCTTGTAGCTGCTCCTAGTGCAACTGGCAGAACACCTGTTACTTTTGGATCTAGTGTTCCTGAGTGTCCTCCTTTGTTTATGTGCAGTATTTTTTGGACATATGCACTGACTTGATGAGAAGTTGGTCCTTTTGGCTTGTCAATGTTGACTATTCCAAAGTTTATGAGTTCTTCTGTAGGTCTTTCTTCTGGTCTGCAGCCGTACTTATCACTAGTTGTTGCTTTTCTTTTCTCGAAGATCTCTCTTTCGGTCTTTTCAAAAGGAAGTAATGTTTCCATAATAAGCTGTTAGAAATAAGTGATTTATAAAGGTTTACTGTTTTTTAGGAGCTGGTTTTGGCTTTTCTTCTTTTTTAGGTGTTTCTTTTGGAGCTTCCTTTTTTTCTTCTTTCTTTACTGCTTCCTCAGCTGGCTTCTCATCTTTTGCTGGCTGAGGTTTGTCTTCTTTAGGAGATTCTGTCTTTTCTGCTGGTTTTTCTTCTTTCTTATCTTCTTCTTTTGGTGCTGCCTTAACTCCAAGCTTTTCCATCAGTTCGTCTTTTTTAGTTTTCTCTACTTTCTCTATCTTCTTGAATTCTTCATATTTCTTTCCGAAAAGCTCTGCTTTAACAGTTCCGTCATCTTCTTTGATTGCTGTGACTTTGATGTGATGAGGGGGATTCTTTATCCCATGTTTCCAAAGATCTAAGTTTAGGAGTTTTCCAAGCTTTATGTTATCTGATTTCATATGCTTGACTAAGAACTCTTTTATAGCTGTGACTGCTTTTTTTGCCCTCTTGTATTTAGGTGTTTTCAGCCACTCTTTCCTCAATGGAATATTGTAAGTTCTTTCAGTTGCCATCTTATGCCTTAGTCTTAGTTCTTCTCCAAGATCTCTTCTTCTGTGTCTTTCTGCCAGGGTGTACTCTTCTTCCTAGACCGAACACTTTTGGAATTATCCAGAATGGTGCCCATTTTGTCTGTCTGCCTAACTTAGACAATCTTTTCTTTCTGCTTGGATGCTTGTATCTTGCCATCTTAAATCCTTTTTATGTTAAATTCTTTTTTTTCTGTCTGTAATCTTGATAATAGGTTTTTGAGCATCGCGTCATCGACAGTCTTCAGCTGTCCTGCTTCGATGCCTTTGCCAAGCACAGCAATGATCTGCAGTGCTTTTTCCGGATGCGCTGATTTTATGTTTCCGTATCTTTCCAATGCATCTTTTGTAAGATGCTGCTTGATGATCATCTCGACTTGTTCAAGCTGCTGCTGCAGTAAAGCTTCTTGCTGCATTGATGCATTTTGTTGTTCCTGCAATTGCTGCAATTTTCTTGCTTTTATCTGCTCTAGCTCATCCATTTTATTCTTTCTGAGGGGTTGGTTGTTCTTTTGGTTTTGTCTCTGCTGGCTTTTTTTCTTCTTTTGGTTTTTCTTTCTTTACTGCTTCCTCAGCTGGCTGTTCCTTTTTCTCAGGCTGAGGTTTTACTTTTTTTGTAGTCTTCTGTATCTCAACTGAAGCTTTGTCAAGGATAGATTTTCCTTTTCCTGTAACAACTCTTCCTTTGTGTACGCCAACTTCTCCTTTTTTTACCAACTCAGCTTGTTCAAGCTGCTGTAATATCTTTCTAAGTATGCTGCCTGATCCTTTTCTGAACTCTTCAGGCTTGTGACCACGGTTTTTCTTTCCGCCGTATTTGATTCTTAGCTTGCTAACTCCGATAGGACCTAGCTTGAAAACGCTTCTTAGAACTGCAGCTGATCTTGTGTACCACCAATCTTCCTGTGTAGGAGCTCTTTCCTTGTGAGTTCCTGTCTTTACGAAGGATGCCCATGCAGGCGGCTTTATTGTGTCTATTGACTTTAGAGATTCAGCTACTTTTTCTACTAGTTTATTAGGATCAACTGAATATATACTAACCATTTATTTTCACCTATTGTTTCATGCTTTTCAGCATTAGAACCGCAACACTTGGTATGCGATGTATCTGAGGAGTTTGAGGTTATTTATAAAGGTTATGTTTTATGCGTCTAAATTCCTCTTCTTGTGAAGATCTCTGTCCTGGAGCAACTTTTTTATCATTTGCAAGTGGCTATAATAGATAGGTTTATTAAAATTGTAATATTCTTACAAAAATTATGATGGGGTTTGATTTAAAATGAAGTATGTTCCAAGAGAAGATATAACTGAAGGATTTAACGATAAGCAATTAGATCGATTGATGGAGAATATAACAGTGTTTATGCCGATGGACGGATGTAATGCACCTTGTGGTATCTGTGCCTTAAGCGCAAATAAATCCCCTAAATATTCTATGGATTTTGAAGCAGTTGAATGGTTTTATAAAAATTATCCTGACCCTTTCAATAAAAACCAGCCTAATGAGTATGCGATGGATCTACTTGGATTTATTGGGAGAGATGGTGAAACATATCATGATGTTCTTGAACTGCACAAAGAACATCACACTTATTATCCTACATTCAGAACAGCATTGCCAGTTGGGTCTGAGAAGACACTCTTAAAAATTCTAGAGATGGAATTTGTAAATGAACACCATGGTTCTGAAAATCTTAGTGATCAGTTAGTTGTACCTACAATCTCAAGAGTTCTACATAATGCTGAAAGAGTTGATGCATATTTAGCGAGTCTTAGCGAAAGAGAGTTAATCGAGAGGATTGATGAAGGTACAGCTTTCTTAGGTACTAATAATCCTACTTATATCATCAGAACTGATCATGGTCTACGAGATCTTAATGTAATCTATCAGGAACCTGTTTTTGTTGGCAGTGCTGCAGGACTGATCAAGGATCCTAGTGAAGTTGAAGGGAATCAAGTTTATCTTACATGCACTGACCAAGGAGTTGCACTTCTGCCAACGGGATTCTATGTAGTTAATCCTATGTTTCCTTTCTTTGATGAGTTTCTTAAAAATAAGATAACTCCGGATAATTTCATCTTTAAACCAAGAAGAGAAGTAATCACAGGAATATCATTCAGAAAAAGTGATGGTGCACAGATTATATCATCTATTGACAAAAATACAGATGAAGTAGTTGGTGAACCAAGAATTATACCTAGAACATAACATCAGGATTTAACGAAGTTTTCACAATATTTATAAAGCATAAAGCAATATTTCTTTATAAAAAGAGGTTATGGAATGGTTCCACATTTTTTACTGACGATAACGTTAAGTCTTCTGGTTGTGTTTATATTTACTGAAATAGCCTACAGGTTCAAGTTTCCTATGGTTGTTGCTCAGATATTTGCAGGCATATTCATAGGGATACCTCAGGTTAGGAATGTTGTTATCGGGCCTAATGTTGAGATAGTTGAGCTGCTTTCTGATCTCGGGATAATATTTTTGCTGTTCTTGGCTGGATTGGAGGTTGAGAAGAACAAGATCTATGGGGCAAGGAGGGATGTATTTATTATAGGTATATTCGGATCTTTGATCCCTTTGGTGTTAGGATTTTTGACTATGAAGCTTCTTGGTTATTCTAATCTTATTGCACTTATTGTCGGAATCTCTATGAGCATCACATCAGAAGGAGCTAAAGTAAAAGAACTTATTGAGATAGGAAAGATAAAAAGCAGGATCGCTGGCATAATGATGGGTGCTGGGATCATTGATGATGTTATCGGTCTATTGATGTTTATCATTGCGTCACTTTTCTCAGGATATACAATAATATCTATAGATCTTGTTAAGACCCCAGCTCAGCTTGCTTTGTTCATAATTTCAGTATGGCTTATATTCAAGATGCTTCCAAAGCTTATCGAATATGAAGAGAAAGAAACTAAGGAGACAAGAGAAGTGAGTATGTTTATGACTGTGTTGTTATTATGTTTGGGATTCTCTATAATGGGTATAATCATTTCAGGAACTTTGACTGGAGCTATAATTGCTGCTTTCCTGGCTGGGATAATCATCCAGTTAAGTGTCAAGGTTAAGGAAGAAAGGATGATAAGATCTCATTTTGAGATATTGGCTTTATCATTTATTGTTCCGTTCTTCTTTATCTGGACAGGGATGGCTTTTGATTACAGTTCTTTGATAGTTAATATTCCTCTGTTGATCATAATTACATGCGTAGCTATATTCGGAAAGATATTTGGTGTTTTTATCACAAGGCCGTTTGTTAATGATCTAACTTCAAAACAGCTTCATCTTATAGGTTGGGCTATGAATTCAAGGGGAGCAGTAGAATTGGTTATCGCTTTGATAGCTTTTAAGGCAGGGTTTATCTCTACTACGATATATTCTGCGATAATACTGATGACTCTGATAACTACGATAATGTTTCCGTTTATACTTAAAGCTATGCTTAAGAAAGAACCAGAAATAATGGATTAAGTGTGTTTTGTGCAATTGAATAGATGAATCTTATGGTTTTTCTCTTCGTCGATTTCAAACACTGTTATGCTTGTGTTGCTGAAACATTCTATGTCTCTTGTTTTCTTATTAGTTATTACTGCTGTGATTGCTCTATTGATTCCATTATGCGCAACACATAAAACTGTGTTGTTTTTGTGTTTGTGTAGGAGTTTGTGAACAAATTTCTCTGCTCTTTTGTATAATTCTTCTGAAGTTTCTCCATTTTCTGGATCAGGCCATTCTTTGTCTTCTAGCAAATTAAGCTCTTTTTTTGTTTTTCCTTCAAACTCTCCAAGATTTCGTTCCCTTAATTCTTTTGTAAATTTTATTGGAACTTTGTGATGTTTGGCTATTTCTTTTGCTGTATCTGCTGCTCTTGCCAGATCACTTGAATAGATGAAGTCGATCTGGTCGGTTTTTAACCTATCTGCTAATTTCTTTGCTTGATCAATCCCTTTTTCAGAAAGTTTTCCTGGAAGATGACCTTGAATGATCCTTTTGGAATTTTCAACAGTTTCTCCATGCCTAGTCAGTATAAGTTTCATTTTATTTTATCTTCTTCAGTTCTCTTAGGAATATCTTCATCTCTTTTTCTGTCATCTCTTTTGGCTTTACTTTTGCGTTCTTTCCTGGGATAACTGGTGGGTTTCCCCAGTCTTTATCTGTCTTGAATCTTGGGTATATATTCCAGTGTATGTGCGGATCCCAGTTGTCTAGATATTCCATATTTAGTCTGTCGAACTTTATTGCTTTGTGTAATGCTCTGCAGACTTTTATAGAATCTGTGAAAAAGGAATCTAATGTTTTCTCGTGCAGCATCATCAGATGCTCTTCATGAGCCCTTGTTAGAATAACTAAGTGTCCTTTGTGATGCAATCTTCCGAAGACTACGATTATGTGTGGATTTTCGAAAAGTATTGTTGATTTGTCTTTTATCTTCTGGCAGAATTTGCAGTCTTTGTGTTTGTCTGGATGTTGGTGTGAGTGCTTCAAGAATTTCTTTTCAAATGCCTTGTGATGTTTTTTATGATAGCCATGTTCAACTGTTTTTTTCTTTGCCATTTTATTTTCCTCCGATAGCTGACCTTACAAATTCAAGATTATCTTTTATTGTCTTTAGCTGGACTTTTTTTTCTTGTGGTATGATGCCTCTTGTATGTCCTTCAATAGTTATTATCCCATCATAATTTAGCGCTACTTCTTTTAAGATGTTTCTGAAGTATTTTGAATGTGTCTTGTCCATAGCAAAAGGACAGTGGGTCTTTCCGCTGATCCCATAATGGCCGCTGACATGCATATGCCTTAGGTGGATTCCAAGCTCTTCCATATGTTTTAGAGGGAGCTCTTCTCCATGTGTGAAAGCATGGACTAGATCTAAGGTTGCTCCAAGATTTTCGGAGTTGTAGAATGAGATAAGCTTTTTTATGTCTTCAACACGTATTACAAATTCTTTTGACCTTTTCTCCATAGCTTCTATCGCAAGTATGATGTTATGTTTTTCTGCTTCTTTTACTATGATTTCAAATGATTCCTTCAATATTGGCCAGTATTTTTTTGGATTGTCTTTTTCCCTATCCAGCCAACCAGGGTGGATATTTACAAGATGAAAACCAAGGTCTTTGGCCATCTTTATGCTTTTTAGGTTTAAGTCAATAGATTTTAGTCTGAGGTCCTCATGTATTGAGCAGATGTTCAGTTTTTCTATCGGATCTACTGTTAGATCTTTTATAGGAGAATGGATGACTCCTTTTAGTCCTGTAGTTTTCATAGCTTTTTTCATCTTTTCAAAAGAAGTTTCTTTGTTTTTTTCTTTAAGCCAGAAAGATTCAGGCCAGATCTCTATACCTTCATATCCTGCTTTCTTTAGGACTACTGGTGCTTCGTGCGTAGGAAATTCTGAGACTAAGCCTGTTGTTGTCGCTATTATATTGTTCATTTTTTAAGTCTTTTTAGGAGAGAATATTTTTCTTTTCTTAGAAGTCTTGATATCTGCTGTTTTAGCAGTTGTTCATCTTTTTTATTTAGTGGCTTGAGTTTTTTGTAGTACTTATTTCCTTTTGGTGGAAACACTAAAGCTTGCCCATGTTTTTGGAATTTTGAATTTTTTGCTCTTCCGTAGAGATGTAAGTGTAGATGAGGTCCTCCTTTTGCGTCAACAGACCAGTTTCCGTTATCCTGGTAGTTGATAAGTGTAAGCTTGATATTATTTTTTGGCAGAGCAGAATACATTGCATCTCCAATCATCATAGCTAGAAGGATAAATTCTTGTGATTCTGATTTTGAGAATTCTTTTCTATCCCATATATGCCATCTTGGCATTATCTTGATATGGCCACCATCTTTTCTGTCTACATGTGGTTTATCTGATATCTGAGCAGCGAACTTTTTTGAAAGGTAAAGAAAATCTGAACTTTTTGCATCTTTTAGTGCCATGCACTTCTTACAATCTTCTCTTTGATACATCATAAACACCTCTTATGTAAACTTTAGAATTTGGTGTTTATAAACTTATTGCTTGATTCAGTTATTACGATAATCCCGGATCCCTAGATTTTTATCATGGAACTTTATCTCTGGAAATCTTTCTTTTAATATCTGAGAATCTCTTGTCATAAAGTAATAGTTGAGTATCTGTGAGTTTAAGAAATCTGATATCTCTTGAACTCTCATCGTTTTTGGTATGTCTCCAACTATGTTGGTGTTATCTTCAGATGGATTTGTGCTGTATCTGAATACCATTATGCTTGGGTTTATCTCTTTTAGTATATTTGTCAGATGATTTCCACATCCTATTGATTTAATATTTGCAATATAGTCATAATTAAGCATTTTATCCGGAAGTGAAAGATATGACATTGATTTTAAAAGATCATCAGTTGTATTTACAGGCGGATTATAGAAGTGTTGTCCTGTTACTACTATGTCTGCTTTTCCTTCAAATGCTCTTTTAATAACCTTTGAAGGCTCTGTTGTAAGCATGACATTGTTGTAGTTTCCTGGACGTTTTATCCTTTCAGATATAATCATGCCTGAAATAAGATTTATATTATACTGATGTGTCTGAGCTACAACAATCTCCAATGGTCTTGCTTGAGTACTCTTGTCCATTTTTATACCCTGCCTTAAGTATTAAAACTTTTGAGTTTATAAATCTTTCGGTTTTTTTGTCTCTTTATAGTAGTTACACATAGAAAGGCTTATAAGGAAAGTATATACAATAGGTTTTTAAAGAAAAGAGCGAGAGTAGGTGTTGGAATGATAAGGCGTATGAACAAGCCCCATGGGCAGGCTGACGTCAAGAAGATCCTAAATCCTTTGGTTGAGAAGTGGTTTTTTTCTAGGTTTAAGGAGTTCTCTCTGCCGCAGCTTTACGGAGTTATGGAGATACATAAGAGGAACAATATATTAGTTAGTGCTCCGACTGGTGCTACAAAGACATTGACTGGGTTCTTGTCTGTATTGAATGAATTAGTGGATAGTGCTGAGAAAGGGATTCTTGAAGATAAGACATATTGTATCTATATCTCTCCTCTGAAAGCTCTGAATTATGATATTGAGGTTAACTTGAAGAAGCCGCTGCAGGAGATCGAAGAGATTGCCGGGAAGAAATTAGGCATAAGGGTTATGACAAGGACTGGAGATACAACTCCTTCTGAAAAGACAAAGATGCTGAAGAAGCCGCCGCATATATTGATAACAACTCCTGAGTCGTTGGCTATTGTTCTGTCTTCTGTGAAGTTTATTGACCATCTTAGAGATGTGCAGTGGTGTATAATCGATGAGATCCATGCATTGGCTGAGAATAAAAGAGGAGTTCATCTGTCATTGTCTGTTGAAAGATTAGGGAAGTTAAGTAGTCATATGACCAGAGTTGGGCTGAGTGCTACTATCTCGCCTTTAGATGATATCGCAAGGTTTTTAGTAGGTTATGAAGGGAAAGAAGAAAGGGATTGTAAGATAGTTGATGTCCAGTTTATCAAAGATCTTGACCTAAAGGTGTTGAGTCCTTTGAAGAATCTTGTTGATGTGACACAGGATGAGATACATGATGCTATGTATTCTCTGATGCATAAGCTGATACAAGACCATAAGACTACTTTGATATTCACAAATACAAGAGCTGCAACTGAGAGGGTTGTAGATAATCTTAAGGATAAATATCCTGGACATTATGGAAGTAATATTGGAGCACATCATGGTTCTTTGTCTAAGGAGCATAGATTTAATGTTGAGAAAAGATTAAGAGATGGGAAGCTGAAATGTATCGTTTCTTCGACTTCACTTGAGCTAGGGATTGATATTGGTTATATTGATCTGGTGATATTGTTAAGTAGTCCTAAGTCTGTTGCAAGAGCTTTGCAAAGGTGTGGAAGAAGTGGGCATAAACTGCATGAGACTGCAAAAGGAAGGCTGATTGTTGTTGATAGAGATGATCTGATTGAGTGTAGTGTTCTTTTGAAGTCTGCTATAGAGAAAAAGATAGATCAGATACATATTCCAACTAATTGTCTTGATGTTTTGGCACAGCAGATTGATGGAATTGCGATACAGGAGAAGATACATATCAGAGATCTTTTGAAGCTGGTTAGAGGGAGCTACTGTTATCATGATCTTCCTAAAAAGGATTTTGACGAAGTTATAGATTATCTTTCCGGCAAGTTTGCATCTTTGGAAAGCAGGCATATCTATGCAAAGATATGGTATGATGAAGAGACTGGGATGATCGGAAGAAAAGGAAAGATGGGAAGAGTGATCTATATGACCAATATAGGAACTATTCCTGATGAGAGCTTTATCACTGTGAAGATCGGAGAGCAGACTATAGGGAAATTAGATGAAGGTTATCTTGAGAAATTAAAGCCAGGAGATGTTTTTGTTTTAGGCGGGGAGACTTACAAATTTAGATTCTCAAGAGGAATGGTCGCTCAGGTCAGTGCATCAGCAGGAAGGCCTCCTTCTATTCCAAGATGGGTTTCTGAGATGCTTCCTTTAAGTTTTGATCTTGCTACAAATATCGGAAAATTTAGAAGATTGATGAGTGAGAAGTTTTGCTCTGGAAAAAGCAAGGAAGAGATCATGAAGTTTATCAATGAATATCTTTATGTTGACAAGAATGCTGCTAATTCAATCTATGAATATTTTAATGATCAGTTTAAGTATGCTACAATTCCTTCTGATAAAAGGATAATAGTTGAGCATTATACTGATGACAGCGGAAAGCATGTTATATTTCATTCTTTGTTTGGAAGAAGAGTCAATGATTGTTTATCCAGGGCAGTTGCTTATGCTATCTCTAAAAAAGAACATAAGGATGTTGAGATGGGGATAAGTGATAATGGATTTTATGTGAGGACTCCTTCGAAAATAAATGTGATGAAAGCATTTAAGATGTTAAAATCAAAGGAGCTTAGGAAAGTTCTGGAGATGGCAATAGATCAGACTGAAGTTCTGAAAAGAAGATTTAGGCATTGTGCTTCAAGATCGTTGATGATCCTTCGTAATTATATGGGAAGGAAGAAAAGAGTTGGAAGGCAGCAAGTTAGTTCTATGATACTGATGAGTGCTGTGAAAAGGATAAGCAATGATTTTGCTATATTGAAAGAGGCTAGAAGGGAAGTTTTGGAAGATCTTATGGATGTTGATAATGCAGAATTAGTTTTGAAAGGTGTTGAAGAAGGAAAGATAAAAGTTGAGGAAATCAGTACAACTGTTCCTTCTCCATTTGCATTTAACCTGATAATACAAGGTTATGCTGATATACTGAAGATGGAAGACAGATTAGAGTTTATCAAAAGGATGCATGAGATGGTGCTGGCTAAGATCAGCCTGAAAGAAGGGAAGAAGATGAAGAAAGAGAGTTTTGATTATAATAAGATATTTGAAGAATCTGAGAAAAAGAAAGAAGAGGAAAAAGATGAAGAAAAGGAGAAGCTGAAGATGATGGCATGGAATCTTAAGAGAGTTCCGATGTTTGCAAAAGAAGAGATCATCAAGATTATTGATGGTGAGAAGAAGATTAGAGAGGATTTTGTACAAGCAGTCAAGAAATATAAGGATGAAATAGAGAAAACATGGCCTACAGAGCTTAAGAAGGTCGTTTTCGAGTATTTAGAGAAATATTAGTGTTATTACTAAATAGTGGTTAAAAAGCGAAAGCTTTATATATGACTTCTGCGTTAGAACTAGTGTGAGGTAGTCAGAAATGGGTAAAGTAAGGAATATAGTTGGCACTGTCGCTTCAATAGGTGTGCCTATCTTAACACACTATGGTGTAGATAGCTCTATAGGCGGCAATGATATAGCAGATATAGTTGTACATGGTAGTACTGCTTTAAGCGGTTATATGACTGCTGGAATCGCTTTAGGCCAGGGCGCGTACAAGTCCTTTGTAAAGGGAATGTATGCTGGATTAGGAACTATGTACTGCCTTAATGATGTCTTTGAACTGACAGCTGATTCTCCATCTAAAGTGTCTTATGTACTAAGCAAGGCTGGAGAGTATGCAAGCATTCCTTTCAAATATCTTGATAATGGGATTAAAGCTATTGCAGATAAGCCAAAATATGATCCTGGAATAGAAGAGCTTGTAAGGAATACATTTGACTTTAAAGGATCTTTAACTTCATTAAGTAAGATGAAGAGAAGCACTAATGGTATATTTTCTATAATCGGCGGGCTAGCTTTGTATCGTCCTTTGTCTGGAATTGTTGATAAGGTTTGGAACAGTACAATAGGCAGGATTCCTTTCCTGAGATTGTAAAAAATTCTTTATAATATGTTTTCGAAAAGTTTATATACTCTGCATGCCATGTATGCATAGTACACTGTGGGGGTGTTAGATTATTAAAAAGGATACATCGATCAGGCTTAGGGCTGAAACTAAGCTTAAGCTGGATTCACTTGATTTTGCAAGAAAGAATACTAGCTATAATGAGATAGTTGAGAAATTAATTCTAGAGTACAGTAGATTGAATAAATTGAGGGGTGGTAGATAATGATATTGAACTTTGTTAAGATAAAGAACTTGGTGAAATATCACAGGCAGATGGAAACCAGAGATGGTATGACATACATGAGGATGAAGAAAAGGCCTTTGATATTTATCAAGGACATAAGATATGAATCAGCAATGTGAAGATGGAGATAAGCAAAGGAATTGAAGTTGTAGACTTAGGTCTATTTATCGTTAAAGAGAAAGTTTTAGTGGTCAGTGATCTTCATATTGGTTATGAGGAAGAGCTGAACAAGAAAGGAGTTCTTATGCCCAGGTTTTCTTTTAAGGACTTAGTTGATAGGTTAGATTTGATGTTGAAAGAAGTTAGGCCTAAAGTGATTGTTATCAATGGTGATCTTAAGCATGAGTTTGGGACAATATCTGAGCAGGAATGGAGAGATACTCTGAAAGTTATTGATATGGTGTCGAGGTTTGGTAAGATTGTTTTGGTGAAGGGTAATCATGACAATATCCTAGGGCCAATTGCTAAGAAAAGAAAGGTTGAAGTTGTTGATAAGTTTGAAGTTGATGGTGTTTGTGTTGCTCATGGAGATTCTGTAGTTGAGACAAAGAAGAAAGTAGTTATTATTGGACATGAGCATCCTGCTGTAATGCTTTCTGAAGGAGAGAGGAAGGAGAAAGTGAAGTGTTTTCTTAAAGGGAAGTTTAAGGGAAAGGAACTGATTGTAATGCCTTCTATGAATCAAGTTACAGAAGGAACAGATGTTCTTAGTGAGAAGTTGTTGAGTCCTTATCTGCAGAAGAGTTTAGGGAGTTTTGAAGTCTATGTTGTTGCAGATAAAGTGTATGATTTTGGGAAATTGAAGAATCTTAGCTAAGGTTTTGACTTTGCCCACATCTCATCAAACATGATGTTCATTGCTCTTGCATGGTCTTTTGATTTTATCTTGATTGCGCTTATCTCATACTGAAGTATTATGTGGTAGACATAATCATCAAAGATGAATATTGCTTCTTTTGAATCTTTTAAAGATTCAAGAAATCTTGTTTCTGTGTAATCATCAGATACTTCTTTTTTTGCTTCTTTTGAAAGTTCAAGTATTTGTTTTAATATTATCTTCTTGCTTGTCCTCTTCATCCTAAACTTAGTAGGATGGTAACCTATCTTTTCTAGAGCATTTCCCTGGCTTCCAATAATCTTGAGTTCTTTTGCATTATCTAAGATTTCATCAAGAAGTTTTATTATGGCAATCTTTCCCTGATATACTTCTGCAAAAGGTCTTTCTCCTACTTTGTTATGGATCTCTTTTAATGAAGGCAGTATTTGTTGAATGCTCTGTTTTTTTTCATCCAGGGATGTGAGTAATACATTTGGATCACTAGCTATAAAGTTTATCTTGTTGTCTATCACATTTGTGGTTATGAGGCCGTGTGCTTTAAGACGTTCCAGTATATCATATACTGTGCTTCTTGCCATATTTGCCAGCTCAGCTATCCTATTTGCTGTTGCTTTTCCTGTCTTTAGACATATCAAGAATATCTCTGCTTCTCTCTCAGAAAGGCCGTATTGTATCAATTCTTCCTTCATGGGGTAAAAATTGTGTCTTGACTATATAAATTTTGCTATTGTCGTCGTTTTTGGACGGCTATATTATAAATAGAAATTAAGTACTACTACATAGTTATGACTAAACAAACAATACCCAAGGAATGGTGGAAAGGAAGTTATTTTTTTGGTAGAAGATATTTTGAGCCAGACAATAGTGATGAAGGTTATATTCCAGGTAAGAAGGAGACACTGGAAGAAAGAACTAAAAGAGAGGGTGAAGGGATAATTGATTTGCTTAAATTAAAAGAGGGATCTAATGTTGTTGATGTTCCTTGTGGTTATGGAAGACATAGTATTTATCTTGCATCAAAAGGTCATAATGTTACTGGACTTGATATTGATAAAGAGCATCTTGAGAAAGCTGTTATTGACTCAAGTAATAAAGATGTAAAAGTAAACTTTCTTGAAAGAGATATGAGAAATATAGGGGAGGATCTTTATGGAAAGTATGATGCTTTGGTGAATATGTTCTATTCTTTTGGTTTTTTTGAAAAAGAAGAAGATAATGTGCAGACCATGAAGGAATTTTATAGTGCTTTGAAGGAAGGAGGGCAGATGCTGATACATACTGATGTTAGTCCTGAGATGATTAAGAATCAGACAACACAGACTGATGCAGTTAGAGTTTTGCCTGATGGGAACAAGCTGGTAATATTGGAGATGTATAATGCAGAGAATAAAAGGATGGAGGGTTCATGGGAAACTACTGATGGTATCGGAAGAGTTATACACCCAAGGTCGTTTTATTCTGTAAGAATCTATACAAAGGATGAATTTGTGGATATGGCAAAAAACTGCGGTTTTAAGGATGTTAATGTGTATGGTTCTTTCAAAGGAGAGAAATTTGACTATAATTCAAAAGAAATGATTGTTGTTGGAAAGAAATGATTACATTAACCCAAACAGATTTCCTATGAAGAATATGTAGAATATGATCAGTAGCCAGCCTTCCCATCTTGTGATTTCTTTGTCCTGTGTTATGAAGAAGTAAAGGATTGTTGCTATGAGCATCAGAGGCAGTGCAACTGACAATATGTGTGTTGAGATCACTAATGAGCCGAATAGAGCTGAGATTCCAACAACACCGAATGTGTTGAATATGTTTGAGCCTAGGACGTTTCCTACTGCCATCTCCGGCTTTCCTTTTTTTGCTGCTGTGAATGTGACAACTAGTTCTGGCAAAGAAGTTCCTAAAGCAACTGCGCTGATTGCGATCACTTCTGTGCCTATGTTTAATAGCTGAGATAATGTTACGACTGATTCGACTGTGTATCTTGCTCCAAGATAGATGAAGAATCCGCTTAGTAGAAGGATTATCCATGTCTTCCATGTTAGCTTTTGTTTTTTGATAAGATTTCCTTTCATCTCTTTCTCTATCTCTTTGTCTTTGTGTTTTGTCTCTGAATTTATTGTGTAAAGAACATATAAGATAAGGCCTGCTATGCAAAGTACTGCTTCAGGTATTGTGAATACTCCATCCCAAAGTGTTGCTGCTAAGAAGAAAGCTGAGCCAACTAGAAGTGGTAAGTCAACGTGAATAAGTTCGTATGTTATCTTTAGTTTTTTCGCAATGATTGCTGCAAATCCAAGCACTAGAAAGATGTTTGTTATGTTTGAACCCATGACATTTGCAAGAACGATCTCAGAAGATCCGTTTAAGACTGCTATTATAGATGTTATCAGTTCTGGAAGAGAAGTTCCTATAGCAACTATGGTAACTCCTATGATAAAATCAGGCATCTTGAAGTAGACACCAATCTTTTCAGAAGAATCAGTGAAGTAGTCTGATGCTTTGATCAGGACAAACATACTTGCTATAAATACTGCAATCCATATCAATAGATCCATCATATGCAGAAATAATATTGTTTTATTTAAATATGTTTTTAAAATATTCACACATAGCACGCTTCGTTCTAATTCTGTTTTTAGATCTGTTCCAGATTCTAGCTGTCTCTGATGTTAATATGATGACTACGCTTGGTGCTATGTGATTAAGACCTGTAAATCTTTCTAAGCATGTCTGCTTTTGTTATAAGGCCTTTTATCTTTCCTGATTCTGCGACTAACAGTACAGGGTAGAATTTTAGTAAAGATGATATTACATCCATCTTTGCGTTTGGTGTGATGATTGGTGGCGATTCAACCAAAACTTCTGTAATCTTTAAATCTAAGAGTTTTTGAGGATCATCAACAGATCCCATCTTGTTGATTATAGTGGATTCTGATACTAAACCGAGGATCTTGTCTCCATCTACAACCGGCATCTGAGAGATGTCGTATTTTTTCATCTTCTTGATAGCTTCTTTGATGCTTTCTGTGTGGTTAAGAGATATTATCTTCTTATTCATAATCTCTTCTGCCTTTACCTCCTTCTTCTCTGTAAGCTCGTCTAAAGCTGTGAAGATCTTTTTTGCGTTATTGTATGTTGGGTCAAGCATTCCTGACTCTATTTTTGCGATTAGGGATTGGGAGACTCCTGCTTTTTTTGCAAGCTGGCCCTGAGTAAGTCCTGCTTTTTTCCTTATCTCTTTTATCTCGTTAAGTTCGTATGGCATGTATGAGAATAAATACAGGTTATTTATATTCTTTTTGGAATAAAGTAAAGAAAGGCTTATAAAGAATTTAATCTTTGGATAGAAAGATGACAGATATCAGTTCTCTGCTGAGGGATGATGAGATATTCATCGAGCTTGGCGGTGAGATAAATAAAGGGGATGTTCAGGGAATAAAAAGAAGGATAGATATCGAGCTTGAGTTATACAGGAATAAAGATAAACTAGTTCTTGATATGGAAGGTGTGACTTATGCAAACCATAAGTTTGCAGATCTTGTATTAGATTATGAAAAGCAGCTTAGGATGGAAGGAAGAAGTGTGAGGATAAGGAATCCAAATCCGGGGATGTATGCTGTACTGGCAACATATTATGAAGGACTGAAAGAAAGAGGGGCCATACGAAAAGCTCCAAAGATAGAGATCAATCCCAATTACAGACTAACTGGTTAGTTCTAAAAAGAAATATTTAAATACAGAGTTTGTGTTGATAAGTTTATGGACATAAAAAAGAGGATAGAGAAAAAACTTGTATTTCTTTATGGAAAAGAGAGAGGAAGAAACGCTGCTGAAGAACTGATTGGTGTATTAGATAATTTTAAGGAAAAGAAAAAGAGCTATGGGTTGAGCCAAAAAGACAGTATACTTATCACTTATGGTGATTCTATCAGTAAGAGAGGAGAAAAGACATTAAAGACCCTAAACAGATTTGCAACAAAGCGTCTGAAAGGAAGTATAAATACAATACACCTGCTACCATTCTTTCCTTATGGATTGGATAGGGGATTTTCAGTAAAAGATTTCTATACTGTGGCTCCATGGATGGGAAACTGGAAAGATATCGAGAAGATAAGGAAAAATTTTCCAATAATGGTTGATTTTGTAGTCAATCATCTTTGCAGCGATGGTGTGTGGTTCAAGGCGTTTGCAAGAGGTGATGAGAGATATAAGGATTTCTTTATAGCTTTTGATCCTAAGAATAAGCCTTCAAAAAAACAGCTGCAAAAGGTGTTCAGGCCCAGGACAAATTCTTTACTGGTTCCTTTCAAGACTAACAACGGAAGGAAACTGGTATGGAGCACTTTTCTTAATGACCAGGTTGATCTGAACTATGCTAATGAAAGAGTACTTATCGAAACTATGAAAGTTATCCTTTTCTATATTAAAGAAGGTGCTGACCTCATAAGACTGGATGCTATCGCTTTCCTATGGAAAAAATTGGGAACATCTTGCTTACATCTTAAGCAAGTACATGTCTATGTCCAGCTTGTAAGAGATGTCTTGAAAGCGGTTGCACCTCATGTAGTGATAATAACAGAGACAAATGTTCCACACAAAGAGAACATCTCTTATTTTGGAAACGGCAATAATGAAGCGCATATGGTGTATAATTTCTCTCTGCCTCCTTTGGTTGTCCAGGCAGTCCAGAGCGGAAATGCAAAACATCTTACAAAATGGGCAAAGATATTGAAAAAGAAAGGAAATACGACATTCTTCAATTTCCTTGATTCTCATGATGGGATAGCAGTCGGACCATTAGAAGGGATAGTGAGTGATAAGGAGATTGCTGATCTTGTGGATGGTTCTTTAAGAAAAGGAGGGAAAGTTGGGTATAAAGTAGTCAATGGAAAGAAGAAGCCATATGAGATGAATATCACATGGTGGAGTATATTAGAGGATGAAAAAGAAGAAGATATACAGATAAAGAGGTATCTTTTATCAAGATCTATAGCATTATCTTTAAGGGGTGTTCCCGGAATATATATCAATGGATTATTGGGGAATAAGAATGATACAAAAGGATTCAATAAAACAAAACATAACAGAGATATGAATAGGGAGAACCTAAAAGAAAAGAACATAGAAAAAGAAATGAAGAACAAGAATTCAAGAATGTCAAAGATATTCTATCCATATGCCAAATACATAAGGATCAGGAGCAAGCATAAAGCATTCCATCCTGAAGGAGAGCAGAAGATATTGAATTTAGGAAAGGAATTGTTTGCTTTGGAAAGGATATCTCCTGATAAGAAGGAAAGGATCTTGTGTGTGCATAATGTTAGTGATAAAGAAGTAGTTGCCAAGGGAAAAGGGAAGGATCTGATCAGTGGGAGGAGATATTCCGGAAAGATAAAAGTTGAGCCGTATCAGTTCTTATGGCTGAAGAAGTAATTAAGCCTTGATTATATTTTCTGTTTTTGTGTTCCTTAATATCTCTAATAATCTGTTGGCTATCTTTCTTGAAGTAAAGTTTTTCATAACTACTTTCCTGTTCTCTCTTATGTCCCTTTTCTCTTCTTTTGGGTCAAATAAGTCTAAAAGACCCGCAATAGCGTGCTTGTTTTCTTCTGAGAATTCCTCAAAAAATTTCTTGTTGTTCAGTTTCTTTACAAACTGTAATCTTTCCTGTGTTGTGTGATTTCTGAAATCTGATTTGTTAACGAATAGAGTTGTGTATAGATGCTCTAAGTTGATGCCCTGTGTCTTGAAGTCTGAAGTTATGTCTGGCAGGTCTCTTCCGATTATCGCTTTATCAAAATACCATGATTCTACAAAGAACATACCGAATCCTTCCAATAGTGATGTTGTTATGACCTTATCGCATATATTGTACATATCTCCAACGCCATACATCTTAATCTTCTTGTCTTTTGTGTACACTCTTTCCAATGCAACATGATCATGGACACTTAATATTACTGGAAGATTGTTCTTTTTTACAAAGTCATTAAGGATCTTATAGTATTTCTCTCCGACAGGGCCTCTGCTCCTTAGGCTTACTACTAACACATATTTTCCGTCAAGTTTTTTATTTAATAATGCTGTAAGAAAGATGGCTTCTTCAACATTCTTTCTTGGAACTATCCTAACAGGATAGAATATGAATTTTACATCTTTGTCTAGCTTATGATCTTTTATCAATATGTTTCTTAATCCTTCGCTTGTGTGCTTGTCTTCGTAGTAAAGGTTTTCATCAATTGGGTTAGGAACATAATTTGGTTTTCCTTCTGCCAGGATACCATGAGATCTTAGCTTGTTTAGGTCTTTTTTGTTTACTACAACATAGCTTAGGTTTCCCACACTAGGGAAAACAACCTTGTGCCAGTAGGGACATGTCTCGTTTCCTCTGAATTTTAGTATGTTTATGAAGTTTCCACGCCTGTCTTCAGCAAAATCGTGGATCCTGTATATTATCTTTCTTTTTGTCCTTCTCTGGAAATTTCTTTTTACAAACCTGTAGAAAGCGTATGTTGCTGCAGGATGGATACCTATATTTGGATTCTCTATAATTACTGAGTCCATGTCTTTAAGAGCATCTTCTAATTTAGTGAATAGATTCATGCCCTTCCTTATGTATGCAAAGACGTCTTTGTTTGAAAGGTCTTCTTTTGCTTTTGGAAGAACATTAAGTTCTGGGATATCGATGTATTTTACCCGGTCTTTGTATGAAGTTATTAGCTCTCTTCTGAAAAAGCCTACAAAATATACTTTGTTTTTCTTTGATTTTTTTAAGAATTCAAGAGCGTTGGTCCTCATAACGTTATTGACGCCATCTCTGTCACCAATGCCATAGTGTACAAACGCTATTTTTGACATACTATAATTTAAGATTTAGTAGTTTATAAACCTTTTGATTTAGTCATGCATAGCACGCTTCGTCTGATGTTTAATCAATATAGAAACAGATTTATCTTAGATAAGAACATGTTTTTGAGAACTATGCTTTATACATATAACCATTTAGGGTTTTTCTTGAACTTGTTCCTGTATTCTGTGACTGTAATGATAGGGGGGCGCTGTTTTTCCTGGATCTTTATCTCCTTAAGAGAGTAGTTGTCTTTGCTGTCACGCTGGATGACCCTTAGTTTACGTTTTATATCTCTTACAAGGATAAGTTTTCCTAATGTGTTTGCTCTTTTAGCGAAGACCTGCAGGATTCCAAATGCCATCTTGCTTAAGCTTGCAAGAGTCTGGTTTCTGTGTACTCTTCTTTTTAGGTCTACCTGAGCACATTTTCTCAAGCCGAATTTTTTCACTATGTCTATTATTGTTGCTGTCTCAACACCATATCCTGTAAAGAAAGGGATCTTTTCTGCTATTGATCTT
The DNA here is from genome assembly GCA_028279725.1 of Candidatus Nanoarchaeia archaeon. Lineage (GTDB taxonomy): Archaea > Nanobdellota > Nanobdellia > Woesearchaeales > JANQNE01 > JANQNE01. The sequence continues at coordinate 193,230 of JANQNE010000011.1, forward strand.
CTCATAGCATATTCTCCTGATAAAGGCTGGATAAAACCAGATAATCTTGGAAAATACATGTTAAATAATGGCCTTATCGTTAGTTCTGTTACTCTTCCACCACCTAATGGAACAAGCTCTTTTCCTACTTTTATTGGCCTTTGATAGAATGATTTTGTAAATCCTATGTCTTTATTTGTAAGCAATGGGCCGACTAATCCATAAATCCATCTTGTGTGGATATTCTTTATGTCAGCATCTATCCAGACTATTATGTCTCCTTCTGCAAGGAACAGTGATTTCCAAAGGTTTTCTCCTTTTCCTCTTCCTTTGCCTACTGCTTTAAGATGTTTTTCAGCTGTGAAGAATTTAGCTCCTGCTTTTTCTGAGACCTGTTTTGTCTTGTCTGTGCTTCCTGAATCAACAACTATTATCTCATCAACTAATTTTTTCTTTTTGTTCATCAATGGTTTTAGTGTCCTTATTACTTTTCCGACTGTCGCTTCTTCGTTTAAAGTCGGGATACATACAGAAATCTTCAGCTTTTGCTTTTCTTTTAATTTTACAAGTTTGCCTATATCTTTGAATTCAGCAGACTTAAATTTCCTCTTTTTGAACCACTCCTCAACATCCATTTTATCAAATGATATTGGATTAGGGTTAATAAAGCTTTTGATTTTGATTACCCACTTTATAATAGGTATTCTTTAATGAAAAGATTTTTATAGTGGAGTTTTTTGGTTTGAGGTATGGACATAAACTATTATTCATTACATTATCATATGAAGAAATGTGGAGTTAGGATAGTTATTGAAAACATATTTGACTGTCTGAGACTGTATTCTGAAAGCAACCTTAATCTTTTTTATTCTTCAAAATACCAGTCTTTTTCCAAAAGGGATGTTAAAACAATAGACCTTGAAGGCATAGACTATCTTGAACAGATCTTCAAGAATAAAGAAGAATTGTGGGATAAGGCATTTAAGCTAAAGGAAAGGATAAGAAAGAAATTAGATCTTTCTAAACCATGTGTTCTGCACTGCCATAATGTTAATCTTTTCAAGAACAGTATACTTGGAGCTGCTTTGCTGCTGCTGGCAAATGATCTAGAAACTGAAGAATTTGTCATGCTGATGCATGTGCATGATTTTGCTGAAGACAGCAGAGCAGACAGGCTGCATCTTATGATGAACTGTTCCGGGAAAGAAGACAGGATGTTCGGAACTGAACTTGCATATCCTATCAACAGGAATATTGTCTATTTGACCTTGAACAGCAGAGATTCTAAATTACTTGAGAAACTAGGAATATTCAAGAACAGGATATTTTTGTATCCTAATTCTATCAATATCGACTTTTTTTCTTCAAAGCCGCTTAAGAAGAATAATCTTAAAGACCTTATTGCAAAGTTTGCCAAGAAGAACGGATATACTTTTGACAAGAAAAGGAAGATAATCCTTTCTCCTCTGAAGCCGATCAGGAGGAAGAATATTATCGAAAGTCTTTTGATACTAAATCTGTTGAACAGCATAAAAGATGAATGGCAGTTTTTGATAACATTAGATGCAGATTCAAAAGCTGATGTAGCTTATGTGAACAGGATAAAGGAATATGTCAAGAAGAAGAAGCTGCCTGTTGTAATTGGATTTGGATATGACCTGATATCTTCTTCTGAAGAGAGGAAATACAAGAACGGAAAAGTTGTACAGTATAATATGGTAGATCTTTTTTCAATAGCTGAAACAATAATGACAACTTCCATACTTGAAGGGTTTGGATTTACGTATACAGAAGGATGGCTTGCTGAGAAGAAAGTTGTTGGCCGGCGTATAGATTTTATATTCAAGGATCTTGAAGCTAACGGGATAAAATTAAATCATTTCTATAACAAGATAATAGTTGATGGAAAGGACTTTAAGGAATATGACCATAACATGCAGCTTAAGCTTCTTAAGATGATAGATTATAAGAAGCTGCTTAAGCAAAAAGAAGTTAAGAGATTGGTTGATTTTATGAAAGACAGCAAGAAGACTGTTCTGAACAACAAGAAAAAGATAGCTGAGAACTATTCTTTGATGGCCTATTACCATAAGCTGAAGAAGATAATAATGAAAGCGATGGAGCTTAGGAAAGACAGGAAGAAAAAGTATAAGCTAGACAACAAGAAACTGATAGATTATTTTGAAAGATGATACAGGCAGTTATTTTTGATATCTATGGCACTTTAGTGTATTATAATCTTGGAGATGTAGATGATATTGTAAGAAGAAAAGAAGAGACCAAGAAGGCTTTCAGGAAGGCAGCTAAAGTTTTTAAGTTTGATAAACCTGATGAAGTTTATGAAAGATGGGTTGAAGAGATCAATAAAGAGCAGCAAAGAAAGAAGAAAAGAGGAGTTAAGAATCCTGAAGTTGTTATAGAGAAGATATGGATGAAGACTTTAGGTTGCAGTGAGAATAAGGGAAGGAAGATCGCTTTGTTTATGGAAGAGAAAGAGAATAATCCTAGGCTTTTTCCTGGTGTGAAAAAGTGCCTTACTGATTTGAAGAAAAAAGGATTGAAGTTGGGGATACTGTCAAATGCCCAGTTCTATACTAAGATAATGATGGAAAAGAATCTTAAGAGAAAGATGGAGTATTTCTTTGATAAAGATATGGAATTATATTCATTTAGGTTAGGTTATTCTAAACCAAATCCAAAAGGTTTTGAGATACTGAAGAAAAGGCTGAGGAAACATAAAATCAAGCCAAGTGAAACGTTGTTTGTCGGAAATGATACATTGAAAGACATATGGGCTGCTAAGAAAGCTGGGCTGAAGACCTGCCTTTATGTATGTTCTCAGACATATTATAAGAAAAAGGTCAAGCCTGACTACAAGGTTAAGGATCTTAGGGATATTATAAAGATAGTAGAAAAAGCTTAAATTTATTCTTATAGGAATATTTCTGTCAAGAGTATTTATAAATGAAGTGGTTGTTCTTGTGCCTATGGGCTTTAGATTTACACCGAGAATAAGCGATAGGTTTGATGAGATTGCAGAAAGATATAGAGATGAAGTATTTGATGTAGATAGAATCAGGGAGCAAGTCAGACAAGATCTTAAAGAAGGTGTTAAGCCAGAGTATGCTCTTTCAAGGATCCCTTATTCTGTCCTGCAGAGGCAGCTTAGAGCATCTGCTAAAGAGCAGATAAGGAATGGAGGATTTAATCATCTTACAAACAAGAAAAGGAATGTTGAGAATGGACTTTACAGAGTTGAGCTATTGGTGAGATTTCCCTGCGGTTTTGCTTTTGATCCAGAAAAGAGTGTGTATAATCAAAGAGGAAAGTATAGTGAAAAACGTGTTCCTTATAAGATCAATGCTGCAGATAAGCAGTTGATCGGGATAATACATGGAACATTTCCTGACTTTGACATATCAAAAGGATTTGAGGAGAGATCTCATGACTATTATGGGGTTGGGCAGCTGATTGAAGAGCCTTTTTTGAGGATGTTTTATGGTGGAGGAATATCCAGGCCAAAGAGAGATAAGGTTAGTGCTTCAGTTGTCGACAGGGCTGATGTCCACCAGTCATTAAGAGATGCTAATTATGGGGAAGCTGTCAAGATAATGCTATCTTCGATAGATAATTCATTGGGCAACAAAAAAGCTTATAAAATAGTTGCTTAAAGTATAAGATAATAAAACAAAAAGGTGGTTAAAAAATGGAAGGAAAATATTTGTTTACATCTGAGTCAGTGACTGAAGGTCACCCGGATAAAATGTGTGATAAGATTTCTGATGCAATACTGGATGCTATCTATGAGCAGGATAACCAGGCAAGAGTTGCTTGTGAATCTTTCTCAAAGACTGGGATGGTGTTGGTAGGCGGAGAGATCACAACAAAAGCTTATGTCAATATTCCTAGTGTTGTAAGGAATACGATCAAGGAGATCGGCTACACTAAATCAGAGTATGGTATAGAGAATGAGACATGCGCTGTTTTGGTGCATCTTGAAGAGCAATCTCCTGATATAGCTCAGGGTGTTGATGCTGCAGAAGCTGAAGGAAAAGAAGGCGGAGCAGAACAAGGAGCAGGAGATCAGGGGATGATGTTTGGTTATGCTACAAACGAAACAGAGAACTTCATGCCTTTGCCTATAGATCTTGCTCACAGATTAACTGAGAAGCTAGCTGAAGTAAGAAAGAAAGAAGAGCTGAAGTATCTAAGACCTGACGGAAAATCACAGGTTACTGTTGAGTATGAAAAAGGCAAGCCTTTGAGAGTCCATACTGTTGTCATTTCAACACAGCATGATGAAGGATATACTCATGATGATATCAAGAAAGATATCATAGAGAAGGTTATCAAGCCAGTTTGTGATAAGTGGTTAGATGATGATACAATCTATCATGTTAATCCAACAGGAAAATTCGTTAGAGGTGGACCTTTTGCTGATGCTGGGTTAACGGGAAGAAAGATCATAGTTGATACATACGGCGGACATGGAAGCCATGGTGGAGGAGCTTTTTCAGGAAAAGATCCAAGCAAAGTTGATAGATCAGCCGCTTATGCAGGAAGATATATCGCAAAGAATATTGTTGCAGCCGGCTTAGCAGACAAATGTGAAGTACAGCTTGCTTATGCGATCGGAATTGCTGATCCTGTAAGCATCTTTGTAGAGACATTCGGAACTAACAGGATTTCTATCGAGAAGATTGTTGAATTGGTGAAGAAGCATTTTCCTTTGAAGCCAGCAGACATACTTAAAGAACTGGACCTTAGAAGACCGATCTATAAGAAGACTGCTGCTTACGGACACTTCGGAAGAAATGATCCAGACTTTACATGGGAGAAGCTAGACAGAGTTGATCTTCTTAAGAATGAAGCTGGACCGCTTTCTGAACCAGAGAAAACTGGAGAAGAAGTTCCATTAGACTAAAAAGAAATTTTTTATTTTTTCTTATTTATTTACTGGTATGATCTTTTCTGGCCTTTTGTTTATTTCTGCAAGAACCTCTGGCTGAGCTTCAACTCTTTTGCCGTTTGCCTGATATGTGTTGTCGTTGTATTGCAATACATTAAGACCATTTTTTGCTGCGACATAAAGAACAATCTGAGGATGAAACATCTTCATGCTCTCTTCAGGCATAACATCATCTATATATCTTGCATCTTCTTTGTGTGCAAGGTATCTTGTTACCCTGTTATCTAATCCAACTGAAGATCTTAACAGTGCTTCTTGAGGTACTGTCTCTCTGACTGTCTCCTCTGAAGGTATAAGCATTGCTTTCATATATGTGTCATTTATTACTTTTTCATCTTTTGGAATCTGTTTTTTTGCTCCTTTGAATCCATATTCATCTGTAACCTTTTGTCTTGCTTCTTCTGAGAATAATCTGTTGAAATCTTCTTTTGGCAGCATAAGCATGCCGTAGATGTTTGTTGCTGAAGGATCATTTCCTGATTCCTTCCACATCTCTGCAAGATTTTTTAGTTTTTTATAGCCGCCATCATCTTTTGGCGTTTCTGGCTGAGAATATTTTGCTCTTATCTTATCAAAAACTTCAATACCATAATTGAACATTCCTTCCTGCTGTAATTCTGTAGCTGCAGCAACTATGGCTTCATTAGAATCATCTTTGGCATGTTCTACAACTCTTCTTTCAAGATCCCATAGAATTCTCTCTTCTTTAGAAAGTCCTGCTGGGGGCTTTAAAAAATCTGTTAACATCTCACGTCCTCTTTTCTCTACTGATTTATCCCCAACAGTATACTAAAATGTATACTAATATTTAAGTTTTTCGTTGTTTTTCCATATAGGTGACGTTTCCTACTCCTTTTTTGTGATAATGATAAGCTTTATCCATGCCTCTGCCGAGCGTGTATAATCCAACTCCTCCAGTGGGTTTGCCTAATTCGATCCTTTTCTTATCCATACTCATAAGCAGGTCGTTGAATTCCTTTAAAGGCATATTCTTTGATTCAGTCCCTTTTTCTATAAGCCTGTTTACATTCTTCTTGCATGGGAAAGCAGCCTGATCAATAACTTCAGCTGCAAACTTTTTACCGTCATATTCATAGTTTACTGTGACTATCTTTGAAGAATCCAGTTCATTTCCATGCTTTTGTGCGTTCTTGATCACTTCATATATCATAAAATGAAGACTATAGTAGTTGAACCCTTTATTTCCTGTATCTTTTTTTATCTCTTCTACTATGTTGTTTGCACAATCATGAGCCCATTGGCTTAATGCCCCATCTAATGCAAGATCCAGCTTATCTGCCATATTTATCTTTATCGATCTTGCAATATTTTTGTAGATATTTGATGAGCTGCTCCTATAAATAGGCTCTCTTAAGATCTTTTTGTCTAGAATCTCTTCCAATTCTGCATCCAGAGGACCACCTAATTCTTTTTCTACAAACTGGGTCTTGTCTGGACCTATTAAATTAAAGCTTCTTCTGGTTACTTTTTCAGTCAATGTGTTTTCCATGCTCTTGTTGGAGTCTAGAAGTCGTATATAAAGCTTACTTCTTGAAAGCTCTTTTTTCCAACGGCATCTCTCTTAACTTGATGTTTTCTTCTAATCTGTTGATTATGAAGTTTGAATCCATAGTTTTTAGGTCTAAGATATCTGAATTAGTGGGTTGTATCTCGCTTTCCATCGCTTTTAGTCTTGGTTTTTCTGGTTTTATCTTGATTTTACTCACCTTCAAACTCCACAAGATTGAATACTTTATAACCTTTTCCCTCTAGTTTCTTTTTTCCGCCAACTTCAGGCAGATCAACTATGAAAGCGCATTCTATTATATCTCCACCCAATCTTTTTATCAGGTCTGCTGCAGCAAGAGCTGTACCACCAGTTGCAAGCAAATCGTCAATAAGGAGTATCTTTTCGCCTTCTTTGACTGCATCTGCATGGATCTCTATAGTATCCTGTCCATATTCAAGATCATATGTTATGCTTTCTGTCTTGAATGGAAGTTTTCCTTTTTTTCTTAATAGGACACAGCCTGTTCCTAGTTCATGTGCAAGAACACCTGCTAAGATAAATCCTCTTGCTTCTATTCCTGCAACTGCGTTGATTTCTGTATCTTGATATCTTTCTTTAAGCTCTTTTACAACATCTTTAAGGCCTTGTGCGTCTTGTAGAAGAGTAGTTATGTCTCTGAACATTATCCCTTGTTTTGGGAAATGTGGGATTGTTCGAATCTTTGCTTTTATGTGCTCCATCTTTACTCCAGCTGTTTTCCGCCAAGAACCCAGTTCTCTCTTTCTAAGTCATCAATCTGAACCCAGACTTTTTCTTTTGATTTTCCAAGAACTTCTGATACTGTGTCTGCTATCTTGTCTCCAAGCTCTGCTTTCTTTTCTTTTGAAAGCTTTCCAGCGTTTTTTATGTTTACAAATGGCATTTTATTTCACCTTTGGTATTGTGTTGATCAATAGATCTGTTACTTTTTTTACGTTTTCTCCGAAGACTTTGAGGATCTCTTCCCATGTAACTGGTGCTTCGTCTGTCTTCCAGCAGTCATAGTCTGTTGACATTGCTACAGCTGCATAAGGTATTCCTGCTTCGTTTGCTAATATTGCTTCTGGTGCGATGCTCATGTTGATAACATCTGCACCCCATTGCCTGAACATGTTTGATTCTGCTCTTGTTGAGAATCTTGGACCTTCGATTGTTACAACTGTTCCTTTTTCATGTACCTTTAATTTAAGTTCATTTGATGTTTCAATGAATGCTTTTCTAAGATCTTCATTAAATGGATCTGCCATGCCTGTGTGTTTTGCATCATCTGACTGGAACTCGTCATAGAAAGAAAGTTTTCTTAGTCTTGTGAAATCTATGAACTGGTCTAAGATAACAAAATCTCCTCTTCCTATTTCCTGTCTTAATGAACCGCATGCAGTTGTTGCAAGAATATGTGTGCATCCTTGGTCTTTTAATGCCTGAATGTTTGCTCTGTTGTTAACATGTGTAGGCGGGATAGTGTGATGTCTTCCGTGCCTTGCTAAGAGGACAATGTCTACTCCATTTATCTTTCCGATTTTTAAGTCTGAAGAAGGCTTTCCATAAGGGGTTTCTACTTCTAATTGTTCTGGATTTTCTAAAATATCTGGATTGTCCAACCCAGAACCCCCGATGATTCCAATCTTAACCATAGAAGTGATTTATTTTTTGGTTATTTAAATAATTTTACTTTTTACTACCGACTTTGGACTGCAAAAAGTATTTATAATCTGAGTTTTGTTTTGATATTGTGGATAACAGAAATCTGATTGTAGAGGGGTTAAGGACTTTTAAGTTTGGGGCTACGATAGAGGTAACAAACGGAATAAGTAAAGAAAATAACTACAGAGATAAAGCACAGCAGTCACTAAATGCTAAATCTTATCTTGAGCATCTTACGGACAGAGATGTTTTGGTTGCTACTGGATTAGCTTATATCAAAAGCAATACAGCTCCTGATTATTCTAAGAAAATAAATGTTCTTCTTAATGTGGAAAAATATAAGCAGAAGAAACTGAAGAGTGTGCTTGAGAAATCATTGGATTCCTGTGGATTACGGAAGAAAGAAAGAGGATTAGTTGAGAAGATACTGAAAGTACATACTCCTGACTGGCCTCTTCAGGAATTTATCTCTTGTGTTAATGGTGAGTTGAAAGTGTGTGCGGGATATCTAGGCATCCCTCCTGCAGAGTATAAGGAGAGTCTTGCTGATATCAAAGGTGTTGTGATGGAATTGTATATACAAAGCCTTTTTGAAGAAGAGCTTGCTAAGAAGATAACTTTCAGAAGGCATAAGTATAAGCATAAAGGGATAAAGTCTGATGCAGATGTTATAGTAATATGTCCTGAGCATAGATTTTACGGAGCATTGCAGAGACTGGATCAAAGGCCTGATATTTCAGCAAAAGTTCTTACAAGAAAAAGGTAGTTATTTTAATTTTGTCTTGACAGCTCTGTCGGAGATTATTGCAGAGTTGCCAGAAGGATCTTCTATTGTAATTTTGATTTTTTCTTTTCCCCACATTATCCTTGTTATTTTTTTGAGCAAGTTCTTTGCTTTCTTTCTTTCGTCCTTGTCGTCATCTGAATCTTTGTTTGAATCTATTATCTCTTTTACTCTTTCAAACAATCCTTCTATGTTTGTCACATAACCTTCTGCTGCAGGACCTGGAGAAATAGTTGCGATCCTTGGGATCTTTACAGTTGCTTCAGAACTTTTTATAACTCTAACATTCATGTCGTCATCTGATGAAACTTCGAATGTGTATTTTACAGGCTCTTTCTGCTCTGCTGCTTCGACATCTGCCTTGTGGTATTTGCATGTCGAACAGCTCATAGAGAAAGCGAACAGTTTTCCAAAGTAAGGAACCTCGATCTCTTCTTCCATCAAAGTTAAAGTCTTTTGACGGCACATCGGGCAAACTTCACCCTCGAGCTTGTCTACTTTGGTTTTTGCCATTAACAAAACTAAAGATAAGAAGTTTATAAACTTTATTATTTTGTAAAATATGTGTGTGAATAGCACGTTACGCCAGATCATACGTCTGATCCTTGCGTCAGATTTATTTATATCTGAAAAAAATAAAGAAGGCTACACTTGGTGCTATTCACATTCTAAAATATAAGAAATTTTTAAGAAATAAGAAAAAAATTACTGACCTTCTGGTGAAGGTGCTTCTATCTCTTCCTTGACTTCAGCAGTCTGGGAAGTCCTGTGGATCTTTGCAAAAGAAGGTGTTACAACAATCCAGTCTTCTCCAAATCCAGCGATGTCTCCGTCAATCGCGTCTGTTGTCTTTTTTAGCTTGTTAACAGCTCTTTTCAATTCAACAAGATCTTTGTCTTTCAAAGGCCTTATGTTGATCAAAGGAACTGTGTAGCCTTCTCTCAGAACATCAATAATCGGCTTAACATCTTCGAAATCTTCAATAGTAAAAGGCCTTACTATAATCTTAGCATCTGGCTGAGCACCTGGTTCCTGAGAAAGTTCTACATATTCTTCAGCCTGCTCTTCTGAAACATCAACGTCATTTGACCCCTTTATCTTTTCTTTTAAGTTTGAAAATAAACCCATCTTAGCTCCCTCCATTCACTAATAAATCTAGTGTAACGGGGAGTAAACACCTATTTAAATGTTTTGTTTTTTCACTCTAGAATGGCATTAAATCAGTAGAAAGCTTTTTATATGAGATAATGAAATCAATAAGAGATTTAAGTAGTGAATAGAGTAAATAGATAAGGTGATTTATTATGGGAGGAAGAATTGGCGGATTTAGAAGAAAAACGCGACATAAGCTTCAGAAAAGTGTTAGAGAAAAAGGCAAGCTTAGCCTGAAAAAATATTTCCAGACATTTGAAGTAGGTCAGAAAGTATTGCTGAAAGGAGATTCCACTGTACAGAAAGCGATGTACAATCCTAAATTTCATGGTAAAGTTGGGATAATAAAAGGAAAAGAAGGAGTCTGTTATCAGATCAATGTAAAGGACATGAATAAAGAAAAGACATTAGTTGTCCATCCTGTACATTTGGAGAGTGCATAAAAATGGCAAAACCAGAGATATTGAGCGAAGAACCTATAAGCATAGTTGAGCTTAAGGAAGAACTAGATAAGATAAAGAAGAGGGATGGTGAGCTGAACTTTAGAGCTAACAAGACTGAAGAATATCTAGGTCAGTTTGTTACATTGTCAACAAAGAAAGCAGCAGAGATGAAAGAAAAGATAGAGAAACTTAAGATTCCAAGACTTAAGGATGAGCATGTTATGAAGATCATTGATCTGATGCCGACAAATGTTGAAAGCCTGAAGGTTATGCTTCAGGGATATACCTTGACAGTGAGTCAGGAGAATATCAAGAAGATTGTCGGTGTAGTTGAAGAGTTTGCTAAGTAAAAATGGAAGAAGAACAAGGAATGGATGCTGGAAGAGAGGAAGTTGCAATCGTACTAGATTTTCTGCCGAACGGCTATCCATTTGATGACAGGCCTATGCACAGGAAGACAGCGATAGTGCAGGCTATGGGAAGCAAGAGATTTACTTTACTGGAGTTAGTCCCTAAGAAAGGAATTACATTACAGCCGACACAGGAAGTTTATATCGGCGAAGGGAAAAGAGAAGAGATCCACCATATAATCGGAAAGCTTCAGATAGATAAGCTTACAAGGACAGCAAAGCAGGAATTAGAATTTGTTGTTGAAGAATTGGTGAAGAAGGATGAGAAAAGATTTGTTGATTTCTTCAATAAAGCTCAGCCTCTGACAACAAGGATGCATCAGTTAGAATTATTGCCTGGATTGGGGAAGAAGCATATGTGGGAGATAATTGAAGAGAGAAGAGATAGAGATTTTGAAAGCTTTGCTGATCTTAAGAAAAGAGTTAAGCTGATGCCTGATCCTGAGAAAGCTATTATCAAAAGGATATTGAATGAATTAGAAGGTAAGGAGAAACACAGTCTTTTTGCTGATGTATAAGATTATTTTTCTAGAATTATTCCGAAACCGATCAATCTGAACCTGTTTCCAACTCTTCTTGAGATCGTAACTCTTGATCCTGGCTCTGCGCAGACAGGAAGCTTTAGTTTGCATCTGAACTTGTTCTTTCCAAGTTCTGTAACTACTCCAACTGTTGCAGCTGAGTTTATGTTCAACATTAAAGCTTCTAATTTCTTTATCGGCTCTACTTTTAGTTCTTCGGCTGCCCCTACAACCCTGTCTAACAGATGAGTCTCTAATGTGAAGTCATACCATACTTTAGGAAGATGATCCTTGTGGCCGACAACACAGCCAGATAGTTTGTCTGATTTTACAATTGAAGGATCTAATGATGTTAACAATGCCATAGAACCTCCTGGGCCGACTTCTTCAACTGAAGTTCCTCCTGTCTTTATGTCTGTGATCTTTGCGAATAATGGCTTGAATATCTTTTGGTTACGCTCTTCAACCTCATAGCCAGGACGGATCTCTATCTCTTCTCCTGATTTGAATTTCCCTTGTTTTAATGAACCTCCCAGAACTCCTCCGACAATCTTAGCTATCTTTGTTCCTGGCTTGTTTATGTCGAATGATCTTGCAACGAACATCATAGGTGTTGCTGACGGGTCTCTCGCTGGAGTTGGTATTGTCTTTTCTATAGCTTCTATCAGAACTTCTGTGTTAATGTTATGCTGGGCTGATACTGGAATTATTGGAGCATCTTTGTATTCTGTCTCTTTGATAAATTCTTTTATCTGCTTGTAATTTTTCATAGCCTGCTCTTTTTTTACTAAATCAATCTTGTTCTGGACAATAACTAAGTTTTTTACTCCCATGATCTGCAACGCCATGATGTGTTCACGGGTTTGTGGTTGAGGACAGTTTTCGTTTGCAGCTATCATCAAGATAGCTCCGTCCATTATTGTCGCTCCTGACAGCATTGTTGCCATCAATGATTCATGTCCTGGAGCGTCGACAAAAGAAACTTTTCTCAGGATTTTTGTCTCTGATTCGCATTTAGGGCATTTATCTTTTACAGTATATCCTGCTGTGCCTCTGCATTTAGAACATTTTTTGAATACTGAATCCGCATAGCCAAGCCTTATGGTTATCCCTCTTTTCAATTCTTCAGAATGAGTGTCTGTCCATTTTCCTGACAGCCTTTCTGTCAGAGTTGTTTTTCCGTGGTCGACATGCCCGACTAGACCGATGTTAACTTCTGGCTGTAATGTGTCTTGCTTTTTCTTGGCTATAAGAATCACCTACGAGAAGGAAAAACTGAGTATTTATAAAGTTAATTGAAAAAATTAGTGTTGAAAAAAATTAAAAGGTGTGGATGATGATTTAGCTGATGGTTTTGATTCTATCATTCCTGGATCGTCAAGCTGCATATCCTGTCCAAGAATTGTCTTTATCTGCCTGTCAATGAATTGTTTTTCTTCTGTAGTGTAAGGTTCTTGAGGAGCTGTGTTTTTTTGAACTGGACACTGATGAGTTCTTATGTAACGTAGTACAGGATATTCCTCTATCGTCTTTTCTGAAAAGTATGTTGTCATCTTAGAATTATTCCTTCTTCTCCTCTTTAGGAGCTTCTTCTGCTTTTTCTTCAGCAGGTGCTTCTTTCTTCTCTTCAAACAAAGAATCTTTGCCCTGTTTTGTGATCTTTAAGTTAATCTGAGAAATCTTATCGTGGATAGCTTCTCCACAGACTGTCTTTTTTATGTATACATCTGACTGTACTTTTCCCCTGTTCTTTCCTCTGAAACCAGTTCCTCCAGCTGCTGTTATCCTTTTTCTAGCTCCCTGGATACCTTTTCTCATAGGAAAACCACAGTGATCAGATCCTCCAGTTACTACAAATTCATAGCCAGAAAGGTCGAAACCATCTCCTTTTACTGCATCTCCAATCTTAAGGCCCAGAAAAGGTTTTGCTGAATCTTCCTTTACTTCCCTCTGTACAGTTTTACTGGTTTTAGGGTCTGATATTGTTAATTTAAATTCTGCCATGAATTTGGGGAAATCTGGTAGTATTTAAATGTTTTTGTATAAGTATGACGAAACTTTTATAAATAGACAAAATAAATTATAAACTGAAAAGGGGTAGAAAATTGGCTAAAACAAAAGAAGAAATCATGAAGAGTCTTGGCGGGGAAGAGGTGTTTGAGTCCAGCCATCATATGAAGCTTAAATCTGGTTATCCTAAACCAATAACCCATTACAGGCTAGTCTGGGAAAGGCCAAATCTTGCTATGGAAGAAGGCTATTATTTTATCCTGAAGCAGGTGAGGAATGACTGGGGATTTCCAGGAGATGAGATAGAGAAACTAGAAGATGTTTTTGCAGCAGCTGAAAATTCTGCTTTTTTTGGTGTTTCGCAGCAAAGATTAGGGCTGCAGCAGGATAAGGTCAGCCAGTTCTTAGCTACTATCGGAAAGATGGTAAAGGAGCTGTTTCAGCTTGTAAGAGAGATAAGAGTTTTAGATGAAAGATTAGAATATTATGAAGACAGTTTTTTAGATGATAGGAAGAAAGCAGAGCCAGCAGAGATCACACTGAAAGGGATATTTATCGATATGGTAGAAGGGGGTGCGAAGAACCCTTCTTCTGTCTATGGGATGTCAAGAGAATTACAGTTTACAACACTTCCTGATCTTTTCTTTTCAACACACCCAAGGGTAAAAGAGGATGTTGATAAAATAGTTGATAAAGAAAGAGCAGGATTCAACAGGAAAGTTAGAGAAGTTCTGAAAAGGAAGCTTTATTCATTTTTAGTGTGGAAGAAAAAGACAAATGCTGAGCTTAGGAGCAGAAGAACATTCACGATAAAATACCTGAGGCAGCATTATGATGTTATCAAGATGTACATGAACTGGGTAAGGCCATACCTAAGGCATATCAAGAGATTACATATGGATGATAAGAAACTGAACAGCCCTGATATAATATCTTCATTTGAAGGGTCGATGATAGAGATCGAGTTTATGGCAAAGAAATTTCCTGTCGATCCAAAATCAAATATCCAGAACAAGAAATATTATGCAGTTGTCATTGCACATTTTTGGTACAGGACAAGGCCTTCGTTATCTTTCCAGCAGGAAGGCTATCAAAGAGGACCATTACATGTCGGAAGGATGGAGATGGACTTAAGATCATATGTGTGGACAAAAGAACAGTGTGAAAATTATAAGAAGCTTAAGGATCAGGAAGATTTTGAGCTGTTAGAGTCTGTTAGCGGTTCTGTAAAGGCTGCAATGGAAGCGTTGGGAGATGAACTTGACAAATACCTGAAAGAAGCTGGAGAAGGATACCTGCCTGAATTTTCAGAGAAAGAAGAAAAGGAAGAGAAAAAAGGAGTTAAGAGATCTGGCCTGTTAGATCCTTTCTTAGCTCCGTTCAGGAGTTCAGCTCCTAAGAAGGCAAAGAAGAACAAGAAAAAAGAGGATAAAGAAAAATATCAAAGCTATGCTGCTGAGAAAAGCAGAGCGAAAAAAGAGGTCATGGGTGTAAACTGGGAGTGCTATAAGAACTTTAAGAAAGGACATGGATTTATAGCTTGGTGAAGATGGCTAAAGAAGATATTGATGAGCTTAAGAAGTTAAGTGTTGAAGAAAGGATACAAAAGCTTAAGGAGCTAGAGGATAAGAAGAAAGAAGAGATAAAGAAAGCGCATGAGCTTCTTAAGACAAGTGAAGAAGAGCTTGAAGATAAGGAGAAAGAGAAACAGCAGATACCGATTCCGCAGCTGAAGTCAGTTGATGTTACTGGATTATTTTCAAGCGAAGAAAAAGAGATATTCAAGACAAAAAGATTTGAGAGCAGTGAAAAGAAAGAAGAAACTGATCTTGAAGAAGCTGTTTTTACAGAAGGAGAGAAATTACCTCCTGAACAGAAAGCTGATCAGGTTCAGTACAGGATACAGCTGAGCAAAGAGCCTACTCAGGAGCTTTACAGCGAGATGAAGAATCTCTATCAGGGTGTTGAGCAGAAAGGGTATATGAACTCTGAAGAGAAGCAGAAGATAGAAAACATCCAGTATGCGATGAACAAGAAAGTTGAGGATATTGAAAGCGGTGCTTATAATCCGAGCCAGTATGTTGCGAATACATTAGATAAGACGCAGCAGCTTGCTGAGAAGATGAAGAGTATGTATAAAGGACACTGAAGATGATATTTAACCCCGGCAAACTTTTAAAAAAAGTTTGATCAAAAAAGAAAAATGATATTTAATCAAGGATATTCACATCCATTAGACCGGAGCTATCATGCAGGTGATGAAGTTAGTGAAGACTCTGATACTAATGATGTAGGTTTTGGTGTCGGTGATGTTGGTATGAGTGTTCCTATGGGCATTGCAGCAGGAAATGTTCAGGGTGTTGCTGTAAAGATAAGAGAAGGAGCAGGTAACTTAGAGATTGGTTTTCCCGGAGCAGTGAGTGGGAACAGGCAATCGCAGACTCCTGGAATGTATGGAAAAGATACAAGGCAGGCATTGCGGGAGTTGGCTAAGATAAATGAAGTTAACTTAACAACTCATTCAGCGTATAGTGTTATGGGTCTTAGTGGTCAGGATCAGCAGGGAAATTTTTCTAAAGAATATAGGAAGTTAGCGACAGATGAGATAAAGAGGGCTATCGAGTTTGCAGCTGATACTGCGCAAGGCGGGTCAGTTGTAGTACATACCGGAGAGTTTGAAAGGCCTATATCAGAAGAGCCATGGGCTGAAGGCGGAGCAAAGTTCAGAAGATTTGACGACGAGCCAGAGCAGGCTATTATCAGAGTTGTCGATAAAAGGACAGGGCAGGTTATGACCCAGGTCAGGAAGAACCAAAGGGTTGCTGTCGCTGACTGGCTGGTCGCTGATGAAGATAGAGATGGTGTATATTCATGGAACTCTGATGAAAAGGATGCAGGATTAAGAGGTAAAAATACCCAGATAAAGAAAGGAGATTATGTTGATTATGAAGGAAATAAGATAATAGATCCATTGAGTGTTGAGCATGGAAGGCTGCCTGCTTATGATACTGAGACTGGAAGATTTAAGGTCAGGATGGCTGAATGGGATCATTTCAAGAGAGAAGCTGATGAATATAACAGGCTGATGGAGAAGAAATTAGGAAGGCAGCTTACTGAAGAGGAGACTATGACTCCTGAAGAAAGGCATATAAGATCAACTTTGGAGACTAATGAAGGTTATGCAAGGGGGTGGGCTTTATCATTTTCTGTCAGGATGAAAGAGAGTGCAGAACATATCCAAAAATTAAGAAAGGCGAAAGAGTTTTATGAAAAGGTCTGGGAAAATACACCGGAAGAAGAAAGATGGAAACTGAAAGAAGAGGAAGGCCGTTTCTCAAAGTTTGTTCCTGGAGATGTGAAAAGCCCAGTTGAAACACTGAGCAAAGAGATATGGAGACTGGAACAAGAAATGGCATATAACCAGCAGTCAGCTATATCCCAGGAGAAGCAGGCTTATGATTCCAGGGAAACGCAGGAGAATGTTGTAAGTGCGAAGAAATATGCTTTATCAGAAGCGAAGAAAGCTTATGCTGAAGCTGCACTGCATGCTTATGACCAGACAAAGCAAAAGCATCTTGAGGATAATCCTCTGATGATAACTATGGAGAACATCTTTCCTGAAAGATATGGAGCTCATCCTGGTGAGCTGAAGACATTGGTGTTGAATGCAAGAGAAGAGATGGCAAAACAGCTGCAGGAGCAAAGAGGATTAGATGCTGAAGCTGCAAAGAAAGCTGCTGAAACTCATGTTAAGGCTACTATAGATACTGGGCATTTCAATATGTGGAGAAAATATTTTACTGGAAGTGATGAGCAGTTCAAGAACTGGCTGATAAGGGAAGTTGAAGATCTTGCTAAAAACAGGGTTGTGGGTAATGTACATCTTACAGATAATTTCGGTTATCAGGATGATCATCTTGCACCAGGACAAGGAACTGCTCCTGTGAAAGAGATAGCTAAGATATTGAAAAAGCATGGTTATGAAGGGCCATTGACTGTTGAGCCAGGTGCTGATGCATCTACTGATTTAAGTGATTTCCATGGACTGATGAAGACATGGAGGGAGTTTGGCAGCAATGTTTATGGTGCTGGTTATGGGGGTGCGACTGGGCCAGCAACACATGGACCAAATAGATGGGGAGAGGTGCAGTACAGCTATTTTGGAAGGAATCAGCCGCCTTATTTTGTGTTTGGGTCTTATAGTCCATCTAATGACTGGACACTGTGGACAGAGACTCCGATGGAGTAAGATTTATAAATAAAAGTGGTCTTATTGGGTTAAAAAGAGTTCTTGTTTAGGTATTTTAGAAAATGGAAATAATTGATAAGATAAAGAGAAAGGTATCGGTTGGGTTGATCGCTCTACTTTCACATGCAACAATGGCTCCTGCATGTACTGGTGCTAAACAGATGGCTATGGGGTGGGCAGGCATAACAACTTCTGATAATACTCATGCGATCTATTGGAACCAAGCTATGATGCATTATCTGAAATATCTTAGGGTCAGCTATACGCAACTTATAGGTGATACTGAAAGCATAAGGTATGATGATATCTTTTCTGCTGTGGTTCCTGTTTCGAATAAGTTAACTTTAGGATTGCAGGCTATGAATTCAAGACAAAGCCTGACTGATATTGTTGATGAGGATATAACCTGGGCTAAGTTTGCTGGAGGATTAAAACTTAATTCTAAATTTTCAGTCGGTTGTGCAATCACTCCTAAATACACGAACGATAAGAGAGGAGATGTAGAAAGAGATGACTTTCTTTTTGATTATGAAGTTAGCGGCCTGTTTGAAGAGGATAATCTTTTGATAAAAGGGGATGAATTACGATTGGGTTTTCTGATGAAGTTCTGGTCTGGCTTAGATGGAGAAGCTTTTAATCTCAGGCCCGGAGCAAGCTATACTGTTGATGATAAGATCGGAGAATTAACAATAGCAGCTAACTATTACAGTGCTTTGCATCCTTTTGCTGCAGCAACTGGCCTTAAGATTCCTGTGATTGGCGGCCCTGGGATAAGAATTGGAATGGAACAGAAGATCAGTGTCTATGATCTTGGTGATCTTTACCTGCGTTTTGGCCTGGATGACAGCGGTATGGGTGGTGCGTTTGCTTATGGTTTTGGCTATACTGATGGTGAGAGGACAGTCAATGTTGCTTTCAAGAATAACAATGGCATTAAATACGGCCTTCTAGAAGTTGAAGTTAATATTCTTCCTGTTAAGGGTTATGGAGATAATAAAGCAGGAGAATTGCTGCCAGTGTTAGGTGGGGAGGGTTTGTGAGGAATAATTCTTAATATCCTGCTTTTTTTAGTATATCAATACAGATGCACATAATCGGATATGTTGAGCGATCAGCATTTATCACTAACATAAGTAGTCTGGACTTGATGAAAAAGATGATAGATATAAGCGGAATGGAAAACCAAGAAGCAAATACACTTTTTATGTCTGGAGACATACATTCGCAACATACTGGATAAATAAAGGTCTTGGTGCAGCATATGTCAAAGAAGCGATGGGACATGCAAAGATGGACACAACAATAAATGTCTATTCGCATATTGAGAATAGTAACATCATGGATTCGATGAACGAGTTGAGGAATGGAAAACCAAAGGAAGAAGAACCAAAACCAATTGTTGCAGAAACATCAAAAGATGATCCAATAGCCATAATCACACAGAGATATTTGAGAGGAGAGATAACTGAAGAAGAAGCAAAAAAGATGAAGAAATTTGTGGAGAAGGAGATGGTGTGAGTGACAGATTCAGATTCATGTCCTACATTAATCTCTCTTGAAAAACATTAATGTTTTTAAGCCATAAAGATCTAAGAAGTTAATGTAGGATAGATATATGCTTTTGTCTAACAGTAGTGACGAAGAAAATTGGATATAATTTATAAAACTTTAGTGATTTCTCCTCATAAATGAACCCAAAAGAAGTATTTGATAATCCTGATGTTAAGCTTTTGACATCAGGAGACTTGGAATCTCAACATTTTGAGAGAAAAAGACAGATAACTGCGGATAAACTAGCTGATGCTATATCTGGTTTTTCTAATAAGAACAAAGATGGGGGATTGATAATAGTTGGGATTGAAGATGATGGAGCAATCTCTGGCATTTCAAGTCTTGGCCAGCAGTGGTACAACAACATCCAGACAGATTTGAATAGACTCATACATGACAGAGTATATGAATTTAAGAACCTTGCATGTACCAATAAGGAAGGAAGCAGTGATTTCTTGCTATTGATATATGTGAAATATTCTGAGGGTAAAGTCATTGAGAAGGCTAACAGAAAAGCATATGTCAGGATAGGCGACCAGACACATGAACTAGATGAAGAAGAAAAAATAGAATTGAAATACTCAAAAGGGCAACTAGAATTTGAGTCTGTCTGCTATGAAGATTTTGACATAAAGAAGCTGGATGATGATATGCTAGATCAGTTTATAGATGGTATAAAAAAGAGAGAAGGGATAACTTCTGATCTTGATGCAGAACAAGCCCTTATATCCAAGCGATTGATAAAAGATGAAGATGGCATAAAAAAACTAACCTCTGCTGGATTACTAACCCTTAGCAAAGACCCCAAGGAGTTCATATCTGGGGCAAAGATAAGATTTCTAAGATATGAAGGAAAAAGTGAAGGTGCTGGAAGAAGCCTAAATGTTATAAAAGACAAGGAATTTGAAGGCCCCATCCCTCGGCTTATAGAAAAATCCTTTGAGTACATAAAAACACAGATTAAGGAGTTTAGCAATCTTGATGAAAACGGCAAGTTTGTAAAAGAGCCAGAGTATCCTCCAACAGTAATCCTTGAGGCTATCGTAAATGCAGTTGTTCATAGATCATACTCGCTTAAGAATGCTCACATATTCATAAAGATGTTTGATGATAGGCTTGTTATAGAAAGCCCAGGGAGATTCCCAGGCATGGTGACTCCCACCAACTTCTACCATCACCCCCGGAATCCAAAGATAATGGATGCCCTAAAATATTTTGAATATGTCAAAGCTATGGCTGAAGGCACAAGAAGGATGAAAGAAGACATGTTACAATCCAATCTTCCCGCACCAGAGTTTAAAGAGACTGATTCTAGCATTATGGTCATACTAAAAAATAATCTAGAAGAAAGAAGTAGGGCTCCGGAGGAATCTAAAGAAGATGTCCCTCAATACTCAAACCTATTTAACTTGGCAATATCTGATAAAGGAGGAAGTCTATTAAAACCATCCTTCTTTGATTACGACTTCCTTAAATTGATAAGGAGGACTTTTATCTCGAAACTTATTGATACTGGCTGGTTTGTTCCTAATTTCAAAACAAATGCATATCAACTGAACAACCCCATATATGAAGTAAAACAAGGAGATAAGATCATCATATCCATACTACCTGGATTTAGGTTCTCAATAAGAAAATTATCTGATGAATTATTCCTTATAATTGACCCAAGGGTATTACTTAAACCAAGAGTAACTCTAGAATATATCTCAAGCCATATAGACTTAAACAAAGAACTGATTGGAATGGATGCATTTGATAAAGAAAGTAAAACGTCAGGAAAGATCATCTCAATAAGTGATGGTGAAGTTATTCTTAAAACAAATAAAGAAGTGTTAAAAGCAAATCATAGAAATATTTATCCTAATATGAAAACCCATCATCTACAAAGACTCATAAATGCACTTGGAATTAGTTATGATATTGATGCAGAATCAAAGAAATACTCTTTATTGACTGTTGTAGGAGCACCAAAGATAAGGGCTAAGAGAACAAAAGAATTAGCTGAGCTTATAGGGAGTTCTGTATTCCCACTGAAAATAGATGATCATAATATAAATTTAGACATAAACCCAGTAAAACTAAAGAAACCAACTTTTGAACTTAAGAAAGATATAAAGGAAGTGCAAATAAGTGTAGATACTTTGAACAGATATAAGGGAGATATCGTCTTAGATACTCTCACAACACATGGAGCTTATGAGAAACCTGAGAAAGAGATAAGGATCATCCCTGTATGCACAAAAGATGTTTCTGAAAAGATGGAATACTTGATATCTCAAATAAGTAAGGGAAGTTTTAGATACCAAGGAGTTGAGAAGACATTTGGGGTGAAATTGATTAAGGAAAATACACTAGAGTGTAATGATTCTAAAGAGTATGTCGATAAACTAAAAGAGAAAATTAAAGAAATAAAAGATAACTCTCAATACATATTTTTGATTTATTGTTCAGAGTCAGAATATAGTAGATTTGAATACGATTCTCCATACTATGCTTGTAAACGGTATCTTTTGGAAGAAGGTTATAATTCACAAATGGTAGATACCAGCACATTGAATAATTTAAGATTCAAGGATCTAAACATATCATTGGATTTATTTGCTAAGAGTGGATTTACGCCATGGGTCTTATCTGAAGGATTCCCTGACTGCGATTTACTTATTGGATTATCTTACTCAAATATATCCGATAAGGATGGTCAAAGTAGAATATTGGGATATGTAAATGTATTTGATAAGATGGGTAGATGGAGGTTTTATAAAGGAACTACAGAATTACTAAGCTTTGAAGATAGAAAGCAACATTTTACAAATCTTATAAAAGAAACATTAGAAGAACTTAAGGATGAGAGAAATATTAAAAAAATTCAGATTCATCATTCTTGTAGACTATCTAGGGAGATAAAGGAAAAAATATATTCTGAGTTATTAACTGAATTTCCCGATATTGAACTTATTTTTGTATGGATAAACTCAGAAACACCAATTAGGATGTATGATGAGTCTTTTTATTCCGATGGCAGTTTACCTAGGGGGAATTATGTTATCACTTCACCAAATCAGTTTTATCTATCAACTACTGGGTGCAACACCCTAAGACAAAAGGGGATGGGAACACCAAAACTTCTTGAAGTCAATATAGATTGTTTCCCAAATAACTTAATCATAGAACATAAGTTGATAGCTCTTCAATTACTGAGTCTAACAAAACTGAACTGGGCATCAACTAAGACATTTTGCCATCTACCAATAACTCTCAAATATGCTAATGATATTGCATATCTGATGAATGCAATATTTAAAGGATTTGGAGAATTCAAGCTTAATCAAAAACTAAAGAGTAATCCTTGGTTTTTGTAAGGTTTTCTAGGAAGTTCATCGTTTCATTAACAGATCTATCACTCCATTTAGCTCAAAACTCATTATACCCTAAATCTTTTCACTTAATTCATTTAGGGCAGTTTCGGTTTTTCTGATAGAAACAACATAATTTTTAAAATCTTTATCAATCTTATCAATAATCTTCTTATCAATTAATGGTATTTTGACTTTTTCTATTATTGAGTTACTTAAATGAGCTACTGTTGCAGTTTGGGTCTTTTCTCCCATCAATTGTTTTTGTCCCAATTCAGATCTAAGAACCATAAAAACATATGCAGGAGATATTATCTTTTCGTTAACCCTAATAACTGCAATTCTTTGATTCACAGCAATATCTTTTGTTAGTTTGTCAACATAAGAACATCTGAATTCTTTTTTACCATCCATACCTAATAAGATATCATTTTCCTTCAATTTAATTGTATTACACTTGGAATAGTAATCTAAGGGTATTTTTTCCAATTTATCCAGATCCAATAAAGAATTATTCAATTGTCTTATTTTCACTAATGGTTGGTCTCCAGTTCCAAAATATTTACTCTTAAATGGAAATCCATTAAGTATTCTCTTATTTTGTATTAACTCTTTTAATTCTATAAATTTTCCAGTCTTCTTTATTTTTTTCCTACAGTGATATTGGGCATCTATCCTTTCATATTTTGGAATTTTATTAAGGTAAATCCACTTAGATTCACCATGGTTCTTTTTATTTTTGTATGCATTAAGTATTCCAGGTAAATCATTTATTGTATCTATTATCATATTTCTTTTATATTTGTAACCTACATTTTCTGCGACTGCGAAAAAACATTTATCATCTTTCTTTTCTTGTTCTTTTGTACAAAATAAGATTGATGTTTCAGTACCTCCTCCATCACTATATGGTTTAAAAGTCTCATTAGAAAGTTTAATTATTGCAAGTACCTTACAATTATCTCTTATATATTGCCTTATATATTTATACGAAGAATTTGAAAAAATTCCATCATGTAATATTATGCCCAATAATTGACCCTTACCTAAAAGTCTTATACTTCTTTCTAAGAATAAAACACCTATGTCTTGTCCGTCTAGTAATTTACCTGTATTAACAAATTTATTTTCTTTTTTGTCAAACTTGAATTTCTTACCCAAATCAAACAGAGATAATGTTTTCTTGTCCTTTACCTGCACTACAGACCTAGAACCAAATGGTGGATTTGTTAGTATTTTATTCAAAGACCCTTGCTTTATCTTATCATTAGAAAACGAAAGCCCATCTCCTTTGAAAATTGTTGTGTGTCCGTCACCATTCATTGACATACTAAGTTTCGCCAAAGACGCTACACTTCCATCTTTTTCTATTCCAAATATTTGATCATTTCTTAATTGATTTAACTTTAATTCGTATTCTTCAGAATCTTTAATGAATATACTCTTTAGCTTTTTCCTTAATTCAAAGAAAGATGTTTCTATAAATCCACCAGTACCACAAGCAGGATCTAGAATTTTATCAGTTAATTTCAACTCACTCATATCAACCATGAACCTTACAACATTCCTATGTGTAAAGAATTGTCCTAATTCCTTTCCTTTCAGTGTTTTGTTTAAGAATGAATCAAAAGCTGAACCTTTTTTCTCAACAGGTATGAAATCCAGAGTATAACCATAAAGGTTCTTTATTATCTCAAATAAAGTAGGAACTGATATATTACGAGATATTGATCTTTGTTCAGGATACAATAAATCTGTGTCTATATTTATTAAGCAATCTGACAAATACCTATATATTTTATTCTCTATATCTTCTCTTTGTTTATCTGTCTTAGCTCCATGATAATCATCTTCATAATCCAATATTGTTCTTAGACTGTATAATGTCTTACCTCTTTCTTCATTTGTTTTTATTAGAAAAAGTTTTGTCAATATGTTTAATGATTCTGCTGGTTTGATTGCATCTTGTGCATACATCCTATTATGAGAGAATGTGAAGAAATTTTCTATATCCACAGACGTTGGTTCTTCTTTTTTTATCACTAATTCCTTACTAAGTATCTTTCTAAAATAATCTATATTTGCAAAGATGTGTTTCAAGTCATATTCAAATAAGAGTTTATCTGATTCATACAACCTGCTACTGAAACCACTTGTTAAAAATAAAAATCTAGTTTTTATATCTGGACTAAAACAATAAGACATACCTTGGTTATAATCATCAGGTAATGTTAATCCTTTCTTGGGTGATTTGGCTTCTATAACTAAGGTGGGTAATTTCTTGTCTTTTGCAACAATATCTGCTTCTAATCGTTTATATCCTTTACTCCCTACCTTAACACGAACTGACACTTTACTAAATATGTTCTTTTCATCATACCCCAGTTTAGTTAGGATCGGGAATACAACACTTTTTTCTACTTGACCTTCACTAGGATTCTTAGATAATGCCTCTATTGCTGACTCATACAAATCATCATTCATTTTGATTTTTCCTCTAAGAATTTTTTTAAAGCGTTTTCTATTACAGCTGATCTCTCGGCGTTGAAATTTGCTTTGCAGAATTCGTCTAATCTTATCAGCATATTTTCTTCTAAAGTTATGCTTATCCCTACTCTTTTTCCGTCCCTCTTTTTTGGCATTAATTACCTTTTTATTATTACTATTATTTAAATTGTTCATATTATGGATATTATACATAATATGGGTACTATAAAAACCTTACTAATTGTTTAATCCCTATTTTTATAGAAGACATAATATGTGGTCTTTCTTAATAATCTGAATAATGCCAACCAAGTAATTAATATAACTATGAATTTAGAGAAATACTCCCAAAATGATCTCGTGATCCTTATCTTATAATCTGTTCTTAATACAATTGAATTAGATTCAATATCCTCGCTCTTAATCGTTAAAAGTAAGTGCAATTTAACTCTATCATGAGATTCTAATTCTATATTTTGAAAGATTATCGATTCCTGATAAGGTAAAGTATAATTATTTTCTCTAAATTCAACTTTAAAAGACATATTTGCTAAACTCAAATTGCTTACATAAGATAGATCTTCAATTTTTAAATTGTATTTATTATATCCAAATCCTACTTTAAATATTCTTTCCAAGAAATTATCAATAAAATAGGTGTCAATATTTGTAGGATTTAGTTCCATTATCTTTGAAGGTATTACTCCATCTTCATCAATTGTATCACATTCCATTGTAGAACATTTCATTTCATATTCTTTAAATGGGTTTAAGAATACAAAACTAATAAGTAAAGGAACCAGGATTAAAATACATAACCTAAGTATTATTTCTTTGGCATGATTCATTGTTTTTTTCATTAAATATACCAAGAATATGATATTTAAATATATTTCTTTATTTTAGAAAATATAGAATTCTTTTTACATTCTTATCCACAAAAACACCATTTTAGATCCATCTCAACACTCACAATGTGGAACATTTTCTGTTTTTGGGAGCTAAAAGACGGGAAAGATTTATAAATGAAAGATAAATCCTAAATTGTAAATTAATGAAAATATGAATTCATAGGGTACAAGCGTTGTACTGCTGTGATACAATTACTGAAAATGGCAAAACTGCGAAAATGTTTTTCGAATTGCCTTTTATTCTAACGTTGTACGCGCAATTGGTGGCTGAAGTTAATAAACTTTTGAGTTGCTTCTACAGACTGTGTATTGTATAGATCAAAGCATATTAGGAAAATAATGTGTCCCAAAGATGGGTACAAATGCAACAGGATTTGACTATGCAAAAAATGTGTGCAAATCAGGCATACAACTAGTTGATTTAGCTAGTTGTGTCTCTTTGTATGCTTGATTGGATTACAAAATGGATTTTACTGTGAGAGTCTCGGAAGGAGAATTTGCAAAGATCAAGCTTAAGTCAGAATTATATGGCTATAAAACTATCAGCGCATACTTTAGAGACAGGATTCTAAAGACTAATGCAAATTTTGAAGAAAAGATAAGAAAAATCCATGAAAAGGTGATGTCTAATGGTAAGGAATATGAGAGTAAAAGCATTGCTAACAGAACTACAGTATGAACTGCTCAAAAGCAAAGCTGAACAACTTGGATATAAGAATAAAACACAATACGCAAGAGATGTAATATTACAGGATGATTTTCATGTTGAGAAGATGGTGAATGAGATTTATGAGGTTACTTGTAAAAATGTGCGGAGATGAATGGATTGAAGAGGATCTGGAAGAGACAGAAGAAGAGGAATAAACCTCCATTTATTTATGATGTGGATTGCTTTTTGTTTTGTATTCCCTTAATTTAACATAATCTTGCCATAATCTCTCCAGATCTTCTCTTTTTACTTCTGGATTAAATTTATCTATTGTCATCATTTGAGCTTGAGACATTGCATAAATTGGTGCGTTAGATAATCTCATCTCTTTTGGTCTAATAACTAAATCAATATCTGAGAAAAGCACTCCTTTCTTTAATGAATTATAATCCTGAGGATGTTGTGAAAGAGCTTGATTGATGTCTTTTTCCAAAGAATAACCAATTAAGACTACAACTTCTCCTTTTTTTCCGTCTTTGGTTGATTCTGATAGGTATTCTATTGCTTCTTCAAATTTTGAAGGTAATTTCCAAGAATGATTAAGTACTTTAAGAGAAATATCATTTTTCTTGAAATAATCTTCTTTGATAAGTTCTTTAAATGTTCTTTCAGCACCCTCCACCATTATATCTACACTTGAATCTGATCTTTTAGGAGTGTAGTTGGATGAACCATAATATATTAATCTCTTTGATCTTCCTTCAGCTACAAAAAACTCAGAAAGTAATCTTAAACTTTTCCCACCCAAATAATAAGCATCTGCTAGGGAAATGTTGTTCTGTTTTGCAAATCTTCTATTGCCGTCTGGCATGTATAAAACTGATTTCATTTCTTTCATTTTTTTATCTTCCTGATATCCTACAAACCACCTAAACAGAACTCTTTTTAAAGTTATAAAGAGGTTTTTGTATATAAATATTTACTAAAAAACCACCCCTTTTCCATGATTTATAAGGCTATTTAAAAAGGGATAATTGTTTGATCAAAAAAGGGCATATTATTTAGATTTCTCAAAATTTTAAGAAAAACTGCTTTATTTGAGGGGAGGATTGTTTGAGAGAAAAACGTCGGGTTTTTTAGGATAAATCTTTATATATCAGAAGCCCTTAACACATAATTATGGGGGACCCAATAACAGAAGAGATAAGAGTAAAAAGAGCAAGGAAAATAGCCAGTAATACTGTAAATACAATTAAAGGACTTCTAGCTGGATCACTTGATAGTTTGATAACAGGTCTTCCGATATTGACTGTTGGAGAACCTGCTTATAATAGAATAAAATACTGGCGAAGAATGAAAGGAGGGGATTATGTTCTTCCATCCGAAAAACCAGACAATAAAAATTTAATCCCATATTCTATTGGGGCAAGTATCCCTTTTGCAATTTGTTACCGTAATGAAATAATAGATTTAGTTTATCGAGTGTATGATAAGATTTTCTAAATAAAAGGAGATTCTTTGTAGCCCTTAAATTCCCCAAACAGAATCAGAAAATTCTTCTTGTTTAAACAAATTATCAATTTCTTCCTTTATTGAATTTATATCTTCTTCATCTAACGGCATGAATCCTTTTTGATGACCTGGCTTAAAGGGATCTTCAGGTTTCTGTACCTTTGCGTCAACAGCCCTCCCATACAAATGAACATGTAAGTGAGGCGTCCAGTTCCCATTATCTTGGTAATTTATCCTTCCTATTTTTACACCTCTTTTAGCCATGCCTTCCTTCATAGCTTTTCCAGAAACAATAGTAAACCTCATCAACTCTACAGCTTGTTTCGGACTTAACTCAGTCCTATCAGTAACTATTTTCTTAGGGTTGATCTTCATGTGTCCACCCTCTGATCTGTCTATCTCAGGTTTCTCATGAGATTCTAGTGTAAAATTCTCAGTTTCATATATTAAAGCCATTATGAAATCATTAGATCCTAAATATATAAATTTTTGGATAATCTTTAAATATGATTTGTCCATTATGATGATAAAAGAGGTGTGAAGAGGAGGTAATCAATATGGAAACAGAAAATGCTAGTCCTTTGGAAAAAGAAATGGAATCTATGACATATGATATGGAAGTAGACAAACATCCAGACTTTAAACAAGCCTTATTTATTGCTGAAGCAATAGTTAGCTCAGCTATCCAAAAAAGATATGATGAAACAATGAAACTTCTCGAAAAGTTTGACACATTAACTGAGGAGGTTCATGGCTCTCAATTAGCTGATAAGTTTAGTAGACAACTATATGAGATTGTAATAAAGAATGAGAATGTGCCTCGTATGAGGGGTTTTCTTGGAACTGCAAGAAGTAACATAGGCAAGGAAGGAAAAATTAATCAGCATTATATCGATGAATTAAAATACTACGAAAATGCTTCAAAAAATATTATTCTAGGTGCATTACAACCTGCATATGTTCCGCCAAGCGACACACATTATCAAAAAACTATGGAATCACTGGATAATGTCTTGCAGACTTCTGAAGCGGGGGATGTAAATGGAGCACTACAGATGCTTGAAAGATTAAAGATACCTGAAGCTCATTTTAGTCAAGAAGTGATGGAAAGAGCTAAGGAAATCTATAGATCTGTCTGCAAAGAGCAGAATATTATCATGACAACTTTCATAAGTGAAGATCCATCTGTCATCAGAAACACAAACGAATATTTCAAGAATATGACAGAGCAGTATCTTGGAACTTCAGTAAGTGTAAAAGAGATGCAACCAATACTTGAAGAAGGTTCAAGGATTTCTCAAAAATTAAGAGAAGATATTGCGAAAGAAAAAGAAGGTTTAGATTCTCTTGTTGCTGAATCTGAAACTGAGATGAAAGCTGAATCTGATCTAGCAGTTAAAGAATTAAGATATTGCGGAGAGGTTGCTAAAAAACATTATGCTACACTCAGGAATATTGTTGAGTCTGATAAATCAGTAACTGCATCAGATAGGGAAAAGAATAAAGATCTTTTTGCACCAAATATAGAAAGGTATCTATCTATTGTTGAAATTGAGATCAGAAACACTCTCGGAGATGTGTATCTCCATCAAGGTAGACTCACACAGCGTCATCCTGAAAGAAGAGATGCATTCAAATTAGGATGGATTGATGTTAAAGGCTCAGAAGTAGTACTAACAAAAAAAGGATATGATATAGCTAAGGGGTATTTTGATATCAGAGGTCAAAAACCAGTCAAGAAGCCATAGAAAATGTCTGTAGCCTGAACTTTCTAAAAAAAAGATTTCACAGTTTTTTTGTGATCTTAAAATGTGTTTTACAAAAGTTTCTCAAAGATTCCTTGCCTTTGGATTTAATTAGATCTCTTGCAACGTCTACTACTACATCACCAGCTCCTTTTGGTATTTTGAATCCACTCTCTAAAGAAACTTTTTGTATACTCTTGAGAAATCCTGCTCTTGCCAGGATTGATGCTGCAGCAACAGAGATATTTTGTTCTGCTCTAATCTCTTGAATAAGGTTGACCTTTTTCCCTTTTTCCATTAGACTAGAGTTTATTATAGACTCATTTCCAAATTTATCAGAGATGATGCAGCTAGGATCCACACCATTTCCAAGAATGTTTTCAATAACCCTTGCATGACCCCATCCAAGAATATCATTAAGATTGTTCATCTTATCATATAGTTCATTATATCTTGTCGGACCTATCAAAACTACGTTATGTTTACATACTTTACAGATTTCATTTGATAATTCAATGACTTTAACATCAGATAGATTTTTACTATCTTGTACCCCCATATTTCTTAGTTTTTCTTCAAGTTCAGGAGTATCAATATAAACACCAGCAACAACCAAAGGTCCAAAATAATCACCCTTCCCAGACTCATCAGTTCCAACAACATTATAACCAATATCTAAATTCTTTTTATTATCTGATTCAGCAAAGAAATCAGAAAAAAGATCTGTACAGTCTTCCATACAATCGATTATTGTCTTTAGTCTTCTTTCTGCTTTTTCAAAAGATTCTATTGGTTGATACTTGAATTTATCAGCATGTAAAAGATCATGCCTACATTCTTGATAAGCGGCTTGTAGCTTCTCAATAAATTTTGGTCTGGTTCTAATATAATATTGACCATACATCTCTTTAATTTTATTAGGATCTCCTAAAACTCTTCCAACAAAAGTTGCTTTTGTATCTGCCTGAAGATCGCATTCCTTTATTAGCTTAAGTTTAATCATCCACTCAATCAGAAAGTCTTCAAAGAGCATTGCAAAGTTTCTAAGCACAGACCCATAGTCTTTAAGTTCAATCTTGTTCTCCTTCATAACCTGGAATATGACCAAACCATCTTGAAGAAGATGAGATCCGCATCCAGACAAGACAGAATAAAGTTCTGAAGATATAAATTCGTTAAGTCTTAACTGCCTTTTATCTAATGCTTCGCAGATTGTTTCAAAATCCTCTTTTGGAACTTGCTCTTTTATTCTGTTTAATAAAAAAGATCGCTGCTCATCAGTTATCAATTTATCAACAAACTTAATCACTTCATCGGAAAACTCTGTTGCTTTTCCTTGGAATAATAATGAACCCACCTTATATTGAATCATAATCAAGTTATTCCCTTCAAGCCTATATTCGAATATCTGGTTATTAAGGCCTGAATCCTTAAGTTGCTTAAATTTTGAAAGTAGTTCTGTTTTAACTTTCTTAATCAAAATAGGATCTGAAAAATGTCTAGTTCCTAAGGGAACAGTCCCGGTTTTAAAGGCTTTGAGAGTTATGTAACCATTCATAACCTCTCTGATTTGATCCCTATATCCTTCTTTTATTTGAGAATCATCTATAGTGGTGCTTCCATCTTTTTTTTGATAGAATCTTAGGCAACCAATATCACCTGATTTGTCTTTCAGTTTGTATTGGTATTGATTGATGCTTTCTTTTTCATCAAAGATCTCTATACTCTCTATAGCTTTTATCCTACTCATTACCTTGAACGCACAATCCTTATAACCTACATTCTCTTTTATTAGCTTTAGCATCTAAACCTCCTATAAACTAAACTACACCCCTTTTTTTTCAGGTGTGTCAGAAATAACACACATATGTCCCTTAAACAAGGGTCTATTTATAAATATTCTCCCTTATCTAAGAAAGATTTATAAATGAGAACTAAATCCTCAAATCTAATATAGCGGTTAAAAGTAGCCAAATGACTTTTTGTCTTGGTTCTACTAATGAAAGCTTTATAAAGGAAAATGGCAAAATTAAGGAAATTCGTGGCATATAGAAGGTTAGAGAGACCGTATACAAGGGTGTCTAAATTCAGGAAGCTGTCTTTTGTGAGGACAAGGCCTAATGTGCATATTGTCCGTTTTGATATGGGAAGTCCTTCCAAGGAATTTGGTTATCAGCTTGATCTAGTCTCTAAAAAGGATATCCAGGTCAGACATAATGCCCTAGAATCTGCTAGGCAGACAGCAAACAGAGTTTTAGAGAGCAATCTGGGTAAATCATATTATTTCAAGATAAGATCATATCCTCATCATATTCTTAGAGAAAACCCATTAGCAGCTGGAGCTGGAGCAGACAGGATGAGTACAGGAATGAAATGTTCATTTGGGAAAGCTATCGGAACAGCAGCAAGAGTAAGGGAAGGGCAGTCATTGTTCAGTGTATATGTAAATAAGCAGAATCTTGATGTTGCAAAATTAGCTTTGAAGAGAGCATCGCATAAGATGCCTGGTGCAACTTCTATTAAAGTTGCAGAGCTTTAGATTTCTTATATAATATAGGGAAAAGTTTATAAATGAGTAATGTAAATATTGACTATAAACTAATTATGTTAATCTAAAAAGAGGTGTTAAAAAGATGAGGTCAAGAAAGAAGGGAAGTCTTAGTCTTTCTATCAATGCTATTGTTGTTCTAGTATTAGCGATCAGCATGCTGGGATTAGGGCTTGGATTTACAAAAAGCATGTTTGCGAAGTTTGGAAGCAAATTAGATGTACCACCACCAAACATTCCAGCAACAGAGGAAGAACCTATAGTTTTACCAGCTGATACAGTGAAAGGTAAGATCGGAAAGACGCTTACATTTGGTGTAAATATCTACAATGCGAATACTGCTGCAGAGAGTATTACTCCGACGCTTACGTGCGGGACGTCAATAACTGGACAAGGTACATTAGGAAATATTCCAGCTCAGTCATATTCTGGATTTAAGTTTTTGATCGGAACTGCACCAACAACTGCAACAACTGAGATATGTACAATATCAGCTCCATTTTCAGTAGGCGGAACAATAACAAAGCAGATAATAATTGAATTTACATAAGGTGATGTACAATGAAAAAAAGACTAACTCAACAACAAGAATTTGAGGTCATGAAACTAGTGCTTGATAAGTTCTTGTGGCTAGGAACAGTTGTCATCGCCTATGGTGGATGGAAGCTTTTCAACCAACTTTGGGGAGAAGCTATAAGCTGGCTGCTTGGCGGAGCTCTACTGTTGATAGTATTCATGGTCTTGATAATAAGAGAGTATGAAGTTATCAAGTAGATAACTTTTTTATTTTTTTAAAATTTTATTTTTTTGAGGTCTTATTTATGAAAAGAAACTTGATAATAGCATTGATGATCATTTCTACCTTATTAATAGCAGGCTGCGGAAGCAAAGAATGTGAGACAAGAAGCGACTGTATCCCTCCTGGGGACTGCTTTATAGCAAGCTGTGTAAAAGGAGTATGCAGCTATAACCAAAAGCCTGGATGTACTTGCGGAGATAACCTGTGTGATCCTAAGACAGAGAACCCATGCAACTGTGATAAAGACTGCAAGCCAGCATGTACCGGAGATGTAGGAAAGTATATGGAGCAGACCTGCGATGATAACCAGAACTGTGTTACAGCTATAAAAGAAGGAAAGCAAAAGATGCAGAAGCCTACTGAGACTATAGAGATCTTAGATATGAACAAGAAATATATCGAATTATTTGGAAAATTCCTATATGATGAGCCATTCAATATCGATGCATCTGAGCTGTTTATAGGGCTGCAGATAGACAGCAAGCTGGATAATGTCAGGGATATTACAGTTAAAAGTGTGAAGGTATTGAGCCATACTGGAACATACAATAAGAACAGGAAAACATGGGAAAATGATGATGTAGTGGTTATAGCAGATAAAGAATTAGACAGGATATTATGGGATGAAAATATGGAAGTTAATACAACAGTTCCTTTAAAGATTGAAGAGCCTATAAATGAAAGCTTAGAAAAGAACCTTTGGGCTGCATTTGAGATTGAATATAATGTTGTAGATTCTATTGGAAGAGAAGTTGCTAAAAGCTATGAGTATGAAAAAGAACTGTCATTCTTATTTGTAGATCCTACTGAAGAGCCTTCCTGCCCTCCAAATATTGAATGGGATGATGGAAACCCATGTACAGTAGAGAAGTGCTCTGAATATACAGATTATTTTGTTGAAAGGACAGCAAAGAAGAGCTGTGCAGGAAATTTCATATGTGAGACAGGAGAGGATGAATGCAGCGCACCTGCAGACTGCGGCCCCTGCAAAGGAGATGTCGGCAAATATCTTGAAAAAGCATGCCATAACGGATGCAAGACAAAATTAAAGGAAGGTGTTTCGATAAACAGCGCACCTACAATCAATACTAAAAATATGGGTGCTGTCACATTTGATGTACAAGTTGGTATGAACAGGCCATTTAACGTAAACAAAGACAGATTTACTGTAGAACTTCAGCTGATAAAGAAGGGAACAGCAGAAGATATAAAGATAAACAAGCTGCAGATGATAGATAAAGCAACACAAAGCCTTCTTGCAGAGCAGACAATAGCAAAAGGATTTGAGATTGAAGGAAGCTCATATACAGTTGAAATAGCTCCATTAGCTCAGCTGAAGACATCGATAGATGGAGAGAGTGATAAAAAACCATCATTGAAACTATTCTATAAATTTTCAACAGTTGTAGGAACACAGACAACAGAGACTGTTTCAGATACAGAGATAACGTTAGGGGATGTTACATTCATAAATCCAGGTGTTAACTGATGAACAATAAAAAAGCTATTGAATTAAGCATTAATTTTATTGTTGTTATGATATTATCTATTGCGATACTCTCTGCAAGCTTTGTACTTGTCAACCAGTTCTTCGGAAAGGCCGGAGAGATGAAAGCAAGACTTGATTCTGAGACAGAGACAAAGATAAGGGCTCTGCTTGTAGGAAATGAAAGAGTCGCTATCCCCTTGCATACAAAAGAAGTTAAGGTTGGGGATTTTGTAAGTTTTGGTGTAGGCATATCAAACATACTTAAAGGCGGAACTACCCAAGATACATTTAAGGTATTTGTTGAAGGTGATAACTGTGTTGCTATAGGTGGCGGAAGCAATATACCTACACAATATCTTCCTACTGTAGATATAAGCAAAAATGATCAGGCAATTGTTTTGATCGGAGTAGATACTACAAACGCTCAGCGTGGGAAGACATATAAATGTGATATAAGGGTGCAGTATTCTGATCCTGACACTGGGGCTGATGTTGATTATGCAGATCCAGTCTATAAAGCTTATATAAAGACAAAATAAGAACTACTTTTTCTTCTTACGCTTTTTTACTGCTTTCTTTTTCTTCTTCTTTTTAGCAGCTTTTTTCTTCTTTGGCTTTTCTTCAAGGCCTTCTATCTTTACAGGGATCTTTTTTGCAAAGATATTGATCCATGCTGACTGGTCATCTCTTTCAGAATAAGAGTTCAATACCTCAAAACCTGCCTCTTCCATAAGCTGTTCTAGCTCTGTCTGCGTGTAGAATGCAAAAAATTTAGGAAGATTTCCTGACTTAAGGTAACGAACCATCTTTTCTCCTGTTCCTTCCCTTAATCCGATGTACACGATGCCTCCTGATTTAAGAACACGATTCATCTCTTTCAGAGCTTTTAATGCATCTTCTTTGAGGATATGGCATAAGGTTGCATGGCACCAGATGCCGTCAAATGATTCGTTCTGGAAGTCTAAGTCCAGCATGTCCATGTGTATGAAATTTCCTTTTTTGACAAGCTTTTTAGCTTCTTTTACAAGATTTTTTGACAGGTCGATGCCTACAGCTTCGTGGCCTTCTTCCATAAGATAGTGTACGTCTCTTCCTGAGCCTGAACCTATATCCAGTATCTTTGCTTTCTTAGGAAGAAATGAAGTGAATTGTGTAAGCTGGTATTGAAGAATCCTTTCAAATGTGTATTCTGCATAAGGCTTTGCGATCTTGTCATAGTTTTTTATCGTATCGATAACTCTTTGGTCTGTTGATTTTATTACAGTCTTTTTTGCCATTATTATGTTATTTGGCTTTATGATTTTTAAAGATTTCGCTTATTTTATGAATAGCACGCTTCGTCAGCTTCTGTTATAGAAGTGAGTCAGATTTATTTGACATAGATCTTTATCCCAGAACTACGCTTGGTGCTATTCATTTCAAGCCAGAAACTAGATCGAGCAAAGCTTTTTCAGGATCTTCTGCTTTTACTATGCCTGATGCTACAAGAATTCCAACTGAGCCTAGCTTAACAGCGATCTTTACATCTTCTCCGTTCTTTACTCCTGCTCCGACGATTATTTTGTTGTCAATATTATCGACTGATTCTTTTATCACTTCTGGTTTTGCTGTTGATACTGAGATATCTCCTCCGATAAGCTCTGGAGGCTCTACTGCTATAGAATCTGGAGAGAAGCTGTTAAGCTCTTTTCCTTCTTCAGGATCTTTTGCGCAGACAACTGTTGTTAGCTTTAGTTCTTTTGCTTTTTCAACTATCTTTTTGATCTGTTCTTTCGGTATCCTATTTTCAGAATGATTGATAAGAGTTCCTGTTGCTCCTGCCTGTTTTACAGCTTCTCCAAATATTGATCCTGTATTAGATCCTGCATCTACTGAGTCTATATGCTGTGCAAATACTGGAATAGATACTTCATTTGCTATCATCCTTATGTCGACAGCTTGAGGAGCTACGATTATGCTTGTGCCTGTGTCATTAGCAACCTTTTCACATATCTTTGCTAATTTTAATGCATTGTCTCCTGTAGATTCGTTATATGTCTTGAAGTTTATTATTATAGCCGGTAGTTTCATTTTTTTGCCTCTATATCATTGTGTTCTAATAGATTCTCTGTACCAAACATCTTCTTGCATTTCTCGCACTGGAATACTAATGATCCGTCTGGAGCAGGGAAATCTGATATCTTAACATTTTCAGAATTGCATTTCATACATCTTAGTTTTTCTTCTGTTAAGTTGAAGAACTTATCGCATTGCTTGCAGTAGAAAAGTTTTTCTGTCAATAGGACTAATTTATGTGAAGGAGAGTCACAAAAAGGGCAAAAGTTTATTTCCATCTGATCACCTTTTTCTGTATGTTCTTTGCTGCATAGGGATCAGGTATTTTTTTGAGCTCTTGTCTAAGTCAGTAAAGAGATCAGCTTCCTGTTTTATCAGTGCTGAAGTTGTCCTTCCAAAACCAATAACCTCTGTCCTGCATCCGTGAGCTTTTAGGTATGAAGCTAATTCTTTGAAATCTCCATCTCCTGATACAAGAACAACAGTGTCAACTTTTGGAGATAATCTTACTGCATCCATCGCTATCCCGATATCCCAGTCTCCTTTCTTTGCTCCGCCATAGAAAACCTGTATGTCTTTTGCTTTTACCTCAATACCTATGTTCTCTAATGCTGAATGAAAATTCTTTTCGTCTGATATCTCTGTCTTTATAACATAAGCTATAGCTCTTGTAAGATTTCTTCCTGCAACTGCTGTTTTTAGTATTTCGCTAAAGTTTACTTTTGCATGATATAGCTGTTTTGCAGAATAATACATGTTCTGCACGTCGAATAAAACAAGCACTTTCTGTGACTTGTGTTGTACTTTTTCCATAATATTCACCTTTTTATATTTTGTTCAAATCCGCAACTTGTGCAATATATACGTCCTTTCTCAAATTTTAAAGTTAGTTTATTACATCTAGGGCAGCGCTTTACGACAGAAGGGACCTCTTCTAATTCCTCTTTTATCGTCATATAACCACCTAAGCTGATTTTAATCTATTTATTTAAAAACCTATCGATTGCAACAGCTGCTTTCTTAGCGTCTCCCATAGCTTTTATCACAGTTGATGCTCCTGATGATATGTCTCCTGCTGCAAAGACTTTTGGATCTGAAGTTTGTTGGTTTTCATCTGTAATAAGCTTTCCTTTTTCTCTTTTTAGGTCTGTCCTGCTGACTAGCAGAGGGTTTGGACCCTGGCCTATCGCGACTATTATCTGATCACATTTTATGATGAAGTTTGAATCTTTTACAGGAGTTGGCCTTCTTCTGCCTGATTCATCCGGCTCTCCTAACTTCATTTTTATACATTCTATTGCTTCAACATTCTTATCTCCTAAGATTTTATTCTGAAAAGACAGCATCTGGAATTTGATCCCTTCTTCTTTTGCATGCTCTACTTCTTCTATCCTTGCGGGCATCTCTTTCTCTGATCTTCTGTAGACTATAGTTACTTCTGATCCTAACCTTCTGGCAGATCTTGCAGCATCCATAGCTACATTGCTTCCTCCGATAACAACAGTGTGCTTTGATCTTCTTATAGGAGTTACTGAATTTGGGAAGTCTTTTGCGTTCATCAAGTTTATTCTTGTCAGGAATTCGTTTGCTGAGTACACTCCATTAAGGTTTTCTCCTTCTATGTTTAAGAAATATGGAAGTCCTGCTCCAACTCCTATGAATATTGCATCATATTGCTCTTTAATTTCTTCGAATGTGATAGTTGTTCCTATGATTGTGTTTGTCTCAATATTTACTCCCAAATCCTTGATGCTGTTAACTTCTTTTTCGATAATATTGTTGGGAAGCCTGAATTCAGGGATTCCATATGTAAGAACTCCACCTGTCTTATGCAGTGCTTCAAAGATTGTAACTTTGTATCCTAATTTTCTTAGGTCTGCTGCGCATGTCAGACCAGCTGGGCCTGATCCGATGACTGCAATTTTTTTGTTGTTTTCTTTTATCTTTGTTTTCTTTTTTTGATCGTGTTCTGCAGAGAATCTTTCAAGTTTTCCTATGTCTATTGCATCTCCTTTTATCCCTAAGATGCATTTCTGTTCGCACTGTGTTTCCTGAGGACAAACACGTCCGCACACTGCTGGCAGATTATTCTTTTCTTTTATCTTTTCACAGGACTCTTTGTGCTTTTTGTTTTTTATCAGATTTATGAAAGCAGGGATATCTATATTTATAGGGCAGCCTTCTACACATTTTGGGATTTTGCACTGAAGGCATCTTTCTGATTCTTTTATAGCTTCAGCTTCTGTGTATCCCAGGCAGACTTCTTCAAAGTTTTTTATTCTCTTTTTCGGATCCTGTTCTTTTACTGGTGTTTTCATATCTGTACTCCTAATTTTTTTAATTCCTGTTTTAGTTGGTCTAAGTTATCGAATAGTATTGTTTTCATTCCCATGTTTTCTGCTGGTTCTAAGCAACGCTTTTGATCATCTATGAATATGCATTCTCCTGGCTTTAGCTTTAGTCTTTCTAAAGTTATTTCATATATTCTTTTTTCTGGCTTTAATATCCCTTCTTCATGACTAAGGACTGCTACTTCAAAAGGATCATACCATCCTCTTTTTATGAATTCTGGTGTGTTTACTGCATCTGAGTTTGAAAGAAGAGCTAATCTGTAGTTCTGTTTTAACCTATTTACTAATTCAACCATTTCTTTTTCCAGCTTCCAGGTATCTTTCCATATTTCTATTACTCCTTCAATCCTTGGATCTGATTCCTGAATATTAAATAATCTGCTAAAGAGA
Organism: Candidatus Nanoarchaeia archaeon; assembly: GCA_028279725.1. GTDB lineage: Archaea > Nanobdellota > Nanobdellia > Woesearchaeales > JANQNE01 > JANQNE01. The sequence continues at coordinate 232,783 of JANQNE010000011.1, forward strand.
GATTGTATGGAAACCCTCCCAGCATTAAAATCTTTATCAAATATAACTTCTTCATCAGTATGAAAAGTTTCGCCTATTCCAAGAAAATTGTAAGATCTATTCATGAAATCATTTAATGATCCAGTGCAATAAGTTCCTCCTAAATCAAATATAATTGCCTTGATCATAGTGTAACTCCTAATTTTTTAAGATCTTCAACTAATTTATCATAGCCTTCAAAACGGATTGCGTTAATACCAACATTCTTTGCACCATTTATGTTCTTTTCTAAGTCATCTATGAATATGCATTCTTCTGGGCTTAGTTTTAGTCTTTCTAAAGTATAATTAAAGATAGGTGGTTCTGGTTTTTCTAATCCTGTATAACCTGAAACTACAGATTCATCGAAATTATCAAAAATATTAAATTTATTGTTAAGCCAATCTGCCCATTCTTTTGGCATGTCACTCAACAAAGCCAATTTATAATCAGTTCTTAATCTTTTTATCAAGTTAACAACATCTTTTTGTTCTTCAAATCCTTCTAAGAGGATGTTCCTTAGTTTCTCAGGGTCTATCTTTACTTTCAAATCATTCTCACATAATTTCCAGTATTCTTCTTCAGTGATCTTTCCTGCCATAAATCCTGAAGGACGAATATGCTCTCCAAAAACTGGCCTTGGCCTGTCTTCTGTTACAGATAAATTGAACATTTCCGGGAATGTCTTTGTTAAGGTAAGCAAGATATGCCTTGTCAGATAAACTCCCCCTAAATCAAATATAATTGCCTTGATCATAGTGTAACTCCTAGTTTTTTAAGATCTTTTTTTAATTGTGTGTAGTTCCTGAATAATATTGTGTTTATGCCTATGCTTTTTGGAGCTGGCATGTTTCTCTTTAGATCGTCTATAAAAACGCATTCTTGCGGTTTTAGCTTTAGTTTTTTTACTGTGTATCGGTATATGTTCTTGTTAGGTTTTCTCATCCTTACCTGGTGTGAAAGGATGCATGGTGAAAAGTGTTTGTAGATGCCTTTTTCATAAGATGCTTTTGCATGGTCTGCTAGGGTGTTTGAGAGCATCGCTACAATGTATTTTGATTTCAGTTTTTTTGCCAGGCTGAATACCTGCTGATTGACCTTGAAGTATTTTTTATGGGCTGTGTAAAGAAGATTTAAGGATGATGGGTCAAATTTCCTGTTGAGTTTCTTGAAAGTGCTTATCCAGAACTGTTTTCTGGTTATGAATCCCCTATCTATCTTATGAAATAATGGAACAAGTTTTTCCATGTATTCTTCACGTGAAATTCCCAGATTTTTTATGATATCTCTACGAAATTCTTCATTTGCGCATTTTAGGACTACTCCTCCGTTGTCGAATATTATTGCTTTTATTTCAAAAGATTTCATCTTTTATAACCTCCCTTAACTTTGTTAATGAGTATCATTTTAATAGCACACCTTATGTGTTTTTCCAACCTTTTTTTCTTCATCCAGATATGCTGTGTTCCTGTTTATGAGCTCGTCGAAGTCTACGTCTTTTGCATTGAACTCTGGTCCGTCTACGCATGCGAACTTAGTTTCTCCTTTTATAGAGACTCTGCATGCTCCGCACATACCTATTCCGTCGACCATTATCGAGTTTATGGATACTATTGTTGGGATTGTATCTTGTGTAAGCTGTGCTGTGAACTTCATCATCAAAGGAGACCCGATGATGATTACTCTGTCCACTTTTTCTTTTTCTATAACCTCTTTCAGTGCGTCTGAAGTAAATCCTTTTTTTCCGTATGATCCATCATCAGTCACTATTATCAGTTCGTCTGATGCTTCTTTTAGCTTGTCTTCCCAGAATACCAAGTCTTTGTTCCTGAACCCTGCAATAGTTATAACTTTGTTTCCTGCTTTTTTGAAATCTCTTGCTTGAGGATATATCGGAGCTACTCCGCATCCTCCTCCCACTAAAACAACTGTTCCGAAATTTTTGATTTCTGAAGGATTTCCTAACGGGCCTACAAAATCAAGGATTGTGTCGTTTTCTTTTAGCTTTGATAATTGTTCTGTCGAGAATCCTACGACAAGGAATACTATGGTTATTGTAGTTTTATCGTTGTCTGCAATCGTTAAAGGGATCCTTTCCCCTTTTTCGTCAATTCGAACTATTATGAACTGTCCTGCTTTTGCTTTTTTAGCTATTTTTGGAGCTTCTATCTTAAATTCGAATATATTTTCCCCTAGTTCTTTTTTAGAAATTATCTTAAACATTTTAATGCTTTAAGAACCTGTAAGCAGACTCTGCAGCAACTGCTCCTTCAGCAGCAGCTGTTATTACCTGCCTTAGGTTATTAGAGTTAGTGGTTATGTCACCAGCAGCAAAAACGCCATCTATGTTTGTCTTTTGTGCCTGGTCAACTATAATGCATTCTCTTTCATCAAGTTTAGCTCCTGCAAGTTTTGCTATAGCGCATGAAGGAACTGACCCTATCTCGATGAAAACTCCGTCAAGATCCAGATATTTTCCACTGTCTAATTCTACTCCTGTGACGAACTTATCTCCTTTGATCTCTGTTATGTTTGTGTTTGTTATAACTTCGATCTTTTCGTTTGTGTATACTTTCTCTGATACAGCTGGGTCTGATCTTAATTTTTCTTTCCTGTAGATTATGAACACTTTGTCTGCGAATTGCGCTAATAGCAGTGCTGCCATTGCAGCTGAGTTTGCTCCTCCTACAACTGCAACTTTTTTGTTTCTAAAAAAAGCTGCATCACATGTTGCGCAGTATGAGGTCCCTTTTCCTAAGAACTCTTTTTCTCCTTTTACATCAAGATGTCTTGGGCATGTTCCTAGTGCAAGTATGATTGTTTTTGCTTCGTAGTTGTTGTTTATCTTGAATATGTTATCCTGTTTTTTTATGTCCTGTACTTCTTCTGTCTTTATCTCTATGCCGAAGCTTTTTACATGATCTTTGAAGTTTTCTATCAATTGCATTCCCGGAATTGATTTTTCACCTATCCAGTTCTCTACATTGTGTGCTCCTGTTATAGCTCCGCCTATCTCTTTTGCTATGACTAATGCGTTTAGCTTATAACGAGCAGCATAGATCGCTGCATTCAGGCCTGCTGGGCCTGCTCCTATGATTATGACGTCGTATACCATGTTTTGTTGGATTTTATGATAGTATATAAAGGTTTTTGTGTAAATTTGCCTGAAAAAACGAAAGGTTTAAATATTACAATGTATTACTATGTATTACGATGGAAACTATAAGTGTAAAATTTCAGGAAGAGATATTGAAAAGAGTAGATGAAAATATAGCTGAGCATAACTTCAATTCAAGAACAGAATTCATCAGAGAAGCAGTCAGAGATAAACTAGAGGATCTTAGCAGAGATGATATAATAAAGGAGTTTATGAAATTCAGAGGAAAAGCAAAGAAGAAGACCACTGATAAAGAAAGAAAGAAAGCTAGGGAAGAGGCCTTGCAAGAATTGATCAAAGAAAGAGGATGGGAACCTTAAATAAGCTCTTCCGGCCTTCTAACATCAACTAAATCTTTCAGCCTTTGAGCATGCTTATCTTGAGAAATAAATAAAGCTTTATTCTTTTTAGCAATTATAGCATGTAGGACATCTCCTACCGGAAGGTTCCTTTCAGTTCCTATTTTCCTGGCTTCTTTGAAATCTTTTTCAGTAACTTCTGCTTTTTTTAATATCCTTGAAATAAATAAAATATTTAACATATCTTTGATCTCTTCTTCATCATAATAAATTTTAAGTTCTTTAATAATAAATTCAGAATACAATAGAGTATGTTTGTTCTTAATTAAAAGTCCAAATAGTTTGTAAGCATATTCTCCTAATGGCCTTCCAATATTACTAAATCTGTCTTCATAAAAATCTCTCCAGATACAAGTGTCAAAGTAGTATCTTCCCATAGCTATATCCAGGGGGAAAGTATATTTAAATCTTGGTCGCAGATGTCCAGTGTCCAATGCATATACCGACAGTTTTTTAAATGAAAGCTGTGTGTATTGGCAATATGGCAGACAAAGCTAAACTGCAGTTTTATCCGCTGGATATCACATATAAGCTGATTGATGACAAGGCTGCATTGCTGATATTCGGAAGGACTGTTAAAGGAGACCAAGTATGTGTTATAGATGATAAGTTTGATCCTTATTTCTGGGTTATACTAAAAGATGAGAATGATATAGACAGCTTTGTGAAGAAAGTTGAGAAGATCAAAGTTGAAGAAAAGAAGTATAATGCTGAGGTTTTTAGGACAGAAGTAAAGAAAAAGAAGTTTTTGGGGGAAGAGGTTAAGGCTGTCAAAGTTTATTGTAATCTTCCTAAAGCTGTTCCTGTTATCAGAGAGCAGATCAAAGAATGGGATATGGTGAAATCTGTTAATGAATATGATGTTCCTTTTGTCAGAAGATATCTGATAGATAAAGGAATAGTTCCCTTGACATTAACTGAAGCTGAAGTTATAGGACATACTTACAAAGCAAGGGTGGAGTGCTTTAAGGCTGCTAAGATCGAGCAGGTCAGTACAGATTCGCTAGAAGAACCTAAGATACTGGCTTTTGATATTGAAAGTTATGGGGGCAAAGGAAGCATTGATTTCAAGAAGAATCCTATATTGATGATATCTTTCTATGGAAAAGGTTTCAAGAAGGTTTTGACCTGGAAGAAGTTTAAGACTAAACTGGATTATGTTGAGTTTGTCGGAGGAGAGGATAAGCTGATTGAAAGATTTAAAGAGATCGTAGATAGTTTTAAGCCAGATATACTGACTGGGTATTTTTCAGATGGTTTTGATCTTCCTTATATCAAAGAGAGAGCTGACAAGTATAAGATAAAGATGGATATTGGATTGGATTATTCTAATATAAATTTTAAGAAAGGTGTAAGTGAAGCTATTTCTATTAATGGGATCGCTCATGTTGATATTTATAAGTTTGTGAGAAGGGTTGTTGGTCGTGGTCTTAATACTGATTCATTTACACTGGATAATGTTTCCAAAGAACTATTGGGAGAGAGCAAGAAAGAGGTTGAGCTTAAGGATATTGATGAAGCCTGGGATAAAAATCATGATGATCTTGGACAGTTCTGTGAATATAATCTCCAGGATTCTGTTCTTGCGTATAAGTTATGTGAGAAATTATTTCCTAATTTGGAAGAATTAGTCAAGATAGTCGGGTTAACTCCTTATGATGTTTCAAGGATGGGTTTTAGCCAGTTAGTTGAATGGTTTATTCTTAGACAGGCTCCAGAGTTTAATGAGATCGCTATGAACAATCCTCATTCAAAAGAAGTTAGGCAGAGAAGGACACAGACATATACAGGAGCTTTTGTGTATGAGCCAAAGCCTGGACTGTATAAGGATATTGCTTTGTTTGATTTTAGAAGCCTGTATCCTTCGATTATTGTGAGCCATAATATCGGACCAAGTACACTTAATTGTGATTGCTGTAAAGGGAAAGTTGAGTATGCTCCTACTGATGAAAAAGAGTACTTTTTTTGTAAAAAGAAAAAAGGGTTTTTGCCAAGTTTATTGAAAGATATTATCGAAAGAAGGATGAGAGTTAAGGAGATAATAAAGAAAAACAAGAAAAAGAATGTTTTGCTGGATGCAAGAAGTGAAGCTTTGAAGCTGCTTGCTAATTCTTTCTATGGCTATCTTGGATTTTTTGGAGCAAGATGGTATAGTATCGAGTGTGCTAGATCAGTTACAGCATATGGCAGATATTACATCCATAAGACTATCGATATGGCGGAGAAAGAAGGTTTTAAGGTGTTGTATGGAGATACTGATTCTGTGTTCTTGTCTTTAGAAGGAAAGACAGAGAAAGATGGGATAAAGCTTATGGAGGAAGTCAATGAAGAGCTTCCCGGTGTTATGGAATTAGAGTATGAAGGATTTTATCCTTCTGGAATATTTGTTGCTGCAAAGATGGGAGCTTCAGGAGCGAAGAAGAAATATGCTCTTTTGGGAAAGGATGATAATATCAAGGTTATGGGTTTTGAACTTGTCAGAAGGAATTGGAGCATTATAGCTAAAGAGACACAGGAAGAAGTTTTGAAGATAATATTAAGGAAAAAGGATAATGAGAAAGCTCTGAAATATGTTCAGAAAGTTATCAAACAGCTTAAAGATAAGAAGATAGACAATGAGAAACTAATTATCAGGATGCAGCTGACAAAAGACATATCTGAGTATGAAGCTAAAGGTCCTCATGTTGCTGTTGCTGAAAGGATGAAGGGAAAAGGCATTGATGTCGGTCCAGGTATGGTGATTGAGTATGTGATCACAGCTGGAAAAGGCATAATAAGGGAAAGGGCAAAGATTCCTGAAGAGTTAAAAAAAGGTGAGTATGATGCTGCGTATTATATTGAGCATCAGGTTATTCCTGCTGTAGAAAGGATCTTTGATGTTTTGGGTTACAGCAAAGAAGACCTTGTTGAAGGTGGTGGACAGAGCAAATTGGGGAAGTTCTTTAAATAATTGTTTTTTATATATAAAATAAGAAAAATTTATATAGTCTATCGTCTGTGATTATCAATGATGGGGTTGGAAATCGATTTCTTTAATTCAATGGACCATTTAGAGCCAAAGTGTTCTGAGTGCGGTATCAAGATAGATTACGGTGTCAATACAACATTTGATGATAAGAAGGAAACGCATGTGTGCAATAAGTGCGGTGCTGAAGTTAAGTAAAAAAACGTCGGTTTATTTGAGTTAAGCTTTTATATTATCTTTCTTTCCCCACTCTTTATGTACGCTGAATATGTTAAGATTGCAATGCCAGAGATTGTAAGAAGTTTTCCAAAGGATAAGTGGCATGATATTCCACTCAATGACAGATATAGCTGTGTGACCATACCCGGAATCTATATTCCATCTAGAAAAGTACTTGCTGGTTTTGATTCTCGTAACTCTTATAGTGGAAAGATATATAATTTAACTAACAGGGAGGATAGAGATAGATTCATAGATAGAATTGAGTGTCTTAAAAGAATTGGTAGAAGAAGTGAATATTTAAGACAAAGTAACATTAGTTTATCCGAGAGTCAGGTTAAAAGAATTGCTGATAACAAAGATAAGAGTGAGATAACTTTAGCAGTGGGAAAAGACTGGAACTACACAGCGGATTCTTTAGTGGGAATACTAACTGGAGAGCATAGTTTCTGGTTGGATAAACTCTTAAAAAAATTACCATTCTAGATAATTTATTTTTGAAAGTGAATATTCTAAAAAATCCACCC
>JANQNE010000006.1 GCA_028279725.1 Candidatus Nanoarchaeia archaeon
GTGTAGTTCCATCACTTAATGTAACAGTTCCTAATCTTGTGATCGTAAGGTTTGTTCCGTTTATCAGAGGAACATCGTTCAGGAATACTACGACTTCACTTATGTTAAAGTCAGTTCCATTGACAACATAATCCAGTACTTTTACCTGAGTGATTCCTCCCTGGCCGTCGCTCTTATCATATGCAGTTACAACAATCGATGCATTTACAAAAGTTGGATTGTTATAATCAGGTATCCATAATTCCTTATATGCAGTCAGTCTTTTGTCTGTTGCACTGATCTCAGCCTGTGTAGTAACATCATATCTCTCAGTTATAGGTGTTCCGGAATCTGTCGTAAATGTTGAATTTCCGGTAAAGTTAAACTGAACACCCACCAACAGGCTCTCTGATATGCTGACATTATAATCTATATAGATTATATCATTAGGCGCTAACAAAGCTCCAAAGTCTGTTCCATTGATATCTGCTGTAATAACTTCAACATAACCATCATTTGCTCCTGATGGATCTACACAGTTTATCGTAACATTTCCGGTAATATTTACTGCATTTGCAAGTACTGTCACAGTACTGCAGTTGATAGTAAGTGATATTTGTTCTGAAGTTCCGTTTGCATATGTTCCTAAAGCAGGAACTACTGAATATATTGTAAAGTTTCTTCCAGGTGCATTCGCATCTGCAAGATATGTTGTTGAATCAGAAATTGCTATCTCCTGAGGATCATAGCCTAAAGCTGTTCCGGATTCAGGCAATAGTATTCCGTCCAGGGATTTTGAATCTGATATATCAACAGTATAGATATCTTCCATATCCAATCTTGCCTTGACCTGTATCTCATAACTTTCATTTCCAGTCCAGTTTATCTCCCAGTCAAAATATGATGAGAAATAAGGTTTTCCTGCACTGTTTGTATCAAACCATCCTGTATATTGTGTTGTTCCAGGAGTTAACAGTCCCCATCCTGGTGAAGCATCTGTCAGGTTAGCAGTAGCTTTTGGTGCTCCTGTTGCAGGATCGATCTCATATATTCTCCATTCATGAACAATATAATCCAGTGAATTTGAAGGATTTCTGAAGAAACCTCTGACCTGCCATGTATTTGGATTGCTTGGCTGGTTCTCTAAAGCCAGGTCAACTCCCTGCCTTACTGAAGCTCTTGAGAATTTTGCTGTAACTGTCATATTTGAAAGAAGATCTCCAGCCTGTATTGCTGAACTTGATCCGCTTGCATTAGCTTCAGCAACAACACCAAAGATTCCATCGATCTGTTCATTAAGGTCATATGATGTAGTTCCTTCATCAAAATTAAGTCCGCCTAATGAAGTTACATTTACATTGATAAGGACAGTCCCTCCGCCAGAGATATTTCCTGTCCAGTTGAAGCATTCAAAAAATCCGTCTGTCTCAGAATCTGATGTTGATGGCGCTAATGGTGCTGTGTCAGAGACTATCTCTGTTATATTAAATAGGTCTGCTGTTCCATTTGTATTTCTCTGGAAACATGCATCAATATTTACATCAATCATATCAGCGGTTCCGCCGTTTGTAAAATTAAAAGTGAATCCTAATTTATTATAGTCTGCTGAAAGAGTAGCATCATCATTTCTGTCTACGACATTATCATTTACATACATATCAACTCCGCCAGCATAATTGACAAAAGTCATCATTAGGTCCAGCTGGGATAATGGAGTTATTATATCATAAGTGTCTATATCCCCTTCCCTGAAAAGCCTCGTATTATTAGCGACAGCACCCCTGTACATGTTCCATACCTGGCCGTCTGTATCTGTATGTGTTGATATATTTGTATTGGCAACATTAGAAAGGTTTATTCTTGTATATTGTAGAACATCATTTACATTAGGTGTAAATATAGTTACATAACCAGTTCCACTGGTCGTAATCACTGTCCCATTAGGATAGAAATCCTGCTGACTGGATTCAGTGATCTTCAGGTCAGGACTTGCTGCAATAGATACTAAAGAGAAACAACACAAAAATAGCATTAATAGAACCGCATAACTTAGTCTTTTAAACACCTTTTTTTCCATTCACTCACCTTTTTCCACTATGTTTCAATATGTATACCTTAACCTTTAAAAACTTTTCGGTAAAATATACTTAATCTGCCCACTTCAGCCCTCTTGCAGATTTAACTGTTATGATCTTGCCAGACTCATCTATATAATATAGGTGGCCTGGTTTTCTGTCAATGCATATCTTAGCAAGCAGATCACCTTCCTCCGCTCTATTCCTCCTAAACAATCTTTTCTTCCTTTTCTTAAGCTCATCTATCTTGACAACTCTCCTCTCCTTATCAAGATAAAGATGACCAGGCTCCCTCATTCTGCTCCTCATCCAAAGCCTTGCACTATGCCCCTTGCTGTCAACTATCCTTCCTATCTCCCTTTTCGAATGTATCTTCCTGCCGAACTTAGCAGCCTCTATCTTAGTTATCTTCCCCTTGCCATCCATGTAATAATAGATATGCCTTATCCTCTTATCAGTATCATCCCTTATAGGGATCTTTTTCTTTGTCCCTTCTTCATCACCATATCTCCTGATCCTCATCGTAGTGACATTATTCTCGTCATCAAGATAATAAGCAAATCCGCTCTCTTTTTTGGTCGGCAGCTTCTTCACAGGCTCTTTCTTCTTTATCTCCTTCTCAAGCAATACTCCTTTCTTCCTTAGATACTCTTCTTTCCTGTTCTTTATTATCCCGATAAGAGTTACAAGATCTTCCCTCAATCTCATAAGCTCTTTATACGCCCATAGTATCCTCCTTCCATACTCTTTCTTCTCAGAATCATAAAGCTTACAGCATCTTTTCTTTTTCCCCTCAACACATTTCTGCTCAGCAGCCAGCCACTTCTTATACTCTTTGACTATACCAGTATAAGTCATCCTTGCTTTATCAAACAGCTTGACAGCTAATGTCAGCTTAGCTGGATCGATAAGGTTTCCTGATTTCTTCTGTATGAAATATTTCTCCTCTTTCAGTATCCTGTCTATCTTGCCAAGAAGATACTCAAGATATCTAACATCAACTTTCAGAGGTACTTTCCTGATATCACATCTAAATCTATAAAGAGTAATCAACATCAGCAAAAGGAACAGCAGCCAAATCCAGCATATCCCTCTGTCAGTCTGGCAGTCTATAAAGAATTCTCTCTCCTTGGATTTTATTGTTATGAAATCCTTCCTCAATCTTGTAACTAATCTGTAATTTCCAGACGGTATCCTTGATACCCCAAAGCTTCTAGGTATCCTGACCTGTTTTCCTACTTCAACATCCCCCAGGGAGATCAGTTCAGCATAAGCCAAAGTACTTCTCTGCTCAGGCCCTAACAGCTCAGCTTCAACATAGAAGTCCTTTCCAGTTGCAGAAGGAACCACAAACACAGTATAGTTGATAGGAGAGTCGCAGAAATACTGAGGATCCACTATAGGGTCTATTATAGGTATCTTCTCCCTGTATATTACTATGATGTTCTTCTTTCCTTTTCCATCTATCCAATCCAGCCTTATGAAATCAGTATAATTGATCTCTCCAAAATTATCACTTATGCTTATTACCTCTTCATAATCTCCAGGAAGCACATAGAATATATTGTTGTAATCCTCTAACGCAGTGTTGTTCAGAGTTATATTGAGCTTGAACAAAGCTGAAGTTTCATTAATCTCCAGGACAGAAAGCTCTCTTTTTGTATCAACTATAGGCGGAGTCATAGCTTCGATAAAATATATCTTCCTCTCTCCAGGCTTAAACATATCCTCAAACTTGATAAACGCATCATCGCCGATCTTCTGGATATTAAGGTCTTTCCTAACTCCGTCTTCTATAAGATAGGCGTTCAATATGTCAGAAAATACATCAAAGCCAAACACTCCTTTGGTATTCTCCTCATTTGGATTATAGATCTCTATAGGCTTTATCCAAAGCACAGGTTTTCCTACATCAACCCTCTCCTCCTGCTCCCATTCTCCTTCTTTTATCTCAAACTCTGCTTCAGGAAGTACACCAGGTCCAACTGCAAGCCTTATTGGAGTATAAGCATCCTCAAATATCTTCTCGCTCTTAGGCGTAGTTCCATACACTCTCGTAAGGACATAATTAGTCCCCTGTGTTACATTGACAAGATACTTTATCCTTATCTTATCCCTGTCATCATACTCCCAGTCCTCTCCAATCTTAGTGATAAGATAAGACTTGAACTGCATCTCACCTATACTGTCTACTCCTTTGTCTTCTATCTTAAAGCTCAGCCCATTGATAAGCTTAGACCATCTGTCTTCAGAACTGTCATACGTCATTATATTTACAGAATCAAGATGAAGATCATTGCTTACAGGAACATATATGAAAACTCCGGAGTTTGTTATCAGCCCCCCTCTGGCGACTATCCCGTCTATCACTTCAACCTCAGCTATCCTTCCCTCGACCATATAGATATCCGAATATTCCTTTATTATATCAAATCTTGAAGGAGGTTTTGAAGGTCCTCCGCCCCCTCCTCCGCCTCCTCCACCAGGAGGTTCTGGTTCTTCATCCTCAACACACGCACATACCAGTGCGGATATTGAAGCTGCATCAGTGTAGCTTGTCCCTTCAGTGACTGTAGCTTTGAAATCAGCATCAAACACAAACTGCGAATGATAATCTATAGGGCTTGCAGTAAGTGAATAATTAAGTATAACTCTTTCATTCTGGTTCACAGTATGGTTTATCACGCTTAATGCGCTAAAATTAAAATAAACATAACCATCAGATGAAGATGTCGGATTCAGTGTTGTATAATTTACTAAACTTGTGATCTCATAAGTTCCGGTTGTATTCTCATACCACACCCTGACATTACTTATTGACCATGCATTTGTCCTGTTCTCTTCAGATTTATGAGGCACAGTAGAATTAAATTCCACAAGATCGATTCCAGCATTCACGCTGCCGATATGCTTCATAGCATCTGTAACATGTATTGTCTGTGAAGTAGGGCAGGCATCATGGAAGCTTATCGATTTATCTCCGAATATCTCCATACCGCTAAGCGTAGGAAGCCTTACTCTGCTCATGCTCATCCCGGAAAATGACTGATTGATCCACTGCACCCTCCAGTCAAAATCAGCAGTATAATATGGCGTTGAACCAACCGGAGCTTCATACCACATAGTATACAAAGTATCAGAAGGGTTCAGTAAAGTATAGTTAGCTGAGCTTAGGACAGGATTCACAAGATCGCTTATCTCATAAAGATCCCATCTGTCAACTGTATAGTTAAGCCCGATAGCAACATTCTTGATAAAGCCTCTAATTCTTGGTCCTTCAGGAGGATCTAAAGGAATCACTGTAATTCCTTCCCTTATAGGTCCTCTTGCAAACTTATCAGTAAACCTTACTCCAGTCAGGGTATCGTTATATGTATTCACTGTGCTTATACTAAAGCTGTCATCAAGATCGATCAGCAGCTCAGTATCATTATAGTTCAGGTCAGGAGTCAATGTTGATGTAAAAGTTATTGTCACAGTCTGGTTCGCAGTTATGCTTCCTGAAAGATTTATGAAATCATTCCATCCGTCACTGTCTGAATCGATGATATCGACCGCATACCCTGGCTCTGAAGAGAACGCCTGTGTTATATTCATAGAATCATTCATCATGAATGTATCTTTCTTTGTCCTTATTGTGATATTTATAGGATTAACATCTATTTCAGAATTCAGGAACAGCCTGAACATATACACGCTTGTCTTGTTGAAAGACAAAGAAGTCCCTCCTTCAACATTGAAATAATCAAGCTCCAGGTTAACTCTCTTAAGATTCGCAGTACTATTGATAGTATACTCCAGGTCTTTCTCGCTGTTGTTTGTCCTTAAGAACATCCTTGTCCTGTATCCTGCCAGAGGAGATACTGCAACGTGCCTGTAAGATTGTTCAGACTGAAGATTGGTCGAATTTATACCGCTAAGGTTCAGCCTTAAGAACTGCAGAACATCAGCAGAGTTAGGAGTTTCAACTTCTACATAGCCTGTCCCGCTTAGGTTGTCTAGAGTTCCGTCTATTTTAAAATCCACTGTTGCAGTTTCATTTATGTATGCTACAGGACTGGCCCCTAATACAAAAGGAACAAAGAACAAAAACACCAGTAGCAATGCCTCTTTTTTCATTTCTTCCTCCGTGTAAACATGAATACAACACCAAGTATAGTCATAGATATGACAGCCAGATAGATAAGATAGCTCTGTCCAGTCTTATCCTCCCCTATAACTTCAAATGTATCTGTTGTCATCGCCTCTCTTTCAGTATAAGAAGCAAATGATTCAAACGTATACATTCCTGGTTTTAGATTACTAGGTGTTTGTATATATAACTCTTTTTCTTTTGTTGCTATGACAGCAAATGTCTCAGACTTCTCGTTAATCAGCTCACCTTTCATAGTCTTGACTGAATTAGTCACAAACACATCTACCTGCGCCCTAGGACCTCCGACATTTAACATATTCAATACGGCTTTTACATTCTCTCCAGGCCTTATCCTCTTTGTTACTACATTAACTTCAATATCGAACAGAGGAACTGCGTGTGATGTGACCATCTGAGTTCTGATAGTCTTCTGATACTGTGGATCCCATCCTCCGATGATTGCAGGCAATACCCATTCACCGCCGCCGATGAAATCAACTGTGTAGTTCACAACAATCGAATCTCCGTCATGGATATAACCGTCCCAATTGGTAAAATTATAGCTTAAGTTATAATAGAATATTGTAGCCGGCTGTCCGTCAGGAAGTGTTGCATTTACTGAATTGAACAATGCATAATCATGCTCATTCTGCAATAACATACAGCTTCCGCTTGCATTGCAGTAATAGACTCCTAATCCATCCAGATCATTCACAGAACCTACTGCCTCTGGCAAGTAATCGCTCAGCAAGATTCCATTCAAAGACCCACCGACAGCAGTCATGACGATTGTTCCAGTGATATTTGACGGATTAAATGGATCGCTCACTAGTTTCTTATAACCTGTCAAAAATACTTGAGCTGAAGTTATATCTGTCGTAGCATAAACTTCCTTTGAAACATCATTAATATCTATAAGTGTCACATTTGTATACATCTCTCTGGAATCATTAGGCCCCATCTGCGAACTTGTCATAAGATAGTTTAGCCTTATTGTATCATTTTCATAAATATAGAAACCCAGTGTTTCATTGGTCATATTAACTGTTATCTGTGAATTATTATCGCCAGGTAAGTCTAAAATTGTTATATTTACCTTGCTGGTTATATCTACAACATCAAATCCTCCGCTGAAATTGATATAATAAACTTTAATTTCAGATATGTTCGGAGGTATAAAGTCATAAGGAACTTCATCCATCATTTCAAAGTATTTTATATCATAAACTGACTCATTTACCTTCGCCTGTGTTGTAACATTGACTGTTGTATTTCTGCCAGATAGAACTATGACAGGATCAAAGTATTTTGTTATCAGCACATTCATAGAAGGCAATACTTCAAAATAAGTTGTCTCAGTACTATTCACGTTTGAGCTTGTATCATTGGCGAAGAACACTACATTATACTGCCCTATAAGGTCAGTTGGTATAGTGAATGTACTATTATACTTATCACTACCTCCAACTTGTGTCAAGGCTATCTGCTGTACAGTGGAATTAGGGAATGTTATGTTTGCATATACAAAATTAACTTCAACATCATCTGTGACATTTGCTCCTATCTCTATTATACTTCCGACAATAAATTCAGTATTTTCAGCAGGAATAAGATCAAACACATCTGGAGGTGTATCATCTGCGATAATTCTTACTGTGGAATTCTCTGACTCATTATTCTGGACCAAAGATTCATTGCTTGAGGCATTCACATCTATCTTAAACGTGTCGTTGATAGCTCCTGTCGCTTTAACGACCCAGCTGACCAGGCATGACTCTCCTTCTGCCAATATGCATGAGTATGTCTGTGCTGAAGTAGTATAGAATGGCTCTGCTCCTATAGTTGTGTTTATTATATAGAATTCTTCCTCTCTTTCAGGGACTGTTAATATAAAGCTAGCATCATCAAAGCACGCATCATCATATGCGCTCGCTGTTGTTGACGTAAACGTAAAGTTGACTGTCCTCGTCCCTGCAGGTACTGTCGTGAAGTTTGTATATTCTGTCCATGTGGTGCTGGAATGGTTTCCTGTATCATAAGTCAAAAGAACGCTTCCGTTCTCATCAAGATAATAGACCTGCACTCCCGCAGGGTCTGAAGGCTGCACAGCCAGCCACACGCTTGTGTTTGCTTTGACCAGTCCTGCATCAATATCTATCGCATATTTCGATATATCCATCTCCTGATAGCCTACATGGGTTCCAAGTCCAGGACCTCCTATAAACATATAGCTGCCTGAATAAGGTGTTATCGCTGTATTAGGTGTAGAGTTTCCTACTATTATTCCCAGGCCTGTCTCATTCCATCCTGCCTCAGTTCCTGTCTCTGCTCCAGGATTTGTCAGCGAATCATTGTTTGTCTGATTCACTCCTGTCCTGACACTCACATTACGCCTTGGAGTTGATGTAACATTTCCGCACAACGCTCCTTGCAGCCCATTACATGTGATATTTGCAGTTACATTGAAGTAAGCATTTCTGGTTATATTTGTCAGATTATTAGGGGGTGGTGTTATCAATGTTGCGATTATATATCCGAATGACCCAACATTGAAGTATGTTGTCTCTGTTGCATTGATATTCCCTTCAGTATCATTTGCATAGAACGTTACATTATATCTTCCTACAAGATCGCTTGGGACAGTAAATGAAGCATTATACTTATCACTCACACCGACCTGTGTCAATGTTATCTGTTGAACAGTGGAGTTAGGGAATGTTATGTTAGCATAGACATAATCTACAAAATAATTATCTGTTACATTCGATGCTATCTCTATAGTATCAGAGACATAGAACGATGTGTTCGCTACAGGTATAAGGTCAAACACCTTAGGCGGTTCATTATCAACTGCATTAAAATAAGTTGTCTCTGTGTTATTCACATTACCGAATGTATCAAATGCTATGATCGTTATATTATACTGCCCTAATAATCTTGGTATTGTGAATGAGCTGTTATATATGTCTGTACTTCCAAACTGTGTCAAAGTGATCAGCTGCGATGTTCCGTTAGGGAATGTTATGTTTGCTTCAACTAGACCGACTGCTATATCATCTGTAACATTAGCTCCTATCTCTATCACTTCGCTTGTATTGAACGTTGCATTTGCTGCCGGCCTCAAATCTATAACATTAGGATTCAGGTTATCTGTTCCTACGAAGAAGAAAGTTGTCTCTGTACTGTTGATGTTATTTTCTGTATCATTCGCTATATACTCGATATTATAAAGTCCTTGTAATGTAGGTATTGTAAACGATGTGTTGTATTTATCACTCACACCAACTTGATTCAAAGTGAGCAAGTACGATGTTCCGTTCGGATAGGTCAGATTGACATATACAAAGTCAACTGCTGCATTGTCCGTCACATTTGCTCCTATCTCTATTACATCAGATTCATTATACACTGCACCTTCAGTAGGTATAAGATCAAATACCTTTGGAGGCTCATCATCTTTTCCTGTAAAGTATGTTGTTTCTGAACTGTTCACATTTCCGCTTGTATCATTCGCAAAATAAGTCACATTATACTGTCCTTGCAAGTTAGGTATACTGAATGAAGCATTGAACTTATCAGTTATTCCGACTCTTGTCAATGTTATCTGCTGCACAGTTCCGTTAGGGAATGTGATGTTCGCATACACAAAGCTGACATTGATATTATCTGTTACATTCGCAGATATTTCAATTGGATAACCGACATTAAATGAGCTATTTGCAACAGGAACAAGATCAAATACTGAAGGATTTACATGATCCTCCCCTACAAAGAATGTTGTTTCTGAACTGTTCACATTTCCGCTTGTATCATTCGCAAAATAGGTTATATTATACTGTCCTATCAGATAAGGTATAGTGAACGAGCTGTTATATTTATCACTGCCTCCAACTTGGTTCAATGTTATCTGCTGTACAGTTCCGTTAGGGAATGTTATGTTTGCATATACAAAGTCAACACCGATATCATCAGTCACATTTGCAGCTATCTCTATTGTATCAGAGACATTGAACGATGTATTGGCAACAGGTATAAGGTCAAACACATCAGGATTAAGATAATCTACACCTATGAAGTATGTTGTCTCAGATGAATTCACATTCGCACTTGTGTCATTAGCGAAGAACACTACATTATACTGTCCTATCAAGTCGTCAGGGATCGTAAACGAAGCATTATACTTATCACCCACACCAACTTGAGTTAAAGTTATCTGCTGTACAGTTCCGTTAGGGAATGTTATGTTTGCATAGACAAAGCTGACATTGATGTTATCAGTTACATTCGCAGCTATCTCTATTGTATCAGAGATATTATAATTTGTTCCTGCAACAGGTATAAGATCAAAAACATCAGGATTTACATCATCATTTACATTGAAGTATGTTGTTTCTGAACTGTTCACATTTCCACTTGTATCATTAGCGAAGAATACTACATTATATTGCCCTATAAGATCAAGAGGTATAGTGAACGAGCTGTTATACTTATCACTGACTCCAACTTGAGTT
>JANQNE010000009.1 GCA_028279725.1 Candidatus Nanoarchaeia archaeon
TTCTGTGTCATTTGCATACATCCTCCAGACATAGCTTCCTGCAGCTAGATCACTATAGCTGTAATAATATTCATCGCTTATGTTCAAGACAGAATAATTTGCCAATATTCCACTAAAGTTATGCTCTATCCATACTTCACTAATATTTCCGTTCTCTGTCCATGTTACATTGAACACATAGCTTGCTCCAGGACTGTATGTCGCAGCTGCTGGATATGTCTTGTTTCCAGACCATGAAGGAGCCTGCGTATCTATGAAGTTTACAGTTAATGTAGGCTTATTTCCTCCTGACAGCCTATTGAAGAAGTCAACATAATCATCAGCTCCTGGGGTTCCGTTTAATAACAATGAATCATAATCATTATCCATAAGCATGAACGTAGCTGAAGTATCCAGCACATTGTCATAATCTTGTGTCAGAGCTTCTGTAACATTGAATGTATAGAATTCAAGATCAGTCCAGTCCCTGTATCCTGTCGTAGAATTGGCAGATAGGTTCACATACTGCCCGTCAGTATAGTTCATGCTTGCTTCCGAGACTGCCGTATCGTTTGTGATCCTTGCCAACACTAGAGATGTATTTGCCTGATCCTGATCACCTTCATCTACCTTTAATCTCAATGTCGCATTCAGGACACTAAATCCATCCGGTTTTATAGGCAATTCTAATCTTATAAATCCTCTACATTCAAGATAGCTTGCAGAAGTTAAGTATCCAGCCCTTACTTTATTTGTTGATGTATCTCCCCCTTCACACGCATAATATGTTGCCTCGACAGGAGTCTGGACTACTGTAAAAGTCTCAATATCACTGGCATTCATATTTCCAGCCGTATCATTTGCATAATACCTCCATCCGACATGTGTTCCGACCGCTGAATCTATATACTCAGTTGTCACTGCTGTATATCCTTTGCCAGACACAGGGACAAACGAGCTGTTCACCCAAACTCCTGAATCGTTTGTGCTGAATATATAGCCACCTATTCCATAACTATCGTTTATCGTGATATTGAACTTTACATTTGATTGTTGATAAGCATCTGCTGGGTACTGTGCAGGATTCGAGAATGTCGGATACCAGATATCCGGAAGATATACACTGGCAGAGTAATTATTAGCTGAAAAGTTGTAGTTTCCTTCTGCATCATACGCAAGACAGTTCCACACAAACGCCATCTCATGAGGAACATTATACACATTAAACAAAGTAGAATTTGAAGTTCCACTTATCAAAGCTGACTGGTTCAGTTCCCAAACTCCAGAGATATTGTGATATAACGAAATGTTCTTTAATTCAACATTATCTGTTACAGAACAATTAAATGTAAAGTTTCCTATCGGGCTTACATTTCCGTTCTCAGGACTAGCTAACGTAACATTCGGAGCTGTAACATCCTTGACAACAAATTGCATTGTATCAGTGACATTCAGATAACCTCCTGAATCATTTGCATATATCCTCCAGTTGACCACTGTTCCCTCGCTTAGCTGGGATAGGTTCCATCTTATCTCTGACTCTCCAGATGATTTTGTATCTTTTACAAAATACACATCACTCATCAATATATCTCCCAATCCTGTATTGGCATTAGAAGCATCATCAAATCTTATCCTAAGTCCAACGATAGATTCCAGATCACAGGTTCCTGAAGATGGTATAGTATCTTCAATCTTTGCAAATGTGGTGTTATCTGTTAAGGTTATAGCACCCAGATTGCAGAGCTGAACCCCATCAGACAGATAGAACAATATTCTATGGAAGCTTGCAAGATCTGGTTTCACATATGCAACTACTCTGTCATATTCTGTCAGGTTTATAGTAGGGAAAGATGTAGCTATGATGAAATCATCATCTGTAGCATCTCCATAATCATAGCTCATGTTCAAGGAAGTCGTTATATATCCAGTATTTGATTTCGACAAAATGACGCTCGTGCTTGCATCTGTACTGAACAAAGACCAATCTGCTGATGGATCTATTGCATCACTAACTTTATATCCAAATTCTAACATTGATGAATTAGCATAAGATCCAGTTTCATCACTCTCTATCCAGAAATTATTTAAGCTGGTGAAATCAGTCCAGTTTGCTGATAATGTTATGATATCACTCTGCAACGGCTTTGTATCGCTCTGCTGCTGACCAGACCATCTCGGAGCATCGACATCATTCACAGTTACAAATAACGTGTCATAGCCTGAGGAGTAGTTCTGTGTTGTTGGATACAACGCAGTTATATTGAATACTCCTGCATCATCAAACGTGGTCAGATTATATAATGGAGACTGTCCTGAATTCATCAAAGCTCCTTCATTATAAAGCTCGATATATCCTGTCGCTGGAGTCACCATAGTTGCATTGATATCAGTAGAGACATGCTGGTCTATCGTTATATTGCTGTCAGAATTGTTCAGCGTCAGATTGACAACAGATGCTGCCTTACCTATCGTATACAGCGAGCTGTTAGAACCAACACTCCAGTTCTGAGTCTGAGAGTTATTGCATACATACAGATAATCTCCTGCTGCCAAAGATATATTCTGGTCGATTTCAGAGCTTACATCTGTTCCATTTCTGTACAACACTGCAGAAGCTTCAGTGCTTGTACAGCTGCAGCTGACATTTAGCGGAATTCCATAAGTATTTGGGCTTGTAGGGTCAAATGTCAAAGAGCATGTCGATACCATCCTGTCAGTAACCTTCAATATATTTGATTCTGACGCAGAGCTATAGTTCTGGGTTCCTGACGTATTACACACATAATCGTGGTCTCCTATGCCTAAAGTCTGCACATCTGAGACAGCCCCTCCTACAGAGCTGCCTATAAATGTATCATTCCTATACAAGCTTACATTCACATTGCTGTTATCAGCATAACAGCTTACATTTGTCTGTGTTGAATTTATCACAGTCCAGCTAGGGACTGAATTCAGTGTCAGTATTGTAGTCGCTTTATCGATAGTAAAGGCCCAGGTATCTGTTGTATTCCATTCATTTATTGAATCATTAGCATATGATTTCCAATAATGTGTTCCTGCAGGCAATACTGAAGAATAATTATATACACTCCCTAATATGTTGTTCATTGTGTAGTTTGTCGGTGTTCCAGAATAATTGCTCTCAAACAACACAGAGGAAACTGAAACATCATCTATCCATGATATGTTGAAATAGCTCTGTGTAGATGGAGAATATGTCTGGACTATGTTTGTCTGGTTATCTGACCACTTAGGTAATTGATTCGTTATCGTGAATGACATCAGATCTGTTGAATTAAGATATCCGAATGTATCATTAGCATGTACTCTCCACGCAATTGGAGTTTCAGAAGGAAGTGAAGACAGGTTCCACCTTATTACTGATGTTATATTTTTTATGCCGTTCGTCAGATATACCTCATCGATCAGAACCTCTCCTGATCCTGCATAAGAGTTGGATATATCATCCACTCTGATCCTTATCTCAGTAATCGCTCCAAGATTACAGGTTCCTGTCAAAAGAGGGATTGCTCTCTCTACCTTGACAAAAGATGTTCCAGGAAGATTTACATTTATACCATTACATACATTGACTCCGTCACCCACAGTGATCCTTGTCCTGAACACTCCTGACTGGTTCGCTTTTGCATGATAGACTATAGTGCCATAATCATTGAAGTTAGTGGCAGGGATATAGGTATTTACAAGGAAATTATCGTTATCTGTGACATTTCCGAATACAAATGTTGCATTAAGGGATTGAGTAATAACTCCTGTCTCAGATATAGATATGTTTAAAGTTGTCTGGGCAGTCGTACTGTAGATTCCCCAATCATCAAGATCAGTCATATCTTCTAGCTTCAAGCCTAGCGGAACTGGTGTGGAGTTTACGAACACTCCAGTACTGTTCTCTTCAAACCAGTAGGAAGCTAATGCTGTATCATCTGTCCAGTAAGCTGAGAGGTTGATTATATAATTTTGCGGCGGAGTTGAAGTGCTCTGCTGCTGGTTAGACCATCTCGGAGCATCGACATCATTTACAGTAACATATAATGTATCAGATGATGTTGTATAATTCCTGGTAGCTGGATACACAGCTGTTATCTCATAGCTTCCCATATCATCAAATAAAGTAAGATTATACAATGGAGACTGTCCTGAGTTCATCAATGATCCGTTCCTGTATATCTCTATATATCCCGTCGCTGGAGTCACCATAGTTGCATTGATATCAATAGAGACATGCTGGTCTATTGTGATATTGCTGTCAGAATTGTTCAGCTTCAGGTCAATCGTCGATGCTGCTTTTCCCACTGCATAGGCAAATTGATCTGTAACATTGATATTTCCTTCTGTATCATTTGCATACATCCTCCATACATAGCTTCCTCCTGCAAGATCGCTGTAGTCATAATAATATTCTTCACTGCTGTTGGTCGAGACTGTTACATTCTGCAACACTCCTGTAAAGTTATGCTCTATCCATATAGTATCAAGCTCATGATTATCAGTCCAGCTCACATTGAACTGATAGCTTGCTCCTGGGCTGTATGTTGGAGCTGTAGGATATGAATTGCTGTTTGACCATGTTGGTGTTTCTGCATCCCTTAAGACTATAGTAAGGTTAGGAGGATTGGCTGAAGTCCTGTTATAGAACGCCACAAAATCATTTGAGCCAGAACTTGCTCCTCCAAGCAATGAATCATAATCATTGTCCAATAATACAAATGTTGCTGAACTGTCTAGAAGATCATCATAATCCTGTATAATTGCTTCAGTAACATTGAAAGAATATACCTCATCATCAACCCAGTTCCTGGATCCTGTAGTATGGTTAGCTGATAGATCTGCATACTGCCCATCATCATATTCCATGCTCACCTCTGAAACTGCTGAATCATTCGTTATCCTTGCAAGCACAAAATTAGAGCCTAAAAGATCCTGATCTCCTTCAAGAACTGTGAGGTTTAATATCGCAGAATCGACAACAAATCCTTGTGGCTTTATAGGTAGCTCTAATCTTATGAAACCCCTGCATTCTAGATTGCTTGCTCCAAGTAGATATCCTGTTGTTATGTTTGCTGTTGATGTCGCTCCTCCTTCACAAGCATAATAAGATGCAGTCTGAGGTGTTTCAGATACTAAGAATGTTTGGGTATCGCTCACATTCCAGTTTCCTTCTGTATCATTTGAATAATATCTCCATCCGACGACCTTTCCTGATGTTGTATCTATAGTCTCGGTGAAATTAGCTATCACACTGTTTCCGGAAGCTGTAATAAACGAGCTGTTCACCCACACACCTGAATCGTTTGTGCTGAATATATATCCGCTCACACCAGACAGGTCATAGATCGTTATGTTCAGCTCAACATCTGTCGATGTATAGACAGTTAAAGGATCCTGTATCGGATTTGAGAATGATGGAGCTACATTATCCTGCACATCGACGATAACATATTCTGTATTATTGACATTTCCGTCTGTATCGTCCGCTATTATCGTTATTGTATAAAGTCCTGCATCTGTCGTGTTTGCGAAGTTTCCAGAGTATATGTCTGTTGATGATTCAGTCAGTGTTATAAGTTCATTATATGTTGACCATGTAACATTAGCCAGTACAGCTGAAACACCGAACTTGTCTGTAACATTCACGCTTATCGAGATATTATCAGTCTGGTTAAAGGCAGTTCCGTTTGCAGGATCAATGTTGAACACTGTCGGAGGAGTTACATCAGTCGCAGGACGGATAGCTAATGTTACAACAGTCCACTCACCAACTGTAGCGCTGTATGTGTTCTGCCATGCTGTCGGAGTCTCAAGTCCAGCAGTCGCTATCTGTCTTGTAGCTACTCCTTGTTGCCTATAATAACCTGCACCAGAATCACTAGCTGCAAAACTTCCCCTTAGGTCATAGTTTGTAGGTGCGATCCATGCAGAGATATCATCATGGGTTACATGTGCATAAAGGAATACCCAAGCTCCATTAGTTACAGTTGTGATAGGCTGGTTTGTAGGTGTCGGATCATTAGCTCCGGAATTCTTATGTGATGCTGCACTAAATACAACATCAAATGGTGTAACCTGATCTACATTCCTGAATGAATGGATCTGACATTGTGTCGCATCATTGGTAGCAGCATTATGTGTAAATGTTGGAGTGACTTCTGAACCATTGTGCAGCTTCCAGAATATCGCTGTCGAACGATCCCTCCCAGTAGTATCTTCTGAAGCATAACCTAGGCTAGTCCATCCTCCTGCTGTATCCTCTGTCCATGTCGGCTGCGGATCAGTATTTCCCAGGTCCATATTACAAGTAGCTATCATCAGGTCCTCAGCTTTAGTGCCATTAGGTATCAGAGGAGATGCGCTCGCTACAACTGTACCGCCATCAGTACTATAGTTGACGAATATTATCGAAGGATCTATGATATGGTCAAACTCAACACTGTCTCCTAATATCTTCAGATCAAATGTATCTTGGCTCCCAGTTAAACCGCTAAGATAAGTCTTATAATACTGCTCTGTTGTTATATTGTCTATCGTAGCGATAAGATCTGATCTGTTCTCCTCATACACTTCGATAGTAGATGTCGAACTTGAACGAGCATATACAGTAATATCTTTGTCAGATGTAAGCTCTTTTTCAAAAGTGATCCTCACATAATCATCTACAGGTATCACAGGACTCCATACATCATCAAGATCTTTTGTCTCATGATAGATATTTTCTATGAATGTCCTGTTCTCATCCAGATGCAGTGCATCTGTTATATTGATCACTTCTCCGAATCCAGGATCTAATGCATCTATTGTAATATTGTATTCCTGTCCTGGCACAAGATCCATAACCTTTGCCCAATTTCCATAACATGCCTGTGTTGTAAAGTTCCAGTCCTTACATTTATACAATGAATCTCCTGTAGCAGTTATTGTTAAAGTTGCATTAGTAAAGTTCAGGCTTGTCGGGTCTATAGCATACACTTTCTCAAATGTATCGCCAGTCGGAGCAACTATCGTCTTATCTACATCCTCGACCCTTAGCTCAGGAGTCTCATTATCTTCAACAACTAAGCCCCTATACTTCATCTTCTTGATATGCATATCTTCAAGCTCAACTTCCAGTTCACCAAATGCTTTCCTGAAATTCTTGAAGAATGCCTTTACTTTTCTTCCTCTTGAATCGACCAATCTTATCGGTCCTGTTGCATTATCTCCTTCGATAAACGCATCAACAACAATATAATTGCCTTTTGATCTCTTTGCTTTTATCGGCGTAACTGTCAGCTCGACTGTGTGTTCTCCATCACTCAATCCGCTTGCCAGCTCTTTCACAACCTTATATTGAGGATCCTTAGAATAAAGATTGATCAGTCTTGGCTTTCCGTTATCAACTCTGACTCTCAATATTCCAAAGTCATTCCTTGTCGCAAAATAACCATACAGCTCAGTTCCGTTGAACTTATAGATTATCTTGTCCCCTCTATCGCTTGCAAACACAGCTTTTCCTCTGCTGTACTCTTCATTGCTTATCTCAACCCAGAATCCTTCTTTATAGACATTAGGATCTTCAGCTTCAGCAAGCACATTATAAGCTGAGACATTTGTCTCATTGAACAGATCTTCAGTTATATTCAGTGTCTCATTCATCAAAGTTGCATTAGTGATATTAGCAACAGTCTCATTCAATTCAACAGTTGCATTTGTCAGATTTACTGTCTGATTCAGCTCAGCCGTAATATTATTGATATTCAGAGTGGCATTAATATCTGTAATATTAGTTATATTTCTTATTCCACTGCCGACAATCTCCTCAGTCAAGTTGATCTCTTCAGTCACATTAAGTTCTTCAGTTATATTCACATCACTTTCATTTATCTCAACCGACTCATTAAGCTCAACTGTCACATTAGTTATATTCAAAGTCTCATTCACAGCTGTGATATTTGTTACATTCATAACAGTAACATTCAGTATAGTTTCATTTGTTATATTCAATGTCTCATTCACAGATGTAATATTCACAGCAGTCTCATTCGTAACATTCAGAGTTTCATTTACATCAATCATATCATTGACTAACTCAGTTATATTTGCATCAAATATCTCTATTATCAGCTGATCCTCTACTTCGCTGATATTATTATACACAGTTGCATTATCTTCTAATATCCCCTCGATGATCTCATCAAGAACAGTTCCGTTTACTGTAATCCCTTCCTGAAGAGTGAAGTTGTTATAGATAGCAAGACCAAATGGCATGTTTTGCTGCTGCTCTGACACCATCATGAATCCAAAGATCATTATCATCAATGCAATCACAAATACTCCTGCTTTGCTTACATTAAAGTGATTGAAATCAATCAGCTTGATCTTATTATCATGATGTTCTATGCTCCTCTCACAAATCTCAACTTCTTTGTTGATCTTATCAAAGAACTGTCTTTCAGTCTTTCCATCCAGTAATTTCAGCAGCTTTACATCATATTCTTCTTTAGTAAACTCACCGCCTTCATATCTCTCTTTCAACATCTCTATATTTTCTATAGCATCTAT
Source organism: Candidatus Nanoarchaeia archaeon (assembly GCA_028279725.1). Lineage (GTDB taxonomy): Archaea > Nanobdellota > Nanobdellia > Woesearchaeales > JANQNE01 > JANQNE01. Next base: position 8,539 of record JANQNE010000009.1, read on the forward strand.
CTTCTTCTTGTTGCAGAGCTCTATCTTTCTGTTTATTGCATCTATCCTGTCCTGCAGATTCTCTTTCCTCTTTTGCAGCTTTATGCTCATGCAACACCTCTCTTCTTCCTTGCTCTGTTGTAGATTGTCCAGATCGTCCTTTCATTCCTGTTTGTCAAAACACCTATCTCTCTATAGCTGAACTTAAGCTGCTCTTTCAGATATTCAACAACAGTTTCAAAAGAACTCAACGTTCTGTCAAACAGAACACTCAAAGGAACCTTAACAACAGAGATCTTAAGTTGCTGCTTAGGCTTCTCTTCCCTTTTCTTCTTCGCCCTATTATATACAGTCCAGATTGTTCTCTCATCCCTATTTGTAAGCTCCCCAATCTGATGATAATTATACTTCAGATCATCCTTTAGATACTCAACTAAGACTTCTAAGATGCTTAAACTCCTATCAGAAATCACAGAAACAGGTATAAGGATTTTAGAGGCAGAGATTTCTCTATTTTTATCAATAGACGATTCTTTCTCCTCTTTTTCTCCCCTATTCACTTTTTATCGCTGTAAAAAGGCCTTTAACGCCAAAAAAGACCTTATTTTGTCTTTGCTTACGCCATAAGTCGGACTACTAGCCGTCTTTTTACTTACATTGTAAGTTACAGATATTTAAACTTTTCCATCAGTACTTACATTGTAAGTGAAATATCTTAATAAAAATTATTAAGATCTGAAATAATACCTACATTGTAAGTAAGAACTATTTAAATTTTACTCTTTAGAAATAAAAAATAGCGCCCCCAACCAGATTTGAACTGGTGACCTTGCGGTTACTTGCCATACCGCCGTTTGGTAAGTCCCGAACGTCAGTAAGGATAACAGCCGCACGCTCCACCGCTAAGCTATGGGGGCATTAAAAATCAGTTTTCACTCCAATCTTATAAACTTTTTTAAAAATGGTGGGCCCGCGGAGACTTTCATGCCAAAGGCATGATCCTTCAACAATTTGAACTCCGGACCAATCGATTATCAGTCGATCACTCCACCAGACTAAGCTACGGGCCCAGACTAGCTTTTGGATTTTTGGACAATATTTAAAAGTTTCTATAGGACCTGCAAGTATAACGCCAAGCGTAGTCCTCAGACAAAGATCAGAAAATACTAGAATCTGAAGCACACCGACTAAATAATCAGACGAAGCGCGTTATACTATTATGTCTACACTCCTCCATGCACCTATTTTATTACCATTTTAGAATACTAAAAAACAGAAAAGTTTTTAAAGAACAGGCTTCATCATTTCTATCGTGGGGGTTATATGAAAAAACATATCTTACTGATATTCTTATGCATATTATCTGTACAGATAGCACTCTCTGAAACCATTGAAGTTACAGTTGATGAGAACGAACTTCTTAATGTATCTCAGCAGATAATGATCTATGATCCTGATGGTGATCCGTTCACATTTGAATATCATCCTCCATTAGACGATGAAGGATTATGGCAGACAGATTACAGTGATGCAGGAACATATTACACAAACATAACTGCTTCTGACGGAACCCTTGAGCTGGTCCAGGAGATAAAGATCATTGTCAAAAACATAAACAGAGATCCGATCATAGAAAGCATCTCACCTGAAGACAAAGATCTCACTATTAACGAACTTGAGATAATAAACTTCAAAGTCATCGCAAAAGACCCGGAACAGGACAAGTTATACTATTCATGGAAGCTTGACAAAGAAGAGGTCTCAACAGACCCGGAATTCAGATACAAGACAGACTATTATTCAGAAGGGACCCACACGCTAAAACTGACAGTCTCTGATGGAGACCTGAAAAAGACAGAAGCATGGAATATAGAAGTTCTTAACACAAACGCTCCTCCTAAGTTTGAAGAGATGGGGGATATAGAAGTAAAAGAGACAGAAACTGTAACAGTTGTTCCAAAAGCGATAGACATTGATGGAGACAAGATATACTACAATATCTCAGAACCTGTAGGAAATGACGGCATCTGGACTCCTGATTATGATGATGAAGGAACATACACTATAGAGATAACTGCTTCTGACACAAAACTAGAGACTACAAAAAAGATTGACATAATTGTAAAGAACAAAGACAGGATCCCTGTCATATCAACCTTTTCCCCAGAAGAAGAAAGGATAGAGATAGATGAGAATGAAAAGGTAGATTTTGAGATAAGGGCTATGGACCCTGACAAAGATGATCTAAAATATTCATGGAGAGTTGATAACAAAAAGATCGGTGACGAAAGGAAATTTACCTATAACTCCAACTATGAAGATGCAGGAACACATACTATCGAAGTTCTTGTCTCTGACGGAACTGTGTCAGTATCAAAAGAATGGTTTGTGGCTGTAAAAGACATAAACAGAGCTCCAAAACTGGAAAGGTTTGAAGAGATAACTATTGATGAAAACCAGAACATAACAATCAATGCTACAGGATCTGATCCTGACGGAGATGATGTAATTGTAACATTCTCAAATCCCGCTGAAAGGGATGGATTCTGGAAAACAGGTTTTGATGATGCAGGAACTCATTATATAACTGTAACGATCTCAGACGGAGATCTTTCTTCATTCGAGCTTGCAAAAGTTGTTGTCAATAATGTAGACAGGCCATTGGAATTCGACGAGATCCATCCGATAATAATCTATGAAGGAGAAACAGTTAAATTCAGCCCTTCTGCTTATGATCCTGACGGAGAAGAGATAACAATAACAGCTGAAAATCTTCCTAATGGATCAGTATTTGAAGATAACATATTTACATGGACTCCTGGTTATGATACAGCAAAAAGAAACACAAACTGGTTTGGAAGGCTTATGAGAAAGCTGTTACTGTACAACCTGTTCTTCAAAGAAAGAGAAAAATTCAAGATCACATTCAAGGCAGAATCAGGAAACACGACAATATATGAAGACCTTAGTATTATAGTAAAGAACAAAAACAGAGCTCCTGAACTTGAAGGAGTTGAAGATATAATAGCTAAAGAGACAGAAGTTGTCAAGCCAAACATAACTTATTTTGATCCGGATGGAGATCACATAAAGATAAGGTTCAACGATCCTCTTAACAGCAACGGAGAATGGCTTACAGATTATGAAGATCACGGATTATATAATTCATCGATATCTGTATCTGATGGAGACCTTATAACAACTAAAAATCTCAGGATATCTGTGATAGACAAGAACAGGATCCCTATAATAAGCATAGAAGACAGCATAAAAGTAAAAGAAGGAGAGACCATAAGCCTTGAGCCAAAAGTGATAGATCTTGATGGAGACAATATAACTCTGTCATATTCAGGATGGATGGACTCAAACGAATACACGCCTCATGAAAATGATTCAGGAGTCTACACTGTAACAGTTGAAGCTTCCGACGGAAAAGATACGACAACAAAAGATATAACCCTGTATATTGAAGATGTAAAAGAAAAGTCAGCACTATGGTTCTACATAAAATATATATTATTGGGGATAATCATACTTGCGATAATCATCGTGCTTCTGAACTTAAGAGAGATAAAGAGGCTTCCGGAAGATGAGAAGAAAAAAGAGAAAGAAGCCAAAGAAAAGCCATTAAAAGAAGCTAAAAAAGAGCTTAAGCTTGCAAAAAAAGAAGTTAAAGTTCAGAAAGAGCTCAAAGATATACCTTTCACACCAGCTCAGGAAGAGATCATAGAAAAAGCAGAAGAAGATGAATTTATATTCTCAGAATGGATAAGAAAGCCGGAAGTAAAAAAGATCCTTGGGATAGCCCTTATATTGCTTCTGGTAGCAGCGCTTATACTTGTTAACATGATATTGCTTAAGCCTAGCGGAGAAGTTAAGTTTGAAAAGATAGATCCCCAGGAGATCGCTGAGAACCAGACTATAGAGATTCCTTTCTATGCAAAGAACGCAGACAACTACTCTGTAGAAGACCTGCCGAAAGGATCGACAATAGAAGGAAAAAAGATAATCTGGACTCCTGATTTCAACCAGAGCGGATCATATGTCACAAAAGTTTGCGCTTTCAACAATATCTCATCAGAATGTATAAACATATCTATAGATGTCCAAAACACAAATAGGATTCCAAAGATACATAACATACATCCTAAGAAAAGGATAATGTTCTATGTAGATTCTCCTTTGACTTTCTATGTTAACGCGACAGACGCTGATAAAGAAGAGCTTGATTATGTATGGAAGATGAACGGATTCCTGGGAAGAGAGATCTACGCTGAAAATATATTAAAGATAACATACAGCTCACCAGGAAAGAAAGAACTGAAAGTCATTGTATCAGACAAAGAGTCCTCAACTGTACAGGAATGGATCATAGATGTCGTTGAACGTCCTCCTATGACAAGAAAGATAGAGAGGACAAAAGAATACACATTCTGGAGCATAGATTTCCCTGAAGAAGAAGGGACAGTATCTTTTACTATAACTGATGAAGACTCGGGAGAAGTCATCCAGGTAGAAGGCGTCGACATAGAACCAAGCTTCAGGACATATGACATCGGAACAGAGATTACAGGAGATGCTATAGAAATTGACAGGCAGGAAGAAAAAGAAGATACAAAAAAAGTAGTCACATTAGGAGAAGACACAGGGATAGAAGTGATATCCAAAAAGGATGACCAGGACCTTGAATTTGTTCTAGAATAAGCATTTTTTCGAAAAGTATTTAATATACAAGTCTAAAAAGCAATTTAGGTGGTAATTATGAAAACAAAAATAGCTATACTTACTTTATTGGCTGGAATCCTTATATTCAGCGGATGTACTATAAGCGATGCAAATCTTCAGCAGAAAATCATCGAAGCAAACACAAAACTGGACTATTACACCATGGATATGGATATGGATATGGCAACTGAGACAGAATTCCTTGGCCAGAAGATGTCAATAGACACAAAGATGGAAGCTACAGGAAAGATAGACAGGCCGAACAAGATGATGGTGATGGTAAGCGAGACAACTACAGAGGCTAATGGTATGGAAAATGTCATGGATTCTGAAACATACATAATCGGAGATGAAGTCTATACAAAAGTGATGGGATCTTGGATGAAGATGGAGATGCAGCAGGACATGTGGAACACACAGGACCAGATAGAGCAGACAACAGAGCTTATCAAAAGCGGAACACTTGAAAGGCTGAAAGACCAGACTCTTGATGGAAAGTCATATTATGTTGTAAAGATTGATCCTGACGTAAAAAAGCTGACTGAACTTGTCATGAAACAGCAGCAGGATTCCCCTCTTATGAGAGAGATGGGTGAAAGCATAGCAGATATGATAAAGGAATATTCTGCAATAATCTGGGTAAACAAGAAGACTTTTATCATAGAGAAGACAAGGACTGACATGAAGATGGAGATAACACCTGAAGATGTTGGAGCTGCAGAAGGAGCAAGCGGAGTCAGCATGGATTTTGTTGTAGATGCAAGCATATACGCTGTAGGTAAAAAGCCTACAATCACAGTGCCTGAAGAAGCTCTTAATGCCATGGACATATCCGATTTCCAGCAGCAGATGCCTTCTCAGATGGAAGAGGACATAGTTGTAGAGTACAACTAATTTTATAAACTTCTTCTTTTTTCTTTTCTTTTATGGAAAAAAAGATCCCTGAGATCACCAATGATCAGTCTATTAACCTAGCTTTACACACGATAAGCATAGACAAGCAGGCTCTTGTTTTCGCAAATACAAAACGTTCTGCTGAAAAGGCAGCTGAAGATATAGCAAAGAAGATAAAAGATACAAACAGTGATCTTTACGAGCTCTCGCAAAAAGCTCTCAAAGTTCTCCAAAGGCCTACAAAACAGTGTGAAAGATTAGCCAATTGCCTGAAAAAAGGCATAGCTTTCCATCATGCCGGACTCACACAAAAACAGAAAGACCTCATAGAAGACAGCTTCAGGTCAGGACTGATCAAGATAATCTGCTGCACTCCAACATTAGCAGCAGGAGTTGACCTCCCAGCTTTCAGGACTATACTTAAAGACCTAAGGCGTTACGGCGGAAGAGAAGGCCTTTCATGGATCCCTGTTCTTGAATATCTTCAGATGGCTGGAAGAGCAGGACGTCCAAAATATGATTCATTCGGAGAAGCTATCGCTGTCGCAGCAAACAAATCCACCAAAGATGAGATCAAAAAGAAATACATAGAAGGTGAGCCAGAAGAGATCTACTCAAAACTTGCAGTTGAGCCAGCTTTAAGGACATATATCCTATCATTGATCGCAACAAACTTTGTAAGCACTGAAAAAGAGATCAAAGAATTCTTCTCAAAGACATTCTGGGCATTCCAGTTCGGAGATATGGAAAAACTTGAGCAGATAATCATGAAGATGCTTGGATTATTAGAGGAGTTTGAGTTCATAAGATCATCAGAGACAGAAGATTTTGTCTCTGCTGATGAGATGGGCAACAATAAATACAAGGCAACTATCTTGGGAAAAAGGGTCGCAGAGCTTTACATAGACCCATTGACAGCATTCTACTTGATAACATGCATAAGAAAAGCATCATCCCAAGGCATCCAGGAATTCTCGTTCTTGCAGATGGTATCAAATACCATCGAGATGCGTCCTTTATTAAAAGTAAGAGTCGCAGAATCAGACGACATCCAGGAACAGGTCGCAATCTATGAAGAGTTCCTTTTATCTGACGAACCTTCTATCTATGAACCTGAATATGATGATTTTTTATCGTCGATAAAAACAGCCCTCATGTTCTTAGAGTGGATAAGTGAAAAAGATGAAGAATATTTGCTGGAAAAATATAATGTAAGGCCAGGAGAGATAAAAGTAAAGCTGGACAATGCAGACTGGCTGTTATATGCCTCCTATGAACTTACAAGAATACTAAAGTTCCAGCCAATACTCAAAGAAATATCAAAATTAAGGTTCAGATTAAAATATGGAGTAAAAGAAGAGCTTCTTGCACTACTAAAACTAAAAAATATAGGAAGAGTCAGAGCAAGAAAACTCTTCAACAACAAGATAAAAGATGTCGCAGACATAAAAAAAGCAAAGATAACAGCATTAGTCCAGATTCTTGGAAAAAATGTCGCTATAGACATAAAAAAACAGGTCGGCCAAAACATTGATAAAGAGAAAGTTCCTGAAAAGAGAAAAAAAGGCCAGATTAGCCTGGGTGATTTCGTATGATAAAAGAAATAAGTGTAAAAACAAATGAGCGGAATGAGTTCATAAACATAACTGATGAGATTGAAGCGCTAGTCAAAGACATAAAAGAAGGCACAGTTACAATATTCTGCCCGCACACGACAGCAGCTATAACCATAAACGAGAACGCAGATCCTGATGTCACAAGAGATCTTAAGATGAAGTTCAACAAGATGGTTCCAGAAGGAGAAGGCTATGCTCATGCAGAAGGAAACTCAGACTCACATGTTAAATCATCGATGATAGGTCCTTCACTTACAGTAATAATCAAAGATGGCTCTCTCATACTCGGAACATGGCAGAGCATCTACTTCTGTGAGTTTGATGGTCCAAGATCAAGAAAAGTGATAATCAAATACTAATCATACATATAGCTTAATTTAGGAGCTTTTGTCCTTTGGAAATTGATAACCTCTAGATGGTCATTTATCCCTCTTTTCTCAAGCATATTCAAAAACCTTCTAAGAACTTCAGTTGTTGCTATAGTATCTCCCCTTGCCCTGTGCGCCTCTTCATTCTTTATCTCAAAATGCTCGCACAAAGCTCCTAATTTTTTGCTTGAAAGATAAGGAACTAATCTCCTCGCAAGCTTACATGTACAAAGAACATCATTATCTATTGTCTTTTTCATATGTTTCATAGAACTATACTCTAAAAAATTAAGGTCAAACCATGCATTATGCGCTACAAAAGTATTCTTTCCTAGAAATTTCATAAATTTTGGAATAACTTCATCAATTAAAGGAGCATCCTTAACTAATTCATCAGTAATCCCTGTCAATCTGGTGATAAACTTCGGAATTGGAACTTCCGGATTAACCAAAGAGGTAAACTCCTTTGTTATCTTTCCCTTATAGAGCACAGCTCCTGAAATCTCAGTTATCTTATGCCTGTAAGGGCTCAGCCCAGTCGTCTCTATATCCACCACTGTAAATCTGTTATCTAACCCCATGAAAAAAAGTAATAGAAAGTAGTTTATATTCTTTTTGTTTTACAACATTATCGATGAATCATAGGTTTTCAGGGACTTTATATAATCAGCGTAGGCTAAAATAGGTTGATTTTTACGAGAAGCAAGATAATCTGCATAATGAGTGATTTTCTGTTCTCTCGTTTTTGGAATCGTTTCAGGAATCTCAGACCACTCACCCATATGAGAATCTATTAAATCAAAAATCATATTAGACATCTTAGGAAGATACTGAATTGCAATTCCTCCATAATATTCTCTCGGTAGATAAGCATGTCTACGATAATGAGAATGGTCTTCTATGTCTTCAACGCCTGCCTTACAAGTATCATGTAGTATTAAAGCAGATATTATTATATCTCTTCTAAGATCAGTGATTGAGTTCTCCTCACATAATGCCTTGCCATATTTGACTGCTAATATAGTATGTCTCACAAGACCTCCTTTTCCTAAAGAAAGAGCAGGATGATACTTACCAGAAGAACTTGCAGCTATTCTCCAGAAATATTTAGGAGCAGCTAACAAACATCTGATGACAAAATTTCTCACCTTATCATTACCTATGAGCCTAAGGCAACTCTTCATCTCTTCAATTTCCCCATTATCAGCGTATTCCATTTTAAGAAAATTTGATCTTAAAACTCAGTCAGCTTTTTTTCCTGCTCTTTATATTCAATTATAGAAGTATTACCGCCAGCCCCAGTAACTTTCTTCACAGAAACAAACCTTCCTTCTTCCAGTGATTTTATCTTTCTCTGGAAGCTCTTATACACTCTCTTCCCGCCTTCCTCTTGATATTTCTTGAAAAGATCACCAATCTTCTGGCCTGAATTCTTCTTAACTATGTCTAGAACAAACTTTGTATCATCCTGAAGCTCATCAGGATTTTTGATATTAAACTCATCTAATTTCTTTGTAGCTGCCGCAACATCTACTAACTCTATCTTTTTGCTTGATCTTTCTTCAGCTGCATTGCCTGATTCTCTTAAAAGATAAAGTCCGCACCTTATATCCTTATGTTCATATGTCTTTTCAGCAACTTTTGCAAATATCTCATCTGGCCAAACTCCGGGATAGAAAGCATATCCTAATCTTTCTTTCAGTATCCCTGTCGTCTCTGCTTTATTATATGGCAAAAACTCAAGCAGCTCAGCCATCAGCCTTGACTTAACCCTTTCATCAAGATTTGTTATCCAGCTTTTATAATTAGTGATAAGTATGATGCTCTTCCTGTACACTTCTTCAAGCAAAAAATACAGAAAATCATAATCCTGTAATTTATCTACTTCATCAAAGACAAGCACAGCTGATTTCTCATTCAATAATTTCTTGATAACCTCAAAAAGCTCATCACTTTTCTTGTTATGCGTTAACCTATAACCCAATATCTCACACAATTCTAAAGCGATCTGATAGCTTGTATTCTTATGCCAGCAGTTAACATATAAAACATAGATATCTTCAGTATGTTCTTCTATTTCATTCACTACATGTTTGCATGCAACAGTCTTTCCCACACCAGGAGGCCCATGCACAAGAAGATTTCTTCCGCTTCTTCCGTTAAATAGCGGATTTATAGCAGCTGCAACAAGTCTTTGCTGCTGTTCTCTGTAAGGTATCACCTTTGGGATGAAACCATAATCTAGAGCTACCTCATTCTTGAATATACTTTCACCACTCCCCAACATATTATTGAAAAATCCCATCTTACTTAGACTTAATCACTTTCTTTCCAGCCATATAAGGCTGAAGAACTTTCGGTATCTTCACACTTCCATCTTTCTGCTGAAAATTCTCAAGTATAGCAACTAATGCTCTTGAAGTTGCTATTGCTGTATTGTTCAATGTATGCACTAATTTCTTCTCTTTTCCTTCATTAAACTTGATGTTCAGTCTTCTTGCCTGATAGTCTGTACAATTAGAACATGAACATGCTTCCTTATACTCTCCCTGCCTCGGCATCCATACTTCAAGATCAAATTTCTTTGCTGCTATTATGCCAAGATCACCTGTACATATATTCACAACCCTGTAAGGCAGTTCTAATCCTTTAAACATCTCTTCTGAATTTTTTATAAGCTCTTCATGAAACTTCCATGAATCCTCTGGCTTGCAGTAGATAAACTGCTCTATCTTCCAGAACTGATGAACCCTAAACAATCCTTTTGTATCAACACCATGTGATCCTATCTCTTTCCTGAAACAAGGACTGTATCCCACATATTTGATCGGAAGATCTTTTTCATCTATAACTTCACCCATATGCAGAGCTGCAAGAGGATGTTCAGCTGTAGCGATCATGTAAAGATCATCATCTTCTATCTTATACATAACATTCTCAAAATCAGAAAGATCCACACATCCTTCATACGCTTCCTTCTTAAGCATAAGTGGTGGAATGATAAAATTATATCCTTTCTTTGTCATAAAATCAACAGCATAATTCACCAAAGCCTGATTAAGCATAGCAAGGTCTCCTATCATGTAATAGAACCCTGCACCGCTTACCTCAGCAGCTTTCTTAAAATCAGCAACACCCAGATTTTCAGCTAACTCCCCATGGCTTATAAGCTCAAAATCCTTTTTCTCGATCTTGCCGACTTTTCTTTCTTCAACATTCTCAGAATCATCTTTCCCATAAGGAACGCTTTCATGCATGATGTTAGGAAGTCTCATCAGTCCTGAAAATATCTCAGACTTAAGCTTGTTCTGCTTTTCTTCAATCTCTTTTATCTTCTCAGGAATCTCTTTTGCTTCCTTCATAATCTTAGAAGCATCTTTTCCTTCCTTCTTCAGTTTGCTTATATCTTTGCTGACTTCATTCCTTCTGTGTCTTAATTTTTCAGTTTCCTGAAGCAGTTTCCTGTATTCTTCATCCTTCTTCCTTACAGTATCTACTAACTTTATCTTCTCTTTATCCTTCCTTTTCTCAAGATCCTTCTTAAGGATCTCAGGATTCTCCCTTATTAGCTTTATATCCTGCATATCAACCACCGAAATCGAATGTAGTATTTAAAGTTTATTCTACAATATGCATAGCACCAGGCGAAGTCCGCAAATAAACATCTGGACCAAATAAATCTAAATAACATCAAAAACAGAAGCTGACGAAGCGTACTATGCTACTCCACAAATATCCAGTCATCAAGCCATGTATCTTTTATTTTCCCTTTATCTGTATTGAACCTTGGCAGATAATTGTGGTGCAGCCTTATGGGTATGTTTATCCTCATGGTTATCACTTCAGTTATAGCATCTTCTCCAAGATTCTTCTTAAGGTTTGGGATTATCTTTCCGTTAAAGCTTTCAACCAGCTCAGGCTCTGACTTAGCATCTACTATCGTCATCAGCGCTAACCTGCCGTCTTTCTCTCCTATAAAACTTTCAGAGATATGCTCAGCACTGAACGCAAGAAGCTCCTTATCATTTTCAAGCTTGCTCAAAAAAACCTCTCTCGTCAGCCCGATCTTGAATTTTATTATATATAGCTCCCTTGCCTTAAAAATATTGGTTCCCTCTTCCTGATGGTTCACAGATGTATAATACCTTATCAGGTCCTCTTCCTCAAGCTTTTTCCTCTTTCTGTTGACACTCATCACAGGAACTCCTGTCCTCTTTGATATCTGATTGTCGCTTATCCTGGGATTTCTTATCAACTCTCTTACGATTTTGAACTCTTGTTTATCAAATTTTATCATAAAAACCACCTATCTGTTACATTTATACCAGATAAACATGAAAAACTATATAAATGTTACTATCTTAAAAACTATGGGAATGAGAATTCTGTGAAGTTGGGGGAACAGGTAAGACAAATGCTTAGACAACTAGACCCGAAAAAAAAGATATTTCAGCTAGAATCTGATATTTTCTTTAACATAGATGCAGATATAATCAGAAAGCATAGGAAGAGTCTCTATTATAACAGAAGGAATAGTGACTACAAATGGATCAACTAGAAGAGAAGACTAAAACATTATTTGAAGATTATTTTGCATCTGCAAGGGAAAATTCTTTAGCTTTTGGTATTTCAGCATCCAAATTATGTTCTAAACTTGAAAAATTTAACAGGAGTGTCCCTGAAAGCAGATTGGAAAATCTTATCCATATCGATTTCAAGAGAGATGAAAAAGATACAACACCAGATGAGCTTACTCTAAACAAGACATCTTCCTATGAAGGTATCGAGATATCCATGAACAGGAAATATAATGCAGGCTATTCATTAGCAGCTATTGGAGGTTTGATAAAAGAAGGAGACTATTATGTCACCATATCATCAAGCGAGATAGCAAGAAACGATCATTCAGGGATATACGATCTTTCCATAAATATAAGAAACAACAAGACAGGAAAGATTGTTAATGTAGATGAAAAATACGCTATGAAAAACAGGCTGATGAACGGCAGGCTTGTAGGAAAATTCCTCAGCGATCTTAAAGACTATCTTCATCTCTCTCCTGAGATAGATGAAGAAGAGATAAGGGCTATGATACAGGAAGATGAACGCTGCTGTGATGTTTATTTCGCAGACACCAGTAAAAGAGAGATTATCGATAACGAATTTGCTCTTGTTCCGGAAAACAGCGGCTTCAAGATATGGTATGGTAAAGGCCTGCCATGGGAAAGAGAGATCTATTACCCGGATTCCTTTAATATGATAACAGGAAAAGATGCAAAAACATTTGAAGGGTTGTATGAAGAGGATGTCTATAACATACTCTACCACAAAGGAGATATCCAGAACAAATTAGATATCTGCATGATAATATTCGAGAACAAGAAGAAACTAGAACAGATATATCCTGTCAGCAAAGTTACAGTATGATCTTTATATCTTGTTTTGTGTTAAGCGCTTCTGCCAGGTACTTCCCCATCTGGCTGGACTTATGCACTTTTATATTTCCGCTCTTTCCTGCTTTTGCAGTCATAAGATACTCATCATTCACATAAACATCAACATCTTTGTTCTTCATCTTAGCTCCCAGATATATGACAACAGCCTTCTTTGTTATCTCAGCATCATACTTTACCTGCTCCCCATCTACTTGCTTTTTCACACTGTCATCAGATCCTTTTTCCTGCACATCAATGTGTATACCTAAAGCTTCCTCTATCTTCTCTATATTTTTTCCCTGCTTTCCGATTATCCTAGCGACATCTCTTGGAGGAACTTTAACGACACAGCTGTTATTAGAAGTTATCTTAACATCAACATCATCTGAATATCTTCCAAACTCTCTCTTTATTGAATCCGCAGCCAGCTTATCAGCTCCTGATTCCTCTTTCTTCTCGCTTACTGGCACAACAACAGTCTGCTCTCCGTAAGAATATATCTCATAGATCAGTTTCCCGGATTCAAAGTCCATCACAGTCACAACAGGTCTTGCAAGATCAGCTTCAGTCATTCCGCTAGGCACTTTCACAGTCATCTCTAAGCTCAAAACTTTTCCTATTGCTCCGTTCTTGATAAAGACAACAGTATCGACTATCTGAGGTATTACACCCATCTCAACCCTTCCTAAAAATCTCTGTATAGCATCTATAGGATTTGTCGCATGCACTATTCCAACCATACCGACACCAGCTAACCTCATGTCTGCAAACAGCTTAAAGTCATCAGTATTTCTCATCTCATCAAAGATAGTATAATCAGGTCTTGATAATAACAATATATCATGTATCTCCTGTGCATCCCCATGCGATATTGCATACTGAGTTATATTCTCAGGCAATAACAGGTCTCTTGGAGCTTCAACAGTCTTGACAGTCTTCTCTCTCATAGAATAGAAAACACCCAATGCCTGAGCAAAAGTGCTTTTTCCCATTCCAGGGCTTCCTGCAACAAGTATTCCTTCTGCCTGCTCTGCAACTCTCATAAAAAGTTTCTCAGACATATCATAATCATCAATGTTAAGCTGCTTTACAGGCCTCACTGCAGTTATCTCCCATCCGTCTGCAAAAGGAGGCTTGCATATGACAATCCTGTATCTTCCTAACTGTATAATTGTAGACCCAGGCCTTTCAATCTCAATAAATCCATCTCTTCTCATCTTCGCTTCCTCGATGATCTCTCTTCCGATCGCCTGTATCTCATCCTGTGTTATAGCTTTCTTCCTTAACTCGACAAACTGCCACTCTCCAGGTCTTCCTTTCTTTGCATAAGGTGTAGTCTCCTCCCTAAGATGCACGCTCATCGTAGTTTCATCAAAAAAATCTTCCAGCTTTATCTTCTTAGCCTTAACTTCCTGTTTTACAAATATTAACTTGATACCTTTTGCTTCAGCAACCTTTGCCTGTACTTTGTCAGCTGTTATCAGTGTAGCGTCCTCAGCCCAGGCAAGCTCTCTTATCATAGAGTCTATCTCACCAAGACCAGCATGCTTTATCTCGACAGCTCTTGGTTTCTCTCCAGCAAACCTTATCTGCAATGCTCCTTCATCAGAAAGCTCCTTAAGCTTCTTTATCTCATCAAGGCCCATATAGCCTATAGATTTGTTCTCATTAGCCTGATGCTCAAGCTCTGCAACCACAGCCTCATGTATTATAACTTCACCTAATTTGATCTCTTTCTTCTCTATCTTTTCAGAAACAACCCCTTCTATAATAACAGAAGTATCTGGTATTAATTTCTCTATCCGTTCCATAATGCTCTAGAATGCTTGTTCATTTAAATATTTTACTGAATACTCTTCTAAAGAAAAACTCAACATCATTCATCCAAAGCTTGACCTTGTCGAAGAACTTTGTTGCAATGACTTCTATCACAAAATCTTCATCAACACTGTATCTGTTGTTCCTCTCATCCTCATACACTATCTTGACATTAAGATCATTCTCTCCTCCGCCAAGCATATCAGCATTCAGATTGACGACAAACTCTTCGCTGTTGTTAAGCTCATCTATCATCCATTCCTGAGGTATCCCGTTATGTGAAACACTGACGACAATATCCTTCGGATTTGAGAAAGAAAGCTTATCTATTATAAAACTTACAGAAAACTCCTGTCCGTATTCAACATTGTGAGGATGCTCAAGCTCATCTATCTTTATCAAAGGCTCATCCAGCACTTTATATTTCAGATATGCTGCTTTTGATATGTCCTTGTTCTTTGCAGTTACAGCAAGTTCCCTGTTCCCTACTTCTTCAGGTTTCTTTGTAAATGTTAACGCTTTCTCCTGAGAGATTCCAAGATCTATCTTCTGGCAGTCATCAGAAACACACACATTAAGATCATCCATAAGGACATTTCCTTTATTAGTTACAGCACAAAGCACAGTTATCTCTTCTTCCATATAATAATCTTCACCACTGTCCAGAACACAGCTAAGATCTACTTCTCTTGAATAGGTTTTCTTCTCTTCTTCGCTTATAAGGTCCAGAGCATCATCAATCTCATCCCTGTCATAGAATTTATCTTTTACACTTGAGCTGAACTCAGCCTCTCCTGAATTATTTCTTGGAGTATAAGCTTTTATAGGAAAAGTATAGATAAAGCCAGGATCAAAATCACCATCAAGCTTTATTATCCAGTGCAGTTTCTTCTTTTCATAAGGCTTCAGCAAAACCTGTTTCCTCTCATCGCCTATCACTTTTATCTCATCAACCTTAGCCAGTGCAAACTCCTCAGCAACATAATAATCCTTCAGATTCTTAACCTCTACTTCAACAAGATTATAGCTTCCGAACCCCACATTATCTTTCAATATATCTACATCTGCATCAACTACATTTCCATAATGCCCTTTTTTGTCAAGAAGCTCTACTTTGATATCAAGCTCGCTCGCATCAAGATCTATGTTTCTTCCTCTCCATTCATAATGTGTTGCACTCTCATCAGAATCCAATGCTTCCTTAAGCACTATATGTGTTGCATCAACATACCCAAACTCTCCGTAAGTTATGTCAAAAGCAACCCAGCCATAACCAGGAAAATAGACTTCAGTCCATGCATGAGGTCCCCAGTCATTCATGTCATTCCAGTTTGTATATGCCATTCCGCTGATATACCTTGCTGGAATCCCCAAGCTTCTTGCCATCGCAACAAATAAGCTTGTTATCTCATCACAGACACCATACCTGTTCTTCAGTACCCAACTTGATTTCTGGCTTACTTCAGCAGTAAGAGTGTTAAGGCTGTACTCAACATTGCTCTTTATCCAGTTAACCAGTTCAAAAACAACAACATAAAGATCATCCTGTCCTGAAGCTATCTCAGACGCCATCTTTATTATCTCAGGATCATCTGCATCTATATTTTCTGTAGATTTAGTATATTTTTCATAATCTTCATCTAGATCTTGTATGGGGAATTTTATCTTTCCTTTTACTTTCTTAAGATTTACATTATTCTTAAGTTCAGCTTCCATCAAAAAATTGTATTCTCCAAGCCCGCTGTCATACCACTTATAGATAACTTCATTCCCCACACTGTCCGGTTCAGGATCATATCTCACATCAAGAACATCCTGGTTCTCTCTGTCTGAAGGAACAAAAGAAAGGTTTACAGAAGCATACGACACCTTATGTCCTGCTCCTGTCTTGTCTATATCAAAAGTTGATGATATTGTCAGCCTGCTCTTGACTTCTTCAACATCATAGATAAGATCCTCGTTCAAAGCAAAAGAACTAGCTGCAAATAATATACATATCAAAAAAAGAATTGCTTTTCTCATATTAAGACATCGATTTTAAGATCAATAACGACACTGCTCCAAACAACAACCCTGTAACAAATTCCATTATCCTCTCTTTCATAAGGATATGGTTCTTCTCCCTCTTGCTCTGTCTTTCAGCCATATGGTGCTTATGCCTTGGTGGATTATCCACAAAAACATGATCAGGCTTTTTTGGTATTTTTACCATCCTGGATAAAATATAGGGTCTTTAGTTTATAAAGTTTACCCTTAAGAAATCAGCCCTCAAACTTCTTGAAAGCTAATACAGTATTATGGCCGTAAAATCCGAAAGAATTGGATAATGCAACTCTAACATCTTTATCTCTTGCATTCCTCATTGAATAGTCAAGATCACATTTTCTCATCTCGATCTCCCCAGGTGTAAGTTTTTCCTCATCTCTGGGATCCAGATAAGGATTAATGTCAGGATTCTCAAGATTCTTTGTTGGATGTACAGCTCCATCCTCTATTGTCTTGACTGTAACAACTGCCTCTAATCCGCCTGCAGCTCCTAATGTATGCCCGATCATAGACTTGGTTGAGTTAAGAGAAACGTTGTAAGCACCTTCTCCTAATGCTTTCTTGATAGCTAAAGTCTCAGTAGGATCATTCAGCTGTGTAGAAGTTCCATGAGTATTGATATAATCAACCTGATCAGAATTTATATTTGCTCTTTTCAAAGCATCAGTCATCGCTTTAGATGCATACACCCCATCCAGTCTTGGAGCTGTCATCCCATCAGGATTTCCGTCGCATGTTCTTCCATAACCTATTAATTCAGCACGTATCTTTGCTCCTCTTTTTTTAGCATGTTCAAGCTCCTCCAGTACAAGAACTCCAGAACCTTCTCCGATGACAAAACCGCTCCTGTCTTTATCAAAAGGCCTTGACACAGCAGCTGGGTCTCCGTTTCTTCTTGAAAGTGCCTTTGCATTTCCAAAACCAGAATAAGTTAGTGAAGCTGCTGACTCTTCCGTTCCCCCACAAAGCATTATCTCAACATCACCCATCATGATATCTTTATACCCTTCAATTATACTTGACGCTCCTGAAGAGCATGCAGATGAAACTACAGCTCCCTCTGTTCCATGAAGATGAAGATGCTTCGCAATATTCCCTGAAGCAGCATCCTGTATTGTCATCGGAACTACAAAAGGGCTGACCTTGCTCATGCTAAATCTCTGCATCCTTTCTTTCTGCTTCTCAACTTCTTTTAGTCCGCAAAAGCCCACACCCATCAGCACTCCAGTCCTTTCTCTTGTCTCGTCTGGTCTATAATCTAATATGCCAGAATCTTCAACAGCCTGGCATGCTGCATCTAAAGCATACTGCGAAAAAGGGCTCATCCTACTTGGAGCTTTTTTTTCAATGCCACACTTTCCTGCATTAAACTTATAATCTTTGAACAAGGATCCTATCTTAACATCATAATCACTAAGCCAGGGACATATATCTGTAACATCACTTATAGAAGTCTCTCCATTAAGTAGATTATTCCAAAGCTCATCAACACTCTTTCCCAATGGTGTTGCAGCTCCCAATCCGGTTATTACGACTCTTCTCATTTTTAATCAAATCTATCAGAACTCTTTTTTTAGATTAAAAAAATACGCCCAGACAGGGACTTTCAAGTGCAAGCTTGAAACTCGCACAATTTGAACCCTGATGACCCGAAGGTCACTAGATATTTGGTATTGTAAGTTTCATATCCACTTACAGTAGATAGCAATCTAGCGCAATACCAGATTATGCGATCTGGGCATAGTGCTAAAGTGTTATATTATTCTTTAAAAAGTTTTCCTATATTTACACAATATTTATAAATAGCCTAAAATTAACCACATTTACAGCGGGGTAGGGCAGTCAGGAGTGCCCGTCGGGCTCATAACCCGAAGGTCGGTAGTTCAAATCTACCCCCCGCTACTCTTTTATTATGTTGGGGATGTTTTCTATGGGAAAAAACAATTACAAAGCTGTTCTTTTTGATATGGACGGAACTCTTATACATACTACTGATGAATATATAGAAAAAACATTTGACAAGACCTTAAAGAGATTCAATCTAAAAGCTGATAAAGAACTTATCAGAAAGATGTGGTTTGATGACAAAAGGAACGAGATAGTAAAGAACGAGCTCAACATGGAGCCAAAAAAGTTCTGGGACTCATTCACAGAAGATATTGACCTTGAATATAAGAAAGAGCATACAAGACACTATGGTGAAGAAGACATAAAAACACTGGAAGAGCTGAAGAATAGGAATATAAAGACAGCACTGATAACAAATGCAGCTCAGAATCTTTTAGACTTTGAAATCGCATTCATAGGAAAACACTTCTTTGATAATATCCTGAGAAATCATCATGCTGTAACAAACAAGGCAGAACTCATAAAGCTTTGCCTTGCTGAATTCAGGCTGGAAAGCAAAGATGTTATCTTTGTAGGAAACAGCGACGGAGATATCAGATCATGCGAAGAAGCAGGAGTTGACTGCGCAATCATAGACAGGAAAGAATACCCTGCAAAACTAAAGTCAAAATACAGGTTTGATGATCTCAAAGAACTTCTTTCTCTGTTCTAGCAAAACTTTAAAAAGAACAGATGCAATATTACACTAAAATGATAGTTTGTGGTATTGATGAAGCTGGAAGAGGTCCTGTAATAGGCCCTATTGTCATGGCTGGCGTAACTATAGATGAAAAAGATGAAGAGCAGCTTGTAAAACTGGGTGTAAAAGACTCAAAACTTCTTACACCAGAAAAAAGAGAAGAGCTTTTCAGCAAGATCATCGCAATTGTTAAAGATTTCAAGATAGAAATCTCTCCACCATCAAAAATCGATGCTGCACTAAACGACCCGGACCTAAACCTAAACTGGCTTGAAGCATTAGAATCAGCAAAGATAATTAACCAATTAAATCCAGACAAAGCTATCCTTGACTGCCCAAGCAATAATGTTGAAGCATACACAACTTATGTAAAAAAGAAATTAAAATCAAGATGCAAATTAGTCTGCGAACACAAGGCAGATGAAAAGTATCCTGTCTGTTCTGCTGCATCAATTCTCGCAAAAGTGACAAGAGACAAGGAGATCCAAAAGATCAGAGACAAAGTAGGAGAAAATATAGGATCAGGATATCCTTCTGATCCAACGACAAAAGAGTTCTTGGCAAAGAACTACAGCAAACATCCTGAGATATTCAGGAAAACATGGGCTTCATACAAAAAATTTGTCTCAGATAAAGGACAAAAGACCCTAAAAAACTTCTGATTAGCCTCTATATTTTCCAAAAGATATATAAATGAACGAATCAATAGTAGTGATAGCTACAGTGAGGGCTCTTAAAGAATGACTAAGATAAATAAGATGGTTATGCAGGGTTTCAAGTCTTTTGCTAAGAGGACAGAGCTTCTGTTTGGTGGAGACTTTAACTGCGTTCTTGGTCCGAATGGCTCTGGAAAAAGTAATGTACTTGACGCATTATGTTTTGTTCTTGGTAGAAGTTCGTCCAAAGCACTGAGAGCTGAAAAATCATCAAATCTTATCTACAATGGCGGAAAATCAAAAAAACCTTCAAAAGAAGGCGAGGTTTCTATCTTTTTTGATAACGAAAAGAACACATTTCCTACTGAAGACAGGGAAGTAAAAGTAAGCAGGATTGTAAGGCAGAACGGACAGTCCATATACAAGATAAATGATAGGAAAAGCACAAGACAGGAGATCCTTGATCTTTTATCTGTCGCAAGGATCAACCCAGAAGGATTCAACATAATCATGCAGGGAGATATCGTAAGATTTACAGAGATGCCTGCAACAGAAAGAAGAGTCCTTATCGAAGAGATCTCTGGAATATCCATTTACGAAGAAAAAAAGAACAAAGCTTTAAGAGAATTAGAAAGAGTTGGTGAAAAGCTGAAAGAAGCTGAAGTTGTTCTAAGAGAGCGTAACTCATACTTAAGCGATCTTAAGAAAGAGCGTGATCAGGCTATAAAACACAAAGAGCTGAGCGGAAAAGTAAAAGAGAACAAAGCTACATATCTTCACCTTAAGATAGAAAAAAGGCAGAAGATAAAAGATGAATTTGAAGATAAGATAGGTGAAGAGAAAAAGAAACTGGATGAGATAGACGCAAAGATCAAAGAGATAAAGGCAGAAAACGAAGAGAAAAAAGCAAAGATTGATGAGATATCAAAAGAGATCGAAGAAAAAGGGGAAAAAGCTCAGGTTGAACTTCACAAGCAGATAGAATCCATAAAAGTTGAATTAGCCACTAACAAAACTAAGATAGAGTCATTCAAGAACGAGATCAACAGGGTGAAGCAGAGAGAGATCGAATTAAAAAATGATCTTGAAGAGCAGGAAAAGCAGATCAACGAACTAAAACAGAAAAAATCAGCTCTTCAGAAAGAGAATAAAGAAATTGTTGACGAAAAAAATTCTATCGAAGGAGAGATCAACAAGTTCAAGAAAAAGCACAGTATCGACGATGTAAGCGGTGTAGAGAAAGAGATCGATGAACTGGACAAAGAGATAGAAGAGAAAGAGAAAGAGATGTCAGAGATAAGGGAAAAGCAGCAGAATTACTTAAGAGAAAAAGACCGTGTAGAGATCCAGATCCAGAGCATGGATGAAAAGATAGGAAAAGTGCTGGAAGTTGAAAAAGAGAATGAGGATCAGATCAAGGATCTTAAGAACAAAAAACAGCTTTTCAAGAAAACTACTTTAGAACTGAATGAATGCCTTGCAAATGATTCTGCATATGCTGCCAAACTGGTAGAAGCAAGACAGAAGCTGGTTTCAGCAAACGAAAAGCTTGCTATGCTTAATGCTAAAAATCTGAGTATCCAGGAAAATGTTTCAGGAAGTATTGCTATTCAAAAAATTCTGGAACAAAAAAATAAGATAAAAGGCATCTACGGAACTGTATCTGATCTTGGAAAGGTTTCTAAAAAATATTCACTTGCTTTGGAGATTGCTGCAGGAAACAGGATAAAAAGTATCGTAGTAGAGAATGATAAGGTTGCAGCAGACTGTATAAAATATCTGAAAAAAGGAAAGCTTGGAGTTGCAACATTCCTGCCGTTAAATAAATTAAAAGGGAATGCCATTGATCCTGCTGTAAAAAAACTTTTAAGCAGTCAGGGTGTGCACGGATTAGCTATTGACTTGGTTGACTTTGAGCCAAAATTCAAGAAAGTATTCCAGCATGTATTCTCAAATACTATCGTAGTTGATGATGTTGATACAGCAAGAAGGATTGGTGTCGGAGCTACAAGGATGACAACTATCGACGGAGATATTGTAGAAGTTTCAGGAGCTATGCAGGGTGGCTTTAGGCAGAGAAAGAAAGAAGGATTAGGATTCCAGGAAAAAGAGGTTGTCAAAGACATAAGCGAATATGAAGAAGCTGTCGCAACACTGCAGAACAATATATCCTCATTAGAAGAGAAAAGAGCATCCAATGAAGCAAGGATAGCTGAATTAAGAGAGCTTAAAGCTAACACAGAAGGAGAGATAATCAAGACTGAAAAAACACTTCATCTTGAGACAGGTGATCTTGATGCATCAAAGAACCAAAAAGGAGTTCTCGGAACAGAACTTAAGGATATTGATGAAAAATTAGACAAGATTACAGATGATGTAACAGAAAAGAACAGAGAGCTGGCTCAGATAAAGATCAAGAAACAGGGATTGAAGTCAAAGATAAGCAAGCTAAGAAATCCAACATTAGTCGCTCAGCTAAACGCTTTCGAAGAGAAAAATGATCAGCTTAGAGAAAGGATAATCCAGCTTGATTCAGAGATAAAAAGTATGGATATACAGATAAATATGGTTCTCCCTGAGCAGGAAAAGATAAAGTCCATCCTTGACGCTAACGATAAAGAGATCGGAAAGTTCAACACTATGATCGAGAACTTACAGACAACGATAAAAGAGAAGACACAGGAGCTGAAAGATAAAGAAGAAAAAGAAAAAGAGTTCTATTCAAAGTTCAAGAAGCTTTTCAACGAAAGGACTGCTATAAACAACGACATCCAGAAGAACGAGAGCAAGATAGAGTCTATGAGAGAAGTAAGCAGAAGCGCAGAGATCAAGATAAATACCCAGTCATTGGAAAATGCAAAAGTCTCTGCAGAACTGGCAGGATTAAAAGAAGAGTTCCAGCAGTATGAAGGTGTTCCTCTGAATAAGCAGAAAGATGAAGAAGCTCTTAAGAAAGAGATCAACAGGTTCGAGTTATTGGTTGAGCAGATGGGAACAGTAAACATGAGAGCTCTTGAGATATATGAGGCTGTAGAAAAAGAATATCAGGCATTACTGGAGAAAAAAGAAAAGCTTATGTCAGAAAAAGAAGATGTCCATGAGATGATCAACGAGATTGAAGGAAAAAAGAAAGATCTTTTCATGAACTGTCTTTCAACTGTAGAGGAAAATTTCAAGAGGATATTCTCAGACATATCAAAGAAAGGAGAAGCTTCACTTCACTTAGAAGATGAAGAGAATCCTTTCGAAGGCGGCTTGTTGATAAAAGTAAGATTAGCAGGAACTAAGTTCTTGGATATAAGGTCATTGTCAGGCGGAGAAAAGACCATGACAGCACTGTCATTTATCTTCGCTATTCAGGAGCACGAACCGCATTCATTCTATGTTCTTGATGAGGTAGATGCTGCATTAGACAAGCACAATTCAGAAAAGCTCGCTAAACTTATCAGAAGCTACGCAGACAAAGCACAGTACATAGTAATCTCACACAACGACGGCATAATCTCAGAAGCAGACAACCTTTACGGAGTTTCTATGAACGAGTTCGGAATGACTTCTGTAACTAGTCTGAAGATTTAATTTGATTGTGGCATTCCGAACATAGTGAGGGATCCCACCATTTTGATCAAACTTTTTTGAAAAGTTTGATTTAAAACACATTAAGAACTTCATCTATCTCTTTAACAGTTTCATCCCAGCTGTAATGCACTTCTATCGTATCTCTTGCATTCTCACCGATCTTTCCCCTTAGCTCAACATTATCAAGAAGTAATTCTAATTTCTTCCTAAGCATATAGGAATTTCTTGTTGGAAAAAACAGCCCATTATGCTTGTTGACGACATAATCTGGGATTGAACCGACTTTTGTAACAATGACAGGCAGGCCGCAGCTCATCGCTTCCATCGTAGCTAAACTGCTTGTCTCAGTTATCGATGGAAGAACAAAAACATCCATAGCCTGCAGATAAGGAACAACATTATCCACAGACCCTGTCATTATTATATCTTTTTTCTTGCCGAACATATCCTTATATTTATCAATTCCATCTCCAACAACAAGCAATTTAACGTTCTTATATCTGTACTTCAGCTGAATAAAAGCCCTGTACAAAGTGACAAGATCTTTCTCTCTTCCTAATCTTCCGCAAAATCCGATAACAACATTGCTGTGGTCTATCCCTATCTTCTCCTTAGCCTCATCTTTGCTTTTTGGAGGCTTAAACTTATCAGAATTTATCCCCATCTGCACTATCTTCTTTGGAGTCTTTATCTTTGCATCATCCAGAACTTTTACTATCTGCTTGGAAGGAACTAGCAAAAGATCACATTTCTTGTAGCAATGTTTTGTAAAAGCTTTAGCTAACACCTCAACCACAAACTTCACAGGATCTATCTGTGAAAAGCCCTCAGAAGCAAGCTCCCATTCTATAGAATGATTATAGGCTATCACAGCTTTCTTCATCTTCTTTGCATATCTTATCGCCAAAGCTCCGATAGGCCCTATAGTCTGCACAAAAACAACATCAGCTGCTTTCACAGCTTTCTTGATTCTTCCTGGCTCTAGTTTTGCAGGAGGAAAATCCGCAACCTTGAATTTATGAGTCTTTATCCAGTGCATCTTGACACCAGGATGTACTTTCTCATGGCCTTTATGAGCAGGAGCTATAACGCTGATATCATATTTATCTTTCAATCTGGGGATTATCTCAGCAAGGAATCTCGCGATACCGTCCCATCTCGGCAGAAAGCAGTCTGTCGCTATCAGCACCTTTACCTTATCTTGTAAAACTTCTCTCCCCATTTATGATTTCCCTCAAATCCATGCTTAAATCCTCTAAGATATACCACAGGCAAAAGCTGGACTAATGCAACTTTCTGGCTCTTAAATTCTTTTAAAGCTCTCATCTTTGTCCTGAACGTAGTGCTTATATCGACTATCATCTTAGGAAGATTTCTTTTCCTTAAGTTAGTTATATTCCATATGTTGAAAGTATATGCATCTCCCTTGTAGTCTATCTCACTCATTATCTTGTTCATGATATTATATACAGTCTTATGGTCTTTGTAGAGTATATCATCAAAACTGTGAGTAAATATCTTTGAAGGCTTGTATTTTTTTATCAGCCTTTTGATCATCATCGTTGTCCTTGGCCTCTTGATCTCAGTAGCCAAAGCTCCGTCTTTCAGAGCTAAAAATATTGTCTTCTTTGTTCCGACTATTTTTCCTGCTCTTCTGGATTCTTTCACCCTTGTCTTCACAGTAAATCTCTTCTTCATCCAGGGATGGCTCGCTTCTCCATAGGAAAATATGACTGCAATAACCTCTTTCCCTTCTTTAGAATACTTAGCAATAGTTCCCCCCATACCTAATATCTCATCATCAGGATGAGCGCAGAACAGCATTACAGTTTCTTTAGCTTTTTTTGCCATATTTATAAAGAGTCATCCTTTATTTATAAGGTTTTTGTTGGGAAAGATTTATAAAAGAAAACCTTCCTCCTCATGTATACGCGCCGGTGGTCTAATGGCTATGACTGTGGCCTTCCAAGCCATATATCTGGGTTCAAATCCCAGCCGGCGCATATTTTAATCTCAAAGGGGGTGTACTAAACATGGCAATTGATTTCTTGGTGAATTGGGTAGCAGTTCTTGTTACAGCTGCAATAGGATTTGTTATAGGATTTATCTGGTATGGGTTTTTGTTCATGAAACCTTGGGCAAAAGCAGTAGGCCTAGATCCAAAAGGAAAAGATCCTGCTCCAGTCAGAAATATGCTTATCGGTTTTATCATTACCATAATTAGTGTATATGTTTTGGCATTGTTCATAACAAACACAGGATCCAACACACCATTAGGTGGTATGCTGATAGCTGCAATAATCTGGCTAGGCTGCTCATTGACAGCCGGCATTGGAAGGGTCATCTGGGAGAAAAAACCTATGAGTCTTTTCTGGATAAATATTCCTTACGAGCTGATGAACATGCTTATTGTTGGAGCTATACTTGGAGCATGGCTGTAAGATGGGAAAAAACCATGGATATGTGATGGTCGGTGCAGGATTCTTTCTTATACTGATCAATGCCATCAGATATCTTACAGGAAACAAAGAATTTTCTTCTATTTTTATAATTGGGATAGTTTTTGTCGCTGTAGGTATGAGCCGGGTAAGAAAAGATGAAAAATAACAATACAGGAAATTATATCCTGATCATAATTGGACTCATCCTCATACTTATAGATGCGA
The DNA here is from genome assembly GCA_028279725.1 of Candidatus Nanoarchaeia archaeon. Lineage (GTDB taxonomy): Archaea > Nanobdellota > Nanobdellia > Woesearchaeales > JANQNE01 > JANQNE01. The sequence continues at coordinate 34,908 of JANQNE010000009.1, forward strand.
TAGACTGTCAGTTCTATGGCAATGACTTATTTCCTATATGGATGATTGGTCTTGCTCTTTTTATTGTAGGTATGATAACTATGAGAAATAAAGAATAAGCACAGGACACTGGACATTCTCAGGTAAGATATTTAAACAACTGGATAATCTCAGAATCAGGTGATAATCATGGAACATAAGGTAATCGAAAAAGAAGAATTTTTAGTTGTTGGTATGCCTATAAAGATCTCACTGAAAGACCCAGACTACAAGAAAAAGATAAAAGGCTCTTGGGAAAGATTCATGCCAAGAGTAGCAGAGATAAAGAACAGAAAAAACGAATTATTCTACGGAACATGCAATATCTCAGAAGGTATTGAAGGAGATGAATGCTCTTTTGAAAGTATCGCTGGCGTTGAAGTTAGCTCAGCTGAAGATATTCCAGAAGGCATGAAAGCGCAGAAAGTTCCTGCTGCAAAATATTTCGTCGTAACACATAAAGGGAAGATAGAAGATATCGGAAATACTTATTATGCAATAGAACAGGAGATGAAAAAACTGAACCTAAAAGAGGATAAGGATAAGATCTTCTTTGAATTATATGATGAAAGATTTAAGCCTGACTCTGACGATTCAGAAGTTGATATCTATTCCGCTTTGGAATAGATATCTATGCTCCCAAAAACTTTAGTGCTTCAAACACTAAAAAAGCAGGCCATACAAGAGCTTTGACAACTCCCCATACGCCATTCCAGAATCCTATCGATGTTGACACATAATATACTGCAGCTCCGACAAATCCCAAAAAGTAGCCGCATCCACCTTTACAGGAATCTGTAAAAGATGTGCAGCATTTTGCATCCTTCTTTGTCATTTTTTTCTTAGCCATTTTTACACCTCTAATTTTTTGATAAATTCTTTTAGATCTTCTTCATATTTTCCTGCTTTAATGTCTTTATCGAGAAACTCCGCCGATAATATCGGCTTCTTTATCATTGAGACCTGATCAATGCTCTTTCCAGGACCTCCCCCATGTGTCAGAAAAAACACCAGCTTTTTTATCTTATCTTTGTTATTTTCCAGATAATTTCTTATTTGAGGGATGAGGTTCCATGCCCACACAGGCCCTCCTAAGATAACCAGATCATATTTTGCCGGGTCCTTTGAAAATGTGATTTTAGAAGGTTTTTTTCTCATAGCTTGCCAGCTAGCCCTGACTAAACCCAACATCCCTACTTTTTTACTGTCTTTGATTTCATCCATATCTGCACCAGTCTCTTTTGCAATCTCCTGGGCTATCTTTCTTGTATTACCCGTCTTTGAATAATAGACAACTAGTGTTTTCATCTTCCCATCTCGTAATATTTTTTATTATGTACACAAAATATCTTATTCCCTTTCATCCATCTCTTCTTCTCGCTTTCTATGAATTTTCTGATTCCTTTCTTTTTAATATTTTCTAAATTCTCCCTCATGCTCATACCATATTTTGTCTTATATCTTTTATCTAAAGTCTTAAGCCTTCCGCAGGGATAAGAATCACATTTAGGTGAACAAAACTTCCAGTTTTTCTCTTTGATAACACTGCAGTTTTTTATTGAACATTTCCTGAAATAATCTGAACTTGGCTTTCCCTGAAGATTACACCCAGGACATTTATTCTTCTCCCTAAGATAAGCAACACAGATAGAACAGTTCATCCCGCATGGAGCTATTAGTTTAGATTTCATTATACTTATCTAGAACATAATTTCAGACTATATAAATCTTAAGAATTTGATTCTTCAGGCTTAGGCTCTTCTGCTGGTGGTTCAGGTTCCGGCTCAGGTTTTGGCTCTGGTTCTGGGGCAGGTTCTTCTTCTTTTGGTGGCTCTGGTTCCGGCTCTGGCTCTATTGGCATAGGTTCTGGTTCAGGCATAGGAACAGGATCACTTGGAGGCAGATCAGGTATATCTGGCTCATCATGGCCTAAACATACACACCTGTCATCAACACAATCTGTCTTCTGATCACCGCATTCCTGTTCACAGCCATCTTTACATTCACTCACTTTATCTTCATAATAGCATTTGCATTCATTATCAACACAATCAGTCCTTGATGCTCCAGGACATTTAGCTTCACAATCTCCGCATCCTCCTCCGTCTGGGAAACATTTTCCATACTGGCAGCTGTATCCTTGCTGACAGTCTACTGCACCACATCCATCATTAGGATCAGATGTGCATCTGCAATTTCCATTTTCACATATATGAAGCTCATCATCATCACAATCTTCTTTTCTATCTCCTGTTGGATCATCATATTTACGCCTTCTGTCATCTTCCCATTCATCTTCTTCTTTCTCTCTCTGTATCTCATGACATTTATCCCAATCTCCTCTTCCAGATCCATCTAGCCCAGCCTTGATACATTCATCAGGAGCTTCTTTCTTAAACCTCAATACATTGCATTTTTTCCAGTCATCTCTTCTCTCTCCGGTTATTCCGGCTTTCACACAGTCAGGATTATCTGTCTTAAATCTTATAATATCACATTTTCTCCAGTCATCTCTTCCGCTTCCATCTAGACCAGATTCAAGGCATTCTTCTGGAGCTTCCATCTTGAATCTCAGAGCATTGCATTTCTTCCAGTCATCACGATGTTCTCCTGTAATGCCAGCTTCAACACATTCTGGATTATCTAATTTGAATCTTATCTTATCACATTCTTTCCAGTCATTCTTTCCTTCTCCGGTCAATCCAGCTTCAAAACATTCTTCTGGAGCTTCAAGCTTGAACCTGATCTTTTCACATTCTCTCCAGTCATTCTTTCCTTTGCCAGTAAGACCAGCTTCAAGGCATTCTTCTGGAGCATTAAGCTTAAATTCTATAACACCGCACTTCTTCCATGCATCTCTGTCTCCTCCTTCAATTCCAGCTTCAAGGCATTCTTCTGGAGCCTCTGCTTCAAATCTTATTATCTCGCATTTCTTCCAGTCATCCCTTCCAGATCCATCTAATCCTGCTTCGATGCATTCTTCAGGAGCATCCAGCTTAAACATCAGTCTTTCACATTCTCTATGGTCAGTAAGTCCTGCTTCGATGCATTCTTCAGGAGCTTCTTTTTCAAACATTATCTTTTCACATGCTTTCTTTGCCTCTCTTTCGTCTTTAGGATCTATCTCTCCGCTTTCTAATGCTTCAAGGCATTCTTCTGGAGCATGTATCTTGAACATGACTTTCATACATTCATCTTTGCTTGTTGCTCCAGCTTCAACACATTCTCTTGGAATATGAAGATCAAGCATATCTTCCCCAAACTTCCTTTCAACATCCTCCATAACATCCTGCAGATAATCTGGCAATAAATCTATAGGGTCTTCGATATCATCCATCTCCTCACATGCTTCTTCATCTCCTTTTTCACATTTAGCTGCTAAAGGAGCGATCTCATTGCATTTCTCAGCAAAAGCTTCATGTTCTATCTTGTTGCATTCGCATTCGCTCGGATTTCTGAAACATTTTGACATGATCTTAAAGAATTCCCTTGCTTCCTTTTCCTGCTCCTTTGTCAGCTCATCATCAAGATCTCTCTGCCATCTTGGAGCTTCATCATCAGTCTTGCACACCCTTCCATATTGCACAGGATCAAGATCAGCCAATTTCCTGCATAGGTCTTTTATCTGTGTTGCTATCTGTGCAGCCAAAGCGATCTTATCCTGCTGTTCTTCCTGTTCTTCTACAATATCTCTTACCTCATCCCACTCTTCACCTTCAATATCCTCTTCTATCTCTTCAAAAACCTCTTTTACTGCTTTTGAACTTTCTCTTGCTCTTTTCTCAATATCAGGGCTTACTTCCTGCTCAAGTATCTCTCCATACTCTTTTGCTTTCTGGAAAGCTCTTTTAGCTTCCTTTACTTTCCCTTCCTTGATCATCTGCTTTGCTTCTACTATCTTTTCTTCTTTTGCCTTAAGAGCTTTCTCAGGATCATCACCCACAAATATTTTCTCTATAAATTCATCAATAAAATACAGAGCACTGTCCGGTGTAAGTCCAGCATCCTCTTGTATCTCAACTTCACCTATATCAGAATAAACTTCTTCTTCATTTATCTCCTGCGCAGCAGCTGTAGAAATAACTATTAATAGTATTGTCAGAATTAAGACAATTTTTTTGCTCATAATTTAAACTCAATAGTAAGAATGTATTTAAATCTTTCTTATTATCTCTTCTTAGATAATAGAACTTCCAGCAAGCATAGCCTCCCCTATAATACCCTGGAAAAACATCAGCAAAGCAGCTGATCCCATCATTACAGCATACACTAGCTTATCCCAATCTAAAACTTTAAGTCCATCAAACATAGGAAAAGGAAGAAGATTAAACAATGCAATCCAGCTGTTTATCAGTAATCCATAATAAGCTATAACTCTTACTAAAGGATCAGGAAATATCAGCATAACAACTAAAAATAAGAATGCCGCAGCAATACTCATCATAGGCCCTGCAGCAGCAATCTTACCGTTCTGCTTTCTGCTAACATGCCCTGATATAAGCACAGCTCCTGGAGCTGCAAATATAACACCAGTAAAAGATACTATAACAGCCAAGATCAGCATCTGATTATTAGCTCTGAACTCAGCAAAGCACTTATACTTCTGCGCAACAACCTTATGCCCCACCTCATGCAGGATAAATCCTATACCCACAGTAGCTGCTGCTAATATAAAATTAAAAAGAAATGCAGGAGTAAAGATAAGCGCAAAAGATCTTGTCATTGCTATTGCAAAAGCTAAACTTATCGCAAACCATGCTCTGAAAAGATGCTCTAGCTCAACATTAGAAAACTGAAAACTTCCTATCTTGTACAGTTTCTTGTAGAATATCATATTAGTTTTCTTAGATTATCGACAAACTGGTTGAAATCATCGATCTTTATGCAAGCTCCGCAAGCATGCTCATGTCCGCCGCCATAACCATCTATATCATGCAGAGCTTTCTCCAAAATCGGAGGAAGTATTAGATCAGGTCCTGTTCTCAAACTGCACTTCATCTCTCCTCCTTTCTCCCTGCATATCAGGATGACTTTGTTTGGATATTTGAAAAGTATCTCATTTGCAAGCTCTTTTGTAAAGCTGTTCTCTCTTCCCTTATAATAATATAATATCAGCTTGTCTTTTGTTACAGATTTCAGAGCCTCTTTCAGAAGATCATCATAATCCTTCTCTATCTGCTTAGCTCTTCTTAATATAAACTTTCCCTGAGGGGTGCTTCCTTCCAGTATCTCATAAGGAGTCTCTATCCTTGTTAATACCTTGATGCACTTCATCACATCTTCTGTCTTTCCTTTCAGGATAAAAGAAAATATCTTGATAAGCTCTCCTAATTTTGTAGAAAATAATGCTTTATCCGGCTTAGTTATATTCTTAGGCAGTAATTTTGGATATCTTTCGCTGAATTCCTTTGACAGAGGAGGCAAAAACCAATCTCCAACTATTCCGCACACAGCAACCCATAGGTCTTTTTCAACTATCCTGTAGCAGATATAAGATGCAGGTATATTATCCTTAGAATCAGCAACCCTTGGATTGAAATACTTGACATTATCTCTTTCTAAAGGCTGATGATGGTCTATCCATATCACAGGAACTTTCATCGCATCTAAGAAATCCTGATTCACCAAAGCTAAGTCTAAAATAAATATCTTGTCAGGCCCATATTCTTCAACTTTCCTGATAAAACTTGCATCTACTTTTGGACTGCTCTTTATGCAGATTCCTTTTCCTTCCTTGATATGCCTATAGAGCAATAAAAAAGAACATAATCCGTCCGGATCATCATGAAAAAAGAACAAAGGCTTCTTGCAATGATCTAATTCATCTCTCAGCTGTTTGTATTGTTTATCTGTTAATGCCATTGATATCACCAATAAAAAAAATCCTAATATCTCTAGTTGGGTTGGCTGTAGACTATATAAATTTATCTCTTATACCACCTAAAAGCTTATAATTCATGGATACACCCTTTATAGCATGAATATACCTTGTGTGAAATGTAAGGGGGTAGACATGTTATGCGGACGGTCCTTCTGCCCTATATACGCAAAAGCTGAAAGCTTATTTAAAGTAGAGAAAAATCTGGAAAAGCAGGATTTCTTTGGTGCATCACCAGCTCCATTTGTAGGAAGATTCGGCTATCCTGATGTGAATGTAGGCATATTATCTCCGCCAGACACAAAAGAAGATGTCTGGCTTCATGACGCTCCGCAATTCTGGGCAGACAACAGCTTTTCAATAAAACAGGTCATTGACTTAAGAAGTTCTTTGGTAAATTCAAGATTCAGGTCTAACATAAAAGATCAAAACAAGATGTTAGACATAAGCCAGGAAGTTGGTATGGCCTCTAAGCCAGTTGATGTTGAGATCAACCTAGAAAAAAAGCCAACTTTCAGGTTAAACAATGACGCTTACTTAGCTCCAACAGGACCAAATGCAAAATTAAAGAAAGCAACTATTACAGAAAATCCAAAGATACACAGAAAAGTTGACAAAGCTGTCTCAGACACTGATCTAAAATCCACTAATGCTGTCCTTGATCTATATGATTCTGGTTTTGATGAAAATTTCCTGAGCAAACTGCTTTCAGTAGGAACTTTAGGATTAAAAAATAACAGAAAGCTTGTTCCTACAAGATGGTCTATAACTGCAACTGATGATATGATCTCAAAAGATATCCTTAAAGAGATAAAAAACTACAACGAAACTGATTTCCAGGCATTCTTCGGATCATATCTTGGAAATTATTATCTTGTCATGCTATTCCCAGAACCATGGTCATTTGAACTTTTCGAAACTTATCTGCCAAAAGCATCTTTCAACATCTCAGATGAGATTCAATACACCACAGATCATGAACCATACAGAGGAAGAACATCTTATGCAGAGAACTGTGGTGGAGGATACTATGCTTCAAGGCTTCCTGTATTAGAGAAATTAAAAAATCTCAAAAGACAGGCTTCAGTCTTAGTCATCCGTATGATCACAGGAGAATACGCAGTTCCTCTCGGAGTATGGGTCTGCAGGGAAGCTACAAGAAAATCATTATCTTCTAAACCAATCACATTCAGCGATAAAAATCTGATGTTAAAATACGCAAAAAGTTTAATTCAAAAGAAATTCGGATACGACATAAGCCCTATCCTTGAAAAAAGTGTTCTGTTAAAAGAGATGAAAAATCAAAGTAAGCTCAGTCATTTTTTCTCGGGTTAGGGATAGGTCTGAATTCTCCCCAATCATAGATTGTCTTGCCCAGCTTTGAAACTGCAGTTATCTCTTTATCTTTTTCCTTCAGGATCCTGTCAACAACCTTAAACTTAAGCTTCACTTTCTCTCTGAATTTATTGGCTTTCTCATGAGAATATCCAAGTTTCTCTCCTTTCTTTTCCATCTTATCAAGTATATCCTTCGATACACTCAACGCTCTGCTAAGGCTCCATTTATTAAAAAAACCGATCTTAAAATTTTTTCCTTCAACTATACCTGCAGCCTTTTGTTCTGGATTCTTCATAGCTTTCTGAAATCTTTCATATGCTGATTTGATAAGATTTACCTTTGTCTCCATCTCAAATATCCTTCTGCATATACTCTTCATTGTTGTCTCCCATCCCTTTTTCATATCTTCCAATGCCATTTTATTCCTCCAGAACAGCTTTTATCCTTCTTATGCCAGCAGCTGAACTTTCCTCTTTCTTGATCTTGAAATGTCCTAACTCCTTCGTATTTTTCACATGCGGACCCATGCATATCTCCATTGAATAACCTTTAACAGAATACACAGAAACTTTTGGGGGATACTTAGCTCCAAACTCAGCCTGTGCTCCTTTCTTTATAGCATCATCAGGACTCATCTCTTCTTTTTTGATCTCAAGACCTTCATCAATAACTCTGTTAATCTCATCCTCAACAGCTTTCTTCTCTTCATTAGTCAATTTCCTGTCAAAATTAAAATCAAATCTTAATCTCTCAGTTGTTATATTGCTTCCTCTCTGTTTTATATCAGGAGATATCACTTTCCTCAAAGCTTCATTCAAAAGATGTGTTGCAGTATGTAATTTAGTTGTTATCTCAGAAGCTTCACTTAATCCTCCTTTAAACTTCTGCTCCGCACCCTTTCTAGATAATGCCTGGTGCTTTTCATATTCTTTATTGAAACCTTTAACATCTACCTTTAGTTTCTTCTCTTCAGCTAACTCTTCTATCATCTCGATAGGAAACCCATAGCTCTGATAAAGTAAAAATGCTTCCTGAGAAGACATATCTTTTCCTCTTTTAGCTATCTTCTCAAATTCCTTTAATCCTTTATCTAAAGTTTTCTGAAACTTATTCTCTTCTCTTTTAAGTTCAGTAAATATAAAATCCTGTTTCTTCTTCAATATCGGATAATCTTTCTCATATATCTTTATCACAACTTTAGATATTTCGACAGTAAGATCTACACTAGAAAGCTCAACACCCAATAATCTAAGATGTCTTAAACTCCTTCTGATATATCTCCTCAATATATACCCTTGATCCAGATTACTTGGAGGAACTCCTCTTTCATCTCCAAGAATAAATGTTGCAGCTTTCATATGATCTGCAATAACTCTGAAAGATTTTGAATTAAGATCATTGACCTTCTGCTTAGATATCTCTTCTATCTTTTTTATTATAGGCTCAAACACCTCTATCTCAAATATATTCTTCTTCCCTTGCAAAACCATAGCAACTCTTTCAGTTCCTAATCCAGTATCAACATTCTTCTGCTCTAAAGGCTCAAACTTTCCCGGCCCTGTTTTATTATACTGCATAAAAACATCATTCCATATCTCAACCCATCTTTTATCGCTAGGATCAAACTTTTTAGGAGGCTTTTCATCACTCACCCAATAGAACATCTCAGTATCTGGTCCGCAAGGTCCAGTCTCTCCTGCAGGCCCCCACCAGTTATCTTCTTTTCCTAAGAAAGCTATCCTTTCTTCAGGAACTCCTAATTCTTTCCAAACTGCAGCAGCTTCTTCATCTTTAGGAGCATCTTTATCTCCCTTAAAGCATGTAACAGCTAATCTATCTAAAGGAAGATTCAGCCATTTATCTCCAGTCAAAAATTCAAAGCTCCATTCTATTGCTTCTTTCTTAAAATAATCTCCCAAACTCCAGTTCCCAAGCATCTCAAAAAAAGTAGTATGTGTTTCATCCCCAACTTCGTCGATATCCTGTGTCCTTAAACACTTCTGAACATCAGCTAATCTCTTTCCCAAAGGATGCTTCTGCCCCATCAAAAAAGGAACCAAAGGATGCATTCCAGCTGTAGTAAACAGAACAGTTGGATCATGCTCAGGTATCAGAGGAGCAGATTCTATTATCTTATGTTTCTTTGATTCAAAAAACTTCAGATATTTTTTCTTAAGGTCTGTTGCCTTCATTTTATCCTGTTTAATATTGAGTTAACCTGATTTTGTGTATATCTTAACGAAAGATTGTTATTAACCTTAAAGCTTGCCCTTCTGCTCTGCTTCTGTGTCTTTATTATCCTCAATATCTCATCTTTTTTATATTTTTTTGCTAATCTCCTGCATATCTTAACAACATCAGTATCCACAACTATCTTCTTGTCAGCTATCTTTCCTATTCCTAACTTATCATAAAGAGCAACATCGATAACCTTTAACCCATCTCCTTTAGCCTGTCTTTTTATCTCAGCTCTTATCGAAGGATGAGTTATCTTGTTCAATTTATTTAGTTTTCTTTCATCACTAAATACTATCTTCCTTAATTTATTCCTGTTGACTCTTCCAGAAGTTAAGACATCTCCAAAAGCTTTCACTATCTCAGCTTTCTTTTCATTAAGGACTTTCCATCCTATTCTGTCAGCATCTATTACAGAAGCTCCTTTATCCTTAAACATACCAGAAACAGTTGTTTTTCCGGATCCTAATATTCCTGTTATTGCTATTATCATATACTCAGAACTATTTTACTCTTCTTTATAAATCTTTAGAATATTACTAAGAACATAGCTAACATAAATATCTTCATTATCAGAAGGTTCAGAGAATAGTCCTTCTTCTCATTTTTAGCCTTTGATATCTTTGCGAAGTTTTTGTTGTATTGTATCATTTTTGAAAGATGATATCATGACATTAGTCATGATATTTCCAAAAATTTGGAATGAATTTTTGATAAAAAGGAAGGTGAGGTTATCATACCTCACCAAAAGTTATAGGCGTTAAGCAACGATAGCCCTGTTGCCTTGCCTGTCACCTCTTTTTCCCATGTGTCCTTTGGTGTGTTTTCTCTACATCTAATGAATATGATAAGGCTCTCCGGGAGATTGTGTGTGAGGGGTGGTTAGAATCAGGCCAGAGAGCCCAGCGAATATCAATAGGTCATGATCAGTTGGTCTTCAACCTCCCATTCCCTTAGGTTTCTTTTGTCCAAGACATGCCTGACTTGCTGCGCTACTAAATCATCTGTCAAAAAACTATCTTGCAGATAGAGAAATTTAGTATCAAACACCAATCTTTTCATTTTGTCTTTGAACTTCATCTAAACACCTATTGTATACTAAAGATATACAAGTATATAAATGTTACTATTTCGTATACTGGTGTACTTTTCTGTTCACAGCAATTTTAGCACTACAGAGTCTGAAACACCAAAAAACAGCAAAATTCCCAAAATATTGTAAATAATTAATGTATATTTAATTACAATATAGAAATAAAAGAAAACTTCAAAAAATTCAACATCTAAAAAACCAGGAATTAGCCAAAAAACTCTTCGATCTTCTTCTTATAATTCCGTTCTATTACAACACCTTCATCTCTTGAAAAGCTTTTGAAATAATTCGGCCAGATAAACCTCTCATCTAAGAAAACTACAACACCTCTGTCTGTCTCGCTTCTTATACACCTTCCAGCCGACTGCAAACACTTGTTCATCGCAGGAGTTATATACCCATAATCCCATCCTTTCTGAAACTTCTTATCATAATAAGTTATCAACTCTTTAGTTTCTAGATCAGGTTTTGACAAAGGCAATCCGACAATAACAACTCCTTTAAGCAGATCACCTGGAAGATCAACACCTTCACCAAAACTTCCTGCAGCAACCCCTAACAGCACTGCCCCTGAATCTTTATAACCCTTGAAGTTCTCCAGTAATTCCATCTTATCTTCCTTGCTTAATCCGCTTCTTTCCAAAAAAGTTGTTTTCTTGCACATCGTAGAAAAATACCTATTAACAGTATCTCTTAAAAAATAACTTGGAAAAAACACAGCGCTGTTTCCTGGAATAGTATTGCATATCTCTGCAGTGATCTCTGCTATCCTTTTGAACTGATCTTCACTTCTCTTTGTAAACTTAGTTGTTGTTTCAGGAACAACTAACATCAATCTATTATCTTTTGAAAATATACTTTTGTATTCTCTTAATATAGTATCCTCTGGCATTCCCAGAAGATCCTTATACATTTCTGTAGGCGTCAATGTTCCACTCATAACTATTGAACTATATAATTGTTCAAACAAAGGCTTTGTAACGATAGAAGGATCTAAACATCTGTAACTAAGAGTTAACATCTCTCCTTTTTTAGTCTCAGTAAAACTGAATATCCTTGCATAACCCTCATCCTCTCCCTGCCACTCTTCTAAAAAATTAGCTATCGCTCCGATGCTGCTCTGCTTCTGCTTCTCCCTTATCTCATCTCCTATAAATTCCATATCAGATATCAGTTCCTCATAATCTCTAACATTATTTACTTTATCAAAAAAATCTTTTTTATCTGCAAGCATCTCGTTTCCTTCCTGAAGGTTCCTCCTATAGTCATTTAGTATATTCCCCAATTCCTCTAACACAAAAAGGATATCATCCTTCTCATACTTCTTCGCTTCGCTTATAGCTCTCTTTATCACAAAATTACTTATCCTCTGAGTCATAAGATCTCTGACCCTTATCCCAAGGTTATGCCCTTCATCGACAATAACTATGCTTTTCTCCATTATCTTCTGCGTCTTATTAAAGAACAAATCTCTTATCTTTGGTTCAAATATATAATAATAATCTGCAACCACAACCTTTGCTTTATTCGCAATAAGTGTGCTTATCTCATACGGGCAAAGCTTATGCTCCTCACACATCTCTATAACTTCTTCATTATGATGAGGTCCTGACTTCTGCAGTTTTTCAACAACAAACTTTGCTTTAGTGCTAACTTTATTCGACTTTGTCTTAACATTAGAATAAAACTCGCACTTTCCCTCTTCCTTTTGCTTTCTGCAATACTCAGCAAACTCATTAGAATACAACGTCTGCACACCGGGAACCAGACACATCCATTTCTTTCCTATTATATCCGCAACATCAAAGTTTATATTATGCTTTTCCTTTATCTCTTTCAATGTATCGATAACTATCTTATGCTGCGTATGCCTGGAAGTCAAAAAAAATACAGTCATATCATTCTTTATAGCATAACTAAGAGCAACAGGCAAAGTAGCAGCAGTCTTCCCTAACCCAGTTGGTGCATGCATCACTATATTCTTCCCGTTATTGATCACCCTGTCTACTTCTATGATCATCGCATCCTGGGTCTTCCTTGCTCCAGAATGAGGAAACAGCAGCTCCTTCAATCTATCTTCTTCTAGCATCATATTTCACTTAATGCTGTCATTAATAAATCTATGGATTAAATTTAAATACTACCAAGCAAAGATCATCTTTATGAAAAGAGGTGGCATAGTTCTTAGAGCATCTGTAGTGTTTGGGGCATTCATAATAATCCTTGATGTGCTTTTCATAATCATGCACAAGGTCTTCAGCACCTTGATGGGAGAGGGCAGTTTTTTATCAATACTGTTCTTCTTCCTTTCATTGTCACTGCTCTGGCCTTATCTAATAGCTTTGGCAACAAAAGATGTAATCCTGATACTCTTCGGTATATTCCTTCAGATATTCTACTTCATGTCATTGGGTTATTTTTTCTCAAAGATAGAAAGAAAGTAGCTAATCTTCTTCTTTATCCTTCTTATACATCTTTTTCTGGAGCTCTTCATAGCTCTTCTTTTCAGAATCAGAAGCCTTTTTCTTCAGCTCTTCTAATAGCTTATCTCTAAAACCGCCAGGAGCATCTATGTCTTGCTGATATCCTCTTTTTTTCAGGTTTATCTGGTCAACTTCAAGATATCCTTTTGCAAGATCTCTTTCGTGTTCGCTCAGCCCAACTTTTTCTTCAAATTTTTGTTCCTTTTCCTCTGTCTCATCTTCTGATTCATATAATTTTGATTCACTTTCCCCTTCTTTCTCTGTTTCGTATTCTTTCTTTTCTTTCTCTTTTGTCACATACTCTATCTCTTCTTCAGGTATGCTTGTTGGCTCCTCAACTTTTTCTATCTCTTCTTCTTTTTCTTCTATAGCTTCTTCTATCTCTTCTTCAAGATCTCCTTCTTCTACAGGTTCTTCTTTTTTTCTTTTCATTTTACCAGATAAGCTTATTTTTATCAGAAAAGAATTTAAATCTTTCTGCGTTTTTGTTTTCTCGACGACAAGATTATAGAAACATTTAAATACTAGAACATATATATTACAAAGTATAAATGTTTAAATATGTATTTTAATCACTAATTAACACTTGAGGGGGTAAAATATGGAAAATTTAAAAGAGATTTTCAGTGTTTTTTTCAGGGAAAAGCCTGCTATGATGCTGGTTAACCTAAAAAATTCAAAAGGAGCTATATATGCATCCTCATTAGCAAAGCAGGTTGACTGCACTTATTCTCATGTTGTAAAGATTCTGCAGGAGATGCAGGAATCAGGACTCGTTAACTTTGACAAACAGGGAAGATTGAAACTTCTGACACTAACAAAGAAAGGAAATGATGTCGCAGAACATATAGAGTCTATAAAAAATTCTTTATGATATTGCTTTATAATAAAAATTATTCTAAAAAAGACGATCTGATAGGATTATTCAGGAAGATTAAGAGAAAATTTAATCCTAAAAAAGTCCTTTATCCTGGATCTTACATACATATAACTCCTTCCTTTATTTTTCCGGATGTTACTTATGTTGATTCCCTAAAAAAGATAGATAAGTTTTTTGAAAGTGAAGATGTTAAGAAACTTATAAAGAAAAATAAAGAATACAGAAAAAAAGAAAGGTTCAAGTTCTACAATCAAGATTATTCTAGAAAGCTTCCGGAAAGATTAGGATCATTCGATCTCGTAATATCCTTATTTGGAGGATTTATAGGTCAGGCAGTAAAGAGATATCTGAAGAAAGGCGGTATCTTAGTCTGTAATGATTCTCATGGTGATGCCTCTATGGCCAACCTGGATAAGGATTATAAGCTGATCGCTGTATACAGTTCTGATGATATCTCAGAAAAAAACATTAACGAATACTTTATGCCTAAAAAAGATATCAGGATTACAAAAAAACTCTTAAAAAAGACGATGAAAGGTATAAAGTATACCAGATCACCTTTTGTTTATATCTTCAGAAAAAAATAGGATCATTCTTCCAACTCACAACTATCTCTTTTGTAATAAGTACATTTAGCAGCACAGCTTCCAGGATAAGCACATCCATCTAGAGTGCATGCATCTTCATCATCACAGTTATCATTAGAATAGCATTCTACAACACATGTCTCTGCAGTAACATCCCCTGTTATCTGCCCCCTTAGTCCGCTTATCACAAATGCAGCTACTAAGATAAATACCAAGAAATATATCACAGCCATCGTTGGTTTATGTCTGTCATCCATAATAAGAAAAATAAAAAAAGAAGTATATAAAACTTTTTATCCTACAAGAAGCTTTATCTTCTCAGGATCAAACTTCCATCCTTCTTCAAGCTTTCCGTTCTGCTTGTAATAAAGGACTAACCTTTTGATCTTGCTCTCTGTAAGCTGAAGTCCTCTCTTTGCAGTCATGTCCTTATGGTTAGCTTCAAGATGTTTCTTGATCAGTATTGATCTCTTGATAAGATTCATAAGATCCTCTGGGATATCTTTGGCCAGTTTTTTCTCTTCTAAAAACTTAAGCAGACTTTTTCCGATAACTGCTTTTACATCAGGTATTCCGTAAGCATCTCTAAGATGCAGTCCTATCTGGCTTTGGCTCTGCTCTTCCTTAGCCATCTTTGTGATCAGCATCTCTATCTCTTTCTTTGTATACCTGGCCCATGCAGGCTTTGTCTTCTTTACAGGTTTTGTACTTCCTGCCTTGCCTTTTGCTCTTGAATGCATTCTTGCCATTTATTTCAACTCCATTTTAAGGAAATATAGAACATCTACATCTCCAGTATAACCAAGCTTCCACCGGGTTATCTCTCAATTTTATACTTAGAATCAAGAAGTCGTATTTAAAGCTTGTTGTTTTCTGGTAGCATTCCGAACGCAGTGAGGGATTCCACAATTTTGGCCAAACTTTTTTAAAAAGCTTATTTACTCTAAATATGGTAGGTTGTTTAGTAAACTTTATAAATAATAATACCTAAAAAGGTTAAAAAGAGTTCTATTTGGAGAGATAAATATGGGTTTAGTTAAAATAGTCGGAGCATTTGTAGAGAATGATAAAAATGAAATTTTATTAGTTCAGGAAGCCAAACATAATTTAGAAAGAGTTTGGAAAATTCCTACTGGTCATTTAAAATCAAATGAAAATACTTATTCTGGAATCATTAGAGAAGTCAAAGAAGAAACAGGCTATGATATACAAGTTATAGAGCAAATTGATCATTATTCTCATCCAGGATTTTCTGGTGACATATTAGAACGATTCGACTTTTATACAAAACTTATGGGCGGTAATCCTAAACCAAAAGAAGGAGAAATTTTAGAAATGAAATGGGTTGATTTTGATTTTTTATTTGATTTTGCTAGAGAACTTCCAGAAAATCACGTCTATCATAAACAAATTTTAAATTTCTTAGATTATCGGACTAAATAATATATTTCTAAATAAACTGAGGATTTTTTGATCCTCAAATAACAAATCATATAACCATCTAGGTCTTAGTAAAACAAAAGATAAAGAAGCAGATTAAATGCTTTTACATGGCATTAAAATCTTTCAAAAAACTTGAAGGTCATCCTTTTTTATAAGGGATATTAAATGTAAACTGAGTATAATTGTCACCTTCAACATTAACTTTTCCGCCCAAAAGCCTTACACTATTCTTTATTATTGAAGTTCCCAGCCCAGATCCTTTAGTCTTTGATTTCTTTGCTTCAGTTGTCCTGAAAAAAGGCTTGAATATATGCTCTCTTTCATCCTCTGGAATGCTAACACCTGTATTCCTTACATAGAAATTATCTCCATCTAATCCGATCTCCACACTGTTCCCTTCAGGAGTATACTTTACTGCGTTCTCTATAAGATTTGTATACAATCTTCTTATTAAACTCTCATTTGCTTCAACTATTATATTCCCAGGTACGTTATTTTCCACTTTCAGTTCTTTTTTTGATGCCTGAGGCTCTAGACTTCCCACGATCTCATCTACAATATAAGAAACATCAACTGCTTTCCTTCCTTTTTCATAAGAGCTCGCTGATTCAAGCTCGAAGAAATCCATTATATCACTTACAATACTAGTTGCATAATCAGCATTTCTTGCTATCCTCTTTACCGAATCTTCCTGCTGCTGTATACAACCATATATCTGTTCCATAGCAGCTTCCTGATCTACAACATTTTTCTCAAGAGCTGACTTTTGCTCTTCATTCAATCCTTGAGCTACACTTAATATTCCTTTCATAGAATCAACAGATTGCTGCAAAGAACTGTAAGCTTTTCTCATGTCTTCACCAGTCATATCTAAAAGTATCTCTGTAAATCCTTTAACGACATTCATTGGACTTCTGATATCATGCGAGAATGTAGGCAAAGATCTTTTCAACTCATCATTCATCTTGATAACCTTTCTGTGCTGTAATCCGCCATACACAGCACCTGCCATCCTTTCTGCATAAGCATGAAGTATATGGAAAAAATTATGATTGGGTATAGGCTTATTATCTTTTATAACAAGTTCTCCCCTATACTTTCCCTCCGCAACTAAAGGTATTGTAACTTGTTTATTATCAGTTCCAGGAACATAAGAAGGTTTCATAACTTGTTCTGAAAATTCATGAGTTAATTCAAATTCCTTAGGAGTATAGAATCCGTCTTTATTATATCCTCTAATAGGATCAAGCACATCTTTGCTGCTCTTATGCCTAAAAACTTCAGCTGATTCAAAACCAAAACCATCAACTATCCCCCTTAGAGACATCTCTATAGCTTCATAAACATCCATGGTGTGTGATATCTGGATGCTTACTTTATTTGACAATAGAGATTTATTTAGAAGCGTCCTTAATTCATCTATACCCATCTTATCGATTCCATTGATTAAGCTATCTAGTGGCATTTTTCACCTGTATAAATTTTAGATTGAGACTTTTTACTGTCTACAGATTAGTTAGTCGGCAAGCATTTATAAATCTTTTGTTTTTACACTACTACATAGTAACAAAAGTATATATAAATTTTTCTTTTACTATATAATCAATCCTTAAATTTATAAACACACAGAAAACCTTATACTTCATGAAAAAGATCGGCAAAGTAAACATAGAAAACCCATTAGTACTTGCACCCATGGCAGCAATAAACTGTCCTGCATTCAGATTATTATGCAAGCAGCATGGTGCAGCTCTGATCTATTCTCCAATGATACACTGCAATAGCTTAGTCAACTTATACAATTCTGATAAAGAAAAATGCCTAAACACGCTGATAGATTTTGAAGAAACAGAAAAACCATTCACAGCACAGATCGTTGGCTCAGATCCAAAATACCTGGGAGAAGCTGCAAATATATTATCTGAATATGCAGACATATTAGACATAAACTTCGGTTGTCCTGATGGAGATATCTTAGCGACAAAAGCAGGAGCATTTTTTGTAAAGCATCCTGAACAGATGGATAAAGTTCTTAACACAGTATTGGATAACACAAACCTGCCTGTAACTGCAAAAATCAGGACAGGCTGGGATGAAAAATCAATAAACGCTTTGGAAGTTTCAAAAAAATTAGAAGATTTTGGATTATCAGCGATAGCTATCCACGGAAGGACAAGAAAACAAGGCTATTCTGGAAAAGCAAACTGGGATATAATAAAAGAAGTAAAAGAAAAAGTAAACATTCCAGTCATAGGAAATGGAGACATATTCAAACCAGGCTCAGCAAAAGCCATGATAGATCAGACCAACTGCGATTTTGTCATGATCGGAAGAGCAGCTATCGGAAATCCTTTTATCTTCTCAAGAACTAAATACTTATTGAAACACGGAAACAACTGTCCAGAACCAACAAAAGAAGATGTAATAAAATCTTTCTTTGATTTTGTAGAATTATTTAACAAACAAAAAAGACACAAATTCACAGAACTGAGAGATCATGCGATGTGGTTTGTAAAAGGACTTGAAAAAGCAAAATCTCTAAAAAACAATATAATCAAACAGAAAGATGAAGAATCCTTATTGAAATTTATGAGATCTATTTAAACCTCGTCTGCAATTTCTTTGTCTTACTT
Organism: Candidatus Nanoarchaeia archaeon; assembly: GCA_028279725.1. Taxonomy (GTDB): domain Archaea; phylum Nanobdellota; class Nanobdellia; order Woesearchaeales; family JANQNE01; genus JANQNE01. Next base: position 53,496 of record JANQNE010000009.1, read on the forward strand.
ATTATCTTCTTTGGAATCATCTCTTTTGCAATATCCAAAAAAGGCTTTATCTCTTCCTTAACTTCTTTATAGAATTTCTTTCCTTTCGCAGTTATCTTTATGTCCTGGTTGTCATACTCGATAAACTTCTTCTTCTCTAAGAACTCCAGATTTCTGTACAAAGCTCTTTCTCCTTTCTGTATAAGCTTTATCTTCTTTACAAAATTTATAAAGACATATTTTGGAAGAACAACAGCCATTCCCTTAGGAACATTCTTTACAGCTATCTCATTATATTTTCCCAAAGCATACATCACGATCTTATGCTTGATATTGATCTTAGCTCTCGGCATATTAACCTCTTTTATGCTATCTATAGATTGTATTTATTTAAATCTATCTACAACATCAACCAATTCTTCAATCCTTTTTATAGAATAGTCAGACTTTGTCTTTTTGCCTTTTCCTGTAAAACCATATTCAGCAAAGCATGTGTTTATCCCAAGCTGCTTCGCTCCCTTCATATCTCTTGAAGGCATATCACCCACCATTATACATTGTTCAGGATCAAGTTTTAATGCATTCAGTGCAGCCTTGAACGGAAGCTTAGATGGCTTTGTCCTTCCTGTATCTTCTAAAGCAACTACAACATCAAAGAAATCATCTATCCTCATCGCTGATAACCTTAGCCATGCTTTAAGTTTTGGAGCATCAGTTACTATAGCCAGCTTCAATCTTTTCTCTTTTAACTTTATCAAAGTAGTTTTTGTTCCTGGAAATGGTGTGAGCACTGCACTCCTTGCAGTCCTGTAAGCATTTATCGCATAAGCTAATTTTCTGTGGTCAACAGTTCCTGTAACCTTCTTCAGAAAATGCTGGAATATCAAAGGATCCTCCATCGATCTCTCATCATATATCTTATAGATCTCTTCCATAGCTTTTTTCTTTGGCAGCTTTAGCCCAGCATCGATCATAGCATCAACTGCCTGTTCGCAAGAGACCCGTTTAAATCTCATAAAATCTATAAGGGTATTGTCAAGATCAAAGATAACAGCTTTTATCATATTTCAGCTAAAACAAAGCATTTATTTAAATCTTTGTTTATTTATTTACAATATAGAAATAAACTAACAAAATCACTTCTTTTAAGTAGCAACATATGGAAAAATTTATAAAGGATTGGCACATTAGAGCTTATAAGATGGGATTAGAAGATATTGTAGGTGGAGTTGCAGATATTGCAGGCGGAGCTATAGAGACAGTTGGATCTACAATTGGTGGTATGACTGGCACGGATGGATTGTGGACAGGAATTGGAGCTGGTCTCGGTCTTCTTATAGGTGCTATAGGTTATTATAAGCAGCACAGAAGAAATCTTACAAAGAATTATTATGGAAGTGAATTTGTAGAAAAACAGGATAAAGAAAAAGTAAGCAGCTGGCCTATGGTCGTTCTTGGAGGACTTGGCTATGGTGTCTTATACAACACAGCTACAGAATTGGCTGGAGGTGCTGCAATGGAATATTCTAATTCAGTGGGAGTTGGTATAGCAGCCAGCCTGGCAGCAAAAGCATGTTTTTATAAAACATACAGATGGAGGTTAGCAGAAAACTATCTTGGTAGCGTTTCAACAGAAGGTGTAAAAAGCAGGAACATCGTATCTAACTTCATAGGGCATTTAGGCTATAACATCCTATATCTTGCAGTTGTTGCATCTTCTACATTAGCAGGAGGAGCCGCAGGCACATTTCTTCCAGAAGCTATAAAAAAGGTTAGTTAAAATGACACTAGACTTAGATTTGATGAAAGAACAAGCTCTTGAACTGAGCAGATACTATTTCAAAGGATTTAAAGCAAGGCTTACTCATATCCAGACATGCGCTTCTATGTATCTGAATTTCACAGATAAAGATCCAGATGCAGATGTAAAAGAACTTGTTGATGAATCTTATGGTTGCCTTAGACAGATGCAGGAGTCTTACAAAAGCATACCTTTTGAAGATCTTGCTGATAGAACAGAATTCCGTCCTCTATTTACGATAGATCTCCTTCTGCCCGAACTAAAAGAAAGTATGGATGATATCTTCGTAAGAAAGAATAAAAGAGATACTGTAGATCTAGAGACTGATATCACAAGTATAAGGAGTATGGGTAAGACGTACTCTGATTCAATAAATTCATTGCTCGAAAATATAAGAGCATATGAAAAAGATTTCACTATTGGATTTACTGATTACGATAATAGAACCTGGAATCTTAAAGAGGTTTGATGATTACAAAAAAGATATATGCTCCTTGGAGCTAATATGAACTGATCATCCACTCCAATACTTCTTCATAACAACTATCCAGCACACTACAAATATCCCTAAAAACCATCCCCAGTGTGTATCCATGACCCACTTAGCAAATGCAGGTATAACTGAAACCAAGAACAGCACAAATGTCGTAACTCCTAATTTGAAGAAAAACAGATCCAAGTTATTAAAATTCTTCATACTCCCACCTAAAAATTTTTGCTCTTTCAGTACATTCTTTTTTGCCATTTAGTTCACCTCTTTTTCCTTATCTTATCTATGACAGGAGGAAGCAACACAACTCCGATCAAAGCTATAAGCCAGCCCATGAGTGTAGTTTCTGGAAGCTGCACATCTCCTTTCATAGGTATCATAAATATCATCCCAAAAAATATAGTACATATAGCAACAAACCACAACATCATCCTCAGAAACACAGATAATACTGGATGTTTGTTTTCAGAAGCAAGCCTTCCTTTCCAGTCAACTTCTGTCTTGCACTTAGGGCAGTTTCTGTTTCCTGTCATGCTCTGCTTAAATCCCTTAGGCCTGCTGAAAAAAGGAAGATGCGCTTTGCACTTAGGGCACGTCCTTTTTACCAGCTTAACCATGAATATGATAAAATATACTATCAAAAATAATGGCAGAGCAAAGAATACCGCCAAAACATAAACAACAATCCAAGTTGGACTTTTCTGTTCCCACCATTCTTCCATAGGTTCTGAGGCAGCGACCTGACCAGAAGTATCTAGTGTTTTGTTCTCTGTTATCACTTCACTCTCTCCTGTCTCAAGATCTATGACCAATACACTTCCTTCTAACACAGTAAGAGTTGTGCTGCCATCAATAACTTCAACAGCAAACTCAGTAGACATATGAGTTATCAGAAGGTCCTTTGTCATGACCCATTCATAAGTAGGTTTTGAAGTTTCTAATCTCTCTGTTTTTTTCTTCGACCATAAGCTTCCGTCTGCAAGATATACTATAGGGCTTTTAAAACATTCATAACCTTTTATAGGAACAGGAACACTAGGATCAAGAGGGTTTGGAACACCTGCAAGGTCTGCGATACATGAGCTTAGTACAGCCTTACCATGTTCTTTCGCATCATCATAAACAGCTCTCCAGAATTCTTTCTCACCAACTACTTCATGCCTGAATGAGCTTTGGTCTGGAGCCCATGGTGCTTCTTTCGGAGGGACTATTCTTCTGTCAGGCACAGGATCAAAAGGAAGTCCAACAAACTCTACTGTCGTATTCTTGCCAAGCCTTACTACGCTTTCCCCAGTTGCTATCTCTAACTGTTCTTCAGTATGGATCACATCTCCATCAATTAACTCATCAAGGGTGGTATCGATCTCCAAGACTTCCTTTCCTCTTAGCATCTTAGCCTGCCCCCTGCTTAACTTTAATTTCTTGAATTCGATCCTTGATCCTTCTATAAGCTCAAGCTTCAGCTTTTTTTCTTCCTCTTGTCTTGCTTTTTCTTCTTCCTGGGCTATCTTTATCTTTGCTTCTCTCGCATCTCTTCTGCATTCATAATATTCTTCCCAAAAAGGCATAAAAATCTCAAGGCAGTTTTCATATATATCTACATAAGGTGATAAATAAGAGCATGAATCATCTAAACTCATAGGCAGATAACATCCAAGATCTTCCCCTCTTTCAGCTTCTGTCTCAGCTGCAGCAAGCTCTGATATCAGGTCTTTAGCATCTTCAAGCAACTTCTTAGCTTTAGCATCTGCTTCCTCTCTTGCCTTCTCTTCAGCAGCTCTTTCTGCTTCTTCTTCTGCTAATATTGCTGCTTCCTCTGCTTCCCAGTCTATCTGCACTGTATCATCTTCATCACTGCCGCATTTCGCTTTGCAAGGATCAGTACATTTGCTCCATAATCTTTCTGTGCAGTCATTCCTGCACGGAGTCCTTGCCTTCCAGTCTTCCAGTGCATTGCATGCATCACTGCATTCTTTTCTCTGAGCAGCACAGTCATCTTCACATGCCTGAGTGCATGCGCTTGCACTCACTATACTGATAGAAGTAAGAACAACAAACACAGATACCAGAACTAACAATAACCTCTTCATATGATTATCAATGGGATTGTTATATTTAAACTTTCCCAAAATTTATAAATAAAAGCCCTATCAGTTAGATAAAGAGGTGTTTATCATGAAAAAAGAAAAAAAAGAATGTTGTGAATCAAATCCTTTTGTTGCTATCACTTCAGTTTCAGGAGGGATAATCCTGACAATAATCATCATGTTCCTTATCTTTGCAAGAACACAGATGGCAGCAGTTGTTCCCTCAGTTACCTGGGCATTAGTCACATTAGGCTGTGTAATGGGATTGTTCTCAGCTATAAAAAAATAATCAAGGAATTGCGAGCGATGATATAATTCGGATGGTCCCGGTTGAGCTTTGGGGAGTTACGCCCCCCGCAATTCATTCTAACATGAAAAAACTCTGGTTCAAAAGGAAGAGATATGGATGGGGCTGGACACCTTGTTCTATTGAAGGATGGACTGTAACTTTAGTCCTTATCCTTTCTGTTATCTCCATATCTATGAAGTATTTTGAAAAGAACATGAAAGCATGGTTCAGTTATCTGTTTCTTCTTATAGTTATATTCATCATTATTGCCTATAAGACTGGAGAAAAGCCAAAGTTCCAGTGGGGTGGAGTATGAAAGCTACTTTCGCAGGCGGATGCTTCTGGTGCATAGAAGCTGCTTTTGATAAGGTCAAAGGTGTTAGTTCTGTAACCTCTGGCTATACTGGAGGGACTAAAGCAGATCCTTCTTACTTAGAAGTTTCTTCCGGAAAAACTGGCCATCTTGAAGCAGTACAGTTAGAATATGATCCAAAAGTTGTCTCTTATTCTGAATTGCTTGACATCTTCTGGCATAACATCGATCCAACAGATGAAAAAGGCCAGTTCAACGACAAAGGATATCAATACAAGACAGCAATATTCTGCCATAATGAAAAACAGCTTAGAGAAGCACAAAAGTCAAAAGAAGAATTAGTAAAAAAGTTCGGAAAAGTAGCGACAGAAATTCATACAGCATCAGCATTCTACAGGGCAGAAGAACACCATCAAAAATACCACAAAAAATGCCCGATAAGGTATAATCTTTACAAACTAGCTTCAAACAGGAACAGACGTCTTAAGGATGTTTGGAATTCTTCCTGAACAAAGGTATAGATGCTATAGCGATAAGTATAAGATACACATACCACCTTGCTTCAGAAGCATCATTGTATAATCTCTGCCAGTTTGTAACAGCTAGCAATGTAACTAGCATAGTGATTATTATGATACTCTGCCTTTGAAGCACAGTCATCTTTATCTTTCTTTGAAATCTTTCTTTTATCATATAAAACTCATCCAGAACAGCCACGCTCCCAGTATTATCAGGAAAAAAGCGCTCACAAACTGCTTTTTCTTGAACCTTTGCGCTTCTTTATGTATTTTTTCAGGAAATCCTACTTTCATTATTCCTTTGATCACTGTCGACCACCCTAATAATGTAATAACAACTTTCCAGCTCAGCTCCCACACATTATGCAATATTACAGTAACTAACCCCATTAGTAATGTTATGTATCCTGTAGATATGACAAAAGCTTTGTCATCAGTCATCTCAATTGTCTTTCCCAGCTGTCTTGTTATTATAAATAATAACCCAAATATCACAAAAAAACTTCCCCAAAGCCTTGCAAAAAATATTGTATATTCCATTTTATTCCTCCAGAAGATGCTTGCTTAGATGCTTCGCCCTCATCTTCAATGCAAACGGAACTATCAAAGTTGTTATAAACGCAACCAACACCAGTATAGTCAGGTGATTTGTAGTCAATATCCCAAGTTCTAATCCTACTGCAGCCAGGATCAGTTCAACAGTCCCTCTTTCATTCATCCCTACTCCCAATGTTATAGAATCTTTCAGTTTTGATCCTGTAAAATATGCTCCAGCACCTGCTCCTATTAGTTTTCCCAGGAAAGCTGCAAAAAATATCGCTATGAACAGCATCATATCTGTAGATAATGCTGCAAGATTCACCTTAAATGCAACAGAGACTATGAATAAAGGTCCTAAAAATCCTGCTGTTATAGCCTCAAACCTGCTTTTTAATTTAGAAAATAATCTTGGCCCTGCTATCTCCTCTCTTACCATAAGTCCTGCTAAGTAGGCTCCTATTATGAAGTGTATCTTCATCATCTCTGCAAAAAAAGCAAAGAATAATCCGACTATTATAGCAAAAGTGAATCCCCTTGCTGTCTTCTGATGCATAAATTTCGTTATAGTTGGATAGAACTTATATCCAATAACTATTGACAGTACAAAAAACAAAGTAGCTTCAACTAATGTAAACATGCCCTGGCCTAATGTAAACTGTCCTGTTATCACAGCTTTTATCGCAACAGCCAGTATTACAAAAGAGAGCATATTATCTATCATAGCTGATCCCATCACCTTATAGCCGAATCTTGTCCCCAGCAGTTTAAGGTCAGACAATATCCTTACTTTTGTCACCATAGAAGTTCCGGATATAGCAGCTCCGATAAATATTCCCTGTAACCAGTTCCCCCCTAGATAGATCACAGTGAATAACCCCAATAAGAAAGGTAATATAGTTCCAAATATACCTATAGCAAAAGACTTTCTGCTTGTCTTCAATAATTTCTTTGGGTCTGTCTGTAACCCAGCATAGAACATCAGGAAAAACATCCCTAGCTTAGCTAAAAGATCTAATCCCTCTGATGGTTGTATCATGTTAAACACAGCAGGCCCTATCAGCAATCCTGCCAATAACTCTCCCAATACTGCCGGTAGCTTTATCCTTTCAAACAGCTCTCCGACTAACCAGACTACAACTAATAAAAACAAGATATTCATCATAGGCAGGTTCAGAACTCTTACAAAATTCTCCATAAACTGCTCAAACATATTATGACCTCTTTTTAGCTGGAATTATTGTTTTAGAGTTTATAAATATTGCTTTTAGTTTTCTCTTTTTTTTATGGTGAAAAAAGATTTTTTAGGATACCATCTTATTTTAGTTATGATGAAAAAAGCCCAGTTGATTGAAGATTATATTACAGCATATTGGTGGATCATGCTTATAGTGATAATAGCTGTTGCATCCTTTATCTCCTACAGTGTCTTTTTTGTAAACGGGCATCTGCCAGAGAAATGTAATCTTCTTAGGGACTTTTCATGCTCTGAGATCAGCGGTGAAAATGGTTCTGTATCTTTTATAGTAAGAAACGATGGTGAATTTGATGTGAACAATGTTAATATTGGTATAACTGGATTTGTTACAGCTTCTTGTCATGGAAATTCAAGCATGGCACGTAGAGCCCAGAACTTATACACCTGCAGAGGAAATTTCTCCAAAGGTGGGTTTGAAGGAGACATAATGATAAATTACACAAACACAAACACGCATATTGAACATATTAAGAGAGGTAGCTTAGCAGTCAATATAAAAGACGCGCCTGGTCAGGATGGTCTCTCTCTCAAGACAATATTCCCTTCTATAGACAAAAGACCAAATATACTCTTAGAGACATCGATATATTCTGTGATAATACTTATTATTTTCTTAGCATATATATCATTACGCGGATCAAAAGAAAATCCAAATTAACTCAGCTGTTAACTTTCTGTGAAGTGCTGAATATATCCTTGTCTCCTTTTTTTGCTTTCTCAACTATGTTTTTTATCCTTTTAGCTCTTGTCTCTTTTCTTTTTCCTCTGAGTATCAGCCTATAAATCAGTTTTTTTGTAGAAGGAGGATATTTTTCAAAATTAGCCATAGCTCTTTTGCCCAAAGCTCTTCTTAATTCTTCAGGCATTGAAGGATTCTTTGATATTCCTGCATCATGTGTCGGTTTCTTTAATCCTTCTTTGTAATACTTCATTCCTGCAGGCATCATCTTTTTCTTTTTTACCAACTCCTTAGCATATCTTAAGGTATTATCGCTCCATCTGCTGTTCTTGTTCCTTTTTGTAAATGTTCTTATGTACTTATCTTCATCCAACCTCTTTATCGTTGTATCTATCCAGCCAAAGCATATCGCTTCTTCTATCATCTCTCTATGTGTCGGAAAAGATCTTCCTGTATGTTTCTTATGGATTATTACAGCTACTTTACTCTCTTTTTCATGATTCTTTCTCAGCCAATCCCTAAATTCCTTGCGGCTAAATACTTCAATTGTCTTCATCATACATCACATTTCATGATTTATATATTTAAAGAACTAACGCTTTTTTCCGTAGATAAATATCTCTTCCTTAAGCAGTCTCTTTTTCTTGTGATAGCTGACATCAAGCTTTTCCTTAGAGAATATCTTCTCTATCTCTTTCTTATCTTCAATGATCAGAGCATTTGGTGTAACATTGATCACACTGTGCTTGATATAGAAACAGAATCTTCCGTTCTTCTTCAGTACTTTTTTCAGCTGTTTCAGGAATTTAGGCATATCTTTCACATACCCCAAAGAATTTGAAGAGAAGAACACATCTACATTCTTTATCTTCTTAGGAAGCTTCCATGATTTTTCATACTTGACTTCAACTTTTCCTTTATGCTGCTTTGGAACTCTCTCCTTAAAGACTTTTATCTCTTCCTTTGACTTGTCTATAGCATATATCTTCTTGAATGGAAGCTCTCTTTTGATTATCTTCTTTGTAAACCCACCTATACCGCAGTCATAATCAACTATTATTGAGTTCTTTTCTGTCTGACCCACTAATTTCATTATATACTTGAACAAAGGTCTTGGCATGGGTATCATATGATAATGATGTGATAACCAGGCCATGAAACTCTTCCTCAGGTTTACATATTTAGGATCATAAAACAGCTCTATAGCAAAATATGCAGGTAATCCAAATAATATCAGTGAAGCAGATATCCTCAGCATATCAAATGCATGATGTGTCTCTTTTAAGAACATAGTCAACAAAAATCCCATGAAGAAGATGGTAAAGAAAGGTCCTATCTTTCCCAAAGGTACTTTAAATGGCCTTGGAAGATTTGGTTTCTTAAATCTCAATATAACAACACTCAACAATACAGCAGAATATAATATCAGTATCAAAGGAATCAGCAGATGCAGTAAAGTTTCATATGATCCTGCCCCTATCATAACTAAAATAGATATCACCAACACCTGGAATATGATCGAAACATAAGGACTCTTATGTTTTGGATGTATTCTTGCAAACTGCACAAAGAACAGCTTATCTTCAGCTAATGCCATCAATAATCTAGGAGCAGTTACGATCCAGCTTGCTACAGCTCCTATAATCGAGGTAAACACTAAGATTGTAAATATCAGCATTCCTGCTGTTCCAAAATATACTCCCCCTAAGTCTCTTAATGGTGCTGCAGATTCTGCAAATGTCTCCCATGGAATAACTCCCATAGCAGTCAGTGATAATAGAAGAGCAAAGATACCTATGACTATAGTTCCGTATATCAAAGCTTTTGGCATAACTTTAGATGGATTCTTTGTCTCTGCTGACAAAAATATTGCACTCTCCCACCCGAAAAACGTCTCTGCAATAAAAAATATCGCCAACAGCATATTCATCGCAGGAAAGACAAAGAATGGTGTGAAATTTGATATGCTGAAATTAAAGAATCCAGGGATTATTATTGCTGTAACTGTTGCAATTGTTAACAGTGCAAATCCTACAAGCATATATGTGCTTGACTGCATCCCTCTGTATGCGATAAAATTAAACAATAATACTAGCACAATAGCGATCGGAACATAGAAGTTAGAGTATTGGGTAGGGATTGCATACTGCAACGCTCCTAATAATAACATTGATATCGTAACACTTCCTGCTATAGATGTTGTCCATCCTATCACAAAAGACCAGAATCTTCCATAGCTTTGTTTTGCAAACTCATAAACTCCTCCCGCTTTTGGAAACATAGCTGTCAATTCTGAAAAACACATCGCTATATATACTGCAATAAGTGATAAGATTCCCCATGATATCAGTGATGCAGGTCCAGCATGTTCTGCTCCTGCTGCTGTAAGAAACCATATACCTGTTCCCATTATTGAATTGATAGTGACTAATAATATAACCTTAAAGCTCAATACACCTTTCATCTCTTTTTCATGAGGCTGAACTTTTCTTATCTCTGTCTTCTTCAGATGCTTTCTCATCCTCAAAAACCTAGGAGCCCTTGCGATAAATCTTACTAATCTCAGTAATCTTCCGTAACGTGCTAATATCCTGACTCCTCTTAACGCTCTTGTAAATACAAAATAATCCATTCCCCAGAATATAAGGTTAAATGGTATTGTAGCTATTATATCCAAAAAGTGTTTTTTGACATAAGGAAAGAACTTAGGTGTTTCTTTCCATCTGAAATAAAGATCTATAGCAAATATGATGATGACAAAAGCATCAAATATATCTATAAGTGTAGAATATCCTTCAACACCATAGAAAAGCTCTATTATAGTGACAGTAAGAAGTAATACCAAAGCTGGCGGTATGATTGTCTGTACTACACTGTCAAGTTTGTTCTGAACTATTCTCATCAACCTCTTTTTAATTAATCTATAAGATTGTAGTATTTAAATCTTACCATAAAACCAAAACATTTACATACTAACCAGCTTAAATGATCATTATGAAAAAGATGCCAAAGGATGAGACCATCAAAAGATGGATCAAAACTTACAGCTCAAAAAAAGCATTTGAGAAAGAGATGCTCAGAAGATTGGATATTGTAGAAGCAAAAAAGGCTAAGATAAGATATATCCTGAAAAGATTAAAAACATTGTAAAGATTCAAATGAAAAGATCTTGTCGTAAAATTTGTAAGAGTAGTTAAGATCTAGAACTTCTGAAAGGAATATTTGCCTTAACTTTATTGAATAATAATAAAACTAAGAACACTGCCGCGTTGAAAAGAACTATTGTTCCTGATGCTGCAAAATCAAATGAGTATGAGATTGCAAGTCCGCAGCATACTGTAATCACTGCAATTAATGAAGAGATCAATAAAGTTTTCTTAAAGCTTGTATGAAATTGTAAAGCTGATACTGCTGGGAGTATTATTAATGAAGATGCAAGCATCAATCCAACAACTCTCATAGATGTTACAATAGTTATTGCTGTCATCATTATTAGAAGGGTATTAAGAAAATTTACTTTTATTCCAGATGTTTTTGCAGATTCTTCATTGAATGTGATATAGAATAGATCATTATAGAATAACAGGATAATTCCAATCACTACTATTGTAAGTGCTACAGATAAGATCATTTCTGTAGTTTTTATTGCAAGAATACTTCCAAAAAGATAGCTTAGAATATCTACATTAAAACCTTGTGCTATGCTTGCGATAAATATGCCTATTCCAAGGCTAGAATGGCTTATTATTCCTATTGCGCTATCCCCATGAACTATAGCTTTGTCTTTTAATTTCAAGATACTTAGTGAACCGACCAGTGCAAAGAGTAAAGCTCCAAAAAATGGAGTTATGTTAAATAATAGTCCTGTCGCTACTCCTCCAAATGAAATGTGCGCTATCCCATCGCCTATTAAAGCATATCTTCTGAGCACTAAAAAAGTTCCAAGAAGAGCGCAAGCAACCGCTACAAAGATTCCTGTAATAAACGCTTTCTGCATAAATTGGTATGTAAGCATCTCAAACATATTTTAACCTCTATCTAAACACAAGTGATGACTATGATATTCATGTTTGTGTTTTTTATCATTTGCACAGAATTCTTTATGTGTACCGTAGAATTCCAGCTTTTGATTCAGACTCGCTACTTTAGTAACATGTCTGGTTATTCTGCCAATATCATGCGAAACAAGGACAATTGTTGTACCTTTACTATTTAGTTCTCCTAACAAATCATAAAAATTATGCTGAGACTCCTGATCCACTCCAGTGGTTGGCTCATCAAGAAATAATATTTCTGGGTTTGAGATCATTGCTCTAGCGATCAGCACTCTTTGCTGCTGTCCGCCAGAAAGTTCTCCAATTCTCTTATCAGCATATCTTTCCATATGTACTGTTTTCAATGCTTCTGTAACTCTCTTGGAATCTTCACTATTGAATATCTTTGGAAATCTTTTTCCTGATAAAAGACCCATGGCAACAACCTCATTTACTGTTGCAGGAAATTGCACTTCAATATTTGTCGCTTTTTGCGGAACATACCCTATCTTTGACCAGTCATCAAACTTTGCAAGAGAAATCCCATTTATCTTGATTGTTCCGCTCTGGATTGGCAGTATTCCAAGTATAAGTTTTAGGAGTGTTGTTTTACCAGATCCATTAGGACCTATCAGACCAACAAAATCCCCTTTTCCAACACTCATGCTGATATTTGAGAGTACTTTAGCATTTGAATAGCTAAAGCTTACCCCTTTGATATCAAGGAACTTATCCATTTATTCACACTCTAATGCAGCTTTTAAGGTGTCCAGGTTGCTTTCCATCAGGGATATGAAAGTTACACCTTGATCAAACTCTTCTTTCATCAGATTGTGTCCTGGATTAAGCATCATTGTTTTTGCTCCTGTCTGTTCAGCAATTGCTTCTGCCATTCTTGGGCTTACAAGTTCTTCAAACAAGATATACTTTATCCCATGTTCTTCAGTTAAGTCTGCTATTTCTTTTATTGCTTTAGGTGTTGGCTCACTGTCAGGAGAGATTCCATAAGCAGATAAGAATCCTATGTCGTAACTCTTAGCAAGATATGCATATGCATTATGCCCCCCTGTAATGAATTCTTTTTGCTTGCATGATTCTAATCCTTGCTTGTAACTATTGTCAAGTTCAGCTAATTTTTGATTATAGTTTTCCGCATTTGCAAGATAGGATTCTTTATTTGCAGGATCCATTTTTGATAATGTATCTGCAATAGCATCAACTACTTTCACGTCATTATTGAAGTCAAGCCAGAAGTGTGGATCATATTCTCCGTGATGGTGATGTCCTGATTCAGGTTCTTGTTCTATAGGTTCAACATCATTTCCAGAAACATCCTTGAAGAAATGTTCTTTGTCTTCAAATTCAAATGGCATATGTTCTGTGAAAAATGCATACTTTCCAGCTTTCTCAATTTTCACAGTAAAAACAGTCATATCCTTTGTTTCATCAAAATTAAGGCTGTATGCTGTTTCTTTTGCAACTAATTCATCACCGTCTTTTTTAGATTCTGAATTTTCTGATTCTAATAATTCTTCAGCTGTTTCTTCTGAAGACTCTATGTCTTCAGCTTCAAGAACAATCATTTTCATTGCAGGATCTGTATAGTCTCCACCTACTTTTGCAAAGGACCATTCATAGGTCCCTACACCAAGATCAAAAACACCAGCCCATTCAAAGGCATGTTCTCCATGTCCATTTTCTTCTTCATGTTCTTCAAATGAACAAACTAAAACACACTGCAGAGTACAGATTACTTCACCAGGCTCATGTCGACAAGCACTTGCGCATTCATTAAACTCACCACCAATTTCTTCACAATCTTCTTTACTTATGCCTTCACATTCTTCATGATCTTCAATCCAAGTTCCGGAGTGTTCTGAGCATTCTTCTTCATGATCCTCATCTCCGTGTTCATCTTCATGTTCATCTGATTTGAGCAGATTAACTTTAGAGCTAGCATCAAGAAGTGTCAATTCTGGATTATCTACACCTTCTATGATGTCATGAGCCCAAGGCTCCATGTCAGCACCGATATAAAGAAATAGATCTGCTTTCTTTATCTTGATAATATCACTTGGTTTTGGCTCAAATGTATGAGGCTCTGCACCAGGCGGTATAATCAAGGTAACGTCAACATTATCTGCTCCAACTGCATTTACAAACTCATAAAGTGGATATAAAGTCGTAACAATAGTTATTTTATCTACACTTTTAGTCTCAGATTGTGGTTCCTGCTGTTCGCAACCAACTAAAAAAGACACCAATATTAGAATTCCCATAAATAAAAAAGTTTTATTTTTCATAATAATCCCCCTTTTTATAATTTATTCATACATATACGTATATCAGTAACCACTACCTTTATAAACTTTATTGATTCCCATTCTCAATAACGAAAATTCAGTTGAATTTTTGGAACAAGAAATCTCAGTAGGAGATTTCTAAGTAAGGATGAAATCAAGAAACACTAAACAAAAAGAGATTATAGATAAAGAGATTGAAAAGATCAAGGATTTTTTTACTGCAGAAGATCTCCATAACACTGTAAAGAAGATATATCCAGACATTGGACTTGCAACAATCTACAGATTCTTAAAAGATCTAAAGAAAAAAAAGAAGATCCATACATACACTTGTAACAATAGACTTCTATACTCAAGAGATAAAAGATCTCATTGTCATTTTATCTGCGAAGAGACTGGAAAGATGATACATTTCGATGTCGATTCATTAGATTTCTTAAAGAACAAGATACCTGGTTCTATCTCAAGCTTTCAGATAGAAGTAAAAGGCAGATATGAGAAGAAATAGTACTACTTTTTAGGAGTTAAAAACAGAAACATTTATAAATAGTAAATGCCTTTGTCCTCTATATGGCGAACGAAAGAGGAATTAAAAAACGTAGATTAATCCATCATATAGCCACAGGAGGAACTATTGGTAGTGGTATGACTGAAAACGCTAGACAGACTGATTCTGAAGCACAGAAGAAAAATCTCGGAACACTTGTTTCTATTCCCCATACAGACTATCAGAGTATAGATGTCCTTATGGGTGGAGACAGTTCAGAACATCCAAGAAGTCATCTTATAGATCTTGCAAAAAGAACAGTTGCATATGCAGATGAAGGTCATGGCATGGTCATAGAACACGGAACTGACACCATGAATATCGCTGCTGCTACACTTGCATTAGCAGGAAATGAATCATGGAAATATCCTGTTGTTTTTTTAGGTTCTATGAAAGGTCCTGATGTAGAAGGATCTGATGCTCCTATTAATATTCTTACAGCAGGTTATTTTGCAGCATTTGGAAATGCTTCAGGTGTTCTTGCAGTAAGGCCTAACGGAAAGATAATCACAAGCAGGCACGACACACCTGGAGGATCAGTTGACTGGCATGGAAGAGGTATACAGCAGGCACCTGATGCTTACTTCGCTCAGATTGACTTAGAAAAACTTCTTACAACTATAAATGATTATAAACATCATAACGAAACATCCATGGATCGGAATATAAAAGAAAGATTAGCAGGACTGTATAAGCATGTAAAAGATCCTACTCATGAACAGATTGCACAAGTATATGAATCAGCTAAAAGATCTGCTAGGACAAATTTCCCTTATTCAATCAGGAATTTCGAAAGTATAATTGAATACCAAAGAAGAGTCAATGACGGAACTCTTGACACTGCAGACGCTATTGTCGTAGGCGGAAGAGGAAGAGTTCCTACTATGAGCATACTTGGATTAAGCAGAGAACATATCACTGAATTTAAGGATAAGAGTATAAGACAGGATTATTCTAAGATTGTTGAGAACATTTATGATGTGATAAAATTCCAGGATAAGAGAGACAGGATTGTCGGCACAATTATCCAGCCTTTAGCACTTATAGATAACATCCAGAAATCTAGTCTCTTGAGAAAGGAAGGTAAAGTAGAATGGGATAAGGTCATGTCTCAATACCTAAACAAGATTGGATTTAGTGTGGGTGATCATACAAACTCAATTATTGATTTCTGGGAAAAATATTCAGGAAAGCCAAACACAGACTTTAACTTTAATGACATTATATCGATTGATGGATCAAGCGATCCTACTTGGTTTTATTCTGCAGTCGAGAAAAATCCTCCTAAAGGTGTAATTATAAAAGCAACAGGAGCATCAGGATTAAGATTAAGAGAAGGATCAGGTGATAATTATCTTGCATTGCTTAAAGGATTGAAAGACAGTAATATTCCCACTGTACTTACAAGCGGTTCAAGAGGAGAGGTAACTTCATTAGAATATGGTCCTGGATTTGAACTGTACGAATCTGACCTTTGCTTTTTCGCAGGAACAATGGACAGTGATCTTGTCCAGCCAAGAATTGCTTTGTTGAATTCATTTGAAAATAGAAAGTTTATTTCAGAACTTGTTGATCTCCATCCTGAAAAAGATATTGAAAGAAACATGTACAGACAGCTTCTTTCAGGGATACATTACAGAAAACCCCATGAAGGAGAAACACCAGACAGAAAAAGGATAGAAGATAAGTATGGCATAGAAACAAGAGTTGATCTTTTATCAGGAATGCACGCTAAAAAAGCCATCTTAGGAGCTTACCTGCACACTGTTCTGCAGTCAGGCATGAAAGTTTCTGAAAACCTTCCTAATATACTTACGAGAAATTAGTCTAGATATTTATGGTCATGAAAAGAACTAACCACATGAACGATAATCAGCAGTTTGAGATTCTCTAAAAACATCCATGTACTCCTTCAAAGATTTTGGATCTTTATGGATTGTATTGCTGATTATAACATGAGAGCAGTGTTCCTTTAATTCATCTGCCTGACCAACAGTGGAGATTCCACCACCGCATATGATTAAATTTTTATCGTATTTTGATCTCACTGCCTTGATCAGATCCAATCTTTCGCTTATCGGAGAATTTTGATTTCTAGAACCTCCTTCAAAATAGATTATTTTATGTATCATGCTGTTGGATAAAGCTTCAATCACTTCTTCATCTGTGGGTATTTTTGTTAAACCCAAAATTCTCGCAGTATCGGAGTTTGGATGTAATACTGCAAAATTCATCAGATCGCACTTACCTGGAAAATTAGTCTTAACATAAGTAAAACAATCTTCAAATAATTTATTGATCTCTTCTCTAGAATATATCAATGGATCTGAACCATAGATATGCCTCGCTAAGTGTCCTGTTTTCTCTATTTGATCCAGGTTCCCAGGATAAAGGCTTGCATCTACATTTAATTCATTAAATACTTTAGCCATTTCATCTCCAGAAGAAGTAGAACATCCAACCCAGACATTATTGGGCTTTAAGATATTCACTTCACCGATAAGCTCTTCCAGGTTCTCATCATTAGGATCTATCAAAGTTATTAATTCTGCCATAATCAAATAACAAAGCGGGTGATATTTAAAGATTTAGCTTAATTTTATAAATAAAAGGCATTTATCACCGATAAAAAGAGGTTCTTGAGGTATTAAAATGTTTGATAAAAAATTCAAAGAAGAAGCAGAAAAGAATCTTATCGAAAGATTATCAGATCATGTTGGTGAAGGGATCATCCAGGGACATGACTTGGAAAATAATCAGGTTCAGATATTATGGTTTGCTGAACAGTTCCCGAAAGATGACAGGGAATTCTATGTCTGGAAATCTGAAGTATTTCTAAAAGCCACAAAACCTGAAAAATTTTATCATCGTGTAATGACTTCTGTATGGCAGAGCGATAGGTATGCTATCGCTGGAAATGGAAGGCATGTAAATCAGGTCAAAGAAAACTTCGAGAGATTCGGACATTACTCAGATGAATCTTTATATGGAAATATACCTGTCGGTTCTGGACCAAAACTTACTGGGATGTTGGATGATGCTGGTGCTTACTCTAATTTTAAGATAATATCTACTTCTGGGAATGATTTTATCAGATATGATGGCTTAAGAGAGGGTCAGGGAAAGTGCATGATATACAGTAATGGCACTGTAACAGAACCTTTCAATATTCCGATTGAGGGAGACATGGACGAGATACTTGAAAAGTATCTGCAGGTTTTAAACCCGGATAATTCAAGATTATTGGTTGCAGTCAGAAAAGGGATAGGACTAGAGTTTGGCGGGAAAGAATTCCAGACAAGGTTGTGGTCTCCAAATATTTACAACAAAGATGAATACCAGATGTCAGTAAAGAACACCCCAAAAGAATCCTGGGGAAGAAGAATGAGCGTTAGAAGGAGATAGAAGGGATTTCAGGTTCAAGATGAAGAAAAATTTAGTAAAATCAAAAAGTAATCTAAAACCAAAAGATATGCCAAAATACTCTTTTAATGATATCAAAAGAGTTATGGCAGTTTATTCTGATTTAGTATATCTTGCAGGGGTCGTAGATAGCTATGGGCCTGAATTAGATGCTCCAGGAGTCGGGGCATTGGAAAAGATGCTTGAGATGAAAGAGCGAGTCGAGAAAGAAGTTCCTCCAGAGTTGAGGAGAACGCCATCTTTCAAAAAATATCTTTCTTCATTGGAGGCTGGAATTTCCTATTGTTCTAAAAAATGAAAGACAAAAACAATCTGATCAAAAAAGGACTTATCCCTATCGCAAAATACTGGAGCGCTAGGCTTGGACTTCTAGATACACTCAATAATACTTCTCATTTCATCCCTTTGGTAGAGAAT
This sequence comes from Candidatus Nanoarchaeia archaeon, assembly GCA_028279725.1. Taxonomy (GTDB): domain Archaea; phylum Nanobdellota; class Nanobdellia; order Woesearchaeales; family JANQNE01; genus JANQNE01. The sequence goes on from JANQNE010000009.1 coordinate 72,171, forward strand.
AGGAAAGACATTGGAGATGATCTTGAAGCTCTGATAAGGATCTCTAAAGAATGGAACACTAAAAAAGAACATAATGTAGGAGAAGGTGGAGCAGTATACAGGTTTTTGCAGTTTGCATCATGGAAATATGGATTAGGAAAAAAATTTATCAAAGAAGGTACACTTTTAGAAAGACCTGTCTGTGATAATCCTGATATAATCAATTGGCCGATCTCCAAATTGATCACTTTAGATGAAGGTATATCTCAGTGGGGAAGTGCAGCTATACTGACAGGAAACACAGAACCGACTAAAGATGATTACTTCCTTAACTTAAGCAAAGAAGCATTAGCTCATTATAATGAAGTGCATAAGAAAGGAGGTTATTGTGAATTAAGATATGATGACACATTATTGTATCAGGCTAATGCATACATCGATCTCCTTAAGACAGGACATCTCGAATTTAAGCCAAGACACCAGGATGACTATTGTTTCGCAAGAGCATTTGGCATTGTCCAGAAACCAGAAGGAGAAAAGAGGTGGCCTGAACTGAGAGGGCATGAAAGCAACAGGTTAGAAGAGATGGAAAAAGAGCTGTATAATCTTGAAAACCGCAAAGACATAGACTCAAGAGATCACAGAGTAGTGCAGGCAATAGCAGAGCTCGCTTTAGCCAAAGGCATAAGAGACTTATACAATGATCCAGGATGCGTCACCAAAAGCTGGCCTCAATTCTGGGACTTCATGGAATACGCGAAGAAGGTGAGGGATAGGAAGGCTTAGATTTATAAATAAAAGAGGCTTAACAGCTGTAAAAAGGGGTTCTAGATTGGGGGATTTAAAATTAGAGAAATACCAATAACTAAAGGTTTATCTTTGCTTGTTTACAACAAAGATAATGGAATGGGTCTGAATAAAGAAGTAGTTTATATTATCCCATACATGCAGAATCTAGAGCCCAGAATTTGTACAGTTTACAATGGAATTATCCCAACAGAAAATGTTTCAAAAGATGGAAATTTACATGATAAAGGAGCTGTTAGGTTTAGTACACTTTTTGAAGTTTTAAAAGATCATGAAATGTCCTCAATAAGTGAAGTTGAACAGCAATTGAACGGTTACTCAAGCCTTCAAAAGCTGACTAAAAAGGGGGAATTCTCAATAGCATTGCCAAACGCTCTTGTTGACCAGGAGATAGATGAATTATTCCAGTTGTATTCCTTAGTCTATATGCAGGAATATGGACTTGAAAATAAAGAATACCTGCTGAATGCTAGCAAAGCATTTGTTGATACAACTAAAAATTTGTTTAGTAATTCTACTAAGAAAGGAGCAAATAGGAGAAAAAAAGATAGCACAATAACAGGATATCATAGCGCTCCGGCAACATTGATTAAAAAAATTGCTAAAATCACACATCAAGGAAAAAGCTTTAGAAGAAAACACCTAAAAGTAAAATCAAGTTAACAACACTTAAAAAAAGTTCTGATAGATCATATTGAAAAATGGAAATCCCTAAAGGAATGCCGGATAGAAGTAGTAGAGAGATAAAACCAATACCTAATGTACTTGTAATTGCAAACAAACCAAATGTTCTAAAAAAAGGAGTCAAAACAGTAATTCCAGGATTCTTTGTTAGAAGCAAAGAAGAAGCAGCTGTTGTTCAAGCACTCCAAGAATTAAGGATAATGTTTGAATACGAACAATGGAGAATTATAGTTCAATATGGTAGTGAAGAAGACATACACAGCACTAAAAGATTCCTTGTTCCAGATTTCTATCTTTCTGGGTACGATATATTCTTAGAACACTTCGGGATGTATAGGAAAGAGCTTGACTATTACGAAGAAACCCAAAGAAAAGTTCAACTATACAAAGACAGCAATCTAAAATACATCTTCACACTAACAGAAGACGTAAAAAACGGAGTATCTAACCTAAAAGAACTGATCAAGAAAAGAATAAAAGCTGTGTTGGAGAATTCTGAGAAATAATTTAGAGGTTAATTATGGATCTATCAAAAGTGCTTAAAGAGCGAACAAATGCAAAGATCATCTGGTTTTTGAGAGAGTCAAAAAGAGGATACTCTGAGATATTGAAGCACCTGAACGAAAGGGATTCTGGAAAAGTCAACTATCATCTAAAAAAACTTATCTCTGAAGGTTTAATCAAGAAAGAAGAAAATCAATACAAACTGACAAAAAAAGGAATCAAATATTCTTTATATGTTGATTCTCTGCAACTAAAGGAAAAATATCCGTTGCCTGTCGTTTTAGTTGCTATAATAAAAAACAACAAGATATTATTGGCAAAAAGATGCAGACAGCCTTGCAAAAACCAATGGGGACTGCCAGGAAATGAGATCATTTACAGTGAATCTCCTATCGAATCTGCAAAAAAAGAGATAAAGACAGAGCTTGGCTTCAATATATCTGCTGAAAAGATATATGGAGTATATCCAACAACTTACAGAGAAGAAGATGAACTTATCTATCATGTTATGCTATTTGCAGTAAAAGCTAATGTAAAAAACATCCCTAATTCTGGAAAAGCGACAGGAAAGATTAGTGAATACAAGTTCTTCACAAAAAATCAGTTAGAAAGATTAGATATAATCCCTTCTAACAAACAAGCGATATTAGATGCTTTTTCTAGCTCAAAAAAGATCAAGATCCAGGATTTGTGAATCTAGATTCACAAAAATGATTTATTATTGTCCTTATTCTCTTTTTTTATGAGGGGATTAATAACAATCGGAACAGACTGGAGTTCTGAACTCATAGATAAGCTATCCGAATTAGATAATGATGATCTCAAGATCCACGAAGTCTATGGGAGCTTACCAGATGATGGGTTGGGAACAGCAAGAGAGAAAGAAAGGCTTCATAAATGTGATTATTCAAAGCTAGAAGAGCATGTTATCAACTGTCATAAGAAAAATATAGAAGTGGCATACGCAAATAACGCTCTCTGTTTAGGATCTTCTAAAGATATTGAAGAAAAATCAAGATTATTCCTGAATCACCTTGAAAGGTTAAGCTCTGTTGATGTAGACAGGATTATCTTAGCAAGTCCTGTATTTATGGAACTTGTAAAAGATTGGTATCCTGATATGAAGATCTCTGCATCAAGTGTTATAGGGATAGATTCTGTCAAGACCGCTGCCCATTTCAGGGATATCGGTGTTGATACAGTAATCTTACCAAGGCATGTCAATAGAGATTTTAGATTGCTTGAATCTCTAGCAAAATTAGATGAGGTTGAACCTGAGTTACTGATGAATGTAGGATGTGTTCTGGATTGTCCTTATGAACAGAGTCATTTATCGGCACAGGCTCATGATTCTATAGCTGGAAAAGGCGATATAAAGAACAGCTATGTCAAAAATTATCCTTACGACAGATGCTGGGATCTACTAAAAAAAGATTGGCCAGCTGAATTCCTTAAATGCGGCTGGATCAGGCCAGAAGATGTTAAGGTTTATGAAGGCATCGGCATTAGAAAATTCAAGATAAGTGGAAGGACAATGCCTCCTGAATGGACAGTCAAGACAGCAGAAGCATACATCAAAAGAGACTTCTCAGGGAATTTGTTAGAACTAGTTCCCTTAGTTCCAGGCAACTGTGATCATGAAGGAAGCTGGCCATTAGACATCCCAAACAAGAAGCTGGACGGATTTCTGGATTACTTCAAAGACCATAATCAGGATTGTAGAATTGACTGCGGAACTAGCTGTAGATATTGTGAGGAATACGCTGATAAAATCAGAAAATAGCCCCGCCCGCCCTGAAAATTAAAAACAAAAGGCAAATACTGCTTCTTTATGTTAAATAGAATAAAGTGAAATTAGTTTAAATATTTTATGGTCGTGAAATGTGCTTAGAAAAAGTTTTAGCATGAGGTCCAATTTCAAAATCTATTAACGGACATCCTCCGGTGCATCTTTTGCCGAAGTATTCACAGTCCAAACATCTTTTATCTGGTGCGTATTTTAGCTTCTTTCTGAATTTTTCTGGAGCTTTATTGTTAAATTCTCCAAGAAATTCTTTTTTTGAGAGGATCTTATTATCTTTTACCAGATTCATCGTGTGTAGATTGATATACTGGGGACATGCAAGAACTCTTCCATCGATATCGATAGTTAATATTGAACCAGTTAGTATGTGGCAATGACAGACAACACTTTCGTGGATTTCCTTCTCCAGAAGATCATCTTTATCCCACCAGCACAAAGGCATCCTGGAAAAGAGATAACTTCTTATTTTCCTGATTTTAGCATAAGAATATATCTTCTTATAGATCTCCTTGGTCTCTTTGTTTGAGATGACTTTTTGATTAAAAAAATTACAGTTTGTGATTATAGGTGGAATCTGCCTGTAATAGATAAAAAGATTAGCATAACGGAATTCATCGATAAGCTCCTTGTACGTTTCAAGATCAGAATGTGTTAAAACAGTCTGGATGTTGATCTTTAATTTATGTTTATGGCAGTTTTCTATCCCTTTTTTTGTTTCTAACCAAGCACCTTTTACATTAACAGTACTGTCATGCTCTTTCGCATTTCTGCTTCCGCTTTGGATAGAGAAATTTACGAAATCAAGCCCTACCTTTTTTAATTTTCTCGCGAAATCTTCATCATTTAATTTTCTTCCGTTTGTATAAAGTGTGACCTTAAACTTATACTTCTTGATTAATTTCACGATTTCAAGCAGTTTAGGATGCTGGGTCGGTTCTCCGCCAAGTAATCCTACAGATTTTATCTTTAATGATCTCATTAATTTGAGATAATCTTCAATTTTATCAAAATCCATTAGGTCCTTCTTAAAACCAGATGAAGATGTATAGCACCATCTACATCTGTTGTTGCACCCATAAGTTAAAACTAAAAATCCGCTAAGTAGTTCAGTAATCATTTTATACAGCTCACGCTATCAAAAGAAGAAGCAGTATTGGCCTTGTTATTTATTCAACGCACAGACCTAAACAAGATTCAGAGAAAAGATTTTTCTTCTCTAAATCAGTTTCTGGAATTTCTGCTGTTTTTGCACTTCTTCTCTTTCTCAATTCTTCCGCAAACCCCACAGCATTCATTTTTTTCATACTATCACCTTTAGCTAATGAGTGAAATATAGTAATAAAAGTTATTGTCTAATTTTTTATCAAAATGACAATATTTAAATATAAAATGTACATATTATGCATATTATGGAGAAAAACACCTATAAATTAGACAAAAAGGATGAGAAGATCCTGTATGAACTGGATAAAAACGCCAGACAAAGCAATTCTCATATTGGAAAAAAGGTAAGATTGAGCAAAGAAGTTGTCAATTACAGGATAAAAAAGATGGAGAATGCTGGACTGATTCTCAGATATTCGACAATAATTGACTTCTTTAAGACTGGTTTAAGGAAATTTAAGCTTTATCTCAGATTAAGAAATGCCAGCAAAGAAAAGATAGAAGAAATCGGCCAATATTTCAATAATCATAAGAAAACAGAATGGGTTGTTATCTGCTCTGGAAGATGGGATATGGTTGCTAATTTTGTGGTTGATGATGTAAATGAATTTGATGAAGAAGTACAGAAAGTACTGAATAAATACTCATCATTTATCCAGGAAAAGGCAACCATGACAACACTGCACCTGTCTCATGCGACAAGAGAATTCTTAGGGGAGAGTGAAGAAGTGCAAAAAAAATATATCCACTATAAGGTTAGTGGAAAGATAGAGAAAATAGATAAGATTGATATTGAAATTCTTAAGATAATGGCAAATAATGCCCGTTATCCTGTTACAGAGATCGCAAAAAGACTTAATTCAACTGCTAGGATTGTCCAGTATAGGATAAAAGATTTAGAAAAAAAGGGAATAATACAAGCATATAAGGTAACCTTGGATCCTCGTAAGATAGGAAACATCTTCTGCAAAGCTATCTTTTATCTTGGAAATATAACAAATAGAAGATTAGGCGAGTTCATGAATTACTGCCACAACATAAAGCAAGCCTTATGGCCACAGCGGGTTCTTGGATCATGGGATTTTGAACTTGATGTCGAAGTCAGAAACTATGAAGAGTTTAACAGCATGCTTCTGGACATAAAAGAGAAATTCCCAGATATCATCGTGAACAATGAATTCTTGATAGTTTCAAAAGAATATAAGCTTGATTTCTATCCTGGGTGTTATAGGTATTAGCCTGCCAAGGGCTATAAGTTGAAAAAGACTTAGCTTTTAAACAACAGATACCACATTGAAAGAAGACCATAAACAAAGATAAGAACAATAAATAAAACAACAATTACTCCTATGCATGCATCCCTTATTAAATCCATCACTAAAGCATTTCTTTGAACAAGTCCAACAGAAACAACACTACTAACTATTGAAGCAATTAAAATAATTAATAGTTCTTTAAAATTGATTATACTTTTCATAAATTCCAAATATTTTTTCTTTTTCATTTTATCTTTTAAACCTAATGGACATTTCATGTCCAAAAGGCATTACGTTGAATAAGAATAGCCCCGCCCGGACATTCGGTGCAGCGCAAGGTCCTTAACAAACAGTTTCAAGACCTGCGTGCTCTTTCGAACCGAGGTCCCAGGACCCAAAATCCCGGATGATTGGCCACTACACTACGGGGCTATATAATCCTTAGAATTCTTACTTATTTTTTAAATCTTGTGGTAATCTCCACCATCTGTCTTCAGGCAGATCTTTATCTAATGAGAAAGTCTGGCCTATCTGGGGTGTTATTACACTTACATTCTTTTTCTTTCCTTCAGCAGTCACAGCATCTAATGGTGCATGCCAGGAATGCCTTGCCAGAACATACTTGCAGATATGTATAGGCAGCACATGCTCAGCTTTGAGATCTATCGTTGCCTGGATAACTTCATCAGGCAGCAGATGAAGATATTTCCAGTCATTGTCATACTGTCCTGAATCTAACATAACGATGTCAAACGGTCCGAACTTCTCTCCGATCTTCTTAAACTCATCAAAATAACCTGAATCGCCGCCGAAATAGATACTTCTATTGCCATTCTTTATGACCCAGGAACCCCAAAAAGTAGTATCTCTGTTGAATATGCCACGAGAACCGAAATGTCTTGCTGGTGTAAGGACTAATTTAGTCCCTTTATGTTCTGCCTCATCATACCAGTCCATCTCTTTTATGTTCTCTTCTTTGATTCCCCATTTCAACAGATGAGGTTTTGTCCCAAGCGGAACATAGAAAGTTGAGTTTTTCAGTTTTTTGACTGTTCCCAGATCAAGATGGTCCATATGGTCATGTGATATAAGGACAGCATCGATCTTCGGCAGATCTTCAAAGGAGTAACTGTTCGTGTATGGGAATGGCTTTGGACCCATATAAAGAGGAGGAAGCCTGTTTGGATTCAGCACAGGGTCTGTTATGATCGTTATCTCTTTCAGCTTCAGCAGAACAGTAGAGTGGCCCAGCCATGTGATCCCTTCTTTTGAGCTGTTGAGCTTGACTGTCTTCAAAGGCTCGCTCGGAAATCTCCCATCATCGTTCTTGAATAGATATTCATATATTCCTCCGATAAATGAGTAGTTTTCGTTTGATATCATCGGAGTAGGCAGAAAATTTTGGAACTTGCCGTCTTTATAGTTAGGAGAACCATCATATCCTCCATTTCCTGCACCCATCTGAGGAGAAGTATTATAGTAGATAACTCCAAATACTAAAGCCAGTCCGATAATCCCTCCTATTATCATCAATATCATTTTTATTTTCTTGTTCATTTTATATATTTATTATACCAACCTGCCTTTCCTCAACTCAGATATAAACCTAACAATAGCCAACACTATAGCAGTAAACACAACATGCACCAACAATAACCCAAACTGATTTCCCATCTGAGAAAGAGGTATCCCATAGAACAGACTCTGCTGTAGCATACTAACTGAAACAGAAAAAGGCAAACTGCCAGCCAATGCACTCATAAAAGCACTCATCCTTTCGATAGGAAATATAGTTCCTGATAATATAAAAGTAATAACCAAGAGAAAAGTACAAACTAATAACGAACTAGCCTTATTCTTCACAGCATACGCAATGATCATACCATAAAGTGAAAACACAACACCGATCAGAACAACAACAGGCAATATCGTCCAAATATTTTCAAAAACATCAAGATAAAAAGAATAATGAGCAACTAACAGCAACACTCCAATCTGCAAAAACATGATCACAAAAGATGTCAAAAACAATGAAGCAGTAAACACCTGTCTAAAAGCAGGTATTAAAAATCCTCTAAAATAAGCTGGAGAATGCATCTCATCCAAAACTATGATATTCGACAAAATAACAGCTATAAAACAAACAAGTATAGCAATGATCAAAGGAAATAATATCTGAGTACTACCATAATTAATCAAATCTCTCTTCTTCTCTTCACTTATCTCAGCTACAGCAGGAGTTATCTCTTTATTTATCCTCTTAGAACCAGAAAACAAAGGCTTATACTCAAACTCAAACGGATGCAATAAAGCATCTGTTCCCATCCCTGCAACTTCCTTCATCTTGTTCTTCTGTTCATATATCTTATCCTTAGTACTCCTCAAACTAACCAATCTGGAATCCAAAGTAATTATCATAGTATTAAGCTCACGCAAAGCATCATCAAAATATACCTGCGCATCATCAGCATCATCCAATATATCATCAACATCTCCCAGACGGCTCTTATACACTCCCATATCACTTTGAACATTATACTGCAAAGTCCAAAGATCATCCTCGATATCCTCAAGATAATTTATATTACTGGAGATTTGATCAGCAGTATAGCTGTCATTCAGGTACAAAGCAGTACTCCTAAGATTATGCATCATAGTAATTGTATTCGTAACTCTTGTTCTTGCTGATTCAATCTCATCAACAGCATCTTCGCCATACTCACCACTATTAACAATCAATGAATCATAATTCCTGTGCGCATCATACAGAGCATTATCATACTTAGTCTCAGCATCATGTATTCTTGCCCTTGCATCGACAAGCTGTCTTCTCTGCACTTCCAGGGAATTTATCATCTCATAAAGCAGAGCCTCTCCCTCATCCATCAGCAGAGCGACAGAAGACACCTGGCTAAGCATCCCTTCAGTAGCTGATTCAACAATAACATTCTCTTTCTCAATAACAGCAGACTTAAGATTCTCTAACAAAATCAAAGATATTATCTCCCTTCCATTATCAAAATGCGCTTCAATACCAACCCTATCTCCTCCTAAAGATCTTATATGAAGACACCCATGCAGGGCCTGCCTCATAAGCTTATCTTTACAGACATCAAGATTTGTATAAGGGTAGAACTTTCCCATATATGATAAAGAATCAACCAAAGAATCCATCTCAAACTCAGCTTCATTCACATAACCGAGCTTAACATTCCTGAAACCTGAAGAAGAAAATGAAAAAGCCAATATAGCGATTATCAGCAAAGGGCCTATGATAAGCATAGACATAGATACCCATGATCTAAATATATTCTTCAGATTCTTCCATGTATTCAAAAATGTCTGCATTATCATTGTAAAAACTTGACAAACAACCTCTCCAGTGATTTTATCTTATGCTTTTTAGCAAATGAATAAAGTCCTTTATGATCATAGAACATGCCCTGATCCAAGATACCAAAAGTAGTGCAGTGCTGCTGCATCTGATGCAGTATATGACTAGAGATGATAACAGTCTTCCCAACTTCCTTTATCCTCTTTATCATATCCCATATCTGATCACTAAGTATAATATCTAACCCAGTTGTCGGCTCATCTAATATGATAATATCAGGATCATGTATTAGACAGATCGCTAGATCTAATCTTCTCTTCATCCCGCCTGAAAGCTTTGAAGCACTCACTTTCCTGGCCCTCTGCAGAGAAAAAAGCTCCAATAATCTTGTGATCCTCTCCTTTAGGACTTTCCTTTTAACATCATACATCCTTCCATAATACCAAAGGTTCTCTTCAACACTTAACTTAGGATAAAAAGAAGTATCCTGAGCAGCAAACCCTATCTTTTTCTTCATAGCAAAACTGTTCGGCCTTATCTTTCTGCCTTTATACAGAATTACACCTTTATCTTCCTCAACCAATCCCAATAATATATGCAATAACGTAGTCTTTCCAGCTCCACTTCTGCCCAAAAGACCAAAGATCTCATTCTCATAGATAGAAAAACTTACATTAGAAAGAACAGTCTGCTTTCCAAACTTCTTTGAAATACCTTTAAATTCTAAAATTGCCTCTTTTTTCATATTATTTCCACATCTTCAAAGCATCTTCTTCCATAAAATGTAACTTACCAACAACAATTAAACAATGCAATGGCTTCCCAAAATCAAGATCAACTATATCCTGAACTGACCCAGATTTAATCACAAAATCCTTAGCTCCCAATCTTGCACAACCAACCACAAGTGTATCTTCATTAAAAACTTTCTCTTTCCTTTTATCCTCTATCTTCAATAATTCAGAAATCCCTTGATTGACAGTCATAAACTTAGGCGGCTTAACATCTAACAGCACCAAAGTATGCAGACCCATAGAAGAATTCATCTTTATAACATCATAAGCAGTCTCAGGCTTATAGCTTTTTGTAGGAAATGGAATCGACGTAGTCTTCCCATACTTATACAATTCCAATCCAACAATACCGACAGCATTCAACACAGACGCATTAAATATAACTTCAAACTTAATTTTCTTCTCCCTAGCTCTTAGCATAAGATCAGTATGTGTCGTAGCTCCCATGCTATCTCCAATAACTAAAAAAGCAACATCACTATCAACTGCATCATCCAAAATAGTATCAGCTTCCCTCTCAACCAACTTACGGTCAGCCAACACCACTTTCTTATCATAAAGCTTCTCCAAAGCTTTAACATCACACTGTAGTTTAGAAGTATATGACTCCAAATACACCTTCTTGCACTTCTCAATAACCTCTAACCCTCTCAAACTAATATCCCTTTCATCCGCTAATCCTATACCTATAAAATATAACATCTACCCTCTTCCCCTCTGATCAAAATAAAGCTCTTCAACCATATCCAGTGAACTAACTTCATCAACAGGCTTATCCTCCCTCAACTTAACTAACCTTGGAAATCTTAAAGCATAACCAGAATTATAAGTTGGACTCTTCTGTATCTCTTCATAATTAACTTCAATGACAATCTTCGCCTTAACCTTAACTTCCTTCCCATCTTCAGCAGTTATCAACGGCTTCAAAAGCTCAGTCAATTCCTCAAACGAAGTTCCTTCTTCAGCTTTTTCTTTAATACCAGTTCCGACCTTTCCTATCTCTAACAGCTGACCATCTTCATCCTGACAGGCAACAACAAAAGTACTAAGCCACTTGCTCCTCTTCCCTTCTCCCCACTCAGCTCCAACAATAACTAAATCAAGTGTCTCCATTATAGGCTTTATCTTAACACCATAACCGACTCTTGACCCAGGCTTATACGGAGCAGAAAGATTCTTAGCCATCACACCTTCATTTCCGACTTTCAAAGCATCTTCATAAAATTTCTTAGCCTCACCAACCTTAGAAGTTATAACCTGCTTCGCCAACTCTAACTTTCCTTTGCTCTCTTTAACTATTCCTTTCAGCTTCTCTCTCCTATCACTAAAATTAACCTTCAACAGATTCTCCCCATCAATTGACATAGCATCAAACAGAACAACCATAACAGGAATCTCCTTCACCATCTTCTCAATCTCATATTTTCTTTTAATCCTCTGAGAAATATTCTGGAAAGCCAAAAACTTTCCCTTAGAAACACCGACTATCTCAGCATCTAAGATAAAATTATCCGACTTGATATTCTTCTCAACTGCAGAAACAACATCAGGAAACTGATGTGTAACATTCTCTAATCTCCGAGTATACAAAACTATATTCCCTTTCTTATGTATCTGTATCCTGAACCCGTCATACTTATACTCAAAAGCAGCCGGAACACCAACTCTCTCAAAAGCATCCTCAAAATCAGCAGCCTTCTGATAAAGCATCGCCTTTATCGGCTTATCAACCTTAAGCTCAATCTTATCAAGCCCTTTCACACCTTTCTCCTTCGCAACTAAAGCAACTTTAGCATAATCATTAGTAACATCAAGTGCTTCCTGAACCTTATTCACACAATCAAGATAATTATTCCATTTTTCCTTATCCTTTTTGAATTCCTTAGTCCATGCAACACCTTTTTCAGTATCTATCTCCAGGCCCAACTCATCCCAAAAATAAGCCCAGACTATAGCATCTCTTAAGGTTCCTTCACCAACACCAACTCTCATCTCCTCCAGAACAGTCCTGACAATATACCTTGCTTCAGCAGGAGAAGCTGAAGTCAATAACTCAGCGATCAGTTTAACTTTCTTATCAACAGTACCAGCTCCTTCCAAAGTTGATAAAGACTGCAGATTCTTATACACCTTAGAAACACTCAAATCCTGAGAAAATAAAGTAGCCTGCTTCTTCTTACCAACCAACTTCTCAGCTGCAGCACCAAGATCACCTTCTTTTCTCCACATAGTTTCAACCTTAGCAGAGTCGATCCCAGTTGCAATAACGATTGCCTTCAGCACTAATTTAGAAGCAACACCTATCTTCCTGTCGTCCCATTTAGGATATATCCTACCCTGCAACAACAACATAACTAATTCAATATCATCAGCCTTAACCTTACGAAGAAAATTAGCTATTGCGTTTGTCTTATCTAATCTCTTTGTAGTCTTATCCAGTTCCCCATACACACTAACTAGCTCTGAATATTTCATAATCTTTATATACCAGCACTTATTTATATAGCTTGTTATAAAAAGAGGCTAATAATATGGACGCTATAGAATGCATGAAAACAAGAAGATCCATAAGAAAATACCTAGATGTCCCTGTTGAATGGGATAAGGTTTCTGACATTCTTGACTGTGGAAGATTAGCACCTTCAGCAGGAAATCTCCAAAACTGGAAATTCATAGTTATCACAGACAATGAAGAAAAGCTTCCTATTGCAGAAGCATGCGTTCAGCAGTTATGGATCGCAAAAGCACCTGTAATTATCATCCTTGTATCAGAGCCAGACAAATGCAAAAGATTCTACGGCATGAGGGGAGAAAGATTATACACTATCCAAAACTGCGCAGCAGCAGCACAAAATATGTTAAACGCAGCTCATGGATTGGGATTAGGTGGATGCTGGATAGGAGCATTTGATGAAGACATGCTAAAAAGAGCTCTAGGAATGCCTGAAGAAGTAAGACCTCAAATCGTATTAACAATAGGCTATCCAGACGAAAAAGTTCCAAAACCAAGAAAATTTCCTTTAGAAGTAATAGCATACAGAAGAAAATGGCGTGGAAGAGTCTATGATGGAGACAAAGCCATGGGCTGGCACTCTCCAAAGACTGAAAAGGTCATCCACACAGGAATCAACTTAGTAAAAACAGCTCCAGACAAAGTAAGAGCTCACGCAAAAAAACTCTCAGATAAAATTAAGAAAAAACTCAAAGAGAAAAAGAATCCTTAAGACTTACCATATACTTTAGCTTATGAACTTTCTTTGCCTTGTAATATTTCCAGTTTCTTATTTTCTCAGGAAACATCATCTTTAGCTGATTGATGATCTTAATAAAATCATCATAACTCTCAACCTCGACGTCAAACTCAAAATCACTTCCCCCAAAAGCTCTGTCTTCATAAGTAACATTGGGGTGTGATCTGCAAAACTCCCTTAAAGAATTTATGATGCTTGAATCTTCAAGATCAAGATCAACCTTGTAATATTCATACCCTATCTTTTCATGATTTATCTTAGCCCTGTAACACAATATTATTTTATCTTTCTCTAATCTCCTCAGCTTATACTTGGTTGTGTTTATAGACATCCCAAGCTTCTGACCTATCTGCGCTAAAGGCATTCTCGCATTTGATGATATAAGATCAAGAAGCTCAACATCATCTTCCCCTTTGATCTTTGAAACTCCGATATTAAAAAAAGACTCATCCTTCCCTCCGAGATAATTCTTTAGATAATGAAGAAGCTCCACCATCACATTAACTTGGACATGAGATATATACTTTCTATACTTAATCATTGTTGCCTCAAGTATATTATTAAATTCCTTATGAGACTTCACGAATATACCGCACGCAATATCACACTGTCCTTCTGTCTCATACACAGTTAGGCTGTTTGGCATATCAGCAAAATATTTTATCATCTCTTTCTCTATTTCAGGAGTTGTATTCTTGAAATTTACATACAATCTCACTAAAAGATAACCAAGTGCAGCATGATCGATCAGTGCATAATACCCTCCGATTATTCCTTTTCTCTCAAGCTGTCCAACCCTGTATTGGACAACATCTCTGCTAACCTTTATCCTCTTTGCAAGCTGACTAAAGGTGATTCTAGCATCCTTGTCCAATTCTGTAAGAATACGCATATCTGTTTTATCAAGCTTCATTATACTAAATAATGAATTTTATTATATAAATATTTGCATTTTTATGGAAAAATATAGAATAAATTTTATATATCTAAAAAACGTTACCACTATAAAATGGGAATAAAAAAACTAAGAAAAGATCTTGAAGAGCTAAGAGAAAAGAATACCTCAGCAAAGATAGATGAAACAATGATAGACATAACAGATTGCTTTGGAAAAAGATTCCCTAAAAATTTCGGAGAAGATCCGATTGTACTTGGATATACTGTAAGAGATGGTCTTAATTTAGAAAAATACAGCAATTTTTCTGAAGGCATGTATCAGACAAAAAAAGATATCCCTTATTTTACAGCATTAAGCTGCTTATGTGTAAAGCCGATACAAAATACATCATTCTCAGAAGTATATCATTTGTTAAAAGACAGAAAAAGATCTGAAAAAGCAGTAGGGTTTAGAAAAAATACACTTGATAATCTGGTAAAAAGGACAGGGATCAATCCTGAAAATGATCAGATCTTTATGTTTGCAGCAGATAAAAGAGATGAACTGGAAAAAAGAGCAAGGCTTAGCCAGGTATGGCTTAAACAGATGATGAAATATGGGGGGGAGACCCTGGACATCTCTGAAAAAGAAGAACATATATTGATGCAAGAACTATATGGAGAATTATTGCAGGAAGATCTTACACAAGAGAGAGTAAGGCCTTATTCATATATGCCAGGTAAGCCATACCATACAGAAGAATCAGAAATATTCCTGCTAAAAAAATTACAGAACTTGAAAAAATAAAAAACCCTATTGCCGAAGCAATAGAGAGATAAAAGTCTCCTTACCCTTGCTATAGATTGTTTGGGGGTGGTTTTTCCAGAAATAAATAACAAGGGCTAGGAAAACACACCAAATAGGTGATCATAAAGGTAAGTCAAAGACTTACCTAACGATTTCTATACCTAATTCATCACTCATCTTTTGAGTTTCTACTGCCTGCGCTTTCTTATCCACTTTACCAATTATCCAAGGGGAATTAACTCCTGTGATAATTGTCATAACTGCAACTTTTCCTTTCATCTCATCACTTACTCTTGCTCCCCAGATGACATTTGCATCATCATCCAAAGATTCTGTCACTAGTTCTCCAATTCTGTTGATCTCATCAAGAGTCAGGTCTGGTCCGCCATGCACATGTATCAAAGCTCCTGTTGCTCCTTCATAATTGATGTCCAGCAAAGGATTAGATAATGCTCCTTTTACAGATTCATCAACCTTGTTCTCTGTATCTGAAGCTCCAACTCCTATAGCTGCAACTCCTCCGTTTGTCATTATTGCCTTTACATCTGCATAGTCCAGATTAACCAGTGATGGAACTGCAATAGTCTCAACGATTCCTTTGATCATTGTACTAATAAGCTCATTCGCAACAGCAAAAGCCTGCTGAATCGGCAGATTTCCTGCAATATTTACAAGCCTGTTATTGTCTATAACAATAACTGTATCGCAAACTTGTCTTAATTGCTGTAGCCCGAATTCAGCCTTGTCAACTCTTGCTCTTTCTATGCTGAATGGCATTGTTACAGTTCCTATAACTATAGATCCGATATCTTTTGCAACCTGGGCAACTACTGGTGCTGCTCCTGTCCCTGTTCCGCCTCCCATACCAGCACATACAAATGTCATATCTGCTGCCTTAAGAGACTCCTTAACTTCCTGGATGCTCTCCTGAGCTGATTCAGCTCCTTTATTTGGGAATCCTCCGCATCCTAGACCTCTTGTAAGGTCTTTTCCCAATAGGAATTTCCTGTCTGCTTCTGTTATTGTCAGGTGTTGTTGGTCTGTATTACATGCTATGATCTCTGCACCCTTTACACCTTTCTTGTAAAGCCAGTTAACCATATTGTTTCCAGCTCCACCGCATCCTATTACCTTTATGTTTGCTTGTCCTACTTGGACATTTTCAAAACCAGCCTCGTCAGCTGTTTTCATTGCGTTTTCTATTATAAAATCCATTTTTCATCTCCCCCTTTTTGGTTTTTTTCTTTAGCGCCTCTCCTCCTCAAACAAACATTTGTATATTTTACCACACAAATATTTATATATGAGTAATGACTATCCTACACACTAGAAAAAGCTTAAACGCTTGCGCCAACAAGTGTAAATAAGTTCAGAAAAGAGCTTTTTCAAGAAACGCAGTTCGAATTAACCGTTCGGACAGAATTTAACGCCAAAATGCCAAGTTTTTCGCCAAAAAAACTTCATTATTATTTTTCTAATTATGTCTTAATTAGTATATAAATATTTCTATTATACATAATATAGTTTTTTGAGCAACCTTTATACAGCCTAAGACATATAAATTCTACATTTTAAGCGATTCTCCGAAAATCCCGAATAAAATTATTAAGAATTATAATAATTACAATAAAATGACAACTTCTCGTCTAGGAAATCAGTAATAACTTCCAAAGTTTTCAAATTTGAAACAGTGTTCCAAAAATGAAAACATTTAAATACAAGCACATACCTTAAAAATAGCATAAATGCAGAGTACAGACATCCTCGAGAAACTGATAGATCCTAAGATTCTGAAGATTCTTAGGGTTTTTTTCGAAAATGACAAACGTCCATTCTATATTAGAGAGATCGCTAAGCTCACAAAAGTACCCATTGCCTCAACTTTCAGAACAATCCAGCAGCTGACAGAACTAAAACTCATAGATCAGCAATCCCTCGCAAAATTCAAGGTCTATAGATTAGCAGACAACGAAAAAACAAGATTCTTAGGCCAACTAATAAAGAAACAGAAGCAGATCCTCCAGATATTTATCTCCAGAATAAAAAAGATCGAAGGCGTAGAACAGGTTATCCTCTACGGCAAAGAGGAAAAGAACAGAGCCTCAGTCTTTGTCATAGGCCCTAACCTAAACACAGGAAGAATCAAGACTATCTGCACAAACATGCTCGAAGAGTTCAAATACAATATAAACGCTCTTCCTATGAATATCGAGCAATATACACAGATGAGCTCGATGGGTCTGCACCCAGAAAAGAAACGAAACCTATACAAGAAATAGTTAATCTTATATATTTTGACCACTTTAGAGTGATATGCTGGAGAACATAATAAAAAAGATAAAAAATAGTAAATTCTATGAGACAGGCAGAAATATGATCTACACAGAATGGGGTGCTGTGATCGGAAACTTCGTCGGTTCTCACTTTAGCCATTCTAATATAAATAATGACATAGGAATAACTGGAGGCGTAATTTCTGGAGATTATATCGGTGGAACATTCGGACAGTTTCTAGCCTACAAGCACAATAACCCAGAAAAAGATGCTCAGGCCCTGGCAAAAGACTTCACAAAAATCTTGATATATGATTTTCCTAACACTGCTCTTGCATATACTATCAGCGGAGCTGTAACATATCAGTTCGTAAAAAGAGATGCTGATGAAAAGTTAGTAGCTTTCGTAAACTGGCTGACAACCGCTGCAACTTGGCAGTTCATCTACAATAAGATTGTCTATCCGATAGTTAGAGACGGAAAAGACGAAAACCTAGCCAAACATCTATATACTAGAGGAAAAGAATTATACAAAAAACTCCGTTCTTAGCTGTCCAGCACAATCTTAGCTATATTCCTTGACCTATTCACTATCGACTTCAGCTTATTTGCTATCTCCTTATCCTCAATAGCATCATCGATCTCATCCAGCAAAGCAGGTCTGTTCGCAATAAGCTTATCAGCCACTTTCTTATCCTTAGAAAAGTGCGACTTTATAGCCTCTCTGTAATATTCTTCTATCTTGTCATATAGCTCAAGTATGAAATCATCACCTAATTTCTCAAATTTCTCACTCAGATCCCTTACCATATCGCCTATATTCTCAAGATTCTTAGCCATCCACCAGTATTCTATAGCTTCCTTGCTCTCTATCTCCCTGGATCTAACAAGACGAGAAATCAAAAAAAACAGCTTATCAACTTCATAATCTCTATAAACCAGAGATTTACTAACACCTTTCTCCTTCAGGGCATTCTTCGAATCAGCTATTATAGACTTGATCAGCATATCCATCCTTCGAAGAGTATTATCAAGAGAAAATTCCTTCAGGTCAAGATAATCCTTCACAACAAGCTTAGTCTGAGTCTGTTCAACAACTTCCAATGCCAAAAAATTATGCAGGATCTTCCTGATATCTTCCAATTTCTTGCTCAATCCATCTCCGATAAACACAAATTCAGTACTGTTGTTGATATACGCAGATATAGTCTCCCTTCTTATACTCCCAACATCCTTCTTATCTATAGTTATAGTCGCCTCTTTCTTCTCCTTCTCATCCTTAGCTTCAGTACTCAACTCAACCTTATTCCCTAATTCCTTAAGAAACAACAGATCCCCCTTATTCAGTTTGTTCTGTTTCACCCATTGCTTAGGCAGAGAAATTGTATAAGTTTCAGCTCCGGTCTTGACAAGTCTTCTGGTTTCCATATAAACACCTCATATATACATAACGTTCATAACTTATAGTCAATACGTTAAATATATATAAATCTTTTGGTAACATTAATCCAACAAATAAGAGGTAAAAAAACTCTACATCAAAAGACTACAACAACAGAGAGTAGACACAAAAGATAGAGAGCGACAACAAGCGACAAACACAGAGAACATGTTTTATGCAAGTAGGTGCTGAGCATAAAAACATCATTGGCATGATGAAGCACACCAAACCAAAACATACATCAAAGCCAAACAAGATTACATACACATAACATAAAGTAAGCCCAGTGAAACAAAAAAAGAAAGAGGTGATTAAAATGTTCATCAACTCTTTTTTTATTTTGTTTTTTATGCGGAATGTTATCCCAACGATACCATTTCGTCTAAGGACAAAAAAATAACATTTCATATGCAAGCCATATGAAAAAAATTTTGAATAAAGTCCAGGTTTCCACTTGACCAAAAGTTGAGTGGAATCACGCTCACTCCCCTCACACACTATGGGCAACTGTTACTGACAGTTGCCCCTTTTTCTATAACAACCTTGACTAATCAGATTTCTCGACGACAAAATCACAACCCCTTTATTTCCTTTGGAAAAATTTCATCTAGAAAAAAATACGTCCCTGCCGGGACTTTCAAACCAAAGGTCTGATCCTTCGCTTCTTTGAACCCGGGTTACAACCTTTCAACCAGAATAGTCCGCAGGGTTGTGTCCTATCGACTAGACTACAGGGACATGATAGAAAGATTTAATTACAAGTTTATAAACATTAGTCAAAAACATGAAAATAATGTTTTACAACACAGGCTACTGCACTGGTATCGGCAACAGCCACCTTGAATATTTCTCTCGGTGTTACAGGTTCCTATTGGCTCCTAAGAAAATAGTCTCAAACATAGCAGAGTTCATTAAACAGCAAAAACCAGACATAGTCGGCTTTGCAGAGATTGACTCAGGATCTTTCAGGACAGGATTCAGGAGCCAGATTAAACACATCTCAAAAAAACTTAACTTCGACCACAGATCATACACATGCAAATACCCAAAGATCTCTCCTTTAGCATACACACCGATATTCAAAAGACACTGCAACGGAATAATCTCTAAAGAAAATCCAGAAGAAGTAAAGCATCACTTCTTATCGGCAGGATTCAAAAGGTTATTCATTGAATACAAGGTCAAAAACATAACCTTCTTCTTGGCTCATCTTGCACTAAGAAAACATGTAAGAAAAAGACAGATCGAAGAAATATCAAGCATAATGAAAGCCTGCAAGACAAAAAAAGTTCTCATGGGAGATTTCAACATCTTCGACGGAAAAGAAGAGCTAAAACAGCTGATGAAAGAAAACAGTCTAAAGTTCACGGACAAGGATGAAAAAACTTTCCCCTCATGGGATCCAAAAAAGCACTTAGACTTCATCCTGACATCAAAAGATATAAAGGTAAAAAACTTCAAGACATTCAATAAAAATCTATCAGACCATCTTCCCATAATGGTGGAACTAAGATGAACGAAAAACAAGCGATCAAACTCCTAAAAAAAAATTCAACAGATAAAAAATCACTAAACATAGTTCTCAAACACTCCAAAGCTGTCCAAAAGCTTGCACTAAAGTTCGCAAAACTCCATAAATACACAGACATAGGCTTCATAAAGACAGCATGTATCCTCCATGACATAGGAAGATTCAGGTGTCCTCCAGGAAAATTAACAATACGCCACGGCATCGAAGGAGCAAAGATCCTAAGAAAACATAAGCTTCCAAAACATGCACGTGTAGCAGAACGGCATCTTGGCGCTGGAATAAAAAAATCAGAAATAATCAGACAAAAACTCCCATTACCAAAAAAAGATTTTATCCCAAAGACTATAGAAGAAAAGATAATAACTATAGCAGACTCATTGATAGCAGGAAACAAAGTTCTATCATTAAAAAAGACAGCAGAAAGATTCTCAAAAGAAGTCAACAAAAGATGCGGAAATAACATAATAAAGCTCTACAACGAGGTCTGTAAACCAAAAAAATTATAAACCAACTAAAAAACTACAACTCAAAGGTGATTTTATGGCTGACGAAAAGACAAAAGATGAACAAAGGCAGGATATTGCTGATGGTACTCAGGATGAAGAAGTTTACACAGAAGAAGGAAGAGAAGCTATGGTAGATGATGATGAACTTACCCCTGCTGAAGCAGGTTTCATGGAAGGAGCTGAAGGCCGCGGACAGGATACATCATGCGCTCACTGCGGAAAACTTCTAGGTGACAGGGAAGAAGGAGTCCACGAAAGAAAAGTAGACGGAAAAAATCTGTTCTTCTGTTCAGAAGAGTGCGCTGAAAAAGGCAAAAGATAATTATTTCATTACTTTTTCTAATTTATCTGCTATCTTCCCCATAGCATATCTTCTCTGGAAAAATGCATAATGTACATTATACAGCTTGATCATATCTGGCTTTCCAGCTGCTTCATAAAGTCTTCTTGTGCTTTGTGAAGGTATGACATGGTCAAAAGCTGAATATATTATAAGAAAATTCTTTGGATTAATATTTCCTGCATAAGTCAAAGGATCCACAGAAGCACAGATCCGTTTAACCTGATCAAAATATTGCCTTTCATTCAGGCATTCCTTCTCCATCCTGTATTCCCTGTACTTTTTGACATAAGAATTGTGTGAATTCATTATCATCTCTGCGATATCTCCTCCAGAAAAAGCTATGCCTCCGGCCTTTATCCTGGGATCGACACCTGCAAGCAAAGCAGCTCCGATTCCTCCAAAACTCAGACCAAAAGTAGCATACTCCTTCTTTCCCAACCAGTCCATAAAAACTCTCGCATCATCTACAGCTTCCTTCATAAGTTTGGCAGAAAAAGATATATCATACTCATGCCATAAAAACGCATGCTTTGTCTTTATACATGCAACATCAAAACCTCTTTTTGCAAAATAAGGTGATTTTTCCCTCATAAACTTCTCTCCGACACCCATCGGAGTAAACGCTATTATCACAGGCCTGTTCTGGCCCCTTCCGCTATAATAATGCACGACAGCTTCCTTATTCTTGTAAGAATTTGACACAGATCTAAAAACAATCTCATCCAATGAATAATCCTCATTTACTTCCAAAGACTTCAAAGAAGGATTTATGACTCTCTTCTCATAAATAAGCGCATTAACCTTCCTTTCCAAAACATCCTTTTCTTTAGGAACATGCTCATAATGCTTTCCACACCCAACTAAACTAAGCAATAGTCCTAAAACAGCTATCTTCTTCAACATCTTAAACACTCCAAGAACCCCTTTTTCTCTATCTATAACCTAAAAATCATTTAAATATCTTTCCTCTTATAGCAACATTTATATTCTAAAACCATAAAACTACAGCTATGCCGATAAAAAAAATACTCATAAAAAAAGAAAGAAAAGAATTTGTTAAAGACCTGAAAAGAGAAGTTATAGTCCAAAGGCCGGAAAAACACTTTATAACAGACACCAACAAAGAATACCACACTAAATATGGAATAATAAAAAAAGAATTCCTAAAAAAGAAGCCAGGATCAAAAACTAAGCTCGGCAACCAGGAATTCTCTATCCTAAATCCTTCTTTCATAGACATCTACAGAAGGATAGAACGTTCAGCTCAAATAATCCCTCTAAAAGACATAGGCTCTATAATAACATTCACAGGCATAACAAAAGACTCAACTATAGTTGACTCCGGATCAGGATCAGGAGGATTATCACTTTTCCTCGCAAACATTGCAAAAAAAGTAACAACTTATGACATAAAAAAAGAGAACACAGAGCTTGTACAAAAAAACATAAAATTCCTTGATCTAAAGAACATAACAGCAAAGACAGCAGACATCTACAGAGACAAAGACATAAAAGATAAGAACATAGACATACTTACATTAGATGTTCCAGAACCATGGAGAGCTATAAAGACAGCAGAAAAGATACTTAAAGTAGGAGGATTCATAGCTATGTACTCACCATGCATCCCTCCGCTCCAGGAGTTCATCCATGAGATAAGAAAAAACAACAATTTCATGTACATAAAGACCATAGAGATAATAGAAAGAGACTGGGAATTCAACGGAAGGATAATCCGACCAAAATCACAACAAATAGGCCATTCAGGATTCTTAACATTTGTAAGAAAGATTTAATTCTGCCATACATCGACAAAGTGCATATAATTTTCCTTGATCCTAAGAACAGCTTCCTCTCTGGAAATATTTTCTTTAGTAAATTCTTCCAAAGCCTCCTTAAAGATTGTCCTGCCGATAGCAAATCCAATAGCAATATCAACTTTTTTCCCGGCCTTAAGCCATTTCTCAGCATGCTCCTTGCTTTCACCACGGCCTAATATGATGATCTTAGCATCTTTATTCTCCTTCACGATCTCATCAGCAACTTTCTGCATATCAGAACTCTTATCCATCCCTTCTATCTTCCATACATCAGGATTCACACCAGCAGCATGCAGTTCTTTGACAGCTTTAACTTCCAGCTTAGGCCTAATCTTATTATCATAATCCTTTACTTTCTGCTCAGCAGTAGGGGGAACTAACATCTCTAGAAGAAACTTATTCTCCTTTTCCTTCAAAAAATCACCAAGTGCAGCTAACTTAGCAGCCTGCCTTGAATTCATCTCTTTATCATCGTCAGGATTATATCTGAGCAAAGCTTTCACATAAGTTGGATTCCTCTTCTCAATCCCCTCCCTAAAATTATCTCCGTTCTCAAAATCAAATTCTTTTTGTCCGCTTTTCTCGACAGGAACACAGACGATAAAACCTTCTTTCTGAGCATCATCTAACACAGAAGAGCCAAGCCATTCATCCACTAATATTCCAGCATACTCTTTTGAAACACCGGAATTAACAGACTCGACAAACGCATCATATATGATCCTCTTCAGTTCTCTGGCTTTCTCAAGATCATCCTCACTAGGCTCTCCATTCACAATTCCTAAAATACCTTTGATAAAACTGTTTCTGTGATCAAAAGGCAAGATATAAAGTTCTTTTTTCATTTATTCCACCATAGGCCATACTACAAGCCATATAACACTTGTTACTATAAAAAATATCCCAATTATAAATAAGTACATCGGTTCAGCTATCACAGGATTCAAAAAGCCACTCAAAACAGGAATTCCAAAACCAAAAAACTTCGCCATAAACGCAAGCTCAAATACAGCATCTATAAGATTATTTAATAACGCCAATATGACAACAAGAGGATGCCTTCCAAGATCAGCTAATGTATGAAAAACATCAAGAACTGTCATTATTACACCAACAGCAAAGAGTACACCCCATAAGATGTTCCATGAAGGAACACTGAAGTACTTCCCGGAAAAACCGACAATAAGCACTCCCAATACTATCCCAAGAACAGCATCTTCAGAAGCAAACAATAGCTTCAATCTTCCCACCTCTTAAGAAACTCGTTCATAGGCTTGATATCATCCAATGTGCCCATATCTTTCCAGAACTCTTTTATCTTTATAACCTTTACTTTTCCTTCGGCAGCCAGCATACTCACAGCATCAGTAAGCTCAATCTCACCCCTGGGCGACTCTTTCACAACAGAAAGTGCATCAAACACCTCAGCTGTAAACTTATACAATCCTGTATTCACCAGATTCCCAAAATCTTCCTTAGGCTTTTCTTTGATCTCTTTCAGATTATCTCCATCACAAACCAACACACCATACCTTGAAGGGTCTTCAACCTCTATCCCACTGATATAGTTAATATCATCTTCTTTATTCAGTTCCTTAAGATCACCAACACTCCAGAGATTGTCTCCTCCTAAAACAACAAAATTATCTCCGGCAACAAAATCCTCAGCAGTCATAACAGCATCTCCGGTTCCTTTCTGCTCTTTCTGCTCAACAACAACAGCATTAAAATTATACTTATCCAAGAACTCCATAACTTTTTCTTTCTTATAGCCGACAACCAGACAAAAGTCATCATAACCAGCTCTCTCCAGATTCTTCATCACATAATACAGAAAAGGTCTTCCGTTAACTTCAACTAAAACCTTTGGAACTTCATTTGTCAAAGGCAGCATCCTAACTCCTTTTCCTGCAGCTAATATCACAGCTTTCATATTGTTCTCACCGCTTCATTGAATGCTTCTTCTCCTTTCTTTAATAATTCTTCTGATTTCTCTTCAGACTTAGAATCTACAATAACTCTAAACACACCACTCTCGGTCTTTGACTCCCTGTACCATATCCAACTAGTATCATCAATAACAATCTTCAGACCGCCAGTCTCATCACCTGTCTTCTTAACATTATATCCTTCATCGACAAACATCTCTTCTATCTTCTTCTTAACCTTCACTATATCAACATCATCTGCTTCAAGATTCTTCCTGGGTGTATAATATTTCGGAAACTCTTCATAAAGCTCAGACAGCTTCTTACCAGTACGGGCAACTAACCTCATCACAAAAACCAGGGTCTGCATACCATCTCTGCAACGGGTCGGAGGCAATATCCCCCCAGAACTGCTTCCCTCACCGCCGGCAACAGCACGAAGATCATACATCTTCTTCACAACATTTATCTCACCGACTTCAACTTCCTCAACCTTAGCTCCATATTTAGCACATACCTCTTTAACAACTCCTGATGTAACATCATTTGTAACAACGATCTTGTTCTCTTCTCCATCAAGATTAGACAAAACTTCCTCAAGCATAAAAGCTAATGAGTACTGTCCAGATATCATCTCACCTTTATCATCGATCATCTCAACTCTGTCTCCATCACAATCCCATCCTGCTCCAAGATCAGCCTTCTTCTTCTTCACCAAAGAAGAAAGATAAGCAAGATTCTTTTTATTCGGCTCAACTCTTCTCTTAAACTCTCCCAGCTTCATATTTTTCTCAACAACTTCAACACCTAACTTATCAAATATTTTTTTCAAAACAACAGCTGCAGCCCCTCCGTTAGGATCAGCAACTATCTTCATACCTTTAAGCAGTTTAGCACCTTCACCCAAAGAATCAACAACATAATCAGCATAAACATCAACCAGCTCTTTAGACTTATCATCAACTTTTCCTTTTCCACACTTCCCTAAAGAAACTCCTTCTCTAAAATTTGATATAACTAGGTCAATATCCTTCGGCTCAAGTATACTTCCTTTCTCATCTAAAAATTTCCATCCGTTCCACTCAGGCTCATTATGTGAAGCAGTTATTATCACACCGGCATCTGCTTTATACTCTCTAACTCCCAACTCTATTGCAGGAGTTGGATTAACACCAACATCTATAACATCGCACTCTCCGCATAAAAACTCAGCGACCATTACACTCTTTATCTCAGCGCTTGAAGGCCTCGTATCCATACCAACAACTACAGTGGGCTTTTCATTCTTCAACTTAAGAAACTTAACAAAAGCAGAGATATACCTCTTTACAACATCAAGATCGATATCTTCATCATAAACTCCTCTTATTCCAGAAAAACTTTCAACTAACATCTAATCTCATCTCAGTCTCTTCGCTGTTCTTCATCCCGCATTCCTCATAAAAGCTGATATTCTTCTCCTTGCAGTTCAATATTACCTTATAGCAATTCCTTTCCTTAGCTCTGTCCAATAAAAAATCAACAATCTTTTTCCCAACACCTTTCCCTCTTTGTTTCTCGTCAACAACAACATTCTCAATATGTCCTGAAGGTCTTCCTCCATGAGAAAGATTAAGCTGCACCAAAAGCATCCCAGTCCCGATCAAACCTTTATCAGAATCAACAACATAGATCTCATGATTCTCATCATGGATGATTTTCTTAAAAACTCCCAGATCAACTTCTCCCTCTCCTTCTTTCAAAGGACTAAGCTGATGCACTAATCCTAATATTTCATCAAAATCTTCGATTTTAGCTTTTCTTATCTCCATCTTATTCACCTTGCATGAAACCAAGCGTAGTTCTCCAAAACTCATTTATCTTAACTAAAATCTGCTTCTCCAGCAAAAACACGTCTGACGAAGCGTGTCATGCATCATTCCACCGTCACAGATTTTGCCAGATTCTTTGGCTGATCAATATCACACTCTCTAAACTTAGCTATATGATAAGCTAACAGCTGCAATGGCATAACAGTCAAAAAAGGATATGCTAACCCGCTTGTCTCAGGAACATACAATACAATATCACTTATATCTTTTATCTTTTTATCACCTTCTGTAGCAACATTTATAACTATTCCTCCTCTTGCCCTTATCTCTTCGATATTGCTCTTGATCTTCTCATAAGATTCATCCTGCACAGCCACAACAACAACTGGCATCTTATTGTCTATTAACGCAATAGGGCCATGCTTCATCTCAGCAGCAGGATATCCTTCTGCATGTATATAACTTACTTCCTTCAGTTTCAAAGCACCCTCCAAAGCAACAGGATAATTAGTTCCTCTTCCTAAATACAAAGCATTCTTCTTCAAAAAATGTTTCTCAGCAGCAGCTATGATCTCCTTATCTCCCTTCAAAACTTTCTCCATCTGCTCAGGAATCTTTTCCAGATACTCTAGTCTTTCCTTAAGATGATCTTTATCCCATGTCTTTCTTATCTGCGCAACATAAACTCCAAAAAGATACAGCACAGCTAACTGAGAAGTAAATGCTTTAGTGCTAGCAACACCGATCTCTATACCAGCTCTTGTATATATAGTCTCATCACTCTCTCTTGCGACAGAGCTTCCCATAACATTGCATACACTCAACACCTTAGCTCCTTTAGACTTAGCTTCTTTTATAGCAGCAAGAGTATCTGCAGTCTCACCGCTCTGGCTTATCGCAACAACTAAAGTCTTATCATCAATTACAGGGTTCCTGTATCTAAACTCAGAAGAATAATCAACCTCAACAGGTATCTTTCCCAAAGCTTCTATCATAAATTTCCCAACAATACCTGCATGCCATGAAGTTCCGCACGCAATAATAACCACCCTCTCAACACCTGCAATATAATCATCACTTAACCCAAACTTCTCAAACTCAACTCTCGCACCATTTACTCTTCCTCTTATTGTTTCTCTTATAGCATCAGGCTGTTCATATATCTCCTTAAGCATAAAATGTTCATACTTTCCTTTCTGCGCCTGATCAATATCATAGTCTATCTCTACAATCTCCCGGTCAACTTTCTTCCCTAAGACAACATTCTCTATCTCAACCTTAGAATTGATCTCGACAATATCATTATCTTCAATAAAGATGACTTTATTTGTGTATTCTAAAAATGCAGGAACATCTGAAGCGACAAAAAACTCATCCTGCCCAACACCTATAACAATAGGTGATGCTTTCCTGGCAACTAACATCTTATCCTTATCAGAATTCACAGCAACTATCGCATAACTTCCTTTCAACTTAAGCAGCATCTCTCTAAAAGCATCCTCAAAACTGCTGCCATTTTTCATAAAATACTCTACCAAACATGGAATAACTTCAGTATCTGTCTCGCTCTTAAACTTAAACCCTTCTTTCCTCAAAAAAACCCTAAGCTCATAATAATTCTCAATGATCCCATTATGTATAACAGCAATCTTACCATCAGAAGAAACATGTGGATGTGCATTTGACTCAGTAACACCGCCATGTGTTGCCCATCTTGTATGTCCTATCGCAATCCTGCTCTCACCAAGGCCAGCATCATCAACACCACTTATCTTCCCTACTTTCTTGACTACATTAATACCATCACTAAGAGAAGCGATACCCCATGAGTCATATCCTCTATATTCAAGCTGCTTCAGGCCCTTCAAAACAACCTCATTTGCGTTTCTAGCCCCCTTATACCCTATAATTCCGCACATATCCCACTGAAAAGCATAACCTTTATAAATAGGTTACCATTCCTCAAACAGATAGTATTCCCGTTGACTACTCTCAGAGTAGTAGGGTGGAGTTGATATTGATGGATAAGAAAGAGATCATAAGTGTTGTAAAATCACTAAAAGAATCTTCTAAGAAACGTAACTTTAAACAGACCTTTGATCTAATCGCTAATCTTAAGAATATAGATCTAAAGAAAACAGACAACCAGGTTGAATTCTTCATTAATCTTCATTTCAGCAAAGGCAAGAAGATGAGTGTCTGCGCATTAGTAGGCCCAGAGCTTAAGCCAGAAGCTGAAAAAACATGTGATGAGACCATCTCATCTGATGCTTTCGAAAAATACCAGAAAGACAAAAAATTAGCAAAAAAACTTGCTGATAAGCACGACTTCTTCATAGCTCAGGCTAACATAATGCCAAAGGTAGCAGCAGCTT
>JANQNE010000012.1 GCA_028279725.1 Candidatus Nanoarchaeia archaeon
ACTAACTGGAGAGCATAGTTTCTGGTTGGATAAACTCTTAAAAAAATTACCATTCTAGATAATTTATTTTTGAAAGTGAATATTCTAAAAAATCCACCCTTTATTTTACATTACAATCCTTACTTTATAAATGACCTGGGCCAAGGGGGAGGGTTTTTTGAGACATATATTGAAGTAAAAGTTTATAAATAAGGGATTTTTCTTAGAGGGTATGATAGGAAGATATGACTTTAATGAAATAGAGCCTGAGATATTGAAATACTGGGAAAAGAACCAGATATATCAGAAGGTAAAAGAGAGAAATAAAGGAAAGAAGAAATTCTATTTCTTAGATGGTCCGCCTTATACTTCCGGAAGAGTTCATGTAGGGACTGCTTGGAATAAATCTTTGAAGGATTGTTTTCTTCGTTATAAAAGGATGACTCAGCGTTATGATGTATGGGATAGAGCTGGTTATGATATGCATGGACTTCCTATAGCTCATAAAGTTCAGGAGAAGTTTAAGTTAGAGCATAAGGAAGATATCGAGAAGTTTGGTGTCGGTAAGTTTGTTGAAGAGTGTGAAAAGTTAGCTGTAGATAATATGAAAATAATGAACAAGGACTTTGTTCGTATGGGAGTATGGATGGATTTTGAGAATGCGTATACTCCTATAGTTAGATCATTTATTGATGGAGAATGGTGGCTGATCAAGAAAGCTCATGAGAATAAAAGACTGTATCAGGGAAAGAGGACTATGACCTGGTGTGCGCATTGTGCAACTGCTTTGGCTAAGCATGAGCTTGAGTATGAAGAGCTTACTGATGATTCTATATTTTTGAAGTTTAAGATCAAAGATAAGGAAAATGAGTATCTGATAGTATGGACAACTACACCATGGACTATTCCGTTCAATATGGGAGTTATGGTTAATCCTGAACTTGACTATATCAAAGCTAAAGTTGATGATGAAGTATGGGTGCTGTCTAAGGCGTTAGGTCCTATGGTTGTTCAAGGTGTTGCTAACAAAAAATGTGAGATCATTGAGGAGTTTAAAGGAGAAGTTTTAGAAGGAGTTGCTTATGAGCATCCACTTTCTTCTGAAATTGATTATGGAAAAGTCAGGAAGAAATGCAGGATTCCTAATAATATCCATACTGTTGTTTTGTCAAAAGAATTTGTAGATACATTAGCTGGAACTGGGCTGGTTCATATGGCTCCTGGATGCGGGCCAGAGGACTATGAAGTTGGTCATAAGAACGGAATCTATCCTTTCAATAACTTAGATGAGAAAGGTGTTTTTCCTTCAGATATGGGTGTTTATTCTGGATGGACTGCAAAGAAAGATGATAAGAAGTTTATAGAAGATTTTGAGAAGAAAGGATGTTTGATAGAGAAGAATCCTGTTGACCATGATTATGCACACTGCTGGAGATGCCATAAGCCTGTTATCTACAGAACTACAAAACAATGGTTCTTCAAGGTTGAAGATCTTAAGAATAAGATGATTGATCTTAATAAGGATATCAAATGGGTTCCAAATACTGCGTTTAATGCTTATGATTCATGGCTGAAGAATCTTAGGGATAATTCTATTACAAAACAGAGATACTGGGGAACACCTCTGCCTGTCTGGATGTGTGAATGCGGTGAGTATACTGTTGTTGGCAGTCTGAAGGAGCTGGAAGATCTAAGTGGCAAAGCTGTTGAGAAATTCCATAAGCCATGGATAGATGATGTTAAATTAAAATGTAAATGTGGCAAAGTTCAGAAGAGGATACCTGATATATTGGATGTTTGGGTAGATGCAGGAACTGTTTCGTGGAACTGCCTTGATTTCCCTGAGAAAGAAGATCTGTTTAAGGAATATTTCCCGGCTGATTTTATATTAGAAGGAAAGGATCAGATAAGGGGATGGTATAATCTTCTGATGGTCGCTTCAATGGTGTCTATGGGAAAGCCTAGTTTCAGAAATGTGTATATGCATGGTTTTGTACAGGATGCTATGGGAAGAAAGATGAGCAAATCTCAGGGAAATTACATATTACCTTCAGAAGTTATCGAAAAATATGGATCAGATGCTCTGCGTTATTATATGATCGGCGGAGCAAATCCTGGTGTAGATATAAACTACAATATGGATGACATGAAATTGAAGTCAAGACATATTGGAGTTCTTTGGAATCTTCATAAGTATTTGATTGATTATTCTAATGAGATCGGATTCAAGATAAAAGATCTTGATGTTAACTTGATCAAAAATAGTTTCTCAATACAAGAGAGATATATCATCTCAAAGATGAACAGCAGTATTGAGAAAGCTACAAGAGCTTTTGAAGGATTTAACATAAATGAGATTCCTTTGATCTGTGAAGAACTGTTCTTGGAATTATCCAGAACTTATATCCAATTAGTTAGAGATAAAGCAAGCACTGGAGATGAACTTGAGAAGCAGACTGTGCTTTATGTTATATTTGAAGTATTGATAAATGTGCTGAAGATGTTCAGCACTGCAGTTCCTATGGTGAGTGAGAAGTGCTATCTTAATCTGAAAGAAGCATTTAATCTTAAAGAAGAAAGTATCAGCATGTATGAATGGCCTTCATTTGACGGAAAAGAGATAGATGAGAAATTAGAAGAGAAGTTTTTGATAGTTCAATCTATAATACAATCTGCTCTGAATGGAAGAGAGAAGATACAGCTTGGTGTAAGGTGGCCGATCAAGGAGATAATTGTTGCTACAGAAGATGAAGCAACTGTAAAAGCTATAGATGAGCTTGAAGATATAATAAAATCACAGGTCAATGTCAAGGATATCAAGGTTAAGAAGAAGTTTGATAAGATCAAAGAAGAGCTTAAGGCTGATTTTAGCAAGTTACAGCCAGATTTTAAGGAATTATCTCCAGCTGTTATTGCTCAGCTTTCTATGGCAAGCATGGAAAGTGTATTGAAGAAGATAGAGGAAGTTGGAAAGTATGAGATCGATGTTAACGGAAAGAAATGTGCAATTGTTAAAGAGCATCTTATACATACAAGAGAGGTTGAATATCCTTATAATGAAGTTCAGTGTAGAAAAGGATTTTTGTATCTTAATCAGGAAAGAAGCGAAGAGCTAGAGGCTGAAGGTTATTCAAGAGAAGTTATGAGAAGAGTGCAGGCTGCAAGGAAGAAAGCAGGACTGCAGAAACATGAAAGGATCAGTCTATTTTTGAAAGTTGATGAAGATATGAAAGGCTATCTTGAGATGTTCGAGAAGCAGATCAAAGAGAAAGTTGGTGCTGATCATCTGAAGATCTCTGAGCTGGATGCTGCTAAGAAGCATGAGTTTGGATATAAGGAGAAAGTTAAGAAATCTGAATTTGAAGTGTTTTTTGATAAGGTTTGATTAAAAGAGGTGTTGAACCTCTAAGAATTTGAATTCTTGGAGTTTTTTGGTATTTAAAATGTTTAGAAAAGAAAAGAGACTTGTTGAGATTGTAGAAGAGGCAAAAGAACTTAGTTCCAAATATGATGGAGAGGAACTAAATGAATGGAAAAGAGCTTACGAAATTGCATATACGGGGGTTGGGGAGTGTTTTGATGAATTTGAAAGTAACATTCTAGAGAATTTAGCTAATTCTTCCAGCATGAGTCTTCCTGATTTAAGAAAGGTGTCAACTCCAAAGGAATACAGGAACATAGGTGATGACTGGTTTATGCAAGCGATAGATTATCTTAGAAATCAGAGTTGTATAGAGGGGGATGGTCATAGTTATAAAATTACAGAAAAAGGATATTATTGGTTTAAAGAAGGCCTTCACTTAGAATCAAAGATTGAACAAGAATTCAAGAAAATAGAGGTTCTTGCATATACTTGCTGTTATCCCAATATCACTGATAAAGATTCCGGAGCTAGGGAAAAATTGAAAGATTTTGTCAAGTTAGATGATGTTGAACTTGATGCGATTGTTGAAGAATTATCTATTAAGGGGTTTATTAACAAATCAAAGATAACTGAAGAAGGCCATAAACATCTTGGGAAAAAATACAAAGGAGGTTCACAAAAGGAGTTTAAGAAGTATTTTGGAGATAAGTTAACAATAAAGAGCAGCGGTTATTATGGTTATAGGCCAGATGTAGGTTATAATGTAAGATCAATTCTTGAAGCTAATGTTGGAAGAGTCTTAAATTTAGGTGAGATGGTAGAGTATGAACCTCGTGGATTTAAGTTCACTACTCCAAAAATACCCAAAGAACTAGATCATCTTAAAAGGAGATTAAATGCTGTTAACTTATATTTTCCTGATTACCATTATGTGGAAAACACTTTTTTGGAAGTAAAAGACAGCTTAAGACCTAATTATGGAGAATCAATAAAGATCGATGAATGGGTGATAGATGCTTCAATATTGAAATTGATATTGTTCAAAAAAAGACAACAAGAGATTGGTGAAAATGAAAAATGTCAGATTATCCTCATACATAATGATGAAAATGAAGAAGAAGTACGGAACATATATTGTGTTGCGGAAAAATTAGGAGTTGAAAATCCGTTTGTTGAAGTATGTGAGTATAAAGAATGGAAGGAGAAATATGAGAAGGCTATCTGTAATGAAGGGTGTCTTGAGAACCATAGAAAATTTGAAGAAAGAGGACAATCCTCATATAACATACGCAATAATCTAGAAGATTTTGTGGAACGAATTGATTTTTCTTTTTTAAGATAATTATTTCTTTTCTTTCGGAGTTTCTTTTTCTTCCAGAACTTTTTTCTTTTTAATTTCTACCATCTTCCAGTTCTCTTTAAGGATAACTGCATGGCCTATCTCTTTGATGTCTTTGCTTCTTACTATGAATGGTTTTGACAGTGTTCCTTTCTTTACTTTTATGCCTTTGAACCTGTTTGTCTTTCCAATAGAAAGTACATCTTCTACATATCCGACTGTCTTGCCAAAACTGTCTAACACTTTTAATCCTCTGACTTTTGATTTTGGAGAGGTTGTTAATAGGATCGAATCTATTCCGAAAGTTCTTATGTATTCTAATCCTACATAAAGATCTGGCTTGCCAAATCCCTGGTCTATGGTGACTCCTATGAGCTGTCTTGTCTTATTGTCTATGTGGATCTTTGTTGAGATGCCTATTATCTCTCCATCTGAGTCTATAACATCTTTTCCCAAGATATCATCAGACGTTATTATGTCCTGTTTTTTCATTTTCTTTTCTTTTCTCTTTCTTTCTGCCTCTTTATGCTGTCTGTGTATTCAAGATAATCTATGTTAAGGATTATGTTCTTTTTCATTATGTCTATCTTGTCTTTTTCTATCAGGATAGCTCTTGAATAAAATCTGTTCTTTACGACCAATGATTTGAAATTATTGCTGTTTCCCTCTCTTATTATCTTTCTTACTGTGCCTAATCTTCTTCCTGATGTGTCATATACTGCTAATCCTTTCAAAGCTGTTACAGGATTTATGTTTAATACAGCTTCGTTCTGGTTGAATACCTTTATCAGTGATTTGTCTATGAATGTTGAAGAGAAGAAGCTCCATGGCCTTGATACCTGGATGCCTTCTACACTGAACTTGTTCATCCTTACTGCTTTTACTCTTCCGATTATCTCTCCGCTTTTTGTTATTACAGGAATCTTTCTTAGCTTGTTAGAATTGATGAGATCTCCTAATGCTTTTATCTTAGTGGATATTATTTCTATGATGCATATCACCTCTATGAAATTAAATTTTATTTATTTATAAATGTTGTTAAAATAATCCTAATGCTGCTGCTGTTATTATTGTGTACTTGATCAATTGTCCTGTAAGTGAAAAGATTAATAATCTTGTCTTGTTGTAACGGAAAACTCCAAGTACTGCTGTTAGCTGCTGGGAACCCATTCCTATTATGTTGAAAAATAATATCGCTAGCTTTCCGAACTTGTTGATCAGGATCTTTACCCTGTAAAATTTTTTTGGCGAGACTATATTCTTTGAAAGTTTGGAAAATCTTAAACCTATTATGTAGTTGATTGAGTATGAAGTTATTAATCCAAGGAACATGAACAAGATGTGGTATGGTGTTAAGAGGCCTTTTTTTAATGCAGCTACGTAGAATGCTTCTATCGGAATCAGCATGAAGAATAATCCGCCGAACAAGCAAGCATAGAATAATCCCAGGAATGTGTATGCGAAAAGATGTGTCTTTACATGGCTTAGGAAAGTTACTATCCATGTTCCTTCAAATAGTTTTAAGTGTCTTAAAAATCCTAAATAGACCAATACTGCTGCTATGATGATAGACACTACTATGATCAGAAACATTGCAGAAGACTTTTTCCTGAACCTGCCGTATTCTATGAAATCTGAAGTCGGTGTCTTGCTCAGTTTAAGTGCCATGCGTGATATTATTGCAGGTGGGTTTAAAAAGTTTTCTTAAATAGGAAGGTTTAAATAGTAGATTTTGTGAATATACATTATGAGTGGGGGTTATGAGTTAAAGCCGAACAAGACTGTATTTGTCACATTTGCATTCCTTAAGGGATTTGCTGTACTTTCTGCTATATTTTTGATATGGGTGTTTGTCAATATAGGTGGTGGAAACAGCATAGTCAATCTTTCATCTTCATTCTTTGTGTTTATAGCTGTATGTCTGATATATTATTACTACAGGACTGTAAGATATAAGAAAGAGAAATATATCTTTCTTAAGGATAAGATCATCCATAAGATGGGAGGTATATTTTCTGACAGCGAGACTGAGCTGACTATAAGAAATATAACCCATGTTACATTAAGGCTTCCTTTTATACAGAATAAATTATTTGGAACAGGCAATGTAAAGATCGAGTCTGCAGGAAGCGGGATGGCTGAGGTATTTCTTGCTGCTATGAACAAGCCAGGACAGGTCTATGAGTATGTGATGAAGATCATGAAGATGAACGGCTTTAAGCTGACTAAATCAAAATTAGTGCAGACTGAAAGGCCAAGTTCTTTGGGGGTGTTTTTTGAAGTTCTGAAGAATTATTTTGGAAGTATATTTGGCTTTGCAATATTTGTGTTTTATCTTTCTTCAATACTTATTGCATTAGAAAGCCTGACTGGTGTTTTTGTCATCTTGGGGATTGTGGTTGTTTTAGCTTTGATCAAAGGAGCGATCAAATTCTTAGATCTTAAGCTTAGAGTGTATAATATCTACTCTGATGTTATAACATATAAAGAAGGATTTTTGTCGAAGAATTTCTCTTTTATACCTGTTGAAAATCTTGCTGATTCCAGCCTAAGCCAGACTTTAGTGGATAGGATATTTGGACTGAATGATGTTAAGATAAGCTCTCAGGGAAGCAGGCAGCAGATACTTTTCAAGAATATGAAGAACGGGCCAGAGATGGAGGAGAATATAGATGCTCTGATAAAGAAAAACAAGCCTCTGATAGGAACTGTGGGAGCTAAGAAAGAAGTCAAGAAAGAGGTAAAGGCTGAGTTTAAGACAAAGGCTGTCAAAGGAGAGAGTAAGTATACTGGAGAGTTTAGGATGGAATTAGGAAGATCTATATTTCCTACATTATTGCTGCTTCCTCTGTTTCCTCTTTGGCTGATCATGTTTGTTCTTGTTGTGATCAAAGTTATGGCAACTACATATTTTATCAAGCCGCAGAGCATGAAAGAAGAATATAAGTTTATCTCTAAGAAGCATAGGGAGTTTTCAAATGATAAGATGACTGCTGTTACAATAAAAGAGAATTTTGTTGATAAATGGTTTGGGACATGCAGTATAAGGTTCTGGTCTATAGGATCTTCTGAAGATATCACTTTCAGAAATATAAAGAAGACACCTGAACTTTATGAAAAAGTTCTGGCTAAAGCTGGAGTGAAGAAGCAGGAAGTGCTGTATGCTCTTGATTCTAAATTTAGTGTTGGAGAGATGCTAAAAGCTGTTCTGCCTTTGACAATAATGGTCGTTCTCGGAGTGATCGCTTCAGTTCTCTTGATGCTGTTTAGTCCTTTGTTTGTGCTGATACCTGTCGTATTATTGTTTATGTTTATTGTATTGGTTGTATACAAGCAGTTTTACTACAGAAGATCTAAGCTGAGATTCTATAAGGATTATGTATATTTCCAGAGAGGGATATTTTTTAGGGAGTATTATCATGCTCTTTATGATAATGTGAAGGATATAAAGACTTTGAAGTATCCTTTTTCTATGGAAGGATCTATAACATTCAATGTTGCTGGTGAGCATGTTGAAGGCCAGGGAAACCAGAGGATGATAGTATCTAATGCTTTCAGGATAAATTATATTGAAAATATAGATAATAAAGATGAGCTTATTGATCTTGTTTTGGCTAAGAGGCCAAGTGCTGCTGAAATAAAAAAGATGGAGAAGAATATTTCTGCTTATTCGCATAAGCCGATAATGACTGTGAAGCCAGATATTGCAAACTCTGTACTGACTGTGTGTATAACTTGTGTTATCTTAGTTCCACTTATCGTTATCTTGCCTTTTATCCTTATTTTTGTGATATGGAGCTTAAAAGTTACATCAACAAATATAGAGAATTACAGGGTTGTAAAGAGATGGGGGATATTGTATAAGTCGCAGAAATCTGTAGTGTTTGGGAAGATAGACCATATCAATTACAGCCAGGGAATGTTCAATAAGCTGTTCAAGAACGGAAGCATAACTGTCAATACTGTCGGAAGCAGTTCTCCTGAATTAGTTATTGCAAATATTCCTGAGTATAAGCAGTTCTATGATGTGCTTAAGAAGTATTATTAGTGTAGCACGCTACATTGGTTTCTGTAACAAAAGTGAGTCAGATTTATTTGAAGAGAGATGCAGATCGTAAGATTCCGCTTGGTGCTACATACATAACAGTAACATTTATATACTCTAAATAGATTAAAAGTTTTATGAGTCCTGTGGCAAAAGAGGTGGCACTTTCTGAAGTTTGTTTAAGGAGATATGAGAGGCCTAAGAAGATAAAAGGTCGTGAATTGG
Organism: Candidatus Nanoarchaeia archaeon; assembly: GCA_028279725.1. GTDB lineage: Archaea > Nanobdellota > Nanobdellia > Woesearchaeales > JANQNE01 > JANQNE01. The sequence goes on from JANQNE010000012.1 coordinate 8,953, forward strand.
TTAAGAAATTGTGTTTGAGTTTAGGGTTATTGCAGCCTGGAGATTCAAGGGATGTTGTTGTTGATGTGCTGCATGTTTTGTTGATAGATAAAGAATTGAAATGCGCTGATATTGAGAAAAAGGTTATCGGGATGAGGGAAGAAGGAAAGCTGCCTGTTTTAGGAGTTACATCATCAAATGTCAGAAGACAGCTGAAGAGGCTTAGAGACGTGTTTTTGATAGAGAAGAAGAAAAATATGTATAGGATAACTGAAGATGCTCCTCTTATTGAAACATTTGAGGATAAGTATGAGAAGTTTTTGCTGGAGAGCTGCTTAAAGAGAGTCAAGGATTATATGGATGCAATTGACAAGGAGTTTAAGATAAAATGAAAATTGAAGTGTATGAACCGCATGAAGACAGCTTTTTGCTGAAGAAGTATGTGAGAAGGCATGCAAGAGGAGATGTCTTAGATGTTGGAACTGGATCAGGGATACAGGCAATAGCTGCTGCTCCTTACTGTAAAAGTGTTTTAGCTGTTGACATAAATGACCAGGCTCTGATATTTGCTAGAGGAGAGGCTGGTGAGCTGAAGAATATAAGTTTCAAGAAGTCTGATCTTTTTAGCAAAGTTAAGGGAAAGTTTGATGTTATTGTATTTAATCCTCCTTATCTTCCTTATGATGAAAGAGAGCCTGAAGAGATCAGAGCTTATACAACCGGCGGAAAGGAAGGATGTGAGCTGCTGATTAAATTTTTAGAGCAGGCAAATGATTATCTGAAGACTGATGGTGAGATCCTTACTGTGTTCTCTACTTTGAGCAATAAGGAAAGGATAGATCATGCTATAGAAGAGAATTGTTTTAGTTTTTCTGAGTTAGATTTCATGGATTTTCCGTTTGAGAAGATCTATGTTTATTCTATAAAGAAGTCTCAGCTTAGGAAAGAGATGGAAGAGAATGATGTAAAGAATATCAAGAAATTTGCTAAAGGACATAGAGGTGTTATCTATACTGGCAACTGGGGAAGTCTGAAGATAGCTGCTAAGGCTAAGCTTCCTGGAAGCGAGGCTGTAGGAAATATAGAGAAAGAGGCTAATTGGTTAAGGACACTGAACAGGTTTAATATCGGGCCTAAGCTGATCTATTCTGAACCAGGTTATTTTGTATATAAGTTTGTTGAAGGAAAGTTTTTGCTTGATTTTGTGGAGAAGGAGAAGAAGAAAACAAAGATAAAGAAGATACTGAGGAAGGTGTTTGACCAGTGCTTTTTCTTAGATCAGCATAATATCAACAAAGAAGAGATGCACAGGCCATACAAGCATGTTTTGGTTAAAGGAGAGAAAGTTACGCTGATAGATTTCGAAAGAGCTAATCATACTGAAAAGCCAAGCAATGTTACACAATTTGTCCAGGGTGTTATGAGCGGAAGATTAGGAGAGTTGCTTAGGAAGAAAAAGTTTAAGATTAATAAAAGAAGGATGATTAGGTTAGCTAAAGATTATAGAAAAGACAGTTCTAAGGAGAGTTTTGAGGCAATATTAGATGCAATTCGCTGAGAAAGTCTATTTTCTTGTAAGTAAGATACCTAAAGGAAAAGTTAGCACGTATAAGGCTATCGCTAAGAAGTTAGGTGGAAAAGGTTATCGTGCTGTTGGGAATGCTTTGAGAGTTAATCCGAATGTTGTTAAGGTTCCATGCCATAGGGTTGTTTGTTCAGATGGATCGTTGGGCGGTTATTGCGGTGTGAAGAATTCTAGGAAGAAGATTTTGTTGTTACGAAAAGAAGGTGTGATTGTTGTTGGGGGAAGGATTAAGGATTTTAAGAAGAAGTTGTTTAAAGTTTAGCTAAGATTTCTGAAGTCTGTTGTGGGTCTTTTACTATGATAACCTCAAGATTTGGTAGTTCATCATCAGATGGAATACTCTGCATGTCATGTATAAGCCTTATTGCACCTTCATTCACTAAAGGCCTTTCAGAACCATCATTTCTATACCTGTCTAATACAAAATCAAGGTCATAATCAAAGAAAATCAGTTTTTTCTTTACAGAATCTAAGTCATCTGGATTAAGTTGTTTTTCCCTTTGTGAGTTTAGGATAGCTATGTGGTCCTTAAGGGAATCGTAGAATGATTGCCTGTCTTCTTTGTTGTAGTATAAAGATTCCATCACAGGAGTTGAATCTCCGATACTCATGAGTTTTTCAGTTAAACAGGCCATAGCAGCTCCCTGTAAGAACAACTGCCAATGTTCTCCCTGTCCGGAGTTATTTAGAGCATTCCTGATTTTATCCTGCACGGCTTTTGGATCTGGACCATTATCTGTCTTGACCTGGCTTATAATCTTGGGATTATACATATTAGTGTAATTGACGAATTTTTCAGCATCAGTATTCATCTCATCACATAATGTATCAAAGCATAGATTAACGTATCTTGGATCTTTATCTGCTATCTGCTTACATAGATGACTCTTTCCAGAATAAGGCATTCCTCCGACTAAAATTATATCTTTCATTTTGCGAAATACCTAAACAGAACTCTTTTTAAAAAAATAAAAATAATTATCTTTTCTTCTTTTTCTTAGTCTTCTTGATGTCTTTTTCAAGACCAAGCTTGTCCAATAGCTCTTTGTATCTGTTCCTGATTGTAACTTCTGTTACACCAGCAACATCTGCTACTTCTCTCTGAGTCCTTTTTTCTCCGTGGATCAGTGCGCTTACATATAATGCAGCTGCAGCAATTCCTGTTGGACCTCTTCCTGAAGTTAGCTCGTGTTTCTGAGCCATCTCTAAGATCTCTATTGATTTTGACTGTGTTTCTGCTGAAAGTTTTAGTGCAGATGAGAATCTTGCAATATAATCAGCAGGATTTGATGGTAGTATAGTGATTCCTAGCTCTCTTGTTACGAATCTGTAAGTTCTTCCTATTTCCTTTTTCTCTATTCCTGAAGCTTCTGACAATTCATCTAAAGTTCTTGGAACATCATGTCTTCTGCAAGCAGCATAAAGTGCTCCTGCAACAACTGATTCCATTGATCTTCCTCTTACTAACCCTCTCTGAACTGCTAAAGTATAGATCCTTGCAGATTCTTCTTCAACGGATTTTGGAAGTTTTAGATATGAGGAAACTCTTTTTAGCTCTGCTAAAGCAAGCTTTAGATTTCTTTCGATTGCTGTTGATATCCTGTACTGCCATTTTCTTAGCCTAAAGAACTTGTTCCTGTCTTTGTTTCCTAATCTTAAAAGATCTCCTTTCTGACCAACTTCTGTCCCTAATCCCTGGTCGTACTGAGTATAAGTCATTGGTGCTCCGCTTCTTCTTCTTTTTTCAGAGCCTTCTGAATCGAATTCACGCCATTCCTGTGAGAAGTCAACCATCTTATCTTCTATAACTAAGCCGCAGTCTTTACAGATAACTTCGCCTTTTTCTCTGTTCCAGAATAGGTTGATGCCTCCACATTCAGGGCATTTTTTAACCATGTTTTGTTGTTGTGATGCCATTTTATTTCACCTGTGAAATTGATATATGAAAATAACTATATTTCATCAACGAAATTTTTATATAATCTTCCCCCCCAATTAACTAATAGTTACAATATATTTATATACTCATCCCTTAATTAATATATAAATGTTTTGCTTTTTTAGGGTATTTTTTACTAAATTAGTAAGATATTTAAAGGGTAAAACGAGCTTTATTGGTATTTTTTAAGATGGTAGAAGAGATTTCAAAGGAATTGATGGATATTATGGCCTGTCCTGGCTGTAAGAGTGATCTAAAATTATCTGATGATAAAAAAGAGCTTATTTGTTCTAAATGCGGGGCTAAATACGAGATTAAGGATGGGATTCCTGTGCTAGTGCCTCAGAAAAAGGTTTGATTTATAAAAGGGGCTAATTTTGGCTGTTTTTTGTTTTTGGATTATAATGTTCTAAAAGTTCTTTCACTTTTTCTATCAGACCGCCATTGTTATATGGTTTTGTCATGTAATATGTACGATGATGGTTGCCTGCTTCCATAATTCTTTGGATTTCTGGTTCACAAGAGTGACCTGAAAGGACTAAAATAGGGATATCCTTTGTTTTTTCATTTGTTCTTATGTTTTTTACAAAGTCAATTCCATCCTGTTCTGTCGGCATCTGGTAATCGCTGATGATTATATCTGGTCGGAAGCCGTTTGTCATGTCTTTAAAGGCTGCTTTTGGAGAATCATCTATACGTATTTCATAGTTATCTCTCTTCAATACTGTATATGCTAGCTGAAGATGGTCATGTTCATCGTCCACAATGTAAAGCTTGTATGCCATAGGTATCGCTACACCAGAATTACCTAAACACTCCAAGCTGTGTGGTGTCTGGAATATATAAAATTTTATTTATAGATTATAAGTTTTTGGGAAATTATTTTCTAGAAATTAAATTAAAAAATTATGGACTCCAGCTAGAATCAGAAATTGTTTCTTCTTTGAAATCTGAGTCTTCAATAAAAGGTTCATCTGGAGTTGAAACTAATGGATTATCAAAATAAATATATCCGATTCCCATGATTCCACCTCCCAATCCATAGTTAGTGGGTTTTGAAATATATAAAGTTTTTGGGTAGATTATATAAATAGAGAATATATTTATAAAGGGGGATAAATTTATAAGTGTTGTGGTTTGAGGTCTTTCAGAATTATACTGTAATCCTGGTATGAATTTTTACATGGAGAACCCTGCGCGTGGTGGATAATTGATTTTTCCAAATCTTTGTTTACTGCGATTATTGTTGAAGATACTGTGTTGAACTTATCTGTGTGAACACAGATGCTTTCTATGCTTCCGTTTGGCTCTCCATAATGATCTCTGCACATTGTTTTTATCCTGTCTATTACAGCTTCTACTGTTTTTGGCTCATCTGTGTGGTATAATTGGTTTAGTCTGTCTCTTCTTCTTGTTGGATTGTTTGTATCGTTTATCTGTGAGCTTGGCAGGATGTGAAGGCCGTTTTTGAGAACTCTTTGGATCTCTCTGTCATCCTGGTATCTAAGCATCTGTGCAGAGTCTTTGTCTGCGAATAATAAATTGAAGTAGTTGTATGTGTTTGATTCCAGCTCTGAGATAGTGTAATTTTGTAAAGAGCCTGCATCTTTTTGCTGTAATCCTCCTAAAACTAGTAGTCCTCTTGACTTTGCATCCGGTTTCAGGAATTTTTGCTCTACATTTGTAAGGCTGTTAACTACACCATACTGGTTGAACCCCATCCATGTTCCGCTTGCGTCTGTGTCCTGCGGAGCTATTACGATTGGGTCTTTTGATAGGATTAGAGGTGGTTTGCCTGGCTTTCTTGTCGTTAGTTCATCCCTGTTTTGAGCTATGATTACGGGAAAATCGTTCAAGACCTTGTATAACATCATTATTGTGCACATTTTTCTAGTATTTTTTTTGCTATGTCTGTTTTTGATTGTAGTGGGAGGAATTCTTCTGTGTTCTTGCTTATTATGTAAACTTCGTTGTTGTCTGTGCTGAATCCTGCTCCTTTTTTTGAGATATCATTTGCTACTATGAGGTCTGCTTTTGCTAATTTGATCTTTTCTCTGGATTTTTTGATCAGATTTGTTTTTGTTTGTCTGTATTCTGCTTTGAATCCTATGAGGAAGATTGAAGGATTTAGTTTTTTTACTTTTTCTAAGATCTTTGTTGTTGGTGTAAGTTCAAGGTTTATATTGTTTTTTGAAGATAGTTTTTTAGTTTTTTTGTTTATGGTGAAGTCTGAGACAGCTGCTGTGTGTATCATGATGTCTGATTTGATGCTGTTTTTTACAGCTTTGAACATGTCTGCTGCTGATCTTACCTGTATGTCTTTGTAAGAGTATGAGGGGTCAACTGTTGTGTTTGCTCGGATCAATGTTACTTTAGCTCCTCTTCTGTGGGCTTCGTCTGCTATTGCTATTCCCATCTTTCCTGAAGATCTGTTTGTTATTATTCTGACAGGGTCTATCTCTTCGCTCGTTGCTCCTGCTGTGATTAAGATAGATTTGTTTTTTAATGAGTTTTGTTCTTTTGCTAAGTTTAATGTGTACTCTTCTATTGATTTTATGTTTGCTAATCTTCCTTTTCCCTTGTAACCGCATGCTAGTTTTCCATATTCTGGCTCTATGATGTGGAAGTTCGTCTGTTTTAGTTTTTTTAGATTAGATTGTGTTAGTTTGTTGTCCCACATGTTTACGTTCATGGATGGACATAGGATTACATCTGCTTTTGTTGCAAGAACTGTTGTTGTTAGAAGGTCGTCTGCAATTCCATTTGCTAATTTTGCTATTGTGTTTGCAGTTGTTGGTGCTATCAGGATTAAATCAGCCTTATCTGCCAATGAAATGTGTTTTATCTCCATCAGTTTAAGGTATTTTTTGTAGTCAAAACCTTTTCTGAAGAGTTTAGTTGCTACTTTGTTTCCGCTTGCTTTTTCGAATACTTTTTGGTTGATCAATTTTGTTGCATGTTCAGTCATTATGACTGTTATGTTGAACTTATCTTTTAGAGAGCTGACTAAGTCAACTACTTTGTATAATGCAATTCCTGACGTAACTCCAACAATTAATTCTTTCATTAAACGAGAATGGACTTCAAGTTGATTTAAAAATGTTGCTATAAAAAGAATAAATGCTGCGACCCGATGGGATTTGAAAGGAAAGCAGAATGCTTTTCTTAGGCTATGAAACGGGCCCGTTTGTGCTTTTTCTTATGGAAATATTAAGTTGAAGAAAAGTTATATAGTTTTTGATTTATCATGTATGTCTCTTGCACAAGCAATTCCTTGCATCCCTGCTGCAATAATTCCTTGACTCATTCCAGCTCCATCACCTATTGCATACAGTCCTTTTTGGGAGGTCTCAAAATTACTATTCACATCTACTTTTCTCATCCACCACTCTACAAAAGGAGCATATAGTAAATTTTCACCTTGTGCAAAACCAGGTAAGACTAAATCTACTTTTTGAATAAACTTTGACATCCTGTCTGCAAATCTGACTGAATAAAGATGACTTAAGTCTCCACATCTACAATCATTTAAAGTGGGAGTCAAAGCAAGATCTCTTAAAGCACCAGGGTCAGTTTCAACAAAATCAAATAAATCCTGGGTTGTCTGAACTACTGGCCTACCATTTCCAAATGAATTAATTTGTTTTATGAACCCTCTGCTATGTTCATAAGGAATTATATCTTCTGGAAGATCAAGCCTCATAATAATATTCACAGATACATTATCAGATTCCTGCCTTTCTAAATAATTACCTTCAACCAATTTAAGTCCATTATAATCTGCAATAACAACTTTTCCTTTATCGGAGAAGCAATGAGTTTTCACATAATCTCCATTTGGGAATCTCATACTTATTTTTGGGTTATCAGTTAATTCAGTAACTAATGTTGTTACTTCTCTTGGTAATTCTAACCTCACTCCCAGATACAATGGATTGTTTTTTGAAGTGATTCCTAATTTATCGCATTGATCATGAAACCAATTTGATCCAATTTTCCCAGGAGAAGAAACCAAATATTTTGAATGAAAATTACCTCTGGATGTTTCCAGACAATATCTTCCATTTTGAGAAATATTTCTTGCTTCATTATTAAAACTAAATTCAACCCCTTTATTTCTAAGAAATTGTTCTAAAGCTTCAACTTTTTTTAATCTTTGTTCTAAACCTATTCTCGCAACATCATAATATTTAAACCCTAAACCCGTATCATTAAATGCTTGTTGACATGAGGATAGATCTTTCTGGGCGGGAGGATTAAGATCAATATCACCTTCATCTAAAGATAACATCTCAACAACTCTTTGCATTAATTCTGTTGTTTGGTCAGGTGAATAAAAATTTGCAATGTCACCACCAACTTTTGGATCGAGACATAGTTTTCCATCAGAATATAGTCCTGCCCCTCCTGATCCATGTGTAACATCACAAGTGGGATGATCAATACACAGCTCTTCTAAGGAAGGACATTTTCTATCTTCTATTGATTTTCCTTTATCTACTACAAGGATTGATAAATCAGAAGTTGAAACTAGTTCATAAGCTGTAGCTAATCCTGCTGGACCAGCACCAACTATAATAACATCGTATTTGCCCTCCATATTAATCCCCAAATCCAGAACCCCTTTTTAGGTGATTAAGAACTCAGAATTTATAAATTTAGCGAGAATTACAGCGTTCTACCTTTTAGTAATACTCTGTTTTTGCAGAGTTTGAATAAGCCGTGTTACAGAGTTGAACTCAAAAGAAAGTGTCAAAAGGTAGAATTTACGGCTTTCCACCTTTTGACAGGACGCTGCGACCCGGATTTGAACCGGGATATCCCGAAGGAAAATGGCTGTTTTTGGCGAGGAGGCAAAAACCTCAGAAATGTGAAACATTTCTCGCCGCTCAAGGCCATCGGAGTACCAGATTGTCCCATCGCAGCATAAGTGTTAGAAAAAATGTGCTGTTTATAAAGTTTTCTCAGCAAAATGCATATTGCGCTTCGTCTGATGTGCTTTAGAAGTGATTCAGATCTATTCACTATAGATGTTCATCTGGGGACTACGCTGGGCAATATGCCTTATGAATAATCAATTCCGTCAAAGATTCTCAGGATATGCAATGCATATTTCAGACGCTGCTTGTTCTCTGCGTAGATCGTAAAGAGTATATCTCCTTTATCTACATGATCATGGACGTGCTTGTGCAAGTAAATTCCAGCTCCTTTGTCTTTTGGAGCTCCTGCAACTCTTGCTATCTTTGAGATAGTTCTTGTGTTTATAGAATGTATCGTCCCTGATGTTTTTGCTTTTACAGAATGAGTGTATCTTCCTACTTTTATCTTAGAAGGAACTATATTAGGATCTCCGCCCTGTGCTTTGATGATCTCTTTCATCTTCTTGTAAGCTAAACCTGATTCCAAAAAATATTCAGCTTTTGATCTTGCATCTTTTATGCCGATCATCTTCATCACCTGTTCTGCCATCAATAATGATTTTTCCTTCAGATCTTTTGGAGCATTCTTGTCATTCTTCAGAACATAAAGAACATCTTTTGCTTCAAGAGCAGGACCAATGCCATTTCCTATAGGCTGAGAACCATCTGTGATGATCACTTTTATCTTTATTCCTAACTTCTTTCCTATCTTTACAAAATCTTTTCCTAATTTCTTAGCTTTTAATATTGTATTAATCTTTGTATTTTTTCCAACAGGGATATCTATCAGAACATGAGATGAGTTAACAGCTGTCTTTTTAGCCATTATCGAAGCTAACAGCATACCTTTTGGATCTAAGCTTATAGGATGCCTTATCTTTATCAGCTTGTCATCTGCAGCTGCTAAGTTCATAGCACCTCCCCATACCATGCAGGCTCCTATCTTTTTCACTATGTTTCTCATCTCTGGAACTGGAATACAGACGTCAGCAAGAACTTCCATAGTATCAGCTGTTCCAGCAGGGCTTGTTATAGATCTTGAAGATGTTTTTGGAATAGTTAAACCAGCTGCAGCAAGTAAAGGAACTAAGATCATAGTTGTCCTATTTCCTGGAACTCCTCCAGAGCAGTGCTTGTCTATTATAGGAAAGGTATCAAGCTCAAGCTGATCACCATGTTTTGAGATAGCTTTTGTCAGACAGATAATCTCTTTTGTAGAAAGACCTTTTGTGTATGCAGCAGAGACAAAATATGTCAGTTCTATCGCGCTTAGATTATTTTTTACTATATCTTTTACTATTGCGTTGATCTCTTCTTCAGAAAGCTCTTTTCCGTCCAGTTTTTCCCTTATGTAATGGACGCTTATCGGTTTTTCTTCGATATCTATCTCAACACTGTCTTTGCCCTTTACTTTTAGCTTATCCAGAACTTCCTGCATCATCCCAATCTTTCCTTTAGGGACCAGCCTTTTCTTTGTAGCTATATCGATGACAGCTCTTGTTGACCTGTTCTTGAAACTTATCCTTACCCTGTCTTCATGATGCAAGTCTAATTTCTGAGCGTCATCTTTGTTAAGGATAGCGATCAAAGTACCGCCTGTTGCAATATCCATCTCTTTTACTTTAAGCTTCATTTCTTATTCTCAAACAGCTTGATAAAAGTGTTCAGAAGAGCCAGTGTCAGAGGGCCTATAAAGATACCGATCGGGCCAAGCAGAGCTAAGCCTCCAAGAACTCCAAGAAGAACCATAACAGGATGGACATTAGCCCTTTTTCCTATGATCTTTGGCCTTGATATGTTATCTATGTAAGATGTAGCTAAGAAGCAGACAACAAGACCAAACCCTCCTGCTATATTGAGAGCAGAGAACTGTAATATTATTGCAGGAATCCATACTACTGCAGCTCCTATCAACGGGATGAACGCAAGCATAGCTATGACCAATCCCCAGAGGATGTATGATGAATGAGGACCGACAAACAAGTAGAATCCTAATGCTCCTATCGCTCCTTCAAACAATGCAACAAGAATATAACCGAAGACAATCGCATATGTGATGTCATCGATCTTCTTTACTATATCTTTCTTGAACGATCTTTTTATAGGAAGTACAGTCTTAAGCTTATTTACTATCCTCTTATGGTCTTTGAAATAGTAGAATAATATGAAAAATGTTATGAATATCTCTAAAATCCTTATAGGAACACTAAAGATGAATGTAGAAGAGCTTTCTATGAGATATGTTGTTATCTTCTCCAGGCTTTGTGTAAGGTAATATCTGACCTGCATGTCTGAAGCATATCCTGCAATCTTGTTATACCATGTGCATAAGAAAGTGGAATCTTCTCCGCAAGTGCTTGTTTCAAACAGCTCTCCGGCAACGATCTTCTGTTTTGATACAGTGTACATGGTGTAAGCTTCGTTAGATATAGCATTAAGAAGAAATATCAAAGGGATAGTAATTATGACTATTATTATGAAAGACGTCAATAAAGCAGACACTGTCTTGTTCTTGATTACTCTCTTGATAACGCAGTAGACAGGAAAGAAGATGTAGCCTATTATGAACGCTGCGACGATGGATATCAAGAAAGGCTTTACAAGCAGGAAAGCCAGGATAACAATACCTGCAAATAATGCGATGAATGAATAATTCTGGTATTGTTTTGGTGATATCATCTTTTTAAATTATTGATTTTATATTATATAAAGCTATTGATTTATCTGCTGCCTCTGCTGCTGCAGTATAGGGTGTGCTACTCTCTGCACTAACTGCTGAAGATATGCAGCAACCTGATCTGGATTTTTTATGGATCGTATCTTAAATTCAGGCTGTATGACTATTGTTCCTGTCTTCAGGATCTTGTCTAAAAAGTTCTTTGAGACTGTGATGTTTGTTATATATCTGAAATCTATTGTCTTTGGCTGTTTTCCCCTAAATTCTATCCTTCCCTGGAAAAAATAATATTTGTGCTTAACTGTCTGATTGTATGCTAATAAAGCTTCGATCAGTACAAGAACAGCTATTATAGCTATGATAAGATAGTTGATAGTATCTGGGATGGATCTTTTCATGAGATATATGTTAAGCCAGATACCTGCGTATAGAAGTAAAGCTAATCCTAGAAGCTTAGCTGCTTTTGGAATTAGAATCTTCAGAACACTTGCTCTTATTGTGTAAACTGGCAGTTCCATGTTTAACCTCTTTTTTGAAATAATGGTGGGCCTGGCCAGACATTCAGTAAAACTGCGTTTTTCTGGTGTGTTTAAACACAGTTTAAAACATTTGAACTGGCGATCCTTTCCACGTCAAGGAAATGTCATAGCCGGGCTAGACCACAGGCCCATGCACTGAATTAAGGGTAAATTATTTATAAATGTTGCTGTATATTACACTCATGAGTGAAGAAGATAAGGTAAAAGAGAGAATTGAGAAGAAATTAAGCAAGATAGATAATTCTAAAGCAAAAGAAGAGTTTGAGCAAGAGATGCTTTTGGATGAATTTGATGATGTGCTGTTTAGGATAAACCATAAGCATGAGGATCTAGTTTCTGAAGCTGTTGAAAAAGCAAAGAAGATCAAAGTTTTGGAAGGATGGCCTGATAATAAAGAGAAGTTTTGGGATATGGAAGCTGTCAACTGGAAGTTCAGGACTCCTGAAAGTATGAGGGATTTTATATCTGAAGAACTGAAAGAATTAAAAGGAAGAAATCTTGATATCGGCTGCGGAAGTATAAGCTATGTTGACGGATCTGTTTGTCTGGATATTTCTTATGATATGCTGAAGTGGAATAAGAATGAGAATAAAGTACAAGGAGTATGTGAGCAGCTGCCTTTCAAGAAAGATTCTTTTGATTCTGTAACTATGGTATTTACTGCAAATTATGCTGAAGATCTGAGTAAGTTAGTGAGAGAGATCAGTAAAGTTTTGAAAAGAGATGGAAAAATTATTTGTGTTCAGTCTGCAAAGCCTGTGCATAAGCTGCATCAGCTTGTTGAAAATAAAGATTTTAGTGTTGAGAAATTGATGTATGAACTGAATAAGATTGGATTTAGAGTGAAGAAAGAAGTTAAGAAAACTGGAAATACTGAGCTTATTTTTATAGAAGGACAAAAGCTTTAAATAGTTATTACCTGTTTGTTTGATAAAAAGAGGTGGTTATAGGCCTCTTGATGAATTCTTGGGGTTTTTAGGAGGGATGTGAAAATGCCAAGAGAAATCAATCCAGCAATCGATGCTGCAAGAGAAAAAGGAAGTAAAGTTATTCTAAGAGAGATCAATGATAAGGATTATCTTACTTTGCCAGCTGCAAGCCTTATGAAAGCAGCTGGTGTTATAGAATCAGTTGGAGGCAAGAGAAAGCCTATCGTAACTGTAATAAATTCTTATACAAACCAGATACCTGGTCATGCTCATCTTGATAAGATTGAGGAGATAGTTGTAAAACAACTTGAGGAAGATGGTTTTGATGTGTTTAGAGCTAGTGTCGGAAACTGTGTATGTGATGGTATTCCTATGGGAACTGAGTTCAGCATGAACTATTCTCTTCCTTCAAGAGAAAGTATAGCTGATCAGGTTGAAGGCATACTTGGAGCAAAGCCTGTTGATGGTGTTATAACAATAGGGAATTGTGATAAGATTGTTCCAGGAATGCTTAACGGAATGACAAGAGTAAATATCCCTTCACTTTACATCAGCGGAGGTCCGATGCTTGCTGGAGAGTGTGAAGGATGTTCACATGATATTGATCTAGTTACAATCTTTCAGGATATCGCTAAAGTAAACAGCGGAGATATGAGTGTAGATGAAGCTATCAAAAGAGCTGAAAAAGCTGATCCTGGTTTTGGAAGCTGTGCAGGAATGTTTACAGCTAACACTGAGAACTCTCTTGCTGAAGTTATAGGATTTGCTGCTCCTGGAAACGGAACAATCCCTGCAGGAAAGATCATTGATGGAAAGTATGTGTTGAATCCTGATAGAGTAGAATATACAAGAAATGCTGCAGCTTTGCTTAAGAGTATCATAGCAAATGATCTAAGGCCTAGTGATCTTGTTACAAAAGACAGTCTTGATAATGTCTTTAAGGCTGATAAAGCTGTTGGTGGATCAACAAATACCATATTACATTTCTTATCATTAGCGCATGAAGCTGGTGTTCCATATACTCTTGAAGATATAGAAAGAGCTGACGCTCCAAATATCAGTAAGATAGCTCCTTCAAGACCTGAAGTACATATCCAGGATTTCCATAAGGCTGGAGGTATGAGTTCTATCATAATGGAACTTTATAGAAAAGGAATATTCAAGAAAGGAACCAGGTCTGTTACAGGAAAAACTGTGGATGAGAATGTAAAAGGTGCGCTTGCTCCTGATGGAGATATAATCAGGACAGTCGATAATCCATTCTCTGAAACCGGAGGATTGAAAGTTGTCTATGGTAATATTGCTCCGAACGGAAGTGTTGTAAAGACAGCTGGTGTTCCTGAAGACATGATGAAAGGAACATACAAGATGAAGATATACAATTCACAGATAGAAGCATATAATGGAATTCTTAACGGAGAGATAGAAGACGGAATGTGCATCGGAATACTTTATGAAGGTCCAAAAGGAGGACCAGGGATGCAGGAGATGTTGTCACCTACTGCTCTTCTTGTAGAGATGGGTGTAAAAGCTTCTCTGATAACTGACGGAAGATTTTCTGGTGGAACTAAAGGGGCGTGCATAGGTCATGTTTCACCTGAAGCTGCTGCTAAAGGTCCGATCGCTGCTCTGCAGGATGGAGATATAATAGATATCGACCTGTATGAAGGTGTGATGAATGTCAGGCTTAGTGAAGATGAAATAGCTGACAGGATAAGTAAGCTGCCTGAGTTTGAACCTAGAGCTAAAGGAGGATCTTTGAGAAGATATTCTTATCTTGTCGACAGTGCTGATAAAGGAGCTGTGCTGAGGGATCCATATCAAAAGTAATATTGGAAAAGTATTTATAACCAAAGGTATTCTTATGCCTTAGGTGGTAGATATGAAAAGAGGTTTACTGATATTATTCATGATTTTTCTAGGAGGATGTTCTCAGGAAGTTATAGTTGATGAACCAGTAGGATGTCCTGAGGATGCTAAAGTTTGTCCTGACGGCAGCACTGTTGTAAGAGAAGGACTGAGGTGCGAGTTTGCTGAATGCCCTATTGTTAAGATGAGTCTTGAGGAAGCTGTTGAGATCGCAAAAGCAAGTGATTGTATTACTAAAGGAGCTTTGACTGAAGAAATAATGTATAATGAGAATACATATACATGGTGGATAAATCTTGATGCTGAGAAAGAGGATATCGGTCCTTTGAGCTGTAATCCTACGTGTGTTGTAAGTGAGAAGACAATGGAATCTGAAGTTAACTGGAGATGTACTGGTGGAAAGCCTCCTGAAGAGAAAAATTGTGTTGATAACTGCGGTGATGGTATGTGTGCAGAGGTTGTGTGTACAGCCATAGGGTGCCCTTGCGCTGAGACTATCAAGTCCTGTCCTGTGGATTGTAACGTTACTCAGATATGAGTAACAAAAGATTTTTAAGTAAGTTGTTCTTTTTCTTTGATTATGGTGTGTGATTTCGATATTTTGCTGTATATTGCAGAGAATGCTGACCTTTATGGGAAATTAAAGAAGTCTACTATCAAGATAGCTAAAGAGCTTAAGGCATCACAGCAGACAATATCCAGAAGGATAGATGAACTTGCAAAGAAAGGTTTTCTTGAGAAGAATTCTTCTTTAAGCGGTGTTGAAGTAAAGTTAAAGAACAAAGGTGTTGAAGCTTTGAAGAAGAGAAGAGATGCTCTTAATTCTATTTTTGAAGAGAGTGATGAACTGGAAGGGAGGGTTTTCCTTGGATTTGGAGAAGGAAAATATTATATGAAGAATTACAAGAGCAGATTGAAAAAGAAATTAGGATTTAATCCATATGAGGGAACGTTAAATGCAAGAGTGGATCATATTGAACTTAAGAAATTCCTGCATGGATTAAAGAAGGTGAGAATCGATGAGTTTTCTACAAAGGAAAGGAGTTTTGGAGCAGTTGACTGCTATCCTGTTGTAATAGAAGATAAAATCAAAGGAGCTATAGTGATCCCTAACAGGAACAAGTATGAAGGAGATGTAGTTGAGATCATAGCTCCTGTTTATCTCAGGAAAGCGCTGAAGGTAAATGATAATGATATCGTAAAAATGAAGGTGGTTAAATGAAAAAAGCATATAGTTTTGGAATAATTGCTGTCTGTCTTGCAGCAGCACTTTGGGGAGTTGATCAGGTTGTCATCAGGCCTAACCTGTTTCATCTTGAGAATGTAGCGATGATCGTGTTCTTAGAGCACTTGGTAGGATTTTTGCTGATGAGTACCTTTGCATGGTATGGGCTAAAGGAGATAAAGAAATTGAAGTTGAGCGATTGGGGATCATTCTTCTGGGTTAGTTTGTTCGGAGGAGCTATAGGAACTATGGCTATCGTGAAAGCACTGATCTTAGTTCAGTTTCATCATTTTTCTATAGTTGCCTTGCTGCAGAAGCTGCAGCCAGTGTTTGCAATAATAGTTGCGATGATACTGCTTAAGGAATTACCTAGAAAGATATTCTATGCCTGGGCTGCATTAGCTATAGTGGGAAGTTATTTTGTAACGTTTGGATTTACACTTCCTGAGATGAGTGTAGGAAATAATGTTCTGTTTGCTGCACTTTATGCTATACTTGCTGCTTTTGCATTTGGATCGTCTACATCATTCGGAAAGTATGCTTTGAGAAAGGTCAGCTTCAAGACTGGTGCTTATATCAGATTTGGAATGACTACAATAATTACGTTTTTGATTATAGCTTTTACAGGAAGCTTTAGTTTTTTTGAGAAAGTTGTTCCTAAAGATTTTATGTTCTTCCTGATAATAGCATTTACATCCGGAGCATTTGGGATGATGGTGTATTATTTTGGATTGAAGAGAATACCTGCATCAGTATCAACAATATGTGAGTTGACATATCCTCTGACAGCTATTGTTTTGGATTTCTTGGTGCATGGACATATATTGTCTTTAGGGCAGTGGTTTGGAGCTATATTGTTAGTCTGGTCAATATCCAGAATAGCTACATTAAAAACAGGAATAAAGAAAGGTTAATTCCTTTCTGCATTACTGCGCCTTGGTCTGGAATTACTTCTTCTAGGCCTATTGCCATGACGTGGTCTAGATGAACCACCTTGCCTAGGTCTGCCATGTCCTTGTCTTCTAGGGCCATGGCCTCTTCCAAAACCTCTACGTTCTCCTCCTGTAGAAAATGGGACATGTTTAAGTTGAGGTGTTTGTGATCTTTTGATCCTTTCCCTGAACTGGTATTCTATCTCTCTAAAAAGATTGAAATCTTTTGGAGCGACTATAGAAATAGCTCTTCCTTCTTTTCCAGCTCTTGCTGTTCTTCCGATCCTGTGGACATAATCTTCTGCATGCTGAGGGATGTCATAGTTGATTATGTGTGTTACATCATCAATATCCAATCCACGTGCAGCAACATCAGTTGCAACCAGGATATTCAGTTTTCCTTCTTTAAAAAGTTCAAGCATCCTTGCTCTTTTATTCTGAGTTAGGCCGCCATGTATCTCTTCTGCATTGAATTTCTGCTTTGAAAGGTTTTTTGAAACTATCTCTGCATTTCTTCTTGTACCGCAGAATACCAATACTTTCTCAGGGCTTTCTTTCTCAAGAACATGTGTCAGCATTGAGAATTTCTGATGCTGTTCTACAACATAATAGATCTCTTTTATTTTGTCTGTTGTTAATAAAGATTCTACTTTCACAGTCTGAGGATTTTTCATGTATCTGTTGATCAGCCTCTTGATCTGTGGTGGGAATGTTGCTGAGAACAGTAAAGTTTGCCTGTTCTTTGGTGTCTGGCTTAGGATCTTGTTTATGTCATCTATGAATCCCATGTCAAGCATACGGTCAGCCTCATCAAGAACAACATAATCGGCCTTATTTAGATTCATGTTGCCTCTTCTCATATGATCAAGAATTCTTCCTGGTGTTCCTACTACGACATCAGCTTTTTTTAGCTGCTGTTCCTGTTTCTCTAAAGAAACTCCACCATAGACCATTACAGTTGATATTGTCCTGTATTTTGTGAACTTTTCAAACTCATCAACAATCTGATGTGCAAGCTCTCTTGTAGGAGCTATGACAAGCATCTGGATAACTCCTTTTTTTCCTACTTTCTCTAAAGTCGGAAGTCCAAAAGCTGCTGTCTTTCCTGAGCCTGTCTTTGACTGGCCTATCACATCTATGCCTTTCTTGACCAAAGGAATACATTTGCTTTGGATCTCTGTAGGTTCTTCAAAACCCATCTCTTTTATAGCCTTCAGTACATTAGCCTGAAGATTCATTTCACTAAATTTCATTTTACACTCTCCAATCTTGAAAAAACAAAGAATTAGTGCGTAGTCGTCAACTACCTTCTAACGCTTTGGTTTTCTAAATTTTTCTTCTTGTTAACAGTTAGAGGGGTGTTGCTCTTTTTAAATGTTTGCTATAAATTAGGAAAGCTTTAAAAAGAAGTGCTGAATCCTAGCATTATTTAGTATTTTAGGAGGAAATTAAAATGGAAGGAACAGTAAAATGGTTTAATGTAGATAAAGGATATGGATTTGTCGCAGGAGATGATAATCAAGAATATTTTGTGCATCACTCACAAGTCGCAGAAGGGACTACCTTACGAGAAAACGATAAAGTATCTTTTGAGCCAGCTGAAACTGAAAGGGGAAAGCAGGCTAAGAATGTCGCTCTACTTGAAAAAGGAAGCGAACAAGCACCAGCTGAAGAATCACAAGAAGAAGCAGCTGAGTAAATAGATTTCTATTAATTTTTTATTTTATTTTTTTTTAACTTAAGAATTTCCTGTCTTTTAATCTATACAATAGATCTCTTCTAACATTCTGAGCAGTAACTTCTAAGCCTGCGCCAGGAGCTTCAACAGAATAAGATGATCCGTCAGGATAAGCTCTTGAGATGACTTCTATTTTGTTTGAAGTTCCTTTAAGGCTTCCAAGTGCACTATTTTTCGGAACTTCTTTCAGACCAACTGTCAGTTTTGGTTTTCCTGATGTTGCATCCATATAGGCAACATATCTTAATGTGTTTCCTTTTGCATCTGCTTCTTTTACTTTCTGTGCAAAATAATCGTCCATCTCTGATGTAGATTCTAAGAATTTTGGAATATCATCTTCAGCAAAATACTTTTCAGGCATCAATGGATTTATCTCCATATCATCCATCTCAACTTCATAACCTCCTGTTCTTGCAAGGATCAATAGTTTTCTTGCAACGTCTAATCCGTTTAGGTCATCTCTTGGATGAGGTTCTGTGTATCCTTCTGCTTTTGCTTTCTTTACTATGTCTGAGAACTTTACTCCTTTTTCAAGCTCTGATGTTATATACCCTAGAGTTCCTGAGAAACATCCCTGGATTATCTGTGGTTTATCGTTAACATCATTTAAATCTTGTAAGAAGCTGACTGCTTCTGCACCAGCCATCACTGAACATCTGTATCCATACCTTGTAGGATCAACTGTAAGTGATCTGAATGTGTTGTAGTCTGATAATGAGATCGGATTCTTGTTTGCAGTTACGATTCCATGATTTGTCTCTTCAATTATCTTCTTGTGGAAGTCTGTGATTTTTTTATCAGGAGTTACGTCAACAAATACCAGATTGTTCAGTGCTTTGACTTCATTAAGTACATCATCTAATGTCTCGAACACCTTGTATTCTGATGTTTCCTGATTTGAGAAAGCTAAGCTCTGTTCTTTTGAAAGTCCTTCTGGTGAGAATATATATCCTTTTGTCATATCAGGACCGAAGATGGAAGCCATACCCATTATTCTTGTTGGGTTTACATGCTTGTCTGGATTATTATCTCCATGTTCAAATATCTGAGAAACCAGAGTCTTTCCGACGTTTCCTGTCGCTCCTAGAATAAAAATATCTTGTGTCATTTTTGTAAATGATTATTTTTCTGGGTTGTATATAAAAGTTTTGTTTTTTAGCTACTTTTGAGTGGAAAGACCCTTAGAATATCTATCCAAATCTTCTTACAAAGTGAAGATTTCTTCTCATCATAATCAATCTTTGATGATTTATCCTTCTTAGCTCATTACAGACTTCTTCAAATTCTTCAAACAACCCTATAAAATGTTCAAGCCTTCTGGCAATATCATCACGGTTTTCCTGAGGAATAGTGTTCCCATAATCTCTTATCGGGATGTCTTTTAAGTTTATGCCTCTTTCTCTTAAATTCTCTTTTGCTGTGTAGAATGTCCTCATCAAGTTGTCAATGGCATCATGAGGATCCATCAATCCATTTAACCTTCTCCTTTGTGTAGCTACATTCCTTCCCAGATCATTTACCCTCCACAACCTGTTGTGAAGAAGATCGAATAAATAGTTTAATGAAGCCATATGGCTAATCTTGGCATTAAAAGAATATAAATCTTTCGTTAAGAAATCCCTTTAGAACAGCTACAATGAGATCAGTACAGCCTCTAAAATGATCAAGAGTGCTCTGTTTAATATGAAGAATACCAACCAGATAAGAAGAGATTTCTTTATACTTACCTTAAAGAATTTATTAAGAGAGATGGCCACTACAGCTAGGCTTGATATGGCTCTCAAAAATAGCAGATAATAGCCAATTCCAAGAAAAGTGGTTATTGGTAGTGGTGATGGCAGTATTCTAAAAAGATGAAATACAACATATATGCCGATAGCTACAAACAGTGATTTTATGTAACTGATGTCTTTTAATTTAAACATCGCCCTGCAGACAAGGAAAAGAATTACTGAATTCATCAATATTACGATCAACTCTAAAATTGACATAGGAAATATCATATTAGAATACTGAGGTGGTTGTCTTTAAATAAGTTTCTATGATAAAAAAGCCCCTTGCGGTGAGTCAGCTTTTTTGCTCAGTAAAAGAGGCATAGGGCTTTAAAAATAAGGTCATTTAACTGTTCTTAGTCGTCTGCTCCTGTTGCTCTGAATATTTTCCAGCTCTCTTTTTGTTTTTTTAGAATGTGGAGGAATTTTCCGGTATATATAATCTTTTTGCCTGCTTTTTTCGGTGTTAATATAATCTTATATGGGCCTCTTAGAAATGCCAGTTTTTTACCGACAACTATCTCTGTTATTCTTGATGTCCCTGTCATCGCATACTTTTTAAACATCTTTTGCAGTTCTCTTGTCCATGCTTTTCTACCTTTTATTTCTTTTTCTCCAACTGGCATCTGTACGCAGTCTGTAGTGTAATATGATGCTAATCTCTCTGCATCCCCTTGTTGCCACAGCTTTTGCGTGTCCTTGAACATCTTTTTTATTTTTGCTATCTCTGCTTTTGCCATGTAATCATATTAGAAGACGCAGCTTAAATATTTTTCTAAAAAATCCACTAGTTTTTTACCATAAGACAAATCTAATCAAGAAATAAGCCTCTAAAAGTGTATAAAAATATAGAAAGCCTCTGGGGGGAGTTGCACCCCCGACCTCTGCATATTTGAAATTCACAGAATTTTAAATCATTCGTGCGAATGTACCAATGCAACGCTATAGCTACTAAGCCACAGAGGCATTGGTGTTAAGAAATTATCCTGCTATTTATAAATCTTAGTAGAAATCAAGCTCGTCAGAAGTCAATACTATCTCTTTCTTTGATTTGTGTTCTGCTCTGTATAATGGCTTTGCTTTTTCCTGGCCTTGTGTTGTTTTTGCTTTTAGATCAGGATTTACTTCTAATGCTTTCTTGAAAGTTATGTTTCCGCATCTGATGCAGTGGAAATAAGGCCCCCATTTTCCTGTCCTTAGATCTAAGTATTCTCCGCAGATGCATTTTAAGGGAGGAAGCTTTTTGTCTTTATGTTTTGAGCAGACTGGGACGCCTTCAGGACTGTTAGCTACAGCAGTTGAATTACAGAAAGGGCATCTGTCAACCTTTGATTCACCATATCTTTTTGGAATTCTCATCTTTTATCTTCCTGATCATATCTTTATATTTCTTTTCTTTCGAAGAGCAGAAAAACTTCCTGCATACTTCTGGTCTTCTATCATGTATTGAGCATCTTTTGTCTTTGAGATAGATGCAACTCCCATCTTTGTTTTGGGACAGTAAGTTAGCTCCTATCTCTTCTGCTTCTTTAAAATCAGATATATGATCAAATTTCTCAAATAATGTCTTGTATTCTTTGGAGCTGTATTCTTTTTCATTTAGATTGATTATGAATAATCTACAGCAGACTCCGCATTGAGAACATTTTTCCATCTTTTCCTCTTGATAAAAAAAGTCTCTGTAAAGCCGTCAATGTCAGATAGCCCTCAGACATCCACGACTTTTAACAGAGATAAGCCTCTAGAGGGACTTGAACCCTCGACCTGCCGCTTTCTAAAACCGAAGTTTACTAGGCGGCCGCTCTAGCCACTAAGCCACAGAGGCAGAATAGCTTATTTCTTCCTCTTTTTCTTTTTTGTCTTTCTTTTTTTCTTCTTTCCGTTGTCTGTGTATAATGATGTTATGACAACCAATACTATTATGAAGGATATTATGAATACTGCAGGGTTGAAACTGCAGGCTCCTTCATCGTTCTTTTCAAACCAAGCACATTTTAACTTTAAGCATTGGTGTTCTGCAATAACCTCTCCTTTGTTGCATTCTAATGGCTTGCATTTCTTTACATGAGTGTTGCAGAACTCAGATGAACTGCAATCTGTGTCTGCGAAGCATTCTACTTTTGATAAAGGAAGTACTGTAAGGCTTTTCATCGCGTTTCTGCAGATCTCTGCAGTCTCATCTCCTATACTTGCCTGGAAACAGGGGACGAACTGGAAGGTGTAGCCTCCCTGCATCGGAGCTGGGACAAGGTTGGAAAACTTGAATATGTGAACTCCTAAAGGAACGAGCTCAATATCTTCGCTGTTGTGGAAAGCTATAAGCTGGTTTGTATCAATATCTTTTACAAGTATGTCTCCTATAGTTATTGTCTTATTTATGTTGTTAAGAATAGTTATTGTCCAGTTTATTGATGATCCTTCCATGCAGTCATTTCTTTCGCATGCAAAATCAACATCTATTGTTGCTGAAACAAAGCTTACTGTCAGCAAAAATACAAACAGAGATAGTATTATTTTCACAGAAATCCTAGATTTCTGGGACACAAAAAATCCCAGATTTTTTCGTGTTTTCATTTTATTCCCACCCTTCATTATTTTTTTTATTATCTATCTCCTCTTTTTGTAAATATTGATCATAGGCAAAACAGTCTCTGAATATAGGACACATCTGTTTAGGACATGATTTCATCCTTTTTGGACAGTTTTCTATGAATGCCATTTTAAAATGTGCGAGGGCTGTCCCGATCAGGACAGCCTCGGCATCCGTCAGGATGCGAGGGATGGGATTTGAACCCACGGACCCACTAAGGGACAGGATGTCTCAAATGCTATATCATCGGCTTTACAGCCTCAACACTTAAATTACTTAAGTCCTGCGCATTTGACCAGACTCTGCAACCCTCGCATAAGGGTAAAGAATAAGGGGTTTATTTAAAAAAGTTTTGGCTTAATACTCCAATCCCATCCTGAACTCCGTCAGATCTAAAATTATCTCTAATATCTGTTTCATGCTTGTTAAGTACAGTATCTCTTTGTGCGGGATCTTAGATACTTTGTTTTTCAATAAATTTTTTGTGTAGTCCCTGTTTTTACTTAACTTATCCACTATTGTAAGATCAAACTTGTAGAAAAGATCATAGTATCCCCTGATCGATTTATTTATCTGTTCCCAGATAAGGACCGTGTCTTTGTTGAATTTCTGTTTATAGTTTAAGATGTTTCTTGCATTGTATTTAAGGATGTCTACAATCTTGTCGATAGATGCGATTACATGGTAATATAAGCAGGTCTTTTTTACGTCAGGATAACCATATTTATTTAACAACCTTAAGCAGTAGTTGACAAAGTTGTTTATGTTATCATGTTTTTCCTCTATCGCTGCTATTGTGTTCGGATCATTTCTTTTGATTCCGTCTAATAGGCTTTCTGCAGTCTCATTTAGTAATAAGAAGATCCTTCTTAAAATAACTTTGAAATCCTCTCCTGCTTCTCCGGAGATATGTTTTATGAGCATCTTTTTGTCTGTCTGTTCGACTACTTCTGCTCCTACGCACCTGTTTACTATCTTATGTATGACTGAAGAAACAGTTACTTCTTTTTTGCTCCTATGATGGAGGGTGGTTGGCTTGTCAAACCTAACTTCTATCTCATTATAACCAAAACGGTAGAGGCTTTGAATATATAGAAGTAAAGAGGTTCTGTCTAGTTTTGTCACATCTACGGATATCTTTTCTACTTTTACAGCTTCTTCTGTACTCAGGATCAGTTTATTTCCTTCTTTGTTTATATGTACAGAATCTCCTTTTTTTAGATCTCTTTCTTTTAGCCATTTTAGAGGGAGGGCTACTGTTAAGCTTGACAAGCCGTGCTGTATGAGTTTTCTCTGCTCCATTAAAGGTGTTAAAGATTAGCTATTATTTAAATCTTTCTAAATATGTATACTGAATACATAATAATGAATATGTATGCCAAATATCTATATTTATGTATACTATTACTACTATTATGATGAAACAGAGATGCGAACACTGCGAGTATGAGTGGGAAGCAAGGGTTGAACAACCCAAGAGCTGTCCGCGCTGCAAGAAAAGATTCGACTATTACGAACTTTAGTTTCATCTCAAAGAGGGGTGTGAAAATAATTGATATAGCGAGAGCTATGGAGGGAAAAAATGAAAGATTCAGAATTCAAAGCTGGAATGTCGGCTATGTTTGGTGGAGGTTCACTCTTTATGGGAGGAATGTCACTGTCATATTTTGCTGATTATGCTTTATCAAAAGCAGCAGTAATCCAGACAAAGTTAGCAAATAATGTAGAACTAACTGACAAAGTTATTGATGCTGCAAAGATAGCAGCTAATCAAGCTTCAGACAATGGGTTGTATTTAGGAATAACATCATTGGTTTCTGCTGGTGTCTTTTATGGAGTTTCAAAGTTCTATTCTTCTTTGAGGTCTGGTGAATAAAATGAAATCATTAATAATCGTTGCCGGACCATCAGGAGTTGGAAAGAATACTCTTATAGATGGAGTTAGAAAGAAGATCGGAGAAGACCAATCTGCAAATCTTAGATATCTAAAGAAGATTACAACTAGGGAGAAAAGACCTGATGACAGGGATGAAGAAGCAGTATTTGTTACAAATGAAGAATATAACAAAATGATGGATGAACGTAAGATCGCTATTCCTTATGAATTAAGACAGGAGAAATATGGTATAACACTGGAATCTCTTGCAGAGCTGTACAAACATCCGCACATATATGCAGGTGGAGATTTCAAACTGATCAAATCATTGCGTGATTCCTTAGGATTTCTTAATGTTACAACAGTGTATGTGACAGCAGATAAAGATGAGATAATCGGAAGATTAGACAAGAGAGAAGATACATTAGAGCAAAAAGCACGTAGCATAGTTTCTGTCTCCAAACATCTTGAACAGTATGCTAAAAATAAAGAATTGTTTGAGTATGAGATAAGAAATGGAAATGGAAAACTTGAAGAAGCGACGAATGAACTAAAGATGATTGTCAACGGAAAAACAGGAGGACAGTATTGATGCCTAAAATGAAAATCAAATATCTTGAAGGGAGAAAGTATGGTTTTGATGAGCTTCATCACGACAGGATAGATTTCGTTGCTGATAATGTAAAAGACAAGGAATTCAGCAGGCTTTGCTCATGTATAAGTATCGCTCTAGGGATAATGCTATGAAGAAACCTTAATACCTATACAGATTCAAGAATGCTTTGATCCTGTTGTAAAGATCATGTGTGTCATTAGCTAACACACCTTCGAACTTGTTTGTGTAGACTCTGTAGACGAACTTGTCGAAAAGTGTTCTTAAGAAATAGAAGAACGGCTTTGATTCCCATCTGTTCTCGTAATCTGATTCTAAGAAAGCATCGAAGATCATGTGGATGTCTCCCTGCTGGACTTTCATCTTTTTTCCGTCTCTTTCTACTGTAACATCTTTCATCTCTTTGATGAATATCCTTACCCTTATCTCGTTCTTTGCATAGTCTGTCGTCTTTTTCCAGGGCCTTAGCTCTATCTCAACAACTCTTCCAGAAGGAGTTGTCTGCTCTTCGTTCTTTTTTTCTAATTTATCATATCCTTTCTCATAGAACCAGCCGTCAATCAGCTTAAACATTTCATGAAACTCAAACAGCCCTGAGTAGTTCAGCCTTAGCTGGTCAATGATCAGATTCTTTTCGCTCATACATTGTCACCCATATAACCTTCATACTCATGGCTTTTTGCTTCAATATCAAGATAATCCTTGATCAAAGCCTGCAATTTTAATGTCCTATAATATAATGTATCATACCATACATTCTCTAACTTGTCTTTTATCAGGTATTTGTGATAGAATCCCCTTAATGCTTGGAAAAAAGGTGATTTATCAAATCTTCCCTGGTAGTCCAGGACGAGCTCGCCTTTGATCTGAATCTCGATCTGGCCTTTTGTAAGCTTTTTCTTCTTTCCGTCTTTTATGACTTCAACTTCTGTTATGTGCCATAAGTGGAAATACATGTTGATATTGTAAAGATGATATTCATCTACTTTCCTTTCAGCTGCAAACTTTATCTCTTCTTCAGCACCATGAGGTGTAGGAACCTTGTGCTTGTATGTTGATTCGTGGAACCAATATCTTTTTGACTTGAGCCACTGTACAATCACCCTGTAAAGCCCCTCCATATCAAATATTCCCTTATATCTGACTATTAATTTTTTAGTCGGTACAGTTGCTGGCATAATGTTAATCTAGGATACTGAGTTTATAAACTTTTCGTCTAAAAATAAAAAAGAAAAAATCAGTAATTGACCAGAACTTCAACGTCTTTGCCAAATACTCTTTTTAGATCTTCAAAGATAGGCTCTTTGATGAAAACTTTTGAAGGTATCTCTACTTTAGCTAATGCTTTCTCAAGCTCTTCTAAGTTTGTCTTTTCTGTTGTTCCTAATGAACCGTCTGGATTGATCTTTGCCTTGCTAAGCTCTTTCTCCTCATGATCTATGTCATGGATTATGAAAGCTTCTTTCTCAAGCAAAATCACTTCACCATATCTGTTGCCGTGCTTTACTCTGATCTTTGTCCTTTCAAGCTCTTTTCCACGTTTTCTCTGCATGTATTCGACCAGGAACTTTATGAAAAGTCCGGAATCTTTCTTAACTTTCTCTACTTCTGGCTTTGTAAGCTTCTTTTCATCATAGTCTTTCTTTGCCTTGACTATCTCTTTCAGGATCCTTAGGTATTTTTCAGGTATCTTTCCTAATGTGACCATCTCTTTCTCGAAGATATCTACTATCTCTTTGTCTGAGACCCTTTCTATGCCTTCTAATCTCAGGACATCCCTGATTATAGTAACGCATGTTTCGTATATATGAAGCATGGATTCTTCTTCTTTCATCATCTCTATCTGTGAGAAAAGCTTTTTGACTCTCTTAAGATACTCTTCTGCGTTTGTCAGTAATTCGTCTAACTCTTTTCCGCTAAGCTCTTTCTTTGTTCCGTGCTCTATTTCTTTTCTTGTCTGAATAGTCTTCTCTAAGATCTTGACAAATTTTTCTTCTAAAAGCTTCTCTTTCTTGACAAAGACATCCCTCATAAGCTCTGGGGTCTCTTTTGGAGATGGTGGAGGCAGGCCAAATAACATTAAAGCTGCCTGAGATGGTGTCAGTATCGCGTAGAATATATCTTCCATCCCTATCTCTTTTATCTTATCATGCACTCTTGAAAGCATCTGCTCTCCTGAACCCATGAACATGTCTATGGCTTCTGCAGATGGCTTTATCTTGCCCATCTTCAATAGCTGTTTCCAAGGCATGAATATTCCTCTGTCATAGAAAGGAATTCCATCTCTTAGTAATGTGAAGATTATAGGGTTTGCTTCTTTTAATGAATCCCAGAAATCTGTTAAGATATAGACCTGGATGTTAAGTTTGTTCTTTATCCCTGTCATCTCTCCAGCTTCTATACCCATACCTATGATTATAGCTCTTAATTTATCTTTTAATTCTGCTCTGGTCATCTTTTTTACATCTGTATCATCAATAACGACCCAGACATCGATGTCAGATTCTTTTGTAGCTCTTCCCTGGACTAAAGAACCTGCAAGAACATAGCTTACTATGTATTTCTCGAATTTCTTTATGACCATGGATTTGTGTATCTCTGCTATCTTGATTGCAGAAAGCATTCCAGTATCATATACTGGAGCAGACATAGCTATCAGCTGAAGTAATTCATGTTTTGCATCATAGCAAGACTGCCATACTTCTGACAGTATTATTGTCTGAGGAACTATGTTTTCATCTATCTCTTTTGCCATCCCTGCGATGATAGTTGTAAGCTTTTCTTTCAGCTCTTCTTTAGTCATCTTTTGGGAATCAGAATCATCTACAAGAACTAAGACATTTATCTTGTCGTCAGTTGGCTTTTCTTCTCCTTCTTTCTTTTCTGGAGGGAGAAGTGATATTCCTGTGATATATTTATCAAATTTTTCAACTATATTTTTCTGGAACTTGTCTAATTTTTCCTTGATTTTTTTTAGTTTTTCCTGTGCTTCTTTAGGGAGTTTTTTTATCTCTTCAGGAAGCTCTTCTTCTTCCTGCTTCTGTTTCTTTTTCTGCTCTTTTTTTTGTTTCTTTTTGGCCATTTTTTGGATACCTCGTGATTTTTGTTGCATAGTGCGTTCCGCTCGCTTCTGTTATAGGTGTGTATCAGACCTATTTTTGTCAGATGTGTTGCCTATAGCTTCACTGGGCACTATGCTATTTTTTATGAGACTATACTGTAACTACCTCTTTAGGAAGATTAACGCCTTTATAAACATTAATGCTATTGAGTATATATGAGTGCGACAAAAAAGTCATAAATATGTGAGGCAAAAAAGTCATAGTTTTTGCTTAGTATTATATAATGGTGAAATAAGCGAAAAGTTTATAAGAAATGGTCTTAACTATTTAGCTCATAAGGTGATAAAATGCCAGATAAGGAAGAAGAAGTTCCAGAACACATTACAAAATATCATAAGTTAAGCAAAAAAAAGGATCATATATTATTTTCTAGACAAAAGGCTCATTCTGAAGCATATAATGCAGGAATAGATGCAATCATTGAAGAAGGCAAAGAGCTTAATCCTGATGATCTTGAAAAAGCAGATAATCAGAAAAAGGTTGTAGATGCTATGGTAAAGCATTATATAAAGAAAGCTAAAGAGTATCTTCATGTAAAAGAGGACCATAAATTTGAAAATAAGGAAGATGAAAAGCTGTATAATGATCAGCTGTTGAGCACTTATTCTGGACTGACAGAAGATATGTTAAGAAGAACCCTTAAGAGGACTGTTGAGAGGAATGGAGGGAAGAGCTTTACACATGACAATTACATTGAACTTACAAAGAAGCATACAGAAGATCTTGGAAATAATCTTACAGAAAGTGCTGCAGGACATCTGGAAGATGAGCATATAGAAAGCATCGTAAAATACACTAAAGCAGAAGATCTTGTCGATGTAGGCAAGATGAAAGTAGGACATGCTGTCTATCTTCTTGATCTTTTCAAAGAAGGGAAAGGCGCTGTTACCAAAGAAAGGCTGAAAGGGATGGATTACGCCAAGAAAGAAGAGAAGAAGGAAGACGCTAAAAAATAATTATTTCTTTTTATTATAATGAAAAACGTTATCGGAAAGGGAGCTGAAGCTGTTATCTACAAAGAAGAAGACAGAGCTGTGAAGCATAGGGTGAAGAAAGGATATAGGCATCCTGATATTGATTCTGGGTTAAGGAAGTTTAGAACTAGAAGAGAGGCTAAAGTTTTGGAGAAATTATCAGCTATTGACTTTCCCGGGCCTAAGCTGATTAAGATGGACGATAAAGATATGAAAATAGATATGGAGTTTATAGAAGGAGAGAAGTTAAGAGATGTTTTTGAGAAGAACCATATAGATTATGCTGAAGAAGTTGGCAAGAAGATCGGAAGATTGCATAAAGAGGATATAATCCATGCTGATCTTACAACTTCAAATATGATCGCTAAAGACCAGATACATTTTATAGATTTTGGACTTAGTTTTTTTTCTACAAAGGATGAAGATAAAGCTGTTGACCTACATCTTTTGGATAGGGCTTTGGAAAGCAAGCATCATAGAGTTTATGATGAGAGCATGAAAGCTGTGATCAAAGGTTATAGTCTTGAGTATCCAGGGCATAAGGAAGTTTTATCCAGACTGAAGAAAGTTAAGGAAAGGGGAAGAAACAAAAAGAAGTAATTATAGTATGGATAATAGATAATTTTAAAAATAAAACCATTCTAGAGTTAAATATGGAAGAAGATACTGTTGTCAAGATTGCTGGGCTTGCTAAGAGGTTCGGAAAGACGTCAATTCTTAAAGATATAAACCTGGATATAAAGAAAGGAGAGAGTTTTGGGATCGTTGGAGTGAGTGGAAGCGGTAAGACTACACTTATGAAAGTGATGGTGGGATTTCTTATACCCGATGGAGGAGAAGTATTGTTTAAGACAAGAGAAGTTCTTAAATCAGTGCATAAATATACAGAAGAGGCGAAGATGGCTTTTGGATTTGCTGCACAAGAGCCAAGTTTCTATCTTGAGCTGAAGGTTGGAGAGAATCTTGATCATTTTGGAGCTTTGTATGGATTGCCAAGAGAGGAGAGGAAGCAGGCTATAGATAAGTTATTGAAA
The DNA here is from genome assembly GCA_028279725.1 of Candidatus Nanoarchaeia archaeon. GTDB lineage: Archaea > Nanobdellota > Nanobdellia > Woesearchaeales > JANQNE01 > JANQNE01. Next base: position 39,265 of record JANQNE010000012.1, read on the forward strand.
AAGGTTGATTTGATTGAAGCTAAGGAGAACCTTTCTATAAAATTGTCAGGCGGCATGAGGAAGAGATTAGGATTAGTTGCTTCAACAATACATAATCCACCTATATTTGTTTTAGATGAACCTACTGCTGACCTGGATCCTTATTCAAGGAAGCAGGTTATGAACTTTATCAAAGATATAAACAAAGAAGGAAGCACTGTTATAATGGCAAGCCATCATCTTGATGATCTTGAAGAGATGTGTGACAGGATAGCTATAGTGCATAAAGGAAAAGTATTGAAAGTTGGGACTCCTGATGAGCTGAAAGATATCTATCTTAAAGATAAAGTTATAGAGCTTAAGACTTCAAGCCAGGACTATGGTGTACTTAAAGAGAAGCTTACCTTTAGAAATATTAAAATAGAAGATGTGAAAGAAGAAGGTAAGAGGCTTATAGTAAAGACTCCGGATGCTGTAACAACACTGGCGTTTTTGCTGAATGCAGTGAAGAAGTCCGGGGATGAGCTTAAGGATATCAATATCCAAAGGCCATCATTGAATGATGTATTTGAGTCTATGATGAAAAAAGAGCGTGTTAGTGATGATAAAGGATCTGCTTAGGCTAGTATCTAAGAACTTTAAGCTGATAATGAGGACAAAGACCTCTATACTTGTCCTTATACTTGCCCCTATCATAATAGTATTCTTGCTGGGATTGGCGTTCAATACCACGAATGTGTATAATATCAAAGTCGGAGTGTATTCTTCTGATTATTCTGATCTTGCAGAATCATTGTTGGGAAAACTTAAAGAGAAAGAGTTTACGATAGTGAAGTATGATGCTGAAAAGGAATGTGTCGAAAGGATTAAAGTAGGAGACAGCAATATATGTGTTGTGTTTCCTCCAAATATGGATATAGAAAAAGGGAAGACGAACAATATCGTCTTTCATGTTGATCCTTCTGAGACAAATCTTGTTTGGTTAATATTGGATATTGTATCTTCTGAGTTTACTTCTAAATCTGAAGAGATAAGCCTGGATCTTACAAATATATTATTGGATAGGCTGAAGAGCACAAAAGAGCAGCTTGCTGAGAAAAATGATGTACTTGAAAAGATAATAAGGGATAATGAAGAGATGAAGAATATCTCTATAAGGATATCTGATAAGCTGAATACACTTGAGTTCGGAACAAATGATATAACACTGGATGAGCTTAAGGATCTTGAAGAAGAAAGCCAGAAAGAGATGAGAGCTATCAGAAATAACCTGATGAATGAGGTTGATGATTCTAAGGAGAAGATAGATCTTGCACAGGATAAGATAGAAAAGATCGGAAATACATCTGACCTGATGTATGTAGATGCCAAGATAAAGAATGTTGATTCTAATCTTAATGATATAAACAATGAAGCAAATGATATTGATAAACTGAACAGAAGCGAGTGGAAGCAGATCAACACCATAATAGCAAGCCTTGATGAGGATATCGATGATGCTATGCTGAAGATGACTTTAGCAGACAGGGCTAAGAATGATATGAGCTCAAAGAATAAGGACAATATTGAGATACTGGATGAGAACAGTGTTGAACTGGGTGAGATGAAAGTTATGTTTGACAATATACAGTCTGGAGTTGAGAGTATCAAGATAAGCGAAGCAGGAAGTATCGTCAACCCAATAACATCTACGATAAAGCCGATTGTCGAGGAGAAGACACATCTTAATTATATATTCAGCGGAATCGTGATAATGATCATAATGTTTGTCAGCATACTGTTAGCTTCAACTGTGATCGTTATAGAGAAGAAAAGCAAGTCTTATCTGATAAACTATCTTGCTCCTACAAAGGATATTACTTTTGTGATATCTATGTATCTTACTATAATGATGCTTATGATAATGCAGATAGCTGTATTGATGGGTATATCCACTTATTTCTACAGCTCGCAGATACTGCCTAACCTGGGTGTTATATCTTTGATATTATTATTATCTACAAGCTTGTTTGTATTGATCGGTATGCTGATAGCGTATCTGTTCAAGGCTGAGCAGACTATAACATTGGTTACAGTATCTGTGGGAAGTGTGTTTTTATTCTTGTCTGATATCATATTACCTATCGAGAGTATGCCAGCTGCATTCCAGGAAATTGTTAAGTTTAATCCATTCTTACTGTCTGAGACATTGCTGAAGAAAGCCACTCTGTTTGGTGTGGGCATCGGAGGAATATGGCAGGATCTTGTGTTGTTGGCTGTTTTGTGTGTGGTTGTTTTTATCGTAATACTGATGGTAGAGCAACTTTTGAAAAGGCACAGCCTATTTAAGATAATCAGAGCAATATTTCCAAAAAAGAGATGATGTAGCACGCTACATCTGATGTCTTATAGCTGGAGAAGCAGATTCCAGTCATGAGAGAAGTTTATACCAAGAATTTCGCTTGGTGCTACATGAAAATGGTCGTTCATAAGATAAGACATAAGCTGCATAAGTTTCACAGGATGAGGAAGCATAAAGAAGAAGATCTTTCTCCGTGGAAACAGAAGTGGCATGATTTTAATGAAGAAAAGTTAGGCTGGTTAGAGAAGATAGTTGATAAGGCTATACCTTGGCTTGTTCTTCTGTTACTTTTTTTGATACTTGGTGAATTTTCTCATCAGCTGAATTTCTTCCATTGGCACTGGATGGATGCTGTAGCTGAGTTCTTCCATCATCATGAGCATGAAGTGCATCTGATCGATCAGATCATTATTGCGTTTTTTGTTATAGACCTTTATTTTAACTTTTTTAAGAAAGCTTCTGTCTGGAGTTTTTTGAAAACATCAGTATTGGATATAATCGCTGTAGCTCCTCTTGGACTGGTCTTTAAGGTTGGAGGACTAGGAGAAGCGCAGTCTATACTGCATGTTACAGAAGATATTGGAAAGGAAGCGAGCAGAGCTCTTAGAGAAGGTGAAGCTGCTTCAAAGGTTGTCAGGGAGGCTGGCGAGCTTGTCAAGATGGAGAAAGTGGGCGCGAAAGGAACAAAGCTTGTAAGGACTATAACAAGAGGACCGAGGATGCTGCGGTTGTACAGGTTAGGTGGTCTTTTTGGGAAAGAAGAGCCTAAGAAAAAGAGTTCTAAGAAGAAAGCTGTTAGGAAGAAGAAAAAGAAGTAATTCTTCAGTAAATTATATAAATAGCCACATTATTGGTTTTTAGTATGAAATATCAGAGAGCTAGAGGCACAAGGGATTTTTATCCTGAGGAAATGGAAGCTAGAAAGGTAGTTTTTGATAGCTTGCGGGCTGTTGCTTCTAAGTATGGATTTGGTGAAGTTGAAGCTCCTGCTTTTGAGAATGTTGGGCTGTTGACAGCTAAGTCTGGGGAAGAGGTAAAAGGACAGATATTTACATTAGATAAAAGAGGAAATGAAGAGTTTGGATTAAGGTTTGACCTTACAGTTCCTATCACAAGGATGTTTATAGAAAAACAGAAGGAATTAGCTAAACCTGTAAAATGGTATTATATTACAAGGATGTGGAGGTATGAGGCTCCTCAAAAGGGCAGATTGAGGGAGTTCTATCAGTTCGGTGTTGAGCTGTTTGGATCAGAGGATGCTTCAGCAGATGCTGAATGTATAAGCCTGGCTATAGATTGTATGTTGAATCTGGGATTGGATGATAAGGATTTTTTTGTTAAGATCAACAATAGGAAATTACTGGAAGGTATACTGAATAATCTGAGTATAAAGAAGATAGAGGATGTAATAAAGGTCATAGATAAGGCTGATAAGATAGATGATTCTGAGTTTGAGAAAGAATTAGGAAAATTAAAACTGGATGAAAAGCAGCTGAAAGGTGTTAAAAAGATAATGAAGACAAAGGATCTGAAGGATGTTGATGAGAAAAAGCTTGATGATGAAGGAAAAGAAGGTCTTGAAGAAGTGAAGAAAGTTATGAAATTATTGAAGGATTATGGAAAGGATAAGTTTGTGAGATTTGATCTTTCTGTTGCTAGAGGTCTCGGTTATTATACTGGGACAGTGTTTGAATGCTTTAATTCTGATGAAAGCTTGAGAGCGATATTTGGTGGCGGCAGATATGACAAGATGATAGAGCAGTTTGGAGGAGAGAGCTGTGCTGCTACTGGTTTTGCTATGGGTGATGTTACACTTCAGTTATTGTTAGAAGATAGAGGGGAATGGCCAAAGTATGAGGGAAATGTTGATTATTATATTGCTCCAGTAAATGATAAAGTAAGAAAGGACGCTGTAAAGATAGCTAATAGATTGAGAGAAAAGAATAAAGTTGATATTGACCTCATGGGAAGGAAATTAGGGAAACAGCTTGAGTATGCTGCTAACTGCGGAGCTAAGAAGATAGTTATTGTCGGAGAGAAGGATCTTGCGAATAAAGAAGTTACTGTCAGAAATATGGAATCCGGCAAAGAGAAGAAGGTTAAGATCGAAGACCTAGAGTGATTTCTTGATTATCCTGAAAGCTGAATCTAATGAGTGGAACTTTATTCCGTGCTTTCTTGCTTTTTTTGTGTTTATTGTAGTGTTTTTTGGTCTTGGCACCTTTTGCTGGCTTTGAGTTATTGGTGTTATTACTGATTTTTTTCTTATTAGTTTCTCGAATCTTATCCCTATCTGGTATTTGTTTGTCTTGTCTGGGCCTGCAAGATGGAAGATGCCTGAAAGATCTTTTTTTATCATAAGCTGTATTGCATATGCTGCGTCGTCTATGAACAACGGATGTTTTATCTGCTCGTTGTTTAGATTGATCTTTTTTCCTTTGATTATGTTTGAGAGAAAGCTGTTGTTCCTGTTCTTTCCGTTGTAGCCGTACAATAGATCAGAACGGATAACTATTGAGTTTTTTATCTTTAATGACTCTTTTTCAGCCATAAGGTGTGTTTTTCCGTAGTAGTTGACTGGATGAGGTATGTGTTTTTCAGAGTAGTTCCTTTTTTTTCCGCTGAAAACATATATTGTTGAGATGTATATGAGTTTTCTGTTTTTGCAAAGCTGTGATATGTTTTTTGCGCTTGTGTAGTTTATTTTTTTTGCCAGTTTCTTGTTGTTTTCGCAGACCCTTATGTTGTTTAGTCCGACTGTGTTTATGACTATGTCTGGATCGTGTTTTTGGAAGAATCTTTTTAGTGCATTTTTGTTGGTGGTGTCTAATTTTAAAAGTCCTCTTACTTTGTGTTTATTGTATGTTCCTACGACTTTATGTTTATTTTTTAGTTTAGAGAATAGTTTTGAACCTAAGAATCCAGAGGCTCCGATGATAAGGATCTTATTCATTTTTAGTCAGAATTATTGGCTTGTCTTTTACGATTAATGAGTGTTCTGCCTGTGAGACTAATCCGTGCGCTTTGTCAACTAAAGGAGGATATCCTTTTACTGATTCTAATCTTTCTAGTTCTCTTAGTGCTAGATTAGTTCTTCCTGCTCCGAATTTTTTCTGAAGCCACCATTTTGCAAAAGGAAGGTTGTCGTAGTTGTTCAGTTCATTCAGTATATTTCTTACAATCGGGTTTCTTACTGGCTTCCTTTGTATAAGCTGAAAAACTCCAGGATTTCCGCTTTCGTAGATTATCCCTGCTCCTTTTGATGCAAACGGTTCGATTGCTATTACTTGGTCGTCTTTCAGTTCTGTAGTGTCTTTTGTGTCAAAGTTAGGGATTGTAGGGTAAGTATGTATGTTGAATGTGTCTAAACCATGGCCTGAAAGATTTCTTACAGGAGCGAAGTTGAATGAAGAGATTGTTTCCTGTATAGTTTTTCCGATCTCTCCTAAAGTTACTCCTGGTGTGATTATCTTTATTGCATTATTTAGAGCTTCTCTTGAAGCTTTTACTAATTCTTCGTTATTTCCTGATAAGTCTACTGTTGTTGCGTTGTCTCCTATGCATCCTTCTACATGGACACCTACATCTAAGCAGACAACCTGGTCCTTGAATACTGCTTCTTCATCTAAGTCAGGACAGAAGTGTGCTGCAATGTCATTGCAAGATACCTGAGCTGGGAACGCCATCTTTCCCCCAAGCTCTGTTATCTTCTGTTCTATCTTCTGCACGACTTCTATCATAAGAACATCTGGCTTGATCAATGATGCGCCGTAGTTTAAAGCTTCAGCTGCTATCTTTCCAGCTTTCTTGTAATTGTTTAATGTTTCCTCATCCATACGAGGATAGAAATAAAAGGGTTATAAAAAGGTTTCTAAGAATATTATTCGTGGATTGGTGTGAACTTATAATCTGGATTAATAGTCTGTATTCTTTCTTCCATAATTATTATTTGACCTTTGAGTTCTTTTCTTCTTCCTAAATCAGGTTCTTCCTTATAGGCATTGTATAAATCAAGCATATGGTCTGTTACTGCAGCTATGTTAGTTCTATCTGTGATCTGATCTATCTCGCCCTTGACTGCTTTTTGAAGTCTGTCTTCCTGTTCTTGTGCTCTGAAAACATCGATATGGCTAAGTAGTTTTGCATATTTTTCAGTTCCATTGAAATGTATGCTCTCTAAAGCATCGCTTACAAGAGTTCTTCCTCCATTTAGCTGCTTGTAACCGCTTGCAGCCATAGAATATAAAATTTCAGCTCTCCCTAATTGGTTCTTTGCCTGATCTGTAAAATTCCCATAATCATCAAATCGAGGATCGACTAATGAATTCCTCGCCATTATATATTCTCCATTAGCTAAACAAAATTCAAACTGGACTTTTGGACCTTTTTCTCCTATTGCACTCATCTCTTTGTTTAAGTCTTTAAAGTGAACTACATAATCCATTAAAAGTTTAGGACTAAGGACCATATTTTTCATAACACCAGCAAAATATAGATCTACAACATCATCTTTTTTTAGTCTGTTTTCTCTCTTTGATACCATTCTGTGGATCATGAGTTCTAGTCTTTCCATATTTTCATGAGAATCATCAACAAAAGCTGTATCTTTTAGTTCTTCTCCAATCTCTTGTTCTGAAATAGTTTCTGGAAGTTTTGCAACTTCTTCTGAATAACCTTCATTAACTGGAAGCTTTGCTGATTTCCTTGCCTGTTTGATAAGCTTGTAAAATTCTTTGTCTAAATCTTCAGCTCTTTCCACCAATAATATTGACATCTTTCACACCTCTAATAAAGTATTCCAACCAGAACTCCTTCAATCTGATTGAATCTTATCTTTCCTGGATCTCTTAGTGCGTTGTTATCTCCTTTTACCCTGTAGAAAATTCCGTCTTCATCCTGGCCTTTGTCAGTTACCCTGTGGATGACTATTCCTGGAGCATAATCTGACCTATATGATATTACATCACCGACCATTATCTGCTCTGCATATTCTGGCCTTATCTCCAGGCCGTTAGAACCTGCATCTAAGAAAGGGTCCATCGAGTTTGTATCTGCGAAGGTTGACCAAACTGCATCTTCAATATCTAAAATTATCCTGTCTTTGTACACATGGATCTGTTCTTCTTTAATCCAGTCAGAAGGTGAGTCAATATCAGGAGAGTGGTCTGAGAATATGGCCATAGGAAATATAGCAAAATCATCGTAGCTTAGGTATGCGTAGATATCACTAGCAAACCAACCTAACATGAAGATACCTATAACTAAAAACCATACTGATTTTGTCATCTTAGTTACTATATAGTGACTACTTATATATAAAGCTTTCGGTTTATTACCACCTATAAGTGACAAATATGGCTGTTAGAGAGGGTGTATATAGGCTCTGTACTATAAGAATTAACGTATCCTAACAGCTTCTAAGTTCCTAGGAGCGTTGGTCTCTACTCTGTATTGCTTGTGTATAGAAGAAGCTAAATCTAAGCATCTGGAGTTTTCTCCGTGGTTGATTATGACTTTTTTTGGCTTTGGCTGGCATTTTCCTACGAAGTTGATCAATTGCTTCCTGTCAGAATGGTTTGTTATCTCTAATTTATGGACTTCCATATTTATCTTCATTATCTCCTGACCACGGCCATCTCCTTTGAAAGCTATCTCTCTTTCTCCGTTCTGTATCCTTTTTCCTAATGAACCTTCAGCCTGATAACATGAGAATATCAGAGCATGCCTTTTGTCTGATGACAGCCCCTTAAGGTATTCTACAGAAGGACCTCCGACAAGCATTCCTGATGTTGCGATTATTATGCATGGGCCATGCTCTTCCATAAGCTGTAACCTTTCTTTCTGTGAGCCTACTCTTTTGAATATCTCTGATAAGAAAGGGTTATTATCTTTGTGGAAGATCTGTTTTCTTATTATTGAATTTAGGAATTCAGGATAAGCTGTGTGGATGGCAGTTACATCCCATACCATCCCATCGATATACACAGGGATCTTTTCTATCTCTTTGTTCCTTATCATCTCTTCAACCATGATCATGACTTCCTGAGCTCTTCCTGATCCTAATGTTGGCATCAGAACTTTTCCACCACGCTTGACCGTGTTTGTGATGACCTGCTTAAGTTCAGCGTTAGCATCTTTCAATGCCGGCATCACATTATCTTTTCCACCATAGGTTGCTTCTATGATCAATGTCTCTAATCTTGGGAAGTGTGTTGCAGCTGCTTCCAATATTTCAGTCCTTCCGAATTTTAAATCTCCGGCATATACGAGATTATGCAGGCCATTTCCTATATGGAGATGCACCATTGCAGAACCAAGTATATGACCAGAGTTGTACAGCGTGATCCTTACATCTGGAGTTATGTCAGTTACTTCTTCATAATCTAAGCAGATAGTATGCTTTACCATCTCTCTTACTTCATCAGATGAGAACAGAGGATCTTTTCCTTCATTTCTCATTATCTTTACCATATCTAACTGCAATAATGACATTACATCACGAGTTGGCTCTGTGCAGTAGACTGGCCCTCTGTAACCGAACTTGAACAAGTATGGAACTAATCCTGAATGATCTAAGTGTGAATGTGTTACGATAACTGCATCTAGTTCTTCTATCTTGAATTCAGGACATTCTAGGTAAGGATAAGCTCCTGGGTTGTCTATTGCCATTGCAGGATCTATTCCACAGTCAAGAAGAACTCTTGATTCTGGTGTTTGAAGCAATAGGCATGATCTTCCAACCTGTCTTGCTCCTCCAAGATAAGTTAATCTGATCCATTCATTCTTCTTTCCTCTGATCCACCCGTCGTAGATCCTGTGTCCTGTCTTGTCTAAGAACTTTTTTCTATGATCTGAATGCTGGTATAATACAGACCTTATGTTTTCAATGATCTGTGATTTTATTGCAGGTTTTCTTCTTATCAGAGGAACCCAAAGTGTTTTTGATTTTACATCTCTAAGCAATGATCCTTGTTTTCCTATCGCTAGTCCTGGCTTTTCAACCTCGATGACTACCATACTTCTCTGAGGATCAAAGATAACCTGGTCAACACCAGCTTCTTTTGGAATTATCTTTTTTATCTCTTTCTCAGCTTTTTCCATATCCATGCATATAGCTGGATCCGGCCTTAGCTCTATCCTTTTCTTGAACTCATCAACAACAGCCTTTATCGCTCCTCCGTTATCTAGGAAAAAGTCCTTGTCTTTTGTGTAGAGAACGATATTTGCTCCTTCGAAAGCAGCAAGACTTATGCTTGATTCCCCAACTTTTTTCAAAATTTCTTTTATTATATCTGCCATATTCTTAATACACCTAAGAAAAATCAATAAAAACTTATAATTGTACCTTGTTGACTATCTCTTGTTCCAGATATTCTTTTGCACCTTCGTTTGTTATTGTAACAATGTTTATTCCGTTTCCGCTTGCAGAATCTCTCTGCAGTGCTGCGTTAACGCATTTTACAATCAGTTTTATCCCATCTTCAACTGTTATGTCTGGCTTGTACATAGTTTCTAAGACACCGAAAGCAAATACTGAACCAGATCCTGATGAGATGAAATCATCACATTTTGTCAATGATCCGTCTGCATATACATCATACAGATAGTAACCTGTTGCATCTTTTCCTCCAAGTATGAAGTGTGAGATTCCAGGTATAAGTGAAAATTTTCTTATGTTTTCGTAGACCATGCCTGCCAATAAGTTAGCAGATTCTTTTACATTTGGTTTTTTTCCAGTCCTTATCTCTTTTAGTTTTATCTCTGCTTTGATTAACTTAGTTAGAAGCTGAGCATCAGAAACTGAACCAGCCATTGTTATGACCATGTCATCTGAGATCTTGTAGATCTTTTTTGTCCTTTTGTCAGCAATCATGTGGCCTGCTGTGGCTCTCTTATCTGCTGCTAATACTAATCCGTCTTTACAGACAATTCCAACTGTTGTAGTGCCAGTCTTTAGTTGTTCAACCATTATTAATCACCCTCACAGAAATCCTCCAATAAGGTCTTTTATGACACCAGTAAGTGATAGTCAGTATTTAAATGTTGTGGTTTTAAGCTTTCCCTCTCGAGTATACAGGAGCAGGAGCGTCTGTCTGCGCTATACCACGCAGATTTGTCTGCAGCTCAAGCATGATTATCTGCTTGTTGAACATAGCGTAGTTATTGAACTGCTCTTTTTCTTTTATTGATGTGTCGTTCATCTGGGTTCCTAGAAGATTATTTACTGTGAATTTTCTCAGATAGTCTGAGACCTCTTTGTATGTAAAGAGGTCGTTTGAGCTTTTGAATGTCTGCTGGATCTCTTCTGAAGCTTCATATTGTGTTTCTGCTGTCTTTAGTTTTCCAAGATATGAATATAATCTGTTGTAATTGAGCTCTTTTGTGAATACAAAGTAAGAGCTTTCTGTCAATGGGATTGATTTGTATGGCTGGACTGTTTTTTCTAATTCCGGCTCTTTCTTTTTTGTTATCTTTATCTGTGGTTTTTTGGTCATGTGTTTCTTGATTATGTCATCTATCGAGATGGGGTTTTTTGATTCTTTTGGAATCTCTTTTTTTGGTATTTCTTTTTTAGAAATCTTCTTTTTTACTGTGAAATTGACCATAGTTGAATAGATTCTGAGATGATATTAAAATCTTTTGGAAATGTTTAAAAAGAATCTGTGGATTTTATGTGTTATGTTATATGTTGTGTCTACACCGATAGGAAATATTGAAGATATTAGCTTGAGGGCTTTGAAAGTTTTGAAGGAAGCTGATTTGATCCTGGCTGAAGATACAAGAAGGACTGGGGTGTTGTTGAATAAGTATAAGATCAAAAATAAGATGATCAGTTTTAATGATTATAATAAGGAAAGGAGAGTTAAGGAAATTATTGATGATGTGAATGATAAGAAAGTTGCTATTGTCTCTGACTGTGGAACTCCTGGGATAAGTGATCCTGGATTTTATCTAGTTCGTGAGTGTGTTAAAAGAGATATTGAAGTTAGTGGAATTCCCGGAGCTAATGCGATGGTTAATGCTTTAGTGTGTAGTGGGCTGCCGACAGATAAGTTCTGTTTTTTAGGGTTTTTGAGCAAGAAGGAAAAGCAGAAAAGGGAATTGTTTGAAAATGTGAAGATGACTACGGTTGTTTATGAATCTCCGCATAGGTTGATTAAAACATTGAAACTGATGGATGAAGTTATACCTTCTTTTGATGTTGTTGTCTGCAGAGAGATGACAAAGAAGTTTGAAGAATTTATTAGAGGAAGTGCTTCTGAAGTTTATAGTAAATTAAAAGATAAGAAGATTAAAGGAGAAATTGTTTTAGTTCTAAATCCCAAAAAGGATTGAGATGTATTTTCCTATGTAATGTGTTAGGATGATAACTATAGATGCTATGGTGAGGTGTTCAAATATAACCTTGCAGGATTTTACTCCTTCTTCTTTTGAAATCATGTAGCTGAACACTGATAACAGCAAAAATCCAACTACTATGCTTACTATCACTGCTGTAGTCAATGAGAATAACATCACTGGTATTATGAACAGCATCGCAAAGATGAATTTTGAAAGGAATGTTGCAACTGTTGATACCCATACTTCTCTGTGAGTGTGCTTGTTCTCTGATTCTTCTGAAACATGGATGCCTAAAGCATCTGAGAATGCATCTGCTATGGCTATGGTTAGAATTCCTCCTATTACTGCAAGCTTTGAGTTAGTTGATGCACTAAGGCCTACCATCAGGCCTAATGTTGTGATTATCCCAGAAGTAAGACCAAAACTAACACCTACTTTTATTGAATGGTTCATTGTTATCCTGATTTTTTATTGGTTTAAATAGTTTTTGGATAATAAACAGAATTACTTTGATTTTGAAATAATATCTGTTATTTCCACCAATAACCATAACAGTCTAGCAATGTAGATTATTCCAAAAAATGATATCAAGTATAAAATCGCAATAGATACCTCTATAGGGATGAAGAGTATTGTTTTTGCTTCCGAGCTGATAACGCTGAGTGGTCCAACTAACCCTTCACAATTCTCAATGTTAGTCATACATGCTCCTTGTACATGTGTGGAGGATTCAAAAGCAAGTATCATCATAAAAAAGAATACAAAAACACTAACAAACAACCATTTTCTTGCTTCTTTTATTCTTTCGTCAATTTCTTCTCTTTTTTCTTTTGGAACCTCTCCTTTCCACTTCATTATGAAAGGCATCATGAAACCTAAGATACCAACTGAAATTGTAAACATAGAAATACTAAAAAACATGAAAACTTGGAAACTTTCATATAGATAATAAGTTACCATTTAATTAAGAATTACCTAGAAGCGTCTGCCTGTCTTTCAAGCTCTAGCTTTTTTGCTATTGCTCCAGAATTAGGGCTTAGTGCATATGCGGCAGTTATCTCATCTGCTAAGCATGCTACCATTGATTTCTTTGTGTTGAATGCTTTGTGATAAGATCCTTGTGTCATCAGTCTTATTGCGAAGTCGATCCTTCTCTGAGGTGAGCATTCAACTGCTTTCGGATAACGAGCTCCGCCGTATTCGATAGCTATGATCTCTTCTCTTGGAGCAGCGTTGACAATCGCCTGTACAAGAACTGCGACAGGATTCTTCTTTGTCCTGTTCTCGATCTGGACCATTGTCTTTTTCATTATGTCCATGACTGTCTGCGCTTTTCCAGTAATATGATATGATGATTTGAAATGTTTTTTTGACCTGTGGCCTGTTGTCATCAGCTTGTTTATGAATCTTTCAACTATGAATGTCTTTGATTTGTGGAACTTATTTCCAGCATAACGGGCTCCTGTCTTTGGGACAACTGTAGGGTCTAAGTTGATGTAATCAACTAATCCAGGATCATCTACTTTGATCCCTTCTACACTCCATTTGTCAAAAACTTTTAGTTCGCTCATTTTATTTTCTTGCTTTCTCTATCTTTCCGCCTAACAGTGCGTTAAGGCTCTGATCGTTAACTTTAAGTACCTGCCATCTGACACCTGGGATATCTCCTTTGGATCTTCCCATCCTTCCGCCGATACACTCAATGATGACTTCATCGTGCTCATCTATCAGCTTCTGTGCTCCATCTCCTGGCATGAATGCTGTAACCTGTTTTCCGTTCTTGATCAGCTGAACCCTGCAGCACTTTCTCATAGCTGAGTTTGGCTGTTTTGCTTCTAGCTGTACTTTTTCAAGAACTATACCTTTTGCCTGGGAAGCTCCTTCTAATGGATCTGATTTCTGCTTTAGGTTAAGGGCTCTTTTGGTATACCATTTGTTATGCCATCTGCCTTTAACTCTTCTTTTCTGCAATTTTTTTCCTGTGTTCAGTCCAGTAGGTTTTTTTCCCATTGTAGTGTGTTAGGGGTTTGGTCCCATTTATAAAGCTTACGTTACTTTTAGCTCTTTTATGTCGTAAAATCTCTTCACGATAGCCTCGAAATGCCTCAGATTCTGGGCATTCCTTCCGATCAACAACCCCCTTGTGTTGTTGTCAGCTGCAGTCATAGTTATTATGCCTTCTTCCTCATTTATCTCTTTAAGCTTTAGAGGAAAGACAACTTTTTTTGTGAATTCTAATGAATCTGCGTCAAATTCAACGATCTTGATCTTTCTTTTCAATGAATTTTCTATCTTCTTTACATTTACGGCTTTTTTTCCGATAGCTTTTCCGATCTCACCTTCTTCTACAACAAAGATAAGCTGGCTCTCTATCTCAAAGCAGTCTTTTAGCTTAGATCTTGTCAACGATTCAAACATAGACATGATCTTCATCAAATTAATATCGTATTTTATCTTAGCCAAAAATATCAACCTTTTAATAAAGATAGAACAGAAATAGAAAATGGTTTTTTGCAGATAACTCCAAGCTCATCATTAGGCTGATTAAGTTCAATTACCTTTGCATCAGTCAGCTTACTGCAGTGTGTTAATTCATTCTTTACTTCATCAGGGCAGTTTGATGATATGAATACTTTTGATACATTTCCTGATTTAAGATTCTTAAGCGTAAGATCTGTTCCAATAACAAGATTCTTTGAATCCAATATTTTCCTTATCTCTTCGACATTCTTGTCTACTGATTGTTTTTTCTTTGCCATCTTTACTTCACTTTTGTTATTAATCCTGGAAGGCCTGTTCCTACTGGAACTGGCTGGTTAAGCATAACGTTTTCAACTACTGAGCTCAGCTTGTCTGTCTCTCCTACCAATGAAGCGTTTATTATGTGTTTTATCGGTGTTTCGAAACTTGCTCTTGCAAGAACTGATGCTTTTTCGCTGACAACTCCGTAACGGGTTATACCTTTTACCATTCCTTCTATGCACATTGTGTCAGCAACAAGCATTATATGCCTTACATCAACGTTTAATCCCTGTGATTCAATAACCTTAAAGACCTCGTCGATAATTGCCTGTCTTGCAGCTTCAATTCCTAAAACACCTGATATCTCGAAGATATCATTAGTTCTTGTCCTTGATGTGTCAACTTCTTCCATCTTAAGGATATCTTTTAGGTTTGAACCAGCTGTTATTATGATGAATTCTTCTCCTCTTTTTACAGGAAGAACCTGTGAGATCTTTTTTACTCCTCTTACATATGTTCCCTTGATCTTTTCTTTCAATTTGTAGATCTCGTTCAATGAATCTGATTTTCCTCTTGGTTTGATTATAAGGCTGTCTTCTTTTTTCTTTACTGTTGCGCCTTTGATCTCTTTTGAAAGTATAGTAAGAAGTGTAGCTTCTCTCATACCAAGGTCTTTTATCTTTTCTTTGTTAAGCTTAGCTTCTATAATAAAATCTGCTACATTTATGACAAACTCTGTGACAATCTCGTTAAGCTTTGTCTCTTTTATGTTCATAGCTAACTTCTTTATGTCTTTTCCTTTTGAATATGGTTTTTTCAGGAATATCTCCATCATAGGAGTCTTAAGCTCTTTTCTTCCGTCTAAGATCTCTATGATCCTTGGAAGACCCATTGTGACGTTCATCTCTGCAACTCCAGCGAAATGGAATGTGTTCAATGTCATCTGTGTTCCTGGTTCTCCAATTGATTCTGCTGCAACCAAGCCGACACATTCTCCTGGCTCAACTCTAGCCTTATTATATTCCTGGTGTACTGTCTCCATAACTTTCTTAGCTTTAGTCTGTGATAATGATTTTACTTTCTCTTTAAGATCCTCTAAAAGAGCTTTTGGCAATGAGTCAGCAATTTCTTTTGGTATTGTTGTCATTTTATTTTGTCTCCTCTATGATCCTCTGGACATTTACGATTCCGCCTTCTGATTTTGAAACATCCATTCCGTCTTCTCCATAATCGAACTGGATGATCTTTTTGCTTGAATCTCTTACAGTATTGTCATATTCTACTTTTAAGTCCTGCATTGCGTTAGCAAGTCTTCTATAAAGATAACCGGATTTTGGTGTTCTCAATGCAGTATCCATCAGTGAATCTCTTCCAGTCATTCCCATGAAGAAGAATTCATGAGGTTTTAGTCCTGATTTGAACCCTTTCTTTATGAATCCATGAGCTGCTGGACTTAAGTCATCTTTCTTGAAGCACGATAATGTTCTTCCCTGATATCCTTTCTCTATCCTCTTACCTCTCATAGCCTGCTGCCCTACGCAAGCAGCCATCTGAGCTAAGTTTAGAGGATTTCCCCTTGCTCCTGAATTGGTCATCAGAAGTGTTGCAGTTCCTTTTGGAGCAAACTCATTAACAACCAATCCTGATTCGTTTCTTGCTTTGTTCAATAATTCCAGGATCTTTAGTTCTAGTGTCTCTTTCAGTGATTTTCCAGGGAATGTTTCTAAATCATTTCTCTGGAACCTGTCGATAAGATTCTCAACTTCCTGATATGCAGTATCCATAATCCCGTTGATCTTTTCTCTTGCAGCTTTCGGAAGATCTGAGTCTGAAATCGCTACAGAGAATCCATACTTTAATGATGTTTTTATACCAAGCTTGAATATCTTTTCTAATATCTGGATAGTGTCGTCTGCCCCATAGTTCTTGTGAAGAGTCCTAAGCATCAGACCTTTGCCTCCTCCTAAGTTAGCTGAATCCATAACTCCTTCGATCAGTTTTCCGTTCTCGATCTTGACAGGCTGTCCTGATTTTGATTTTCCTACGAAATTGAAATCATCAGGAAGCACGCAGCTGAATACATCTGCTCCTGTAACAAACTCTTTTCTTGAGAGTTTTGTAAAGTTATCAACTCCAACTGAAGATAATAGGTCAACAGCCTCGTTTCTTGTCATCTTGATCATATTATTTGTAAGTATGAAATTTCCTGAAACTCCATCCTGGACGCATCCAATAACTGACAAACCATATCTTGGAGATATCAGCTGAGTCTGGACCATCATAAGGATCTCTGCTTCAGCTCTTGCCTCTTCTGTCTGTGGAACATGTAAGTTCATCTCGTCTCCGTCAAAGTCAGCGTTATAAGGAGCGCAGACAGCTGGGTTTAATCTGAAAGTCTTGTATGGAAGAACCTTTATCCTGTGGCACATCATTGACATCCTGTGCAGTGAAGGCTGCCTGTTGAATATTGCAATATCGCCGTCCATGACATGCCTTTCTACAAGATATCCTGGCTGTAATTCTTCCAATAATTGTTCTCTTGTCTCATCTGTGATCTTTTTCTTCTTTCCGTCAGGCCTTACTATGTAGTTTGCTCCCGGATATTTCTTGTGGCCTCTTTCAACAAATTCTTTAAGATAAGCCATGTTCCATTCTGTAACTCTTTCTGGAACTGTTATTTTTTCTGCAACTTCTTTTGGAACTCCTACTTCGTTAAGCTTAAGCATAGGATCTGGTGAGATAACTGTTCTTGCTGAGAAGTTTGTTCTTTTTCCTGCAAGGTTGTGTCTGATCCTTCCTTCTTTGGATTTTATTCTCTCGCTGATTGTCTTTAGCGGCTGGCCAGATCTGTGTCTTGCCGGCGGAAGCTGTGCAACAGCGTTGTCAAAGAATGTTGTAATGTGATATTGTAGCAGATCCCACAAATCTTCTATGATGATCTCAGGAGCTCCTGCGTTGATGTTTTCGAATAATCTTTGATTGATCCTTACTATATCTCCTAATTTGTGAGTTAAGTCGTCTTCTGATCTTTCTCCTGACTCTAATGTGATTGAAGGCCTCATAGTTACTGGAGGTATTGGCAGTATTGTCAGAACCATCCATTCAGGCCTTACTGATTTTGGATTCAATCCAAATACTAAGCAGTCTTCGTCAGTGATCTTTTCCATCCTTGTCCTTACTTCGATAGGTGAAAGCCTTTTTTCGTTCTCAAGGAAAGTTGTTGGCTTTTCTAATGTTACTTTCTGCTGTCTTGCTTTACAGTAAGGGCATTTGTTGATAGTCTTTAGTTTTGTTATCTCTTCTCTGATAGCTTTTCTTCTTGCTTCCTGTCCCATCTCATTCTCTACTTCGTTGAATTTTTGAGTTAGCTTGTCTATCTTGTTTTTTGGGATAAGAACTCTTCCGCAATCTCTGCAAGTGCATCTTAGAAGATTATATACTATCTCTATGAAATTGATGTGCATGACTGGCCTTGCAAGCTCTATGTATCCGAAATGGCCAGGGCATTCTTTTAGTTTTGAGCCGCAAATCCTGCATTTAAGTCCAGGATCGATAACTCCAAGCCTTATATCCATCAGGCCACCGTCTACAGGATAACCTTCTTTATCATATAGTTCAGGGGTTACGATCTTTGCAGAGGACATCTGCTTGATCATCTTTGGTGATAATACTCCAAAGACTATACTTTCAACCCTTTTGTATACATAGTCTCCTGTATATTCGCTCATTTTTGCACCTAGTATTTGTTTTTAAGCTGTAGTTTTGGATAAACACAAAGTGATTTGAACTCATCCAGTATAAGCTTGAATGCATATGCCAATTCTACGTTTGTTATCTCAACATTGTCTCCGCAGATAGGGCAGTATGATTTGTTCTTGAACTCATCGTGTACTGCGATGATTCCGCACTGTTCACAGACAGGAACTTTTGTCTTGTCTGAATCGAATCTTTCTTTTAGCAATAGTGAAGCTCCGTGAGCTACGAATGTGTCCTTCTCCATCTCTCCTAACCTTAGTCCGCCTTCTTTAGCTCTTCCTTCTGTCGGCTGCCTTGTCAACAGCTGGATAGGACCTCTTGCTCTTGAATGTAATTTGTTTGCAACCATGTGCTTTAGCTTAAGATAATACATGTTTCCGATGAATATCTTTGCTTTGAACTTTTCTCCAGTGTGTCCGTTGTAAAGAGTTTCAGTTCCATTTTCTCTGAATCCCATTGCAAGAAGTTCTTTTCTCAATGCTTTTTCTGGCTCAGCGTCGAATGTTGTTCCGTCTATGTAACGTCCGCCCAAAGCTCCAACTTTTCCTCCAACCAGCTCTATCAAGTGTGATATTGTCATCCTTGACGGAATACCTTGTGGAGAGAATAAGATATCCGGGTTAGTTCCTGAACTTGAGAAAGGCATATCTGTCTGAGGGATTATCAATCCAACAACTCCTTTTTGCCCATGTCTTGAAGTGAACTTGTCTCCTACTTCAGGAATTCTCTGTTCTCTTACTCTAACTTGAATGAGCTTGTTTCCTTCTTCGTTTTCTGTCAATAATATGAAATCGATGATACCTTTTTCACCGTGCCTTACAGCGACAGATGATTCTCTTCTTGTTGAAGAAGCCAGGTTGTATTCATCTAATGAGCTTAAGAATCTTGGAGGGGATGTTTTTCCTATGATGACATCTCCTTCAGTTACTTTTGCTTCTGAATAGATTATTCCATCTTTTTCAAGATACCTATAATCTCTTTCTGATTTGTATCCTTTTACTTCTTTATCAGGTATGCAGATCTCGTCGATAAGTCCGCCTGCATATCTTAGCTCTTCAGCAACACTTGGCCTGAAGTATGATGATCTTCCTAAGCCACGTTCTATTGAGCTCTTGTTTATGATGACAGCGTCTTCCATGTTATATCCTTCGTAGCTTAGAACAGCAACTGTAATGTTCTGGCCAACTGGATGATTCTGATAATTTGAGATCTCATGCATCATTGTGTTGACGATCGATTTCTGAGGATAGTGTAATAGGTTAACGTCTGTGTCCATCCTTACTGCATAGTTTGTTGCATAGAATCCGATAGCCTGCTTTTGGTTCTTTGATCCTGCGTTCAGTCTTGTAGACTGGTTGAAGTTTCCATATGGGACTAATGATGTTGTTAACCCTAGCATGTCCATAGGTGAGATTTCAAGATGTGTATGTTCTGGAGTTATGTCATCTTCAACTATTGCAACCAAAGAGTTTTCTTCTTCAGCTGTGTCTAAGTATTCTATAACTCCCTGCTGTATAAGATCGCTCCATGTGATCTCTCCTTTTTCTAGTTGTTTTAGATGGGCTTCTGTAAGAGATGATACTCCATCTTTTATGACTATCAACGGCCTTACTGCTCTTCCTTTTGAAGATTCTATCCTGATCTCATCTGCTTTCTCGTCGTGATATATGTTAGCGTTAGAAGTGATAGATCCTTTTCTTCTCTCTCCTTTGAACTGGTCTATATAATCCTGAGCACTGTCAACAGTCCCTACAAATTTTGAGTTAAGATAGACTTCTGTCATTTTATGCAACCTCGTTCAAGCCAAGGCTCTTTAGCTGTTTTGATAATTCTTCTTCGTCAGACTCTTCAGATATCTTGCACATCAGAGCAAGATTCTTTCTTAGCCCGATGTTTGTTCCTTCCGGAGTTTCTATAGGGCATAATCTGCCTAGATGTGTTGAGTGCAGTTCTCTAGCTTCGAAGTTTTCCTGTGAAGCTGACAATGGGGAAACGACCCTCTGCAAGTGTGATAGTGTCTCTAAGAAATTTAATCTCTGGATCCTCTGTGATATCCCTTTTCTTCCGCCAACCCAGTTTCCTGTAGCCATTGAGCTGTAAATTCTTGAGGTTAAAAGTTTGTCTCTTATGATAACTTTTATTGACGGGAATTTTCCTCTCTTAACTATTCTTTGGAAATTGTATAATAGATCATTGATAAGAACTTTCAGGTTAACCCTGATAAGATCTGATAAAAGGTCTCCTGACATCTTTATCTTCTTGTTTATGTAATGATCCTTGTCGTCTGTGTCAAGCTCTCCGTTTGAAACCATGATGAATTTTTTTAGGATCTTGCATAGATTATAAGCTTTGTACATCTTGTCTTTTTGGTCGATTCCTAAGTGAGGAAGAAGATATTTGTCTAATATCTCTCTCATTCTTTCTATCCTAATGTCTTTAGCCTGTGTTATGCCTATCTTTTTAGCTATGTAGTCTATTGCATCGTCTTCAGTCTTTATGTCGACGAATTCCAATAGGTTTACGTACAGCTCATCAAACTGCCTGTCTTTTGAGACCCATCTCATAATCTCTTCATCTTTTAGAAGGCCTAATGCTTTTATGATAACTATGATAGGTATTCTTTTCACTCTTGTGAATGAGAAGTAGAAGATTCCATCTTTCATCTTCTCTACAGTGTGCGGAATCTTGAATGATCCACGTTCTGAGAAAACTTTTCCGACATATTCTGAAACACCAGTTGTTCCTTTTTCTACTAATACTTTGTTTGATGCCAAATCTTCTATGTCGATAAGAACCTTTTCTGTTCCGTTGATTATGAAATAACCGCCTGGATCGTCTGGATCCTCTCCTTTTTCTATAAGCTCTTCTCTTGAAAGCTTGTTAAGGTGGCAGATCTTTGATCTTAACATAACAGGCAGATTTCCTATCTGTGTTGTGAATGATTCTCTCTGCACTCCGTTTATGTGTGCTGAAACTTCTATGAATGCAGGAGCTGCATAAGTAAGATGCCTTAGCCTTGCTTCAGAAGGATAAACATTTCTTTTTGATCCGTCAGCTTCTGTTATTTCCGGCTTGGTTACCCAGATCTTGTCTAACCTGATCTTAAACTCGTCGATATCATGAGGGATAATTGTCGGAATTATCTCTTTGTTCTCTTCTATTATTTCCTGTAGCTGTGCATCTATAAGGCTGTTGAAAGAAGTAATGTCTGCTTCAACTAGGTTTTTCTCTTCAAAATATTTTTTTATCAAAGTTCTGCTATAATTAGGCATTTACGACTCCTCTATAATATATTGATTCACCGGAAGTAGGACTGTTTCTGACTATCTTTACGACGTCACCAACTTTTACATTTAAGGACTGCAGAGCAGGATCTCCTTTGTAGATCTTTGGCAATTCCTTCAAAGAAATTTTGTACTTTTCGAATAAGTCTTTCTTATCCTTCTCACTTAATTTTGTATGTTTAGGAATAAGGTCATGTTTTCCTATGATTAGTTTCTTTGGCATTCTCTCCCCTCGACGTGAAAACTGGGCCGGACGAGATTCGAACTCGCGACCCCCTGATTAAAAGTCAGATGCTCTACCAGGCTGAGCTACCGGCCCATTGTTAATGTAAGACGCCCTGGCCGGGACTTTCCAAGGCATTAAATTCATAATGACTTTGTTGAACCCGGGTCGAAGCCTTACTGCAGCATCACCTTCGTTTCCTCAGGTGGTCGACAGGGCTTCATGATAGGCCACTACACTACCAGGGCGCGATTAAGTGGTCGACCGCACAACAATCTCTCTATAGGTTAAATTCGCTTAAATCAAGCTTCTTTGGACTATAGAAAGATTCCCTCCGGCATGACACTTGGAGTTCCGAAGTCATTTATAAAGCTTTCGGTATTTTAAGGGTAAATTAAGGGAATTTCCTATTTTCTGCTCTTTTTTGCTTTTTCTTTGTTTTTCTTCAGCATAGCTTCCAGAACAGGTATCTTCTGCTTTAGATCATTCATCTTTGTATTGTATTTTTCCATACGTATCTTATATACTGTGTCTGGTATAACTCCTCTTTTGAACCTGTCTAACTGGGCTGTTTTCATAAGTATAGATAGTGACTTTTTTTCTATCCTGAGTTTATCCAGCTCATTTTTTATCTTTTTTACACTCATAACTTTCCAAGTTATAAGCCCTGTTAAGGTTATTATTGTAAGTGCAAATAAGAGTTCACGCCAGTTTTTTTCGATAAAGTTTTTTCCTGAACGTTTTAATAAATTTAATGTTGTGATATCTGCTTTTTTTTCTTCAAGATTGTTCTGGGCCTGTAGGATGAGATTGTTGCTTTCTTCTATCCTTTCTTCTTCAAAAGCGATCCTGGCTTTTCTTAGCAGCTCTTCTGATTCTGACGTGTCTACAAGCTGTTCTTTTGAGGTGAAGAAGGAAAAGAAACCTGTTATGAAAGCTAACCCTACTGTTTCGTTAGTGTTTTTTTCTGTATTGTATGGGGTTATGTCAAGTTCAAAAGCCCTGAATGAGTCTGAAAGATCGTACATCTGTTTTTTTCTGAAACTTATCTCTTCTGTATGCTTGAGGACTTCATCATATGTGAATCCTTTGTAGTTTAATCCCTCTAATGCAGTTCTTGCTGTCTCTGCCAGGTCGCCTGTTGTGTTCTTTTTTATCAGATCAGCGAAATCCGCTCTTTCGAGAGCTTGTTTTGCTACCAGTAATGTGTCTTCTAGCGATTTTACAGAGAATCCTGCTTCTTGCATCTCTAAGATATCCGCTTCTGCATTGTGTATGGAAATTACTGCTTCATCCCTGGTGATGGCAAGAGTAAATGCAGAAAAAAGTATTAAAGATGCTATTAATATAGTTAGTTGTTTTGTTTTCATCTTATTCCTTCTTTACATATGCCTGGATCTGTGAAGTCAAAAGCTCGTCCTCGATCTCTGCTACTCTTTCATAATAGAGCTTTGACTGCTCTTTGTATTCTTTCTTGCTTATATTTCCTTTTTTGAAATAATCAGTCTGGAGACTTTTTATCAAGTGTGTTATCTCTTTTCTTTCTTCTTCGAGATTAATGATAAGCTTCTCTGGCTTGAGTATCCTGATCCTTTTGTGCCTTAGTTTTGTCTTTACCTGTCTTATCTTTGAGAGCCTCTTTTGATATTCAACCATAAGATTCCGGAATGTCCCTAAGCCTGTGAACTTTTCTTTGAAGTATCTGCTCTGGGTATCTTTCATATCTTCCCTTAAAGCATCTTCCTTTTTTCCTAAGCTTCTTAGTCTTTGTGATATAACTGCTTTTGAATAAGACTGATAGCTGACTGTGCCTGTGACAGATAAGAATATTGAGCTTAGAAGGATCAGCCACCAGTATTCTATTAGGAACAAGAATAGGTTAAATTCTCCTTTTTCTAATGCTAGTGTTAATCTTGCCTGGCCAAGCCTTTGGAGTGCTGTTTCATAGTCTTCTCTTTCAAAAGAAGCCTGTGCCAGATTAAGAAGTTCTATTGTGTCTGTAAATCTTTTGGGGATAGTGCTGACGACTGCTCCTGTTATCATATTAGTTCCTTCAACACCTCCTTTAAAGCTGTCCATGATGTTTTTTGTCTTTTCTCTCAGGTCTTTTAATAATGAATCAGCTTCAACTGCTTTCTGTTTCATAGATCTTATCTCTTTGGAAATCAGCTCTGCAGTTTCATAATCATGGCTATCTAATGCTCTTTTTGCATCTCCCATGAGTTTTGATATCCTGTATACTGGGAATCCTAATGCTTCCATCTCTTTTATGTCTTTTATCGCATAATCAAGGATCTTTGATGCTGTTTCTTTGCTGACTGTGTGGATGATCAGTTCTACCTCTCTTGTGTCTATGAGCTCTTTGTTCGTTTCTTTTGAGATTATGTTTCCGACTATGATTATTTTCAGATCATGAGAGCCTTTTTCCATATATTCTGGAGAGGTTATCCTAGCATCAAAATTCTTTGTTTCGTTGAATGTAATGCTGCCTATATTTTCCGGAGAGGTCTCAATGTATTGTGAAAGATAGCCTTCTATCTTTATGGAGATATTTCTTAGAGTTGTGTTCTGGAATATGTTCTTGATAGTTATTGGGAATGAATCTGTTTCTCCTCTTACCAATTCAAATGTTTCTGATGATGTCAGGATCTCTTCTCCTGAAAGGATCGTGTCTATAGCTTTTGCAAGAATAGCTGATCCTCCTGAGCTGCTTGATGAGCTGCCTGCTACTACGACGCTTGTGCTTCTGCTGGATGATTCTGTTGTCGGTGTAATTGTGCCAAGATTTTCTGAAGGTGCTTCAACTGTGATTGTGACAGAATCGCCGAAGATTAATCCTGAAGATGAAAGATCAGATCCACTTGTGTTATAGCCTGTTGAATTTGCTGTTATTGTGTAATCTCCGCCTGCATCTGATGGTATGTTTACTTCAATCGCTACTTCTTCACTTTCTCCTGCGTTTAGCTCATCTATTACAGTTGTGTTTTCACCGAATGAGATCAGCCATCCTGAAGGGAGGTTTATGAATGATGAAACATTTGTCGAATTTCCCTGGCCTATGTTCTCAACTTTTGCTATAAACGCTACTGCTGTCTGTCCCTGCACAACTGTCTTTGTATCTCCGCTTGGTGTTGTGAATGTCGTGTATAGTACAGGCTTTCCCGGCTCTGCAACTATCGTTCCTGTCGTTGTCTGTGATGAAGGAGTTCCGTTGGATGTTATTGTCAGTGTGATCACCTTTACACCCCCTAATGGAGCTGTGTCATTGACTATGAGGGTTTTTACCTGATTTGCAGCAAGAGTAAAATTTTCAGTTTCGTTGAATGCTGTTGCTGTTGAATCAGAAGTTATTGTGAAATTTAGAGGATAATCTCCTGTGTTGTTTATTGTTATATTGCCTATGGATATATTTTGGCTTGTGTTTGCATTTACAGGAACCATGGAAGAAGGAGTTCTTGTCCATGTGCTTTCAAGCTCTGCTGTTATGTTGATGGAGTTGCTTATTGCTGTGTTATTGACTGTGTCGTTTGCTTTTAGTCTTAGAATATATATTCCAGTTTGAGTTGCGTTGAATGTTGCATTATACAATCCGTCTGCTCCTAAAGTCATCGTTATGTTGGTGTATGCTGTTTCATTGCTTAATCTGTATTGGAGAATTACTGTGTCTACACTTGTAATGTTGTCTGTTACATTTGCAGTTGCTGTGATATTTACATTTGGATCTATGTTATCTGTTGAGTTTGGATCTGTTATCAGGCTGATAAATGTTACATTGTAAAGATCAACTGTGAATTTCAGTGTTTCAGTTATGTTTGAATTTCCTGCTGAGTCTGTACAGTTTATGCTCCAATTATGTTCTCCGTTTGGAAGATTTGTTATTGTAAAAGTTGTTAAGGTTGAGTTATGGACTGATGTGTTTGTCTGATTTTTTACGCTGTCTAAGATTAATGAACAGTTTAGTGTTGAAGAAGTTTCGTCTGTGGAGGTGAAATTAAAGATGATTGTTGTGTCTGAGGTGTTAAGGTTGTTTATAGGGGAATTTAATGTTGTTGTTGGGCTGATTATGTCTCCTGCTATGAAATAAGTTATTTCGCTGCTGTTTATGTTGTTTGCTGTGTCGTTTGCTATTATCGTTATGTTGTAGTGTCCTTTGTTTGCTGTGTTTGTGAATGTTACATTGAATATGCTGTCATTTTCAGGGTCTGTCATAATTAATTGCTGTACTGTGCTGTTTGGAAGAGTTATGTTAACTAAGACTGTTGAGATGTTTATGTTGTCTGTTATGTTTGCAGTTATATTTATTTCGTCATTCAGGCTGTAGTTTGTCCCTTCTGAAGGTGTTATGTCCTGGACAACAGGATTAGTGCCGTCTCCTAAAATGAAATTAAGTGTTTCTGTACTGTTTGTGTTCCCTGCTGTGTCGTTTGCTATTATTGTTATTGTATGAGTTCCCAGAATGTTTGTGTTTGTAAAGTTTAATTCATAGATAGTTCCAGTGAAAGACATATTATATTGTTCAACTGTGCTGTTAGGATAAGTTATGTTTGCAAGAACATATGAGATGTTTGTGTCGTCTGTTGCATTGACCTGTATTGTTATGTTGCTGCTAAGATTAAATATTTGATCTGCAGATGGAGTGAGTATAGTTATGTTCGGACTGAATACATCTCCGACAGAGAAATTAACTGTTTCTGTGCTATTTATGTTGTTTCTATAGCTTGTGTCGTTTGCTATTATTTTTATTATGTAATAACCTCTTTGTGATGTATTGGTGAATGTTGAATTGTATATGTTGTCTGAGTTGTGGTCTGTCAATGTTATCTGCTGGATCGTGTTATCCGGAAGTGTTATGTTGGCCAGAACTGTTGATACGTTTATGTTGTCTATGACTGTCGAGTTTATGCTTATTGTTGAGTTAATGGCAAAGTTTATTGTCTGAGGGTTGATAGATGTCACATTTGGAGGAGGATTAAACTTGTAATAAGCAAACATTGCACTTTCCTGGCCTCCATCACTAACTTCAGTTAAAGTTTCGATAGTTGATGTTGCTGGAGCTACGAAAGAAGAACCATTCCATCTTATTGCTGTTACATACTCATCAATGTCTTGAGTTATTACCATAAATTCTTCTTCTGTTGGGTGTTCTATAAAGCGCATCCCCCTTACATCATCAGCTGCAAAATCCCCTGAATTGTCTGTCGATTCCAGATCTGCTGTACTCCATGTGTTTCCTTTTGTGAATGTGAAATAATCTATGCTTAAGGCGTTGTTATCTGTAAATCCAAATATCGCTGTTGTTGAATTTATCCATATACAGTCAAGGTTAGCGTTGTTTCCTCCGTTTGATTCTGTCTGTGTCTCTTCTGTCGGTGGATTGGATAAAATCTGAGTTCCATCCCAGATCCTTGCAAAAACATCATTGCCATTATCCTGCCATATCATTCCAATATGGTCTGAATTTGGATCTGAGCATAGCCTTGTTGCATCTAGGCCATTTCCCAGTGCTATTGTGTTTTCTACAGCTCCAAAACCCCCTGCAGGATCATAGGTTCTCCATACAAGATCATTTCCTTCTCCATAAACAACTATTCCCTGCCCTGATGACTCTTCCCATGCAAAATCAAAATGCTGCTCTGAATCAGAAGTTGCCCCTGTTGTTAGTGTGTATCCTAAAGAAGATACAAAATCTGTTCCATTCCAAGGCATCGCATATAAGTCGTTTCCGTCATTCATGATCAGAAGCATCATCTTGTCTGTCTCTTTGTTTGGGATAAGCGATAGCCATCTAAACTCATCATTCCCTAAGCCAGTTTCTACCATGATTTCATCAGAATAATTCGTTCCGTTCCAGATCCTATATGCAAAATCATTATTATCGTTTGAGTTACTGTTTTCGTAGACTATCAGAGCATCTCCTGAAAGATCTTCATATTCAATGTCAAATCCTCTTTGTCCTGAATTTTCTGCACTATCTGTGACTTCTAATATGTTTGTCCAGTTTCCGCTTGAATTGTATATCTGGATGTTAATATCATTAGATTTGTCAAGAGTTCCGATTATGATCTCATCTCTTTTATGAGATGCTTTTGCAACACTCCAGGTTATGTCTGTAAATGTTCCTAATCCAACTGATGTTGCGTTTCCTTCTGAGCCAAAATCAATTTCATCCCATAACCTATATCTTGGACTTGCATCATTTTTCTGCTCATAGATTATGATCCCATCTGCATGAGTTGAATTTATGATAGATGCAGAAGCAGAATAAGATAAGACAGACAGGATAAAAAGAGCTGCTGCTACCAAAATGATCCTGTACTTATTAACTGTTTTTCTAAATCCCATAAGTGATCATTTCTGTATTCAAAATAAGAGAGAACTATCTTTCTGTTATTTTTCGATAAGCCCAAAAGCCTGCTGATTCGGATAAACAACGATCCCTTTAGAGGTGATCTCCATAGCTACGATCTTCTTATCATGTTTCTCTCCCCTCATCTTCAGGACTTCCATCGCACTCTCTCTTGTATCTTCCCTGTTGAGATTATAAAATACGATAACACCATCTGCTAAAAACTCTTCAACACCTGTTGTTGAGAATATCTTAGGGATCTGCTCTGTCTCTGTTATAAGGAATGATGTTGATCCTAATTTCTCAAAAAATCTGAAAAGCTGCTCTATGTATATCCTGTAGCTGTCTTCTTTGCTTGTAAATGCAGAAGCTACAGCTGTCAATGAATCGAGGACTATGAAATCCGGCTTAAAGTCTTTTGGAAGTATCACTGGATCAAGGTCTATGAGAAGCTCTCCTTTTTCTTTTGCAAGCATGCCATCTACGCTTCTTGCTATCTCAAAAGGAGAGTATCTTTTTATCTTAAGCTTGCCTGACTTTATCAGCTTATCAGCATCCCAGCCAAACTCTTTCATGTGTTCTTTTAACCTTTCTTCGCTCTCTTCAAAACTCATATAGAAGCATTTTTCATTGTTAGAAGAATGATATGCAAGAGTCTGTAAGCAGAAGATAGTCTTTCCTGAGCCTGCACCTCCTGCAACCAATACTGCGTTTCCTTTAGGTATGCCTTTGCTAAAAAGATCATCAAAACCAGGGACTCCGCTCAATGTGTATTCCGCATCCTTTGTTCCTTTCCTGTATTTTAACCTTTTTATCGCCTGTAATGGGGCTCTTTGGTGGAGAACATGTGCTTTGCTTTTGTTTATCCTGCCTTTCTTTAGCTCATCATCTATCTCTTTTCTTATCTTGTCCATATCAAATTCTTTTGATATTTTTTTAGAAGCAGCTGGTTTTGTCTGTTTTATTATCTTTTTTTGTTTTGTCTTTAGTTTTTTTGATTTTATGGCTTTTTTTGGTTTTTTAGATATTTTAGGTGTTTTGGTTTTTTCAATAATGGGTCTTTTAGCCCTTTTTACAGTCTTTTTTATTTTCTTATTTGATGTTTTTTTCTTTTTTTTAGAGGCTGATTTGGCCTTTAATTTGCTCTTATCTGCTTTTTTCTTTTTTTCTTTTTTGAATAGATTAAATATAGACATTATGCTACTCTCCCCTGTGATTCCTATGATTATTATAAGTAAAAAGACCTTTTGATTTTATTATGTTATTCTTGCATCTAAATATGAATAAAAGAATTATCTCTTAATAGAAGATAATAAATCTTAAGAGGTGTCTTTTGAGATGTCTCTAACAGTTGCCTGTAGAAAAGGCTTTCTTTTTTCTATCTCTACTTTAGTCAACAGAACTGTTGCAGGAAATTCTTTTCCTTTGTATCTTTTGTGAGTCCATTTAAAGAAATTAGAGCCTTTTTTCATCGCTTTCATTATCATTTTTTTTGCTTTATCTTCAGATGTCTGTCCATCTGGCTGCATCTTAGGGGATAATTGCCATGGACCAAGGCCGATAAATTCCTTTTCATCTTTGCATCCAAACATCTTGACTGTTGCTGGATTCCCTTCTGTGAATCTCCACGAAGGCGGAGCAAGAGTCATAATTGCATCTCTTGAAGTTTCATAAAGTATCTTGTATTTTTCCTTTGCTTTCTTTTGTTCTGTAATATCAATAACATAGCCCAAATAATGAGTTATTTTTCCAGTATTATCCCTTATTATTGTCGTAAAGTCGTCGATCCAGATAGTTTTTTTGTCTTTTCTTCTTATCCTATATGGTTTGTGCTGGAAATTTTTATCCCTTTTTTTACTGGAAACTTTTATCTCATTGCCCACTCTTTGCAGATCTTCTTTTAAGATTACAGATTCATAATCTATTTTTCCAGTATACCAGTCTTTATCAGGATAACCAAAGATGTCTTTTACGTTTGGAGAAACGTATTCAACAGGCCATCCTTTTTTGTTCTGCCATTTGAAAATCACAACAGGACCTCCAATAAACATACTTCTTTCCTGAATAAGAGTCTTATTTGTATTTTTGATAACATCTTCCGCTTGTTTCCTTTCAGTTATATCTATCAAGGAACCGTAAAACATTAATTTTCCATCTTTATCAGATAGCTTCATTAATATGTCTCTTACCCATTTATCTTTTTTTAGGTTTTTGCAGATAAATCTATACTCCCTTTCGAGCTTCCTGTCTTTTTTGCTTTTTAAGAATCTCAGAAACATCTTATTTTGATGTTCTCTATCATCAGGATGCATCATCTTTAACCACATCTTGTTATCATTATAAAACTCCTCAGGAGAATAACCGCATTCTTTTATCTTATCAGAAACAAATGTTACCTGGGTATTCGGCTTAAATGAGTATATAACTGCTTCTATAGCTGACAAGATACTTTTCAATTTTCCCTCATTCTCTCTTGCCTTTTTCTTCTCCTCTTCCAGATCTTCAAGCATGTTAAGTAATGCTTCTGACTTCAGTGTTTTATCAGTATGTTCTCCTGATATCATTTTTTCTTACCTTTTTTATTCTTTTCAAGCTCTTTGATTCTTTTCTTAAGATCAATCATCTTTAGTTCTCGTCCTTCAGCAAGCTTTACAAATCTTTCAAGCTCTTTTCTTTTTTTCTCAGCAGCTAACTCTGCTTTTTTCTTTGCCTTGATTGCTTCACCTAATCCAAGCTCCCCTTTTGTCGCACCTGTCCTGATCATAGCAATCTTCATACTTGCAAGGATCCTGCTGAATGAATCTGCCAGGGACTGCACTTCATCAATCTTATTTTTTCCAAGCTGAACATCCAGATTACCTTTTGATATCTGATCAACAGAATATGTCAGTTTTTTGATCTGGAAAGATATTATCCTAGATATGAAAAAGATAAGTACAAATAAAACAAAGAAAATTGTTAATGAGAGCAACATTAGTGATCTTCTATGCTTAAATGAGAGATCAGTTTCTGCTGTTATATCCATCAATAATAACAGGACTCCTGCATTTTTTTTCGAAACATCAATTATAGGAAATCCACCGCATGCATAAGACTTTCCATCAAATTTCACATGATTGATGATCTTTTCTCCATTCCCCAAGCCTTCTATCTCATATTCTGTAAAACACATATCCATGATATTTTCTTCCATTGTCTGGCTGAGAATTATGTATTTTCCAAAATCGTCCCAGTCGTCTTTCAGGCCTTTTGAGTTTTTTACAGATTTCCATTTTTCCCTGCTTATATCATTTTTATCTGCTACAATAGCAAACTCACTGTTCTTCTTCCCTTTAAGGATATCTAAAAAATGGTCTATCTCTTCTCCCAGCTCAATATAACCAATCAGTTCTCCATCATTGTAGTATGGCTTCACTACCCTCAAGGCAAAAGCAGTCTTTCCAAGCTCAATTCCTGAACTGGTAACCTTTGTATATCTTGCTTTCCAGAATGTAGGCCTTGTTATCTCATCACCATAAACATCTTTATTATGCAGCCTTACCAGACAAGTTCCATCTGGCTCTATGAAATAGAAATGAGTGATGCCATATTTTGTCTTAAGATTCTGAAAGGCATCTCTTCCAAAGTTGAAAAGATCTATCCTGTCTTTTTTCAGATATACTTCCTTATATTCCTGGCATTGTGATATAAATTCCAGTGTTGAGGAGAGCATCTTTATATCCTGCTCTTTCAGTGTTGAGAATTCTTTCTCTATATCTTTGATACGGCTTAATGTTGAGAATTTCAGATTCTCGTCATGGTGTTTTATCTGGGAGATGTAGAATGAAGAACTTACCACTATCAAAAGAACGGCAAGTATTGATATCAAAATGACGCTTAATCTCATTTTTTACCTATCATATTTTTTTTAATAGCCATATGAACTTATTAGCACCTATTGCAAATGCCGATGCACTTATAAAAAAAAGAACAGGAACCACCTCCCATATTCTTTTGGTTATGTCATACTTCATTATCCCTAAGGCGACCATAATCGAGCTAAACACTATGTATATCAAAGATGCAACAACCAGATAATATGTGCTTTTTCTGAGATTTCCCTTAAGATGTTTCAATGAATTTAAGAATAATGAACCTCCAATCATCCCGATGATTATACCTAATACTCCAAGATACCATCCTATCATTTAGCCTCACCTGCAGTCTTGTCTTCTTCTCTAAAGAATTCAGCTAATCTTTTTTCAGTGGCTTGTTCCTGCAATGATCTTTCTTTTTTTGCAAATATACCTATGACTTGATCCCTGAGGTTGCTTGCTTCTAATGCATCTATCACTTTCTTATTTTCAAGGCTGTTTATATCCCTGATTATGTTATTTTCTGTCAGATTCTTTATCTTTCTGAACTTTCCTTCTCCCAAAGGGCCAAGGATCCCCACATATACTTTCCTTACCTCCTCTGTAATGTCAATTGTCTTTTTTATGTCAAATATAGAGTTTAGCTTTTCGTAGACTTCTTTTAAGATATCACTTCTAACTATCTTCTTCTTTTCCAATTCACCCATATACTCTTTAACTGAATCATAAGTGAGGCCTTTATTATTTAGCCTATTGAATTCTGATTTTCCCAACGGCCCTAAGAATTCCAAGAATATCTCTTTTACCCTGTCTTCTATATCTTTCTGTTCTGAAAACAGCACTTTGATCTGCTTTATCTCCTTGACAGGTGTCAGTGGTATGGTGAAATAGAACGTGGTTCCTTTGCCTTTTTTACTTTCAATACGCATCCTCCCTCCCTGAGATTCCACTATCCCCTTGCAGATCGCAAGCCCTAATCCAGTTCCGCTGTGCTCCCTATACATAGTCTGCTCTTCCTGGAAGAAGGGTTCAAATATCCTTTTTTGATTTTGAGGAGAGATGCCGATTCCCTGATCCCTTACGCTAAAAACAATCATCTTGTCCTTTAGTTTAGCATCCAAGAATATCTTAGACCCATCTGGAGAGAATTTCTTTGCATTATTGATCAGATTCCTTAATATCTGCATGACCCTATCAGGATCTACCTCTATAACCGGAAGCTTTCCTATGCCTGTAATAATCTCAATATTTTTCTCAGGCATGAAACCTTTCATCTCTTCAACAAGCCTTTCTATGTATTCTTTTAGTTGTGCTTTTACAAACCTAAATTTTAGACGTGCTGCCTCAATCCTTGAGATCTCTAAGAAATCTAAGATAATCTTATCAAGCCTTGTGGTGTTCCTTAATACGATGTCTATGGATTCTTTCTGTTTTTTGTTCAGCTTTCCAAAATAGCCCTCCAATAACATCTGAAGCTGAGCTTTCATAGGAGTCATAGGGCTTCTTAGTTCATGAGATGTTATGGATAAGAACTCTGTCTTTGCATGGTCCAGCTGTCTATGTTCCAAATCCCTGTTCTTCAATACCTCAATAACCTTATCTATCGTTTTTCCTAACTGTTCTAGTTCATCTCCTGATTTGATATCTGATCTGACAGAAAAGTTTCCTTTCTCCAGCTCTTTAGTAGTACTATATAGTTTTTTTATCGGCCTTAATATTGAGACAGTCATGGATATAGAGATTAAGATCACCAACATTATGCATATAGATCCTACTATTAGGTTCAATGTCTCCCCTTTCTGGAAATTCTGCGATACTCTGTGCCTGTAGAAAGATATCAATTCGTTCTCTATATCAGCCTGCTTATCATACAATTCAGAGAGTCTGTCTTCTATCTGATGGTATTCCTCACTCATTAATATGGAATTTGCCTTTTTGGTATAGTTATCGTTAATGTGCATAAATGATTCCTTCTGCCAATCTATCAGGATCTTGTTAAGTTCTTTTATCTCTTCATTGTTCTCTATAAATACCGATCTTGTTTCATCAGGGATCCTTCCATCAAGAGGCAGATCTCTTTTTTCGTCTTCTAGTGATGCGATCAATAGTCCACTGACCATATTGTATTCTTCCTGATGTTTTTTCACCATATCTGATTCTCCTTTCATAGCATGAAGTACCGCACTCCTAGAATTTTCTGTCAGAGCTGAGTCATAAGATTTTATCTCATAGATGCCTTTGATCAGATTTTCTTCTGAATTCTCAATCCCCTTAAGATCCTTAGATATCTGTGAATTCATTATGTGGGTCGATATTATCAATCCAAACATCAATATAACTATAATAGCAAATGAGCCAAGAAGTTTCTTCCTTATTGAATAAGTCCTAACCTGGATATCCTGTTTTGTAGGAAGTCCGACCAGATATGCAAAAAAGAAGATCAGGATGGACGATATCAAGATGAATATGGTGAAATAATTTATGATAGAATTTTTCTGTTCTTCAAATATATCATCATACTCATCAACATAGGTTGTTGCTGCTACATGAAGGCCAATGTTGTCCGCAGTCCTTGTGTTCACAACTGCTATATACATGTATTTCTGATTTATTGTTCCATCTTCTTCTTTCCAATCATAGAATCCTTCTGAACCATAACCTCCTTTTGTCTTTTCCATTATCTCCCAAAAATCTGATAAGGTATCTTTTAGATTTGACAGATCAAGATCAACTATCTTGGGGTTTGGATGGAATCTTGAAATCAGAGAATCATAGTCTGTTATAGCTGTGTATCCTGTCTTTCCTACCCGCTGGACAGCGATCTCTTTGAAAAATACATCATCCTGAAGATCCTCTAAAGTTTTTTCCGGATTTGCCTTAAGAAAGATCTCGATCTGTTTTGCAACACTGATGGCTTTTTCCTTTATCTGATTCTTTGCAAGAATCGTCTTTTTATCTTCTGACTCTTCTATTATCTCTTCTGCGTCTATGTACTCATCCAGATAAGTCGTAGCTGCAATAAAGAGATTTGAACCATCTGCTGTTTTCTCTTTGATTATAGCAATATAGGAAAATTTATCTCTCACTGTTCCGTCTTTTTCTTCAAAAGGATGAAAACCGTAGCTGTCTTTTCCATTTTGGACAGCAGATACCAGCTCCCATAAAAGAGGGTTTATCTTTTTGAAATTTCTTGTATCGAAATTTATGAATCTTGGATCCTTATGCATCAGAACAATCAATGTCTTGTAATCTCCAAGTAAAGTATATCCTGTCTTTCCTACCTGCTGGACAGCGATCTCTTTGAATTCGGAATCGTTCTGAAGATCCTGGATTGACTTTTCAGGATAAGCTTTGAGATATATCTCGATCTGTTTTGCAACATCTTTTGATTTTTGTTTTATCGAATCTGCTGCAAATTTCATTTTGCTTTCATCTTCAATATCAAAAGTATCATGATCTGCATATACTGATGACGCCAGAATAAAGGCAATCACCGAGAAAAAGATTACAATAAGCTTTAGATTGTTCCTACTAGACCTAACTGTATTTAACCTAAACCTCTTTTCTTCCGTCATTTTATGCTGTTATTTCAGTTCAACAATCGAATCTACAAACATGCTTGTTTCCTGGATCATCTGATCCTGCTCCCTAACACTAAGAGCATAAAATATCGCTTTTGTGTTGCTTGCTTTTATCTTATTTATAAGGGTCGAGATGAACTTGGCGACAGGAGCTTTTTTCTGATATATCAGCAGATTTGTCAGTGAATCAAAGATGATATATTCAAAATTATGCTTTAAAAACTTCGAGATTGTAAGGGATATCTCTGTCAGTGCCGCAGGAGAAGAACAAAAGTAACTCCCTGATGTTTGGTCCGGGGCAGATTTTATCGTTTTTGATATCGCGTCTATAAAGATTATGTTGTCTGTGTTGATCTTCTTTTTTTCGAACAATTCTTTCAGAGAATCAAATGTCTTGTTTAACGTTACATAACATACCCTTTTTCCTGACAGCTGCTTAAGAGTCTTTACTATATCTGTGTTATATTTTAAACTGTCCATTATCAGAAGCATCGTCTGATTTGAAGATAGCTCTTTTTTTAAGTTCATTTTTAGCCAACTATCTTTTTTACCTTTTCCAGAAGTTCCTGTATGTCAAAAGGCTTTTGTATGAAATCAACTATGTTCTTCTCCTTGGTGAGTTCTTCTTTTTCTGCCTCAGATGTCCTTACAACACTTAAGTAGGCTATCTTGATGCCTTTTATCTTCTTGACAACTTCCCTGACTGGTGTTCCCGGCATCATTATGTCCATTAGTATGAGATGAGGCTTTTTCTTTCCTTTCAGCTTCTTCAGGCAATCATCTCCGCTAACTGCACTTATCACATCGTAATCATTATTTTCAAGAACTGTCTTGACTGTAGTTATGTTATCAGGTTCATCATCCACAACCATAATTGTTTTTTTCATTTTTCCCTCCTTAGTTATTTTGATTTTATCTTTATTACCTTATCAACAAATATCCCTGCTTCTTTGATCAGTTCTCCCTGCTCTTTTACATTCAGGGCATAAAATATCGCTTTTGTGTTGCTTTCTCTAATCTTATTGGATATCTTTAAAAGGAACTTAGCTACAGAATCGTTATCCTGGTATATGAGCAGATTTGCCAAAGAATCAAAGACAAGATAATCAAAATCATGCTCTAAGACTTTTGAGATGGTGATAGAAATCTCTGTAAGTGCTCCTGGAGAAGAGCAGAAATAACATTTATTTTTCCTATTGGGCATATCTTTTATAGTCTTTGATATCGTGTCTATAAAAGAAATACCGCCTGTCTTGATCTTCTTTTTATTAAATATCTCATTCAATGAATTATATGTTTTATTTAAGGTTACATAGCAGATCTTTTTTCCTGAAAGATTTCTGAGTATATCTAAGATTATAGAATTATAACCTAGGCCGGGCATTATTAGAAGTAAGGTCTTATTTTCCTTTAGCTCTTTTTTTATGTTCATCTTTAATCAAGTGCTTTTTTTACTTCTTTCAATAATGATGAAGGAGAGAACGGCTTTTGTATGAATCCATCAATGTCTTCCATATGGACCTCTTTCTCAGGTATTATAGATACATAAAGCATCTTTGCGTCATGATTGATCTTTTCCCTGATCAACCTCAGCAATGAATAACCAGAAAGAGACGGCATCTTTATGTCTATCAGAATGAGGTTAAATCCATTTCCTTTTACAATCTCAAGTGCTTTTGTCCCATCTTCTTCAGTTACAACATTGTATCCTTCTTTTTTCAGAATTGAACTCATAGAAATTATGTCGTCTTGATCGTCGTCAATAATCAATATTTTCTTAGCCATACAATCCACCTCTAACTTAGCTTATTTTTTAAAAGATATAAAGAATATAACACTTGATTCTATTATATTATTTTTTTATTTGGATGTTGATAATAAAAAAATTATCCCTTGTGAGGGGATAAGAAAAAATAGTTATTTTTTCTTCTTTTTCACTATTCCTGTAATTATCGTTATCAATGAGATTGTCAGCGCTATTATCGCGATGCTTATTATCCATGTCTTTGCTTTACTTCCTGAAGGCTGTTCAGGTGTCTGCAATAAAGGTGTTACTGTCTCTCCAGCAGTTTCTTCTGCCTGAGGCTGCTGTATCTCTTCTGCAACCTGTACTGTCTCTGTTGTTTCTTCAGCAATTTGCTGTGTGGATCGTTCTTGAGGGGAAGCTTTTCCAACAACAGCAAAAAAGCTGAATCCTGGTGTTTCTGATCTGTAGTGTGAATAGTTTTCGTCGCTGCTGATCAATTGGGTCGGAAGCTCTGTCCATGAACCTGTATATCTCATCAGTGATATGCTCTCTATGTTGTTCTGTGTCAGCCATGTGTTGCTTACTTTGAACTCTAATGTAGCCCCATCCACATCTTCAGAAAGAATATTATCAAGAGTTATCTCCATGTACTCATAAGCATTTTCCAATTCTTTAGGAAGCTCTGTCTTGTTCTCTACTTTCCTTATAGTTACTGTAGCTTTTTGAGCCTGTTTATTCAGCTTGAAGGTATTTTTTGTTATTGCCATGTTCTCGCTGTTAACTTTCATAGTTGTCTCTTCTCCAACTGTTATAATGTTGAAGTAATGCGCTGCTTTGATGCTCTGTGTAGCTCCTGATGCTATACCTCCTCCGCTGCTAGGGCTACTACTTCCACCTCCTGGTGATGAAGGTGTTGCTACTGTTCCTGGCTGACCTCCTGCCCAGATAGAGAACTCACAGTATGGTATCTGCCAGATACATGCTGAAGAAGTAGTGTTGATAAGTGTCGCTTCTGAAGTCCTATCTACACAGTTATCTCCTTCGCTATCACAGTGCCATAAAGCGCTACAAGTTCCTGTTCCCGGTATCTTGACCCTACATGTTCTTGGGTATAAGTTGTTGATTATCTTATCCCTTGTCTCATCGATCATACCGACATAGCCTATTGTCGCTCCTGCTGAAGTTGTGGTTGTTCCTTCTTTCAGTGCTCCGCTTGATTCTATGTCTCTGATCTTTGGACTCATCCCTGTCTTTGTTAAAGTAACATTTAGGAATTCTAAATGAGCTGTTCCGTCTGTAGTGTTCATCAAGATGTTTGCTTTTCTTCCTATCGTGTAGTTGGTAAACATTCCATCTTTTGAGTTATTCAAGATTCCTCCCTGGTGATGTTCATAAGTGCCATCCTGATCAATGTCATAGTAGACATCCCACCCGGTCGGCGCTTTTATCCTTGAGACATACTTACAGAAACTGCAGTCATCTAATGAATCTGGAGTTGTGAAGTTAGAACATTTGCTTGTTCCACACTTGCCATTATCATCACAGACCGCTAATCTGTAATAATAAGTGGTTGAGGTGGATAAAGAGGTGTTTAATGATTCAACTCCATTATCATTGTAGATCTCTGCTATATGCCATAGCTTGTGGTTTCTGCTATTGTTGCTCAATATTCCGATGTCGTAGATCGTATCTGTAAGTCCTGCCTGTGAACATGTGCTGTCATTGTTGTAGAACATAAGAGTTCCGTTAGCAGGCTTATCTGTGAAGTAAGCCAGGAATGCTGAGTCAGGATATGTTTCTTTGATTACACCGATTACTTTTGGTATCCTTGTGTCTGTATATCCTGCTGCTTCTACTCCAAGGCTATTCTCTACACAATAAGGATGTCCTTTACATGAGTAATCTTCACATCCTTCTGAAGTCCAGCAGTCTGCATCCTCACCATAATCTATGAACCCTTTGTCTGAACCTTCTTTCTTTGCTTTTTTTGTCCAGTCAGTCTCATAGCTGTAAAGATCAGGGATCTCAAAGTCCTGTGAGCCTGGAGTTACCCAGCCTGGACTTGCTTCATCTGATGGTGTTGTTATGTTGTGATTTTTATCAGCGCTTGCTACAGAAACTCTCAGGTCAACACCTGATGTATATAAGCTAGGGAATTTTTCTAATTCACCTTTATCTATAGCTACCATAGCTCCTCCAACCAAGTCACACATAAGATGTCTTTCACTGCTGACTCTGATCTCTGCAAGTATCCATGATCCTTCTGAACATCTGTATACAGCAGGACTCTCAGTAACAGATCCTGAAGTCGTGTCATAAGACCATTCATTCTTTATGTAGAACTCATAGCCTGTCTCAGATGAATTCTGGTTTAATGCGCAGTTATTTGTGGTGTTTCCATCTGTGTCAAGATACCAATAGAACTTTGTCCTGTTAGTTCCTGTTCCCATTCCATTCATCATCTTTATGTCGTTGCATCCTGCTGAATTTGTAGGATCGTCTACAGTTATCCCAAAACCATAGGCTTCTCCCATATCTTTCATACCAAAGCCTGTTATGTCAACTTCATCCTCTATTGCCGTGTCATCTGGATCTGTTCCTAATGGAGTTGGCGGTGCACCCATATCAATTCCTTTAAAGAATTCTGCAGCCATAGCTGGATTGCACCATCCTGTTACCCATCTGAAGAATGTTGAGTTATAATTATTACATTGCTGCTCTGTTGTTGCGTTGAATCCAATAGGCTGACAATCATTGTTGTTGTTAAAGCATAATGGATGTGCATCACATAATGTAAAATTGTTCTTTAGAGTCTGGTTCCAGAAGCATTCAAATGGCTTTTCATCACAGAAGTTCATCTGTGAATTCCACATACAGCTTGGAATAGTCTCACATAATGACTGATTGTAAGTGTATTGCGGACAGCTGTTCTCAAAATTTATGTCACAGAATGGGTGCGGTTCATTAAACCACCCGCATCCTGTCTGATTCTCACATGCAGATTGAGCTCCATCATACTGGAAGCACTGCATTCCAAATCCTCCCATCCCCATATCATCAGGACCTCCTCCTGACATACCAGGCATCATATCTCCTCCAAATCCTGGAGGATCACAGAATCCGCTCATCCATGTGCAGCCAGATGCATTTGTACATGCAGATTCAGTGTTGCTGTCCCAGCAGCTTCCTGATTCTCCACTCATCATCTTTCCTTCGCACCATCCTCCCTGAGGTGAATGATGGTCTTCTTTCCATATGCACCATTCTGAATTAGATGCATTTTCACAGATTGACTGATTGTCATCATACTGCCAGCATGTAAAGCTTACATGATCACAGAATCCTGCATTAGCTCCTTGTGTTGCACACCATGGGTCCTGCTGCCACTGGCATTCATCTCTATTTGTACAATCTGAATCAGTATTATGCTGCCAGCAATCATACCATGCTACATTAGGGTTTTCTGCAAACCATGAACCATTAGTCTCACACCAACCTCCTGATTCCTGGCACCAGTCATCAATTATCCATGTGCAGTTTTGTGATGATAGAGCACTACAGGCAGATTCGTTATCAGCTGAGAAGCAGGCATTTGCTACTCCTCCCATGTCCCAATCCTGTTCACAGAATCCTCCAAAGCCTGAATGCCATTCACATGTGTTGTTCTGTTCACAATAAGATTGGTTAGTTCCATCTTTTTTCCAGCAGACTGCACCAGGCATGTCACACCAAGAACCCCAATTCTCATTTATCCATGCGCAGCCTTCACTCTCACAGGAAGTCTGGTCATCAAACATAAAACAGTCTTTTCCAAAATCATCAAACATGAATTCTCCGCCGCAGAAAGGATCGCTCCAGCACATTGAATCAGCACAGTCCATCTTGTTATCTCCATTGTTGTCTATTCCATCCCAGCAAATCTCCATCTCGCTGGCTCCTGATTTATAGATGCATACTCCATTGCTCCATTCACAAACTGCAGCTGCACTGCTGTCTCCCTGCTTTCCTCCTGTGCTCTGACAGACAAATTCTTCATAACATTTATCACATTTATCTTCACATGTCTTCTCCGATTTAGAAGCACACCTTCCATAAGATTCATCATCAGGATGAGCTGGATCAGCTATCCATTTACATTTTGCATCACTTGCAGCACAGTAATCTGAAGGTCTTTTTCCTGATGCTGCTGAAGGATCTCCCATATAGGTACAGGCTCCGCAATCAACATCACAGTCTCCTCCAATAAGCCCTTGCTTGAATTCGTCTTTTGGACTGCAGTACCCGTAGCCATTTGGTGCATTAGAATCTTCTGTAAATCCACATATACCTAATTCAGATTCGATGCAAGCTGTCTTTGCTTTTGCAGAACTGCTCCAGTTTGTCTTGTCTGATTTGTATTCACAGGCAAAGCATTCTTTGTTACAATTTCTTTCTTCGTCAAACTTGTAATCGCATCTTCCTATAGAAAGCCTTACTGCTGTGCTTGCGTTATTTGTGCTTGGATAAGTATCTAAGATCCATTTTCCTCCTGCAGCTTCACAGTTCTTCTCATTATCTATCTTCATTATGTTCTTTTCTCCATCTCCGAAGATATCATCTCCTTTAAACTCACATCTTTCTGTAGAGTTGTCCCACTGACATGGCATGAACCAAGGAGAGCCTGCTATCTGCTCGCAAAGAGTCTGGTCTGTGTAGGAATTATAGTCTTCACAGTAGTGCGCTCCTTCAGGAGGCTCCTGCATCTGATCCCTGCAGCTCTGGTCAAACCTGTCTGCAACACAAGATCCTGCCTGCCACTTACAGCATGTACTAAGAGCAGGAATAGAGTTAC
The DNA here is from genome assembly GCA_028279725.1 of Candidatus Nanoarchaeia archaeon. Classification (GTDB taxonomy): domain Archaea; phylum Nanobdellota; class Nanobdellia; order Woesearchaeales; family JANQNE01; genus JANQNE01. The sequence continues at coordinate 81,291 of JANQNE010000012.1, forward strand.
ATACAGACTGATTATTGAATAAAGTACAGTTAAGTTCATTAGTAGGTATTATTGAAGCATTATTCTCACAACCTGGAGAGTTCCAATAACATCCTGTAGTATTTTCACAGATTGCCTGATCCATATCAAATAAGAAGCATCCTGGATTCCATTCTACAAATTCTGTCTCTTTTCCTGCTTCAGGATCATTACAGGTTAATGCGTTATGGTCCCACCAGCAATAGAAAGTGTCCATGCAATCTCTTTCTTCTGTTATACTTCCGCAGCTTTTTGCAGTTACGTTTTCATAACACCATCCTCCACTATTATCATATACACAGCTTAGTCCTGGATGAAGGCTTGAATTTTCACAGCCAGCCTGGTTTCCGTCCCAGTTCCAGCACCACTGTTCTTCACACCATCCTCCATCATGAGTTTCCCATACACATCCTGGAGCATCATTACATGTTGATGAATCTCCTCCATAGTTCCAGCATCCTTTATCATTACACCAATTTGCATTAGCGTCCCATTCACAGCTTCTGTTTGCTGTGTTGTTTACACAATAGCTTGCATTTTCTCCGCTAAAGGTTCCGCACCAAGGTTCCATGCAGCTTCCATCCCATGCACAATTATTTGATTGACATGTTGAAATATCATCATAATTCCAGCATCCTCCTTCCATACATTCTGTTCCCCATTCTCTTACTTCCCATACACATGTCATTCCATTTGATCCTACTTGTGCTTCACATGTTGTTTGATCTGAATCAGAATAATCCCAGCATGATTTCTCAAAACAAAGACCCCAATTACATCCTGTAATATTCTCACATGCTGCCTGTGTTGAGTGAGTCCAGCACTGTTTTTCAGGAGGGCCCATACAAGGATTTCCCCATTCATCAACATCATCATCCCAAGTACATTCTAATCCCCAGGAGTTATTTTCACATGCTGTCTGGTTAGTTCCATCTAGAATCCAGCATCCTTGTTCAGCACACCAGCCAGAAGAACCAGATCTCCAAGAACAAGATTTATTTATCGTGTTCATGGAATTGGTGCAGGATCCCTGATCCCAAAAGTTCCAGCAACCTTTCTCTTCACACCAAGAGCCCCAGGGGTCTTCACGCCACTGGCAGTCTGTCTGTGCTTCGCAGTTAGTCTGGTCATCGTCATATTCCCAGCACTGAGCTGCAGATGCAAATTGAGACAGTATAATTAAAGACATAGCTAATAGTATAACTCTTGGTATAATCTTGTTCATTTTTCACTCCTCCTCACAGTTGATAATCAAAACAAGGTTAACAAAAACCAGATCATATAATATCTTTTTTTTATCAGAAATTAATGTTAATCCTTTTTTTATCTTAAAGGAGATGATCATTCAAAATTTATCTCTTTTGCTCTTCCAAATTCTGATATGAAGAAATTGTCGATAAATCTTGTGAATGATGGGCTTAATGCATAGATGCCAAGGTCTTTTCCATAGATTATATTATCATCATCCGGAGATGGATCTATGACCATGCATTCTTTTCCATCTATGGAGATGAAATTGTTCCTGGAGCTTTTTATAGACCTTGGTAAGTGTGCTTTTAGGGACCTTATCTCGTTCTTGTTTTCGTTGTTTTTTGCTCCTGCGACATGTATCTTTACTCCTTTCTCAGATGCCTTTTTTAGAGATTCCTTATGCAATATGAGCCTTGATAATGAGTTTGCAGAGCATTGGATATGGATGTTATGTTCTGCTTTCTGTATCAGTTCGTCTGTCTTCTTAACTACATTTGACCTTCCGTTTATGACTGAGAATATGCTTTTTGGCTGTGTAAACTTTTTGTTCTCTGCAAAAGGCCCAAGATGTTCTGTTATGTCTTTTTCAATTTTATTGAATTTATCTTCCATATCTTTTTTTGCTGAGGTTATTGCCTGTTTTGGAGATACTGCCTTGTATTTCATCGGCTTTGAGGGAAGGACCATGGAGAAGCCTTTATTTGATAAAGACATCATTATCTCATAAACCTTTCCATAAGGTATTCCAGTTATATCTGATATGTTCTTTGCTGTAGAAACACCTTCACTGATCAAAGTGAGGTATACTTTTGTCTCGTATTTGCTCAACCCCAATGATGAAAGAGATTGAAATGTGTCTTTTGGCATGGAATCTGGAGAATAAGCAAGATATATATCTCTTCTTTATATAAAAAAACCAAAATATGTTATTTACTCTGTACAAGGGGGAAAATAGGTTTTGTCCTCTTGAAGTTTGAGATGAAGAACTCATCCATGAACTTTGTAAATGATGCAGAGGAGACCCACATACCAAGATCTCTTCCATATATCAGGTTGTCATCGTCAGGGATCGGTTCTATTATCAGGCATTCGCTGTTGTCTATAGAGATAAAGTTATTCTCTGAGTTCTTTGTTTTTCTTATGTCGCAGAAATCCAGCGCTTTTATCTCATCCATCATATCTTTGTCCATCACTCCTGCTATCGAGATATCGATACCTTTTTCTTTTGCCTGTTTCAGCAGTTCTTTATGAAGTATGAGTCTTGAAAGGCTTCTTGGAGAGCAGTGGATATTGATATTGTTTTCAGCCTTTTGGATTAATTCATCTATCTTTTTTACGACATTAGATCTTCCGTTAATCACCCAGAAAACCCCTTTTGGCTCTATGAATTTCTTGCTCTCCGTAAACATAGGCTCAAGCTCATCTAAGATATGTTTCTCTAATTTTTCGTATTTTTCTTCTGTTCTCTTCTTGGTCTCAACTATAGCCTGTTTTGGTGATGTTGCCCTGCATTTCATAGGCTTTGAGGGAAGGATCGTGCAGAAACCTTTTGATGAAAGTGAGTTTATAATCTCATATACTTTTCCGTAAGGAACTCCTGTTATGTCTGATACATTCTTTGCTGTGGAGATCCCCTCTCCTATCAATGTAAGATATACTTTTGCTTCATATTTGTTTAACCCCAATTCAAGTAAAGGAGTTATTATATTTTTTGTTGATAACATTTTATATACCACCCGGAAACGTTTTTGTTTTCTTGGAAAATAGGTGAACAATATATCTCTTTTTAGCATATTATTAGAGAATGGTTATACATCCTCCTGCGAGTAGAGAATTGGATATATAAATAAAATATATATCTTTTCTTTAGAGTTTATATTCTAATATAAATGATATATATTAGTTTATATTACCAAAGATTTATATACTAAAATATTTCCCTTTTATATAAGATGAGACGTAAGATCATTCAAATAGGGGATTTCACAAAATCCATTACCCTGCCAAAAGGATGGGTAACCAAACTAAATATACAAAAAGGAGATGAAGTGATACTTGAAGAAGAAGGAAATAAGCTAGTGATCAGCCCAACAAGCATCTCTCCTCTGAAGAAAAAGGCAAGCTTAGACTTAAGTAAAAAATACGAATATAATATAAGGCTAACAAAAACCATGTACAGGTGCGGGTACGATGAAGTGGCTGTCCAGTTTGATGATGCAGACATGATAAATAAGATCCAAAATGTCCTGTCAGAACAGCTTGTAGGATTTGAGATAATCGATCAAGAAGAAAAAAGATGTGTAGTAAAAGATATAGTCGGTGAATCTGAATCAGATATAAACACGATCCTTAGGAGATTATTCCTTTTAACACTTTCAATGGGTAAGGAAAGCTATGATGCAATATCCAGCAATGACCTAAAACGCTTAAATGAGATTCAAGCGATGGAAAGGATGAACAACAAGCTTTGCAACCTTTGTGAAAGGATACTAAACAAGAAGGGTTATGAAAAAGAACCAATAAAGATGCTCTTTATCCATGCACTTACAAAAGAATTAGAGCAGATAGCAGATAATTATAGAGACTTATGCAAGTACCTGCTGACCAGAGAAAAAGTAAAAGTCTCAGAAGACATATTAAAAACATATAAGGAAGCTAATGAATTGTTCAATGAAGCGTACAAACTATTCTATAACATAGACTATGCTTTTCTGTCTAAGCACAAGAATAAAAAATGGATACTAAAAAAGAAAGCATATGACTTACTCTCTAAGAAAAAAGGTGATGACCAGATCATCCTTCACCATATTATCATACTAATCCTTAAGACAATCCATCTAGATGAGTCAATAATCTAATAGCTTGTCCATCTGAAAATCTTCTTTGCATATCCCATGGTGGTCAGATCCCCTAGTCAGCAATTGCAGGCCAGTTAAAATATCATAGATTAACTTTTTATGCCTTTCTATCTTTTTATTAGAAGTTTTTGCTTTTAATTCCTCAAAGAAATCGTATGAAAACTCTTTTTTGTGCCATAACGAGACCACCTCAACACCATCCAGCCCATTATCATTACATACATCAAACATCTCTGCCAAAGATCCCCAATTTTCTTCTTCACTGTTCTCTGAATTATAAAATATAAAACCAGGATGTGCAATAACTGCTTTTCCTCCTGCTCCTTGGACAAGTTTGATTGCATCTAAAGTACCCATATGCCTAAAGTCTGACCTGACCTTTATGATCGGAGTGTCCACTCCTGTGTACTTTTTGTCTCCGCATTCACAAACAGCCTCTTCAAAATCTATGCCATGAACAATATGCCTTGCCATTGCAATATCTTTTGTGCCAACATATGCTTTCTCATAATGATTAATTCCTCTGTAAGATCCAACTCTGATCTCTTCAAAAGAAGGCATCTTTATGCCTAATACTTCATATTTCCTTAGTACTTCTTTTGCTATCCTATTTTTTTCTTCTATTGCTGGCTGAAGTGCATTTTTTAGTTTTTTATCATATACATCTAACCCATAACCTAAAAGATGGAAATTTTCATCTCTAAAGCTGGTCCATATCTCAACACCTTGTTCCACTATGATATCTTTTTTATTTAGTTTTTTGATCCTTTCAGGGTCATGAAAAGAATTATGGTCAGTGATTATCACTTTCTTTAGTCTGTTCTTTTTTGCCTGCTCTACTACTTCTTCTATAGGCTGGCATCCATCAGTAAGAGAAGTGTGAAGATGACAATCTACCTTATTGTCCTTATATGTCTTATTATCTATTTGATAGATCATGCTTTATACCTTCCATCCTGTTTTCCAAATGATTCCACCTCTCTAAGACGTCCTTTTCTTCTTCCTTAAAATACTTTTCCCTATATTTTTTAAACCTGTCTCCTTTCAGCTCATGGATTGCATTGATCCCATCATCAAGCCATCTGTTAGTGTCTGGATTTGCAGGATCAAAGTTTGCTTTGGTCAGCTTCGATAGCGACTGAGTGAAGAATTTTTCAGCATAACTCACGAATAAAGCTTCATCCTTGTCATGTATTTTTCCTTCTATGAGCTTAAGACAATATTCTTGTTTTTCTGAAAGATCTCCTTTATCCCTAATCAAGCCAACATATTCCCAGACTGTCAGGTTATTCTTATCTTCCTTGCTTATAGACCCTTTTATCTCCTCTATCGTAAGTTCATCAAAAGCCTCACATCCTGTGACAGCACTATATATCCTGATACCTGCATCGACCATCTCTTTTACATCAGTTAATTCCATGCTCTTTTCTCTATAAGATACATCTCTTTCCCTATTATATGCATCAACAAGCTCGCTAACACACATCTCCTCAAAAACCCTGCTTTGCTCATAAGCATCACATAATCTCTGATCTCCAAGTGACTTAACCAAGACCGCAAAAGGTGATGTTATCCTTGGCATATCAATATCTATAGGTTTGTATTTGAGCTTTTCCGTCTTAGAACTTCTCCCTTCTGGAACAAGGGTGTTTTTCAAATCAGAATCCTTAAATACCGCCTTATGAGGATATTGTGCAAGTATATGCAGAATATCTCCTGATTCTTCTATTACCTGTTCTGATTCAACACTTCCTTTTTTATATCTTGACCTTAAGAAACTTTTGTAATCCTGTTCAGTCAATAACATGTTTTCTTCTCTTACTGTATGAAATGGAGCGATTGCCTGCCAAAAACCGATCAAGTTGACCAAAGGATGGATCAGTTCAAATCTTTCCCTGCCAAGTTTTGCCTCTTTTACTATGTCAAGCAATGTCCTGCTTGGTGTCTCTTTTCCTTCCTCTTTTATTTCACCCATCAAAAGAGCCCCTTTCCCCGCTCCCCCGCCGATCAATGAATCAGGAGCAATAGAAAACTTATACACTGGGAAAAAGTCCTTGTAATACTTATTTAGAAAATTTATCATCTTAGTCTCATTCTCATATCTCTGTTCTTCCTTGTAAACCTTTAGCAACAGCCCTTCCTCTCCGGGCAGCAACTGATCTTCACCCATCCTAACCACTGTGTTAGAGCTTTTTGGAAAACCTTCAAAAGACTTAAGCTCTGGACCTTCAAGCTTTAATATTGTAGCGATAGCAATACCATCCTGCCGAACTGTATCCATATCAAATGAACTGCTCCCAGACTCTGCCTGATCCTGAAATGCATCCCTAAAAGAATTCAAAGCTGACTTCAAGCTACGTGTTGCTTCTGCATACGCCCCAATACTACAAAGACCACTATACTGATTAAAATGCCTATAACCCTCAGCCAATCTCAACTCCTTCTTCTCCTTTTTTGTCTGTTTAAGAAGCTCTGACTGAGCTTTTTCTAAAGCTTCATTTTTTGAATATAATTCCTCTATTGTACGAGCATAACCAGACATAGTTTCCTCCAACTCCTCACCCGTTACACTACCACAAAGAACATAATCTATATCATACACAGTATGAGATCTATTCTTCAACATAGATTCAGTCTCAATAACCTTGGCAAAGTCTGCATCACTTTTACATATTGTTGGAACTGTTATTAAAACAGCCTTACTTAGTTCGCAAAAACCCTCCCTAATGTCTTCCACCACCCCAGGATTACAATTATACCTGATTATCCTCCCATAATCTCTTTTTTTAACTATTAAAGGATCAATCGTATTATCAGTAAACCTTGAGAAAACAGGGATATTATCATAAATACCTCCAGGATCCCTTGATAATCTACTTTTCATCGCACTAAATATCTTTGACCTAGTTTTCTTATAACTAAGCATTTTCCCTAGAAGGAATAAGTTCTCTTCAGTTGTTTTTTGATGTATCTTTAATGCTAAATTAAGAAAAAAGTTAAGATCACCACTCACCGCCTTCATCTTCTCCAAAAATTCTTGAAAGAAATAAAAGTTTACCTTATGATGACACTTCCCGTTTATATGTGAAATTGCTTTTTTTACATCTTTTACTCCGCAAGAACGTACCACATCTTCAATTATAGATTCTTTAATATTTCTATCTTTTGCATACCTAAAAAAAGGTCTTGTGAATATCACACTAACCCAATATTTCTCATCCAAATAATCCTCTAAAGCCATTTTTTATAAAGGTCTTATTATTCAAATAATCCTTAAGTAATTCAAGTAAAGATTATTAAAAAAGTCTCTTTTAATATATATAAAAGAGTTCTTATCTTAAGCTTTTTGGTGAGCAGAAATAATTTTCCTGAGGCAGCCATCTTTAGCATACTTTCCAGTATTTGCCCTTTTGTGAAATCCATCCTGGTCTTTCTTTCAAGCCATTCATCATCTTCTTTAAAAGTACCTAGAACTTTACTAAAAGCAACATCATCTAGTTCATGATGCACTCTTTCTATTATCTTAGCAAAATGGTAGTTCATTGTATATTTCTTCTTCCATCTTTTATGATAATCCTTTAAGATTCTTTTACTGAAATCATTTTTCTTAAAAGCCTTTATTACTGTATCTTTTATTAGTCTTCCATCGTCAATCGCGTTTATCAACCCATAACCAGCATCAGGAGAAGCATGAGATGCTGCATTACCTATCCTCAATATGTTATCATCATAAGGTATTTCAAAATTATTCATTGCGATTGTTCCGCTTCTTTTCTTGATAATCCTTCTGACTTTAACCTTTTTTATCCTGATATATTTCTCCAGATACTGATCTAACAAATCCCATTTGACTAGTTCCTTTGTAAAATACATAAGACCAACACTATATTTTTTCTTTGTTATCTTATCTATCCAGAAGTTTACTCTGATATCTGCTGGGAATGGAAAATCCCATAGTATCTCATCAAATTCATTTGCGCTTTCTATTTCATATGCTAGGCACTGCCAGACAAATATTCTATTCTGAAGTCCAAAAGCAGTATTTGTTGGACTTTTATAGCCTGCCGCATCGATCAATAATTTAGCAGAGAAATCCCCTTTGTTTGTTTTTATTGTGATACCTTCTTTTTTTGGTAACCAACTAAACGCAATAAATTCGCAGTATTCAATCATCTTGCAGTTCTTTTTGTTTACATTGCCTTTTAATAGTGAAAGTAATTTGTTCTGGTCAAAAACCCCCATTTTAAACTTTTTTGCACTTGTTCCGACAAGATATGCACTAAAATATACTTCATCGACAAATGTTGAAACAGCAGACTCCAATTTATTTTGTTTGATATCATCTGCAAAACAAGCCCAAGTATTCTTTGTTTGCCCTATTTTGTCTTTTTCTATCAAAAGAACTTTAAATCCATGATTACTAAGTTCTGCTGCTGCACTAAGTCCTGCAGGTCCTGCTCCGGCAACTATCACGTCATAGTTCATTTTATATCAGTGCCCCTATACTTTTTATTATAATTTTTATTTTATCTCTAGTTTTAGCTTTTGATAAGAGTCTGAAGATTAATAATGGTCTTTTGATTATTATTTGTAGGAACAAACTTCTAATCTGGTTTTTTGTTAGTTCTAGTTTTATTCCTTTTAGGTGTATGTCACTTTTAAAACCAGAAACGGTTTTCAGATATTCATTTAGTTCTATGTCATTCATAAGTGTGTTTAATTTATTTACGATTGAAAGAATGGCATAATTTGTTTTTATCTTTTTGACCCATCTCTTTTGGTATCTTTTTAGGAATCTTTCGTCAGTTCTTTTTTGGTTTATTGATTCCTCAGCAACTTTTGCTGCTATCTTTGCATTTCTTATTGCAGGAATCAATCCAAAGAATCCATGAGGCAATGCTTGTGCCGCAGAGTCTCCAACAAGTAAGATATTGTCAAAATATGATCTATAGGTTTCACCAATAGGTATTAGCCCATATTTTCTGTTCTTTCTTCTATCTTTTATATCTTTTAATCTGATAAATTTATTTAGTTCTTCTTCAATCACTTCTTTTGGAAGAGGTTTCTCTACAATATTCATTGTTCCGATCCATGCACTAGTTTTGCTTAAAGGTTCTACCCAAAACCAGGTTTTGTGGGGGGTCGGAAAAGCTATCTCACTAAGGATGGCTTCCTTTTCATTTATCTCCTGACCATGAAATTCATAACCCATACATTGCAAGTATTTTATTTTCTTATTTAACCCATAAGATTTAGCTATCATACTCTTATAACCTGTTGTATCTACCAGTAACCTTGATGTATATTGTCCTTTGTTAGTATTGAGGGCTATTGTTTTGTTTTTTTTATCTCTATTAAAAGATATGAGTTCGCAATTTTCTATCAGAGTGCATTTCTTTTTATTGATTCTTTTTTTTAGTTTTAGAAGTAATTTTTTACTGTCTATTGTTACAAAATCACCATTTACAACAATTTCAGCACCTAAATAATGTGTGTATTTTAGATGAGTTGTTAAATTAAGTATTGTATCATCCAGAGATTCTTCCTTTAGTTGAGATAGAAATCCTCCCCATGCCTTTTCAGTCTTTCCGATCCTATCTTTTTCTATTAGAAGTGTCCTTATCCCTCTTTTTGATAATTTTCCGGCAACTGTTAACCCGGCGGGGCCTGCTCCAGCAACTATTACATCATACATTTTAAACAAATCTTGACGTGAACTCTCTTTTGCCTTTAATCGTAGATAGTTTTGATATATTGGTCTTAAAAGTGCTTGTGATTGCATCTTTTATTGAATGAAAAGAAATAAGCTTGTTGATAATATCTACACTAAATCTGGATTTTATGAATTTGTACTGGTCTTGGTTGGATAGTTTTCCAAATCTTGTTATAATGTCATCAAAGTCGTCATTAGTCAGATGACAGACCATGTAATGACGTAAGATAATACCATAAAAGTAGTACTTACCAAACCTATCCCACCATATGTTATCATATTCTTTTAGTGTTCTAGTAGTTAGATCTCTTTTCTTAAAAGCTTTTTTAACCACTTTTGCTGCTTCTCTGCCCATCTCAAGCGATACCCTAATCCCTTCTCCCATGATGGGTGTTGCCTGACCTGCAGCATCACCTACAAACAGCATCCTATCATCAATCATCTTTTCCAGCGGATCTATCGGGTATTCTATGAATAATTCCGTCCCCTTGACCTCTTTTGCTTTTGACAGATTATAATGCTTAAATTCTTTTATAGCTCTCAATAGATTGACCCTCATATCATTCTTAGTTAATTCAACAAGAGGAGCGACATCACCTATCACTATCTGGCATCTGTTTTTTGTTATCGGGTAGACCCACCAGCCTGTTTTTGCGTATTTTCTGTCTATGAAAAAGACTGCTTCGTTTGGTTTTTTGATGTTGCAATTTTTTAGTTCAAAACCATAGAGCTTATAGTATGCTTTTTCCCTGAGTATCCCTAGCTGTTCTGTTATTGCAGAAGAGTTTCCGGTTGTGACCAGCAGCATCTTGCAGTGATAGTCTGTGTTGTTTTCATCAGTTAATCTGATCCTTGTCTTTTGTCTTTTTATCTCTATGATCTCTGAGTTAAATCTGAAGTCTATATTCTTTGATCTTTTTTTCATCATCTTTAGCGCTTTGAAAAGATCAAAGAGTGCTGTGTTTTCTTTTTTCATATTCGTTGCTGTTTTTTTCGTAGGTCCATAGAATCCTGTTGAGTTATATATCCTTTTAATGGTTTTTTCTAAATTAAACTTCTTTAGAGTATTCATGAATGTTGCTTTAAGATTCAGTACACCCTTATCCAGGCTTTTGTTTTTTTCTAGAACAAGCACTTTTAGTCCGGAGTTATCTAATTCTTCTGCTGCACTAAGACCAGCAGTTCCCGCGCCCACTATAATGACGTCGTAGTTGTTACCCATACATAATAGGTTACATCCACCTTTATATACTTTTCCAATAGATTTTTTAAAGAAATATAAATATTATATACTAATCTATATTTTTTAGCTTGTCCCGTATAAGTTTTCCAGCAGGCTCTAGCCTGTATAATCTTCCTGTCTTCTCTCTTGGGTTAATACATCTGGCAATCCCTTTTTTTCTGAATTCATTAAGCACCCTGCTGGTGTTATTTAATGAATAACCTGATCTTCCTGCTATATCTGTAGGTGTTTCAGAATCTTTCATATGGACTATGATCTCTCTCCTTTGTTTTCCTCTTTTTACCCAGCTTAATTTTTCAACATCTAGTTTTGGCATGAATGCTAATCTATCAAGCATATATAATAATTATACCTCCAATAACTACTCAATATATACCCAAAAGCTTAAATATGATAAGTATAAACAGAAGATGATGCTTAAAAGAAAGCTTATGGAAAATGCAAAAGAGCTCTTTGAGAGCTTAGATTGTGACCTATCAGAACTATTTGAAGAAACATACAAGAACAAAGTAGTTATCAACGCAGCAATCTCATTGATCATCAACAAGAATATATTCACTAAAGAAGAACTAGAAACAAAGATAGCTGAAATAAGAAAAGAGATAAAAGAAAAAGATTAGATATATCCTTCTTCTTTTAAGCTTACAAACCTGTTATCTCCGATGATTATATGGTCCAGCACCTGGATGCCTAAAATATTTCCTGCTCCTACAATCTGTTCTGAAACCTCAATATCCTCTTCACTAGGGCTGGGATCTCCAGAAGGATGGTTATGTACAAGAATCATAGCTGCTGCTGACTCAGCAAGCGCTATCTTGAATATCTCACGCGGATGAATCACCGAACAGTCCAGACTTCCAATAAAGATCGTCTCCTGTCCTATTATCCTCTTTCTTGAATCAAGAAACAACCCTAAAAAATGCTCTTTTTTAAGACCAGACAACTGAGGCATCAAAATCCTTGCAATATCTTTTGCTGAGTTTGCCACATCTTTCTTCTCCCTCTTAAAGCAAGACATCCTTCTTCCAAGCTCAAAACAGGCGATGATCTGACAAGCCTTTGCCTCACCCACACCAAAAGTCTTTTTCAAGCTGCCTACTCTTGCCCTAGAAAGAACCTTTAGATCATACTTTTTGATCACTCTTTTAGACAAATCAAGAACGTTCTCCTTCTTATTTCCTGTCCGAATGACCACAGCCAATAACTCTGCATCACTGAGTGATCCAGACCCCTTCCTAACCAAGCGTTCCCTTGGCCTCTCTTCCAAAGGAAAATCTTTGATCCTAAGCTTGTACTCATGCATGTATATCCATAAGGCAAGAAAATTTATAAAGATTCTTCGCAAATGTCCAGTGTCCAGTGCTCACCTAAGTTCTTTTAAAAAATTCCTGACTGCTTCTTTTACAACCTCTCCTCTTGACTTATAACCTAACTTAGAATTATCCACTACTAGATCGATCCTGTCAACTAAATCTACAGGCAATGCAATATTTTTATAATAAGACCTTTTAGTAATCACAATCATCCTCAAGAATATAAGTGCATCTTGAAAAGCAGGTTTCGGCATATGCACATCCGTCTAATGTGCATGGGTCGTTGTCATCACATTCTGTGTTATTGCTGCATTCTACAAAGCACGTTTCTGCAACAACATCTCCAGTTATGACTCCTTTAAGACCTCCGATTATGAATGATGCAATTATTACAAATGAGAAGAAAGATACCATAAATATGAGAGGTTTTTTCCTTTCGTCTATCATTTTTTCCAGTCTTTTTCAAAACTTCTTTTTCTTGCGATGACCCATATTATGAAGACTAATATGGCAAACCACATAAGAAGGATACTCCAGCTTGATGAAAGAGGTATTACCTCTGTCTCTAAAATTACTGGTTTTTTTATCGGCAGTGTTCCCTGTTCAACAACATCAAATCTGATCAGCCTTTTACTTAACACCCAGCTGTCATCAAGATATGTTGTGACCTTAGCCCAATAAGTGCCTAATGGCAGATCGTTAGGCATGCTTAGCTCAATAATATCTGTGCTGTAAGGCAACAGTGTTCTTTTCTCCGAATTATCTGATTTCAGGATCTGGTTTTTAGAGGCATCCAGAACGTTGATCTTAAAAAGAGGGGAAATAGCAATATTGCCCTGGTTTTGCACTGTCACTGAAGCTCTTATCGGGCTTTTTTCTTCAGTAGCAGGCACTGATACATCTTCAATTTCTGCCTGCATGATCTCCTGATCTGTAACTTCAACAGTTGTCTTAAGTGTTTTTGCTGAAGATACTACTGAGGTTATCTGATTTCCTGAAGGAAATGCATTGATTATAAGAAATCCCTCATATACCCCTAAGAATGCTTCGGTCGGCCTGATCATCACCTTAAATTCTGTAAATGAGCTGTTTGTCACATATGCTGACCTTGGTTCTGATTTTATCCATGGATGGATAAGATCTGATGTTGAGATAACGACTTCTGTAGGTTCCGGGCTGTCGCTTTTCACCTTAAGTATCTTTTCTGCATAGCCATTGTTCAGGACATTTTCGAAAATTAGTTCTTCTGGTTCTGTTATTATATTTACAGCATAGGCATAAGAAGATAGCAGGATAAGAAGCACTAAAAAGGGAATTCTTTTTTGTATCATTGTTAATCAATCGTGATAAAATTTATTTATTCCTTTTTCATTCAATAAATGAGGAAAAACCTATTATCTCATCAAAGAAGGTAAAGAATCAGGAGATTACATCAAATACTGCTGAGTCTTCCATACTGCTTCCTGAGAACCTGACTATAAGATTATAAAGTCCGAAAGAATCAGGAGATCTTATCTTGAAATCTAAGAGATTCATTATCATGTCTTTCTCTATGACAACATCCTCACCTTCATAGGTGTGAGGGATATTATATTTGTCGATAAGGGTGTCAATTCCTGAATCAAATACTTCTATCTTGTCTATCAGGATCATCATCCTTGTGTCAGAAGGGAACTTTCCTTTGCTGATCTTAATATCTCCAACCAGCTGTTCTCCAATACCATAGTCTGTCTCTATGAGCCTTACTTCTATGGGCTGGTTTTCCAGGACAGCAAATCCAGTTATCTTTCCTTTTCCTAAGGACATAGAAAGTATCCATAAAAGCAGAGCTATTGTCGCTATATATATTGCAAGCAATATTATGCTCTTTTTTTCCATGGTGATTTTTATCTTTGTTGTTATGTATAAATGTTTTTTTTCATTTGATTTGGTGGACAGTCATTATCTGCGGTCAGGGAATAAAAAAAATATATATCATGCAATGGTGATTTTTAAAGTATGGACATCATAGAATTAAGCGTAGGAGCTACTGTAATTAGCGGCGGTGCTTTTTTGCTGACATATCTCAAAAAAATAAAAAATAAGATGAAGAGATCTGTTCTTAGAAATAATGAAGAATGAAAAAAATACTTGTCTTTTCATTAGCACTGATACTGATATATGTGGGTGTCTTTTTTGTTCCTGGAAGAGTTGAAAGATTATCTTTGATGCCTGATAAGATAACTGAAGCATGGAGGTTTCTGACATATTCTTTTGTCCATCTTGACATAATGCATCTTATCGAGAATATAGCGGGGCTTACTTTAATAGCTCTTATCGCTGTTGAACTAAGGATAGCTCTTGGTGATTTTTCTTCTGTATATCTGTCTTCTGGATTCCTTTCTGTTATTCCTTTATGGTTTATGATGTCTTTTACTGCATTAGGAGCATCAAATGCTATATTCGGAGGGTTTGGACTGATAAGCCAGGAAACAAGAAAGTTTGGTGTTAAGGTATGGATCATCATACTAATAGCAACTTTGCTTATTTTTATGAAAAGTTTCTTTGCGATCGGAACTGGGGAGTTTAGCAGTGCGATAAAGCAGAGTCTCTCTCATTTTTTTGGGTTTATGTTCGGGATCTGTTTCTTTTTTTTGATATCTAAGATCAGATCAATCAGTATGAATAAGAAAAGATCTGTTTTAAGAGGTGATTATCGATGAAAAAATCTTCTAAAAAAAGCCCTACTGGAATAAAAGGGCTAGATAAGATGCTGATGGGAGGTGTTGTTAGTGGAAGAAATACATTAGTCTCCGGGCCTTGCGGAAGCGGGAAAAGCACTTTTGCAGCTCATTTCCTCCATAGCGGTATAAAAGATCATGGGGAAAAAGGGATGTATGTAACATTAGAAGAGACTAAAGAAAAATTTTATAATGATATGGCTGAATTTGGGATGGACCTTAAAGCTGCTGAAAAAAAGGGAGATTTTGTCCTTGTCGGCGGACCTATCGCAAGCCTTCACGGTTATATGGAAAAGGTCAATGCAAACGTGAAGAATCTTATCGAAGAGATAGAAGAGGTTGTCAAGGAAAAAGGAGTAAAAAGAGTTGTGATCGATTCTATCAATCTCCTGAGTATGCTTTCTAAAGATGATGATGAAAATAGAAAGACTCTTGCCATGATAGCTAATTCACTTTCTGCTCTGGGATGTACGTCTTTGCTGATCTCAGAAACAAAAGAAGGATCTATGGACCTTAGCAGGTATGGAATGGAAGAGTTTGTTGTTGATGGAGTTATAGTATTATATCTGATTAGAGAAGGAAGTAAATTCATATCTGGTGTTACTGTAAGAAAGATGAGAGGATCAAACCACGATAAAGAGATAAGATATTATCAGATCACAAATAAAGGGATCGTTGTCTATCCTCAGGAATCTGTTTTTACAAACAAGATGATGGAATGAGAAAAGATCCCCCCGGGATTTGAACCAGGAACCTTACTTGAGTAAATTATTTAATTTTTCTTGTTTTCTTTGTAGATTAAAACCTATTCTTTCTTTGAATAATTTTAGATCTTTAATAGCTAAAGCATAGACATTTCTCATATATCCAAATCCCGATTTTATTCTTGAAGTTATTTTAAATTCTGTTAACATGTCTTTGACTTGTAAAAGGCCTCTCTCATTTATTGAATAAAGTCTAATCGTTTTGTTTCCAGGTATGACGCTTCCT
Organism: Candidatus Nanoarchaeia archaeon; assembly: GCA_028279725.1. Taxonomy (GTDB): domain Archaea; phylum Nanobdellota; class Nanobdellia; order Woesearchaeales; family JANQNE01; genus JANQNE01. The sequence goes on from JANQNE010000012.1 coordinate 97,397, forward strand.
TCATCATCAAATAATGCTTTTAAGAATTCTCTTTTTATCTCTGAACTGCAATTCAAAAATAATGGCTTTAATCTCCAGTCTTTTGAGTAATATGTAGCATATTTCATCAAGTCTTCAAATACTAGTTTTGATCTTAACCTTATGTAAGGGATATCTTTTCCTGTCTTGCCTGACGGGTTTTTTCCATGCATGGCTTTAAGCCCATATGTATTTACTAGGTCAGTTTCAAATGAATCAAGTAATTCTTTGTCTGAAACTTCATACTTTATGTTATAGTCATGCTTGCTTATGCCAACATAACCATCACCAATAGAATGTGCTATAAGTCTGGCTTTTCCCTCTGTTAATTTATCAAAACCTTTTTTTGGTTTTTTTACCCTCATAACAGAAAATTGCTTTTTAGATTTAAATAATTTAGGAACATCTGTCCAGTGTCCAGTGCTTAAGAAAAAATACCAGGAGTTGCCTCCTGGAGAATCCCCACCCCCGGATTTGAACCAGGAACCTTTCGGTTTTGGCTGGCTCTCTATCATCCCTTGCCTTGATGGCGTAGTCATAGAGCGCATCTTTGACTAAAAATATCCTATTTGGGTATTTTTAACAGCCGAACGCTCTAGCCGTTGAGCTAGGTGGGGCTAAATAGCAGAAAAAGAAAGCCGTTTAAAAATGTTACGGAAAAATGGCTTTAATCTGATGTTTTTGGAACAACCAGGCTGTTGCTCCTTACTACGACTTCTCTGCCTTTTGGTGTCTTATACTTAACCACTGTAGGCAATAACCTGAAGTTTCCAAGTATTGAAAGCTTAGATTTGATCTCATATTTGATGATCCTCTCTTCGCTTCCTTCAACATCCTCAAGCTTCCATTTTACTATCGTCCCTTTTTTCCTGTGCTTAAGGATCTTATTTGGTTTTAATGTTCCTACGTCAAAATTCTGCTTTATGTCAGCAATGTGAGGGATCCTGTCTATGACTTCAACATCTTTTATCCTCTTATCGCTTGAGTTCTTAATATTGATAAGAACCTTTATCTCTGATATCCCGCCTTCATCCACTGAAACATTGGTGAACTTTTTTTCTACGATCAAAGGACTCTTGAAAAGGAAATGCAGAAGTACTGCTATTATTATGAACAGGATAACATAGAACAAAGGCCTGAAGTTAGTTGATGTTATTATCTGCTTTGATTCTGTCGGATCAAGCTCAACATACCAGCTGATGTATTTCTTCTCATCCTGCTCGAACAGCTGAGGATCTTCTGAAGAGAATGTGAATAATCTCTGGAACCATGTCTTTTCTAATTTGTATTGCTCTCCTTTTCTTACATTCCCATCATTTGTGAATGTTATTATCTTCTTATCTTTAAGGAATGTGTCTTTCTCTATGATATTCTTTGTAAGCTCATCTGTGTAGTCTACGATCCTGAATGTCTTTGCAGCAGGAGTAAATTGAGTATCATCTGCATAGACAATAGTGTATATCGTGTCTGTTGTAGGTTTTTGAAGAGGATCTACAGGGAAAGGAACTTTGACAGTTTTAGCTTCATTTGGATCTAATGTTTCAACTATTGTCTTTTTTCCCAGAAGTTCGCTTTCTATATTAATAGTAAGATTAGTTATGTTCCTGAAGTTGTTGTTTTTTAGAACAACTAATAGTTCAACAGGCTCTCTTGGGTCAACTTCCTCTGATATCTGGACTGTTGCTTTTATATCTGGGACATAGACTCCAGTAAGTTCTGAAGTTGAAAGTATGGTTACAGGAAGAAGAACACTTACTTTCTCATCTCCTGATGTTATTACAGATTCTATAATATACGAGCCGACACCTGTCGTGTCCCTTGGCTTGATTATAACTGTTGTCGTATCTGAACTGGTTCCGCTAACTTCCATACCTGTGAGGCCGTGGTATATCGGATCAGTCCTTATAGGAAGCCATTCTCCTGTGTTTGCAAAATCAAGATCATAGTCTGAACTGTTGATCAGATTATTTGTTATAGTTATCTGGAATTCTGCTTTCTCTCCAAGATATAATGATCCTTTTATGGTATCAAATTCAACCTTGAAGGAATTGCTTTCACTTGTAGCTTCTCCTGATGATGGATGAGAAACTATAGCTGCAGATGTAAAAACTGCAAAAAGCAGAACAAAAAATACTGAAAATAATGTTAATTTATTTTTCATGCCTCACACCTCTTAACACTAAGATTGAGGTTGATTACTTTATAAAAGTTTCGATTTGTCTGCTGAAGTGGTCGTAGAGCTCTACAGCTGTCGGCTGGCCATCAGCAGAGCCTTTTCCTTCTCTGTATGGTCCGAAAGTGAAGTAGTTGTTCATGTTTTTCCTTGTGTAATCAGCAGCAGCTTTTATCAAAGCAGGGTCTTTGGTTATGCTCAATCCTGTGAAATCGTCCTTTACACGATCAACTACGCTTCCCATCAGATGGATGTCCTCCAGACCTTCAGCTTTTACTGCAGCCTTATAGATAACTTCGAAATCCTTGAAAAGTTTTCCTACTTCTTTTAATTCTCCTACTAAGTTTACAAGGTTTGGAGTTTTTTTCAGGTCATGGGCTGATATGATGACCTTTGTGCTGTTATCCTTTTTATGGGATCTTATGTTGTTCAACATATCTACAAGGCGATATAGTTCATCCTGAGGTGTTGAATGCTCTGCATCAATACCCCATGCTCCTTTTAATGCTGCATATGCCAAATTATCCATCCTTTCTTCGTCAGTCCTGTAAAATCCTTTTTCGCATCTTCCTTCTCCTTCTCTTCTGTCTGTAACCAAAGAACCTTTTTCTGAATGGCCTAATAGTGAATCTATGTCCGGATAGCTTAGCCTTTCTTTTGGAGAATCTATCCTTTGTTCGAATAAGTAGAACTTATCCGGAATATTTTCTAATGCTTCGTCCATATTTCTTTTCATCATATCTACTGTATCTCCCATTATGGGCACTATTATCAATGGTATTTTCATGTTATTACCTCGCTTGTGTGCTCGTTTTTTGAGATCTTTATAACATTATCTACAAATGATTCTATCTTTGATTCGTGTGAGACTAATATGATCTGTCTTGATTCCAGTTCATCTAATACATCCCTTACTTTATCTAATTGTTCTGATGAGAACCCATCTGTGGGCTCGTCTAAGATGATGAGATCTTTTGTGTTTATTGTGCTTACTATATTATTAACTACTTTGTTTAAGGATAATCTATATGCTAAAGCTGCTGATGTACGCTCTCCTCCTGAAAGGTTCTCAATAGATGTTTCGTAGCCGTTCTGTTCTATTACAGGTGTTAAAGTTTCATCTAGTCTTGAAGAGATAGTTTCTTCTTCTATCAGTTTGTTGAACCAGTCTCTGAATAATGCGTCGAATTGGGAGTATACGCTGAACATGACATGTTTTTCCATAACTGACATCAAAGAGATGAAGTAGTTTTCAAGCCAGTTCTGCATCTGTGATATGTTTTGTATCTTTTCTTTTGATTCCTGTTTTTCTTTTATCTCCTGAGTTAAAGATGAGATTAGTTTTTCTATATTCTCTATCTCTTTTTTGAACTCTGCGATCCTGACTTCAATCCCTTTTTCTTTATTTAACTGCTCTTCTACAATTGTTATATGTCTTCTGTATCTTGGCTCTATGTTGTCAAATTCTTTAAGGTTGTTTTTCATGTCTTTCAGGTCTTTTTCTGATTCTGTGATCAGATCTGAGGTTGCTGTGAACTCGTTGTGGAGCTTTTGCCTTTGGGATTCCTTGTCTTTTACAGAGGAAGAGATGTAGTTCTTCTCTTTTTCTTTTATCTTGTTGTCTCTTATGACGTATAGCAGTTTTTTGAAATTTGCTATAGTCTTTTCAAGTGTTTTTGTGTCTGTGTTTTCTAGGTCTTTTGTCCTTTCTTCTAGCTTTTTTACAGTCTCTAAAGATAAGTTGAACGCTTTCTTTGATTCTACAAGGTCTTTTGTGTCTTCTTCAAGTTTTTGTATGTCTGAATTTAGAAGATTTATTGTGTTTTGCTTTTCTTGCAGGTCTTTTTGTTTTGTCTTTTGATCTTTGATGAGTTTTTCTTTAATGTCTTTCAGTTTAGTTAATTCATTGAGCTCTGAATCGTTTGATTTTATCTTTAAGTTTTCTTCTTCTGTTATCTTTGACCTGTGAGTTTTATCAACTTCCTGGAGGCATGTCGGGCAGCTGTCCAGTCTTTTTATCTTTTCGATTATATTCTTTGAGTTGTCTATGTGGATCTTTTTCCTGTTTATGTCTGTTGTTATCTTTGTTATTTGGTCTAGTGTGGTGTCTATCTGTTTTTCTATGTCTTTTAAGCTTTTTATCTCTTCTGAGAGTTTTGCAGACTGTGATCTTTTTAGTATGAGAAGCTCTGATTTCTTTGTCTTTTCTTCCACCTGGGTTTTTTGTATGTTTAGATTGTTTTTTGTGTTGTCTAATCTTTCTTTTGTGAGTTCAAGGTCTTTTATTATTCCGTTGAGCTTTCCTTCTTTGTCTTTTATGTCTTCTTCTAATTGTTCTTCTGTCTTTAACGGAGCTTGTGTAAGTCTTATAGTGGAGAATTTTTGGTGCAGTTTTTTTATCTGGTCATCTAACTCTTTGATCTCTTTTACGATGAGTGTTCTTCTTAGTTTTTTTTCCTCTACTGTCTTTTCTGTGTGCTCTATGTCTTTCTTTATGTTGTTGTATCTGTGTAGCTTGTTTTCAAGCTCTCTAAGTCTTGCTTTCTTTTGTGCTGTTTCTGATGATGTGTTTTTGAGAGATTCCTGCATCCCTTCTAAGGAGTTTTTCATCTCATGGATATCTTTGCTGAGCTTTTCCTTATCTGCTGTCTTTTCGTTTAATCCTATCGTGTGTCCTTCAAGCTTGCTTTTTTTCTCTTTTAGGTCTTTCAATAGGATTGATGAGTTTTCTTTTATTCTTTTGTACCTGTCTATGCCAAAGACTTTTCTTAATGTGTCCAGCCTGTTTGCAGAGTCATCTAACAATATCTGTTTCATCTCTTCCTGGGGAGTGTAGACTGTGTATCTGTAGATAAGATCTTTTTTTGTGAGCAGTTCTTTTGGATATCCTAGAATAGTAAGGATGAAATCTTTCAGCTCAACTGGAGTGAGCTCTTTTTTCTTTTTGTCTACTATGATATAACCTGATGTCTGTGTGATGGTGTCTTTCTGTCTTTTTAGAGTACGTTTTATTATGTAGTCTTTGTCTTTTATCGAAAATTTCAATTCTACAGAGCCTTCTTTTTTTCCGTTTCTTAGCATTGAGTTTCCTCCTAATGATTTTCTTTTCAATCCGAACAATGCGAATTCTATAGCTAAGAGGATAGAAGATTTTCCTGAACCGATGTCTCCGCTTAGAAGTGTTGATCCTTCTGGAAACTCGACAGTTTCAGATGTATAGCTACGGATATTTTGGAGCTTTAAAGATCGGATAATCATATCGCTCTAGAAGGATAATTGATATAAAAAAGTGTTGTCGTATCTGATCGGTTACTTCTTCTCCTGTTCAAGGATCTTTAAGGTTGTCTTTATGACTGTGTCTGGGTTTAGGCTTATCGAGTCGATACCCTGGGTTACTAAGAACTGTGCGAAATCAGGGAAATCAGAAGGAGCCTGGCCGCATATGCCTATCTTTCTTTTTGCTTTTTTTGCTTTGTGTATGACTAATGCGATGAGTTTCTTTACTGCTGCGTTTCTTTCATCGTAAACATGAGAGACTAGTTCTGAATCACGGTCTAAGCCTAAAGTTAACTGTGTTAAGTCGTTTGATCCTATGCTGAATCCGTCGAATATCTTTGCGAATTCTTCTGCAAGTATCACGTTTGAAGGTATCTCGCACATCACATAGACTTCAAGCTTGTTCTTTCCTCTCTGAAGGCCTTGTTTTTTCATCTCTGCCAGGACTGCTTTTCCTTCTTCTATCGTCCTGCAGAAAGGTATCATCAGCTTTACGTTTGTAAGGCCCATCTCTTCCCTTACTTTTTTCATAGCTTTGCATTCTAATGCGAATCCGTCCTTGTAGTTTTGATCATAGTATCTTGAAGCTCCACGCCAGCCTATCATAGGGTTATCTTCTGTAGGCTCGAACTCTTTTCCTCCGATCAGGTTTGCGTATTCGTTTGATTTGAAATCTGACATACGGACTATAACGTCTTTTGGATAGAATGCTGCTGCTATTGTTGCAACTCCTTGTGCAAGCTTGTCTATGAAGAACTGTGTCTTGTCCTTGTATCCTTTTGTAAGCAGTTCTATCTTTTCTTTTGCAGCTTTGTCTTTTAGCTTGTTGAAGTTTATGAGAGCTCTTGGGTGTATTCTGATATAATCATTGATTATGAACTCTTCTCTTGCCAATCCCACTCCATCGTTAGGTATGAAGGAGAACTCAAATGCTTTGTCTGGGTTTGCAACGTTCATCATGACTTTTGTCCTTGGCCTTTTTAGTTTCTTTAGATTATGCTTTTCTATCTCATATTTTAGAAGGCCTTTGTAGACAAATCCTTCTTCTCCTTCTGCGCATGAGATAGTTACTGGTGCTCCTTGTTTTAGGACGTCTGTTCCTTTGTTAGTTCCCACGACGCATGGAATCCCCAGTTCTCTGCTTACTATAGCTGCATGGCATGTTCTTCCGCCTCTGTTTGTGACAATTGCCGAAGCGATCTTCATTATAGGCTCCCAGTCCGGGTCTGTCATATCTGTTACAAGAACTTCTCCTTTCCTGAACTTTTCTATCTGGTGGGCATTTTTGATTATGTTTACTTTTCCTGAGCCTATCTTTGTTCCTACCGCATTTCCTTTTACTAATACCTGGCTTCTTTGCCTTAGCTTGTACTCTTCAAGAACTGATTTGTCTTTTTGTGAGACTACTGTTTCTGGACGAGCCTGGACTATGAATAACTGGTTTGTTTTTCCGTCTTTTGCCCACTCCATGTCCATAGGCTTGAAATATTTCGCTTTTTTTGAATAGTGCTCTTCTATTATGACTGCCCATCTTGCTAAAGTCAGGATCTCGTCTTCTGAGATTGAAAATTTTTCTCTGTCTGGAGGAGGAGTCGGTATGTTTTTTGTAGGCTTGTTTGAATCCTGGGTGTAGATCATCTTGATTGATTTATCACCAAGCTTTTTCATCAAGATAGGACGCTTGTTCTGTTTTAGGGTCGGCTTGAATACATAGAACTGGTCGGGGTTTACTGCGCCCTGGACAACATTCTCTCCTAAGCCGTATGCTCCTGTTATATATACTACATCTTTGAATCCTGATTCTGTGTCTATCGAAAACATAACTCCTGAAGATGCTATGTCTGAACGGACCATCTTCTGGACTCCTATGGAGAGTGCAATCTTGAAATGGTCGAAGCCTTTGTCTTCCCTGTATGATATCGCCCTGTTTGTGAATAATGATGCGAAGCAGCGTTTGCATGATTCTATCAAGGATGAATCTCCTCTGATGTTCAGATATGTTTCCTGCTGGCCTGCAAAAGAAGCATCTGGGAGGTCTTCAGCTGTTGCTGATGATCTTACTGCAACATCTGTGTTCTTTCCGTATTCTCCGCACATCTGTCTGTATGCTTTTTTTATCTCTTCTTTAAGTTCTTCAGGAAAGTCTGCATTAAGGATAAGCTCTCTAACTTTTCTTCCTCTTTCCTGAAGATTCTTTATGTTTTTTGTGTTAAGATCACTTAGAACCTGTTTTATCTTATCTTTTATCCCTGCTTTTATTATGAAATACCTGTAAGCATGAGCTGTAACTGCGAAACCATTCGGTATGTTGACTTTCTTTTTTGTCAGATTCCTGTACATCTCTCCAAGAGAAGCGTTCTTTCCGCCAACATACGGGACATCATCTATCTCAAGATCTTTAAACCATAGAATAAACTGCTTATCTTTCTTCAATCTAACACCTCTTTATGGAAATATTTGGTGTCTGAGTATATAAATGTTATTGTTAACGCAGTTTTCTGGGAAAGATTTATAAATGAACTGCGATTGACAAGGTACAGATAGTATTTTGTATATAGGAACTTCTAAGTCCTTTTCGAATGCAATCGTTAATAAAATGAAAATTGGTATATTAAAAGAAATCAATAGGAATGAGAAAAGAGTAGTTTTGAGGCCTAAGGAAGTTGGAGAATTGGTTAAAAGAGGGAATACTGTCTATGTCGAGACTAAAGCAGGTGTAGGTGTTGGTTTTTCTGATAAAGATTATGAAAACAGAGGGGCTAAGATAAGAGATTGTGATTTTGTTTATAGAAATTCTGACATGCTGCTGAAATTAAGATCTCCGACAGATTCTGAATTCAAGAAGATAAAGAACAAGATACTGTTTTCAATGCTTCATACTGGCCAGAATCCTAAGAGGGTAGGGTTTATCAAAGAGAACAAGATAAAAGCTGTTGAGATGGAATCAGTAAAGAATGAGTTTAATGAAAGATATGTTGATGCGACTGATATAACTGGAGAAGCTGGTGTACTTTATGCTACAAGATTTTTGCAGAAGATCCCTGAAGAGACAAATGTGCTTGTTCTAGGATATGGAAGAGTCGGGTCAGGAGCGATAACAATGTGCAACAAGCTTGGTATGAATGTCAAAATACTGAGAAAAAGCGAGTATGATAATATTGAGCATTTTATGAAAGGAAAAGATATACTTGTGAATGCAATAGCATGGCCTGATGAAGAAAGACTGAAGAAGAACTATCTTGTCACAAGAGATATGCTGAAGCGTCTGAACAAAGGAGCTATTGTCCTTGATCTTTCTGTAGACTATCCTAATCCTGTAGAGACATGCAAGCCTACTACACTTACAAAGCCCTGGTTTGAGCTTGACGGAATAATACATATCAGTATATATGGCTATCCTGGATTAGTTCCTGTGTCTTCTGTAAACAGATACAGCAAGCAGATACTTCCTTTGGTAGCAGAGATTGCTGGAAATGAAGGACTTGAAAGGATCGAAGAGATAAGCCAGGCTGGAAAACATATATATGAAGCAACAATATTTCCTACTGAAAAAGAGAAGAAGTTTGTTGAGGAGAAAGTAAGCGAAGAAGGAGCTGCTTACGGAAAATAAAATCCTTTCTAAATTAGAAATATTTTTATATGATTGATCCATAAATTTACCTGGTGATAAATATGTTTGGCATTAAAGATGGAAAGATAGAAATAAAATTAAAAGATATTAAAGAAAAATTAGAGGATATCAATAAAAATAAAATCGGCACTGATTTTGGAGCTGAAAACATCCCTGGTGCTGTGGCTTTAGAAATTAAACAAGAAATTGATGAAATAATCAATGAATTAAAAGGGGTTATTAATTTATCTCACAAACTGCATGGAATGGTAAAGAAAGAAGAAGAAATTCAAAGGATTATTGATGCAAATATATAAGGATAAATATGAAAAAAATAGGCCTATGGCTTCCTTCAAGGAAGAACTATAAAAGAGAGAAAGGAGAAGAGGATTCCTGGCTGTTAAAAGAAGTGGCTGATGAATTAGCTTCTAGATTGAAGAAAGAAATAAAGGGGAAGTTCTTTAATGACCTTAATTTTAAGGAGGCTTTTGTAGATTCCGGCAAAGTATGGGTCAATGATGTATGTATGAATGACCTGGATGCTTTCCTGTGGCTTGGAAAGATAAGAGTGGGGCCTGGGAGCTATCATCTTGAAATATTAAAAGCGATGAGAAGCAATGTTATGAATTCTCCTGATGCGATAGAGATTTGTGCAGATAAGTTCAAGACCCAGGCATTGTTAAAGAAGAACAAGATAAAAGTTCCTGAAAACTTATTGTTTAATTATGGATATGATAAAGTAAGTTCGCACAGGCCGATAAATAAATTTCTGGAAAGAAACAAAGAAGTTCTTATAAAGCCAAGATATGGCGGAGCTGGAGTGGGGATAATGAAAGTGGACAGCAGGTCTGACCTTAAAGCTGCCATGGAATACTCAGACAAGAGTATACATTTTATCGAGCAGTTTATACCTCATAAGCTGAAAGATTTTATCGGAATAAATGTGATCAACGGCAAGTTTATCCATGGATATACTAAAGAAGGAGATTACATTGTAGACGGATGGAAGCCTTATTCAAACAGGCCAGGTGGCATGGTGGTTAAAGAGGCGACTAAAGAGCAGAAGAAAATTGCGCTGAAAGTTGCAAAGGTTGTGGGGCTTGATTTCTTTGGAGTGGATATGATCACAGATAAGAAAGGAGATACTTATGTTGTTGATATCAATACATTTCCAGGATTATATCCTGAGATACTGTCTAAGCTGAAAGTTGATGCTATTGGTGAATTAGTCAGTTGTGTTAAGAATAAGTTATAGTTTTTATTACTTCTTAGTGGTTACAAATAGAAAGATTTATATATTAGTAAAGCATAGTATATGTATGAAAAAGGCATTAATTATCGACCATGGAAGCTCTCTAATGGGTGAATTATTGACATCTGTAGGTGATAGAGGGTATGATGGTGTTTTAAAGAATTACAAAAATCTTGGAAAAGCTGATGTTGGGCAATATCATGCTGTAATCTCTGGAGGAGGTAATTCAAAGATAGCTGGTAATCCTGATCTAGAAGATGAGCTTAGAATCTGGGATGAATGTGAAGTGAGAGATATCCCTATGATGGGAATATGCCATGGGGCCCAGATAGGAGCGCATAATTCCGGCGGAAAATATTCTAAATTAAACAGTGCGCGTAAGGGTATATTTGATGATTATAAGATAGAGAAAGATGATCCATTATTGAAAGGAGTTGAAAATCTGACCGCACTGGAATGGCATGATTATAATATAGGCAGTGTTGGGGAAAGTTATGAAGTGCTTATGACTGATTCTAAAGGCAATATACAGATCGGAAGGCATAAAGATTCAAGAATCTATCTTGTTGAGTTTCATCCAGAAGCTAACAGGCCAAAAGATAATCCAGTGACAAATGGCGGAAAAATAATCAATAATTTCTTAGAAATGAAATAGTTATTTTTTATAAGGTATGCTGTCAAGTATCTCATACATCAGCTTCTTTCCTACTCCTTTTTCTGCATGACCCTGGATGCCGATATGCCTTGGATTTGATCTTGCCTTGAAGACTTCATAGATCTTTCCTTTTGCACCATTGTGGAATTCCTGGTCGCTAGATGCTATATGTTCTAATTTTGAATCTGCTCCTTTCAAAGGGATGCCCCAGCTGTGAGATTTATGTATGTGCTCTTTCTTGCCTTTGTATTGGATCTGCTGTTTTCCTTTCTGATGTGATGATAATCTTTTTGAGTCTACGCCGTGGTGTTTTGCTAATACCTGAGCTCCGTAGCATGTTCCTATTATGTATGTTTCTTTGTGTGCGTTTTTTATTATGTAGTTGCTTACTTCATCATTAAGGTTTTTCTTTACCCTACTTCCTGATAGGTGGATAATGTCATAATCTTTTAGGTCTTTTTTTGACAACTGCTTTACCTTATCATGAGTTACTGAATGTACTGTATATGAATTATCAGGGTGGTTTGTGTACATATTTTTAAGATGAGAAATATAGCTAGAACCATGGTCAACAACCAGGACTTTTTTGTTTTTAGTCATATTTTCCTGTACATGTTTATGGACTGATCTTTGAAGCTGAATTTTTTGTACATGTCTATAAGGGATCTGTTTGACTTGTATACTGTCAGTGTTAATCCTGTTGCTTCTCTTGACCTGAACCATTGTGTAAGCGCCTCTAATAGTTTTTTTGCAACTCCCTTTTTCCTATATTTTTCTGTAACATACAGGTTTCCTATAGACCCTCTTCTTTCATAGCCTGTGACTCTTAGTGACCTGTATATCCTTCCTATAATCATGCCTATCGGCCTGTTGTCTTCTATTGCTATGAATACTGCTCTCCATTCTCCCTTTATGTCCCTTTCAAGATAGTCTCTGTAGTTTTCTTTTACTTTTTCTATAGGGAGGAGGGTCTTGTTGTGTTTTCTTTCATCTTCTTTTGATTCCAGCTTTAGCTTAAAGAGCTGTTCAAAATCATCCATCGTTGCTTCTCTTATTTCCATCTTTTTATGTCTGACAATACTCTTTTTGACAGGTTGAATCTTTTTGATCCAGGGAATCCTGGAAATACGTTGACTTCTATTACTATCGGCTTCTTTGTCTTTCCGTCAAACATTATGTCTATGCCTGCGAATTTTGCTTTTAGTGCAGATGCTGAGTTAATTGCGTTTGTTTTTGCTTTGGCTAATAATGATTTTGGGATCTTTTTCAGGAAATTCTGTGTCTCTCCTTTCCCTCCCTGTGAGATATTCGTTGTTACTGATATATCTTTATTGCTTCTTGGATACATGTAGACAACTTTTCCAAAGCTTACATACACCCTTAGGTCGAACTTTCTTTCTTCTATGAGATAAGGAGAGATCTCTTCTTCTATTGTTATGTCCTGTTTCAATAGCTGTTTTAGGAAATCTTTGTCTTCTATATTTATGAAAGACCAGCCATAGTCTGATTTCCTGCTTTTTATCTTTTTATTTTTGAACCTGAAGTTTGTCTTGCAGCTGTCTTTTGTGAGAAAGGTTATGCCTTTCCCCATAGCTCCATATCTTACTTTTATGAAAAGGTTTTTTCTTTTTGATAATGATGTTATGTCTTTTATGCTTCTTGTGGTTATTGTCCTTGGAATGTCTACTTTGTATTTTTTTAGGATCTCTTTTGTTATTTCCTTGTCTCTGTCTAAGTGCATCATCTCAGGGTGTATCACATAGTGGATATTTTTGTTTTTGTATGCTGATTCTGTATTTTTTTGTATCCTTTTGCATACCTTTACGAATCTTTTGTAGAACTTCTCGCTTCCGTATACTCCATGATAATGTTTTGGCTCTATATATGTATCCCAGTATTCGAAAGGAAAGAAGTAGTAGATGATTATGTTTTCTGTAGTTATTTTTGGGAATCTTTTTGACAAGACTTCGTTGTAGGATAGTGTCTTGAAGTTTTTTGATGAGTTTCCTGATCTTGCAAACTTATTAAAGCTTTCCCAGTCTTTTTTGTCTCCTATAGCTAAGATTGTTGAGTCCTTCATAACAGCTGTTTTGTTTATAAGATATATATTTGTTTTGGTTGTGGACTACGCTTGGTGCTATGCAACCCAAAGTTTTAAATATGGATAATATTTTGGATAGGTTAAGAGGTGATAGGGTGAAATTTACAAAGATCGTTGCGACTATTGGGCCAGCGTGTGATTCTTTGGTCAAGCTGAAAGAGCTGAAGAATGCTGGGATGGATGTTGCAAGACTTAATTTTTCTCATGGTGATTATTCTTATTTTACTGGTGTGATAAAGAAAGTCAGAAAGGTCTCTAAGAGGGTCCCTATATTGTTAGATACTAAAGGTCCTGAGATAAGGACTGGTATTGTCGATAAGCCTATTGAGATCAAAAGAGGGCAGGTTATCGCATTTACTCCGCATAAGGTTTCTGGGAGCAGTAAGTTGATCCCTATAAATTACAAAGGGCTTGCTAAAGATGTTAAGAAAGGAAATACGATCTTAGCTGATGATGGTAAATTAGAATTTAAAGTACTGGGAAAAAGAGGTGACCATGTTATCTGCAGGGTCATGAACAGCGGTCTGGTGAAGTCGCAGAAATCGATGGACATTCCAGGGGTTTCTGTGAGCTTGCCAGACATAACTTCTAAAGATGTAAGTGATATAAAGTATGGGCTGAAGATGGGTATTGATATAATTGCAGCATCTTTAGTTAGAAGTGCAAGTGCTATCAAGAAGATAAAGAAATTAGTGGGAAAGCATAATGTTATGGTTATCGCTAAGATTGAGCATCCTGATGCGATCAAGAATCTGGACAGTATATTGGAAGTTAGTGATGGGATAATGGTTGCCCGTGGTGATTTAGGGTTAAATATCCCTACTGAAGAGGTTCCTGTCGCTCAGAAAAAGATAATAAAGAAATGCAATGCTGCTGGAAAGCCGGTTGTTGTTGCAACACAGATGCTGGAATCTATGACAGAGAATCCCAGACCGACAAGAGCTGAAGCTAGTGATGTTGCGAATGCAATATATGACGGAGCAGATGGTGTTATGTTATCAGGAGAAACTGCTGGTGGAAAATATCCTGTTGTGTCTGTCAAGACTATGGCAAAGATATGTGAAATATCTGATGGGCATTATAAGCATAAGATGATGGATGTTGACAGAAGGGAAAGTATTCCTGAAAGTATCTCTATCATTGTTAATGAGGCAGCAGAAGAGATGGATGTAACTGCTATCGTAGCTCCTACTTGTTCTGGGTTTTCAGCTAGATTGATAGCGAAGCATAAGCCAAGAGTTCCTATTATTGCTTTGACAAATAATGAGAGAACAATGAGGCAAATGGGAATTACAAGAGGGGTATTTCAGTTTGAGTCCATACATCATGACCTGAAGAAATTAACTGTAGATGCTATAAGGGATGCTGAGAAATCTAAATTAGTCAAGAAGAATGATAAGATAATATTAGTGTATAATACAAGCAAGATGCTTTGTACAACAAATGCTGTAGAAATTAGAGAAGTTAAAGAGTTTGTCTGATTATTTATCCCAAAGCTTGTAACGTGTGTTGGTTCTGTGTTTTTCCTCTATCTCTTCTGCCCAATCTTCATGTATCTTCCATCCCACAAGTTTTTCTTTTTTGCAGGTGTGGTTTGGCAATATACGTTCGTCGAAATCTTTCTTTCCTTCATGTTCTTTAAGCATAGCTGCCCATTTCTCTCCATTTAAAGTTGGCTTTCTGCCATAAGCTTTACGAAGGTTGTATGCTGCTTTGTGGTGATTTTCATTAATTAATTTTGCATATTCTTTTACAACACCCCAATAGGACAGTTTATCTCTGTTTTGTTTGACTATGTCTGTATCCCTACCTTTACTAGCTCTATATTGTTTTAGTATTTTTTCTGAAGTTAAAGTATCTTTTTTAACTGGAGTTTGGTATCCTTCAGATGGATCCGGATCTCCATCATAAGATGTTGAGGTATCTTCCTGAACTGTTGAGTCTTCTGGTGTCATAGCTTTAGCAACTACGTCGCTCAGTTCCTGGTCTGGTGTTGAGTCTGTTGAAGTTGATTCTGTTTTTGGTATGACTGCTACTGAGTCTCCGCTTGCTAATTCTAATCCTTTTCTTGATAAATTTCCTATTGTATTAGTTATTCCAGATTTTGCTGAATAAAAAACAGAAGATATCTTGTTTCCTATTGTAGTACGATATATTGCTCCTGCAGTGATCAATATAGAAAGTGCTGCAGTAAGAGCTAATCCTTTAAAAGAAATTCCTTTGTATACTTCTTTCTGTTCTTTTAGTTTTTCTATATTTATGTAACCATCAGCGTCTATTTTTGAACGCATATAGCTTACGATCTCTTTCTGCTCTTCTGCATCCCTTGCTGGAAGCATAACAGAAAATCCATCTTTGTCAGAAAGCTGTTCTTTTTTAAGTTCTTCAAATTCGTCAGTGTGAGAAGTTTGTTCTGGCTTAGAGTCCTCTTTACTTTGTTCAAGCTGTCTCATTAAATTCTGATTTGCTATTTTTGAAGCTCTCTTCGCCATTTTTCATTTTATTTTAATAGTCTATCTGCCTGTTTTGCATAAGCATTATCGATCTGCTGCTGTGTAACTCCCATATCGACAAGCATCTCAGCTATCTTTTCTGCTTTTGATTCTTGCCCTTGCACCATGTAGCCAGCCATCTTTTCTAGAGCGTAGTTAGCTATCTTAGTCCTTAGATCGCCTTCTTCCTGAAGGGAATATTCCTGGTTTAAGCCTCTTGCCTGATCTTCAAGATTGAAAGCTTTTACTATAGCTTCTATCGCATCATCAATATCATGATTTTTGAACTCGTTTTCTGCTGTCCTTAGCTGTTTAGCAGATTCATTATGCAATGATTGTGAATATTTCCTCTGCATCTCAGGAACTTTTGAATTATATTCATCGCTGTGTCCTGCTGCAAGCTGAGAATATTTCAATGCCATCTCATAATCTCCTTTTTTTGCGAACTTATCAGCTTTTCCAGCCAGATGCCTTGCAATGTGTCTTTTCTTGCTTCCGAAAAGATTTCTTCCCTGATCATATGATTGTGATTTTATCTGTGCACCTTCCTGTTTTGGAAGAGGTGTAGTCTGAGGCATGAAGTTTGATGCTCCATATCTTGGAGTTGTTGAAGACTGACCCTGGATGGTTGCATATTTATTAAGGATCTTATCGAGCTGGTCTTTGCACTCAACTGTTTTCAATTGTTTATTATCTTTATTATCATATAGGTCGAAGCTTTTGTCTATGTTAGCTCTTATTACAATTGTATCTCCTCTTCCCATATTTGCTTTTTTAACCAGATCTTCGATTCCATCTTTTATGCAATCTCCTACTGAGTTTCCTAAGAATCTTAGATCGTTAGCATCTTTAGCTCCTTTGAATATCAGTTCCATAGCTTTTTTTGTAGTTCTTCTTATCGAGCTTGGGTCTGATCCATTGATAGCTACTTTGAATGGTTCATTATAAGCTATATTTCCTCTCTGAAGCAAATGACCATGAGCATTTATTTCCTGATCTGAAGGTCCAGCTGTAGCTTTAGCTACTCCAACTGCTGTCAAAATTGCCATGAATGTGTTAAAGATCTTTCCCATTTTATTCTCCTTTGCAGTATTTTTCAGCTTTCTGCAATACGTTTTCTATGTTTTTATTGTAATTTGATCCTATTGTGACATCTTTCTGAAGCTTTCCTTTTTGGTCAAGCATCATAAGATGATATTTTCCATCATCCTGCCATTCCAGCTTTATTGAGCTTAATTTTCCGTCTTTAAGCAATCCGTCTATGTGGCTTTGTGTGAATTCATTGATAAGTACATTATCAAGCTCTACAAGGATGTTGTATAATCCTTTGTCTCTTGATGTTCTTTGGACCATATCTGGTGATTGTGAAGTGTAAATCTCAAAAAGTGCTCCTGTGAATTTTGACGGAGCTTCGTAATTACAGTTTATGTTAGTGTTAGCACCTACTCTGTAATCTAAAGTAGATTGTCTACGAGCTGTTTCTGCTTTGTCTGCTTCGATTGTACTGTCTTTTTTTGCTATCTCTGTTCTTATTTTTCTTGCTGCTCTTTTCTTTTTAATCAAAGTGTAGATTGAATCTGAAAGATCTTTGTGTCTGCTGACTTTTAGACCATAATCTCCCATCAAGTCGTCCATATCATCAACTAATCGTTTTTGTCCTGCTACAGGTTCTCCTTTTATCAGTCCTACTTCTTCATTCAATACTTTTTTAGCAGCTCCATAATTTCCTTTTAATATATGTCCTATTACTTTAGTATTTCTTGCATCATATTTTGCTTTTATAGCTTTTCCTTGCTTTAATGTGTCTAAAAGACCAAGCAAATCTCTATCTTGAACAGTTTCTGTCTGTTTTTTAACAGCTTTGTAAGCTTCTCTTACTTCTCCTTTTTCTAAGTGCTGAGTAACGATTTCTCTTATATTATCTGAAGTTTTTTTGATAGTAGCTTCTTGTTTAGCAATCTCTTTATCTCTCTGAACAACTTTTTGTTCTGCTCCTCTATGTTGAAGTTTGAATACTCCTGCAACAGCTAAAGCAAGTGCTCCTAACCCGCCTAATGTGTATGTAACTCCTCTCAATAATGGACTTCTCCTCCATATATTCATCCTCTGGCTGCTTGCTCTGCCTTTCATCGCTTCTTTTATTGAGTGTGGAATCCTGCTGCTCATCTTTTCTCACCTTGTTTAGCTCTTTCTTTTTCTACGATATGCTGTGTAAGCATGTTAAGTGTCTTTCCTCCGTTAATCTCATCGTCTTTGCTGTATTTCTTCCTGTCTTCTTCTCCTCCAACCAGATGATAGTCTCCTGACTTTGGATTTTTGAAAACAGTAAAGAATCCGTCTCCATTGATTGTCTGTATTCCTGAAACTTCTCTTATGATCCTGTTTTCGTCAAAGTAAGTCTGCCTTGCAATTTCACCTATGTAATCATCAAATACGCTGATAGGGATGTCTTCTCCACGATCTCCTTTTATAACTCTTGAAAGAGTGTTTCTCATCTCTTTAATCTCTGAGTTTGATTTATGTTCTGGAGTCTGGAACTTGACTATTCCATCTTCTCCAAAATAATTTATATCTACACCAAGATCATAATGGGCTCTTGTGATCATATCTGCTAAATATCCCATGGCCTTTTCTACCTTATTTTTGATCTCTCTTGCATCTACGCATCCAGATCCTACTCTGTTCATGACAACATAAACCTCATTAAATCTTCCCATAGCTTTCTTTATCCTGTCATTGATCTGTAATCTTTGCTCATCTGAGAATTCTGATTTGTTCAAGCTTTGGTATTCTGCTCTTAGCTCTTCCACTTTAGCTTTAGATTCATCATCATCCTTAAGACCATACTCACCTATCTTTCTCTGTATCTCTGATAATCTTTCTGAGTTTTCAGGAGCTTTAGTGAAATATTCAAAGAAATCTGCATGTGATGTTCCTTCAGCGTTGAATACATCCATAACTTTTTTGTCAAGTCCGTCCTCTGCTGAGAACTCTTCTTTGATAGCATTGTTTATGCTGTACTCCAGGATCTTAAGTGCTGCATCCATTGATGCATCGTCATGGTTAACTACTAAAACTTTATAATCAGCATTGAGGAATGTGTTAACCTTGTGATCTTCACTTCCAGCTCCACAGTCATCAACTGTTATGTTGTCTTTTTCTGCTATGTTGTCATAAAACTGGTTAAGCTTTTCTGCGAATAGAGGATAATTTTTCTGTAAGTTTGCTAAGTTCTGATCGTCTTCTGCAACAACAACTCCTAAGTTTTCTATGTTTGTTGTATTAAGCAATCCTTTAAGGTTTACTTTGTTATCAAGAATATCACTTAATCTGTTTCTTACAACTTGTCTAGCATCGTCGCTGTCCAGTCTTTTAAGGATTTTTAACACATCATCTCCTTCAACAAATGAATCAATATTTCTGTAGGATCCTTTGTTTTCGATATTTAACAGAGATTCAACAAGTTGCTGAGGTTCTCTTGTATCTCCTGTAGAATGTGCAAGTTTTTCCATAGCAAGAAGTAGTTCGTGACCACCCACATCATCTTTTTTTGCATCTTTAATATTTTGAATCAAGACTGATTCAATATCTTTTATCTTTTTGTGAATAGGAATATACTCCTCTAATGGCTCGTGCATCAGAGTCCGATTTATTATGTTAGATTGGAATACGTCTAGACCATTTGGATCTTCTAGGTCTCTCTCGATATAAACAACATTATATCCCTGAACTGCTAAAGATACTGCTGAATTAGCTGCTACTGTAGTCTTACCAGTACCACCTTTAGAACCTGAAAATGCTATTTTTACCATCGTATCTTCCTCCAAGTCTCTGTATCCAAACCCTCACATATCTATAGTCATAATATTACTACCAGTTAGTAAGTATAACTTATATATAAATCTTTTGTTTTTATTACTACATTGTAGGGGCAACAACTGGTTTGGTGACATAATTATGATGGCAAAAGCTTTTTAAATAAAAGCTTTCTCCTCCTCTGTAAGAATAGATGTGGGCGATAGCTTGCCTGAATATTCTTGAAATGTAAATAATGGAGGCTAAGAAAAATGGGATATTTGAAATATGTAAGAGACCTTTGGAAGAAGCCAAAGGAGAGTTTGAAAGGACTTCTAACTGAGAGGATCATTAAATGGAGAAGAGAGCCGACTACTGTTAGGTTGGAGAAGCCAACAAGGATAGACAGAGCTAGATCATTGGGATATAAGGCTAAGCAGGGATTTATTGTTGTTAGGCAGAGAGTTGACAGAGGCGGAAGGATGAGGCCTAATATCACTGGCGGAAGAAGGCCAAAGCATAACAGGCAGAGCATGGTCTTAGATAAAAGCTATAAGCAGGTTGCTGAAGAAAGAGCTAGCATGAAGTTTAGGAATTGTGAAGTGCTTAACAGCTATCTTGTTGGTAAAGATGGACTGTATTATTGGTATGAAGTTATTCTTGTTGATAGAGCAAGTCCTACAATAAAAACAGATCCAAGGATAAACTGGATATGTGATAAGAAAGGAAGAGCGCAAAGAGGATTAACATCTGCTGGAAAGAAATCAAGAGGCCTAAGGAATAAGGGCAAGGGAGCAGAAAAGTTAAGGCCAAGCAGAAGCGCTAATCTTAAGAAAAGGGGAAAATAATTCCCTTATTTTTTATCCACGCGGATTCTTAAATTTATGTTTAAATAAGTAGGGAACACCAAATGCTTCTACAAAATGAGGCATTGAAACATATTTTTTGTTGTTTGTGTAGTTTCCAGAGAATATGTTTTCTTTTAATGACGAGATTATTGTTTTTCCTGATGAAAGGTTCAAGTTAGTCTCTATGTTTGATGTCCCTATTGCGTTTAATAGTCTTTTATTTCTTGCATGTATGTCTGAATCTGCAACAAGAGGGATATTATAACCGTTAGATTTCAGTGCTTTTGAGAACAGATCTGTCTTTTTGTTTACATCACTTCCACCGATAAGCTTTCTAGTTATTGGCTTGCAATAAGCATTCCATTCTAAAGCAAGATTACCTGAATAGTTTTCACATATAGCGATGACCTTGTATTCCTTTTGCTGTGATATCTCTCTTCTTACATTTCTGTTGTCAACAAAAGGATGGTCAAATATCACCAAAGCTCCGTCTTCCAGAGCTGTGTTCATTGTCTGCATTATCTCTTGATTCGGTTTTACCCTATCAGACCCGATTATAATCAGATGAAAGTTATCTGATGTTGCAAGTTCTATGGATCTTAGAAGGTAAAGATCTTTGTCTCCTTTTGAGACTGAAATCGCATAATTGTCAGAACCATTAAACCTGTATTTTGTCTTTTCTGCTCTTTTTTGAATATCTGGAAATATGTGCTGGTTTAGATTTTCCAGGCCAAGGATCTGTATGTCTCTTTTGTCCATAGCATCAAATACATCATCAATAGTGTAAGAATCAAAGAATGGGTGGGTGTGGAGCTCTATTTTTTGTTGTATCATCTATCAAAACCCCAAAGATATTAAAATTTATTCCATAATGTTAATCTGTCCTGAGCTTCTCCTTCATCTCTGTGAATCTTGCAGCCCATCTGATTGTTGATCTCTGTCTTATAATCTTCATCCATAGGGTCCCGGTAGTTTGTATTTTCTGGTTTTTCCTCTACAGGTGCATCTTCTGTCTTTTCTTCAAGTTCTTCCTGCTTTTCAGACTGTTCAGTATCTTCAACATCTATTGTGTCTGTGAGCATTGAAGCTATTGAGTCAAGATTCATTTTAGTGATTACCTCTAACTAAAGTATAAGAACAATATTTTTACTAACTTCATACCGAATGATATTGTCAGTAGCATTTTTTGATCACCTTCTTTACAAAAATTTGAAATTTTTGACAGTGTTAGAAATCAGAGATTTCTAAACACCTTTTTGGAAAAAATTGAACGCCCAGGAGATTTCTCGAGGGGGATGGGATGAGAATAAACACCCCTGGGTAGAAGCATAATTGCTTCTTTTGTGTTCTTACTAATAGGTAATGAATACTAATATATAAATATTTCGTTTTTTTCGTCACTTTTAGGTAGTTATAGTATTTATTTTCTATATTGTAAATAAAGAAGGAAAAATTTATAAATATCGAATGTATTTGGTGTGATATGAAGAAATTCAGATGTTCAAAATGTGAGTATGAGTTCTCGCCTAGGACTAAGGGTAAAGAAGAGATTCCTCACAGATGTCCTTACTGCGGAAAAGATGGAAGTGTTCAGGAAAAAGGACATATTCTTCAAGAATTATAAAACAGAGGGATTTTGCCGGATCCGTAGAGCGTTCTATATTTCAAAAACGACTAAAGATTTGCGACAAAACCACCCCTCAGAGTGTATTCTTTGATTTAGAAATATATAAAATTATGGGAAGACCTTAAAAAGAGAAATTTTGCCTACTTTAGAGGATTGAAAACCACTACTTTTCCCTGTTGATTGTGTAATCCAGAATCTCTTTGAATATTCTTTTGTAGTCTGAATCTGGAAGAGCCCTGTCTACTTTTTGTTTTGCTTCATCAATCAAATAATGGGCGAACTGCATACCTTCATCAAAGGATCCATACTTGTCTATTATCGAGATCGCTCTTTTAATCTCTTCTTCATCTTTTGTGTTTGAATTGAGGATATCTGTAAGTGTTTTTTTATCATCTGGGTCTGCTTTATTTAATGTGTCAATTGCAAAAAAGGTTGCTTTTCCTTCTGTGATGTCTTCTCCTGTCTCTTTACCCCAGACTCCTTCAGTTGGTTTTAGGTTAAGGTAATCATCTCTTATCTGGAATCCCATGCCTGCGTTTGTTGCAATGGTTCCAAGATTGTCCAACACTTGGCTGTCTGCATCTGCTAAGATTCCTCCTATCTTTGCTGCAATAGTCATAAGCGCTCCTGTCTTGTAAGCACACATCTGAAGATAGTCTGCTAACTTAACATCTTGATTTGGATTTTCACTCCAGTCTATATCCATACCCTGACCCATATGGACCTGAGTTCCTTCTCTAGCGATAACATCATACATCTTTGCTTTTTTTTCGCAAGGAAGATCACTGTTTGCTATCATCAATTGAGGATAGAAGTAAAGGAAGTTTCCTCCGTTTACTGCGATAGGAATTCCTATAAGCTTGTGGACTGTTGGCTTTTCTCTTCTTTTCTCAGAACTGTCTTCTATATCATCAATTATCAGAGTTCCTGTGTGTATTATTTCAGGGATTGCTGAGAATTTGTATATATCTTCTGAAGTTCCTGCTAAAGCATCGTGAGTTAGACAAGTAATAACAGGTCTTATCCTTTTTCCTCCTCTTCTGAAAAGTTCATAGAATGATTTAGAACAAGCAGTATTCCATGTGTCTGGGCTTATAGAATACCTTGCATTGCCTATGTTGTTCTCAACCCATATTTGATCAGCATGTTCTGGAAGATTATCTTTAATAGCTTCTTTTATCTTCGGCAAAACCTGCTCCATATACCTCCTCATACCATTCTAGAATAGTAAATTCTATATAAATTTAACTGAGAATTACTTTGCTAAATAAGGGATTCCTTTGTATGCTATGATTCCTGAGATTATAGCTATGCTCCAGAAGGCTGCAGCTGGTATCCTTCTTGTTACATAAAGAAAAAAAGAAGCTATCAAAAGAACTGCGCATGCTGATGCTAATGTTTTAAGATGTTGAGGTTTCATCTTTTTTCCGGAATGACTGCTGCGCAGATGAAGTATGCAATTGTTCCTGGGAGCACTCCAGTGAATATTGTTCCAAGGATCCATATAACTCTTATGATTACAGGATCTATGTTGAAGTATTCTCCGATACCTCCGCAAACTCCAAGCAAAACCCTGTTTTTCTTGCTCCTGTATAATCTTTTTTCATTTTTTGTCAATCTTACCACCCAATTTCTGAAATTGTTTGTATGAATATATGATTATTACAACTATTGTTGTTATTAAGATTATTAACAGATACCAGACAAACCAGATTGGCTTTAGCAATGCTGCCAACATAAGGACTGCTGATACTCTGAAGAGTATGCTTGCCAACTTATGTGTCTTATTCCATACTTTTTCATTGCTCAGTGTCCATGGTGTCCTTATGCCGATAAAGAAGTTTCTTTTGAAGAACTGCATTATGTGGCCTATATAGTAGAACAGTATTGCCAGAACAATTATCATAAACATAGTTATGTTTAATTTTATCCCGAAGTTTATGAGAAGTGTTATTATATATAGTGAAGCTAAGAAAGAGATCATTATGATCTTGAATCCGTGATAGTATTTCTCGAATTTCCTGAAATTATCCTTATATACCATTACTTTTGGAATGAATAAGAATGCCCAGTACATGAAAGCTACTACAAGAGGCATTATCAATAAGCCTACAAATTTCGGGCCATAACTGTCTATCTCACCTTTAGTGTTCCAGTGTATAGGCATACGGTCAGGCATAGAAGGATATAATGTGATACCTACTATGAACATTAACACTATAATTGAAATTGGTAAAATCTCTCTTTTTTCCATATTAAATAAAAAAGAATTATTTATTTGGTAAGAATTTACAGACAGTTGTGCCGCATGACGGGCATTTGCCTTTCATCATCTTTCTTCCATTCTTTGTTGTTGTCTCTTTTCCATCTGCAATCTCAACAGATGCTTTACATTTTACGCAATAACCTTGTACCATTTTGAATACCTCCTTTGATGTATGAATAAAAAATGGTTTAAGAGTATATAAATATTGTGGTTAATTTGTGTGATTTTGCTTTAAAATCAATATCAGAGAACTTACTAAAATCAATAATCCTCCAATAATTTTTGGTATTGTTAGAACTTCATTTAGGATGAAGTATGCTGCAAGAACTGTTATGACAACTTCTAAAAGCATGATGATGCTTGTTCTTGATGCTTCTATTTTTCTTGCTCCATAGTAGAATGATAGCAGAGCTAAGTAAGAGAAAAGTATAACATAAATCAATACCAATGGAAGCTGAGTTAGACTAGTTAGGGTGTAGCTATGTGGAAGCAAGAAAGCTGCAACTACTGTGCTTACTGAAAAGTTCCAGAAATATATAGTGAATTGTGATTCTTTCTGCAGCCTTCTTGTAGCTATGATCATCATAGCATAAGTTACTGCTGAGATTACTGCTAAGATGTTTCCCCAGTTTGTGAGATCTAATCCGTTTGAGATAAGTTTTACATTGAATACTAAAGAGATCCCTATGATTGAAATGACTAACGCAAGGAATTTCCATTTTGTTATCTTTTCTTTTAACAGGAATATTGCTATAAGGAATGCGAAGATCGGCATAGTATAATGTAAGAATACTGCATTTGTGACGGTTGTGAATTTGAAAGCGTATAAGTAAGAATAACCTGTGAGATTACCAAAGACTGCTACTGTTAAAAACCATTTCAGATCCTGTTTTTTTGGTTTGAAGTTTATGTGTTTCCTGTTGAATAAAAGAACCAGCAAAGTTCCTATCGCTACAGAGAAGAAAGTAACAGTTATTACACTAATACCTGTTGCATAGATTGTCTTTAACAGAACACCCCCAAAACCCCAGATAACTGCTGAGAGGATTATTGCTAATGTTCCTTTTGTTGTGTCTTTCATCTTAGTAAGCTGGCTGTAAAATTGCTTTTAATCTTTCTTTTTCTGGCTTTATTGTTCTTCCTGGATGCGAGATTATACGGAAATGTCCATTTGGCAGATGCACTGATCTCTTTGGGCAATAAAGTCCATGGACATAATCTAGAACTTCACGATCATTAAATCTTTGAGGTATCTTCCTGAATCCTGCAGAACAATCAAAGGCATATGTCCATGCTTTTCCGTCTCTGTCCTGGAGAATAAGTTCATCTTTATCATATCCCAATGTGCTTTCCAGGCCTGCTAATTCTGGAAGTGCTATTTCTGGGTTTCTGTATCTTACATTATGGATTATCGCTTGTGATGTATACTTAGGATCAGCATTATTTAGCATGTCCTCTACAGAAGTGAAATGCCTTAATGGTGTTATATTGAATTCTCCTTCACGTATGATGGAGTATAATGCTTTTGCGATGTCTCTTATTTTCATCTTAGCCTGTTAAATGGTTATCTCTCTTTTTATAAAGATTGTTGTTTTGAAAATAAAAAGATTTATAATAAAGGAAATGAATCGGTATATTATGGGTTTTTGGAGAAAATATCACGAGATGTTCACTAAGAAAAAGAGATATAATGTGGACGGAAGGAAGCTGATCGTATTTGATGAGAGTAAGGCAGATGATGAAATAAAAAATATAATCAGAGAGTCTTTCTTAGAAGTGTGTAAAAATGATAAGATAGCCAAGAACTTTAGGGTGATAAAGCTAGTGATGCAGGATAAATTTGTCGGAATGACGACATTTGGTCCTACACCTGTTTTCCATAGAGGGAATGATGTTTCTCCTGCTATGCTGTTCCATGAGGAATTAAGACAAAATGAAAAGATGATACATATAAACATACCTAAACTGGAGGAGTTGTTCAGGTATAACTATCATGGCAGTGCATCATTTATGAAAAAGAAAATATGCAGTATCATAGCTCATGAATTGGCACATATATGGAATTTTTATGTATCTAATATATTATCTAATGGAAGAAAGATTAGTGGAAGATTATCTAATAGAATATCTAGATTAATGAAATCTGTTCATATATCTAATGAACAAAAGGAGAATCTTGAAGCTCTTAGAGTCCATATCCATAATTTCAAAGTAGCTATAATGGATGAAGGGCTAGCAAAATACTATGAACTTGCTTCTCAGAAAGAATTGCCATTTGAAAAATCAAAATTTGATGAGTTATATGTAAAAGCGAAGAATGTATCTGGTGATCTGAAATATATGTGGGGCCATTATATGGGTGGAGATAAGTGGTTTGAAAGTAAATTGTTCTCAGCTATAACTGGGAGAACTGGATTATATCACCATATCGGAATCCATGTCGTATACACAATACTATATGCTGACCAGAAGATATCGCTTGATGAAATAAGGAAGATGAGTTATTTTAAGTTTATCAAGAAGTATGAATCGTGCGTTAAAAAAGAAGGTCAGCAGCCTGTTGTTTCTTTGACAAGCGGAAAAGGAATACTTGATTATAAGAGAATGTTAGATCAGCTGATGAAACTGTATAATTCTTTGGTTAGAAAATAGCCCCACCCGGATTCGAACCGAGGTCCTTTGGCCCAGAACCAAAGATGATTGGCCACTACACTATGGGGCTGTCTGTGACTGGGAGAAATCGATGGTTTATAAAATGTCTGAATTTTTAAAGGAAAAATTCTGAGCATGCTCAAGAATTAGGGAATTATATGTAAAATAGCTGTTCTTGACACTTTAGAATTGGAAAAATAAAAAATAAAGAAGAGCTTATCTCTTCTTCTTTTTCTTAGCTTTTTTCTTCCTTCCTCCTCTTGCCATCTTAGCACAGGAGATATCTCCTTTCTTGTCTATGAAGTACAGGAAGCCTTTCTTTTTCTTGATACCAACTTTAGCTACGACCTTGATCTTTGCTTTTCCTTTCTTCTTTCCGCCGCCTCTTGACATCTTAGCGCAAGCAACGTTTCCTTTCTTATCTACAAAATATAGAAATCCTTCTTCTTTTTCTACACCTACTTTTGCAACTTTTTCAGCCATTTTGCTTAACCCCCTCTTTAGTTTTTATGTAAGAATAAGACATCATTTATCGTCTTACCTATGGTCGATAAAGGATAAGGTGGTATATAAACTTTTTGTTTCTTCTCCTCGGTGAACTCAAAATCTCTTGACGCAGATAGCACGCTCCGCTCGCTTATTTTTTAGATAATTCATCAGATTTATTTTTAACCTAAGTATGCCTCATAGCTACGCTTGGTGCTATCTGCAATCACAATGTTTTTATAGAGATTGAGGTTGACAGCTGATATGAAAAAAGTAGAACTTATGAGTCCTGCAGGAGACTGGGCATCTTTGAGAGCAGCTATTGATTCAGGAGCTGATGCAGTCTATCTTGGAATTAAAGGAATAAATATGAGGGCTGCTGCAAAGAATTTTGTTCTTGAAGATCTTAAAGAGATAGTTAAGATATGCCATGCTGATAAGGTTAAGGTTTATCTGACCTTGAATACTATAATATATGAGAAAGAACTTTCTGATATTAAGAAAATACTGAAAGAATGTAAGAAGGAAAAGGTTGATGCTGTTATCGCCTGGGATTTTTCTGTTATTTCAGAATGCAAGAAGATGAAGATCCCTGTTATTGTCAGTACACAGGCGTCTGTGTCAAATTCTGAGAGTGCAAAATATTTCAAGAAGCTAGGAGCTAAAAGGATCACTTTGGCAAGAGAATGCAGTCTTGCTGATGTTAAAGAGATAAAGAAGAAAGCTAAGGTTGAGATTGAAGTTTTTGTGCATGGAGCTATGTGTGTAAGTGTTTCTGGAAGATGTTTCTTATCACAGGAAATGTTTGGGAAGTCTGCAAACAGGGGAGAATGTATTCAGCCGTGCAGAAGAGAATATATGGTCGAGGAAATTGAGGAAAGGAGAAAGTTAAAAGTTGGAAATCATTATGTTCTTTCTCCTAAAGACCTTTGCTGCCTGCCTTTTGTCGATGAGTTGATTGATGCTGGAGTTGATGGATTTAAGATAGAGGGAAGGAATAGAAGCCCTGAATATGTGAAAGTTGTTACATCCTGTTATAGGGAAGCTGTTGATGCTTGTTATGATGGAAGTTTTGATGAGAAGCTGAAGAAAAGACTAGTTGAGAAACTGAAGAAAGTATATAATAGAGGATTCAGCTCTGGTTTTTATTTCGGGATGCCTACTAAAAAAGATTTTACAGATGCTTATGGAAGCAAAGCTACAACAAGAAAAGAGTATGTAGGCTATATCAAGAATTTTTATGGGAAGATAGGTGTTGCTGAGATTGTTATTGAGAGTTGTGGATTAGAGGTTGGAGATAATATATTAGTTATAGGAAATGCCACTGGTGTTTTTGAGAACAAAGTTGATTCTATAGAAGTTGATCATAAGAAAATCAGGAAAGCTGGGAAGAAAAAAAGGGTTGCATTAAAGTTAAGCAAGAAAGCCAGAATAAATGATAAAGTGTATAAAATAAAAATGCCACAGAAACGTTAAGTTTCTGCGGAAAAGAAAGGCCCAAAGCTCGGAGGAGTATGATTAATTGAACATATCATAATCTAAAAGATCATCGTTGTCAAAATCATCTTCGAAAACCTTTTCCCTTATAACCTCAATTCTAGCGTTTCCTTTATTGAAGACAAAACGCTCCCACTCAAGGTTAGGATCCATAACACCACCCCACATTTTTTTACGATGCTTCGTAAATGTACCACTTTTTTATATCAAAAGGATCAAACAATTCTTCTGGAATAATAGCTTCACCCTCATCAACAGATACATACAGCCTGTTTTTTGAGTTGTCTTCTAAAATCATATCTATTACCAAATCTTTCATCATCCCAGCCCCCACTGATTGTTTTATATAATTTTATCTAAAACTATAATTAAATTGGTTTTGTTATATAAATAAGTATTTAGTGGAATATACGTTTTTGCCTAAAAATAATGATGTTTTTTTCTTCTTATCTGGTTTCTAAATTGATATTTAGCAGTTTTAATTTATATAAATTCTATAAAGTGCGGTATAATTGTCATTATGGGGTAATTCGAGGCTTATTTTGTGGTTTATTTTGATTTTTTTGTGTAATTTACCGCAAAACTTATATAATAAATGCTCCATTTACTGATTAAAATGATTAATTTATCAGGAAGGATTATAGAATCTGAAGAAATTGAGAAAGTAAAAATAGATAAGAAAGATAGGAAGATATTGGCCCTATTATCTGAAAACAGCAGAGTAGCTCTTTCTGAGATAGCTAAAAAGGTTAAATTATCAAGGGATGCTGTTGACTATAGGATAAGAAGACTGCAGAACAAAAGGGTGTTGTTGAAGGCAATCCCTGTTATAACTTTGAAGAAATTTGGCTATTATCAGTTCCATACTTTTATGCTTCTTGATGAATCAGAGCCAGAAAAGAAGAAGAAATTGGTTAATGAGCTGAAAAGACATCCAAGTGTAAGAAATATAATGGAATATAGTGATAGATGGGATCTTGAAGTTGTATTTTTAGCTAAGTCTGTAAAGGAATTTGATGATATGTTAACAGATCTTATAAGCAAATATCCAAGACTGATAAAAGACAAAACAACTGTTGAAGTTATAAGCAATTATAAGACATTATATATGCCTCATTCTTTGTATGAAGAGGTTGAGCCTAGTGTAAAGGAGCAGATAAGTGATGAAGAAGTTGAGGTTGATGAGAAGGATATACACATCATAAATATATTATCACAAGACGGAAGGCAGTCAACATATAAGATAGCTGAGAAAGTTGACCTTAGTCCTGATGCTGTGAGTTACAGGATAAAGAAATTAATTGAGAAGAAGGTTATCAACAAGTTCAGTACAATAATTAATCTGAGCAAGATAGGGCAGCATTGGTTTACTGTTGCAGTGAATTTTACAGCTATGGACAAGAAGATAGAGATGAAGTTTAAGGAGTTTGTCTCAAATAATAAGAATGTTATCAGAGCTGTGAAAGTACACGGACAGTGGGATGTGCTGCTTTATGTTGTTTGTGACGGAGCTGTAAGCTTCCATTCAACAATAAGGGAGATAAAGAGAGAGTTTGCTGATGTTATAAAGAATTATGAGACATGGGTTGCTTACAGAGAACATGTTTATACTTGCTTTCCAAGAGTTCTTCGTGCTACTGAAAATATAACAAAAGTTTTGGTGTTTGGAACTTTTGATATTTTGCATCCAGGACATATT
This sequence comes from Candidatus Nanoarchaeia archaeon, assembly GCA_028279725.1. Taxonomy (GTDB): domain Archaea; phylum Nanobdellota; class Nanobdellia; order Woesearchaeales; family JANQNE01; genus JANQNE01. The sequence goes on from JANQNE010000012.1 coordinate 127,844, forward strand.
AAATTATTCAGGGAAGCTAAGAAGTATGGAGATTATCTTACAGTTGTTGTTGCAAGAGACAAGACTGTGAAGGAAGTTAAAGATAGGGAGCCAAAGTACACTGAAGATGAAAGATTAGCTCATGTGAGTGAGATGAATGTTGTGGATCAGGCAATATTGGGAAGTGAGTATGACAAGTATGATGTTATCGAAGAAGTTAATCCTGATTTTATATGTTTAGGATATGATCAGAAGGATTTTACCTCTGATCTTGAAGATGAGATAAAGAAAAGAGGGTTAGATGTCAAGATCGTGAGGTTAAAGCCGTATAAAGAAGATAAGTTTAAGAGCAGCAAGCTAAAGTAGGACTGATTCTAGAATGTTTTTACTGTTGTTTATTTCTTCTTTAGTCCATGCTTTCCCTTCAATGACGAATAAGCGATCTTTCAGTCTTTTTGGGATGTTGCTTACTAGTTCTTTGTTTGGCAATGGGAGATGGTTGTCCCAATCTCCTTCATTATAATGTATATGGAACTGGAAAATATGATCTTTCATCTTTTCTAATGCTTCTTTTAGATTGAAGTTTAGTTTGTTTGATGCGATGTTTAGATGGCCTAAGTCAAGAAGAAATCCTGCATTCTTTTTCCCTATAGCTTTATGGAGTTTTAGAAGATCTTCTGGTCTTGAGAAGTACATCTCTCTGTCCATTGATGAATGATTTTCAAAAGCTATCTTTAACCCATAGCTGTCTGCATATTCGGCTAGTTCGATTATTGAGTTTTTTGTGTTATTGAATATAGTTTCGTTGCTGCTCTTTTTTCCTTCTTTTGGCATTGCCATATGATCAACTTCACATTCATAACCTGTGTGAATCGAGTACATGAGAGCATCTATCTTTCTGCAGAACTCTAATGAATTTTTTGAGAAGCTGATGTATTTTTTCAAGAGTTCTGGGTCGTCTGAGCCGAAGTTAAGCATCATCGGTGGTGTTGAAGGTGGAAAGAATGCGTGCACTGTGAAATTTGTGTTGTTTTCTTTCTTGAACTGGATTATCTTGTTTAGATCACCTACTGGCTTGTGGAAAGCTCCTATCTCTATGTTGTTTATGTTAATATCTTTGAAGAAATCTAATGCTTTGTGGATATCTCTCTGTCCTGAAGATGATGTAGATACTAATATCATGTGTTTACGGATTTCAACTTGATATATAAGTTTTTGTATTGATAAGCGATTACTGCAGAACAATAAAGCTTAAAAATGGAATGGGATTCTGTTTTTAGTGTAGAAACTTGATGGTTGAAGTGATTAAGAACGGTTGTCCTCTCTGTGGAGGAGAGGTCAAAGGAAACAAGAAAGTAAAATACTATTGTAAGCACTGTCATATGCTGTTTACAAGAGTGAGTAGAAAATGAAGACTGCACTTTTTGTCGGAAGATTTCAACCGATGCATAATGCGCATCTTGAAGTTATTAAAAGAGTTATTTCTGAAGGTTATAGGCTTATTGTTGGAATTGGCAGAGCTCAGGAAAGCAGGACTTCCCTGAATCCATTTACAGCTGAAGAAAGGGAGGAGATGGTCAGAGGTGTTTTAGAGTCTGAAGGAATTAAAGAGTATAGGTTGATTGCAATCCCTGACAAGAAGGAGGATGAAGACTGGATGGATCATGTAGGGCATATCTGTCCTGATTTTGATGTTGTTTTTTCTGGCAATCCTGACACTAAGAAATGTTTTTCTGGGAGCAAGTATGAAGTTGTTGATGTTGAATTAAAAGAAGGTATAAGTTCTTCTGAAGTTCGTAGAAGGATTGCTTTGAAAGAAGACTTTAAGTCGTTGGTTCATCCTTTTGTGTATGATTATATTGAAAAGTTTGGTGTTGGTCGGTTGATGAAGATCATAAGTGAATAAGATTCACTTAGGTTTGTAAAACCAAGATTTCACAAACTATTCAAGAATCCGTTTAAAGAAAGATTTCTTTGTTTTTATGTCTTTGTCGAATTGTTTTATGAGTTCTTTCTGTTTTTTTGTGAGCTTTTCCGGAGTTTGTACAATAACTTTAACGAATTCAGAGCCTTTTCCGTATCCATGCAATGAAGGGATGCCTTTATTTTTCATCCTGAATAATGTGTCTGTCTGAGTTCCTGCTGGGATCTTTAGTTTTGCTGTTCCTTTTAGAGTTGGAACTTCTATCTCATCTCCTAAGCAAGCCTGTGCAAATGAGATTGGGATGCTGATGTAGATGTCATTGCCATCTCTTTCGAATGTGTCATGCTCCTGTACATGAATTACTACATATAGATCTCCTGAAGGTGCTCCTTTGTATCCTGCTTCACCTTCTCCTTTTACTCTTAGTTTTGTTCCTGTTTCAACTCCAGCTGGAATTTCTATCTCTATTTTTTGATTTTTTTGTATACGTCCTTCTCCATCACATACTGGACAAGGATTTTTTATTGTTTTTCCTTCTCCACGGCATCTTGAGCATGTAGTTGACTGCTGGAATATTCCAAATGGTGTTCTTCTTGTTGTCTTCTCTACTCCTGAACCATTGCAGGTGTCGCATGTCTTAATATCTGAAGCTGACTGAGCTCCTGAACCATCACATTTTGTACATGTTGCCATCCTTGGAATTACTATGTGTTTTTTATCTCCTTCAGCTGCTTCTTCTAATGTAATTTCCAGATCATATCTTAGATCATGGCCTCTTTTCTGTCTTGATCTTCTTCTCTGACCACCTCCAAAGAACTGGTCAAAGATATCTCCCATGTCAAAGCTTCCTCCGCTCATAAAATCTGAGAAATCAAATCCTGCTCCGCCTTGTCCGCCAAAGCCTCCACTCATATCAGCTGTTCCAAACTGATCATAGTTTGCTCTTTTCTGGTCATCTCCTAAGACAGCGGCAGCTTCGCTTACTTCTTTGAACTTTTCAGCTGCACCATCTTCCTTGCTTATATCTGGATGGTATTTTTTAGCTAATCTCTTGTAAGCTCTTTTGATATCTTCTTTAGATGCGTCTTTGCTTACTCCTAGTATTTCATAGTAGTCTTTTGCCATTTTAGTTAGTTGTGTGTCTTCTTGCTATTGCAATAGGTGTTCTTAGTATTGTGTACAAATCTGTGAGGAATGCGTTACCATTCTGATATCTTCTTACATATAGTTTATCATAAGACCGGTCATACTTGATCTTTCCTCTTTTTGCTATATTTACCTGAGATAATCCTGTAATCCCTGGAGGACATGATATCTTTTCCTGGCCATAGTTAAGAGCTTCGAAATAGCCTTTTGTAGTAGGTCTTGGACCTACGATGCTCATATCTCCCTTAAGGACGTTTAGTAGTTGAGGAAGCTCGTCTATCTTTGTTCTTCTTAGGAATTTTCCCACTCTTGTAGCTCTTGAATCTGTGATTCCATCTAACTTTTCCTGGAAAAGATGCCTGTATGAATCTAGAGTGTAATCATTGTGGTAGTCTGTCCTTTTCAGAGTTCTCATCTTGTATAATGTGAACTCTTTTCCTCCTTCACCTAATCTTTTTTCTCTGTATATTGCAGGTCCTTTTGAGTCTAATTTTATAGCTGCCAGGGAGAGAGCAATTAAAGGGGATGTTGCTATCAGTCCTACTGTTGCTAAAGGAATATCAATTGCATATCTTTTCAGAAATCTGTCTACTTTTATCTTTAGAGCTTTGTTGGATTCTATCTTTTCCATGCTTCTTGCTACTTCTGCATCTAAAGTGATTCCGTTTCCCATGTTACCTCTTGTTTTAAGTTAGTTTTTAAAAGTATCTAAAAAATAAAAAAACAGGAGATTACTTCTTTTCTCCTTCTTCTTTGAAGTTTGCGTCAACAACTTTCTCGTCTTTCTTGCCTTTTTCTTCTTTTGGCGCTTCTGCTTTCTGCTTCTCTGCTGCTGCTTTTTGGTAAAGCTCTGTTGCTGCTTCCTGTGCGATCTTGTTGATCTCTTCGACTTTCTTTTTTATCGCTTCTATGTCTTTCTTTTCAGGCTTCATCAATTCTTTAAGTCCATCGATCATCTTCTTTAGAGGATCTAGCTTAGCCTTGTCAACTTTTCCTTCCATCTCTTTCATGGTCTTTTCTGTAGAGTAGATCAAAGTGTCAGCCTGGTTGATTGTCTCTGCTTCTTCTTTTCTCTTGTTGTCTTCGTCTGCATGTGCTTCTGCATCTTTCTTCATCTTTTCTATGTCTTCATCTGAAAGTTTCTGGTTTGCTGTGATCCTTATGGACTGTTCTTTGTTTGTTCCAAGATCTTTTGCAGTTACATGGACGATTCCGTTTGCATCGATATCAAAAGTTACCTCAATCTGAGGAACTCCTCTTGGTGCTGGCGGAATTCCAACTAAGTCGAATCTTCCTAAGCTTGTGTTGTCAGATGACATCGGCCTTTCTCCCTGCAGTACATTGATAGTTACTGCTGGCTGATTGTCTGCAGCTGTTGAAAAGATCTGTGATTTCTTTGTAGGAACTGTGGTGTTTCTTTCGATCAGAGGTGTTCTCACTCCCCCTAATGTCTCGATTCCTAATGTTAATGGTGTTACGTCTAGTAAAAGTACATCTTTTACATCTCCTGCAAGAACTCCTGCCTGGATAGCTGCTCCCATAGCAACACATTCCATAGGATCTATTCCACGCTCTACTTTCTTTCCTACAATATCTTCTACAAACTTCTGGACAATCGGCATCCTTGTAGGCCCTCCTACCAAGATTATCTTGTCTATGTCGTTTGGTGTCAGTTTTGCATCACTTAGAGCTTTTTCTAAAGGATGTTTACATTTCTTTACAATGTCATCAACTAGCTGCTCTAGTTTTGCTCTTGTCAGTTTGTATTGGAAATGTTTTGGTCCTTGGTCATTTGCTGTAATAAATGGCAAGTTAATCTCTGATTCAAGAACTGTTGAAAGTTCTATCTTTGCTTTTTCAGCAGCTTCTCTTAATCTCTGCATAGCTGTTGCATCATTGCTTAGATCAATCCCTTCTGCATTCTTGAATTCTTCAACAAGGAAGTCAACTATAACGTTGTCCATGTCAGTTCCACCTAGTTGAGTGTCTCCTGATGTGGATTTAACCTCGAAGACTCCATCTCCAAAATCCATTATTGTAACGTCTAAAGTTCCTCCTCCTAGGTCGAATACGAGGATCTTCTGTTCTTTTCCTTTTTTGTCCAGACCATAAGCTAAAGATGCTGCTGTTGGTTCGTTTACAATCCTTATTACTTCTAATCCAGCGATAGAACCTGCGTCTTTTGTAGCCTGTCTTTGGTTGTCATCAAAATATGCGGGAACAGTGATTACTGCTTTCTCTACCTTATCCCCTAAGAAAGATTCTGCGTCTTTCTTTATCTTCTGCAGGATAAATGCAGATATCTGCTGCGGTGTGTATTCTTTTCCGTGTATATTGTATTTATGGGTTGTACCCATCTTTCTTTTTGCTGCTGTAATTGTCCCTTCTGGATTTGAGACTGCTTGTCTTCTTGCTGGCTCTCCGACTAGCATCTGATGCTCTTTTGTAAAAGCGACGAAACTAGGGAAAGCTTTTCCATACTGGGATGCTCCCTCAGCGCTTGGGATTATCTTTGGTTTTCCTGCTTCCAGAACAGCTGCTGCTGAGTTAGAAGTTCCTAGATCTATTCCGATTATTTTAGGCATTTTTTTCTACCTCCTTCAATGCTTGTTTTCTTAATTCATCAACTCTTTCTTCTTTGAGGATCTTTTTTGGAGCTTTGTCTTTTGTAAGCTCTATGACCTCAAACAATTTTACAAGCTTGTTAAGCTTGAAATTATCAAAATCTCTGATGCAGCCCATAGCTTCATATAAAGCGAAGTCTGATGTAACTAGCTGTATCTCTGAGGATTTGCATAGTACTAGAGTTTCCAATTCATCGTTGTCTGTTATCAAGTATCTTAGTATCGCTTCTGGAGCAAGGAATGCTTTTCTTCTTAGTTCTGTATCTTCTATGTTCATTTTTTATCACCCATTAAAAATTTTCAATTTTTAGGGGTGCCAGAAATCTATGATTTCTCAGCACCTTTAGCTATCTTTACTTTAGTATGTCTAAGCACCTCTTCATTAAGTATGTATCCTGTCTGAAGTTCTTCTAATATTGTGTCTTCTGGCTGGTCTGATTTTTCTGTTAACAAAACTTCGTGTTTGTATGGATCAAACTTTTCTTTTAGAGCTTTTATTTTTCTCAGTCCTTCTTCTTCTAATGTTGTGAAGAATTGTGAGTAGATCAGTTCTAATCCTTTTTTTGCTCCGTCATCTTTTGTATTTTTTAATGCTAGTTCGAATGAGTCTAAGATTGGAAGCAGTTTAGTGATTAATTTTGCTGTTGAGTATTTTCTGAAGTCTGCGCATTCTTTGTCTGTCCTTTTTTTGTAGTTTTCGAACTCTGCCTGCAGACGCTGAAGTGTGTCTGTAAGTTGTTCTATCTCTCTACGTTTATAGATTTCCTCATTTGTCTTTCCCTCAGATTTCTCTTTTATCATCTTTTCCTGTTCCACTGTTGTTGGATGTTTTTTTGTCATCAATGATCACCCGAAATAAGATGGTGTTGTTGCTGTGTGCTCTTTGGCTTTTTTTGCAAGCTCTTTGTGTTTCTTTTCAAATTCTTTGATTGCTTTTGGCTTCTCTATCTTACCGAACTGCTTTTCATAGGCTTCCACCATCTTTGTCAGGAGCTCTATGAAAGCTTTTGCGTTGTGTGGTTCTACTAAAATTACGTTATGTTTCAGGTTTATGTTGTGTCCTTGTTTAGACCTCATGTCAATCCTCGGAGTAACTGACTTGAAGTCAAGGACAAACTGTGTTGGGTTGAAACTGACTGAAGCTTCGTGTGCGAAAAAAGCTTCTCCGTCGTTAATATTAACATTTAGCTGTTGTTCTGGCATTTTTATTCCTCCTTATTCTAGGACTTTTCCTAGTATGTAACATTTTTCGTTAGGCCTATAGTGTGATTTTAATTCACCTTCTACTTTGTATCCGTGGAACTTGTAGAATTTTAGGGATTCTTTTTCAAGTTCTGAAACATGGATCTCTATCTTTCCTGTTATGATCATATTCTCTGCTGTTTTTAGAAGGGCTGATCCTATCCTTTTATCCTGGAATTCTTTTTTTACTGCAATGTGTTTAAGTCTTGATCTTTTGTGGTCTTCTGTTGAATAGTCTATCTTTACTAAGATTCCTCCGATGACTTGGTTGTCTTCTACTGCTATAAGAAGTTCTCCTTCAATGTTTTCTAAGTATTTTACTATCTCTTCTTCTGATTTGCTGAATATGTTGTGTGTCTTGAAAGTGTCTTTGTAGATCTTTGCAAGCTCGTTCAAGTCTTCCTGTTTTGCTGTTCTGATTTCCATCTTATCTTAATATCTTGTATGATAATATTTGTTTTAGCTTGTTTTTGCTCGGTATAAGATCCTGGAGTTTTCCTCCCTGGATCAGTTTTCCGCCAGATTCTAAGTAAATTTTGTACTGTCTTACAGATTCTGGGTCGTTTTTGTCAACAAGATAGTTTAATGTGAACCATGCTGATAGTTCTTCACCATGCTTGTTGCAGTTTCCAATTTTGCAATGTAAAGGTTTTACTGAATGTATTGAGCAAATGTTCTTTTTTAGGAAAATGCATGGACCGAATGGTTTTTTTGTTGACTTTGGTCTTAGTAATGTTTTGTTGAACTGCTCTTTTTCTTCTAAGTATTTTTTCTTTAGCTCTTTTTGAGTTATGTTTAGATGTTGTGCTATATTCTTTAGATCATCTCCAAATAAGAATCCTGCCCCATAGTTGCAGCAGTTACCGCATTGATTACACTTCTCTGAGATCTTCAATATCTGTCTGACTGGTGTTGTTTTTTGGATCATTTGGTTGACCTTAGTTCAACGAATACAACTTAGGATAAACTACAACTATTTAAATGTTTCGGAAAAAGTATTTAAATGAGTAAATCTTAGGAGGTTTTAGGATGCTTATACGAAGGCAAAAGATTACGATAATAAGGCATAGATTGCCTGTGAAGAAGAACCTTAATGAGGAATTGCAGTGGTTCGGTAATTCTTTGGGATTGTTTAATCTGCGTGATAAGGATAAGAGCTGTTTTAGGATCTTTATTGAACTTATTAAGAGTGCTAAGAAGAATAATCCTTTGACAAGTGATGAGATAGCTGATAAATTAGGGCTGTCCAGAGGGACTGTTATACATCATATTAATAAGCTGATTGAAGCTGGTATAGTTATAACTGATAGAAACAAGTATATGCTTAGAGTAGATAATCTTGAGACTTTAGTTGAAGAGATAAAGAAAGATGTTGTCAGAACTGTAGATGATCTTAGGCAGGTTGCTGAAGATATAGACAAGTGGTTAGAATTATAGATTTCTTAGTTTTGAGTTTATGTCTGCTATATGTTGGTCAAGCATCTGTTCTTTTGAGATCTTTACTTTTGAGATAACATATTCTATGGTGTTGTCATCCCAACCTTTTGCTTTCATCATCCTTCTTATCTCTTCTCTTGAATGTCCTGCATGAATTGCTTTCTGAGCTATTTGTATCAATGATTTTACATCTAATTTTGGTTTTTCTGGTTCTAGCTTTGGCTCAGGTTTAGGTTCTTCTTTTGGAACCTCTGGTTCTTTTATCTCTTCTGGAATCTTCGGAAGCTTGATATGTTTTGGAGCTTTTGTTTTTTCTTTTTTCTTTGATTTTTTCTTTTCCTTAGGAAGTTTTGGCTCTTCCATATCCGGCAATGGCGGAATCTCTGCTTCTTTTGGAATAGATTCTTTTTTCTTTGGCTTGAAAAATGCGCTGAACAGTGATTCTTTCTTCGGTTTTTCTTTCTTTTCCTGTTTTTTTATCTTTTTCTTGCTTTTGATTTCTTTTATCTTATCAAATATCTTATGCTGTTTTTTGGTTTTTTCGTGCTCTTTTTTTATGAACTCATGGGTTTCTCCTATAGATTTTACTGGAAGCCTTTTATTTGCTTTTTCTCTCTTTAGTTTTTCTTTCTTTAGCTGGGCTTTCTTTTTTGCTATTGCTTTTCTTTCTGCTGGTGATTTGTACAATCCAACGCTATGAAGGACTCCGAAGAATTTCTTTCTTGTCTCATTTAATCTCTGCTGCGCTTTTAGCTTTTTCTGTCTTTTTATCTTTTCTTTCTTCAGTTCTAATTCTCTTTTGTGCTGTTCTATCTCTTTCTGTCTTTTTAATTCGATATCTTTTTTCTTGAGATCCTCTTCCTTCTGCTTCTTTTGTTCTTTTAGAAGCTCTTTTTCTTCTCTTTCTCTTCTTTTTTTGTCTGCTTTCAGAGCTTTTTCTTTTTCTTTTGCCAGTTTTTGCTCTTCCAGTTGTTTTTGTCTCTCGTAGTCTTCTTTTTCTTTCTGTAATTGATTAAGTCTTCTGCTTTCTGCTGCTTTTTTAGCTCTTTCTTCATACTCTTTCTGTCTTTTTTTCTCTAATTTAGCCTGTATCTTTGCTTCTTTTTTCTTCTGTTTTTCTAATTGCTTCCTTCTTTTCTCCAATTCTTTCTGCCTTATCTTTTCTTCTTTAGCTTTGATCTTTTCATTCTCCAGCCTTGTTTCAGCAGCTTTTCTTGCTCTTTCTTCATATTCTCTTTTTTTGATAAGCTCTTGTTTTTGCTTTAGCTCTCTCTGTTTCTCTCTTTGTTTTTCTTTTTCTATATCTTTTTTTATCTTCTCTTTTTCAGCTATTATCCTTCTTCTTTCTGCCTCTATCCTCTGCCTTCTTGCTTCTTTTTCTCTTTGGATCGCTTTCTTTTCTGCTGGTGATTTGTATAATCCTATAGAATGCAGGAATTTTAGCCTTGCTTCTCTTCTTCTTTGTTTTGCTAATCTTTTCTGTTTTTCTTTCAGAAGTTTGGCTTTTGTCTTTGCTGCTTTTTTAGCTCTTTTTTCATAGTCTTTTCTTCTTTCTGCTTCTAATTTAGCATGAAGTTTCTCTCTTTGAGCTATTAGTTTCTGCCTTTCTTTCTGTTTTTTATTTAGAAGCTCTGCTTTAGACGGCTTTTTTGACAGTCTTACCAATAAGAAAGCTGCGAAGACTAATAACAATATGATTATTCCAAGAATGACTATATCAATAGGAGGAATATCACTAGGAATAGGAAGTCTTTCTATCACCATCTTTTTTACCCCTGTAATAGGTGTAATTATGGTTTCTTTACTCATATTTAACTCTTCTGGTTTTGCTTTTTCTCCAGTTATGGCGAAAGTTGAGAATCCGTCAAGATAGCCAACATAGTAGGAGAATTCTGGGCCTCTTACATTGAGTTTAGTTGTTATATACTGCCACTCTCCGTTGTGGAACCTTCTTAGAGTTATGTTGTCGAACTGTTCAGCCCATTCATTCCTTACTATGAACTCTATCCTTAGGTCTTCTAAGTCTTGATTGTCTAAGTTTGTCTTTTCTACAGTGAAGTACTTGTATGTGTTGTTTAATGGATTTTGTACTTCTTCTGGGACTTCTACATTGAATTTTACGTCTTCCAAGAATCTGTTTGTCCTGAACAGTATCCTTGATACTGTGAGATCTTCTCCATCAATCTCTGCTATGTAGTCTTTATCTGGGATTATGTTGTTAAATGATGAAATCTTTTGAGGCCTGTCTTTTCCTGAGCTGCTCCCTCCACCGCCTCCACTGCCTGAGGTTGTTACTTGATTTACTGTCAGAGTTATGTTGTTTGAGTTTATCGATAATTCGCTGTCGTTTGCTATGAAATAAACTGTTTCTGAACCAGACCATCCTGAAGTTGGCGTTAGTGTTGCTATTCCGTTGCTGTATGTTATTGTTATTGATGAGTTGCCTGATGATGAGAATGATAGTGGATCGTTGTCTGAATCGTTGAAGTGGTTGTTAAGGTTGATCGTTGTATCTGTTTCCTGATCCCAGCTTTGATCTGATAAGTTTGATGCTAAGGTTGGCTGAGTGTTTGTTGTTGATATATTTATGTGGTTTGATTCTGTTGTGTTTATGTCTGCTGAGTAGTTTATTGATTTTGCAAAGACAAAGAAATCAAATGTCTTGTTTGAACTTGCATTTGCAGTTACAGTCCAGGTTATATCACAGCTGTCCCCTGATTTCATGTCTTGCAGACATGCTTTGTGTGATCCATCTATTGGGTTTTGGCTTGTTGTGTAGAAAGGAGATCCTGAGTTCATCGGAATGATCCCTTTTGTCTCTAGAACTCCTGAGTGAGATAATCCTTCTATCTTGTATCTTGTTCCGTTTAGTGAGCAGGTTATCGATCCTGATGATCCTGGACATTTCAGCTCATATTCATCTGGGTTTGTGCAATGTCCGCTGATCTCTGTGATAACTGTTATAGGGGCATCTTTTACGCAGATCTTGTTTGAATTTGAGATCTTATCAACATAGACTGTTTTTTTTTGGTCTTTTGAAAGTGTTAATCCTTTGATCAATGTGAATCCTTTTTTTGCTCTTGATCTGTTTGCTTTTTTTATGACTAAGTTTGAAAGATCTATCTGCTTTTCTGTGAAGTTATGGTCGAAATGCAAGATAGGTTTTCCTTCTTCCCTGAATCTTACTGGCTTTATTCCATGGAACTGTTTTGATATGTTTTCGCTTTTATCTATTATTATCTTTAGTTCTTCTCTTTTAATCCCGTCTAGATTGACGTCATCTTTAGTTCCTTTAAGCTGGTCATCTTTGTCTAATATCCCATCTCCGTCTGAATCTTTAATAATCTTTAATGGAAGATGATCAACACCTGAAAGGCCCACTATATTATATTGTGTGTCGCAGAATCCATCATTGTTTGAATCTGTGCATGCTGAATCATTGTAGTAATTTCCACCTAATGATGGTCCTCCTGCAATGTTTTTTTGTGATGTTATAGATATGTTCCAATCATTTACTGTTGAATACCACTGGTCTGACTCAAAAGTGTTATTTGTATTAGCTAAGTAGTTGTTGTATATGGTGTTATCTGATGAGCTTTCTATATAGATCCCAAAAGTGTTATAAGATACGTTGTTTGAATATATTTCATTATCGGTTGCATTATCATAGATATAAATGCCGTATGTGCTGTTAGTTATGTTATTATTATAAACAGCTGCGTTATTGAGACCAGATTCTAGATTGACTCCTTTGTCGTTTGAATAAAATTTATTCCCATGTATTTTATTGCCTTCAGAATTTAGACCATATAATTCGATACCTATGCCGTGGGAATAAACTATATTGTTATGGATTGTATTGAATGATGAACCAGTTATCTCTATCCCTGCATAAGAAGCAGTATTTTCATAAATGGAATTATTGACAATCGTGTAATTTGAACCTGAACTGATAAATATACCATAACCTGCATTTCCATGAATGGTGTTATTTTTTATATTCCCTCCATACCCTTGTGCATGTATACCATAATAAAAATCAATAATATTGCAGTTTTTGATGGTTACATTAGTGTAACCAGAGGAAACATATATTCCTTCTTGTTTTCCTCCACCACCAGAACCATCAATAATGTATCCTGCGCAGTCTATGACAACATTATTTCCTGATATTATGAAGCAATCTCCTACATGATCTGAGATACTTTCATTCATCGTGTAGCTTTCAGTTAAAGTTGTGCATTGAGAGTATGCTGGAGGTTCACATACTATGCCATATTTTGCCTGGCATCCATAACCTGACCGATACCCACATTGATAATAGGTGCCTTTTGATTCCTGATAGAAATTGGTGCAGGTTTTTGATCCCTGGTCTAAACAATTAGCTTCTGTACCTGAACAAATTGGTGTGCATGTGGTGCTTGATCTCTTACAGCTCTTACTGTAGGTACATTGATAATAATCACCATTATATTCCTGATAAAGAGTTGGACATACTGATTGGCTTTTCTTAGAACATGTAGAAGTTAGTGTTCCGGTACAAGCAGGAGAACTGCTTATTGAATAATATTCTTCTGGATCCAATGTTGCGTTTATTGTTCCGCATTCTGCATCATTGCATGTTATTGTTGTTGTTATGTTGAATGATAATGTTCTGTGTTGGTTTGAATTTGAATTTGTTAGATTAATTGATAAGGTTCCGAATGGTATTTGGAAGATAGTTGAGTTTTGGTCTGAAGCATCTTTGAAATCATAGCATTTTGCTGTCAGGTTGAAATTTCCTGATTCTTGGATGTTTCCATGATTGTATATCCACCAATCTCCTGTGTTTGTTGTTGTCTCTGCGTTTATCTTGTTGTTATTATCTTCTGTGTTGAATAATGTGAAAGATGCTTTTTCAAGGTCAGCTGCTCCATCTAAGTCTGTGCAGTTTACCCTTAGCTGCAGATTGTCGTTGTAGTTTATGTTTTCGCATGAGATCCAAGATGATCCGTTGTAGCATTGGATTTCATGCGCTTCCGGAAATATATTTGTGTCTGTAACATTTAGAGTTATATTATTTGACTGGTTTGTTGTTGTTCCGTCAGTTGCTGTGAAATAGACCTGTTCTATGCCTGTCCAGTTTATAGGGGAGTAGAATGAGACAGAGCCGTTAACTATAGTTATTGTTATGTTTGTGTTTCCTGAATAGTTGAATGTCAACTGATCCGAGTTATTATCCTGGAAGTAAGTGTATAGGTTGAAAGCGTTTGTCTTGTTTAGGTTCATAGAAATGATCTGATCTGGTATTGTAGTTGATGTCGGAGGAAATTCTGTGTATTCTAAGTTTAAGTCTGATAATATTATCTTTCCTGAACTTTGTGATGTTATATTTAATGGAACTGTGCATTGGTTTTCGCATGTTGAAAGGTATTGGTTTAGTATATCTGAGAAGTTATTGGTTGTTTCTGTTGTGTTAAATAAGCTTGTATAATTCCAGATGTGGCTGTTTCCTATATATAGTGTAGGATTTGTTGTGTATGAGTTGTTTGCATATAATGTTAGCTGTGCGAAGCTGAAATCTCCACTTGGTCCTGGCGATGCCAGCTTCAATGTTATCTCTCCATCTGCTGTATATGCTGCTATGTTGTCTATAGTTATGTTCTTTGTTTGACATGCTCCTGAATCCAGCGTATAGTTCTGGATATAGTTTCCATCTATGTAAACATCGAAATCATTGTTCAATGTGTCGTTTCCTTCTTTTAGAGATAGAAGGATCTCATCAGTTGTTGGATGAACAGCCAGATTGACCTGTATGTAGCCGTTTGTCGTTATTGAGCAAGCATCGTCTGAACCACATGCCTTTGTGCTGCATGTAGTTAAAGATGAGCTATAACTGTGTGTTGATGTATCTTCACTGAAATCGAAAGTGTCAGTTTGCTGGAATTTTAGAGCTAGCAATGATCCATTTAACGTTAAGTTAGCGTTGTAGTATGTCTTGTTGTATAATGAGAGATTTACTATCTTTGATCCTGCTTCTTCAAAGTTTAACTCTAAGTTATCAGATGTTGTGTTCTGGAATCCTAAGATAACAGCGCCAGTCATGGTCTTGCTGCCGAAGAAAAGCACGACAGTCATTATTGTTAACACTGAAAAAATGAAGATTAAATTGACTATTTCTGCCTTCCTTTCTTCGTAATGTTTTGGCATTGTTTTTTATCGCTTCCTTTGTATTTATGTACACTTAGCGCAAAGATCATAAGTGCTTCCATCAACCAATGTTATCTCTCCGTTGCTTCCACACAGGCCATTACTTCTTTCCTTGAGGTGGCAGTAATCTCCAAGGAATACATAATTTCCTTTGAAAGATGTATTACCTCCATCAACTTCAAGTTTAGCACTAGGACCTGTTGTTCCTATTCCTACATTTCCGTCATTTGATATTATCATCCTTTGTGTGTTATTAGTCCCAAAATTCATATTTTTGTCTTCTTTATCCCAGATATATGCATGGCCGCTGCTTGAACCTATCATAAAACCATCACTAGATCCGTCACCACTGACAGAATCCTGTAAGATAATCAATGAATCAGTGTCTGTATCTGTAATCGTCAGTTCTGAGTCTGGAGTTGTTGTTCCAATGCCTACTTTTCCATCTTTGTCGATTATCATCCTAAATGAATTATCTGTACCAAATCCTAAATATCCTGGCTCGAAGTTCCAGACAAGACTGTTATTCTCGTTGACCTGAAGCATAAGTCCATCAGTACTACTAGTGCCGATATCACTATCGCTAATCAGGAATGAAGGATTTGTGCTGCCTGCCATGTGGAAATCTCTCTGAGGAGAAGTTGTTCCTATTCCTATTTTTCCGTCTGCTTTTATGACCATCCTCTCGTTCAAAGTTGAAGCTTTGTTCCTTGTAGCGAATACCAGATCTCCTGCTGTATCTCCTGTGCTTGTGTTATGGTCAAGCCTTGCTGCTACTTTTGCAACAGTGTGGCTCCATGCTTCCTGGAATGCAATCCCTGCATAGTTGTTGTGTGTAGTGTCCAGATTATGAACAGCTATTGTTCCTTTGTGGTTGTTATCACCTATGTTTGTAGTGCTGTCACTTTCTCTAACATGCAGCTTTGTCTCTGGGTCTGATTCATTGATTCCAACTTTTCCGTTCCTTATAGTTATCCTTGGACTTCTGTCAGGATCATCTCCTTCTGCAATAATAAATGAATTATCCAAAGACCTGTCAATACCTACTGACCAGTTTGATTCTGTGTTCCTCAGATTCATATCAACATCATTTGCCTCTGTCCTTTCAATAAGGAATGTATCTGAAACAGTTCCTGAGACATGTAATGATTCTGCTGGAGTTGTTGTTCCGATTCCTACATTGCCGTTATTGATGACCATATCATCATTTGCACCGCTGTTTGATGAGAAATAAAAGATATCACCAATAGGACCAACCTTCCAGTGCGTTGCAGTGTCTGAATCATTGTAAGTTATCCTTGGATCTGTACTCTCTAGGTGTAATGTAGTTGATGGGCTTGTTGTTCCTATGCCTACGTTTCCTGAAGTACCGATTACAAATTCAGTATCTCCTCCAGTTGAGTCATAGATCGTAAATGAATCACTTATACCTCCGTGGACTCCCATACGCCATTCCTGAGCATCGTTTTCGAAAGCGATCTGTACTGCTTCATCCACAGAAGCATCTTTTAAGTGAAGTAAGGTGTTTGGAGAGGATTCTCCAATTCCAACTTTACCGCTTGCTCTTGCAACTAATCCAATAACAGCATTTCCCACAGTCTGGAGCAATATTCCATTTGAATCATCATTTGGAGCTTCAACATATAATCCATAAGCAGTCGTGTGGGTGTTGTCAACTTTTAGTCCCCAGTTTGCTACAGTCTCAGATATATGAAGCCTGTAAGAAGGATTTGTTATTCCTATTCCTACATCATCAGCAACATTGCTATATTGGTCATCTCCTGATGCAGTCCATAATGCTGAATTATCGTTTGTGTAAGCTCCATTTAATGTTACCCATACTGACCCGTTGTAGCCTTCGAAAGCTGTGCCAGACCATCTCATAACTCCTGGATATGTTACTGAAGTTGATCCGATCGTAATTCCGCCATTGACATCAAGTTTTGTGCCTGGGTTTGTTGTTCCTATCCCTAAATTCCCTGAAGAATCCAATCTCATTCTTTCTGTATTATCTGTTGCAAAACGGATGTAACCATTCTCATAATTCCATAGATTTGCTCCGGCATCAGAATTGCTTGAGACTTCAAAACCATCATTACTTGTGATTCCGCTTGTAGATGAAGTTAGATGAAGATAACCAGAGCCAGCATTATTGTGAACATGCAGTTTTGCTGATGGGCTGTCAGTTCCTATTCCAAGATTTCCTCCATAAGTTATACGCATAACTTCTCCTGTTCCTGCTTCCCAGTTCTGTATAGAATAGCCTGAATCTCCTGAAGAGTATCTTACTGCTCTTATGGCTGGCGCTGAACTGTTGACGACCAATCCACTGTTCGGGCTTGTTGTTCCTATGCCAACTTTTCCTGCTGAGGTTATTCTCATCTTTTCTCCTATGGTTCCGCTGTCATTCAAGAAGAACCTTATAGCATGACCACCAACATTAGATTGGAACCAAGCTCCATTATTACTAGCACTCATCGTAAGAAGACCAACTCCATCCCATGAAACTCCTAAATCTCCATTTTCGATATGTAGTTTTCTACCTGGCGATGTTGTTCCTATTCCTACATTTCCTGTGCTTGTTATTCTAAGATGTTCAGCAGTAGAACCTGGCTGTCTTGTGTAAAAAGCAAGATAACCAGAGCCATCACCTTCTGATGCGCTCTCTTTAGCTCCTTTGATGGATCCGAAAGTATATGATGCACCAGCTGCAGAATACTTGCCTCCAAAACCGATAGAGCCTCCTTTATTTTGGGAATAATTATCATCACTAAATACAAGAAGCTCTCCAGCATATTGGGTGCTGGAAGTCAGATTTATATCTGAGCCTTCAATATGTATCTGTTGTTGAGGAGATACTGTTCCGATTCCTACCTCTCCATCATCTGTTATTACAAATGGATAAGTGCTGTTAGTCCTATCTCTAACAGCGAGGATATCTTGAGCCCCATTGTTTGTTACATCCAGTCCAAAGCTGTGGTTAACAGCTCCGCTTCTTTCAATTATAATACCAACTGATGAGCTATCTCCATTTATGTGGAATAATTTTTCTGGTGATGTTGTTCCGATGCCGACTTTGCCATCTGGACTTATTCTCATATGTTCCTGATCTGTAGAGAATGTTATTGCAGCAGGTATATCTGCTCCTACAGTTCCGTTCACCACTGCTGCGATTGTTGCAGGTCCAAGATAAGATGAGCCATTGTAACCTCTCCAATAGAAATAACCTATAGCATCTCCATCCTGAAGAGCTGTAGGACTTGCTTCAGTACCTCTTGATCTTTGTATAGTATAGTATGCCCCTCCTGCTCCATCACTATGTCTTGAGGAAAGTATGTTTGTGCTTCCGGAACCAGAGACATGCAATTTTCCTGCAGGTGATGTTGTTCCTATGCCCATGTTTCCTGAAGAATCCATCCTTACTTTTTCTGAACCGCTGACAGTGAATAATATATTATGTGTGCTGAATGTGTTCAGTCTTGTGTCATTGCTTGGGAGAATCTTCGCTATACTTCTGGCAGTTCCAGAAGTATCTTTTCCAGCTAAATCCTTATTATTATCGATTATAATATGATTTCCGGAGACTGTCAGTCCAGCAGTAAAGCTTACATCTTCACTTCCAACATCTCCAGTGGTTGAGATAAATGCTTTCCTGTCGACAGTTCCTCCTGTGTTATTTAGGAAGTTGATATTAGTTCCATCTATCTCATAATCTTTATAGTATGTTTTTCCATATTCTAATGTTAAAGATGATGTTTCACCAAGAGTTACATCCCATGATCCTGAAGTTATTGCATTGCTGAATGTTTCGTTGTAGATCGGTGTTCCTCCTGATGCTGCTTCATAGATTAAAACTGTCAAGTCTGCGTTATTAACTGTAGTTCCGCTTAATTTAACATCAGCAGCCTGGTCTGTGATAAGAGCTGCAAGAGAGCTCACGCTAAGTAAGCTGATCATGATTGAGGCAAAAAGGAGAGTGGACAGTACTTTCATGTTTGAAGCACCCTTTTTATTTGTTTTAATCCAAGCTTTTGTATTTGTTTTCATTTGTTTTTGCCTCCTTTTGTTTATTTTGATCATGATCCATCTGTACATATCATGCAGAAAAACATGTTGTCTTGTGTGGCAATCTGTACAGCAGCTCCAGGACATGAATTATATCTGACCTGAAAATCACAATATCTTGTATCCTGTGGAGTTTCCTGGTTGTGTATCCTTAAGATATCACTTGCTCCTTGATTACCTTTGATTGTCAGTGTTGCCCCAGGGCTGTCTGTTCCGATTCCAAAATCTCCTCCGTTGTTAATGTAACTGTCTGCTGCATTTTCTGATTCAAGTAAAACTTTTCTTGTTCCAGAACTATTATACAATCCGAATTTACCATTTCCATTTCCATCTGGCCATAATTTTATTACTGATGTTCCAGCTGAGTTTTTTATTGAAAAAGTATCAGTAGCATCTGCTCCACCTATTTCTAAAGTTGCAGCTGGATTTGTTGTGTTGATTCCTACTTGTCCATCTTTATCAAAATACAGATATTCTTTATTGGTATCCTGACCTCCATAAATCCTTAGGTTTTTACCATTGCTCTCTCCAGTTGTCTGGAAATTGTATGTCCTGCCTCCTTCTAACCTGAATATATCATTAGTTGCAGATAACCCTCCGTAAACATGTAATGTATGATCTGGGGTTGTTGTTCCGATGCCGACTTTGCCTGAAGTCCTGCCTATGTTTATCACAGGATTATCATTAGATTGAGAACCTCCTTCGTTCACGCCTAGTTGAAGTAAGTTACTGATTCCATCATATCTTAGATATCCACCTATAGTATCATAAGTATCACGAGCTTCAATCAGTCTTATGGTTGAATTTAGATTAGTAGATTGGGAACCGATCCTCATAGCTACATTTGAAGTTCCTCCGTTAAGATCTAGTTTATCTTCTGGTGTTGTTGTTCCGATGCCGACGTTGCCTGTAACACCATCTATCACCATCTGCGGCGTTGAACTTATGATTGATGTAGTATTTGCTGTGTAGAACTGCAAGTCAATACTGCCGTCTGATTGTCTTAATGCCTCTAATCTCACGCTCGGATCTGTTGCAGGTGTCACTGCCATCTCAAGAGCTGCAGTCTCTCCACCAGAATTCTGGATGTTCCTTATTTTTATTGTAGGATCACTTCCTGATCCACCTTGCACATGCAGAAGCTCTGCAGGAAATGCAGTTCCGATGCCGAGGTTGCCGTCTCCATCTATCCTCATGGCCTCTCCTGTTCCATTAATCAAAAATGCCATCTCATTTCCGTTTCCTCCTCCCCCTTGTATTTCACTATACCAATCATTATTATGAGTCAATCTTATGGTTGGAGAAGACTTCTTTAACTCCAGTATAGTTCCTGGGTTTGTTGTTCCGATTCCGACTTTGCCTGCTTCGGTTATCCTCATCCATTCATCTGCATTATGGTTGAAATCATCACTTATCTCCTTCGTTTTGAACACAAGATATGATCCTTTGTTACCTGTGCCAAAGTCTTCTGCAGCATATGCTTCTATCATAGCAGAAGCATCTACTGTATCGACATTTCCATCAGTTGAGCTCCACTTTATGTTTCCAAGCAATTCATCTGTAGTTGTTGTGGAATCATCCCTGATCAATCTAATGTCTGATTCTGAAGAATCACTTACAGCTAATTTACTGGTTGGGTTTGTTGTTCC
>JANQNE010000001.1 GCA_028279725.1 Candidatus Nanoarchaeia archaeon
TAGTCAGGAGACCCGACTAGAGGAGAAGCAACATTCAACCAGACACATTTTGTACTTTCTGTCGTAGAATTAATCACATCTGTCAAAGAAACATAATCACTACTTCCATTAAACTGCATAGATCTTCCAACTTTTCCTGAAATATTCCACACAGCTCCACTTATAGTTCCATCATTTCCATCATAACTATCATAAGCAGTTGTTCCGCTTCCTTCCTCAAAGCTCCAGTACGAAAGAATATCTGAAGGAGCATTGCTGTTATTACATCCATCATAAGCATCAGCCAGAAGATCATCATCATTGTCAGTGTCATCAAACGCTTCACAATATCCTTCAGAATAGTACTTTGCGTTCATATAATGTTCTTTGATCTCTGCATCACTCAAGCTTCTATTATACACAGCAACCTCATCCAATAATCCATCAGGTTCATAATAGGTTGTTCCATCCCATACCATTCCACCAATATTTACTGCAAAACTAGATCCAGTGATGTCTTGTGTCGCTCCCGTATTAGTTCCAAGAACATTACCATCAAAGTAGAAGGTAAAGTTAGAACCATTTCTGGAAACAGCAAAATGATGCCATATTCCTGTAGTAACCAGTGAAGAGGAAAGATCTTCCTCAAAATAATAAGCCCCATAAGGATCATAGAACTTAATCTTATTCTGATCCTTTCTATATTGGAAACTGTAACCTGTGCTTCCAATATCTGCTTTATTAAATATATTATTATGACTATTAACTACATCAGGATACCACCAAAGCTCAACAGCAAAGTCATCATACCCAAAATTATACTTACTATCATGAGATACTACTACAATATCATTAAAGTCAACATCAAAGCTCAAAGCACCACCAGCTATTCCGCTTGAATTATAAGTTGCACCAGTTATTGTTCCATCATTTCCATCATAGCTATCATAAGCAGTTGTTCCGCTTCCTTCATCAAAGCTCCAATAGCTGATCACACCACCAGGAGCATTTGAATTATTGCAGCTGTCCACATTATCACAATTTCCATCTCCGTCAACATCAATGCAGCTGACAGTAACACCACTAGAACTTACAGTGCTTCCATTCAGTCCATAGTAATCTATAGGTGTAACTGAAACATTCCAAACTTCATCAGCAGAAGTTTCCTGTGAAACAGTCATATTATTTCCATATCCAGCTAATCCAGCTTGATAATTTACTGCAATCTGTTCTTCTGATAATGTATAATTATAGATTTGCACTTCATCTATTGATCCATTGAAGTAATATCCATCACTCCTTGATCCTATCCTAGGCTCATGAGCTCTGTAGCTTATGCTTCCTGTCCAATCATTGCTTTTATTTAAGATTCCATTGACATAGAGCTTTATCGTTGTTCCATTATAAGTTCCGACTAAATGATACCATTCTCCTGTACTTATTTGCTGGTCCATATATGCGCAATGAGTATATTCATCTACACAGAATTCCATCCTGTTTGATACAGCTCCGACCTTTAGCTGATACTGTTGGTTATTGCTTCCTCCTCCTCCTTTCGCAACAATCATATCATGTGGATCTAATGTGTTAGAATTTATCCATGCTGCAACAGTTATATCTGTTCCAGTTATATTTAAGTTTGAATTATCTCCAAGATCAATATAATCATCAACACCATCAAACTCATAAGCTCCTCCAACTTTTCCATCAGAATTCCATATCGCTCCACTTACATTTCCATCATTACCACTTCCGCTAAAGTCATAAACAGTACTTCCATTGTTCATAGGCATATTCAGCACAGCTATACTCTGTCCATCTTTGATCCAGTTATACACTAAGCTTACATTATCTCCATCATTATCACTATATTCAACATCTGCAGTCAGATTATTATCTATAGTTGGACTTATAGGAGTGATATTCACACTTGTTACATTAGGAGCATAATTGTCAACAGCCGAACAATAATTATAGCTGTTCAATCCCCTGTTATAGTGCTTCCATATCTCAGCTGCTGTCAATGTTCTGTTAAACAATACAATCTCATCTAATGAACCGTTCGTAACCTGTCCAGAGGTTGTATCACAATAATTTGTTCCAATACAGACATCCAAATCAACATTAGGGAAATTTGGAACAGAATTTGAATCAAGAGTCTTTTCTTCTCCATTAAGATATACTTTCATAGTTCCACTGCTAGCATTCCTAACCCAAGTCATATGATACCAAGTGTCTGGGTTGATAGTCGCATCTGTTGTTTCTCTTGATACTTGTGTAGCACAGCTTCCAGAAGATGCGTATAAGAAGCCCATCTTTCCATTATAAGTATATGCTTGCCATGACCTAGATGAGCATCCAGCATCCCTTCTATTTAATATGGTATTCATCCTATCTAAGCTGTCCATCTTAGTCCATGCCATGATTGTAAAGTCAACACTTCCAAGATCAAAGTCAGAATCACTTGGGATAATTACATAATCATCAACACTATCAAAGTCTAATCTTCCTCCTATTTTTCCATCATTGTCCCATGTCGGGTTATTATATAATGTTCCAGGATTGCTATCATAACTGTCATAAGCAGTTGTTCCGCTTCCTTCATCAAAGCTCCAATAGCTGATCATCTCAGAAGGAGCATAGCTATTATCACAGCTATCAACACTATCTACAACACCATCTCCATCAATATCTCCCACAGTTACACTATTGCTTGAATACACAGTGCTTCCCTTCAATCCATTTGAATCTACAGGAGTTACAGAAACATTCCAAACTTCATTAGCAGAAGTTTCTTCGGCAACAGTCACATTATCCCCATATCCACTTAGTCCAGCTTGATAATTAGCCACTATCTGTTCAGCTGTCAATGAATAATCATACATCTTAACTTCATCGATTGTTCCTTCAAATCCTAGTGATCCACCAGTTCTTGCTCCAATAGCAACATCAGCACCATTAGCAGTTACTGCTTCAGACGCTTCATCAACCACTTTTGTTCCATTGATATAGATCTTGATGTTATTGCTTGCATTCAATACAGCAACAACATGAGTCCATTTGCTCTGAGGTATAACTCCAGTACAGGATGATACAGTGCTGTCAGCTGTAAACAGGATTCCAGTTCCAGAACACAAGCTTCCAAACATCAGTTCATATCTGTTTGATGTTGATATGAACTTAGACAATATAACATATGTGCTTGAAACGCTCCAATCTCTCTTGATCCATGCTTCTACAGTAAAGTCATTAGTAAGATCAAGGCTATTAGCATCATTTATTGAAATGTAATCACTTCCTCCATCAAAATAATAACCTCCTCCGACCTTTCCACCAGATACATATTCAGCCTGGTTTTCAGCAGTTCCATCATTTCCATATCCGCTGAAATCATACACAGTACTTCCATAATTCATAGGCATGTTCAGCACAGTCGTACTCTGTCCATCTTTTATCCAATTATACACTAATGAAACATTGTTTCCATCACTATCACTTATATTATAGACATTAGCAGTCAGATTCTCATCATCAGCTGGACTTGCCGGACTTATATTTACAGAAGTTAGTGTAGGGGCAGCATTAGAAGGTATGCTTGCTAGATTGCTAGAGCTTACAGTGCTTCCGTTCAATCCATGCTCATCAATTGGTGTAACGCTTACATTCCAATCTTCATCAAATGAAGTCTCCTGGTAGACTGTTACATTGTTCCTGAATCCAGCAGATTCAGCTTCATATATTGCCAAAACCTGATCTTCAGACAACGAAGTGTCATATATAACAACTTCATCCAGCGATCCATTGAAATGGCTTGTTCCTCCGCTTCTTCCACCTATCCTTAATTTAGCATCATTCAATGTTATAGCTTCCAACATCTCATTAGTTACTACTTTAGTTCCATCTTTATATATAGTAATCCTGTAGCTTTCATCAAATACAAACACAAGATGCGTCCATGTGTTTAGAGTTAGGTCAGGGGTACATGTTGATCCAGATGAATCAGCAAGGAACAAAACACCTTCTCCATCACAATTTGTTCCAAAGAACAACTCAAACCTGTTTGAAGTAGACGCAAACTTAGATATTACAGCTCCGACCTTATCACTGTTCCTCTTCACCCACATAGATATCGTAAAGTCTTTTGAATAGTCAAACTCACCATCACCTTCAGGGAACTCGATATAATCATCTACACCATCAAACTCATAACTTCCTCCGATCTTTCCGCTGGAATTCCATATCGCTCCGCTTACATTTCCATCATGATCATGTCCAGAGTAATCATAGACAACACTTCCATTATTGAAAGGCATGTTCAGAGTAGTCCTGCTCTGCCCATCTTTGATCCAGTTATAAACTAAGCTTACATTGTCTCCTTCATAATCAGTATAGTTCACATTTGCAGTCAGATTATCATTAACAGTTGGACTCTCAGGCGTTATATTAACATTATTAACTACAGGGAAAGTATTCACATCAGCATCACAATATCCAAGGCTTTGAAGTCCTTTGTAATATTGCTGTCTTATCTCAGTTGCATTTAAGCTTCTGTTATATATAGCAACTTCATCTATTTTACCATCAAATGCAGTGAGTTCTGGTTCAAGTGGAGGATTTCTTCCGATTAGTAATGGATCAGATGAATCTGATACGCTAGTTGCTGTAGGAGTTCCTACCAAGATACCATCTACATAGAGTTCAACAGTAGACCCTTGATGTACAGCAGCAACATGGTGCCAGTTACCAGTTGTCAATCCAGAATCACTATACCTCCAAGTTGTTGAATCATAGAATGCTAATTTACACCCAGATGAATCTCTTATTCCAAACACATAACCATCATAAGGAGAAGCACCTATATTTGATACAATATAATCTATTGTTACAGAACGACAACTTTCTGGATATATCCAGGCCTCAATAGTGAAATATGAATTAAGACTTAAACTAGAATCGTTTCCAACATCAACATAATCATCAACACCATCAAACTCTAAAGCACCTCCAACCTTTCCACTACTATTCCAAGTTGACCCATACAGTATTCCAGGATTGCTATCATAACTGTCATAAGCAGTGCTTCCACTTCCAGCCTCAAAGCTCCAATAGCTCATCATATCAGTTGGCGCTGCAGAATTGTTACATGAATCATAATCATCTCCCAACCCATCTCCATCTAAATCAGCCAATATTGTAACATTATTGCTCGAGCTCACAGTACTTCCATTTAATCCAAACTGGTCAATTGGAGTAACTGTAACATTCCAGACTTCATCAGCAGAAGTCTCTTCAGCAACTGTTATATTATTTCCATATCCAGCAAGTCCTGATTGGTAATTAGCAGCAATCTGCTCTGCTGATAATGAAATATTGTATATTTGCAGTTCATCAATTGAACCGTTGAATGGATAGAGAGTTCCAGTAAATCTACCTAAGTAAGAATGTTTACCTGAGTAATATATATCCCCTATTGAATAAGTATTTACAAAGTTGCCATTAAAATAAGTTAAACAGTTTACACCATCACAAGATATCGCATATTGATTCCAATTAGTGTTGCTGACAGCTCCGACAACTACTCCGCTCATACCCCATGTAGCACCATCATCTGTTACATAAAGTATAACATTTCCTCCGTTACATCCAAAATTAAACCCACTATGCACATTAGCGGTTCTTGTATCATATATTGTTGCAAAAGATGAGCAGGTTCCTTTTACCCAAAGAACAGCAGTTGGATTTGATGGATATAATGAGCTATCTGTCCCCAAATCAATATAATCATCAACACCATCAAATATTAAACTTCCACCTACTTTTCCATTTGCAGTCCATGTTGCTCCGTTTACTGTTCCATCATTTCCATATCCACTAAAGTCATACACACTGCTTCCATTATTGAAAGGCATATTCAACACAGTTGTACTCTGTCCATCTTTGATCCAATTATACACTAATGAAACATTATTTCCATCAACATCACTTATATTATAGACATTAGCAGTCAGATTATCATTAACAGTTGGACTATAAGGGCTGATATTCACATTATTCACTGCAGGTGCTGTATTGTTCTCAGCAGTATAGTTGCTAAACTGCGTTACATTAAAGAAAATATCACTTCCATCATAGCTTATTATCTCACATATACTGCTTGGACAGTATACTCCATCTCTGTAGATACTAGGATCAACAAGATCCAGTCCATATAATGTAATATTAGCGCTTGAATTGATGCTTGTATCCAATCCACTAACATCAACATCAACAAGATTCTTTCTGATCACAACATTTCCGTCGAAGTCAGCAGATGAAGCATTGATATTTCTGATCCATTTGATTTTTCCAGCTGAAGAGTTCTCAATCAAAGCTCCGCTAACATTCTCAATATCTACAACATTGTTAAAATCAGTTGTATCTCCATCAAATCCAGAATAACTAGGTCTTTTATCAGCATCAACAACATACCCACAATAACTCTTATCAACTGATCCTTTATTATATTCAGCCGATATCTCAGAATCACTCAAGCTTCTGTTATAGATTACAACTTCGTCTATCTCGCCGACAAAATAGTTACTTCCATAATCATTTCTTCCAAATTCAAGATTTGAAGTTGTTATCTTTGGTGTTTTTGTGAATGATAATGTATTAGAATCTTTCTGTCCATCTATAAATATGGCCATCTCATCATTTGCATCATCAAACCTCAATACAAGATGGTTCCACTGCCCTGAATTAAGAGCCTGACTTGCAGCAAGAGTGGACTCACCGCTTCCATCATCAGGATTCAGTGCAAACTTGGTTATCAGATTTGATTGATAATATGTCTGGAAGCTCTGTGCACTATCAGCAGAAGAAGCCCATTTAGACAGCACAACATCATATCCTGAAACACTTCCAGGCTTGACCCATAATCCGATAGTAAAGCTGCTGTCAAAGTCAAGATTAGAGCTATCTGAGATTGAAACATAATCATCACTTCCATCAAACTCTAATGATCCTCCAACTTTACCATTGCTGTTCCACACAGCTCCGCTTATAGTTCCAGGATTGCTATCATAACTGTCATAAGCAGTTGTTCCGCTTCCTTCCTCAAAGCTCCAGTACGAAACAACATCAGATAGGGCAGCAGAATTGTTACATCCATCTAGATTATCGTGTAGATTATCACTATCAGAATCATTATATGCAGCACAATATCCTTCTGAATAGTATTCTGAATTGATATAAAGCTGCTGTATCTCTTCTGCTG
The DNA here is from genome assembly GCA_028279725.1 of Candidatus Nanoarchaeia archaeon. Taxonomy (GTDB): domain Archaea; phylum Nanobdellota; class Nanobdellia; order Woesearchaeales; family JANQNE01; genus JANQNE01. The sequence continues at coordinate 7,235 of JANQNE010000001.1, forward strand.
TCACTGTTCTGTTGTAGATTACAATTTCATCTAGAAGTCCAGTGTATTGTTGAGCCCCGGTATCAACTCTCCCGATATAATAATAAGTCATCCCTGTTACGTCCAGGTTTCCTGCAACATCAAATACTTGTTGTCCATCCTTATATCCTTTCACTCTTGATCCATTTGTTGTATATATTATCTGCTGCCATTCATCTTGTGTTGCTAGTATTTGCGTATCTACAGCGTTTCCAGTAACATAACCTGAGTTATAGATGTTAAAGTAGTTGTCTTGGTATCCTAATATGATTGAACGTCTGTTATTTCCATCAGTTATGTATTGGTCAGTTGTTGCGGAAGCTGGTTTGGCCCATAAGATTATTGAGAAGCTTGTGCTGTTAAAAGAACTGTTAACATAGATATAATCTCCGCTTCCATCAAAATCAAGGGAACTTCCGACCTTTCCACTACTGTTCCACACAGGATCACCATATAATGTTCCAGGATTTGAATTATATGAGTCATAAGCAACTGAACCACTTCCTTCCTCAAAGCTCCAATAGCTTACGATTCCAGAATCTACATTTGAATTATTACATCCATCATAATAATCAGCAGTTCCATCACTGTCATTGTCAGGATCAGAATCACAATAACTAAGATCAACCAATCCCTTCTGATAGTTTTCATAAACTTCTGCAGCGCTTAAGCTTCTATTATATATCGCAACTTCATCAATCGTTCCGTTGAAATATTGTCCCCAAGCACTACCTATTTTGATCGTTTGATTATTTGTTGTATCTATACTTCCATCATTACTGGTTGCTGAATCCTGAACACCATCCATATATATTATTTTATTTCCAGAGCCATCTCTTGTAAAGACCAAGTGATGCCATTCTTTATCTGTAATTGCATGGTTTGCATTTAGACTGTCTGCATCAGATCCATTATGTGTCCTAAATGATAAGGTATTTCCCAAACTTTCTCCCCTAATTTGTAAGTAGTATCCAGGATAACTTCCAAGTCCCACAAATATCTGGTTAGAAGATGATGTATTTACTGATCTTTTTACCCACAGAGAAATTGTAAAGGCCCCATCCTCAAAATTTATTGGGTCAGCATCCACATAATCATCAGCACTATCTATTTGAATCGCCCCTCCAACTCTTCCACTAGAATTCCAGCTTGCACCACCTTGTAATGTTCCATCATTGTCGTCATAACTATCGTAAGCAGTACTTCCAGATCCTTCACTAAAGCTCCAATAACTAACTAGATCTGAAGGAGCATTGCTGTTATTACATCCATCATAAGCATCCTTTAATCCATCTGAATCATAATCAGGATCAGCGTCACATACTCCCAGTGTAACCAATCCTTTCTGATAATGCCCATATATCTCTGAAGCTGTTAATGTTCTATTATACACAGCAACTTCATCTATATTTCCATCAAAGCTCCTGTCTCCTTGATGTCTATTTCCTATAGCAAGTTTATAGCCAGCATCACTTCCTCTCGTCCCAGAAGGAGTATTTTCTTCACTTAATGTAACACTTCCTCCATTTACATAAATAACAGGGTCATTTCCTGTTGCTGAATTATCATAAACTACAGCCAAGTGTGACCATTCATTTAGATTAACTTCAGTACTTGATGTTTCCCAAAGACCATAAGCAACGCTAAATCCTTGCTGGAATCTTAATTTTACCTTTCCACCAGATTCATCATTAACTATAAACTGCCATCCATTATTCAATAGAATTCCCTTTTCCAAAATCTCTCCAAGATTACTCTGACCATCGCTGTGAGGATATATCCAGGCTGATATTGTCCCTCCATCATCAAATATATTTTGTAAAGGGCCATCTGATGTATTTATCATATCGCCGCTTCCATCAAACTCAACAGCTCCTCCAACCTGTCCACTGCCATTCCATGTAGTATCTCCGATCAATGTTCCAGGATTACTGTCATAACTATCATAAGCATAACTTCCACTTCCTTCTTCAAACGACCAATAACTAACCAAATCTGAAGGAGCATTGCTATTATTACATCCATCCCACTCAACAGCTTCACAATATCCATAACTTGAAAGTCCTTGTTGGTAGTGTTCAGATATCTCTTCTGCTGTTAAACTCCTGTTATAGATTGCAACCTCATCTAATGACCCTTGCATAATTCCTGAGGATGGAGCATTAGTATAATCTCCTATGACTATATCACTTGCTGTTGTATCCATATCGCCTGAAGGATTTGTATCGCTTCCTTCTTCTGCTCCATTCACATAAACCCTTACAGTCTCCCCGTCATAAGTTCCTGCTAGATGATACCATGTATCTGTGTTTATTGTAGTAGTTCCGCTTGGATAATAGAAGCTTCCTCCAACCTTAACTCCAAATCTTGCTTTGTCTGATGTTATATCAAAGAACCAGTCACTTCCTGCATTTGTAGATGCTGCCATTATAACATCAACAGTTCCTGTTGTGCTCCTCTTGACCCATGCTTCAACAGATATCTCAGAGCTAGGATGCATAAGGCTGTCGTTTCCAACATTGATGTAATCACCACTTCCATCTAAGTCAATAGACCTCCCAATCTTCCCACTACTGTTCCACACAGGATCACCATTCAATGTTCCGCTATTATTATCATAACTGTCATAAGCAGTGCTTCCACTTTCTTCACTAAAACTCCAATAGCTGACTAACCCACTTGGAGCTTCAGAATTATTACATCCATCATACTCATCTGGTACTCCATCTTCATTTGTATCATTAAATTCACCATAAGCCTGTGTTGGTGGTGTAAAGTTACCAGTCCATCTTGCAATTCCCTTAGAAACTCTTAGTTCATCTAGATATCCTTTATATCTATAGTTCCAGATACCTTCTGCACCTATTTCCAATTGAGCTGAATAATCATTGAATGAATGATCTGCAGCCAGATTGGAGATCCATGTAATTGGTTCATCAACTCCATCTACAAAGAATTTCATCTCATTCTGTCCTGTTCCATATCTAACCAAAGCAACATGCTGCCACTGGTCTGGCGTAATAACAGCATTTGTAGTATATCCATAGACCCGATTAACATTACTTACTCTTTCTATAAAGAACACTTGGCTATCACTACCAGGCCTCTTGAACATAATACTCCATGCATTGAGATTATCTTCTTCTTGCCCTATTATACTTCTATGTTCTGAATCAGAAGGCATATTCACCCAGAAGTCTATCGTAAAATTATCTGTTCCAAAATGCCAGTCATCACTGTCAGATATATTCAGATAATCTCCACTACCATCAAAGTAAGCGCTGTATCCTCCAAACTTGCTCTGACTACTATTCCTTGCAGCATCACCGTTTGCAGTTATATCATAGCTTGAATTAGAACTATCGCTTAATCCTGTATCATCCATATGCAGCATCAATACAGTATAATTATCAACACCTTCAATTGTTGTAACTTCAACTTGTCCTTCGCCTTCGCCACCTTGAGCCTGTACTTGCTCTTCACATCCCTTTCCAGTGCATTCTTCAACACTCTCATTAACTTCTCCTTCAACAACTATTGTCTCTTCTCCCTCAACTATTGTTATATTGTTATAGCTAACAACAACATAAAGTCCATATTCTCCAGAAGCATCAGGACTTGTAAGATTAAACCTAGCAGTATCAACTATTAGATAATCAAGATCCCATCCACCGATACTCTCTTCCCCTATAGCAAACTCACTCAAATTCATGATTCTGCTATCATTATATAAGGTTGCAGTCACAATACTTCCTTCTGGGAAGAACTGGCTTTCATTAAAGTTCCAGATGATCATCTCATCGATAGGCTCAGATAAGTTATAAACAGCCAATCCAGTAATATTATCAAGATTACCGATACTATATAATCCAAGCATAGCTACGATTATGCCTAAGGCTATGAAGATGTGTTCACTCTTCATTATCCTATTCTTGAACTTCATCTTTTACCTTTCACCTTCTTTCTTCGTAACACTTCGTATATTCCAGCATCTTCCTTTTCTTCAGGATACTTCATCCTTCTCAATTCTTCATCTATCTGGGAGATCTGCTTGTCTATCTTCATCTCTTTCTTGCTTGGTCCTTTGGCTGTTTTCTTCACAATCTTCTTCACAAACTCTCTGACAGGCTTTCTCCTAACTCTAACTTCTTCAACCACTTCAGGAGCCTTTCTTATCTTCCTCAACTCATCATCAATATCAGAAATCTTCCTGCTGAACTTGGATTCTATCTTCTCTTTCTTACTTTCCTTCTCTTCCCCTAATAATTCCTTAAGCTCTCTAGCTTTAGCATCTCTTAATCTTTCCAATAATCCCAGTTCTTTCCTTCTTACCTTTCTTCCTAGCTCATCAAGCTGTTCTTCTTCACTAGGCTCAAACACCCTTCCAACATCTTTCAGCTGTTCTCCTATTCTTTCTAAGTTCTTATCCAGCCTCTGCTCAGCCTTAGTCTTCCTTATTTTAGGCTTGATCAGCTTCTTGATAATCTCTTTAACAGTCTTCTTCTCTTTCTTAGGCTTGATCTCTGCCTCAGCAGGAACTCCCATCATTCCTTCAAGCTGCTTATCAATCTCAGAAATACTCTTCTCAAGCTTGATCTCTGCTTTTGTCTTTTCTCTTACTTTAGGAACTTCTACTGCCTTCTCAATTACTTTCTTCTTTCTCTTAGGTTTTTCAACAACATCTGGAGCTTCTCTTACCCTCTTAATTAACTCGTCAATCTTGCTGATTCTCTTACCTAATCTTTCTTCTTGTTTTGTCTTCCTTACTTTAGGCTTGATTATCTCTTTAACAATCTCTTTGATAGGCCTCTTCTTCGGCTTGACTTCAACCTCAGCAGGAACTCCTCTCATTCCCTCAAGCTGCTTATCAATCTTAGAGATTTCTTTATCCAGCTTCTTCAATCCAGGCCTCTTCTTGGCAGGTTTCACAAGCTGTTTAATAATCTGCTTGATTGTCTTCTTCTCTCTCTCAGGCTTGATCTCTTCTTCAGGTGCAACACCTTTCATTCTTTCAAGCTGCTCATCAAGATCATTGATTTCTTTCTCCAATCTCTTCTCAGCTCTTGACTTCTCTCTTATCTTAGGAACTTCAGCAGGCTTCTCAACAACAACTGGTTTCTTCTTGACCTTAACTTCTTCAACAACTTTCTTCTTCCTTAACTTAGGCTTAACTTCAACTTCTTCAGGAACTCCTCTCATTCCCTCAAGCTGCTTATCTATCTTAGAGATTTCTTTATCCAGCTTCTTCAATCCAGGCCTCTTCTTAGCTGGCTTAACAATCTGCTTAACAACTTCCTTAACCTTCTCAACAATCTTCTTCCTAGGCTTGACTTCAACCTCAGCAGGAACTCCTCTCATTCCAGCTAACTGCTTATCTAAGTCAGAAATCTCCTTCTCTAATCTCTTCTCAGCTCTTGATTTCTCTCTTACCTTAGGCTCTTCTTCCTTAACTTCTTCAACAACTTTCTTCTTCCTTAACTTAGGTCTAACTTCAACTTCTTCAGAAACTCCTCTCATTCCCTCAAGCTGCTTATCTATCTTAGAGATTTCTTTATCCAGCTTCTTCAATCCAGGCCTCTTCTTAGCTGGCTTGACCAACTGCTTAACAGCTTCCTTAACTTTCTCAACAATCTTCTTCTTAGGTCTAACTTCTTCTTCAACAACTGGCTTACTCAACTCTTTAATCTCATCATCAATGCTTGCTATCTTCTTCTCAAGCTTCTTCTCAGCTACTGATTTCTCTCTAACTTCCTCTTTAGCTCTAGCTCTGTAGAAGTCTCTTACAGGCCTTCTCTTGAACTTCTCTTCAACTGAAGGAGCTTCTTTGATTTTCTTCAGCTGTTCATCAATCTTGCTTATCTCACTGTCAAGCTTCTTCTCATCAGCTGTTCTCTCTCTGACCTTAACAACTTCCTTAACCTTCTCAACAACTTTCTTAGCTATCTTCTTGTGTATGACAATTGATTTTGGAGGATTCCTCAAGCTCTCCAATTCAGAATCGATCCTATCTAACTGCTTATCAAGCTTCTTCAGTCCTTTTCTCTTGACAACAAAGTGAGGAACCTCTCTCACAACTACAGGCTTCCTTCTTAGATGCACTTCTGGACTTTCAACAACAGCATGCCTCAATTTCTCCAATTCAGAATCAATTCCGCTGATCTGCTCATCTAATTTCTCAAACTTAGTCTTTCTGTGCTTGATAATCTTCTCAACAGGATAAACTTCCTCAATCTTAACTTTCTCAACTACCTTCTCTTCTCCTTTGATCTCTTTTTCAATCTTCTTTATGTCTTCAGTTATCTCTTTCTCTCTTACTTCAGCTTTCTTGAATATCTTATCCCAAATACTCTTAACATATACAACAGCTCCAGCTAAGCTTGTTATCTTCCTTACCTTCCTTGGATGCTTGACATGATGCAGATCTTCCTTAGCTTTAATCAGCTCTTTCTCAAGCTTCTTCTCTCTCTTCAGATTCTCTAATTCTTCTAAGTCTTTCTTAAACTGTTCTTTTGACTTGACTCTCTCAGATTTCAGATCTTTTTTGATCTTGACCAGCTTCTTGTTGATATCTCTCAGTTTCTTCAAGTCTTCAGGCCTTACTCTTCTTCTCTTAGTCAGCATACCTCTAACTTTCCTAACTTCTTTCTTGATCTTCTTCTGTCCTTTGATCATGTACTCTATGATATCGAACAGCATCAGCTTCCTGCCGATAAACCAAACCAGATAAGATATTAGTCCAGTTAACAATAACACCTCAATGATATAGGAAGGCTTATACAGTGTAATATTCAGAACAGCCTTTCTTTCAGTCAATGAATCTAATCTTACAGCAATATCATTTATTCCATCTAAGTCAAGATCAGCATACTCAACATATCCTATCTTTACATTCATCAGCTGTCCAGTCTGCCTGACCATGATCCATACATTATTTGGATTGATCTCAAACAAGTCAAGATTATAGAACTCTCCCCTAAACTTAACTAGTGAGCTTTCATTAATGTAAATAGTCAGATTAGTCTTCTCTACCTCTCTACCTCTTATTGTATCAATAAGAGTAGGCTCTTCAACTCTTGGTCCGCATACTTCACATTCTCCACCACAATCAATTCCAGTCTCATTTCCATTCTGTATTCCATCCTCGCATGTTGGGCATGGATCGCAAGGCCATCCGCAATCAATGCCACTTTCATTCTGATTCTGTACATTATCATCACAAGTAGGCTGTACACAGTATGCTTCCTTGCAATATCTTGATAAGCAGTCAACATCAACCTTACATCCCTGTCCTAATCCACATCCACCGCATTCTCCGCCACAATCAACATCAATCTCTTCTCCATTCTGTACATTATCATCACAAGTTGGCACATAAGTACAGTTCTCAATCTCAACAGGTTTCTTAGACTCATACACTTTATCCATTATGTTCTCATTATAGAAATCATCACATACTCCTTTCTCATGGCAAGTTCTCAGTCTAGTTTCAATAGGCCTGCATGGTGTCCAAGGTGTACATGTCCATTCCTCAACACAAGGTGTTAATGGAGGTGGTGAAGGAGGACTTGGAGGAGCATCACAGTCAGCTGGGCAGTTCTCATAAGTCTCAGCCAGCTCACAGATATTATCTCCACATTCAGCAGTATTGCTTACAGTTAATGTAACACTGTTACTGTCAACACTTCCTCCAAATTGATCATAAGCTGTAAACACGATACTTTCACTGCCATACCAATCAACTGCAGGAGTTAAATTAACAATAGCTGTATCATTATCTATCGTGATATTTATATCAATCAATGCAGTTCCTGTAAAGTTCAGATCATCTCCATCAGCATCTGTAAAGTACACACTCAAGTTTAGTAGATAGCTTGTATCTTCATCCCATGTTATTGTTGGTATTACACTGGAATTAGGATCTCTGTTAGCAACTGTAAAGCTCTGCTGTCCAGTTTTATTTACATTATTCGCAACATCAACTCCATACATCTTCCAGTCAATATCCTCATTATTATCAAGCAAGCTAGAATTGATTACAGCCCTATACTGTCCGCTTCCAAGATCAACAGCTGAGTAATTGACCAGACTTCCGTTAGCATCATGCTCAATATACACAGCACTTACATTGTTATTATCAGTCCATGTTATATTTACTTCAAACTCTCCATCATTATACACAGTTGCTGGTCCATAACTAAAGTTGAAATATCTAGGATATGTCTTATCAACAACAAACCATGTACTGTCTGTATTATTGTTTCCAACATTATCAACAACATACACAGTCAAAGTATAGTTTCCTTCAGCATACAGGCTCAAATTAACAAGATCAGCCAATGTATAGCTTGAACTGTTCAGCACAATACTATTGTTCTGCACTAATCCGCTTGAATTAGTTATATTATAATCAACACTAGCCAATAATCCGCTCTGCAGTAACACATCCATATTAAAGTCAATTCCATGATAGCTAGCAGATGGAATATTGAATGTTATCCTTGGCTTGCTGTTATCAAGCACAAATGTACTGTTCACACTGTTCATCTGTCCTAATGTATCATTTGCATAAACGACAAATGTATAGTTTCCATCACTGAATGAATTATTAGTAAACCAATACCAGTCATAGCTGTTATTCTCCAACAACACACCACTATCAACCAAACTTCCATTAACTATCTCATACCAAGCGCTATCTACTTCAAATGTATCTGTTATTGTTGTCTCTAAGCTTACATTCCATCCTACAACCTGTCCATTAACTGGACTGTCAATAACAATATTAGGAGCAGCTGCATCAACACGCAAAGTCCTATTTACAGAATAGCTGCAGTTATCCGCAGCACTTCCATCATCACATGCCTTAACTCTCCACAGCCATACACCATCTCCTAAGCTTACATCCAGACTATATTCAGTAACATTGCTGTAATACTCAACAATTGTTGAATAGTTATCATCACTTAACTGCAAGTAATACCAGATACTATCTCCTTCAACATCAGTTGTATTAGTCCAATTGAAGCTTGGAGTTGTATTTGTTGTATTATATTCATCAATCGGACTGATCAATCCAACAGCAAATGGAACATCATTCACAGCTGTAACATTCAATGTTACATTATCACTGCTTGCATTAGATGAATTATCAAATGCATAGAACACGACATTCCTTATTCCATAGAAGTTCAATCCAGGTACTAATGTAACTATATCAGTTACATTATTCACAAATATGCTTATATTCTCAACACTGGTAGCTGTATAGTTTAGATCATCATAATCATAATCACTAAAGTACTCACTCAAATTAATTGTAGCATTTGTATCTTCAGCCCAAGTTATATTAGTTATATTCTGTGCAAGGTAAGGATTGTTGTTCACAGACCCGATAGTCAGCATCACATTGTTGCTTGTTCCGTTCTTTCCTTCTTCATCAAATGCATAGAATGTGATAAACCTTATTCCATTGAAATACATGTCAGGAACAAAGCTTACAATTCCAGTATCATTATCAACTGTAACCTGCACATTAGTTATTTCTGTAAAGCTGTAGTTCAGATCATCTTCATCCCTGTCATCAAAGTACTGGCTCAAATTCAAAGTATGGTTTGTATTCTCAGGCCATGCCTGGTTAGGTATTGTAGCGACAAGATAAGGTGTATCACAGGCATCATCAACACCATCAGCATCAATGTCTAATCCTAAATTAGTGATACCAAGACACATATCACATGCTCTGTCAACACCATAAGTATTCTCTACAATTCCTTCAGTCCATCCGTCCTGGTCAAAGTCTGCTTTTGAACATTTCCATCCATCTCCAGATGAATTTAAGTTATTACATACATAGAACACCTCAACAGTCGAATTAGCCTTATCACTTTCATCATCTGTAACTTCAACATAAAGCTCATACATCTCATCTGCAACAGGCAGTGTAACATTTCCATCACAAGTCAATAGATCTCCTGAGTTGCTTGCACTTATTGTTCCTAATAAACTTGTAACACCCACACTGTTCACAGCATACACACTACATGTAGATATGCTGCTGGCATCATCAGTATAGAACTTAGCTGTAACATTTGTGATATTCAAGCTAGCATTATAGAACACCTTACTCAAGTTGAATGAATAGTCAACATACTTAGGCACAAGGTCAATGTTATAGTTCCTTGTCTCAACAGTTCCATAATTTCCTGTTGAATCCTGAGGATATACATTAACTTCATAATTTCCATCATCTATTATGTTTGTATAAGTCCTTACACAATCACTGTCAGCTGTATAGCTTTGTGTATATCCAGGTCCTGAAATGTTGAAATAACATCTATAGATCCTCCCATTATAAGCTCCAGGCAGTTTAGCATTAGCAGGATCTGTTGCCTTAACACTTATCCAGAAGCTCTCTCCATATTCAAGATCTTTATTTCCTGGCTCAGTATCGATATCATCGATTGAAGGATCAACATCATCCAATACATAAGCATCTAAGAACTGGTTCTGTACATTATCTATCGAATCATCTCCTTTCAGGATTGAATGGATATATTCAAAGTCATCATAAGCCATAGTGTCATTAGTAGGTATCTCTATTGTAACATCAAATGCAGGATAAGCAGTTCCGGAATGATCTCCGTCTGTTATCACGACCTGTCCTTTAGTTGGAGGAGCATCTTCACTATAGCTCTGAGTTTCAAAGTCTGAAGCACTTGGTCCAGTAACACTGAAACCAGGAGCATTCAATCCGCTATTCAGAGGTAATCCTTCTTTTCCAGCTGCCAGATTTCCTATTGTAACAGTTGCAGATTTGTAAGTTGATCCATAATCAACATTAACTGAATAATTATCTCCTTCACGCACTCTTAAATCCCATGTAACAGTTGCAGATCCCCATGTTGATTGGCTGGTAGTTGGGAAGAATGCTCCACCCATCGTACTAGTTAGATCACAAGTTCCTGCACAGTTGCTGTCTTCACAATCAATTGCACCATCTCCATCATTATCTTGGTCATCATTGCAGCTTGATTCTGTTGCTTCACATATTCCAACACCATTACAATCACTGTCAGCACAATCAACTGATCCATCTCCATCATTATCAAATCCATCATCACATGTTGACTCTGCACTATACTCACAGAAGTGTCCGTCATAATCCCCTAATTCATTATCACAATCTGCATCATCACAATCAATATCCCCATCATTATCATTATCTTCTCCATCTGCACAGCTATCCCATGTTATGTTCTCATAAGTCGGACATGGTCCGCAGTATCCGAACTTCTGCTTACAATCACTATCTTCACAGTTAGCATTTGAATCTCCATCATCATCAAATGGCAGTGCACTGAAGTAATTATCACATACCTGGAATTCCAATGATAAGTTAAACTCTTGAGGATAACATACAATCTCAGGATAATCTGGATGCACTGCATATATACAGTTGATATCCTGGCAGTCAAATACTCCATCAAGATCATTATCAATACCATCAAAGCACCAGCTAGCATTACCCTGATAGAATCCATCACTTCCATCCGGACTGTATTCTTTCAATGGACATGCATAGAACTCACCTTCTTCAGCATTGAAGAAGTTTCCATTACTATCGATCCTATTAGCACAGTCATAATCTGAGCAGTCTGCTCCAACATCATGTGTAAAGTATCCATCATAAGCTCCACTCCAGCCGGTTGCATTAGTATTGTCCATATCATTGTCAAATCCATCTGTACAGCTCAACTCCACTCCTAATTCACATCTGAATCCATTGGATGAATTTATACTCAAGTTACAGTCTTCATCAGCAGCCAAACTTCCAGCAGCATAATATTGACAATCTACACCAGCTCCATAACTATTATTCAATGCAGTCTGTCCATAACTTGAATTATCAGTTGTAAACACAAACTTATCCATATCGTTATCAACACTATCAAAACACAGATCTCCAGTTTCAACACTTACAACTACACCATCTCTACAATAACTCTGACAGTCATATTCCCAGTACTCATAACTTCCCAAGGACTGAGCTGTATCAGCTGCACAATCATAAGATTGATATTGGTCATTATCAAATCCATCACTGCAGTTCAATTCCCTGTTATAGTTGCATAAGTGTCCTGAATAAGTCTCATTTCCTTGCTGCATATGGCATTCATCATCTCTGCAATCAGGCAGCATAGTTGCTCCATTTGTATTTGAATGTCCCCAAGTTGCATCTTCTAATGCCCAGTCATTGTTATACTGATCATAACACGTCTGCTCTCCTGAATATTCACAATCTCCAACTGTATTCATGCCAAGATAAGCATTCCAAGCACTTGTTCCAGGCAGGTTATTACAATCCACATCATAACAATCATAACTCTGCTGATCAAATGAATACTGAGGACTTGATCCAAGATAATCAAAGTCTGCATTCTTCGTATCATTACAAACTCCCCAACTTACACCACTTACCCATATATCACTCTCATTCTCATTCATAGAAGTAAAGCTTACATTGTCGAAATAGATCGGTATTGTGATATAATCATTATAACAGCTTGCTCCCTGACAGTAAGCTAGTGTTATCGTTACATTATATCCTTCTGTTAAGTTAATAGAGCTTGGATTCAAGAAAGTCACATTAACAGTTGTATCTAGGTTAGTTATCTGCTGTGATGCTGAGAATGACTTGATAACAAACTTATTAGGATAAGTTATATTTCCTGTCTGTCCAAGATAATCTGTATCAACTGTTGGCTCCCCTCCAACATTAACCTTAAAGTATTCCATCAATCCTGTTGATTCATCATTTCCAGCTGCATATTTATTAACTTCATTGATCTCAGGCAGTCCTTCAACAGTTATTGTAGCAACTCTGTTGATATTCCATCTGTAGAACCTCATCTTGAAGGTTCCGCTTGGATTTGCATGCTGTGTCCATTCAACTCTTGTATTCAGTGTATTTGCATCTGATGTTACACTGTCTATATCTCCAGGTTTGATATCATTAGCCAGTGTTCCATGGCTTCCTGATGGACTGTATGACAGTGAGCTGTTAGCGATATCTTCCTTAGCTAAGCAGCTGTAAGTTATTCCCCAGCATTCTGTATCAGAGCAATCAATTGAACTGTCAGGATCCTCATTATCGATTCCATCATGGCATAATCCTTCAACCTTAGTTCCGCTGTACATAGCACTTGCAAAAGATACATCTCCAAGTGCATCACATTTGATTGTGTTCTTGAAATACTCATTGCTTAATCCATTATAGCAGTTATTTGCTCTAGCGATATCTCCTGTCTCCCAGTCTATTCCATGTACATGTATTCTCCATGTCGTATTCTCGCTGAAATAAGTTCCATTCCAGTCATTGCTTGCTGAACAGTTGATAACTTCCCAAGGTATCCATTGTGTTGTCTGTCCTCCCTGGGTTGTATTCACACTGTCAGTTGGCTGCAGATCATATCCTATCGTGTAATTCTCCTGCCATGCTCCTCCACCAACAGTCTTGTTGATGTATATCTCAGTACATCCTGGAAGCTGAGCATCATAACAATTACTCTGCCTTACAAAGCAGCCCACAACATCCCCATGAGATGCTGTAAAGTTGACAAATGTGATATTAACTCTATATCTGTAAGTTCCGTAACCAGGCAAGCTTGCTGGTTGTATTGTATGTATCCCTTCTGGCAGCGTTATATTGCTCCATCCCTGTCCTTCTGTATACCTTAGATCACAGCATACCTGATAAGGATAACTGGTCTGATTACAGCTCTCAACATGCGCATTTGATCTATTTGATAATCTGACTACACAGGTATCATATCCAGCATCAGTACAGTTTGTAGATGTATTGACAACAGCACATACAGTATTTCCTCCGTCAAATCCTAAGTACATATCATAAGGATATCCTCCAGACTGTCCTGGTTCTTCTACATGTGCATTTGTTGCTGAAGATGCATCTAGGAAGTTATAACCGAATGTATTGTTCAAGCTTAAGTTAGCAACTCCAATATCCTTACAGCATACTCCTGGATTGTACAATGTTCCATTCCATAATTCAACATGAGCATTCGTTATATTGTATATGCCCATGATCTTAGTTCCTGCATTATCACATACTGCAGACATAGGGTCATAATCACAGATTACAGTTGCGCTCTGGCTGTACTTAACAGTAAACATAAGCATAGCTACAAGTAAGAAGACCATCAAGATTCTCTTTCCTGCTTCAGCTTTCTTATTCATTTTTGTATTTATGGTATGTTGCTGAGATATTCCTTACATCTCTAGCCAGAGCTCTGGCTATCTTTGTGAATGTCATTTCCTTCTCATCTTTCAGGAAGGCAATTATTGAAAATAGAGGAGAGACTTTTCTATCAGCAAAAATCAAAGCACTGATCATCACACCATTCTTCAAAACAAACTTCTTGGAGTACTTCTGTTTAGACTTCTGATAAGTAGAATGTATTGTCGTATAACTTCTCTTTAATAATCTAGAAATCTGTTCTACAGAAAGATCGTTCTCTTCGATTAAATATTTAACAACAATCTCAAGCATTCCCAGCTTATTTGTCTTAAACACAGACAAAGGAATCTCATATTCTGGTTTCTTTTCTTGAAGAACTTCTTCAACTTTTTTTAAGAAAGGCTTTAATTCCTTATATTTCTTTGAGAATTCCTTTGATTGAGCGATTAGCCTAGCTACTTCTCTATCTTTTACACTAATCACTCTATTTTTCCTTCTATTCACTGCTTATTTTGTACTTTTACCTACTAATCTTTGAAAAGATGCGTTCATCATATATAAATCTTACTATTATATATGTATATATTACTATTATAGATGAATACGTATTACTACTAAATATGAATCTAGAAAGTCGACACATATATAAATATTACTATTAAGTATGTATTAATTACTACTAAATATGAATATAACTGAAAGAAAAACGACTCTTATTAAAAAATTTCAAAGAAAAAGCTTAAGCACAAATCTCAGCTTCAGGATGATCAGAACAAGCTAATTGTTTCAAAGTATTAATCTGCTGTTGTTGCTCTTTGATAGATTCAACTAATAATGCAACAGTCTTATCATATTCTATATATTTCATTCCAGTTGCATCATTTGTTTCTACAATCTCAGGAACTACTAATTCAGCTTCTTGGGCTATGAGTCCCATTTGTAATGAATCATCCATTATTGTTTTATTCTTCCACATAAAATTAACACCGCGCAAAGATAATGTTTTTTCAAGTGCATTCGGTATTGTAGTTATATTAGTTTTAAGCCTTATATCTGAAGAATGTACTAAACCTCCCCCAACATACACATTTCCATTTGCAGAGATCTTCATCCTTTCAACATCAGAACGCGCACCATCATCTGGGGACGTATAGAACGTTATTTTAGTTGAATCATGCCCTGAATGATCATGCCCTTCTATACCTATTCTTAATTCTCCTCTTCCATCAGTACCTCCTTCTGATCCTGAATTGTGGTCCGCAAAAATATATCCTAGTGCACCATTAGTCCATCCTTCCTGACCATCTCTTAATCTAAGGGTTACACGATTATTATACCCTTCAGTCATCTCAATCAAACCACTGTTAGCATGAATCTTTAAAACATGACTATTCCCTGTTGTATTGATCACCATAGCATCATTAGATCTTATCTCAAAATCCCCGCCAAACTCTGCTTTGATATATTTTGAAGTATCTCCAACATAGATATATGCAGTCTCACCAGCAGAGTTGAAATCCAAGGCTCCTTCAACTTCAAGATTACCTTCTATCTCCATATCATCATTAATGCCCACCGCACCACCATAAGTGGCCTGATCATTAGCTATTCCATTACGAGCTTTCATCTCATTTTGAGCATAAAATGTTCCACCAGAGACATATAAGCCGCCAGGCATAACAACATAACTAGTAGAGCTGATATAAGGGTTAGCTATTGAAAATTGCATATGTCCTTCTTGTGTAAATCTTACCCTTTCAACTCCTGTTGGACCGAATCTCAAATCATCTTCAAATACATCTATGAACCAGCTGTTGTAAGTAGTATCATGAGCAGCTGACATGTCAATTAATAACTCTCCACCTTCATCTCCACTTCCTGCTCCGCTTAAGGTAAGATAACTAGTTCCGCTATCTTCAGTCCCAACTTCTATATTTCCAGTTGTCATCATATTACCAGCAAAATAACCAGCCCAGTTTGTACCTCCACCAAGTGTACTGCCATATACTCCATAAGCAACACCATTATCGGAGTCTGCACGACCCTGCACACCATAAGCATCACCATCACCACTACCGATAAAGAAGCCTCCATAACCTACTGCAGCAGTTCCACTAGGGTGGTTATTGGCATCTCCTTCAGCCAAAACACCAAATGCATAGTAACTGGAAGCCGAATTAACTCTAGCTACAAAATTACCTCCATATTTATGCCCCAGGGATGTAGCCCCTGCACTATTAGCTCCTCCTCTAACTCCATATGCTGTGGTGGAAAGTGTATTCTCAGCATAGAGACCATTAGTGTCTTCATCTGTACTAACAAAAAGTTGAGATGTGCTTACAGCATCACCACCTGTTGCAATATTGTTTTTAGTTGGATAGAAATCCAAAGCATTCCAATATATTGACCCTGTTGACTCATCTTCTAATCCAATTTCAGCATGATCACTACTATCAACAACAAATCTTAATGAAGTGTCTGGATGAAGTAAATGAAGGGTGTCTGTATTTGCAGGATTAGTTTGTTGAGCTACAATAGGAACTCCCCCACTAATCGTAGCATGAATACGTCCTAAAGTAGGTGCTCCTCCTACCCCTAAATCATTATCTATAGTAACATCACCACCAGAAAACTGGAAAGCATTAACGGTATTGAATGTTAATCCAACCCCCCATGTTCCTTTGATATTATGGTTAGCATCTCCAAAACGTATCTCTCCATATGATCCAGAAGACCATACAGCTGGATCAATATAAACTACAGAACTTGTTCCAGCAATGCTGCTAACATGCAACTGGGTTGAAGGAACTGTATTAATTCCAACATTTCCAGAACCATCCGCAGTTAACCCATAATTTCCACCATCTCCAGAAAGCCAATTGCTTTGCAGATTTATATTACCTCCAAAAGTTGCAGTTCCAGTCTCACTCACAGTAAAAATATTCGTATTAGCACCATTTCTTAGATAAAAATATTCAGTACCATCAGCATTATCATCAATATCAATATATACAGAACCATCAGCATAAAGATTAAACGCACCATTTCCATTTGCATCAATTTCAACCTGTGCACCATTATTGATCTCAAGTTGATTTACATTATTGATATTTTCACTATTAGCATTAAGATTTGCCCTTAATGTAGGGACTGCAAAATCAGTACCAAGATACAATATACTTGCAGAATGATCTCTCCATATGTAGTTTGTTGTGGTATCATCAGCATCTTGAATTATAAAATCACTATTTTCCACATTTATTGTAGTAGCACCATTATTAGTTCCATCTCCTCTTACAAAACCTCCTGAACTTATTCCATCCAACAGATCAGCATTTAACCCGGAACTTGCACCATCATTTCCACTATCCCATACTTTTCTCAAAGAACCCCAAGCTGAATCTTCACCTGATCTAAAGTAGAGATTGTCATCTGCAACACCATTTGATGAACTTGACAAGAGTTGCCAAACTCCATAACCATCAGTCCAACCTTTCACAGTGATTACAGAATCCCATGTGTTTGGAGATCCAGTTATTTCATCAGTAAAACTAGCTTGGATCATCTTACTACCAAAATTATCTGGTATAACATCACCAGAATTTCTAGTATCTGTTACTTTAATATAACTCAAATTAGCGTATTGTGAATGTGTATGCCCAACTCCACATACATTATTAGCAGCATCACAATCTCCACTTGAATCAGTTATTCCACTTATCTCACTCCATGCAACAGTATCATCAACAGCATCACCACCATCACACAAAGCAGCACTTCCGGTTATCTCTGAACATGTTAATGTAGATTCATTAACAATTGAACCTGGAACACACTCCCCACTTATACAAGCTAAAGAATTAGCAGTTAATCCTCCTGTTAGCTTCATATTTTCTCCAACATGATAACTATAAACATTCTTAAAACTTCTCGCATTGTCAGCTCCTGTTCCTAATGAGAAGTATCCGCTTCTTCTTGAACCTCCACCACCGCATAACTCAGCTGCATTAAAATCCAGTTCTAGATTTCCATCTATAAAAACTTCTATCACAGGATCTCCTGCTGAATAAACCCTTATTTCTGCATCATGCCATTCGTTCAATCCAACTACTCCACTTCCAATATTTACTGTTTGTTCGTTAGTCCAAGTCCCAGTACATTTAGAATAAAGCCTTAGATCATCTGTTGTAGGTTCAAAATATATTGCATATCCATTACCAGTTCCCCATGCTGTTGTAGTATCTGATGCAAATCCTGCCAATGGGTTCATACTATCATCTAAATTAAACTTAAATGAGAATTTATGGACAAGTACTCCTGCTGTGTTCTCATAATATCTTGCTGTTGTTCCATCAGTCTCCCAATAATATCTACCATCACTACCTCCATTAGATTCAGGCAATGTTATATCTCCTTCTTGAGAATCAAATCTAGCGACATATCCTCCTTCATTTCTGAATACATAACCTAGGTCTTGTATATAATTTCCACCCATATTCAGATCTCCACTCATAGTATCTCCATTTTCATTAACCCATACATCTGTAACCTGTCCAGAACCTATAGAAATATCTGTAAACTGCAAACCTCCTTCTGAAGTGATACCTGTCACAGTCTTGCCTGCTCCATTACCAGTATTTTCAAAGAAATTATCTGAACCTGTATCATCATATAATCCTCCTTCCAAATATATGTTATTCCATCTTTTAGCCCCGCTTCCAAGATCAAATACATTATCTGAATAAGGCAGCAGTGTTCCATTATGCTCCTGCCAATTTACAACATATACTTCTCCCGGAAAACTCAAAGTCCCATCAAAATAAACATTACCTGAACTATCGACAGTAAATCCACTCCCAGTTCCATCCCCAGAACTGCCCCCCATTATATTTACACTATTTGTAACATCATCAACTTCAAACACAGTTGATCCAGTTCCAGCATAGAAGCTTCCAGTAACATTTGCATCACTATCGAAGATCAAAGTTCCCGTGGAAGGAGTCAATGTTGGATCTGCACCCCCCAGACCTACCGTTAGGGTTTGTGACGTTACAGCTGTTCCTGTCGCAGATGCAAGTATTATGTTTCCATCACTCATACCGTCATTAGTTTCCCCAATCATTATCCTTTCTCTGTTATAACCAACTTCAGTTAACCTTATATCATCAACATAAGTAGTTCCGCCGCCATTATTATAGTTAGTCAACATCATGACTCTGCAGAACTTAGTTCCTGGTTCAAATGCATAATAGTTACTGTCGCTAGCATCTTCCCCGCTCCTATACCCAGTCACATGAGTCCATCCTGATCCTATGTCTACTGCAAGCGCTCCCCAGTAATCATAGCTTCCGGGATGGGGATCTAGTGTATTCTTATCCTTATCATAACATCTCGTTCCAAAATAGAAAGTTCCACCATTTACAGGTTGCTTAACCCATGCTTCAAGCTTATATGTTTTTGCAGTATCGATAGGGATATAATCTTGTGTAATCGGTGTACTGCCAGTGTTTGTTTTTGAAAGATGATATCTGCCAGACTTTGGATCTGTTGTTGCTATATTTCCTCCAGTTAAACCACCCCAATTAACAAGTCCATCTTCAAAATCCCCATTTCTTATCAGGTTCTCAGCAGGAGTATTTTTATCAGAGACGCTTCCATAAAAACTTCCAGTTACATTTGCATCCCCGTCAACTGTCAATAGTTGTGTTGGACTATCGATACCAATTCCGACCCATCCATTAGGATCAATCACCATCCTCCTATTATCCAAAGTATAAAACATCAAAGTATCGTTATCAGCAGTTGCATAAGATTCAGCTTCAATCCAACTATCACCATCAGCATCCTTAACTCCGCCTAAACTTCCCCATGCACCTGAAGCATAGCCTTCAAAAGTACCCAACTGTGAGTTATATCTCATCATCCCAGCTTCCCCGCTAGGCCTGCTTCCAGTATCTCCTACAGGAAGAACTATACTATCATCTGAATCAATCCTAAGAGAAACTCCAGGATCATTTGTTGTTATATTAACACTCCCATCATTACCTATGATAAACTCACCATTAGAAGAATTCAATCTAGCCATAAATCCAGTTCCCTTCTGCCATCCGTAAAGCAAAGGAGATGAAGTTGTATATGCAGCTAACACACCAGTCTGGAAATCAACTGGAGGAGCCTGTGTACATGTACAATTATTCAGATCAACATCATAACCTGTATCTCCAGCTGCAGATCCGCATGTTCCAGATCCACCATTAGCATAGACAGTACATGCTTCATTTAATGTTATCTCGCAACCATTTGCTCCACTGCCATCATGATTGTAGTTATTTGTCTGGCATTCCCAGCTTCCACAGTCTCCGTCATATCTTGCATTTGCAACACCAGGATAAGGGTAAGAATCATCATTAGAATGAACTTCACAACCATCAGTATCATTCTTTACTCCACCATTATTACAGGCTAACCAAGTATATCCCCCTGTAACATCACAAGTACATACACATCCTGCAGTAAGATAGTTATTATCACCTGCATCACTTCCAATACAGTCAGAGGTTCCCTGGCCATAATCAATCTCACACCCATCTCCATCAGTATAAGAACCATCACAATAAGTATAGCCACTTCTGCAAGTACTGCAGCTGAATGTAGTTGCTCCGCCATCACATTCAGTTATCCTATTCACATTATAACAGCTGCTATCTCTTTGACATACCCAAGGTAAACAGCTAGTTCCGCTTCTAGTACAGTCTAAAACATATCCTCCGCTTAAGCTTGAATTATAGATAGCTGTCTCAGTAGTTGTAGTTCCTCCTATCCCGGCATTCACAGTAGCAGGATCATCACAATATGTGACACCACCAGTATAACCACAAACTAAATCAGGAGCACAATTCTGAGACTGATAGCTTTGAGGACAGTTATTATGGTCTTTAACCCAAGGATCAGCAGCTGCAAAACTACTTAAAAGAATTATTACAAAAATCCAGATAAACACCTCTTTTTTCATATTATCTGCAGCATGCCAGTGCTTTCAAAGATCCGCAGTTCACAACTGCTCCGCTTCCTCCATTAGGTTTTTCAAAGATCCAAAAATTTCCAAGATAAGTTCCAGCTGCTCCATGCCTCCAACCATTACAGTCATTCACAGGAAGACTTGCAGGAGCATATTTTGCACCACCTGCATTTATCCATGCTGTTCCAGTCCAATTACCGATTGCACTTATATTAGAAGCATATATCGTATTGATAACCTCTCCTTCTAAACACATATGGCTTCCTTCAAATTCAGTATTACATATATTATTAGCAGCATCATAACCACTCAACGATCCATTATCTATATCTCCTGTATAAGTTCCAGCTGTCAATCCTACAAACACAGCACCGCCTATCGAACCCCAGGCGATTCCATTATAACCTTCAAATGCTTTTGTCTGATCATTATATCTCATCTGCCCAGGTAAAGATGAACTAGGCCTCTCCGAAGTATCTCCGACTGGAATAATGATCGCATCAGTCTTGTTGATATGTACTGAAGCCTGAGGATTTCTTGTCCCAACTCCTAAATTTCCATCAACATTCAGATTCGTCGGGAATGTGTAGTTCTCTCCTGAAGTTCCATTAAAAGTTCTGTCAGCATCATTATCTCCGCCGACCATACTTGCTTTATGTCCTGGATTAGGTATAGCAGCCATTCCTAAAGCTCCCATAACTAGAAGAAATGTAACCACTCCCAGCACTTTCACAAGTCCGTCTTTCATTTCTTCTCCTCCAGAATCTTTTGTTTGATCAAGAATTCCATAGCATGCGATCTGTTCGCAAATATCTTTGTATCGATATTCTTATCTACCCACTTAAGAAGGTCTTTGTCTACAGTAACAGTTATCCTTTCTTTCATAATATTACTCCGTAATACTATTACTTACTAAATAATATATAAACTTTTCTCCATTAATATTACTAAATAAGCAAATATACACTAAAGTATTACTAAGTAATATATAAAACTTTTGATTTCACGAGGGAAATTAAAAGTCAAGGAACGAATGTAATGAGTGAAGGATTTTCCCTCAAATTAACAAAAACTTTATTAACTCAAACAGATTAAAAAAATTAAAAGAGGTGCACAATGGTTTATTTTCTTGATCAGATGTGGTTAGCACTAGGAGAGATAGCAGCAGCTCCTTTCAAACAGGCATCTGTATGGTGGTTTCTTGCACCTATCATCTTGTTCTGGATAATCTTAGAAGTTTACTTTGGAAAGCACAAATCAGAAGAATTAGGTTGGAACACAGCTTTAGGAAATGGAATGTCACTAGTCTGGGTTAATATAGAATCAATGAGATTTCTGTGGTTCTATAAACCAGATCTTTTTTGGCTTAGATTTGTAGTTATATTCACAATACTTGTCTACGGCTCATTCATAATATATGTATCTTTCACCCATAAACTGTCTTCAAAAGCAACTTACAGGTTAGCAGCTCCATCACCTATCTATTATTTTTCATTCATCTCAGTCCTATGGGGACACGGAGTCCTTATATTGACAGGATGGGTTCTATTAGACTTATTGATCCTATACCCTATAGTGTTATTAATAGTATTCTTACTTAGAAAATTCATGCCAGGAGCTCCTGATGATGGAGAAGGCAAAGACTTAGGTCTCGGAGAACCAACAGAATTCGGAGAAGGAACAGGAGCAATCCAAGAACCAGATTTAGGAGATTTAAAATTATGATTTCTCCATTCTAAACAGAACATTCAGCCTATACAGATCCTTACTTCTCTGCTTATCTCTTCCATAAAGATGAGGGCTGATCTTAACCTCACCCCCAAACTTCTTCTTAAGTTTGTTCCCTAAACTTCTTATATATCCATTAGAAGTACAATAAAAGTCAACACCATTCTTCAATTCCTCTAATTTAGTAAAAAACACACCTTTCTCCTTTTGTTTCTTGACATCATTTACACAGAAATTAACAACTTCCTCATTTACATCTCTTAGCTGCAATACTCCTTCATAATATTCACTATCTTCTCTGTCACACACAGGACATGTAACATACCTGATCTCATAAGGGATGATATACTCTTCATCACTTCCAACCACTGAAATCTCAACCTCTCCTTTTCTCTCACCTTTTTTAACAATAGGATTAACTTTGATCTTCTTATCTCCTTTAACACCTTCTTTCACAGCTTTAACAATAACATCTTTCACAGAATTAAACTTAGTCCATTTATTCTTAAACACACCCTTCCCGCAATTCTCACAAACACTAACCTTAACATCCTTAAAACTGACCAAAGCAGGATGCTCCTCACTATAGCACTTATCACACAATCCTTCCACAGTCTCTCCTTTCTTCCCGCATTTAGCACAAAATTCCATTTTACACTCCCTAAAACCAAAAGCTTTTTAATATTTTACCAATAATTCAGACCTATGAAGAAAAATCAGTTTAAAAAGCTTTGGAAAAAGACTTGGCACTTTATCTGGGAAGATGACTCAGTCTGGAGCTGGATAGTCAACATAATCTTAGCCTTTGTAATCATCAAATTCATAGTCTATCCGGGCTTAGGATTTGCACTTCAGACATCACATCCTATAGTTGCAGTTGTATCAGGATCAATGGAACACAGCACAGACAAGAACAACATGATCTGCGGAAAACAGGTAATAAACTACCAGAACTCATTTGACAGCTGGTGGTCTATATGTGGCCAATGGTACACAGACAATAACATAACAAAAGAAGAATTCAAATCCTTCTCCTTCAAGAATGGATTCAACACAGGAGATATAATGATCTTGTACGGAACAAAGATAGAGAACATAAAACCAGGCCAAATTATAGTATTCAGAGCTAACAGGCCAGATCCTATAATACACAGGGTTGTAAAGACAACAAACACAGATAACATTTACACAATTCAGACAAAAGGAGACCATAACGAAAAAAGTTATATCTTTGAGCAAAGCATAAAAGAGGAACAGTATGTAGGAAGAGCAGTCATAAGGCTGCCTTGGCTTGGCTACATAAAGATAGGCTTTGTTAACCTGATCAAGCTGATAACATCAATATTTGCATAAGGTGATATAAATGCAGTTTTGTCCAAAATGTGGAGCAATTTTAATGCCAAAGAAAGACGGAAACAAGAAGATGGTTATATGCTCTTGCGGCTACAAATCAAAAGAAGTAGCAGAAGCTAAAGTCTCAGAACAGGTAAAGAAAGAGAAAGAGATAGAAGTCATAGAAGAAGAGCAGGAAGTACATCCTATAACTGAAGCTGAATGCCCAAAATGCCATAATAAAGAAGCATACTTCTGGGAAGTCCAGACAAGAGCATCTGACGAGCCTCCTACAAAATTCATGAAATGTGTTAAATGCAAGCACATCTGGAGAGATTATAGCTAAGATGAATCTGGACGAATTTGTCGTCAGCAACTCCCTCAAGATTATTGTAAAGCCTAATTCTAAGAAGAACGAAATAATCATCTACGATAAACAAAAGAAAGCACTAAAGATAACAATCAAAGCTCCTCCAGAAAACAACAAAGCAAACTTAGAGATCATAAAATTCTTCAATAAGCTCACAAAAAAGAACACCAAGATCATCAAAGGATTAACTTCAAAAGAAAAATTACTCAAGTTTACTTAATATTTCTTTAACTTTCTCTTTAAGATCATCAAAATTCCCATCATTAAATATATCAAAATCAGCTTTCCTAACACAATCTCCAATAGCACCTGGCTTGTCAAACTCAGCTTTCTGCTGCTCTTTAAACTTCTCAAGATCAATATTATCTTTAGAGCTCTTACGCTTAACAGCCCTCTCATACCTGGTCTCAACAGGAGCATCAACTGCAACTAACACACCGCCAGCTTTCTTCAGTTCTTCAACCTCTCCAACACTCCGAAGCCCATCGATAATAACTTTCTCATATCCTTCCTGTTCAGCCTTAGCAAGCAACCTCTCCATCAATACGCCAGAGCCAAACTTCTCCCGCATCTCATTACCTTTAGCCAGCATATTATCTCTGTTCTCTTCCTTCCCTTCTTTACGAAGCTCTTCCCTAAGAACATCTGACATGACCAACTGCTTAAAACCTCTCTCAACTAACATCTCAGAAACAGCCCCTTTTCCAGACCCTATTGTCCCAGTAATTCCGACTATCATACACCTCTCAAATCTCCCCTTTTATATATATTTTACTACCAAAAACTATATAAATACCCTAATCAAATTTTCACATTAAGGGGGGTTTTGATGAAAGCATATTTAGACATCGTTAAAAGGATCTTAGACGAAGGAGTTCTCAAGCATAACAGGACAGGAGTAGACACTATAGCGATACCTGGAGCTATGTTTGAACATGATATGGAAAAAGGTTTCCCACTTTTGACAACAAAAACAGTTCCTTTCAGATTAGTAGCATCAGAGTTAGAATTCTTCATCAAAGGAATAACAGACAAGAACTGGCTTATAGAAAGAAACAACCACATCTGGGATGAATGGTGCTCTCCTGAGAAAGTAAAATACGCACACGACGAAGAAACAAAAAAGAAAATGATGGAAGAACGTGAACTAGGCCCTATCTACGGCTGGCAATGGAGAAACTTCGGAGCAAACTACACATCTCATAACACACCACCAGAAGGAAACGGAATAGACCAATTAAAGAAAGTTGTAGAAAAGCTAAAATCAGACCCAGATGACAGAAGGATGATAGTATCAGCATGGAATCCAGTGGATTTCCACAGGATGGCTCTGCCACCATGCCATTATAGCTTTCAGGTAACTGTAATTAACAACAAATTAAACTTATTATGGAATCAAAGAAGCGTAGACACAGCTCTAGGGCTTCCATTCAACATAGCAAGCTACGGGCTTCTCCTACATCTGCTTGCAAAACAATCAGGATTAAACGAAGGAAGATTAGTAGGATTCTTAGGAGATACACACATCTACAAGAACCACAGAGAGGGATTAAAAGAACAGATAGCAAGAGATCCTCTTCCACTTCCAAAGATAAAGACAGAAAATTTCACATCAATCTTCGATTGGAAATATGACGATTCAAAGATAGAAGATTATGAGCATCATCCGACAATTAAGTTCGAGATTGCAGTATAAGGTTTAGCACCAAGCGTAACAATAAATCAAACATCAAAAATAAATATCCTTAGAAACTGAAAGTTTCTAGGACACCAGAAATTAATAATTTCTGAGTGAATCTGACGAAAGAATCAGATAAAGAAGCGAGTGAAGCGTGCTAAACTACAAGGAGGAAAAATGACAGAGATAATAGTTATAGTATGCGTTGCACAAAACGGTGCAATAGGAAAAGACAACGATATCCCTTGGCACATAAGGGAAGATTTCCAGCACTTCAAAGAACAGACAGAAGGACACCCTTGCATAATGGGAGACAAAACTTATGAATCTCTTCCAGACAACGCAAGACCTCTGCCAAACAGGGAAAATATAGTTCTCACATTCGACAAAGACTATCATCCAGAAGGCACAACCATCTTCCACGACTTTAACGAAGCCATAAAGTACGTCAAAGATAAAGGAGAAGAAAAAGCATTCATCACAGGCGGAGCAACAATATACAAGCTAGGCATGGAAGTTGCAGACACATTCGAACTAACCCGTATACACAAAGATTATGACGCTGATACTTTTTACCCAGAAGTTGATTTCAGCAAATGGGAATTAGTCAACCAGATAGATAAAGAAGGAGAAGATGTCAAGAGCAAAGAGATGGTAAAATTCTCTTTCTTAACATACAAAAGAAAAAAGGAGTAGATAAAAATGATAGACCAAGAAGAACTAAAAAATGCAGATCCTCATGTTTATGAAGCGATAAAAAAAGAATTAGGAAGACAAAAAAATACAGTTGAACTTATAGCATCAGAAAACTTCGTTAGCATCCCAGTATTGCAGGCAATGGGATCATGGCTTACAAACAAATATTCAGAAGGATATCCTCACAAGCGTTATTATGGAGGAAATGAATACATAGATATGACAGAAGACCTGGCAATAGAAAGAGCAAAGCTTCTGTTCGACGCTGAACACGCTAATGTACAGCCTCATGCTGGCTCACAAGCAAACATGGAAGTATACTTCGCTCTATTAAACCTAGGAGACAAAATCTTAGGAATGAGCTTAGATCATGGCGGCCACTTAACACACGGCTCCCCAGTTAACTTCTCAGGAAAGTTCTACAAATTCTCATCATATGGTGTAGAAAAAGAAACAGGACTTCTAAACATGGACAATGTTAGAAAGATTGCATTAGCAGAAAAACCAAAACTAATACTTGCAGGATATTCAGCATATCCAAGAAATATAGATTTCAAAGAATACAGAGAGATAGCAGATGAAGTTGGTGCTTATCTTATGGCAGATGTAGCTCATTTCGCAGGAATGATAGCAGCAAGAAAACATCAGATGCCATTCCCGCACTGTGATGTTGTAACTACAACAACACACAAGACACTAAGAGGACCAAGAGGAGCTATGATTCTATCACAGTCAGAAGACAGACTGCACAACGAACACCATCCAGACAAAAAACTAAAAGATGGTTCTCCAAAGAAATTATCAAGCTTAATCGACTCAGCTGTATTCCCTGGAATGCAGGGCGGCCCGATGGACCATGTTATTGCAGCAAAAGCAGTAGCTTTCGGAGAAGATCTAAAGCCAGAGTTCAAAACATACATAGAACAGGTTCTAAAGAATGCAAAAGCTTTAGCAGAATCATTGATGGATCACGGATTCAAGCTAGTCAGTGATGGAACAGACAATCATCTTATGCTTGTAGATCTAACAAATAAGAACATCAGCGGAAAACAGGCTGAAACAGCTTTAGATCAGGCAGGAATAACCTGCAACAAGAACATGGTTCCATTCGACCAAAGAAGTCCTTTTGATCCAAGTGGTATAAGGCTGGGAACTCCTGCTCTTACAACAAGAGGATTCATGGAATCTGACATGAAATCTGTCGGAGAACTGATCTCAAAAGTAGTCGACAACCACGAAGACAAGGCAAATCTTGAAAAAGTAAGAGCTGAAATTACAGAGCTTTGCAGCAATCATCCTTTGTATCCAGAAATACAGTAAAATGCAATATAGCAAAGCATTAGATTACTTAAACAGCAGAGAGACTTTTGGAATCAGGCTTGGCCTTGCAAACATAAGAAGACTTCTTAAAAAGCTGGGCAACCCACATAAAAGCCTAAATTTCATACATGTTGCAGGAACAAACGGAAAAGGATCATGCTGCGCTATAATAAAATCAGCACTACAGGAACAAGGCTACAAAGTAGGCATGTACACAAGCCCGCATCTTATAGACTTTGAAGAAAGAATCATAATCAACGACAAAAGGATATCAAAAAAAGATATAGCAAGACTTCTAACAAAGATAAAACCCTTTGTAACAACTCACACATACTTTGAGATAGCAACAACATTAGCTTTCTTATACTTCAAAGAAAAGAATGTAGATTTTGTAGTCGCAGAAGTTGGCATGGGAGGACGTCTAGATGCAACTAATGTAATCACACCTTTAGTCTCAGTAATAACTAACATCTCATTGGAGCACAAAGAACATCTTGGAAACACTATAGAAAAGATAGCATATGAAAAAGCTGGAATAATAAAAAAGAACATTCCTACGGTAACTTCAGCAAAAAATGGAGCTCTAAAAGTAATGAGGCAGATTTGTAAAAAAAGAAACAGCGAACTCCATATAGCAAACATCAACAACAAGCTAAAAACTAACCTAAACGGAAGATTTCAATTAATGAATGCATCAACCTCACTAAAAACAATCAAAGTCTTAAGACAGCAAGGGATTGAGATATCAGACAAAGCGATAGCAAAAGGTTTCAACAAGGTATTATGGCCAGGCAGGATGCAGTTCATAAGCAAAAACATCCTCTTAGACTGCGCTCACAATCCAGCAGCTGTAAAGACACTAAAAAAAGAGATAAAGAAGCTAAAATACAAAAATCTAATCCTGCTCACAGGAATCCTCAAAGACAAAAACATAAAAGAGATGATAACAGACCTTTCAGAGATAGCAGACGACGTAATCATAACAAAATCAAAGATCCACAGGGCAGCAGACCCTGAATTCATAGCAAAACAGCTTAACAATAACTACGCAATCATCCCTTCTATAAAGAAAGCAGTAAAATTCGCAAAATCAGTAACAAAAAAAGAAGATCTTCTCCTAATAACTGGTTCAATCTACACAGTTGGAGAAGCTATGCAGCATTTAATCTGATTCTTCCTTATCTTCTCCTTTCTTAAGCCAGCTTACGATCAGATACACAAACGGAGTATCTAACAGAGCCATAACTATCTTCAGTATCCAATAAGGTATTGTTATACTGATGACAAAAGCAGCTGTAAACTTAGGAGTCATCTGATAGAATGCTATAAACATGAACAGTAGGCTGTCGATCAGCTGACTAACAACAGTTGAAAGATTATTCCTTAACCACAGATATTTCCCTTTTGTAACTTTCTTCCAAAAATGGAAAGCCCATATATCATGAAACTGGCTAAAAAGAAACGCAACAACACTTGCAACAATCATACGAAGTGACATTGAAAATATAGTTACAAACTCAGTATTAAACGCATATCTTGAAGCAGGAGGCAGTTTGATAGACAAAAGAACAAAAAGAAATATCATAACTTGTGATAAAAATCCTGCCCATACAAAATTCCATGTCTTTTTCTTTCCATATACTTCAGCAATACCGTCAGTTATCAAAAATGTAAGAGGATAAGCAAATATTCCGACAGAAACAGTTATTCCCCAGAATGTTGCAATCTTGCTTCCAAGAAGATTTGCAGCAGCAAGAGCTCCTACAAACAATCCCAATAGCAAATACACTTTCTTTTCCCTAGTAAGCAAAGAATCAAGATAAGAAACAACAGAAGTTCCGATATAAACATTCAACAGAACAACGATCATAAAAGCAATCCCATTAAGGCTTGCAACTTCAGTGCTCAACAGCACAACCAGAAATGTTATCAGTAAAAATATACTCTTTGTAATTGTCAATTCAAAAGCTTCTTTTAGTTCCATATTAGATCCCCCAACATAATTTATGATTGATAATCAGTATCTTATTTATATATGTTTCCATTCCATAATGAAAACATTTTTATACAAAATATACTTGTCAACTACTGGGGGCAAAATGAATTTAAACAAGTTTTTCATATACATTTTCACACCAGCAGTAGCTCTGGTCTCGACAGGATTCGTCTTATACTCCTTAATCTCAATACTTGTTGAAGGAAGAGTCAGCTGGATAGAGCCAAACTTATTCATCCTAACCTCAGAAATCCTATTAGCAGCCCTGGGATTATTCTTCCTAATTATCTTGATGTCAGAACATATAGCAAAACTAAAGAATTAAACTATTGCAAACTCTTCTTTTTTTAACCTGTCAAATGCAATACTTTGCCACCGTGAGATCTCTTCTTCTGATTTAAATATAGCAGCTAATGTTGGCATTGCAGCAATCAGTACAGCCATTCCAGCAAGGCCCAGTTTCATTTTTAGCTCCATGGGATCTTTTGCATCTTGGACTATACTTCCAATTAAGCCTGCTCCAAGGCCACCTAAGCCTATGTAGGACATCATTATTGTTGGATCCATCAATGATTCAAGGAATATTTTTATTTTTGATACATCTCCAGGATTGATCTTTTTGATTAATTTTTGATTATAGCGTATTTCTCTTTCCCATTGCTTATTAAACTTCAGAAGATCCTTAAGATCTTTTGAATCAATAAACTTCTCCTCAAGTATGATTCTTTTTTCAGCTTTATGCAGAAGTTTCTCAGATAATTTCATAAAATTGATGATCTTTTTTATATTCTTAAGAACAACTCTCTTCATGCCTATTTTCTTTTGTTCAGCATACACATCTTCCATCATTATGTATGTAGCTTTGATTCCTCTTTCAACTACTTCCATGAAATTCTTTTCATTTTTAAGGGTCCTTTTCAACAAAGCAATTTGTTTTTCAAGATCTTTTTCTTCATATTCAGTTGACCCTTTTAACATACGGTAAATATTATTTATTGCTTCATCTCTTTGTTTGACTAGCTTCTCACGTATCCTTAAAGCTTGGATTATCTTTTTTTTGACATACTTGATCTTAGGCAAATCATCTTCCAATTTCTTTAAGTTACTTTTCAGATCATATATGTTCATGAAAGAATCTTACATTCAATCATTAATAAATCTTTCTAAATTAAAAAGATAAATTATTTAAACAAACAAGCTAATTTCTCAGCTATGCGTGGAAAGTTTGTAATGGTAGATGGTCTTGATGGCTCAGGAAAAGGAGTTGTAGTTGATGCTCTGAAAGAATGGGCCTTAACGCAGGGTTTAGAGATCCTAGACTTAAGAGAATACTGGAAAACCAACCAAGGATACCCAAACATAGACAATTACGACGTCATCTTATCAGCAGAGCCAACATTCACAGGCTGGGGAAAAAAGATCAGAGATGAACTCATAAAGAATGGTTCAAACACACCTATTGAAAAGATTGCAGAAGCATTCTCAAAAGACAGAAAAGAATTATATGAGAAGATAATCATCCCAGCATTAAACCAAGATAAGTTCATATTCCAAGAGCGCGGCATAGTAAGCTCTCTAGTATATCAGCCAGTAGAAGGGTTTGACATAGGCCAGGTATTAAGCTTAGAAGGAAACCAATTCTGCCTAGACCAGCCTCCAGATCTCCTGATCATCACAATCGTAGACCCGGAAGTTGTGATGGAGAGATTAGACAAAAGAGAAAAGAAAGATGACGCAATATACGAAAAACTGGATTTCCAGAAAAAGATAAAGGTTGGCTATGAATCTGAAGAACTAAAAGAGATCTTTGAGCAAAGAGGGACAACTGTCGCATACTTAGATACAAATCCTCCAGCATCAGTAGAAGATACAAAATCACAGACAATCAAAATTTTCAACGAATTCTTAGAAGAAACAGATCTTGAAGATTTAGAAGACTAAAATCAGTCTTCCTCCTCTTCTTCCTCTTTTTTAGAGCAAAAATAGCTGTCAATCCTTCTGCAGCCCTTTTGTGCTTTATAGCTAATCGGTTTACTTACCTCTTTTTTCAATTGGAACACCTCTCTTTGTTATCCAAACACCTCTATTTCCCAGTGCTTCCAAAACCACCTTCCCCTCTTTCAGTATCATCTAAGGAATTAACTTCCTCTAATTCTGGACTATGAATTGGCTGAATAAGCATCTGTGCTATCTTCATATCTTTCTCTATAGCAAAATCTTCCTCTCCCAGATTATGAAGAACAACACCCACCTCACCACGATAGCCGGCATCTATAACACCAGCCATGGTCTTTATTCCTTTCTTTGCAGCAAGCCCACTCTTATCCCAGATCAGGCCGACATAACCTTCAGGTATTGCCATCTTTATCCCAGTCTTGACAACTTTCCTTTCATTAGGCTTTATCACAACATTCTCAGCTGCATAGAAATCCATCCCAGCATCACCAGGATTTGCGTAACTTGGTATCTTAATATCAGAGTTTGTTTTTAGTAGTTTTACTTTCATATTATCCCTCTCAGAAACTAATATTTCAGAAAACCCACTCATATATAAATGATATGCAAATGAAAAATATATTCTCTAAGATATAGATGAGGTATAGTGCCAAGCGAAGTAATCAGATTAAACATCTAAAACAAATAAATCTGTTTCACGTCGATAAAAGAAATAACACGGAGCGCACTATACCTATTTCTTGAACTCCATAAAAGTAGTTACCTTATCCTCTTTGATTTCCCCAGAGTCAGGATCGACCTTGATATTCAGAGTATTAAATCTCGCAGTAACAAGAGTAACATTCCATATATTCTTGAAAGTGCTGTAATCCTGCAGAACAGCAAAGATCTTCATAGGAATCTCCTGCTTATAGTCAGTTTCCTGCTTCTCTTTGACGATCTTCATAGCATCTGCCAGACTCAGCTTCACGTTATCAAGCTCAAGCTCAGCAATACTTTCAGTTTTCTTGAAAGCATCAGCAGGCTCACCAACACTAACCTCTTCACCAACATCAAAAGGAGTTATCTTATCTGTCTTCTTATTGTAATAACCTATCTGCCAGTTGAAAGGCTCATCACTGTAGCTTGCCAAGGTAGCAAACCCATGCACAAGATAGTCATCTTTATTCTCCTTTCTCCATTCTTTAAACAGATCAGAACTCTCCAGTTTTTTCAAAGCTTC
The DNA here is from genome assembly GCA_028279725.1 of Candidatus Nanoarchaeia archaeon. Classification (GTDB taxonomy): domain Archaea; phylum Nanobdellota; class Nanobdellia; order Woesearchaeales; family JANQNE01; genus JANQNE01. The sequence continues at coordinate 40,826 of JANQNE010000001.1, forward strand.
TTTAAACCACATAAAACAAAATATTTTGTTTTTGTTTTTAAGTTTTGTGTTTTCTTCATAAAGTTTTATAAATAATCTCCAACAACAATCAATTATGAATCCACTGACACCATTAAGAAAAAAAGATCTGCACAGGCAGGGCTACAGGCTGGTCGGAAACCATTCAGCGATAAAAGTCTGCGGCTGGTGCAAACAGGGAATAAGAGGAGAAAATTTCTGCTACAAGCAAAAATTCTACGGAATCAAATCACACCGGTGCATACAGATGACTCCTGCACTCCACGTCTGCACACACAGATGTTTCTTCTGCTGGAGAGATATATCTTTCACAGATCCAAGATGGACAGGACCAGTAGACAGCCCAAAAGAAATAGTTGAAGGATGCATAGAAGAACACATCAAATACATAACAGGATTCGGCGGAAGCAGAAGAAGAAAAGAATCACATTACAAAGAATCACTCAAACCAAAACATTTTGCAATATCACTGTCAGGAGAACCAACTTTCTACCCAAAACTCCCGGAATTGATAGAAGAAATAAAAGCACAAAACATGACTTCATTCCTGGTTACAAACGGAACTAACCCATCTATGTTAAAAAAACTTCTAAAACACCAGCCAACTCAGTTATACATAACGTTGCCAGCACCAAACAAAGAAGTCTACAAAAAGATCTGTAATCCATTAATCAGAGGAGGCTGGGAAAAGATCCTGGAATCTTTAAAACTACTAAGCAAATTCAGATGCAGGACAGCAGTTAGGCTAACTTTAGCAAAAGACGAGAATCTGTTAAACCCAGAAGACTATGCTAAAATAATAAAACGGACAAAAGCAGACTTCTTTGAATTAAAAGCATACATGTGGGTCGGCTATAGCAAGCAAAGATTGCCCATAGAAGGCATGCCAAGACATCATGAGATAAAAGAATTTGCATACGAAATAGCCAAACTCACAAACTTAAAGATCATAGACGAGAAACAGGAATCAAGAGTTGTTCTGTTGGGAAAGAAAAAACTTCCAAAATTAAAATTATTATGATCTATTCTACATCAACCACCTTAGGAACAGTGTAATATGCATATTCTTTATACCCAAACCAAGTCTGGTAATTTATGATCAGATCGACAAACTCGTCCTTTATCTCTTTGATTGTATTATGGAACTCCTGCGGATTCTCAGTAACAACAGAAAGCATAAGATCCCAATCCCCCATAACTTTTACAGTCCTTATTATATGTGGATGATTAACGACAAATTCAGTTAATCTTGAATCATCAGCCTTAGTCAATGTCTTAAGATCAATACACACAGAATACCAGTGATAATTCAAAGCAGTTAAGTTCATGACTGTTGTAAAATTCCTTATAAAATTTCCGTCATGCATCTTTTTTATCCTATAGATGACGCTGTCAGGAGATAATCCAACTTTAGAAGCGATCTTATATGATGATGCTCTGCAGTTCTCACACAACTCTCTTAATATTTTAAGATCCTTCTTATCTATTTTTATCTTCTTAGGTTTCTTTCCAACAACACTAAAACTTTTCTTAGCCTCTTTATAGAATTTATTTGGCAGATTAGTTGAATGATAACCTCTGACAATCTCAAGATTGTCCTTTTCTTTTATTATGTCTTTAAACAGATCCATAACTTCTGAAACAACCCTGTCAAACTCCCTCACATTCCTTGCAACCAACCCCCAGTTAAGATCCCATTGAGAAGTATATTGCATCAGAGTTTTTGTATTTGGATGATTCACTAAATATTCAACAAATTCATCTCTTCTTTCTTTATTTTTTTCATCAATAAGAACCAAAACATGATAGGTATAATATCCAACTTTCGTAAGATCAACAGTCGGATAGTATTTAACTATAACGCCATTTTGCCGTAACTTTCTAAGCCTATATCTTATCGAATCTTTAGACAATCTCACCTCTTTCGCTATCTTAGATAGATGCTCTCTCCCATCTTGAGCAAGCATACAGAGGATCTTCTTATCTTTAGCATCTAGCTTAACCCGTAATTCAGATACTTCATTTATTCGCCCTATTCTATTTCCAAGCATCATATTTACAACATTATGCTATTTTTTATATAAATATTACGGTAAAAGATAAAAAATTATCAATTACTTTTACATAAAACAACTCCTTTATACATATTGAACATAAAAAATACCCTACAAGAAAAAGTAGTCACTAAAGAGTAGTAAAAAAACAAAAGGTTTATAAAGGTAAAAAACATTATACAAGGAGGAACAGACTAAAAAATGGCAGAAGAGAACTCAAGAAGGAAGTTTTTGAAAGGTGCAGTTGCAGCGACAGCTTCAGTAGGTGGAACTGCAGCATTACTGAAATGGAACAGCATAGTTAGATGGTTCTCTGGCCTTTCAGAAGAAAAACCAGATCAAGATAAAGCTAAACCAAAGAATCCTAAGAAATATCTAATCTTAGATAGTGGCCATGGCGGATTAGAAACAGGAGCAAAAGCACCATTAATGTCCAATGGAGCATGTTCAACTCTTGCAGATCTAGTCGGAGATATAACTGGAGTTAAGACAGGGTCATTGTATGAAGATGAGATAGCATATGATGTACTTTCAAGAGTCGTAACTATGGACAGAGCTAGAAAAGACAGAAGTGATTTTGAAGTTATTCCTATTGTTAAAGACAAAAGCTCAGGCTATACTCCAAAAAAACAGCTAGTCAGAGATACTGATGAGTATATTGTTGGAAATGGAGAGCCAAAAAAGATGTGGAAAAAAGGATACAATCTTACAGAAAGAACCAACGCAATCAACAAGATATACAAAGATCTTATAGAAAAAGAAAACGCAGATCCAGATAATATCTATCTATTGAGCATCCATGTAAATTCAGAAAAACCAAATGGAAGAGGAGCATTTACACTTTATCCAGAAGCAAAAGAATATGGCGAAGTAGCAGAAAGAAAATCAAAGGAATTTGCAGATGGTCTTATCAAGACAGTTGGAAAAAGTGGAGTAAGGTTGCATGAAGACGCTTCTTTACTAGGTATTGGAGAGGCACAAAAGAAAAAATTCCTATTTTACAATGCAGAAGATAGAGACATCTCTTTTGCTTTATTCAGGGAAACACCTCAGCTAGAAAAGAAACTCTTCCTTGAAATTGGAAACATGAAGAACATAAGAGATCTTGCTGACTTTTACAAACCATCTTACAGAGATAATATTGCAGGAGCTATAATGAAATACATGAAGGAGATATCAGGATGAAAGCAAAAGAATATTTCATAAAAGGAAAAGAGAAGATAAAGAGCTTAAACCCAGTTAAATTGCTAAATCCAATAACTTGGTTTAAGATAGGTGGCAAAGTGATTGCATTCCCTATCAAAGAAGCTTATACTCATACAGTAAAACCTCCATTCAAATTAGCCTCAAAGTATTCAAAAAAAGCAGTAAAAAAATATCCAACACACTCAAAGATAATAGCTCCGCCAGCAGGAGCTGCAGCAGGAAAAGGACTAGATTATTTAGTAGACAACCATATGAATCCATTCCTTAAAGAATCAGCAGTTGGTTTAGGTGAAAAAGCAGATGGTGCATTAGAAGCAATAGCAAGAAAACCATTTGAAAAGATAGGTGATGTACTGGATGGATCAAAGCCGGAAGCAGTACAAGATGATTCCTTCCTTGGTTCAATCGCTCAAAAATACCAGGAACTTAAGGACTCAATATATGAAAAAGTGACAAGTCTTGTAGATTCCATTGACATAAACTTCTTTCAGGAAAAAGCAGAGACAGTCTCAAACTACACCTGCGATAAATTAGACAAAGGAGCAGATTATCTCCCTTATGTAGGAGCTGCGCTAGGTGTTGGTCTGACAACAAAACTACTTGCAGACAGTATAGAACTGAAAAGTCTGCAGAAACACCTTAAAAAAAGAGCAGAGACAGAAACACCAGAACAGGTAAAGGAATATATTGCAAGAAACATAGCAAGAAACGAGATTGCAGCTATGAGCTCTTACACTTTTGATGAAACAAAAAAGCTTGACACATTATGCAAGGATCAGACAGGAAGAAGTATGGATTTCATATCAGAGAAGATTCAGAATTATTTTAAGTCAAAAAATATTAAGATGGATCCAAACAAGATAAGAAAAGAGCTTGCTAAAGAAATTTTGTGGCACGAAGTTATGACTAATGATGAGAAATACAGGAAAACTATTGAAAATTTCATAGATACACCTAAGGAAGTTAGAGAAAATTCACACCAGGAGTTAGAATCACACTTGAATACATTATATGGTGATTCATACACTCCAAAAAAGCAGCTCTTCTCAAAAGAAGATGTTAAATCAAAAGCAGCTGCAGGATTGAAATATTTAGGTGCTGCAGCAACAGCATTTGCACTTTACAAGGCAATCCCTGTAGTATTAAATAAATTTGGAATACCAAATCCTGAGATTGTAACAACCTATATCAGCGTAGTATATCCTTTGAGTAAATTTGGGATCTTAGAACACTTAGACAGCTTAAAATCCATAAAAAACAGAAGAAGGGAGGCAGCTTACAGCGTAATAAAAGGACTGGAATCCGAACCTACACCTGTGAAACAACTCCAGAAGGCCCAGGATTAATCACAATACTTTTCTTAACTTTATCTTTCTTGCCTGCAGTCTCATGCAGATGTCCACTGACAGCAAGCTTAGGCTGATTAGTATCGATAAATTTCTTGATAGACTTATTTCCATGATGTTCTTTATATATAAAATCAAGCTTAGTATCATATGGAGGAGCATGTGTTATAAGCACAGTCTTCTTTCCTTCAATCTTCTTCTTGATCTTTTTAGCAAACTTCTCAAACTCCTTATCAACTAAACTAAATCCACCACCACCCCATCCGATAAAACTAACACCTTTATATTCGACAACTTTCTTATGTATAAATTCACAGTTCTTCATAATTTTACATATTACACTTATCTCTTCTTCAAACTCATGATTGCCATGTACAATAAGAACTTTCTTTCCTATTTTATCAAGCTCCATCATAAGCACATCCAACTCAGAACCGAATATACTAAGATCTCCAGCACAGACAATAACATCAGCCTGCTTAGCTTTCTTCTTAAGCTCCCTCATCGATTTAATGCTTCCATGCAGATCTACAAAAGATAAGATTTTCATATTTCAACTAAAACCTCCATCATATTTAAATTTATGCAACACTGTAATAATCTTCAAGAATTATCTTATCTAGCTGCTCCAGATCCTTAACAACATAAAGCCTTCCTTCACCAAGCTCAACTATCTTCTCTCCAAACTTCTTTCCTTTCTTATCCAGCCCAATACCTACTAAAGATATTGTTATCCCATTGCTGCGCGCAACACTGACAGCCTTCAACGTATCTTCTTCAGGTTCCTTCCCGATAGTCGGCAAAGCATCACTCAATATTATCAGATGCTTTGTAACATTATCACTAGGAAACATCTTTATAGCTTCATTTATCATCTTGATAAAATTAGTCTCCATAGAAGCCTTAACACCACTCATACCTCTTAACAACAATCCAAAATCTTCAGTAGGCTCTATCTTCTCCTTTATCTTTGTTCCAAACACTATCAACCCGACAGAATCCCTGTTCTCAGTTGCCTTATACGCAAGAGCGATCCCAGCTTTCTTGCTTGTCTCGATCTTCTTTCCCCTCATAGAACCAGAAGCATCCATCCCATAGACAACATAAGTCATTCCTTTACTCTCTCTTTCAAAAACCTTAAGATCATCAACACCTAACTTATCATGCCCACGCCTAACAGCCAACTTCACAGACTTCTTTATAGCGATGTCCTTATACCTGTCTCCTTTCTTATACATCCTGTTATCTTCCTTTCCGCCATACACACTGATCTTCTTATGTATCTTCTGCCCAAACTCTCCTTTTGCAGTTATCTCATCAAGCTCTTCCATGTACATTATCAAGGAAGCAAGCTCAACTCCTTTCTCATTGATGCTTCCATCTTCATCAACAAACTCATCTTTCTTAAGCTTCTTTATGCCTTCTTCAAGCCGGTTCTTCAGCTCTCTTTGAAACTCAGGGATCTTTATATTCCTCCCTAGATAATTTGGATCATAACCGCTCACATATCTCAGCAAAGATTTTCCATATATCCTTTCAGCCTGCATATAGTCTTTTACTATCTGCTCAAACATAAGGTCAGGAGTAAAAGAGCTTATCCCTTGGTTGATAGCTTCTTTTATAGTCTTCCCTTCTTCAATCTTCTCCTTATCATTCTCAAGAACAGAGTGCATCAGCTTATCATCAACCTTATTAAATCTTAATTTCCCCTTTAATTCATCAACAGAACTAGTTTTTTCTACTTTCACATCCTTATTGCTAGGGATCACCCCCTTTCTTGTTCTTGATCTCAGCACCGACATTGCTGTTAGCAAACTTCTCAAACTCTTTCTTAACAAAATCCTCTGGACTAAGAAGATACTTCATGCTGGGCTTCAGCCTTATCCTATGACTTAGAACAGAGACAACAACATCTTGTATATCATTATAATCAACTTTTTTCTTCTTATTAAGCAAAGCATTAGCCTGGCTTCTCTCATATAGTCCGATTGTCGCTCTTACAGAAGGCTTTTTCTCAAGATCTTCACTCTCACGCAATAATCTTACAAAATAAGCCATAAAATGCAATAGATTTCCATCAACATCACAGACTTTCTTCCCAACACCATTAACGATACCTTTCTCAGCATCAATTGTCTCAGGGTATCCCATATACACAACATCAAACCTATCTAATAATACGTCACTTATCTTCTCAGTTGAACTGTCTTCAGGATTCATAGTTCCTATAAACACAAAATCTGCTTTCATATCAACATCATAGCTTCCTATAGTACACTTTCTCTCCTGCAATACTTGCAAAAGAGCATTCTGCAGCTTTTCAGGACATCTATTAAGCTCATCAAAGAACAAAACTCCGCCATCAGCCTTGAATATTTTCCCAGGTGTAAACGCTTCCTTAGACAAAGGACCGAACTTCATAGCTTTGATAGGATCAATATCACCAAAAAGATCCTCAACAGTAAGATCAGGGCTTCCCTGAACTCTCACAAAATTCTTTCCGCCGATAACCTTAGAAGCATTCTTCGCAATAGTGGTCTTTCCTACACCAGGAGCTCCGACAATTATAACATGCCTTCCAGCCAATAAAGCTCCTTTCATCTGTACTTTAGCCTTCTCTTGCCCAACTATATCTGTAAAAGAATCCCCTTTTCCCAACAATTTCTTATTAAGGTCCATTTTACGATAAAGAAATAGGAAGTTGTTTATAAATCTTTATTTTGTCTTTACAGTCTCATTGCCGACAATTAGTGCTTTCAGTACAGAATTACAGCTCTCATCCACACTCACGACAGAAGAAACATTGCCTCTTCTTACAGAACTTTCAACCTCTTTTGCTTTTTCAGCAGGCAAAAAAAAGCTCTCGATCCCCCATTCAACTCCTACTCTATCACCACGTACTGATCTCACTTTTCCTTTCATACAGACTTCATTTTCATTCACAAATATCTTCTTATGTGAGATCATATCAACTGTCCAGAACTCTTCTTTCTTAGAAAGTGTAGCATACAGCACTTCTCCTTCTAAAAACTCCTTATCAGCTCCAACTTCATTCAGATCAAGATTACTTATATCTCTGTATCCAAGATCTACATAATTTCCTCTAAAAAGATCAACAGGGTCGATAGGCATAACCTTAAGCACTATCTCTTCTCCAGTTGCAAGAGTTATAGAATAATAAAGGATAAATCCAATAATAACAACAAAAGGAACAGCCATCATCAAAACAAATTGTTTACTATTCATTTTTTTATTTCCTTTATTATCATTCTTCTTTTCTTCTCTAGATACCATCCGCCCAGAAGAAGTATCAGTCCGCCGATAACCAATGCAAGTGATTTTGGCAGATACTTAAACACTGTTGTAAAATAGAAATAACCAACATAAAGGATGAAGAAAAGCAGCCCTATGTTGATAAAGATCGGTTTTCTTTGATAGTATCCAGACAGCACAGTAAGTACTATCAATATAAAGAATATCACATACACAAAGATCAGGAAAGCCCACATGCCTTCAGTTAAGTTACGGTAAGATACATTCTCAACAGATAAGCTGAATATCCATACACCTAGTGCTGTGATCAATGCTAGCACATTCCATGAAAACTCCTGTACTTTTCCTAAACCCTTTCCAAGATAGAACGCAGATCCCAGGACAGTCAATGCAGCAGTAACTAAAAATACATATGAAAGCCAATGCCCTCCGGCATTCTCCAGGATCTCAAGTTCAGATACAACAACAGCATACAAGATAGCCAATGTAAACAAAAGACCGAATCCTTGATATACACTCTTAAAATCCTTAAATACACTTTTCTCATGCATATAACCGATTCCATAAAGCGTAAGCCCATAGAACAAAAACACTCCGAATCCTTCAAAAAATCCCTCAAGGATATTAAACATATGTGATCTGCCAGACATAAAACTAGCCATCCAGCATCCAAACAATATCAGAGCCAATAAAAGAGTCGGCTTAGACTTAAATCCATATGTCAAAGGAGCGATTGCAATAAACCATATAAGAAAAAACCTTGGAAAATTAGCCTGTATATGGAAGATCTGCGCAGTAAGTGCGATAGTGACTCCGACCATTATAGATCCTAAAAATACAAGTGCCTGCCCTATTATAGGAAATCTTTTAGTATCATAGCCGATCTTCCATCCTATAAAATACAACAGGAAAGTAGTTCCAAACAATATTATCAGCTTAAGCACAGCAGGAATCTCCTGCCAGTTAGAAGCTACAAATACAAAAAATCCAAGCCCGATCAATATAACTCCAAGAATAGCAACAACACCTATAACTTTACTCTGCTTGTCTTCTTCATGAACATGTACTTTTGCAGGCTTTTTAGCCATACCATATTTTGACAATATAGCTTGTCCCTGTGATTTGTTGATTATCTTTTCCTTCTCCCATACATGTACTTCTTTTTCAAGCCAGTGTTTTTGCGTCATTTTCTAACCTCTGATTTTGCACTTTATAAATATTATCATAATAACAGACCGACAGCCCAGATAACAACTGAAGCAACAACTGGAATTGTAAGATTATCATCGACTTCAGCCAATCCCAGCCTTATATCAATGCCTTCAACAAACATCGCTGCAAAACTTCCAAGCAAAGCCTGCAGAGGACTGACAAATATAACAGCTCCCAAAAAACCAAGCATCGCTCCAAATAATGCTCCCTCTATAAATTTCTCATCATTGAATGGATGCTTTATCTTTGCCACATGCCTTACAAACAGAGGAGCAGCATCTCCTAAAGCAAGTATCATAAGCGAAGCAAGTATTATCTCCATACCATTAGGCTGCGTTATAAATAATCCATAGACAACAAAAGCTCCAAACAGGTAAAGTATAGCTCCTTTTCCAGGAAACTTCTTGTTCTTATCCCTTTCAACCTCCCCTATGATCCATCTTACAAAAGGAATATCAATCTTCAAAGATAACAAAGAAAAAACCAGGGCAACAGCCATCAACACCAATATTCCTACAAGATCCAGCAGCCCATACTTTATCAAAAGAACTAATGCAATCCCTCCAAAGATATGAAAAAACTGTCTTTTAAGCTCTAATTTTGTTATCATTTTTCTTGAATATTTTATATTTGCTCTCAATATATACAAACAACACCCCAATACTAAAACCAACTACCCCTCCCAATATAACATCACCGATATAATGTGCTCCGACATAGACTCTGCTGAACGCAACTAAAAATGCAAAACACACCCAAAACCATTTTAATCTCCTAAATTCCCTATCTAACAGAGGGACTGCTGAAAAAGCAATAGCAGCATGCCCTGATATTATAGAAGACATATTTGTTTTTGTCAGGACAGCAATATCTAGCACTTCAAAAGGCCTTCCTTTCACAATCAAAATTTTGATCAGATAAACCAGCCCAATAGTCACAGCAAATGTAGTCCACAATGTAGGTATCCATTCTCTTTTCCTCTCTTCCCATAAAAATAATGTACTCATAAATATAAAAACAACAAAAACAGAGCCAGCATGAGTCACCCAAGTCAGCAGATAATCAAGCAAAGGAAAACGCAAACCGACAACAAACATAGTTATCTGCTTCTCAAAAACCAAACCAATAAAATAAGCCAAAACACCGATTACAAATGCCCATATCAGTTTTTTAGATTTCATATTATCTTGATAAACCAGTTAGCCAACCCTCCTCCAGTTAAACTTACGATCGTAACCACTGTGCCAGCTATAAGATTCCCAAAAATATTTGCGATCACAAACTTCTTGAAACCTAATCCTATCACATAACTTCCCAAAGCTCCAGAATAACTTCCAGATCCAGGCAGAGGAACTCCTATAAATAATGCAACTCCTAGCTCTCCCCATCTCTCAACTGCTCCATGTATCCTTCTCTGTGTTCTCTGAACATATTTGTCATACAGGTTTCTCATCCAGGAAAATCTCAGATGCATAACTTTATCCAGCAATAGATAGACAATAGGTCCTAACACCATATTAGTCAGCACACAGATAAAAAATACAGGGACAAAGTGCATATCCAGCACCAATATTCCATAAGGTATCGATGCTCTCAGCTCTAAAAAAGGCAAAAAAGTTAGAAATATAAGAAAAATAATATCATTCATATTACTTCAACTTTCGCATTATTATCTTGCCGGGATTCTTCTTGATGTTCCTTATCGCCTCTCCCATCTTCAGCAGCTTGTTCTTTGCACCATGATGAGTTATTACACTCTCTGCATTGACAAGAGCTAACTGAAGTGAAAACTCGATATCCTCTGTCTTTATTATTCCTGCCAAGAATGATGAAGCAAATGCATCACCAGCTCCGGTTGTTTCAACGATCTTTATCTTTGCATGCGGCTTAAGATTATACATCATTTCCCCGTTGTACACAAACACATCTTTCTTTCCGTTTGTAACAACAACTAACCTTGGCCCCATCTCATGCAAAAATTTCAGTGTCTTCTTGATATCCTTCTTCTTGGAAAGCATAGTGGCTTCCTCAAGATTCATAATCAATAATTCAGTCTTGCTTATTATAGGCTTAAGATAATTAGCTCCTTTCTCAGTCATATAACTGCTTGGATTAAAAGCGATCCTTATCCCTTTTTCCTGAGCAAACTCAACTATCCTTTTCACTGAATCAAATGATTTCCCCGTCATTGATGACATATAAAGCCATGATGTATCAAGATACTCAAACCTTATATCATTAACATTAAGATCTTCATTAGACCCTTTGTATGTAAGTATTGTCCTGTCATGCCCTTTAGCATCCAGAACAATTGAAAATCCAGTTCTTGCACTCTCCCTACACACTAAAGCAGTATCTATCTTCTCTTCTTTCAGCAGATTCAGGATTCTCTTAGAGTTTTCCCCTCTTCCCAACTTTCCCAAGAAGGCTGTCTTTAACCCTAATCTTGATAATGCTACAGCTGAGTTCGTCCCCCCACCACCAACATCAAAGATTAAGCTCTTAACAAGTAATTTAGTTCCAACTTTAAATTGAAATTTGCCTTTTTTCAAGAATTTTTTATCAGTTTCTGCAAAAGCATCAACTGTGGCACTTCCCACCGTAACTACATCGTACATTGATACCACACCCCACTAATACTCAAAGCACAACGCCTGTAGTATATAAATATTTGGCACTACCCGCTAAGAATTAATCCTGCCATCAAGTATGCTATGCGCATCCCCAGAACTCACATATTTAGCTATATTTTCAGATTTCCTGCCCATTTTAGCTATAAAAATAGATTTATAGTACTCTTTCTCCTTATTTGACACTCTAGCAAACTTATCAGCTGTTATCAGGCCATAAGGATACCCTGGAAACATAAGATCTTTAGAATTCTTAACTAAAATTCCAAGAATCTCAGCTATATTATAATCTCCTTTATTATGAACCTCAAATCTGAACACATATTTTGATTTATCATTCAATTTCACAAAAAACATATCAGCTTTATGATCTTCACAACTAATATCAGCAACAGGATGATACCACCACATAAAGTCAGGACCAACATTGTTCAACAATCCAACAACATTATTCCCTTTTTCAGTAAACATTGCTGTTGTTTTTGCTAATCCGCAGACAACCACCCCTTTTTCTTTAGCTTTTTCATATAATCTATCTAAATATCTTCTTTCATTTGTATAGTTGCTTTCCAAAGTTCCGTCCAACACAACAACTCCAACATCCAGAAGCTCAGCAACTTTCTCAGCCAGCCTTATCTCACTAAATCTTCTTACAATATTTCCTATCTTAGATATATCCCCTCTAAACACACCCTCTTTTATTGTTTCATCAACAGAGCTAAACTTAAGATCACCAACATCAACTAACCTCTCACCATTCAGACTAAATATCTCACACTTATACTCAATATCACCAACACCGACAGCTCTGATCAAAACAAAAAACTCATTCTTAACTTCATCAACTTTCTTATTCCTCAAGAATACACAACCATATACTCTAACTAACTGCAAAGAAAAATTCCCTCCAGAAAATATCTCAGCATTACCGCCGTCAACAAAACCAACCTTAACATCATTATCAGCAACATTAAACTTATGAAAGTTATCCTCACTAAATTCAATACCAGTATAACCTGGCCTAGAAAACTTAATTTTATCCCCAGAAAGATCTAGACTGACATTCTTCTCTAACTCTTCAATTACTTTATCAACAATTTCTTTCATAACAGCAGGTATTTCTTAGAAATTTATAAATTTATCACAAAAAATACGAAATCCAAACATTTTTATATAATTCTCAAATTCTTAGCAGGTTATGTATGAATTGATCATCTGTGAAAAACCAAATGCAGCTAAGAAAATAGCAGATGCTCTCGCCGATGGAAAGGCGATAAAAGAGTCAATCAACGGAGTTCCGTATTATAAAGTAACGCATGGAAAGAAGGACTTAGTGATAGGCTGCGCAGTAGGTCATCTGTATGGCCTTTCACAAAAAGGCGGAAAAAAATCAGATTATCCCATATTTGACGTCGAGTGGGTTCCAAATTCAGAACTATCAAAATCAGCTGCTTTTTCAAAAAAATACCTTAATGTGATAAAAAAGCTTGCAAAAGATGCAACAGAATTCACAGTTGCAACTGATTATGATGTAGAAGGAGAAGTTATTGGGTTAAATATTGTTAGATTTGTCTGCAAAAGAAAAGATGCAAAGAGGATGAAATTCTCAACTCTTACAAAAGATGACCTTATACAGGCATATGAAAATGCATCAAAGACTTTAGATTGGGGACAGGCTAATGCAGGAGTAACAAGACATGAATTAGACTGGTTCTATGGGATAAACACCAGCAGAGCTTTAACTCATTCTATAAAAGCAGCAGGATATTTCAAGCTTATGTCATCAGGACGTGTACAGGGTCCAGCTCTAAAACTTATAGTAGACAAAGAAAAGGAGATATCAGCTTTCAAACCAGTTCCATTCTGGCAGATAGAGCTTTTCGGAACAGTGAACAAAGGAGACATCTCAGCATTGCATATAAAAGATAAGTTCTGGGAAAAGAAAGAAGCAGATGCAGTGATGAAAAAAGTTAAAGGACAAAAACAGGCAGAGATAAAAAAAGTTGACAAGAAAAAATTCAACCAGTCTCCGCCAAATCCGTTTGATCTTACAGCACTGCAGGTAGAAGCACATAGATGCTTAGGTATATCTCCAAAACACACATTAGAGATCGCTCAAGACCTCTACACCTCAGGATTCATATCTTATCCAAGAACTTCAAGCCAGCAATTACCGAAGGAAATAGGCTACAAGAAGATAATAACCTCACTTTCAAAACAATCCGATTACAAAAGTGAAGCAGCATTCCTGCTAAAAAAGAAAGCACTTGCTCCAAATAACGGAAAAAAGACAGATCCTGCTCATCCAGCGATATATCCTACAGGAGTACAGCCGAAAAAGAATATAAAACAGGAATCAAAAAAAGTATATGATCTTGTGGTAAGAAGATTCTTAGCAACATTTGGCGATCCCGCAGTAAGACAGACTATGAAGATAGAAATTGACTGCAACACAGAACTATTCACAACTTCAGGAACAACTACATTAGAAAAAGGCTGGCACACATTATATGGCAGATACGCAACATTCAAGGAAGAAGAATTCCCAGAACTTAATATAGGAGATATTGTCGATGTCAAAGACATCAAGATGTATGATAAGGAAACACAGCCTCCTAAAAGATACACTGAAGCTTCTATAATAAAAGAATTAGAGAAAAGAGGATTAGGAACAAAAGCAACAAGAGCATCTATAATAGACACTTTATTCCAGAGAGGATATGTTGACGGCAGACCTATACAGGCAACAAAATTAGGCATAAGAACTTCAGATGTACTGGAAAAATACTCCCCTACAATTATAGACGAAGCTCTTACAAGACACTTCGAAGAAGAGATGGAAAACATAAGAGAGAAGAAGCAGACACCAGAATCAGTATTAGATGAAGCAAAGAAAGCTGTAACAAAAATAGTCAATGAATTCAAGAAACACGAAAAAAAGGTTGGAAAAGAACTTTCCTCTGCAAATATTGAGACAAGAGATGAACTAAGCACTATAGGAAAATGCCCAGTCTGCAAAGAAGGAGACCTGCAGATAAGAAAAGGAAAGTTCGGAATGTTCATTGCATGCAATAAATATCCTGACTGCAAGACAACATTCTCACTTCCGGCAAACGCACTCATACGTCCAGCAAAAAAGACATGCGAAACATGCGGTTATCCCATGGTAATCTCGATCAGAAAAGGAAAAAGACCGCAAGAGCTTTGCATCAACATGGACTGCCCTGCTAAAGACTTCACACCAGAGATAAAACAGAAGATCAAAGACTTAGAAAAGAATCCGCAGAAATGCCCAAGATGCCAGGAAGGGGATCTTGTAGTAAGAAGAAGCCTTTATGGGCCTTTTGTAGCATGCTCACGTTATCCAAAATGCCGTTATACAGAGCACAAAAGAAATGCAGACGATCTTAACGGAAAAAAAGAAGAGACAGTAACTTCTGATGAAGTAGAATAAGCTATTTTCTCAATTTAAAGCCCTTAACTTTATCCTTAAGCCACTTATCCTTCAATAGATTCTTCAAGAAATCATAAGAATCGACAAATTCCCTCTTAACTTTAGCGCAAACTCTTCCTTTCTCATTAAAAGTTTTCTTATACTTCTTCTTAAATTTCTTAACGTGTTCTTCAAAATCCAAAGAAGGGCCTTTCCTTTTCTCAAACTTATCCAGTTTCTTGCTGTCAACAATATACCAGAACATAGATCTCTTTTCCTTATCCCATTTCCATCCTTTATCTTTAACATTAAATCCATACTTCTTCAGCCCTTTCAACAAAAACTCATAAGATTTCATCAGCTTTGCTCCTACAACATCCTCTTTTCCATTTAAAGGAGCAGCATCAACCAACAGCAGCTTATTCTTACCTGCTTTCTTCATAAGATCTTCAACACTCACTTCTTTCTCAACAAAGAATTTTTTGCTAGACTTCTTCAAAAACCTATCAGCAACTTCCTTTAATTTATCAAACTTCTCATAACTAAGCGAAGCAGCAGCATTTCTGCTTTTATCTACAGGATCAACAACAATAAGAGGACTGATCAGTTTAGATGTATTCAGCTCCATCATAACGTTCTTATGGTATTTGCATATATCAACTACTTCCTTATCCTTCCACTTCCTTGCAGCCCTAAGCAGCTTCTCAAAACCGCCGTAATGTATTGTCAATATCTCTGTGATATAGCCAGAATAGCCTCTTATATAGCTCTCAGCACCATATATCTTCTGAGCTTTGAAAAAAGCCTTAACTAATCTAATCTCATCCATCAGCTTCTTATTCACTTTCTTCTTTACCCATTGTGCATGCAGCGGACTTATGTCTGTTATATTCTTAGCCTCACTTGCTTTCTTTATCTCCAAGATAGGTATAATCTCAAATACAAAATCCTTTTCTTTGATTCTAAAATAATCCCTGCTTCCATGCATCCTCTCAACCTTACCGAATTTCTTTCTAAGAACTTTCTCAAGAACATCAGATATCTGATCACTCTTGTCTTTATACTTCTTATAATCATACTTCACAAATACATCAGCATCAAACCCTCCTCTAAGCCATGTCCCCTTAGCTCCGCTTCCATAAAGCACAGCCTTAGCATCCTTCAGCCCTTTGTTTAACTTACTCACAAAAGCCTTAACTCTGCTTTCAACTTCTTTCTTATCATTCTCACTAGGTTTAATCTCTTCAAGAACTTCTTTCAAAATACTCTTTTTTGTCATATCAATCAATTCCATTTAATCTTATTTAAACTTAATCATTTAAACATCCATATACCTTGCCTGCTTCCTAAGATTCTGCCACGGAACCTCCCCAAAATCACAGTTATCACATGTCCAGTCCATATAGACCCAATCATCTTCAATCTTATCTCCACTGACAGCTTCAGGCAGCACCACCCTCACATAAGCATGCCCTGAAATCAGCACAAGCTGGCTTCTTATTCCAACAGACTCCATCAGGTTAGCAAGTAATATACTGCCGCTTTCACAGTCTCCACCGCCGCTTTTAACAACTTCCTTAGGGTCCTCAACATATTCAACACCAAGGGGATCAGAGATATACTTGATATTGTCTCTTACAAAATAATAAAGCGCTTTAGCATGGCATACTCTCCCACTTTCACAACCACTACTGACCACTCTATTCGCAATATGCTTTATCTGCACATCACTAGAATCAACAAAACTCAGATCATAAAGTGAATAAGTCTCATTTGAAACACTCAACCCATTAACATCAATCTCAGTTATGCTCAAAACTTTTGAAGGCTCAGGATCGATCTTAACACCATAACGCGGAACTATCATCAAGACAAGAAGTAAGATCAAAAAAACACCCAGAATAACTTTAATCGGCCCGCTATACCACTTCTCTTCTTCTTCCTCAGCCCCTTCAAGATCATCAATCTCTCGCATCTCTTCAAGATCCTTTTCTATCTCCTCTTTTTTCATATGTCTTTTCACCATAAACACAACAATGGGATCTGTATTTTTAAACCTTTTGTAAAACTTTATATACAATCAAACAACCCTAGCAAACATGGGGGATGTAAAACTAACTTTAAAGCAATACCAAGCTAGAATAAACTCTGAACTTGAGAAATTCTTTGATAAAAAGATCCAAAGAGTTAAAGGAATCTCCCCTCATATAATAGAGCTAACAAAAAATCTGAGAGAATTCACCTTAAGGGACGCAAAAAGGATAAGACCGATCCTCCTGATCTTTGGATATAAGTGCATAAAAGACCCAAAAAACGAATCAGACATCCTAAAAGCAGCTTTAGCAGCAGAGCTGATGGAATCATTCCTTCTTATCCATGATGACATCATTGACAACGACAGCATAAGAAGAAAAAAACCGACATTACATAAGATATATGAAGAAAGATCAAAAAGATACAACACAGATCACACACACTTCGGAAAAAGCATGGCAATAATCGGAGGAGACATATTAGCGACATTAGGAAGTGAGATACTACTAAGCACAAACTTCAAAGACTCGCTAAAACTAAAAGCCATAGAAAAATTCAACAGGGTTGTCATAAACACAGGTTTCGGAGAATTGCTTGATGTAATCTCAGAAGTTGACAACAAAATCAGCGAAAAAGATATACTAAAGATCCACGAACTTAAGACAGCCAAATACACGATTGAAGGACCTTTGCATATAGGAGCAATACTAGCAGGAGCAAAAGAAAAACACCTCTCAATCTTATCAAAATACGCGATCCCATTAGGAAAAGCATTTCAGATACAGGATGATATCCTTGGCATGTATGGAGATCAAAAAAAGACAGGAAAACCGGTTGGTTCAGACCTAAAAGAAGGAAAAAAGACACTCCTCATACTAAAAGCACTGGAAAAATCAAATCTAAAAGACCGTCTAAAAATCAAGCGAGCATTAGGCAACAAAAAACTCACAACAAGACAGCTCAACCAGATCAGAAAGATAATCATGGACACTGGCTCATTACAGTACTCAAAAGATATGGCAAAACAGCTTGCAGAGAAAGCAAAGTCAGCCATAAGCAGGTCCAGCTTCAAAAAAGAAGGCAAAGAATTCCTGATACAGATTGCTGACTATATAATAAATAGAGATCTATAAAATAGAAACATTTATATTTCTGATAAAGATTATTTTTTACATGAAAAAGAGCGTTTTGTCAATTCTTGTTATCATATCATTATTCTTGATCTTTATCTCTGGTTGTGCAAATGAGTGCGACGACGATTCAGAGTGTAAGGAATGGGAATATTGCAAAAATGGAGATTGCAAGAGTAAAAGACAATGTGAAGAACCTTGTCATCCCAAAACTTGTTACAAGAATACATGCGATCACTCAACAGATTATAAATGTGTTCATACTATTATAGATGGAAAAGGAGGATATAACTGTGATGGTTGGTATAATAAAGGGGAATGTTTAGTTAATATCTGCCGTAGTGGTTCTTGTGTTCAGGAGAGAACCAAATATGCTTGTGAAACAACATCAGAAAGAGAAGAAAGATTGAAGGAAATACAGATACCTTGTCCAGATGGAACCCCTCATCTTGAATGTTCTAAGTTAAAACCTGGTTTTTATTGTGGAGATAATGGCAAATATGAATATGAACCTTCTATATGTCTTAAGTGTTCAGACGGCACATTAGCAACAGATTGTTCTGAAGTTACCGATGGTTACTATTGTACTGAAGAAGGAAAATTAATACCCGATGAAGATTGTAGACCCGAACCTAATCAAAAGCAGGCAGCAGCTCTCCAGAAACAACCAGAAGAGACTGTAGAAGAGGAGCCTGAACCTGATACAGAAGAAGAGACAGAGCAAGAAGATCCTTTTGCGCATTCAACAACAGGATGCAGTGACGGAACAGAAGAAAACGACTGTTCCTGGGAAAATAACGGCAAATGGTGTATAGGGGGAGAACTTGTAGATGATGATTTTTGCCTAGATTCATGTGAAGATGGAACTGCAAACACGATCTGCTCATTCAAGACAGAAGGGTACAGATGCGAAAACAGAGATTTAATACAAGATGAAACTTGCGAACCAGGATATGTCGAGCCAGTAATAGATTGTGAAGATGGCACACCTGATGGGCATTGTACATCTCAGGGTGATGGATATTGGTGCAATCACGGCGTTCTAGAATACGATGAATCTTGCGTATCTTAATTCCTATTTCCCAAATCTTCTTTCTCTGGAATTATAATCTGCAATACAACTAATCAGGTCTTCTTTCTCAAACTCAGGCCATAATTTCTCAATAAAAGCCCACTCAGAATAGTTTCCCTGCCATATTAAAAAATTAGAAGTCCTTCTGTCTCCGCCAGTCCTTATTATCAGATCAGGTTCGCTGTTCATATACAGATTCCTACTAAAGACCTCTTCATTGATCTCATCAACATCAATCTCCCCATTCTTGACACCAGCAGCAACCTTCTTCACAGCATCAACAACCTCTTCTCTGCCGCCATAAGCCATAGCAAAATTAACGATATGCTTGTCAAAATCCTTTGTCCTTTCCATAAGCAGCTTCATCTTATGCTGGACTTCTTCAGGAAACAGATGTATCCTCCCGATAAAATTAACTCTTGTTTCATTCTCATATAATCTCTTGTCTTCCAATAGCTTAGAAAACTCTGCCTCAAACACTTTCATAAGATAATCAAACTCAATCTTAGGCCTGTTGATGTTCTGCATGGAGAATGCATAAAGCGTCAGCTCCTTTATGCCTAGCTCAACACACCACTCAAAAACCTTCTCAACCTTTCTAGCTCCCCATTCATGGCCTTTCCATGGCTTCATCATCAGCCTTTTAGAAAATCTCCTATTTCCGTCAAGAATGATTCCGATATGCTTTGGTACTTCTTTCAATTCCATAATCCCACGTTAAATCCCAGTCTGTTTAAAAAGTTTTTTATTAATCCCTTAATGGAAAAAATCACTACAATATCCAAAAATCAGATCTTGTTAAAATATCCTATAAACACTTCCTTCGGTATAGCTATCCCACTTTCAACAAAGAGCTTTGCCAGTTTATACCCTACTTCCTCCTCTTCACCACTTTCATTAAACCTAAGAAGTTTCCTGATATAATAATTACATAAGAATCCTTCATTTATCCCAAGTGCAGCCTTCCCTTTTCTGGTATTATACACTTTTTTCTTTCCAATATCAACAATACATTCTCCATTAACATACACTTTTCCTCTTTTGACAAACCCATGCTTCATAATCTCAAATCTGATAAGATCCTTCACAATCCTCTGCTTGTTTGTCTTATCCAGATACTCCTCAAGCTCAGAAGATAGGGTGTCCTCAAAACTCAGTTCCTTAGAAACATCCAATCTGTAAACTCTGCCAAGATAACTCTTGACCTTCTGCCGAGCTCCCTTTTCCTTCTTCTTCCATTTATTACTTACAATATATCCATATTCCTTTCCTTTGATAGTTTTAGTCCTGATAAATCCCATTTTCCCTACCTTCAAACCTAAGTTAGGCACCAGCTAGTATATAAGTTTTTCTAATACTACAGCCCCTATAACCCAAGAATTCTGCATTTTAAGCCTCTCTTCCACATCACTTTTTTTCAACAATTTGACCTTTTTCTTCACTGAATATCTGAGCCCTGAAGCTGTAGAGCTTATTATTCAGATCTTTCCAGCACTCAGAGTCCATGCCTGCTTTTCTGCACGTATTCTCTAAGAACTCCCCCACATTCCAGCCCCATTCAGGAGCCACCTGAGGAAGCAGCAGCCCAGATCCATAATCTCCTCGGATAACCAGGCCATCCCTGCCGATCTGGATCTTATCCATATATTCTTCAGCCTTCTCAACCTTAATCAATTCTGGCTTGCTCAAAACAGAAACTTCAATATCAATCTCCTTAAGCTCATCCCTCTCTAAAGGACTGAATCTTGGATCCTGGAAAGCAGCAGCTTTTGCAGCCTCAACAACCCCTTCGCATAACACCATCACAGGCTCAGCAAAACCTATACACCCGCGAAGCTCTCCATTCTTAGTGAGAGTTACAAATACTCCTTGCTTATCTCCAAAATCCTTCTTAACATTCCCATCAACATTCAATTTCTCGTCGGTAAAATGAGAAGAAATAGTGTCTCTAGCAAGCTTGATCAACTTCTCACCTTGCTTAAGATTAAACATTTTATAATAAGTAAAGCAGCATTATTTTGCTACTTTCAAAAAATCAGATTTGAATTTCTCAGCTTTCTTTCCCAATCTCTTAGCAGCTTCATTCAGAGCTTTGATAGCATCTTCACTTCCATCAGTCTCAACGATCATCTGCGGCTTTGAAACAAGAGGATGTTCAATTCCGTATGTTGCGATCTTCACATGGCTGTCATTCAAAAGCTCTTGTTTCAGCACATTGCAAAAACTGTGATCTTCACCACCAAGTTCAAACTTGATCCTGTTTTTCTTTTGTTCTAGAACATTTATATCCATTGTAAATCCCTCTTCTGTCTGGAAACTTTATCCAGTTTATATAGTTTTTGTTTTTATTCCCATTCTTATTTTCTCGTCGACAAATCACTCATTCCCAGCTGGGAATGATGCTGGGAACAACAAATATCAACCAATCATCCCATTAAATTTTCTCAAGTCTGAAACAGCTAACATCAATCCTGTGTATTTTTCTTGTATGAAATTTAGCTGTCTGTTTCAGCATAAAATCAAACTTCCAGACATCTGTAATCTTAAATCCATGATCTTTTCCAAGTGCAGAAACAAAATCAGCACTTTCAGATTTATGGAATGAATAGACTATTTTACCGACGTCAAAAGCCTTTTCTAAGAACCATTTATCAGCATGTTTTTTCTTGATCCCAAAAGGAGGATTCTGGATTACCACGTCGACAGCATTATCAAAATTCTTAATATCATCATTGATAATAACACATCTATCCTTAACATCAAAACCTAATTCCTCGTCGACAAATTTGATATTTTCTTTCAAGATCTCAAGAGATTTTTCACTTATATCGACGAAGAAAACCTTTTTTGCTCCCAACATAAGAGCCCCTAATCCTAAAAAACCCGGACCACATGCAGCATCTAAAATAACTTTATCTTCAATTTCTCGTCGATAAAATGCATTCCAGAGCACTTCTGCAGCAATTTCAGACGGTGTGCTGTACTGTTCTAGCTCCACAACAGTCTTCTCGAAATCCTTCATCCTCGATAAAACGATTGCAAGCCCTGATTTTGACCTAATTTCTCCCATGAATCCTCACTTTACTCATTTACTATACATAAAACACTGATTTTAGCGCTCTAAAGCCCCATACCCCTCACTTTGCACATATTCCTTACTTATTCATATAACTTTTTATTTCAGCCATACTTGGTCTCACCCTTTAACTCTCACTTTTACCTTTGAAGTACCTTTATCAGGTCTTATATCCTAATTTCCCCCCCCTCATTCCCATATACCTCCCATCAACCCCTCATTCCCAGCCTGGGAATATACTCTCAAAACCCTCACTTTTACCCTTCAGAAGCCCTAAAGTGCCATATTTTCGCTATTTTGATCCTATCAACCCCTATTCTAACCCTCACTTTTACCCCAATTTAGGCCTAAAATCCCTAAATTCTCATATTTCACCCTCAAATTACCCTCACTTTTACCCCTATTCTCACTCAGGGTCTCATATTTTGCCTATTTTTGACCTTTTCTCACTTATCTAAACCCTCACTTTTACCTAAATATGCTGGAAAACCCCCTAAAATGCCCATTTTACTCACTTTCTAACCCTCACTTTTACCATCAAAACCTCCATTTTCTATTTATTTTCTATATTCTAAATAATTATTTTCCACCTTCTGATCAACCTACCTTATTTTTTCAAATTTTTCAATTTTTCAAAAAATCTGAAGAAATGAAAAATGATTTTTTGATCATTTTTTCTAAAAATTTTGTTACAAAAACCCTGCCTTTTTCATCAAAATATACTATTTTTTACATTCCCACCTTCATTCCCAAATCATTCCCAAAACAGTCCTGAGACAATCCCAATACATTCCCAACAAAAAACAAAATAACAAAAAATAAACTATTAAAAGTAAAGAAAAATGACACTACATTCCCAAAAACATTCCCACAATAGTCCCAATAATAACCTGGAACGGTCCCACAATAGTCCCAAAACAGTCCCATTTTGAGAAAAATTTATATATTTCAGTTGATTTTCTATCAAAATCATGGGGTTTTTTTCAAAAAAAGATGATCAGGCAAGAGAAGAGTTGTCGACGATAAGATCAACTCTGCAGTTCAACTTCTTCGACGTCAAAAGCAAGATTAGCAGCCTTTTTCAGTGGATAACCTACTTCTACAACAAGGAAAAAGAGCAGGATTCTCGTCTAGAAAAGCTCGAATTACACCTCTCTCAGATCCCTTCAACAAAGGAGCAGATTAAGCAGATTATCGACGAGCATTACTCTCAGCAGGAAGTTTTAGACAAAATTGCAGCTGTTGAAAGAAAGCTTAATCACCTTTATTTTTCAAATCAAGGACAAAATCTACCTGTAGAAGAGATAAAAGAGAGAATAAACGCTCTAGAAAAGAAAAAAGATAACATAAAGAGCACATTAAGAGAAAAGATGCTTAAAAAGATTACTAGAAACTCAAAAGAATACATAAAAACCACTGTTTTGTCCATTTTAAGGAAATATAACAGGATTTCAGCATTCAGATTGAAAGAGATGATTGTCGAGGAGCAAGGCCTTTGCTCAAAGAGCTCATTCTACAGAATCCTCGACGAGATAGAGCGTGAAGGAGAGTTTGGATCTACCAGAGAAGGCAAAGAAAAGATCTTTTTTTCCAAAGGTATCGACGAGAAACAAATCATAGAATAGAAAAGTTTTTAAACAGAAGTTGATTGGATTTTTTTCTAACGTTCGGGGGCTTTAGATGGCATTCACGATATTTGGGAAAAAGAAGGAAAAAACACTTTCAGATGTACAAAAGGAGATTAATTCTGAGATTAACCAGACAAAAGAAGAGTTAGAAGACCACCTAGAGGCTATAAACGAGAATACTGGCGAGATTCAGTCAAATTACAACCATTTATGTGAGGTAGAAGCGAAAATAGACAAGCTTAACCAGAGAATTGATGAAACTCAGCTTTTGCTGAAAAATCTGTCAAAATCAAAGGAATTTGTCGTCGACAATCCTAATTTTTCACATCCTCTTACTGTACCAGAAAGGGAGATCTTTTTGGTCCTTTACACCTCAGAAAGCAACACTTTGAGCTACAGAGAGATTGCAGAGAGGCTTTCTTTCACAGAATCTATCGTAAAACAACTTGTTTCTAACCTGATAGAGAGAGGAATTCCAATCATTAAAGAATATAAGCACGGAAAAGCCTTTATTAAGCTTGATAAAGCATTTAAAGAGCTTCAAACCAAAGAAAACGTGTTAAAAATCGACCAAACTACTCTTCAAAAGTTTCAGTTTGTCGATTAAGCTTTAATTTCTCCTTTTTAACCTCACTCTGCAGTTCTTTAACCATTTCTATGCTCTGTTCAACATGTCCATTGATTATAACCTCTGCTTTCCTGAAAGTATTCTCTAAGTTACTTCCATTTAGCTCATAACCTGTTGTAACAGCTCCATTTTGCACAAAAGTAGTCTTTTTCAACACCTGCAGCATCAGCCATCTTTTCAGATAATCGTAAACTGTCTGTCTCTTGATCCCTGCAAAGATTCCCATCTCTTCCACAGTCATTACAGCTAATTCTGGCTTTTTTTCCTTGTTTGATAGCTTTTTTCTTTCATATAACTCAAGAATAAGCCTATGAAATCCTGCTTTTGCATCTTTCTTACGCGGAATAAGCCCGAATCGTGCTAAAACAACCTTTGATAGCTCCTCACTATCAGCTCCCGGACCAGGATTCATATGTTTCAGCTCAATTTTCATGCTAAAACCCATATGAAAACTCTTATTTAAATTTTCTTATAATCCCGACTATATTAAAATTTTTAAGCAAAGACAGAAACATTTAACAAATAAAAACAACTAAAACTTTTAATTAAAAAACAAAAAATATACATAAATAACCATTTTAACCAAAACTTTTATAAATAAACCCTTATTTACATCTTTAAATTGCTTTAAAGAATTGTTTTCGTTATTTGCACACAATTCTAAGGTTTTTTAAACGATCAAAACCAGAATTAAGCACATTTAGGAGGTTTTATCTCAAATGGGAGAAAAAAATACAAAAACTACAGAGATAGCAAGCCTAGATTCACATCCAGACGTACTCGCTCAAGAAGGCCTTAAGGTAATAAAAGAAAAAGATTACTATTTTGTTGACGTCGCTGTTGGCATAGAAGATGGCCTAAATATGGATCCAATCAAAGAGATATATGACCAGACAGCTGAATATAAACATGAAGTCGAAATAACAAACAATTTGACCCGGATGGTTGGATATTCTGATAGTCTATTCAGTTTAGCTGTTTTAGAAGCATCAAAAGGAACACCATTAACCCTGAAATCCAAGGATAAAGACGCTCTAAAGGCAGTTTACAACATAATTAACAATCCAAAACCACAGGATGCCACAGCAAAGATAAGGGCAGATTACATCAAAAACCAATACAGCAAAAATTAGCCAAAATAAGCCCAATTTTTCTTATTTTTTTAACACTTTTTCTCGACGTAAAAACACCAATTTCTAATAATCCCGACAATATCAAAAAACTATCCAAAATCATACACTTTTGCCCAATCTCCATCCATCAACCCCCCTTCCTGGGTAAACACCCCTCCATCTATTTTGTCGGAATAAATCCATAAAATACACCACTTTCCCACACCTTAGTCGGGATTTTCCCATTAAAACCACTTTTTCAACTCCTACTTCATTTTCAAATAATCCCGACAAATCAGCTTTTTAGGCCAAATTTAAGGAAAATCTAGAAAAAAAGCCCATTTTAGAGGTATCAACTATTGCCTCGACTCAAAAAGTGCCAAAATTCAGCCTTATTTTAGCTCAGAGCCCATTTTAACATCTTTTCTAACTCTCATTTTAGACACCTTCAACTATCTCAGCCACCAAGATCTGGATTTTCAATTTTGCTAACTCTCACTTTTTGAAATTAAATAAAGTTTACAAAATATATTTTAAAGAACAATATAGAACTAAAACATATATTTTATAAAACATACAAAATTAAGAAATTTTTTCAAAAATCTGCAATTTTCAAAATCCAAAATTCTCAATTCTTTCATCAATTTTCAGCCACATTTTTTGATTAATTTTTCATTTTTAACTCCAAACGAAATAATAAATAGAAACACATAATATGGCTTAATACTGCCTTATAATAAGATTAAAGACATTATTAAAAGTATGAAAAATAACCTTAATTTCTACTCCAAAATCACGAAAAATACACTCTATAGTTTATCTAAATATTATTATTTATGACTAAAACTTATTATATTTAATTAAAGTATACTTAATAAAATATATAAAAAGGAATATAATTTACAATATTAAAAATAATTAATATATTACAATATAGAAAATAATAAAAAAATATATTAAAAAATTTCAGACAAAAAAAGTGAAAGTGAGAGCTAGAACATAGAAATAAGAAAAAAAGAAAAAAGATGAGAGATACAAGCTTAGAAAAGGAGAAAAAAGAAAAATACCATTACAGGCTTTCTAGAGCCAGAATTTGAGATTTTCCGATATTTTGAATAAATCACATAAGATCAACCATACTAAAATAAGCAAAAAACCACTAAAAAACAGACTATTTTCTCAAAAAATCTTAAATCTACTCAAAACCTCATTTTTTCATCCAAAAATCATAAAATGAGCTACTTTTCATATAATCCGCCCAAAAATCTATCAAAAATAGCTATTTTCTCAAAAGTGATAGGAAGCACACATATTTCACAAAAAACCCATATCAAAAATACATCATTCCAACAACCAAAATCTGAAAGTGAGTGTTCTGAGTATAGATCAACAAAAATATCGAGAAAAAGAAGTGATTTCAAAAGAAAATAAGTAAAAAGTGAGTGAAAAAATCCAAGTTAGGCACCATAAGATTAGTTTCTAAAATTGCCTCACAAGCTCTGTAACACTAAAATTCAGCCATTTCAGGATTTTTTAACCAACGTAACTGAGCTTTTTCTTCTCACTCACATCAGTCATCTGCTTGCTCTTTTCCATGATTCCTTTGAGTTTCTCCTCAAATTTCTCTGCCTGAGTTAGCAATGGCTTATAATCTACCTTCAATCCCATATATTTGTCGATAACTTCTATGATCTTCGCAGCTGCTTTGCTGTCTGGAAGATTAGTTTCAGTCTCAGCAAACACACATGATGAAGGTGTTTTCTCAGATCTCAACAATATAGAACCAGTAACACCCATGATTATACCTTCTTCTAATTTTTTACAGCCAGATTTTTCTAACTTTTTTCCATTTTTGTCGTCGGAAGCATAATAGAATGTCTTTGAATCTCCTTTATCTCCTCCACCAACACCTTCTAAAGAGATTATCTCTTTAGCATTAAGCTGTTTTGCAAGATTAACAATCTCTTCTGTAATAACCCATTCACTTCCAGATGCTGAATTAACAGCATGCACAATAACAATATTATTTTTCTTATTATAGAATATTCCGATCGGCTCAACAATCTCTCCACCATGTATCGCTATCACAGCAGGCATTCCATCCAATAGTATTCTGCCGATCTGTTTTGTCTTAAGATGATCAATCAAGAATTCAGTTGAAATTGTTCCAACAAGACCAAAGCCAGGAAATCCAACGATTATCGTCGGGTTTTTTGGTTTTTCTGTTATTTTTATCGTCATGAAAATTACCTCTTATTTTTTTGATATCATCATTTTCAAACACTCTGTACTATAATAATATTTCGGTTTTTTTCATAAATAAAAAATTTTATAAACTCAACCAAACTCCTTTTCCCACTATGAGCGTACACATTAAGAAAAGGACCAGAGTCATTAGGGGCGGAAGAAAAAGAGCTCCAAGGCCAAAGACATTCAAGACAGAGGAAGCTGCAAAGAAATATGCAGAATCAAACAAGATAGCTAACTATACTCTTGTCAACATGAAGAGCGAATCTTCAAAAGATAAGAAGATCAAGATAGTTTCCAAATGATCGATTCCTATACTTTCGGAACTTTTGTCGTCGATGGTAAGAAGCTTGATTCTAATATTGTTCTGATAAACAACATTGTTAAGCCAGCACGCTATCTTGAAGGCCATCTTCTGAGGGAATCTGATTTTGATGAACTCATATCAGCAAAGCCAGAGATAATAATCATAGGAACTGGAGCATCAGGAGTTGTACAGGTCCAGGAAGAGATAAAACAACTCATAGAAAGCAACAACATCAGATTAATAATAGAAAAAACAGGAGAGGCATGCAACACTTACAACGATCTGATAAAAAAACAGAAGAAAGTATGTGCATTCCTCCATAATACTTGTTAAGCAGCTAACTTCTCATTTTTATGATAGCCAATCATCCTCTCTAACTTAGCCATCTCTGCATCTATTATCTTGAAAGCCTTATCTAGATGCTTATGTATCAGCCATTCCTTTCTCATCTCATCACTAAGATCCCAAACAGCCTTCTCCAATCTGCTTTCCCACTCAACATCCTTTGTATTATGTTCATGAGCCATCATCTTCATCTCTAATCTTTCTAACCAGGTTGTATCTTCTCCTTCTAATTTTTGCCTCACAGGATTGACAAAATTCTTTCTCAAATACGTAACAAGATCTTTTCTCTCCTTCATAGACATGCTCATCTCATTTATCCCCTCTATTTTCTTCATAAGATGTTTTTCCCATATATTCCTGATTTGCTCATGCTTCAATATTCCCAGATGCTTCCTTGTATGCACGATTATCCAGTTAAGCTCCTTAAAATGCTTTACAGTAAGCTTGCTGTTCTTCTCAACCCTGGCAAATCCTTTCTTATCTTTCAGTATTGCATTCTCTTCCTTTAACCTATCATCAAACAGCTTAAACAGATCTTCCATCTCATCCTGCATCATCATTATCTTGCTCTCTAAAGCATGCAGCTGATTCATAACAACTCCTTTCTTCTTCAGCTCTTCTTCATCAGCCTTAAGCAACCCACTTACCTCTTTCATCTCTTCAATATCCTTTTTCTTCTCTTCCATAAGTTTCTCGTCGAGATTCTGCAGTTTTTTATTCAACTCTCTAAGTCCTTCTTTTCCAAATATCATATCCATAATCTTCTCTGAAGCATATATCTGCGATGTCTCAGTAACACTCTTCAGCTCATCAGAAAGATTTTTTATGATCTCTTTCTTCCTGGCCAATAGCTCTCCAACTTTCTTCTCCTCTAGTTCCTCTTCTCTTTCTCTTTCATCTAGTTCAGCTTCCTCCTCCTCCAATGTCTTGTTTTTCTTCGAAAATAAAGTTGTAAACAGATCTAAGATTATGAAAATCGCTCCTCCTATTTCCAGCATCCATTCTTTGATCTTATTTATCATTCTCTTTCATTTTCCTATACTTCAGAATTAGATCTCTGATCGCTTCCCTGGTTATCTCAGCCTGATTATCGAAGATACCTTCATCTATCAGCTTCTGTAATTCTTTCTTCAAACCTTTCCCTATCCTTATATGCAGTAAATCTCCAGGCATTATATCAATCTGATACATCTACATTTATAAACCTTTCGTAATATTAGAGCATAAATATATCATTCCTATACCTAATGGTATATCATATTGATATATTAGAAACTTTTAAATATCTTAAGAGATATCATTAAATCATGGCAGAGACAATAATCATAAGCCCGCTTATAACAAACCTTTTAGCGATCGGCATTGTAATCTTAGTTGTTTCAACACTTCTGCTTCCAAGGATGATAAGACACCTAGTTCACAGCATCATCCTGATTGCTTTTGGCATCATCCCGATCTTACACAGTTACAAAATGATCGGTTTCAACATCCCTTCATGGCCTATTGTTGGCTATGCGTTAACAGTCATCATAATTTTATCAGGAAGAACTCTTATCGTAGACGGATTTAAAGAGGAAAACAGAGCACTTAAATTCCTCACTATAGCAGCGGGCTTTGTCATAATTTTAGTGGTCACAATCCCGACATTGTATAATCTGGGAGCAATAACATTCAACTTAACATACCCCCCTATAATAAACAACATACTCTACATGTCAGCAGGAGTTCTGCTTCTTATAGGTACTATGATTCTAAAGAATTAGAAAAAAAAAGAAAATAAAAAATTACATCTCCATTGCGAATGTTGCAATCATCAGGAAGATTCCTTCCACAATAAAGATGATCTGATACACGATTGCCTTAATGAATTCTAGCTTGAAAATTGCAGGCAATATATCAAATCTGGCCAGTATCTGCAGTACTCCTGTCAGCACGATTGCTGCTGCCAGAAGAAACGAAAACCAACCGATCGGATTGCTGTTAGTAATCTCAATAAATGAGTTTATTATCAGATAGAAACCGATAGCTGCCATGATATAGGCGAATATTCCTATAGGAACACTCTTATCAAAGGCAAAGAATGCCGGTCCTATTCCGAACTGATTGTGCAGTATAGGCAGTGCACCGAAAGCTGCAACAATAGCTCCAACAAAGAAGCTTACCCAATCTTTCATCTCCATCATTGTAAAACACCTCTTTTATTATGTTGCTTCAGCTAATGCTGCTTCTGTTTCTTTCTCTTTAGCTATAAGCTGATTTAACATCAATTGCTCATTCTTCAATAAACCGTATATCTCATTAAGATTTTTCCTTTCTTCAACACTCAATCCTTCTCCCATATTCTTTGGGATTATATGCTTTGCAATTGCTTTATCATTTACTGCAATTATTGTCAGGAAAGGATCGATAACTTCCTTAACATGCACAAATATGTGCTCAGCTATATACAGTAGATTCTTGATATCTTTCTCGATTAGGTCAGGAAGATTTTCCAGAGCATCAAAGAATTTCTTCTTAAGTACAGGAATCTGCTTGTTTACAGCAGCACTTTTGCTGCCAAATGCATTCAAAGCTTTCTCAACAATCTCAAACACCTGCTCAATCTTCCTTTCTTCTCTCACCATATCTCTGATATCTCTTCTTACTACAAACTTCTCAACCATATCTGGTGGTGGAGATTTAAACATCAGCTTTGCATTAAAAGCTCCTTTTGTAGCCTGCTCTAATCCAAATATTTCACTAAGTAATTTCCTAAGTGTTGCAAGCTCATGACCTTGTTTTGCAAGTATATTCTTAGCAAGGTCCTTCAGCCTGTGGAATTCTACATCACTGTGAGCTTCCTTAAACATCTTTTCTCCTTTTAGGATGCCTTCTCCGATCTTCTCGCAGATCTCTAGCTCGTTCTTCGCCATAAGCAGTGTGTTGAATATCGCTTTAGAATAATACACTCCAAACTTATGTCCGTCAGAGATCATAAGTTTCTGCACTTTTTCCTCATTCTCAAGATCATATCTCTTAAGATTCTCAAGCGCATCCTGCAGCCCTCTCTTTACCTTACTTCTGCTGGTCAGTGTCTTTTTATAATCTGAGTAAGTAGGTATACTGTAACCTAATGCCAGTTTTTTGTTCTTTAATCCTAAAATGTGCTCTCCAGCCATCTTTTTTCACCTCAAAATTTTAATTTTGTGGTGCCAGAAACTTGTTTCTCAGCACCTCAACTTTTTGTTCGCCTCTTTTTGATTTTTATCCTCTGATTTATTTAAACCTTTTGCAAGATTCATGAACATTACAATCCTTCTTTTTCAGCCCATTGATCCAAGACCTTTTTCTCATTTTTCTTTTTCTTTTTCTCTTCTTGTGCCTTTTTGATGCTTTCTGCAGCCTCTCCACCAGCCTGCTTTAATTTCTCAGCTGCATCGCTTAACATCCCCTTTCCTTTATCTAGAGCTGACTTCGCTCCTTTATTATCTCCTTTTCCTGCTTTTGCTTTGCTTGCTTCATGCCATGCTTTTATTTTTCCTAACTGATCCCATATCCTTCTAGCAAACGGAATCTTGTCCCAGTTGCTTCTAACTATCCTTTCTATGGCTCTTAAAAAGTTCTCTTCTTTCTCAACTTCTGCAAATATCTGGGTCATCTCTTGCATGTCTTCTAATTCAACATATATCTCCTTAGGCTTCATAGTCGGAAGATCATCCTCTACAGATCTCATATCTTTCATCAGTTCACCAAGATCCACCTTGCTGTCTTTAAGGAATTTAGCAGCATTATATTCTATGTTAAGCAGATTATTCATCCTTTTGTTCAATATCTCTATCTTACCTTTTTCTTGCTCAACATTCTTTGAATTAAGCCTGCTGATCAAGAGAAGGAATGCATTCACGATCTTATCTTCATTCTCGATAGTCTTCTTCAGATTATATACTTGTGGTCTAACATCTCCATAATATTTAATCAGCTTTATCAGTGCCTGCCCTATTTCACTATCTTTATCAATCACTTTCTTAAGTTCTTCATCTAATCTTCTTACTTTACCCAAATCCTGAAGACCAGTCTGCAATGTCAGTATTCTTCTTAACCTCTCTTCAAAATTCTTTATCTCCATGACTTTCTTATTCTCTGCATTCAGTAAGACTTTTATCTCTTCTACCTGTTCATTAGATTTCTTAAGGTTCTTATCAGCTGATCTTGATAACAGTTCATTATATGATTTTATCTTGTTCAGATTATCCCCTAGTTTGGTCTTTTGAGGATCTTTATTCAATAATGCCTTAAGCAATTCAACTTCCTCATCACTTAATCCCAATTCTTCCTTAAATTTACCAACAGTCTCCTCAAATTTCTTAGCATCCCCTGTTTTATAAAGATCTAAAAGCGCACCTTTCAGCTTTCCTTCTGCACTCTTGATCATCTCAGATAGATTAGCTGCTTCTTCTGTATTGCTTGCTGCGATTTCTTTCTTCTTCTCTATCAGAGCGATCATATCATCCACTCTAGGACCCTTCTTGATCATATCCAATACTCTGTCAGCATCTCTTTTAACATCAAACTTAGCCTTCCCTTTTCCACCTATTTTATAGGTTATAAGTCCAGTACCGCTAATGGCTAAAACAACTATCGCTATCGTCCAGATAGGGAAACCTTTCCCATCATCTGCTGGTGCTTCTTCTCCAGCAGGAGATACTTTCAATGAATCAGTGACCTGCCAGATATATGGCTGGAGACTGATCATCCTTTCTTCAGCTCTGGTTATCTTTTCTTTTGTCTCGTCTGTTACAGAATCTGTCCCATAAGCTTTCTGCATCTTTGTCCCAACTTCCTGGATTGAGATATAATGCAATACATCATCAGCGATTTGTATTGAATCAGCCTCTTTCTGAAGAAATTGATTTAGTTTAGCCTTCTTCTCTTCACTCAGCTCTTCTTCACCTATTGCTGAAAAGCTAAAGACTATCAAGATCATCATACAGATTCCGATCAAAACATTTCTTCTCATTTTATGGTATTGAATTAAAGGCAACATAACCTTCAACTACAGTCTTAACAGCCTCAAAATTCTGGACTATGTTATCTTTTGTAACACCTCTATCTAAGATTTCCTTAGCTTGATCACCGCTAGGTTTAGTGGAATAGAAGGTAAGAGCTTCTTCAATCAATTCCTTGGTTTTACTGTCTAAGATTCCGCTGTCTTTGACCTCAGGTTTCCACTCCTTAAGCAAATTCTGCAGCTCTTTTATCTTTGGATCACCTTGAGGTGCAGCTGTAACTACCTCCTTCATAACACTACTCAACTTACTAACTGCACTGCATTTAGTCAGATGTATTGTATCTCCGCTTCTAACTCTTGCCCTCTTAGCGCTTGCAGGTATTCCAGCAGGAAGATCCTTGAAATAATAATCAGCCCCTGTCTTAACTAATTCAAAACACTTCCCTGTAACCTCAAACCTGTACTTCTTACCATTGATCTCAACATTACCCAATGCACTAGGGACACTCTTGTACGTTATCCATATAGGGCTCTTTCCATTAACTTCTCTTATATTCTGTATCCTGTGATTAGCATTTGCAAGATGCACTTTTCCATTTCCATCTATACAGGATTCTGTAGCATGAGGGCATCCGTCTTGTGTAGGTTCTGGAGCAGCTTCTCCTTTCTCGATATGGAAATTCCTTAGGCTATCTTCAGATGGTGTTGTAATCTCTTCTTCACTTGTTTTATAGCCTGTTTTAGACAATGTAATTGTTATTTTTTGATCAGATACTATATTTTCAAGCTTATAGACTCCTTCTGCATTGGTTGTAGCATCTCTAATTACGCTTCCATCTCTTTTTGCAACTAGCTTAACACCTTCAAGAGGCTTGCTAACTCCAGCTCCCTCATATACAACTCCAGAAACACTGATAACCTTCTGTGAAGTATCTTCCTCTTTCTTAAGTATAAATGTCTCTTCCTCAGGCTCATATCCAGCTTTGACCTGTCCTACAGCTGTTGCAAAATGAGGCTTGAAATATATCGGATCTTTCTCAGGACTCTTTATACTGGATATCTCATCTTCTCTTATGATTACAGGAACCTTTACAGTAACTTCATATACTTTTTCAGGAAGCACAGAATAATCAAAAGTTGTCTTTCCAGTACTTGTTTTTCTATCAAACCTAAGGTCTCCGTCAAAATCCCACTGATACTCTCCAACAACTTCATAATAATCCCAGAACCCATCATCAATATCTGCTGTAAATGCGATCTGATTTCCTTCTTCTGGTTTAATCACCAGTTCATGATCAGGATATGACCTGAATATCTTCCATACACTCTCTCCAACATTGCTTATCTCCCAGGTTTCAGTAGTTGGGTTGATAACACCGCTGACACTAACAGTCACAGTGCATCCATCCTTCTGATCACATTTATCCATAAGATATGAATTGCTTATCTCACTGATACCTTCTCCATTAAAGCTCCAGTCATATTTAACATCTCTATTCTCGTTATCAACAATAACCTTGAACTCCTGCGATTCATCTGTAAACAGCTGTATATTTCTCTCTTCTGGAAGATATCTTACAACTTTTGCCTGAGGTATCACAACTCCTCCAACCTGTATTGTCCAAGTAAAATTAGCTATACTCTCTCCAACACAAATATCCTTTCTGCCTCTCAATACCTTTAACTTCAGTTCATATATCCCTTCTTTTGGCTTGTGGAACAATCTAAAGTTAGCGTTCTCTGCTTTCTGCTGCCCTTCATCTTCCCAGCAGAATGTTATATCTTTCTCATACTCTCCTTCAACCTGCCCTAATTTCTGCACAATAGCCTCAAATCTCATATCTTCTTCAATTCCAAGATAATGTGTAGTTCCATCTTCAGGTATAGGTGTAACGTACAATAACCTCTCTGCATTCAATGTTGTCTCTCCTGGTAATTTCTCCTTGATCAGTTTCCATGTTTTAGGAGCATCTTTATACTGTATATCTCTATCGATCAGCTTCTTCTTGAAATTCAGCAAAGTTCTTATTCCACTTTCATCAAGATCCTTTCCCAAAGCTTCGATCCTCTTGCTCATCTCATTATCTATTATCTCTAGAGCTATCTTCTTCAGTTCATCTTTCTCTTGAGCACTCATCTGATCAACATCTTTTCCTTTAAGCTCATCAAATTTACCAAGATCTATAGCTCCACACACACTTGAAACTAACATGATCATCATACACATTCCGATTATAATACTCTTTCTCATTTGTTCAGTTTATCAAAAGCATCTAATGCTTCTTTCAATAAGTCTCTTTCAGCAGGAGGTTTTTCTCCTTCCTCTCCAACATCTTCAGTTGGTTGTGTAGGTTGAGTAATCACTTCACCACCAGGTGTTATAACTTCTCCTGAAACACTGGTTGTCTGTCTTCCACATTCAGCCTGTAATTTTATCCTATCTTCTTCCAGCTCTTTTATTCCATCATCAGCACCAAATCCACCTTCAATTACTTTCTTCAATGAATTTACATAACCTTTCAATTCTGCTGCCTTAGGCTGGTCTTTATCTCTAAACCTTCCTTTAGTCGGAGGATATTTCTCGACTATCTTATTGTTCATATCATTAACAGTAACATCAGTTACATCCTTCCAAGTAAAATCACTAGTGACAACTTCTGGAATCTCCTGGTTCAGTTTAGTTATCAGCTGCTTAGCTTCAGCCAACTTACTCTGTATCTTATTATTCACCAAAGCAAGCTTCTCATTACATTCTAGCTCTTCTTTTGTAACTCCTGAAGCAAGATCTGTTCCAAGTGTAGAATCTCCCAGCTTCACAAAGAAGAAGAACAACAGCAATGTAGTTGGCACTGCTAAAGCAAATGACCATCCAGCTTTCATTCCAAACAGCCTATTATATACGAAGAATACAGCTATAACTACCCCAAACACAACTAGATTCTTTACAAATGGTATAAAGAATGAAACACCCATTCCTGCTCTCATAGCAGCGATCGCTAATGCAGCAGCCAGAGCTATTGCTATTCCTTTTGCAGCTCCGCCACCTTCTTTCATCTGCTTCTTCAATCCAAGTGCTGCAGATCCTAAGAACAGCAGGAAGAATATAAAAAAGTCAATCACAGCAGCATTGTTATCATACCATGCCATTCCTGTATTTTCCCTAACTTCAACATCTTTCTTGCTGAACATACCAAGTATCTTGTCTAATGCACCACCAGCCTTACTTCCTAATGATGCATCAACTGACACAGCCACCATACTGACTAGGAAGATCGTCAACAATCCTAATACAACTAATCTTTTTCTCATATGTATTCTCCTTTATTTTTCTTGACCAATTCCTTGATCTCTTTCAAGACTTCTTCACTAGCATTCAAGCTAACTTTCTTTCCTATTGAAGGTATAATAATAAAAACAGGACCTTGATCAAGACTATACTCTGTAAATGGCCTTCCCCTTCCTTTCTTGATCTTCTTTGTTTTCTTTACAATACCAAGATCCATCAGTCTGGACATAAAATTATCAATATTAGCTACACTCATATCAAATTTCTTAGCAAGTTCTGTCGGAGTAGCATTGCCTTTGCTAAGTTCATCTAGAATTAACCAAACTGTATCCTTTCCTAATGTTTTCAGCACTCTTTCCATATCCATAATTACTCAATTTATTAAATTAATAAATTGACTATTTAAATGTTTCTATTAGTTAACTAAATTAATCAATTGAATAATTAAATATAACTATCCACATAATATTTAATAAAATAATTAATTGAATAATTAACTTAACTCCTCAAAAACTAATAAAAACATCTAATAATTAAATTAATAACTTTAATAATTAAATAATTAACTAAATACACAGATACTATTTAATGAATTAAACAATTTAATAATTAACTAATTTAATAATTACACTAGGATTATTAATAAATTAATTAACTGAATAATTAAATAAATCAAGCAGCCATAGAATATTCTTTCTCTTCTAATTTCAAAGTAAGTGAATCCTTGATCAATTCAACATCTGCTTTAGTAAATCCTGGCCATTTTGGCAATGTCTCCAGGAATTTTTTTATCTTTTCAGAAGGCAACGCCTCCAACTGCACCAGACTTTTGATTCCATACGGCTTAGCTTTCTCAAGTTTAGCCAGCACATGCTCATTCCTATATCCACTTAAAACTTCAACAGCCCTATCTAAAGCAGCAGCAGTCGCAGGTATCCACCCATGTACAAACTTGTTATCTGCTCTTATTATAAGATGGAACTTCATATCTCTAAAATCATATATCTTTGCCTGATACTTCTTATGTTTCAGCACCTTATTTTTGAAGAACTTCTGCAGCTCTTCCTCACTCATTATCTCCTTGATCATCTTAAGCGCATCTTCAACCTCAATTCCATCTTTTCCAGTGATATGATGTTCCATCGCTTTCTTAAGATCCTCAACCCTTACATTTCCAACTTCTTCTATAGATATGACTCCATCATTATAATCCAATATCTTCATACTATGCCCTTTGAACTTTAATGTCTTATCGATAACACCTAAAATAATCTCCTCATCATCTCCTTTATTGAATTCCAGGAATACAAGCAGGTCCCCTAGCTTGATAACATTTCCTTCAACCTTCTTAGCCATCTTCTCTTTCCTTTCTTCATACTCTTCAATATCTTCTGCTTTCTTTCCGAGATCACCCATCTCATTTATCATGCCATTTGCAAACTTATACTCTTCTGTAGCCTTTACAACAAGCTCCTTCCTATTCTTCTCAACCAGTTCACCATCTCCTTTCTTAAGGCCAGCTTCCATCTCATCAAGATTCTTTTCCATCCCTTCTATCCTTTCTATAAATCTGTCAGTCTTCAATATAGCTTTATCTATCAGCCCAACTACATATTCTCTTATCTTCTCAATCCTCGGATTCATTCTTTCCTCCATCCTTAGGGCTCTCTATCCTCTTAGGTTCTTCAACTGCCGGTTCTTCTTTAGTCCTAATCTCTCTTAATTCTTCCTCAACATTCTTTATCTCTTCATCAATAAATTTCAACTCTTTCTGATATTGTTCCCCATTCATTCTACTAGCTCCCCTTCTATAATCTCTGATAAATCTCTTCTTTCTTTCATTAAGGCTCTTAAGATCCTCTTCAAGATCCTCTGCCTCGCTCTTTTTCTCTCCCCTCATATCTCTTTCTAGTTCTTCTATCCTCTCATTATAATCCTTAACAACTTCTTTTGCATCACTATAACCAGATGCATCTCCACCTTCTACTTTTTCAGTGGACTTTTTGATAAATTCAGCTCTTTTCCTTTTTAATTCCTCAAGCTCAATTATTTTCTCCTTCTCTTCTCTTGCTATCTTTTTTATCTTCTCCTCTTCCTTAGCAAAATCCTCTGGTGATATCTCCTTTCTTTCTAATTTCTTCTGGAGTTCAACATAATCCTGTGCAGCTTTCATCACTCTTTCATTTTCTTCAAATAATTCAACTAATCTTTCTTTGTCCGCTTTATTTTTAGCTGCCAAATCTTTTTTCTGCTTTTTTATCAGAGCTTTGTTGTTCTTAACTCTCTCTTTTATCAGCTTTTTCTGTTCCTTTGGAGGAAGCTTTTTCTCTTCATCAGTCAGGAATACACTTTTTTTCAACTCCCTCCCTTTCAGATAAAAAAGACCATTCTTGAAAGCGATAGCTCTCCCCTTTAAAAATCTCAATATAGTCCTTCCTCTTTTGACCTTTACATCGGTATCGACTTTTTCGCTAAACAACTTGATGATCGCAAGGAACAGATTCCTTATTATAACCCAGGGCATTGTAAGCAATCCCAATATTATGCCTTTAATGGGCAGTTTCCCCCATAGTTTCTTTATACCTTCTTTAGCAGGCCACCATATCGGCTTTGTCAAACCTTTCCCGACCTTAAAGGCAATTGCAACTGGCTTAAATATCATAGACAGGATAAATATAACCATTGCGATCAAGAACAGTATCCCTCCCCATTTAATCCAAGTCCCATATTTCTTTAATTTCTTTACTGTCTTAGCTCCTTCATCAATAGCATCAGCTTCTTCCTTATTTCCCAGGAATCTCATTATTCCTGTATATTTCTGGACTTCATCATCAACATCTTTTACTTTATCTTTTTCCTCACCAGTCAATGTAATATCTATCAACGGCTCAATCTCTTTCTCATCATATTTTGAAAAAAAGATAGTATCTTTTTCTCCATCAACAACCTGATCTCTTTCATCAGCTCTCTTGAACTCAGTGATATAGTCCAGAACTTTTGTTGCCTGCTCTTTTACTTTCTCAGCTTCAGCATGCATACCATAATATCCTACAATCTCGTTCTTATCTCCTTCCTCTATAAAGCTTGCAAGTATAAGGCTCTTATCTTTTATACTCCTCACAAGATTGATCTTCTCGTCATAGAATTTGGTAAAATCCTTTCCTACTTCAGGACTCTTGTATAGGTTATAACTGACTATAAGATCCTTTAGTTCATTATAATCATTGTTTGCCTTCTGATATCCGGTGGCTGTAGAAGGTTTCGAAACCGTTTTCTTAACTTCTCCAGCAGCCTTTCCTCCTGCTTCTTTCAGTTTTTCCAGTCCTTCTGCAGCTTTCTCTCTCAATTCTTTCAGGCTTATCCCTTCAGCAGCATAGCTAACTGCACCCAACAGAACGACGATTACAAGTATCCATACGATGATCTTTTTATCCATAAACCTCTCCCTTAGCTTTTTCTTCAGATCTTTCCACAACCCCTTCATGGATTACATCAACCTTTTTCTTGAATTCCTTATCTTCTCTTATTATACCCAGCCTATTTCTGATCTCTTTATACTTCTCCTGAACCTTTCCTTTTCCATAATACTCTTTTTTCAGGAGATCATCTATCTTTAGCCATCTTTCAAATATCTCTTTCACATCTTTGATTATTACTCCCTGTCTCTCAAGTAACAAGGAGATATCGATCCTTCTCCTCCTTATCTTGTCCTGCATGATATAAATCTGGGTTATCTCTTCTCTGGAGAAAGGCCTTCTTTCCATATCTTTTAGATGTACCAGAAGTTCTTCTGATTCAGCTTTATCTTCTTTTATCATCCTATCATAATTGTCTCTTATACTTTTCAGCTCTTCAATATATCTGTTAACAATTTCATTCTCTTCCCTGCTTCCAAACATCTCATTAATCAGGCCCTGTGCTGGTGTAGTGACAGCGATAAACTCTTCTCTTCCTTTCCACCACTCTTCAACCAGCTTCTTCTTCCTGTCTATAAGAACATCAGTAAATTGTTTCTTCACTTTCGCCTTTACCTTCTCTAATTCTTTTATCCTTTTATCCAGAATATCTTTCAACCTTCTCTTTGCTTTTGCTCTTGCGACTGAAAGCTCTTTCCTCCTCTCCTCTAATATCCCATCTAATGCTGTTATCGCTTCTTTCTCTACTAAAGATGAATATTCATTGCTCTTCTCCATATTATTTATCCAGCCAGCCAAAACCAGAAGTATCTTTTCTCTGTTTTCATGGAAATTCTTCCACTGTTCTATTATTTTAGCCCCTCTAAGATCCCCATATCTTTCTTCAAATATCTTTGCATATCTATCCAGATTTGGAATAAGCTTTTTCCTGAAGAAATTCCAGTTATTATCATCTATCTCTATCTGCGTCTTTAGGTTCTGCACTGCTTTCTTCTCTTCTTCAAATCTTAATGCATGCCTTACAAGATGGCTTTTATTCAATCTCTTTGTTAGGATCTTATCGTTTTCTTTCTCAAGATAATCAACATACTCTCTCAACTTTCCTATAAATTCTCTGAAATCAACACCTTCTAACTTATCTACATGCCCTTTCACTTCATCCAGTTTTTTGCCTTCTTCATCTGTTATTATCCTCTTTAATCCATTGACTTTCTTAGCAGTTTCTTTATCACCTAATTCTTCAATATAATTTACATATTTGCTAAAATTATCGACAAAGTGCTTGAATGATGTAGAATCAACATCTCCCAAAAGGAATTTTATTATTTCCCTCAGATAGTTCTCTTCTTTCTGATCATGCAGATCGATCTTCTCCTTAACTTTTCTTATCTCATCAGCACCCCCCTTATCTATTTCATCAAGCAACTTAAGATGGCCATTCAATCTACCATCCACAAAAGCATGTATGTCTAGGTTTCCATGCATAAGATCATCATAGGTATTCCTCAGTTCAACTATGGCCTTTCCTTTATTTGTTTCTTTCAAGAAAGTTTCAGCAGGTCTTCTCCTGTTCTCAGAAGCGAAGAATCCATTCATATTTACTACATCCTCAACTACTTCAGTGTGGACTCTCACACTTTCAAAATATCTTGATTTTATATCTTCAATTTTCATTCTACGTAATAATTCTCCATCTTCCTTTGTTCACTCTCGATTTCAACTCCAAGGTTCTGCAATATCCCGTTCACTGACTTGTTGAATGTAGGACTAGAACCGTCATAAGTGGGATTATCAGGACTTGGATCATTCTTCCTTGAATATACAAATTTATCTTTCCTCTCCTGCAGTTTTCTCAGTTCAATCTTGACATCATCTACTCTTCCTTGATTTTCATTCTGCATAGCTTCACTTAATTCCTTCAACAATACATCTTCCTTAGCCATTATTTCTCCTTTCATATCTTTTATAGTCCTGCTTCTTAGATTCCCTGACCCCCATGTAATTCCATCTATCATCTTCTGATCATCTTCAGTAATGTCCTTCTTTCTCATCAACTCAATTCTTTGATTATTTTCTTTAGAAAGCAGCTTTGCTTCTTCACCAAACTGTTTTATCTCACCGCCGATTCTGCTTCTATATTTTTTAAAGGCCCCTTTAGCTCCCCAACCCAGAAGATATGGTCCAACCCAGGCAGGTGATGTGGCCCATTTTAACAAAGACCCTTTCTTCTCCCAGGTCTTATCTGCTGCCTTATCTCTGACGTTGGCCATCCTTTTGCCAAAAAAAGAATTCTGACCTCCTTTGAACATACCAATCATAATTCCAAATACGAATCCAAATATGAAATTTGAGATAAAATCTCCAGTCTGAGGGAACATCGGCAGTCCAAGACCATATTGTCTAAATGTTGTAGTCGCCATCGTATGGACTACTCCAAAAGACAGTCCCCATGCCATACCTTCTCCTGTTTTATCTCCCTGCCCCGTCTGCTTTACAAATGTCTTATACAACAAGAACAACAGCACCCAATATGCCATACCCAAAAATTGTGCTTTTCCAAGATTTGACTGCGCTGTATTTGCAGCAAACATTATAGTTAGAGCAACTCTTGCAGTCTTATCAAGATTAGGGCTAACTATCTTAAACAGCAAGAAATATATCAGCAAAGACCCTATCAGTATAAACAGCCTCCCTCCTCTTAATATACCCCATCCTAAAAGAGGATTCTCCTCACTTGGAGAGGTATTATCAGGTCTCTCTGCTTTTGGTAGTTTGCTTGCAGCAGTATAACAGAACTTTTTGCTGTTAGCTGCATCTTTCTCAACAACTTCTATCTTTTTATCATACGATGCCACAACACCTTCTGCACTATCAACTAATTTAGTACCAAGTGGAATCTTTCTCAATCCCCCCCTTATCAGACC
Source organism: Candidatus Nanoarchaeia archaeon (assembly GCA_028279725.1). GTDB lineage: Archaea > Nanobdellota > Nanobdellia > Woesearchaeales > JANQNE01 > JANQNE01. The sequence goes on from JANQNE010000001.1 coordinate 84,190, forward strand.
TTCTTCTATTGCATCACTATCATATACTTCAACTTCCTTACCTTCAATAACTGTCTTTTCTTTCTTTAGGTAACTGTTTCTAGCATCAACTAATCCATCTATCTCTGCCTGTCTCAGATCATACTCACAGTTCTTATCTCCCAAAAAATATAGAGAAGCACTTCTCACACCTTCCTTTTCCCATAAGAATTCAGTAGGCCCGATGAACTGTATAGAAATAACTAAAGCAAATACAGCCATACCAATAAGCACTAACTTAGAATCCTTTCCAGAATAAGAAGTTCCCTTAAACTTATCAAATATCCTCACCCCTATAAATATCAGGAAGAACACACAGATTGTATTGATCAAAATTTTAACAGTAAAAAACTTCTGCCTCCATTCTTTCAGCTTCGCAGCCTGTCCTTTGGCCTTATCAGCCAATGAAGCTGCAACTACAGAACTAGTTAGCAACACAACTATCAGAATCATGATTGCAATGATCCAAAACTTCTTATTCAGCTTCAAATTTCTTCCTCCGGATTTTCATTGATATCTCCATAGCATATCTTCTCGACAAAATATCTCAATAGCTTATTCTTGAAAGAATACACATTCCCTTCTTTAACAATCAAATCAACAGCAACTAACCTTGAAAGAAGATTTTTGGTTACAGCACTGCTCCTGTACACAGATCTTGCAACCTCATTAAGCTTCATCTCTTTCCTGCTCAGCTTCTTAAGAATAACCCAAAGCAAAGACTTTCCTCTTGCTCTCCCTAAACTTTCATTAAGATGATCATTGAAATAATTATACAACACCCCTTTCTCATCCAGAATCTCTTTGATAAATGAATCTCTAACATCTCCATCATATTTTTCGACCAAAACAGAAGCAGCATAAGGTATCCCAGCACTCAGCTTATAGATAAGATCAACATCCTTTTCATTGATCCCCATACATAACTCCTTAACATCTCTTTTATCAAAGGCCCCAACTTCCTCAACTTTTATCTCCAGCCTCTTAGCGATACCTTTCATCAGTTCTACTGCACTTCCAGCTAAAAAATAGTTGATGTATGAATGAGCTGAAGAGGAGGACTTGAATAGGGAGATGACATCATCGATCTTAGAAAAATTATTTAGATCCAATATTCTCCAAAACTCATCCATACACACTACTACTTTTCCACCAATCTTTTCCCCAATTATTTCTGGAAATTTAAACGCAAGCTCAACAAGCAATCTTTGGTCAGGACTTATCTTTTCTAATTCATTCTTTACTTTCTCAACAACTTCTTTTCCTTTCCCAAGCTTATCTTTTATCTTCTCTAAGTATCCTAATTCTAGATAATCACCAAGATTCCCCCCAAACATACCATAACACAAAGAACCGATAAACTCGATGCAGAAATCCTCCGGACTTAAGCTGATCTTCTCAAAATCAACATAGACAGCATTCTTTTTCTTAGATATAAACTCCTTAAGAATTCTTGTTTTTCCTATGCCTTTATCGCCGACAAGACAAAGGTTCCCCATAGTTCTGTCTAACAGATTTAGCTGACTATCTCTTCCTATGATTACTGTTTTCTTTTTTTTGCCCATATTAACCAATTGGTATACATACCATATGGTATATTATTATTTAAACCTTGTGATTTTGGATCATTAAGGTGCCTTTAGTCGTGCTCGTCTACGTTGGGGGTGTAGAGAATTCCTAACACGACCAAAGGACACATGCACCATTTGGTATAATAACCAAATGATTAATATACCAAACAGTATACTTATATTTAAACCTTTCGTTTTATAGAATTATCGTCTAAAACAACAAAAAACAACAAAAACACACACTACTATACCCTTTTGTATATCTACCATAAGGTATAGATAATATAAAAATCTTTCGTTAATAACAATCCAAAAATCCACTCGACAAAAAGAAAAACTTTTTAAACCAATCATGATTCTCCTCGTAGCTATGGATGCTACAATTGTTAATTTCAGATTAGGAAGACATACACAGACACCTAATCAGATGATCATTCTTCCTAAAGGTATTTCCGTCAAAGAAAAAGCAGCAGAATTAGTAGGAAAAAAAGTAGTTTGGAAATCTCCAGCAGGAAAAGAATTAGTAGGAAAAATATCAGCTGCACATGGCTCAAAAGGCGCTGTAAGGGCTATTTTTGAGACAGGCATGCCTGGCCAGAGCATTGGCCAAAAGGTAATCATAGAATAACACTCACAATATTTTTAAAACGAGGTGGTTTAAAAATGGCAGGAAAAGTGCTACACAAATGTGGGATAAAAAGAGAAGCTGGATATCTATATTTTGTAGATAAGAAGGGAAACGCAGCTAGAGTCCAGATGGCTAGAGCTGGAAAAAAGACATCTAAAAAGCAGGAAACTGTTTGCAAGTGCGGAATAAAGAGAGAAAAAGGATTCCTATACTTCATAGATAAGAAAGGAAACTGCGCTTGTGCTAAGATGGCAAGAGGCGGAAAAAAGAAATCCAAAAAGAAGAAGTAGTTCTTCTTTTTCTTTTATTTTTTTATTCTTCTATAATTCTCAACTACTAAAATGATCAAATCCTTTCTTTGTTATTTTTCTTTCTTTTCCTTTCTGGTACAACATAACACCTTTCTTCTTTGTTATCCTGCCGACAACAAATCCTTTTACTTTTCCTAAATTCTTCTCAGAAACAGTATAAACTAGCTCAAAATCTTCCCCACCATAAAGAGCATAATCTAATGCATCATCCCCTAGGCATTCAGCAGCTCTTCTAACCTCCCCTTTGATAGGGACAGTATCTGCATATATCACAGCTCCAACTTTGCTCTGCTCACATATCCTTGTAACATCAGAAGCCAATCCATCAGAAACATCGATCATAGCATTTATATTTTTCAAAAATCCGCTGACTTTCTCATACTTCGCTTTCGGTTCTACATGACTCTTCTTAACTGAACTAAATGCTCTTTTCTTTTTCAAAAACAGTTCTAATCCAGCTTTCGATCCTCCAAGATACCCGCTAACTAATATAAAATCTCCAGCCTTAGCATCTTTCCTTAAACACAACTTCTCCCTTTCAACTTCACCAATCATATCAACACTAACGACAACTTGTTTTCCATGAGTCATATTTCCGCCGATAATCTCAACACCATGTTTTTTTCCGCTTTTCCGAAGACCTTTATACAATTCATCAACAAATTCAACAGTTGCATCTCTCCTTAAAACTAAGGATACTAAAGCATACTTTGGCTTAGCCCCCATAGCTCCGACATCGCTCGCATTAACCTCAATAGCTTTCATCCCAACCCACTCAGGAGAAAACCATTTCAGAGAAAAATGATCATCTTCAACTAATGCATCAGTTGTCATAACAACTAACTTTCCATTAAAATCAAGAACAGCAGCATCATCACCTATCCCCACCTTAACACCTTTACTTTTAATTTTCTTAGAAATCCTTTTAATCAAAGCAAACTCTCCACCAATATCTTTGATCTTCATCTTGAATAATCCCTTATCTGCCTTACATATTTTCTAACTTCATGTTCTACATGTTCACTTCCTATAATCTCAGATATCATCGCTATCTTGCTTGCCCCAGCTTTAAGCACATTCTCTATATTGTAGTCATGTATCCCTCCTATCACGACAATAGGGATCTTTATCTTCTTATTAGCTTCTTTTATCCCATTCAACCCAATCGCTTCAGCAGCATCTTTCTTTGTATCAGTTGGAAATATAGGGCCCAATCCAACATAATTTGCTCCTTCTCTTTCCGCCTTCAGAGCTTCTTCAATCGTACTTGCACTGACACCTACTATCTTGTTATATCCTAATTTTGCTCTTGCAACATCATAACTTTCATCTTTCTGTCCGACATGAACTCCATCAGCATCAGATGCCAAAGCAACTTCAATGCTATCATTAACGATAAACAACACATCTTCCCCGCACAATTCCTTTATCTGCTTCGCTTTCTGGACCATCTCATCTACACTTTTATTCTTCTCCCTATACTGCACTACCTTAACTCCGCCCCTGATAGCAGCCTTTACATCTTCAATTACATCATTTTTAGTCAGATTGCTGTCTGTTATAAAATACAGATCAATATCATTCAGGATTTCCTTCTTCATGATCAAAACAATTCCCCATCTATTTAATAATCTTACTATTAAAGCAGAAAATATAGTATCACAGGCATTAGCAGACAACCCATGGCATGATTCCTTCCAACTCCTTTCAGAGCAGGAATGATCCCTATCGCTGTGCTTACAAGCAAAACAAATATCCCAGTCCAGCCGGAAAAGAAGAAGACCATACCACTTACAAATATTATCACAGAGCTGCACACAAGTTTATAGTTAACTTTCCCAATAACATTACAAAAAACTCTAGTTATCAAAAAAGCAAGAAATGTAGCAACTCCTCCGGCAACCAAAGCGACTCCCAATAAAACAATCAGCCCATTAAGATCTATCCCTTTAACAATTTCCAGCACGACCAATACAGCTCCATTCCTCGCTTTCTCCAGCATATACAAGGTAACAAGACTAAATAAAAAATTCACAGTATTTATCCCACCCACTAAAACCATAAACGCATGATGCCCCATCCTTCCGACGATCTCTCTTCCGATTATAGCAGCCTGTGCAGCACCTAATCCCGGAAATATTCCGGTCAAGCTCCCAGAAAAAACAGCAGCACCCAATGCCTTTCCCAACTCACTCTTCGGAACTTTAATGCTCTCACTGATAACTTGCTTTGGAATCTTTACATTATTTGACAAAGATGTAACTAAAGTGCTTATCCCAAACATCCCAGAAAGCATAGGAAATAAAGGCTGCTCAAGATTAGGCATACTCAAGACAATTATTCCTAAAAGCCCGGATATAAAAAATACAAAAAAGCTCCAAAAAACTTTCTTCTCTTTCAGAACCATAAATGAAACGATAGCCAGCAATATCCACCCCATGTAACCCTTCACAGAATTGTATATGATTGGAACAAAAGGCATCAACACAGGGATCAAGATAACAGTCAAAACCAAAGCCAACAAACTTCCAATCACTGTCAACTTAACAGCCTCATAACCTTTCCCTTCTAACAATAATCTATGCCCTGGCAAAACATTCAATGCCTGATCAGCATCAGGAGCTCCCAAAAACACAGATGGAATACTGTCCAAAAAAGTATGAACAACAGCCATCGATATTATAAAACATGCCAGCACAATCGGAGAAGTAACACCCAACAGATAACCAGAAACACTAAGCAACAATAGACTAACTAAATTAATATGCACTCCAGGAATAAGGCCTGTGAATACCCCGGAGAGCACACCAATCCCTACAGCAAGTATGATTTGCGAAAACAATGGTCTCAGCCTTTTCGTATGCCAGCGGGAATCCAACTTAAACAATGTATTAAGGTGTACTTTACCTTTTGGCACATCAGTACACCAATGCCTTTATGTTATATAAATATTTCTGGTTTGATATGCACTCCGGGTTTAATTTATCAGAAAAAGAGCACATTAGGATGTTTTTGGCATGAAAATAGTAAAAATATATCCTTATTTGAGAAAATAAAATAATAAAGAAAAGGTTCCTATTTTTTAATTTTATATAATAAATTAGTATAAATTTATTATTTCTTTGTTTCGCAACATAGAAACATTTATATAGTCTTTGTTACGGTAATTAGAGTATGCCGGATGAAAAGCTTGCAAGAGCCTTGGGATCTAGGATAAGAAGGAATATTCTTCATTCACTAATAAAAAAAGAGCTATCCGTGCATAAAATAGCAGAACAATTTAGTTTGTCCGAAGTAAATTCTTCAAAACACCTAAAAAAACTTTATGATTTAGGATTACTTAATACAAGAACAGAAGGAAGAGAAAGATTCTATTCTTTAAAGATTCCAGAGATAAGACTACTCATTAAGGAATATGATAAGGTAGTTGAAGTTTTAGGAAAAAATAAAATGGTGTAAGGAGGAGATGAAATATGAAATGTCCACGTTGTAAAAATGAAGTATTAAAAAAAGCAAGGATTCATGATTTAGAGGTGGATTATTGTTCAAAATGTCATGGGATCTGGCTTGACAAAGATGAACTAGATCAGATTTGTGGAAACACAAATGAAGATTAAGCATAACAAATGAACCCAGCTATATTTAATGAATTAAGTATCATTCTTCTTATAACAGTAGTTGTAACCGGATTTATTAAAATATTAAAACAGCCTGCAATCATTGGATATATTCTAAGTGGAATCTTAGCAGGTCCATTTGTTTTCAATATAATAGATTCACATGAGACCTTAACAGCATTTTCTCATATAGGTATTGCTCTTCTTCTTTTTTTAGTAGGACTTAACTTGAACCCAAAGGTTATCAAAGATGTTGGAAAAATATCCTTGATAACAGGACTTGGACAAGTAATCTTTACAACATCAATAGGTTTTGTTATAGTTAAGGCTTTTGGATTCTCAAACATCACCTCATTATATATTGCAATTGCATTAGCATTTAGTAGCACAATAATCATAATGAAATTATTGTCTGACAAGAGAGATTTAGAATCCCTTTATGGGAGAATATCTATTGGATTTCTTATAGTGCAAGATTTTATAGCTATAGTGATACTTCTTGTCATTTCAACATTTAATAATGGAGTAAATATTGCCTCCATGGCTTTTGAAACTATTTTAAAAGGGGCAGGAGGGATATTAGTTTTATTTTTATTGACAATATATCTTTTGCCTAAATTGACAGAAATAATTGCAAAATCTCAGGAATTTTTACTCCTTTTCTCACTTAGTTGGTGCTTTGTCATAGCATCTGCTTTTCATTATCTAAATTTTTCTATAGAAGCAGGAGCATTGCTTGCAGGTATAACATTATCTATGTCACCTTATCATTTTGAGATAAGTTCTAGATTAAGGCCACTTAGAGATTTCTTTCTGATATTATTTTTTATAATTCTTGGTTCAGAGATGATGTTTTCTAATATATTTGTAAATTTACCAGCAATCTTAGTATTGTCTTTTTTTGTTTTGATAGGAAATCCACTGATAGTTATGATCTTAATGGGGTTATTAGGTTATACTAAAAGAAACAGCTTTTTGTGTGGTCTTACTGTTGCTCAAATAAGTGAATTTTCGCTCATATTGATCACTATGGGTGTTTCTGTAGGTCATCTAGGAAGTAACATATTATCTTTTGTTACAGCAGTTGGTTTAATAACATTTGCAGGATCAACCTATATGATAATTTATTCTCATAAGATTTATCCCAAAATATCTAAGTTTTTATCTATATTTGAAAGGAGGGGCAGAAAAGTCGATGAGCATAAGTATCATGAGAAAGATGACCACCATATAATCATATTTGGATATGACCATATTGGATTGGATGTTATGGAGTCTCTTAAAAAAATAAAAAAGAAATTCCTTATAATAGATTATGATCCAGATGTTATCACAAAACTTTCTAAAGAAGGTTATGATTGCAGGTATGGGGACGCTAATGATTCTGAACTATTAGATGAGCTTAATCTTTCTAGAGCTAAGATGATAATATCTACAATTCCTGAAATTGAAACCAACTTACTTATTATGAAAAAAGTTAAATTAGTTAATAAAAAAGCAATTATAGTGGTTGTATCTCATCAAATTGAAGAAGCTGAAAGAATGTATGAAGAAGGGGCAACTTACGTAATCTTGCCTGATTTCTTAGGTGGAAAACATTTCTCTACATTGCTTGAAAGAAATAAACTTAAAATGCATAAATTCGTGGAGGAGAAGATTGCTCACATAGAACATATAAAAAATAGAAAAAATTTGAGTCACAAACACATTTCTCGTTATCATAAATAATTATAGATTTTAGAAAGAAATCTAAATTATTATCTAAGACTCAAAATATCTTTTTGGTAGCTTTATCAAAATCAACATTAAGGGGAGTAAAAACCAAACAAACCGCCATTTATTTATCAAACAATTTTCTGTAATGCTTTTGTCATACAACTGGATTTTACATAAGAATTAACATTCCCTAAGCCTGTAAAAACTCCACTAACTATTCCAAGCAGAACTGCAAGCATTATCTCAGCAAACATACTCATATAGATTTCTTTCTTCTTATTATACTTTTCTCCCTTGTCAGTATATAAAAAAGAATTATAAAATTCCAGATAAGAATAAATAAAATGAAATTATCAAACCTATTAGTCATCTTCCTGATATTTATTCTTATGATGATATCTTTTTTAGCGTACAACGGAATCATATCTGACAGAAGGATCCAGGATAACTCCAACTCACTTATAGGGTTTAACAAAGTTTCAGGTATAATGAAAGACCTGCAGATCTATACACTATTACTTAAGACAACAGATAATATGGGAGAATTTAATTCAATCTCAATATTGATGGATTCTGTCAAATTAGAATTTGAAGATAAGTTTAAGATAAAAACGCCTGACTGTATAGAGAGGGAAGAATTAAATTCAATAATCTCAGATTTTGAAGAACTAAGCAAAATAAGCGATGAAATCAAAGAACTACAGAAAGAAAAGATAGAAAATAGAGAGATATTCGACAGCAAGCGGGATCCAGAAAGAAATATGAGACATGCTATCAGAGACATAGCCTACACTTATGAAGATATAGAACTTACAAAAAGAGTAAGTAAGCTTATCTATTACAGCAAAGAAGCACTTTTCCAGTATAAAAATAAAAAAAAGGTAGACTCATGGCTTGATTCAATAGAGAATCTAAAGAACAGATTAGATGAAATTCAGACAGATCCATCGACTATCGATCATCTTCTTAATAATATTTCAGGATATACTTCAGTCGCAAAGGAGATGGGAGATATAGTGATAAGGGAATCTAATATCTTGGTTCTTGAGGATGAAAAAGTAAGATCATTAAACCAGATAATAGAAAAACAAGGTCTGATGGGAGAAAAAAGGCAGAAAAGATCAGATGATCTTGCCAGCTCATTAAACAATACATCTCAGGAATCCTCTTCAAACCTAATAATGGCACTCTTCGTGGTGATGTTTGTATTGATATCTATGATTTTCTTCCTGTTTGTCTCAGTTGACAGGCCTCTGCATGAATTGACCCATACCATCAATGAAGTAAGTAAAGGAAATTTCGATGTAACGATCGATAAAAAAAGCTATATTTCAGAGATAAGAGATATAAAAGAATCATTGGGTAAGATCCTTACAAGCATGAAACTATATGTTCTAAGATCAAAGAAGAAGAGATAGATTCAATCTTTCCTTATCTCATCTGCAATGATCTCTAATTTTCCTTCAAACTCTTCTACAGTTCCTTCAATATAGACAAAATCTCCTTCATCTACATTAACATCCCCATCCTTGAACAAAACAACAGTTATTGCCTTAGGCTGAGAAACACTTAATATTGCTATCTTTTCAAGGTCATTCACCTTCTCAACAACTCCCCTGATCTTAACATCCTTTTCAATATCCATGGCAGTTATCTTCTCGATAACCTTCTCTTCAACAACAATCTGCTCAGAGAAATAGAACAATACAACTAATCCAACGATAGCGCAACAAAGAGCTATTTTTAATAAAGTAGTTTCTTTCATCCCTTAACAACATAATATAAACAGCTTAATAAATATTACCGAAAACTTTAATAATATCAAGAATCAACAAAATTATCATGGAAAGGACAAACAATCCAAAGCAAAATGCATGTTGTTCTGGCTGCATAATGTGGAACAACCACCAGCACAAATGCTGGTATTATTGGGAATACAAGAAAGCCTGCACTCAGTTTTTAGGAGAACAACAACCTCCCATTAACAAATAGATTTCTAAATTAGTAAGATTTTTAAATACTTGATATTTGGTGTACACTATGGCAAAAAAAGGGGTTAAGGAGCTGAAATTTAAGTCTACAAAAGAGATTTCAGTCTCAAAAAAGATTTCTGAACAGGTTATAGGCCAGGATAATGCAGTTGAAGTCATAAAAAAAGCTGCAAAACAGAGAAGGCATGTTATGCTTATCGGAGAGCCTGGAACTGGCAAATCTATGCTTGGCCTTGCACTAGCAGAACTGTTGCCAAAAGAAAAACTAGTGGATATTATCTCTTTCTTCAATCCAAACGACGAAAACACACCGCTGATAAGAACCCTTCCAGCAGGAAAAGCAAGAGAAACGATCGGAAAAGCAAAATTAGAATCATTAAACATGTTCAAGAACCAGAATCTGCTCATGTTCGTCTTAGTATTGTTGGCCATGTTCACACCTTGGTGGGCTCGTTCACATTACTTAAAAACAGACGGACCGACAGCAGCAAACATAATCTTCGCAGCATTATTCTTAGGAGGTATGCTGTTCCTTGCAGCATTTGTGATGTTCACAAGTATAGGGGCAAGGATGGGAGCTCAAAAAAAAGTTTACGTTCCAAAAATAATCGTTGACAATTTTGCAAAAAAACAGGTTCCGTTCTATGATGCAACAGGAGCACATGCTGGAGCACTGTTAGGGGATGTATTACACGACCCATTCCAGTCAGGAGGATTAGGAACACCTTCTCATGAAAGAGTTGTAGCTGGAATGATACACAAAGCAAATATGGGGGTATTATTTGTTGATGAGATTGCAACATTAAACCCAGCAACACAGCAGGAATTACTAACTGCACTTCAGGAAGGAAAGTATTCAATAACAGGCCAGTCGGAGCGTTCAGCAGGAGCCATGGTAAGGACCGAAGCAGTTCCTTGTAAGTTCGTATTAGTTGCAGCTGGAAACATAGAGACAATAAGGCATATGCATCCTGCGCTAAGGTCAAGGATCAGAGGATATGGTTATGAAGTTTACATGAACGAAACAGTAAAAGACAATGTTGAAAACAGAAATAATATAGCTGTATTTGTTGCACAAGAAGTTACAAAAGATGAAAAGATCCCTCATTTCTCAAAAGAAGCTGTCGATGCTATGATAGAAGAAGCAAGAAGGATGGCAAACAGAAAAGGCCATCTAACTTTAAGATTTAGAGAGCTTGGAGGATTGATCAGAGCAGCAGGGGATGTTGCAAAACAGAACAATTCCAAACTAGTAGAGAAAGAACACATAAAAGAGGCAAAGAAGATAGCGAGAACACTAGAGCAGCAGATCGCTGATAAGATCATAGAAAGGAAGAAGGAATATGAAGTTATTATAACAACAGGAAAAACAGTAGGAAGAGTAAATGGATTGGCAGTCATGGGAGATGGCAACTCATTCTCCGGAATAATCCTTCCTATTGAATCAGAAGTGACACCTGGAGGAAAAGAGTCAGAGATAATAGCTACAGGAAAGCTTGGAGAGATCGCAAAAGAAGCTATAAAGAATGTTTCCGCAATAATCAAAAAATATTTCGGAGAAGACATCAAAGAAACTTATGACTTATACGTACAATTCTTACAGACATACGAAGGTGTTGAAGGAGATTCAGCTTCCATAGCTGTCGCTACTTCAATCATTTCAGCATTAAAGAAGATTCCAGTAAAACAGGATATAGCGATGACAGGATCATTATCTGTAAGAGGAGAAGTCCTACCTATCGGCGGAGTTTCATACAAGATAGAAGCTGCCATAGAAGCAGGTATAAAGAAAGTTATTGTTCCAAAACCAAATCTACAAGACATAATAGTTGATAAAGAAAAACTGAAAAATATACAGATAATCCCAGTTGAAAGGATCTCAGAAGTTTTGAAAGAAGCATTAGACTGGAAAGGAAAAGAAAGCATACTCAAAAAGATCGTAAAAGCTAACGGAGGAAAATGATGAAACTGAGCGAAATAGAACAATGCCCTCAGTGCGGCAGTTCAAACGTAGTTTATAGTGAGAAAAAAGATGAGATCATATGCAAGGATTGCGGCGCTATAACATCAGAGCTTACACCTGAGATGCAGAAAAAGCTTGAAAAGGCAAGTGAAGTTTTGAAGAATTAATCTATCTTAAACTCAAAACTTTCTTCCATGTCTTCTTCATGTCTTGTTATAGTTAAACTCACCGCTTCTTTAGGGTTCTTGGTCTTTAGTTTCTTCTTAAGTTCTTGAGTAAGGTCATAGTTCCATACAGACCATATCCTATCTACTTCTTCCCCATTCTCTTCAATAACATCAGAAGTCATCAATGCTTCAGTCATAGGATTCTTTGTAAAATCCCAATTCTTTATCTTCAGTTTTTTTGTTTCATTACCTTCAAATCTTAGATAGGTATCATAGCTGCTTTTCTTTTTCTCTACTTGATATTTCCATTTTGCCATTTTATTCTCTCCGAGCTTTGCGAGTGAGACACCAGAAATCTCTGATTTCTCAGTGTCTCCATATTACTTCTATATCATCTGTTCTTTCATACGGCTTTATAATAGTATCTGTTTTAACACCAGCATTATGTTCAATAATTCCAAGCCATGCGATCATAGCAGCATTATCAACTAAAAATTGGTTCTCAGGGATAAAACTTTCCCCTCCAAATTCTTTGCACATTATATCAGACATCTCCTGTAATCTTTTATTGCAGGCAACTCCCCCACCAAGCAATAACTCTTTCTTACCGCAATGTGCCATCGCTCTCTCACTTACTTCCAAAAGCATAGCAAATACAGTTTCCTGAACAGAATAACAAAGATCTTCAACCTTATATTTTCCAGAATCATATTTCTGTTTCAAATTTGTCAATAATCCACCAAAACTGACATCCATTCCTTTCACAGAATAAGGCAGTTCGATAAACTCTTTCCCTTTCAAAGCTAACTCATATATCTTTGGGCCTCCGGGAAATCCTAATCCAATATACCTTGCAAAACTGTCTAAGAAATTACCGATTCCAATATCCAATGTCTCTCCAAAGATCCTATACTTTCCACCATCATAAGCAATTACTTGTGTATTTGCTCCAGAAGCATACAATAACACAGGATCTTTTGATTTTGTCTTTATCCTTCCTATCTCAAGATGTGCAATACAGTGATTAACACCGATAACTGGCTTCTTCAGCAACAGTCCTAAAGCTCTTGCAGAAAACGCTCCGATCCTCAAACAATGCCCTATCCCCGGACTTTGTGAAAAAGCGATCAGGTCGATATCTTTTATTTTCTTCCCAGCTTTATCCAAAGCTCTCTTGATAACATCATCACAGATTGAAACATGATGGTCAGCAACCTGGGCAGGGATCATCCCGCCGCTTTCAGTACTGACAGCATCCTTTTCATTAGAATAAACATTACCTTTATCATCAACTACACTAACACCAAAAGTATGCGCAGTTGATTCTATTCCAAGGCATAACATTTTATCTTGCAGGCTCTGGAACAGGATTTTCCATTCTTTTGTAGAGTTCTTTTTCAAATCCTTTGAACAGTCTTGTTATCTCTGATGAAATCTTGTCCTTATGTCCTTCAGGAACAATTACAACAGCATGATGCACATCTCCTCCACTCATAGGTAAAGGGCATTCAACATGTTCTAGTTCGATTTCATAAGGTGTGTTTGAATAGACTCCGATGCCAGAACAATATTTATTTCCATTAGCTGGATCCATCTCTATTTCTGAGAATTTAATTCCTCCATCACACCAAATATTTATCATTGAACAGATATCACTTAGTCTGTTTCCGATAGCAGCAACATGGGTCTCTCTTATTTCATATCCTTCTTTCATGATTACTGGCTCATGCCTAAGGTCACTAAGACTCTTTGACTCATGCAAATATATGACTGGTCCGTCAGAATTTAATGAAAATGCCCCAGATTTAGGTATCACTATTCTTCCATATCTTTCAGCTGTCTGCTCTATGATCCTTCTGCTCCCATTTTCTGAATCATTATATCCTATTTTTAACTTCCCGTCGATTACAGTTATTTCATCATGGCCTTTTGATTCTGATGTAAAATCTCCTTCAGGAAATCTCCAATACATAGGATTTGGATCTCTCCCCTGATCTAACTCCCATCCTGCAACAGTCCCTTTCCTAAGCTCATGGACCTCTGCTGGATCTTTAAATTCTCCGTCAAATATATGGCATACACCTGGATTTCCCTTCTTCAGTTCCTTTGTATCTGGTTTTTTCCTTACGAAATCTTCAAGACTTATCATTTTATCCCCCATCACCCTCTGTAAAGCTGTAAATTATAGCCCATTTTTAAGTCTTTTGGGTAAATTTATATATAACAGATGATTGGTTGTAGTTATGATTAATGAAAGGGATATAGAAGATGACATAACGTTTTTGAATGATTTTAAGAATAATGTTGTTCGTTCTATGAACCTTAGGCTAAATATTTCTAAAAAAAGAATCGAAGCCATTAGATTGCTTGAAGAAAATCATCTGGATCCTGAGGGGATTAAACTGCTGAGAGGATGTATCAGGAATGAGAGAAGGTTTTTGAAAATTATTGAAAGTGGGCTGAAAGAATCAAGAGATAAATTATTGAATATTTATGCCTGGACTGATGGAAACATAAAAGATAAGGAATTTAAAAGAAAAACTAAAAGATTGATGGATGTAGTTGAGATATTTTATTCTAAAATTATATCTATTGGGCACAGACTGCAGTTAGAAGAGAAGTTTATCAATAAACAGGATAAGAAATCATTCAAGGAATTTGTAAAAATGTGGAATAAAGAGATCAAGTTAAACAGGAAATTACTTAAAAAGATAGTAGATGGTGGAGATTTAGCTGGCTATTTCAGAAAAATAAGGATTATAGCAAAAAAAGTCTTAAAAGCAGGAGCAATTGGTGGAGTTCTAGGAGCATTCATCAAAAAGTTTTATTTTGTTCCTGAATTTACAAAACAGATTCCTGAAAACCAGCAAATATTGATCTCAGCAGCAGTTTTTGCTTTCATGGCAGCCGCTGCAACAACTCTTACAACATTGGAAAATATAGAACAGCAGATAGAAATCATTAACACCGCTGAATTGGAAAAAGCAAAGAGGAGCATTTAATTTAATATGAAAAAATCATTAGCATTACTTTCAATCCTGGCACTAGTTCTAATCCTTGTCGCATACACAACAGAAAAAGAGACTACAACATTAACACCAGGAGAGATAAACAAGATGGCATTATCTTACATAGACTCAAAATATAATTCTCCTTCAGACATAACAATGGGGAACTCAACATACCACAATAACTTTGCAGG
This sequence comes from Candidatus Nanoarchaeia archaeon, assembly GCA_028279725.1. Taxonomy (GTDB): domain Archaea; phylum Nanobdellota; class Nanobdellia; order Woesearchaeales; family JANQNE01; genus JANQNE01. The sequence continues at coordinate 99,374 of JANQNE010000001.1, forward strand.
AAAAGAAGATGTAACAATAGTTCCGATAAACTTCAACTATAATCCTGAAAGAAGCACAGTTGAAAAAAAAGCAATCCAAGAAGAAGTAAGACAATCACTTCTTACAGGCCTCGCAGTAATAGACAGCTTAGATCCAAACAAGCAACTAAAACGTTCAGATTGCGTAACAGTCACAGGACAACTCATCATCACAAAAGATGAAAAAGTAATTCCAATGACTTATCATAAGGTGTGTGAATAACTATTTCTCTTTCCATTTCTTAAAGAAATTATAAGGAGTTTCCTTTTCTAGATTTCTCATAAACAAGAATATCTTTCCCATCAACAGATCCAATTCTTTAAAATAATCCAAATAAACATCTTCTTTGATGTATCCAAGATCCTTACATAAAGAAAGTAAAACATCCAATTCCTTAGCAGAACCATACGCAGTATTCACATAATTTAGAAAATCCTTCTTACTTCTTTTACTAGAACCTTCAGCAATATTTAACGGAATACTAACAGCTGTTCTTCTCATCTGCGGGATTATGTTGTCACTCTCTTCCTTTGGGATTTTGTCTAATAATTTATATACTTTCAAAGCAAAACTATAACCTAATTTCCAGATCTCGATATTCTTGTGTAATCTCGCCATTAAAAGAGGGAATCAAAACAAAAATAAAAGTTTTTCTATGGTTCAGAACACTACTGGTTTGATAATAAAGCTCACACTAATTCTAGTTTTTTCCAAAGAAAAATAAATGAAAAAACCATGCATAGACTTTGAAATGAAAACGAACGTTTGGAAATTGCATGCTGAATTTCTCGCCGAAGCTTGAAACTTACACACCAATCCCATCAAACGAGTCTTTTTCTCGAGTTCTAAATGTCTCTTTTCTAGGTATGTTTCGTGCTTAGATGCTTTCAGCACTTATCACTTAACGCGTAGCTGCTCTGCGTGCCCTGTCGGACAACAGATAGACCAGTGGCGTCGAGACTCAGTTCCTCTCGTACTATGAGTTCCTTCCTATCAGACATTAAAACATTTCCAGTAGATATCAAACAAACTGCCTCACAGCGTTCTGAACCCAGCTCACGATCCCTTTTAATGGGTGAACACCCCCACCCTTGCACGCTTCTGCACGCGCAGGATAGGAAGAGCCGACATCGATGTAGCAAGCCCCGCCGTCGATATGAGCTCTCGGGCGGGACAACTCTGTTATCCCCGGAGTAACTTTTCGGTCATCTCTAGCCCCCATCAATGAGGACTTAGAGGTTCGCTAGGCCACAATTTCTTGTTTGGATCCGATCGTATTACGAACCCAATCAGGCTGACTTTTGCCCTTGCACTCTACTGCCGATTTCTGACCGGCGTGAGTCAACCATTGGGCCCTATTGATACATTTTCAACAGGGTGCCACCCCAACCAAACTGTCCACATGCTGATGTCCTTACAAGAAGTAAGTAAGCGACGTAAGTTTTGGAGGGTAGTGTTTCATTTTCGTCTAAACTTAATCCGGAAATCAAGCATCAAACAACTACTACCTACACTAAGCACCAAGGCTCACATCGCAACAACAAGCTACAGTAAAGTTTCACGGGGTCTTCGCTTCCCACTGGAAATCTCTGGCTTTTGCACCAGAAAAGAGTGTTCGGTGGATTCCGTCTAGGGACAGTGATGATCTCGTTGCGACATTCATGCAGGCCGTCAATCAAACGGCAAGGCATTTCGTTACCTTAAGAGAGTTATAGTTACCCCCGCCGTTTACCAGCTCTTAGCTCAGTTGAAACCGAGTTTCAAGTACTGGCACTGGGCAGACGTCACCTCCTATACACACCTTTGCAGGCTCGCAGGAAGTTACGTTTTTGTTAAACAGTCGGACCATCTTTGTCACTGCGTCCTGAAATCGCACCCATACGGATACAATTCCAGGAACCCCTTATACCGAAGATACGGGGCTAATTTGCCGAATTCCCTTAGTCGGATTATTCCATCACACCTTAGGCTTCTCACCTAGGGGCACCTGTGCCGGTTCTGGGTATAGATAAATGAGATTTTTCTTAATTCCCTTTTCACGGAATCCAGACATCAGCCAAACACTCCATAGGAATGCTCATCTCAAATTTAATCAAATTCTCGCCATTACAGCACTCCTTTGATTTATTTTGATTGAATGAAATGACAGTTTCATTTGACCTAGTCCGAAATGTCAGAAATTAAGCTTGCGTCGCCGCACATACTCAAATAGTACAGGAATATTAACCTGTTTCCCTTTCCCATCATTCGATTTACGAAGTTGGTTAGGACTAACTTACCCTTGACTGATTTGCATTGTCAAGGAACCCTTGCCCTTTCGGTGGTAGAGATTCTCACTCTACTCAGTTCTTACTCTCACCAGGATTCTCTTCTCCGTAAGGTCCACATCTGTTCGCACAAATGCTTCTACCCTACCGGAGAGCCTACCTACCACTCAGATTTTGTCTGGTCTATGGTATCGGTTACTGATTTAACCCCGTCCATTTTAGACACCTATAACCTTGACAAGTAAGCTGTTACGCACTTATTATAGGATGGCTGCTTCTGAGCCAACCTCCTCGCTGTCTTAGGCTATAGACAATCTTCACCCGTTAATACTTAATCAGTAATTTGGGACCTTAACCATAGTCTGGGTTGTTCCCCTATAGGATCCGTACCTTACGTACGAACCCCGTTTCCCGGAATCTAAGATGCTAAAACATTTAGAGTTGGACAGGAAACCGACCGGTTTCCCAGCCTAAATCCCCTATCCGTAGCTTTACCATTTTAGCAATCTCCTCCGAGACCTGACTGCGGCCAGTTTCGGTAGGAACCAGCTATCACCGCTCTCGATTGGCTTTTCACCCCTAGCCCCAAGTTAGAAGAACACTTGCACGTAGCACCTCTTCAGGCCTCCACGAGATCTTACTCCCGCTTCACCTTACTCAGGGTTAGATCGAGCGGCTTCGGGTCGTGCCCAAGTGACTTTAAGGCGCTTTCACACCTCGTCCCTCGTAAACTGCGGACTTTTGGTTTCCCTTCGAGTACTCCGTTAAAGATTACTCTTGCCACTTAAGCACACTCCCTGGCACGTTATTCAAAACGAACGACACAACCCCTAAGGGCCGTGTCAATCTATCACTATTAGGTTTCAGGCTCTTTTAGTTCCCTGTTAAGGGTTCTTTTCAGCTTTCCATCACTGTACTTGTACGCTATCGGACTCAAAACATATTTAGGGTTGGAAGTTGATGCCTTCCATTCTCACTTAATATCCGATAAGTGATACTCTAGATACTCACAAACCTTTCAGATTTAATTTACGGGACTATAACCCTCTATGGTATATCATTCCAGATAACTTCAAATCATCTGATTAAGGTGAAAAGTGAGTCTGCAACACCACATCTCTAAACAACTTTCATTGCCAGATTCAGTTTGCCCTTTGCTGTTTTCGATCGCCTTTACTCACAGCATCTCAATTGATTTCTTTTCCTGCGGTTACTAAGACGTTTCAATTCACCGCGTTCCCCATCCTTTCGGATTTATAGAGAAGTCTCATTCGGAAATCTCCGGTTCAATGCATACATGCTGCTCGCCGGAGCATATCGTAGCTTGTCACGTCCTTCATCAGATTTTGAGCCAAGCCATTCACCTAATAGTACACTCTTTCATTTCCAATTGTCTATGCATGGTTTCATCAACATGAGATATGTCAGAGAAAAACTTTGAAAGTTTTTCTTGAAAATCTTCAAAAACTTCTCCACATCGAAAGAAACTTAGTGGATTATTTTTGAAATGTCTTACACCCTTCATTCACAAATTTTAACTTGTGAATTGCAATTAATGATTAGTTAATTATGAAATGGACCCGTCGGGACTTTCATGTCCAAATAGGAATCCATTTGGAATTTTGAACCCGAAATCTCCGCCTCTCATGATGCAAAAATCATGAGCTCAAAAAAAGCTCGCTTTTTTTACATGTGCAAGGGCGGCGCAATACCAGATTATGCAACAGGCCCATTATGAAAATAAAAGGTTGTAAGTTTGGTAAACACACATGAAAATTAAGGTTAATTTTCGAATTATTCCATTTAATTAAAAATGAAAAGGAGGTGATCCATCCGCAGGTTCCCCTACGGATACCTTGTGACGACTTAACCCTCCTCGCTGAGCTCAGGTTCGACTTAATTGAAAACTAAGCCTCACCTAAACCCTACTCGGGTGGTTTGACGGGCGGTGTGTGCAAGGAGCAGGGACATATTCACCGGATTGTGATGAGATCCGATTACTAGGGATTCCATTGTCATGAGGATGAATTACAATCCTCAATCTAGACTTGGATCGAGTTTAGAGGTTTAACTTCTCCTTTCGGAGTCGTAACCCATTGTCTCGACCATTGTTGCGCGCGTGTAGCCCAGAAGATTCGGAGCATACAGACCTACCGTTGCCTGCGCCTTCCTCCTTGTTTCCAAGGCAGTCCCTATAATGTGCACAGTCATTCAAAAGAACCTGTTTGCAATTATAGATGCAGGTCTCGCTCGTTACCTGACTTAACAGGACACTTTACAGCACGAGCTGACGGCGGCCATGCACTACCTCTCGGCTTGTCAAGTAAGGTCTTCAGCCTGACTTTCATCCTGCCGTCGCCTCTGGTGAGATTCTCTGCGTTGAATTAGATTAAACCGCACGCCGCACCCCTTGTGGTGCTCCCCCGCCAATTCCTTTAAGTTTCAGCCTTGCGACCATACTTCCCAGGCGGCGAGCTTAACATCTTCACTTCGACACTGCACATTCATGTAGAATGTGCAACACCTAGCTCGCAGAGTTTACAGCTAGGACTACTCGGGTATCTAATCCGGATCGCTCCCCTAGCTTTCGTCCCTCACCGTCGAATCCATTCTAGTCAGACGCCTTCGCCACAGGTAGTCTACCGGGGATTATAGCATTTTACCGCTCCCCCCAGCATCCTTCTGACTCCTACTGGTTCCAAGACTTGTAGTATCTTCTGCACGCTGCCAAGTTAAGCTCAGCAATTTCACAAAAGACTTGCAAGTCCGGCTACGGACGCTTTAGGCCCAATAATCGTGGCTCCCACTCGTGGCGCAGGTGTTACCGCGGCGGCTGGCACCCGTCTTACCCACCACTTATTCGCCAAAATTTTTACTTTTGGCAAAAGCCTATGCAAAGCATAAGCACTTGGGTTTCCCTTATCACACTTGCGTACATTGTAAAGGTTTCGCGCCTGCTGCACCCCGTAGGGCTAGGGCCAGTATCTCAGTGCCCTTCTCGGGGCTACCGCTCTCACGGCCCCTACGGATCGTCGGCTTGGTGGTCCTTTACACCACCAACGACCTAATCCGCCGCCGACCCATCCTTAGGCATTGCTTTTGAGAGAAAACATTTTCCAATTATTTTCTCATATCGGGTTTTAGCCTCAGTTTACCAAGGTTATCTCCGACCTAAGGGTAGATTATCGACGTGTTACTGAGCATTCTGCCTGTGCCTCCGAAGAGACCCTCTGACTTGCATGGCTTAGTCGAAACCCAATAGCAGCAGCCTCCCGCAGGATCAACGGGAATTGTCTAAAAGAAATCCTATGATTATTAAAGCATGTTTGCGCTGTTTGAAACTTAAAAAAATTTGGGTTAAAAATTTTACTACCAAACTTACAACCATACTTGACTGTTAAATCAAGTACAAATGAAAAATATGATAACACATTTTTTCTGTGCACTTAGCACATTTAGCCTATATGTGTTTTAGAACTCTTTGTTTCTAATATATAGCACTTTGGTGGCGATAAGGAATTTTAGGAATTTGAGGTTATTTATAAAGCTTTTGTTTAGCTCTTACTTCTCTTTCTCTTTTCTTTCTTCATTCTTTTTCTTTGCCATTTCCATCTCATCTGGCCTTTTTTCTTCCATCGTCTTGAACTTCTTTTCATCAAATTCTTCGGGATTGATTCTCCCTACTTAACCTCGGTTTTATTGTTTTTTTATTGGTATTTTGTGTTTCTTTTTAAATTTATGTGTGTTAAAATAAAGTATGCCCCGTCCGGGATTCGAACCCGAGTCCTCGGATCGAAAATCCGAGATGATTGGCCGGACTACACCAACGGGGCGTATTAATATTCAAAGTTATTGTCTTATTTTTAAAAGTTTTGAAAAATGATGGGCCTGAGGGGATTTGAACCCCCGACCACTGCTTGACTTAAAGCATGTATGAAACGTACCCATATAAGAGCAGCGCTCCAACCAGACTAAGCAACAGGCCCATGCCTGTGAGAGGATTAAAATCTTTATTTAAAGCTTTCTAAAAAACACTGACCATAAATTTTATATAAATGACTGAATCTTGCTTATCCATGGAAAATAAAGACCATCCCTGGATCGGCATCGATGCTATTATTCTGAGTGAAGATAATAAGAAAATCCTCCTCATCAAGAGAGGATCTAAGGCGTTTCATGGGATGTGGGGACTTATATCCGGCAAAGTAGATTGGGGAGAAGAAATCAAGGAAACAGTAATTCGTGAAGCTAAAGAAGAATTAAATTTAGATATAGAAATTATAAGGTTTGTCGGAAGATATTATGATAAAAAAGGAAGACATCCGACAAAAACAATGATCTGCCTGCCTCATATCTGTAGGGTAATTGGAGGACAGCTAAAAGCTAGTTCTGATGCTTTGGACGCAAAGTGGGTTCCTCTGGAAGAGGTCAAAGATATGGATCTTGCTTTTGACCATAAACAGATGCTTATTGACGAAGGATTGATATGATAAAACAATAAGCTTTTTATATCAAATAAAAATTCTATAGGTTCAATGGGCTCATGGTCTAGTGGCTATGACAGTGCCCTTACAAGGTGGCGAGGAACGAGTTCCTGAACCTTTCTTCGTCATACTCAGAAAGGCATTGATCCCCGGTTCGAGTCGCGTTAAATCCTGAAAAGGATTTTTGGCGGGAAAATCCGGGTGGGCCCACCATTTTTATTTATTCTGCGCCGGTGGTTGAGTGGTACAATACGACGTTGCCAACGTTGTGGCCGGGGTTCAATTCCCCGTCGGCGCATTCTTATTCTGAGCGTAGCGAAGACTGTTTTGATCAAACTTTTTAGAAAAGTTTGGTGGTATTCTACGTCAGCAGCATTCTAATCTCAACACAACAGATATAAAACACCTGTAATTTCCACCTTCCATGAACCAGCAAGAATTATATTCAGAGATGGCAAAATATGAAATTGGATGGTGGAAAGCCCACCACAGGAAAGACAAAGAAGGGATGATACATAACATGGCAGAACTTCAAGCACTACAGTCTTCTTCAAATATGAGATATATCTCATACGAAGAGGCAAGGAAAGCTGTCGTGAAGAAGATGGAAGCTACAAAAGAACATGACTTAGCAGAATTACTAGAAGATAAAGGCAAGCAGAAAGAAGCAGATAAGCACTGGAAAAAAGCAGAAAGACTGCTTGCAAAACACTTCTCCCTTCTATATATTTAGGCAAACTTTTTATACTCTTATACTATAATTACTCTCATGGAAGAGAAAATATACAGCCTTCTTACAGGAAAAGACGAAGTCAGCTGGCAGTCCACTTTGATGGACTTAGTAAAATCAGAAGGTATGGACCCATGGGACATCGATATTTCTCAGTTAGCTCAGAAATTTGTAGATAGGGTCAGAGAGATGAAACAGATGGACCTAAGAGTTTCTGGAAAGATGGTTCTAGCAACAGCCATATTATTGAAGATAAAATCCAAAAGATTAGTGGGAGCAGACCTTGACGCATTAGACAAATTATTCGCACAGTCAGAAGAACAGGAGGATGAAGATCTATTATTCGAAGAGGAAGGAACATTCATCCCAGGAATAACAGACTATGATCCTAAAAAACTTATTCCAAGAACACCGCAGCCAAGAAAAAGAAAGATCTCTATCTATGATCTAGTCGGTGCATTGCAGAAAGCAATGGACGTCAAGAAAAGAAAAGTTATGAGAGAGATCCCCCATATGGCATTTACAGTTCCGGAGAAAAAAAGAGACATCGGCCAGGTCATCAAAGACATTTACGGAAGGATAAAATTATTCTTCACAAGCTACAGCGGAGCAAAACTAACTTTCAAAAAACTTGTCCCAGAAAACCCATCAAAAGAAGACAAAGTATTCACTTTCATCCCACTTCTACACTTAACAAATCACAGGAAGATTGATCTCCACCAGGAGCAGCACTTCGGAGACATTGAAGTAAGGATGCTCCAAAAGCAGGCAGAACAGGAGATCGCAAAAGAACTTGAAGAACAGGCAGCTTCTTAGAAACTTATTTAAATCAACCACAACCAACTACATTCTATGCACTTACTAAAAGCAAATTTTAACGGAAATCCGAATGTAGGATTATATGGCTTTGCAACAGATAGCTATTGCCTTCTAAGCAAAGAAGTAAACAAAAAACTTGTAAAACAGATAGAAGAAGTACTGAAAGTTCCAGTGCATCAGATAGATATCTGCGGAACTTCTTTGATAGGTGCATTTCTTGCAGGAAACTCAAACTCATTGCTAGTTCCATCAATAGCTTTTGATTCTGAACTGGAACAGCTAAAAAAACTAAAGATTCCATTCACAGTTATAGACACAAAACACACTGCACTAGGAAATAACATACTTTGCAACGACAACGGCTGTCTATTAAGCACAGACTTCAAGAAAGAAGAAGTAGAAGCTATCCAAAAAGTATTAGTTGTTCCGACAGAGAGAGGAAACATAGCAGACCTAAGAATAGTAGGAGCATGTGGAACATCAAACACAAAAGGATGCGTATTGCACAGAGATGCATCTGATGAAGATGTAAAACTTATTGAATCACTGTTAAAAGTTAGATGTGAGACTGGTACAGTTAATCTTGCAAACCCTTACATCAAATCAGCAATCATAGCAAACTCTAACGGATTTATCATAGGCGACCTAAGCGGTGGTCCTGAGATAAACCATATTGACGAAGTTCTCGGCTTTTTGAAAGGATAAAACATAGTGCCAAGCGAAGTGATCTAAATATCAAGCGAGAACAAATAAATCTGACGAAAGAATCAGTTAAAGAATATGACGAAGCGCACTATGTTTTAAGGGATAACTTTAAAAAGGAATAGTTTTTAACCGACTTCAGGAGTGATTATTATGACATTCGACAAAAATGAGCTTTTATTGATCAAGACTCTTGTAAAAAAAGAGCTTGAAAACTTCGAAAAAGAGGAAGCAGAATTTGTCCCTTCAATTCAATTATTGGAACTAGAGACAAAATATGACCTTTTTTTGAAAGGACTGTTAAAAAAACTTGAGTGATAATATGGACCAGGAAGCACAAAAAGAACTGCAGCAGAAATATTTTCAGCTTCAGATGATTGACGGTCAGATACAGCAGCTTCAGAAAAACCATAAGCTGCTTGACGACCAGATTGCAGATCTGATAAGCACAAAAGAGAACTTAGAGAACATTTCAAAGACAAAGGCAGATTCAGAGATATTAACACCTGTAGCTCCGGGAATATTCGTAAAAGCATCATTAAAAGAAGCTTCAGAAGTTGTAGTCAATGCAGGATCAAATGTAGCTGTAAAGAAAAAGATCCCTGCTGCTAAAGAGATGTTAGATAAGCAGCTTAACGATATCAAAGAAGCTCAGACAAAGATACTGTTCGAGCTTACACAGATGAGTAATCAGGCAATGCAGCTTGAAAAAGAGATAAACAAAGTAGCTGTAGAATAAGAGGTGTTTTTTTTGTTCAAGTTTTTAAAAGAAAAACTGAAGAATACTGTATCCGGAATTTCTGAAAAGATAGAGAAAGAAGCAGAAGAGGCTGAAGAAGAAGTACAGGTAGAAGAAAAACCAGAAGAACAGAAAACCGAACCTCAGCCTGAAGAAAAGAAAGAAGATATTCCTCCTGAAGAAGACGAAGTAGAAAAAGAACTGGAACTTGAAGAAAAAGAAGAAGTAAAGAAAGAGGAAGCACCAGTTGAAGAGAAAAAAGAAGAACCAGAAGAAAAAAAAGGATTTCTAGGCAAGATCAAAGGATTATTTAAGCATAAAGAAGAGCATCTTTCTGAAGAAGACCAGCAAAAGCTTAAAGATCAGTTAGAAGGAAAACCCCCTGCTCCAAAAGAAGAAGAAAAGAAAGAAGAGCCAGAAGGCATAAAGGTTGCACCAACTCCAAAAGAGATGTCACCTCCTCCTACTCCAAAAGAAGATAAGAAAGAAGAGAAAGGATTCTTCGAAAAGATAAAAGAAAAGATAACTCATAAAGATCATGAAGAAGAAGGTTTTGAAGAACACAAGTTAGAAGAAAAGAAAGAAGAAGAGAAAAAACCAGAAGTCGTCAAGAAAGTTGCATCTATCAACGTAAAGGAAAAAGTAGAGAACGGAAAAACACCTTCAATACAGGAACTGATGGAAAGAAAAGGAGGTTATGATAAAAAACTAAAACCTCCTGCTCCAAAAGAAGAATCTCCAGCTGAAGAGAAAAAAGAAGAACCTTCTGTTCAGGACATTGCTTTTGGAAGATCAAAACCAGTGACCCAAAAGTCTGACTCTGCACAAGAAAAGAAAGAAGAACCTTCTATACAAGACATAGCTGCAGGAAAGACAGCAGTCCCAGAGATTGAAAAGTTCAAGAAAGAAGAACCTGAGTTAAAAAAAAAGACTATAGAAACTGAAGAGACTTCTTCTGAGGAACCAAAAGAAGAGAAAAAAGGATTTCTTGCTAAGATAAAAGAAAAGATAGTCACAAAAAAGATTTCTGAAAAGCAGTTTGATGAGATATTCTGGGATCTAGAAGTTGCACTATTAGAAAACAACATAGCTGTTGAAGTTATTGAAAAGATTAAACTAGATCTGAAAACTAATCTCGTAGACAAGCCAATCCCTAGAGGAAAAGTAACAGATACTGTCCTTAGCTCATTAAAAGATTCATTAAGCGGACTATTTGACGTTCCAGAACTTAATATATTCGAGCGTATGGAAAAAAAGAAACCACTGGTCATCTGTTTCTTGGGTGTTAACGGAAGCGGAAAGACAACAACCATAGCAAAGATTGCATCATTGATCCAAAAATATGATTTCTCATGCGTTATGGCAGCAGCAGACACATTCAGGGCAGCTGCAATAGATCAGCTGGAACAGCATGCAAAAGCCTTAAACATAAAGATGATCAAGCACGACTATGGTTCAGATCCTGCTGCAGTAGCTTTTGATGCAGTAAAATACGCGAAAGCAAAAGAGATAAACGCAGTTCTTATAGACACAGCAGGAAGACTACACTCAAACACCAACCTTATGGATGAGATGAAGAAGATCATAAAAGTAGCAAATCCAGATCTTAAATTATTCATAGGAGAATCCATAACAGGAAACGACTGTGTTGAACAGGCAAAGAAATTCGACGAACTTGTAGGAATAGATGGAATAATCCTTTCAAAAGCTGATGTTGATGAAAAAGGAGGAGCAGCTATCTCAGTATCATATGTAACAAAAAAACCAATTCTTTATCTTGGCGTTGGCCAAAGGTATGAAGACATAGAAGAATTTGATGCAGAGAAACTTCTTTCTAGTCTGGGTCTTTAAGCATATTGCCAAGCGTGGTTCTCAGTATAACAAAACTCAATAGATCTGATTTAAGTAGTAGTTTATTAACAACTTTTTTATACTATTTCTTTTTTATTTTAATTTATGATCACTGGAACAGAGCTCTACAACTACACTCAGTGTCCTGCCAGAGTATATCTCAATCTTTTCGGAGATCAGTCAAAAAAACAGCCTATTTCTGATTTTATGCAGCAGCAGTTCGAAAAGGGAAGAGATCATGAATCAAAGATAGTTTCAGAGATAGAATTTGAAGAGCCAGAATACCCAGCCAAAGACTTCAAAGAAGGGTTTAAGCAAACCTTAAACTTGATGAAAAAAGGAGCTGACATCATCTACCAAGGGATCCTACTTCACGACAATCTTCTAGGCATCCCTGACTTATTAGAAAAAAAGAAAGGAATATCAAAGCTTGGAGATTACTATTACACGATCAAAGACATAAAATTAGGCCTCTCTATGAAGAATGAATACATTGCACAGCTTATGCTCTACTCTCATCTTTTAGAAAAGATACAAGGAGTTATGCCTGAGAAAGCATTCGTGATCTTTGGAGACTTCAAGCAGGGAGAATTCAATACATCAGAGCGCAAAGAAGAGTTCAAAGATATCTTATCCTCTATCAAGAGCATAGCAGGAGGAAAAAAACAGAAACCAAGCATATGCAGGTATTGCCCGCAATGTGTCTGGCAGAACTACTGCCATGATTGGTGCGTAAAGCATGATGACTTATCATTGATCTACAGGATGACAAAGAAGACAAAACAGCTTCTGATAGAAAACAAGATCCGCTCTATATCAGAAGCATCAAAGATGGATGCAGAAAAACTTTCAGAAGTCAAAGGGCTTGGTATAGCTTCCCTAAAAATAATCAAAAATCAGGCATTAGCCATGAAAAAAAACCAGCCGATCATATTAAAGGAACCAGAATTCCCAAGATCAAAACTTGAGATATACTTTGATATAGAAGGAGAGACCAACTTAGATGTAGAATATCTATGGGGAATCTTGATAAAACAGAACAACAAAGAAAAATACAGAGCTTTCCTTGCAAATCACCCGAGAGATGAAGAAAAGACATGGAAAGAATTCCTGAACTTCTTCAAGGATAAAGAAGATTTCACGATATATCACTATCATGACTATGAAAAAAGAGCTATGAAAAAGATGCTCAGCAAATACGGAGGAAACAACAAGATTTATGGAAAGATAACAAAAAACATGGTAGACCTATTCAAAGTTATAACAAAAAGTGTAATCCTTCCTCTGGAATCATATTCCATAAAGCATATAGCAAAATACTTAAACTTCAGATGGTCTTCAGAAAAAGCAGGAGGAGCTCAGTCAATGGTATGGTATAATGAGTTCATGAAAGATCCTCTAGCAAATCTTGCAAAACTAGACCTTATCCTGCAATATAATGAAGAAGACTGCAAGGCAACAGAAATAGTAAAAAACTTCCTTGAAAAGCTAAAATGAAAACAGCACTAATGATCTTAACATTGATCATCATCTCAGGATGCACATTCATAGACCAGAAAGGAGGAGAATATTCAGTAACTTCAGAAAAAAACAAGCTAAAAGACAATCTGATAATAGACAAATGTTCAGTTCCTACAGGCTTTGCATGCATAGACTACTCAGCAACAACAGAAAATATTAAAGTAACAATAAAAAACTCAATACCGACAGACATGGAGAAGTTTTACATTGCAGTCTACTGCGGAAAAAGCGAATCAACAACAATGCCAAATGGGGCTATGAAACAGTTCACAATACCATGCACATTAGAAAAAGATACACAGTTTGAATCTGAACTATACATCCTATACAAAGACAAATACAGCGGATTAACACACAGAAAACAGGGAACTCTGAAGACTATAGTCAAATAGATAACTTTAAATATCATTAATCACACATTATACTCAGGGAGGTGGTAGTATTGGCTGAAAAGATAATAGCTCTAAGAAAACCTTTGTTTCAGAAGGTAAATGACAAGAAATTCTCGGAAGAATACTCTAAAAAGATGGGTAAGCTTAAGGCTGAATATGATTTCAAGAAAGAGATAAATAAAGAAGAGCTGCCTTTCAAGATTCTTAAAAATGTTATTATCGGAATCCTATTTGCATTATTCATCCTTTTCACTGTGTATGTAGTAAAAAAGTTGATTACAGGAGTATAAATGATACAGAACAACCTGATTCTTTTCTTTTCTTTTACTGGTACATGCAAAAGAGCAGCAGCTCTGATGTCACACGAGATAGGTGGTGATATTATAAGTGTAAAGACAAAAGGCATAGGTCCTTTCAAGATCTTTTCTCATATTAGAAGATTGAAAAAAGATAAGCCAATAGTTATCTTGCCAGAAGACCTAGACTTAAAGAAATATGACACTATATGCATCGGCGGTCCTGTATGGTATGAAAAACCAGCTCCAGCTTTGGAAGACATGGTAAAACAGCTTGACCTAAAAGGAAAAAAAGTCATCTTATTCCTGATAGGAAGTGAATGGGGTGCATCAATCCTCATGCTGAAAGAGATGGTAAAGAAGAAAGGGGCAAAGATCCTCTCTATGATGACATTCAAATCATCTGATTCCAATAATGCAATGACAGAGATTATAAGAAATCATGTAAAGATGATGCAATAATTATTTACACTTATTCTTGTTTGTATCTACAACAACATCATAATATTTTCCATCATACTTGATCATACTTCTCTTATTTCCGCAGGAATCAGTATAAAGAAGATTATCTACATCATTAAGTATATCATCAGGAACATTTGCAAAATGATAAGGATCTGCTTTCCTTATTGGGTGGTTTGGATCATTCACAGGTTTATACATCTGCTTAGAAGAACCACAGCCTGCCATATACATAAATGCAAAAAATACAAGACTATCTCTGATTATTTTTTCTAAACGCATAACATCCCCCTAAACTTGTAAATCTCAATTATTCTATAAATGTTTCCAATTTCATTTATAAATTAGAACTCAACTTCATTATCACAAATAACACCTTTATGCAGCTCTACGGGCCTCCATTTGTCCTCTATAAGCTCAGAATCAAGCCATTCTGCCAACTCTTCTGGATTTCCTATAGTTGCACTCAGCCCAATCAATTGCACCTTAGGAAGCAGCTGTCTTAACACAGTAATCAACACTTCTAGTGTAGGACCTCTTCCAGGATCATTCATAAGATGTATCTCATCAACTATAACAGTCTTTATCTGCTTAAGCCAAGGACTATGATGCCTTATCAAAGAATCTAATTTTTCAGCTGTAGCTATTATAAGATCAAATCTTTCAAGATTCTCTTTCTTATCAAGATCACCTATCGAAAGATTGACATTGCATAATTTCTCATATTTATTATTAAAATCCTTATACTTCTCAGTTGCCAGTGCTTTCAATGGAACAATATAGACAGCCTTCCCTTCTCCTTCCAATATATTCTTCATCGCAGCCATCTCAGCTATCAATGTCTTTCCAGAAGCAGTTGGAGTACAAACAAGCAAACTTTTTCCTTTCAGCAACCCTTTCTTAACAGCTTTTCCCTGAGCAGGCCTTAGCTCTTTTATATCTTTAGAAAGAATACCATACACTTCCTTTGGAAGATCTTTCTTAAGCTCTGAGAATTTCATCTTTCGATCAAACTATTTCCAGTCATATCCTCAGGCTTATCAATACCCATAACATCCAAAATTGTCGGTGCAATATCAGCCAGAATTCCGTCTTTTAGTTTAACATCCTTCATATCATCTGAAACTAAAATAAATGGCACATCGTTTACTGTATGCGCTGTCATAACATCATCTCTTACATAATCCATCATCTGCTCACAGTTTCCATGATCTGCTGTAATCAGAGCAACTCCTTTTTTCTCCTTAACAAACAGGTCAACTATCTTTCCGACACATTTATCTACAGCCTCAACAGCCTTTACAGCAGCATCCATCTTACCAGTATGTCCGACCATATCTCCGTTAGCAAAATTCAATATAATAAGCCCATACTTATCTTCTTCAATTTTCTCCAATAAAGCATTTGTAACTTCATAAGCACTCATCTCTGGCTGAAGATCATAAGTAGCAACATTAGGGCTTTTTATCAGAACTCTAACTTCATTCTTGAAAGGAGTTTCACTCTGTCCGTTAAAGAAAAATGTTACATGAGCGTACTTCTCAGTCTCAGCAATCCTCAGTTGATTTATCCCGGAACTACTAATAACTTCTCCAAGGAGATTCTTATTTGTCAAAGGAGGGAATGCGATCTCAGCATCCATCCCATCATAATAGTTTGTAAATGCAACATAACATACATCTCTTTTCTCCCTATCAAACTTATCAAATTTCTCCTCAGTAAAAGCATGGGTCATCTGTCTTGCTCTATCCAGCCTATAATTAAAAAATATCACACTGTCTTTATCCTGTATTCCATCAAAATCAAAAACTCTTGGCTTGATAAACTCATCACTCTCATCATTATCATAAGCATCCTTTAGTGCATCTTTCCAGCTGTCCAGCTTCTTCCCTTCACCTTTCACCAAAGCATTATACGCTAACTCAATCCTGTCCCATCTGTTATCTCTGTCCATAGCATAATACCTTCCCATAACAGATGCAATCCTTCCTACACCCATATTATTTATCGCATCCTGCAAAGGTCTCAGATAATTCTCAGCTGATTTAGGAGGAGTATCTCTTCCGTCTGTAAAAGCATGCACATAAACATTCTCAACACCTTTCTTCTTAGCTAACTCCAATAAAGAGATACAATGCCTTGTAACAGCATGAACTCCCTGATCCTGCACCAATCCCATAAGATGCAAAGAGGAACTATTTTTCTTGCAGTTCTCTATAGCATCTAAAAATGCCTCATTCTCAAAGAAATCTCCCTCTTCAATAGACTTATCGATCCTGGTTAAGCTCTGATAGACTACTCTTCCGGCTCCTATATTAAGGTGCCCAACTTCACTATTCCCCTGAGTTCCTGCTGGCAATCCAACATATTCTCCATGACACTTTAGAACACACCTAGGATAATCTTTCTCATAACTGTCAGAGTTTGGAGTCTTTCCTAATAAGACAGCATTGCCGTCTTTCTTAGGATTTATACCCCATCCATCTCTGATAATTAAGATAACCTTCTTCATTGTTCAGCCGGTGCTTGTAGTTGCCCACACATCTGAGGCATTATCAGATCAACTGTAACACTCTGATTGCTCTGATCTATTGTGTTAAAGCTGAACTTTCCTTCCTGATTCAGCTGAGCTACTATGCTTCCGATAAATGTCCTTTCCATTATCAGCGGAACTGTAACACTCTGATTCTCTGAAACAGGAACTGTTATTGCAGTTGCTCCCTGTGTATTCAGGTCAGCCATTATCTGGTTCATTATAAGCTGATTAGCTCTTGCAGCTCCAGCATTATAACCTTGGGCATATATGCTGTCTAGCTTCTCCTGTCTTCCTTCAAGATATTTATCTCCAACAATATATCCTAGAGCCAGTACAAGCAATACAATAAGTGCTATTACTGTTGGACTTTTCTTTTCTTTAAACATTTTCTCTACCCCCTTAGTTTATTTTGACAATAATTCAACTATCTTCTTTCCAAATTCAGTTGCAGCCCCTGGCCCGTTAGCAGTTACGATATTTCCGTCAACTGTAACATCCTCTCCAGTATATTCTGCTCCTTTTTCCTTAAGATTTCCTTCTTCACTTTCAAAAGCAGTTGCTTTCTTTCCTTCTAAGATCCCTGTATTCGCAAATATTGATGGTGCAATACATATAGCTCCGATAACAATTCCCTGTTCAATCCCTTCTCTGACGATTGAATGTGCTGTCTCGTCGTCAAAATACACAGTAGTCCCAGGGCCTCCGACAAAAACGATAGCTTCATAATCCTGAGCCAAAACTTCATCAATGTCATAATCAACTTCAACAACAGCCCCAAGCTTTCCTTTCGACTCTTTTACTTTCTTTGAAGCGATCTTTACAACAAACTCATTCTCTTCAAAAACTTTCTTAGGCTCCAGAAGCTCTTCATCTCTGAATCCCTCTGGAGCAACTATCATCAGTATGTTTGTCATTTTATGGTTTCCTGAAGTTATCTCCAGCATATCTTGCTTTATCTCCAAGCTCTTCCTCAATCCTTAACAGCTGATTATACTTTGCTAATCTTTCAGATCTGCATGGTGCTCCTGTCTTTATCTGACCTGTCTTTAACCCAACAACAAGATCAGCGATAAAGCTGTCTTCTGTCTCCCCGCTTCTATGGCTTGTCATAACTCCCCATCCAGCTTCCTGAGACATCTTACAAGCTTTAATACTTTCAGTTATGCTTCCGATCTGATTAACCTTAAGCAGCAAAGCGCTTACAGCTTTCAAACCAATAGCTTTCTCGATCCTTTTTGGATTCGTTACAAGCAGATCATCTCCAACAATCTGTGTTGTTTCCATCACATCAGCAGTAAGCTTTGGATATGCATCCCAGTCATCCTGATCAAATGGATCTTCTATAGAAACAACCCCATAGTCTTTGACAAATCCTTTATACATCTCATTCATCTCATCTCCAGTTTTTAGTTCAGGAGTATCTCCCTTGAAATTCAGATCATACTTTCCGTCTTTATAGAACTCAGAAGCTGCCACATCCATTCCGATATGCACTTTTCCAGTATATCCTGACTTCTCGATAGCTTCTTTCAACAGCTCAAGTCCTTCTTTATTGTCCTGGATATTTGGTGCAAATCCACCTTCATCTCCTACATTAACAGCATCAGTCCCATATCTCTTCTTTATTACACTCTTAAGATTATGATATATCTCTGATCCCATCCTTAGAGCTTCATGAAAATTCTTAGCCCCTGTAGGCAGCAGCATAAATTCCTGCATTGCTAATTTATTTCCAGCATGCATTCCTCCATTCAGAACATTAAAGCTTGGAACAGGCATAACAAATTCATCAACACCGGCCAAGTCAGCTATGTGCTTATACAGTGGAACTCCTTTTGCTAACGCACCGGCTTTACATACAGCCATACTTACAGCAAGTATTGCATTTGCTCCAAAATTACTTTTATTCTCAGTTCCGTCTGTTTCCATCATCTTATTGTCGATCTCTTCCTGCTTTGTTGGATCCATTCCAACAACAACTTTGGAAATTTTCTCATTAACATTAGCTACAGCCTTTAGCACACCCTTTCCCAAATATCTTCCTTTATCTCCATCTCTAAGCTCAAGAGCTTCATGTACTCCTGTTGATGCTCCGCTTGGCACCATAGCTCTTACCATTCCATCGTCTGTAAAAAGGTCTACTTCAACTGTTGGGTTTCCCCTGGAATCCATCACTTCTCTTGCATGTACTTTTTTTATTTCGCTCATTTCTTAGCACCTCATCCAATATAAGCAACATCTTTTCCAAACTTGCCTTTCATCTTTTTGATAGCAGTCTGTTTTGAAACATTTGACAGCTCTCCTGTCTTTTTCATCACTTCCATCTCAATATTCTTGATCTCTTTATCAAGTTTCTTAAGATTAAGCTTTAATCCTATCTTTGTATTAAGGATCTTCAGTATCTCTCTTGCTCCTTTTATCCCAAGATACATAGGATGGCCATAAGTCTCAGCCAGTAAAGCAGCAGCATCTATATTCCTCTTAGAAGCTAATCCTAAAAGCAACCCACTAACTCCTACAATAGGACCTACAACACCATAAAGTTTTGTATTAACTTTGCTTCCTTTTTTGAAGCTCTGTATAAACTTCTTATCATTTCCAGTACAGTACACTTTAGGTTTTTTAGGAATCTGACTTAATCCAATCCCTCCTAAAGTTATTATCTCTTTTCCTTTGTAATCTTCCATCATATCAAGCATCTTATCAGAAAACTTATAGCTGCTGATCTCATCAATCGGCTGAACATCGCCGCTTATCAGCAGAAGATCCCTTCCTTTTGCCATCTTCTTATAGAAAACTTCTATCGTCGGCAGTTCAACAAGGTTCTGCTCATTTACAAAAACAGAGTGGGGAAATGTGTAAGAAAAAACATCATAAAGCTTCACAGCCCCAAGCTCTTCTATGATAAAATCAACTGCAACCTTGCCTACATTGCCGATCCCAGGCAAACCTTCAATCATTATCGGCTTGTTCAGCTTAGGCTGTCTCTTTGGTACAAGATTAATTTTCCAAGTTCCCACTTTTTACACCCCTTGTGTGATGCATAACACCAAGCGAAGTCCCCTATGTTCCATATCTCATGACTGAAATCTGCTTCTCCAAAGATGAACACTTCGGACGTAGCGTGTTATGCTCTTATAATAATCCTTTTTTCTTGAACTCTTCTTTTTTTGCTTCTCTTCTGTATTTTCCATAACTGTCTTCTGGACTGTATTTTGCCGGCTTTGGGTTTGTTGCTTCCCCTCCGCATTTTGGGCATTTTTCTTCCATTGTATACTGCCCGCACTTAACACATTTTAATATATGTTTCATTTCTTCTCTTCTCTGATAAACTCTCCTTCTCCGCCTTGCTTCTCTACATTCTTCAGTGCAACATCAATTCCTTCTTTCAATATCTTCTCAGCTGTCTTATAATCAGATGATTTAACTATAACCTTATACTTTCCTCCACCAGCATAAGTGATTGAAACTCCTTTCTCTTCAGCCTTCTTAAGCACATCTTTAACAACTTCAACACCATCAGGAGCATAACTTGAAATCATAAGATCTCCTTTGATCTCAACTTCTGGCGGCTTTATCCTCTGCTTTACAACTTCTTCTATCTCTTTTGCTATCTTCTTATCAACACCTAATTTCTCAAGAGTTATATTTCCTGCGACAATATCCTGGAAGCATGAATTAAAACTGTCATATTTTGCAAATATTGGCTCACTAAGCTTATTGTACAGCGGCTCAACCTTCTCTCCGCCCTTCTTAGCGACCATCTCAACTATCTTCTCAGCTTTCTGCTCCTGTTTGATCCAGTCTATCTTTCCTCTCCTCTGCATCTCACTTACTCTTCTCAGGCTAAGATCGATATGCCCTTTCTCAACATTCACACTTAAGATCTTACATACTATCTTTCTTCCTTCAGATACAAAATCCCTTATGTTCCTTATCCTTCCGGGACTGATCTCAGAGATATGTATCATCCCGCTCTTTCCGTATTCATCTAGATTAGTAAATACAGAATGGAACATAACCTTAGTTACAGTACATAGAACTAATTCTCCTTCCTCAGGCATTCCGCTCTTCCTAAATAGCATTTATTCCAATACCTCAAGTATTCTCGCCTTGACTTTAGCTTTTCCGCCTGTTGGCTCAGCCAGCACTTTCCCGCAGACTAAACATCCAACTACAGAACTTGCTTTTCCGAACATTATCTGCTCATTCTTGCATTTAGGACATCTTACCTTTACAAATTTACTTACCGGTTCTTTAATTTCATCCATAAAAATCCCCCTTAAACACTATTAAAACCTATTTATACCGAGAATTAACCGCCCTTTTTAAATCTTTCCCATCCCTGTCGTCAATATTCACACCAAAAAAACAAACATAACCTTTTTAAATAACCGGCATACACTTCTACTCATGAAGGTATCTATCGTAATACCAACATATAATGAGAAAGATAACATAGAGACCTTGCTGAAAAAGATCTCTGATACATTCTTCCATGACATAAAGACAGCGTACGAACTAATTTTCGTCGACGACAACTCACCAGACGGAACAGGAGAACTTCTTGAACAGCTAAAAAAAGATCATCCGATAAAGATCATCCACAGAAAAGGAAAATTAGGATTATCATCTGCAGTTATTGAAGGGTTCAGGCTTGCAGAAGGAGATATAATTGGAGTTATGGACGCAGACTTATCCCATCCTCCAGAATCAATCCCAGACATAATAAAGCCGATAATTGATGAAAGAGCAGACTTCACTATCGGAAGCAGATACATCAAAGGTGGTGGTGTAGAAGTATGGCCTATCCACAGAAGACTAATCAGCTTCATAGCAACACTGATGGCCAAGCCATTAACCAAAGTAAAGGACCCCATGTCAGGCTTTTTCTTTTTCAAAAAAGACTTGATAGAACACCTAAAATTAGACTCAAAAGGCTACAAGATCTGCCTGGAACTACTTGTAAAGACAAAATTCACAAGAGTAAAAGAGGTCCCGTACACATTCAGGAACAGAGAAGTAGGCAAGAGCAAGCTGGGATTCAAAGAATATATCAGCTATATCAAAGATTTGTTGAAGTTAATAAAATACAAAATTTTCTGAGCATAACGCCTAGTGTAGCTCAAGGTGATTTCTAGAATACAAATAAATCTGACGAAAGAATTGATAAAAGAAGCTGGCGAAACGTGTTATGCTTATACAAACTCTACTCTCTTAGCTCTGATTCCAGACTTCTGCATGTGCTTTTTCTTGCATTCCTTACACTCATACCTTAAGTCTGTCTTCTTTGTAACTTTCTTACCGGTCATCTTAAACTTAGTTACAGCTGGCTTAGAATACCTTCCCTGGTTACCAGCTCCTCTGGCTTTTCCTCTTCTCTTAGCTCTAACCTTGCTTCCGTAGGTAAGACTACTTGCAGTCTTCTTCTTGTTCTGAGCTATCTTATGCTCTGTATGCTTCTTGCAGTGAGGACAAAGCCTTTTTGCTAGTTTTGGTAATTTCATAGTATCAATATCCGAGAAATCTGAGACCATTTATAAGCTTTTCGCACTTTCCTGAGCAGGGTCAGTTTCTACAGCATCATGTATCTGAGCAGACTCTTCCTCTGATACTTGAACAGAACCAGCCTCTGTTATCTTGCTGATCTCTTCAGCTCTCCCTTTATTCAGCAGAACACCGACGATTTCGCTAGGCAACTCAACCTGATCTCCTTCTTCAAAAGGACCATAAGTTTCAAGATTCTTTCCTACAAATTTTGGGATTGCATGCAGTATCTTTACACATTTTATTCCTTCTTTTACTTCATCCCCTGAACATTCCTCTTTCTTCTCTTCACTTTCTTTAACTTCTTCTTTCTCTTCCTCTTTCTCAACATTCATGTTGTCAGTTTCCAGCACAGTCTCTTTTCCTTCTAATGTATTGAACAGTATCCCTTGCCTAAATCTGTCAAGAGTACTGACCAAAAATTCAAACATTAATTTCTCTTCAGTCAGCATAGTATTAGTATTGATTATATTTGATTTGGTCCTGCTCTTGTTGATAGCCATCTCGATTATCTTCTTCTCCCTTCTGTCATAAATCTCTTTTATTATCCTCTTGATATTATAGATTTGCTTCTCTGCTCTGTCTTTCTCACTGTCCATAAAATTATTCAGGCTTCCCTCTTGTCTTTTGAACAGATCAGTCTTTTCATTAACATACTTAACTATATCGTCGAAGAATTTAGCATCTAGCTCCTGAAGTTCCTCTCTGCTCTTCTCCCTTCTTAACAAAGCAAAAAGAGTCTCATAAGTTATCTTAACTTCTGACATTTAACCCCCCCAGAACAATACAAAACCATAATTCTTTATAAATTTTATCTACTTTATAACTTCTGCAATATATAGATTATTCTTATTCTCAACAATCTTTACCAAAGCACTTTTTCCGATCTCTTTATCACAATTATTGATAGTGATCGCTCTGTTTTCAGCAGCTCCGATCATCTGACCATTCAGCCAGCCTTTACATTTTATTTCTGCCATAACTTTGTCTCCAACTTCAAAAACAGTCTCTAATCTTTTACATTTCTTTATATCCATATCCTCTTTCTTCAAAACTAGTTTAACATCATATTCCTTCTCCCACTCTTCTAATCTTTTATAGAACTTCCACCAGTTCATCAGCTTAACTCCTTTTACTTTCCTGCTGTATTTATACACTTCATACTTTTGTATTCCTAGCTTCGCTCCAATCTTCTTTGCAAACTTTATGATATCTTTGATATCTTCATCATTGAATCCAGACATAAAAACAGGAGCAAGCAGCAACTCAATCTTGCTCTTAGCGATATATTCAGATATTTCCATGATCTTTCCAATATTATAACCAGAACATCCGCTAATCAGCTTAGCTTTCTCAATATCCAGGCTATTTATAGAAAGATTTATCCTGTTTACACCAGCTTTTTCAAGCTCATCAACATTTTCTTTACTCAAAAAAAATCCATTTGTTTGCATAGAAACAACACCAACACCTTCAATATTCTTGATCTTTTTAACTAGTTCAACAAAACCAGGATAGCTCATAGCTTCCCCAACAGAATCTATATTAGCTTCAACTTCTCCTCCTTTAAATTTGACAACTTCCTCAATCCATTTGATCATATAATCCATATCTACGACAAAATCAGCCTGCCTTGTCTTGGTCTTCTCCCCAGAATCAACACTGCAAAATATGCAGTTAAGCGGACATTTAGTAGTTGTCCTTATCTGCAGAAGATTAGTACCCCTGTCAACTATCCCGAACATTATAGTCCCGATCAAAGGGATTCCGCTCTCTTCATCAACAATAACAGTTTCTTTAGCCATAGAACTAGCTGTTAAAATTTCATATTTATAAAGTTTTATTAGAATTCCATCGTGGCATTCCGAACGTAGTGAGGGATTCCACTATTTTAGTCAAATTTTTCTAAAAAATTTGGTAGAAAAAGAAAAAAAGAAAGAAAAAAGGCTTTATAGCCTTATTCTGCACTTGGTATGCTTGCTGTTATTGAGCTTAGGCTTGTAACAGTCAAAGCAATCTCATCTGTAGCATCCATGAAGGTTGCTGAGTTTTTGTCGTATTGAGCGACAAACTGAGATGCTCCTCTTGTGTCCAAAGCTGTTGCTCCAGCAACTAGCATTGCAACGTTTCCGCTGTTTTCGTACAATTTGATCTTAGCTTTTCCAGCTTCAAATCCTTCAACACAGTTTTCAGGGTTGCCCATGATAACCTTTGCTGCAGAGTTTGCGCATGGTCCTCCAACCAAGATTAGATTGTTGCTAGTTTCTTCACCAGCTACTTCACTAGCTAGTACAGCTGCTCCAACATCTATCTTAACAACTTCGTCATAAGTGACTTCGCCACTTTCGCCTTCAGTCATTGTTGATGTTGTTGCTCCACTGGTAACAAATGCCTGTGCAACTTTCTGAGCACTAGGCCAGTCAATCTCCAATTTGTCAGGAGAGTTACTTATTGTTGTAAATGTTACCAATGCACCATACTTTGTCAATGCTGTTTCTATGTCTGAATCATCTGGATCAGTTACTAGTGTAACACCAGTAGGTGAATTTAATCCGATTTCATCAGCATCTCCACCATCAACAGTTGCATTTATAATTGTAGCATCTCCGCTTTCAAGCATGTTTCCAGCATCAGATTCCATTATACTGATGTTGATTGTTTCGTTTGTACCACCACTCTGGTAAGTATCACGTGTTTCGTCATCAGCTAGTGTTATCAATGCTTCTCCATCAGTTACAATCTGACCTGCAGTTGCTCCACCTGAAACGCTGATGTTAAAATCATCTGTTCCAGCTGCTGGGCTTGTTGTAGCAACAATTGAGAATTCTTCTCCACCTAGTGTTAGTGTTGAAGAGTTTGATCCGATGTTAAAGGATCTCTCTATAGTGTCTCCTGTAGCTAGGTTTTTGAATTTCAATGTAGCTGTAGCATCTCCGCTTGAACTATCTGCTCCTCTATACTGAAGCGCATAGGATTTTTCTCCTTCTGCTGTGATAGTTCCGCTTCCAGTTGTCAGTACAAAATACTGATCTTTTACAACGTTAGCTGTGCTTATGATCAGTCTGTTGTTCCTGTCTCCTAATCTCAATGTTGTCGCATTTTCTGAATAAGCCAATGGTATATCTACTTGACCATCTGATAGCTCAACAGCCAACACTAATTCATCGTCTCCGGATCCGCTTACTTCGATCATTTCAGATGAAGCTGAAGTTAGTCCTTCATACTTAACATCCCAATTGATGAAAGCTTGTGGTTCGTCTACCTTATCTGAAAGCATTTCTCCTGCAGCCATCCAATAGTCATCATCTGCAGTATAGTTCAGTTGGATCATTTCAAGTAGGTAATCTCCACCACTCTCTGATCCTCTTATACCAACTGCTACTTCGTCCATTGTTTCGTCTCCAACAGTCATTGTTCCACCATATGTGGTGTCTGTTGCATTTGTATCTTCCAGAACAACTTTGTCAGCTCCTAGATAGAATTCTACTTTGTCGCCACCAGCAGCTTCTCCAGCTTCGTTCTCCATGACATCTCTTATTCCGATATCAATTCCTGAAACAGTGTCAGTTTCTCCTTCTGCAAGAGATTTTGAAACTTCTCCATTTACAGTGAACTTACATGTGGATGTGCTTACGTAGTCTAGTGTAACTTCGTAGTCTTTTCCTTCAACTGTGAAAGTCTTTGTTTCTCCTTCTTCCATGATGTCATTTACTGCTCCGCCCATCAATGTCAGAGTCATTGAGTTTGACTCATAGTCGCAATCTGTTATTGTATATTCAACTCCCAATAGTGAGATTGAAGCATCTTTGAAATCTTCTAGCTCATCTGGGCTTGTTGCTGTGTCAATATCAGATTCAGCAGCTGTTTTGAATGTCAGCCTGTATGTCATGATATTGTCGTTGTTGTCAACAGATAGGAAATCACTTACAACATCATTGTCTGTGTCTTCCTCATAAACAACATCAATCTGACCTGTGAACCTTAGTTCTTGTTCATAGTCTGCTGTGTTCTTTGCTGCTAAGCTTCCATCACTTAGTGCAGCTAGATCGCCGTCTGTAATAGAAGTTTGTATGTCGTTTATTTGTTCTCCAAGTTCTAATTTCTTAGAGCTTGTTTCTGCTCTCCATGAATCTCCTTCAACAACTACTGTTGAAACTGATCCACCGGTAGAAACAGTCTTTGTTGTCTTCAAACTGTATTGAAGACTCATTGCGATATCTGTAGCGCCGATAACGTCTTCAGCTTTAGCTTGGTCTCCTACAACTATCATTCCATCGAATTTTCCATCCATTACGAATGGTGATGGATAGTCTGCCAAACTTGCTGCCATTGCTCCCATGATTGTTGTTCCAACCAGAGTAGCTCCTGCGCCTAACGCAATCACTTTCTTAATTGCTTTCTTTACTTCCAATCTAAACACCTCCGAGTGTTTTATTTTGGGCTATCTTTATTTTTTTTGTCTTTGTAAAGACAACTTTGCCGTCGTTGACGGTCTTTTGGTTTCGAACTTTTTGTTCTTATTTAAATCTTATGTTATTTCTGATTTCTCGACGCATATTTGGCTTAACATGCATCATTTTCTGTATGAATATGATATCTTATCAGTCGCTATAACAATCACTATGTCTAAACCAATAAGTGTGTCAATTCAATTTATAAAAGTTTCGCAAATCTCAGTCGGCATAACCCCCTATTTTCATCAAACAATAACTAAACATCAAAATTCTTTAGTTAGAACACGTTGTCACTTTAGAATAGAAAAACAAAAAACCACAGAAATAGTATATCAATATACATATGTGTATATTAATGCCTCTATTGTGGATTTATCTCAAATTACTATAAGAATACAAGAATAGCCATATTTTATAGTCGTCAGAATAATTGTTATAGTATTTTATTCTTATGATAATCTGGATATTATTAACTAAATATTCTTATAAGAATAATGGCTCTTGACGTCGATAAAATGCTGTTTTTTCAGAATTTCGTATTTTAGAAGAAAAATGATGCGGAGGAAGGGTTTCGAACCCTCGTAGGCACTAAGCCAACAGGTGACCAAGCGTGAAACAGAGTTTCACACACCTAAGCCTGTTCCGTTTGACCGCTCCGGCACCTCCGCATGAGTGTAGCGAATGCGGATGGTTCAGCAATCTTTGATTGCTCGCACCTCCGCATGAACTATACTGGTGTATTCGTGTTTTCTTTAAAAACTTATTTATTTTGCTCAGCGTATTTCCTAAGCCTGTCTATTATTAGCTGTATCTTTTCTTTCATAGGATGTCCAAGCTTGCACGCCTTGATCAGCATAAGATATGCCTTGCCATAATCTCCATTTTTTAGATATATATCTCCAAGATTCCCATAAGCCACAGGATCCATTATCCCTTTTATAGTAGAATTATGATACAACTCCTTAGCTTCATCCATCTTCCCTCTTTCATGCAGTATTAACGCTTTGTAGAAATAAGGCCATGCATTGCTCTCATCATTTTCTATAGCCTTATCAAGGTATATTATAGCATCATCATACTTCTTCATCTTAAAGCAGACATTCCCTGCTTCCAAAAAAATCAGCTTATTTATCAGGAGGTCTTTCTTATTTCCCAGCAATTCAATGCCTTTCTTGAAATACTCCAACGCTTTTTCATAATCTTCTTTTCCTTTATACAGCTTAGCAACTTCATAATACGGCTTAGGATTATCTGGAGTTTCTCTGATCTGCTTCTCCCCCATCCTAAGATATTGTTCTACTCTGTCCTTACTGCCATCCTTAAGATGATGTATCGGTATCTTTGAATTTACTATTTTTCCTTTTATAGAATCATCAATAAGCTCATGCACTTTATTTTCAAATCTATAATCTTTATTTCTGAACAATCTCACTAGCACCGACGGGAAATATGACTTAAAATCTTTGCTTTCTTCATAATCATCATCACAGCTTACTCCTTTCAAAGAATCAGAATAATTCCTCTGCACTAATCTATACCCTTCAACTTCTTTATCTTCAATAAGCTCTTTTATCTTCTTCATATCTTCAGCAGCAATCACTTCATCAGCATCTAAAACTAAAATCCAATCTTTAGTTGCTTTTGACAAAGAAAAATTCCTTGCAGCAGAAAAATCATAACACCATTCAAAATCAAAAACCTTTGCTCCAAAACTTTCAGCTATCTCTTTTGTCTTATCACTACTTCCAGTATCGACAACAATAATCTCATCAACATGATCTTTAACAGAACTAAGACATCTGTCTAGAAACTTCTCCTCATTCTTTGTGATCATGCATAAGCTTAACATTTTATATGAGAAATAGGAGTTAAGATAAAAAACTTACTTCTTTTTAGAGGCTTTCTTCCAGGTATACTCTCTCTGCTTAGCACTTTTGCCAAATCCGCAGCTTGCACACACCTTTTTGCTTGCATGATATGTGTGTTTTCCGCATCTTCTGCAGATTATATGGGTCTTCTTCCCACTCTTTTTACCCATAGAAGCAGTTCCTTTTGACATAACCTACACCTTTATGCTGGAGAGATCAGTATTATTGTGTCTCCTCTTAAGAATACAACACCAAGTTTTCTCTTTACTTCTCCGTCTACTCTTTCTTCTGCATTGTCTAATACAACATTTATGTGAATATCAAATGCCTTTAGGTTTCCTATGAACTGTTTTCCGTTCTTTAGCTCTACTATAACGCTTTTATCTCTTGCGTTGTTAAGAGCATCCAATGGTCTTGACGCTTCCATCATGAAATCCCCCTTGATTTATTTAATCCTGTAGGTTTATCGTCCTATATATAAATGTTCTTGTTTTTGAAACAAAACCTTTTTAAATAAATGCCGAATACTTGCTTTACGATGGTATTATCACAGCAAAGATCAAAAAGAAGCCCAACAGGTTCAAGATATATAGCTGCAAGAAAGAAAAAGCAGTTTGAGCTAGGCGGAAATCCTGTAAACACAAAAGTCGGTGAAAGAAAGACAAGATCCACAAGAACTATTGGCGGAAACAGGAAATATAAGACATTATCAGAACAAACAGTTCTTCTTTCAGATCCTAAGACAAAAAAGACAGAAAAAGTAAAGATAAAGAGCGTTCTTGAAAACTCAGCAAACAGGCACTTCGTAAGGAGAAACATCCTGACAAAAGGTGCTGTTGTAGAGACAGACAAAGGTAAGGCAAAGATAACTTCAAGACCAGGCCAGGAAGGATCCATCAGCGCAGTTCTTGTTCAGTAAATCCCACTTCTAAAATCAAAATGATAGTCAGATATGGTTCTATGCTCTTCACTAAAGGCTTGATCGCTATAATAGGAGCAGGTCGTGAATCAGAAAAGGATGAATTCAAAAAAAAGATCCAGGCGATCAACAACCAGTACAGGTTCAGGTCTGATTTTGTCGATCCAGATAAGGATAAATGGTTCGGAGCTATTACAGAAGGAAGTTACATGGCTGATATGAGGCCTCCAAAATACTTTGCTCTTTTCACAGAATTTGAGCTTGCAAAGATGACAGGAAACAATTGGGATAAATGCAAATTATTGGAATCTAGGCTGAAAGATAAATTCAAAGACTCAGCAAAAACACATCTTGTGATATATCAAGGAGATAATATAGTGCAGTTAAACCAGAACATCTACATCCCAACGCCATTCGCAACAAAACAAGACGAAGTAAGATCATACATGAAAGCGTCTCTTGATGAGTTCATCAGATTAGATAAAAAATAAATACCTCTTATGGATCCAATTCACAATGGCACAAAGTTTTAACCCAGATGCAATATTATATTTTCCTGTTGCTAGATTTCTCAATAAATCATTAGCTATACCTCATTTCTCTGTGAAGGACATCTCTAAAATAGATCCTAACAAACTTAAGGAGTATGGATTCACAGGTTTGGTTTTTGATAAGGATAATACTCTGACAGCCCCATATGTTAACGAGATTTATCCTTCTATCCAGGATTCTTTTGAAAGATATAGGTCTATTTTTGGCGATAGGATTGCCATAATGTCCAACTCTGCTGGGACTGATGATGATAAAAATTATGAAGATGCTAAAAAGATTGAATCTGATTTAGGCATTAAAGTTATAACTCATAGTAGGAAAAAACCTGCTGGAGTTGAAAGTGTTGTTCTTTATTTTAAATGCACACCCAAGGAATTGGTCATGTTTGGTGATAGGATATTCACAGACATAGTCTTTGGAAACAGATATGGCATGTTGACAGTACATACAGCACTACTAACTGAAGAAGGGGATAATAAAGCAGCAGCAAAAGTCAGAAGATATGAGCTTCCTTTGATTAAAAAATGGATGCAACAGGGAAAAAATCCACCACCTCATAAGATGTACAATGACAACATATGTTTGGAGAGATTGATATGATTAAAAAGATCCATGACATTCTTCTGAAAAGATATGGCCCTCAAAGATGGTGGCCTACAACATTAGAAGGAGAACTGCATCCAACTTATCATGGAAAAACACCAAACAACAAACAGCGTTTCGAGATAATCATAGGAGCTATATTAACCCAAAACACTTCATGGAAAAATGTTGAGAAAGCGATAATAAACTTAAACAAAGAAAAACTGCTGTCTATAGAAAAGATAAAATCATCAAAAAAACTTCCTTCTTTGATAAAGCCTGCAGGTTATTACAATCAAAAAGCTGAAAGACTAAAGGTAGTTGCAGACTTTTTTCTTAAGAATAAATCTCCAACAAGAGAAGAACTTCTTGCTGTAAAAGGGATCGGTCCAGAGACAGCAGATTCTATCTTGCTATATGCTTTCCAAAAACCTTTTTTTGTAGTAGATGCATACACAAAAAGAATATTCTCCAGAATTGGATTCAGATTTTCTTCATACGATGAACTGCAGAACTTGTTCTATTCATCTCTTCCAAAAAACATAAGACTCTACAATGAATACCATGCTTTATTGGTGGAATTAGCAAAAAATCACTGTAAAACAAAACCAATCTGCAAGGGATGCCCTATTTATAGTAAATGTAAACGTTTATACTAGCACCAAGCGAAGTTCTCCAAAAAAACATCCCTCTTATATTGGGTCTGTTTCTCCAGCAATAAACACATCTGACGTAGCGTGCTAGTATTAAGCGCAAAATTTAAATACCCTCATCCTATTTATCTTCTAAAAGAGGTGTATCGATGAGCGCAAGCATAATAATCATAGTCATTCTTTACGCAATTGCTGCTGTATTTGCATTTAAGCTGATAAAATCAGTCGTAAAAGCACTATTCTTGGTAAGCGCAGTTGCTTTGATACTTATCGCATTAGGTTCTTTCTTCATCTACAAGGATGTAGTTGATATGAAAGACAACTGGCCAGACTCACAAAAGCTTCTGTTATTAGAAAGCGATGATATGATAATAACTGGATTTGAATCAACACTATCGACAACAGAAACACCTGTTTTCCTGACTGCATCACAGATATCATCACTAAACTCAGATTATGAGAACAACAACTTAGATTCTATGCTGGGAAGCAACTATAAGATGATAATAATGGACATAAATTCCATAGCAGATGAAGTAGAAGCAGAAGAGGTAACATTCAACGATCTTACTCTGAAAAAAAGTGATATAATCTCAGTGATAAACTCAGAAAATTCTCTTGACTTTATGATAGACAAGATAGTTGAAGACAGAGGGCTTCCTGCTGACCAAAGAGGAACTATAAGCAGCGAAGTTGCAAACGAATTCGGAGACAGCGCAAGGATAAAAGCCATGGCTTTCGGACTCTTGGTTTCGCAATTATTTGTAGAAAAAGGGCAGGAATCAGGATTGTTTATCTTCCAGCAGTACAAGGCTGGCAATATTGGGATATACAAAGAGACTGCAATATTCAAGACAATGAAGTTCATTCCAGATTTCATATTAGAGAAAGCCGGAGAGATAGCAATGTCAAAGATGGTGGAAGAATAATGGGATTGTTAGACAAAGTAATGTTTTGGAAAAAGAAAGATGATCTTGCTGATTTAGGTCTTGGATTAGAAGGAGATCTTCCTCATCCAGGAGGAAAAGAGCCAGACCTTGGATTGGGTATGGACTCTACAGGATTAGGAGATGTAGGTACAGGAAAAGGCATCGGAGAGCCAGCAACACCCACTGATAAGATGCCTGGCTTTGGGGCTGAAGAACATACATTCGGCGCTGAACAGCCATTATCATCATCTCCTTCAGCACCACAAACACCGGAGATCCCGCAGCCCGCAGCACAGATGGCTCCACCAGCTGCACCAACACCTCCTCCAAAAATATCTTCTGATCATAATTATATAGTTTCTAAAGAGCTTGAGATCATTTCTACAAAGCTGGATGCTTTAAGGGTTGCGATTGACTCAGTATCTCACAGGTTAGCAGCTTTAGAGAAGATTGCAAGAGGAGATCATGAAAGGAGCTGGTAAGAAAAAGAGTTCTAGTAAAAAGACTCAATCCAAGTCTATAAAACCGATAGTTATATTCTCTGTAATCACATTCTTGATAGTAATCCTTGATCAGATCATAAAGTATCTTGCATCAAACAAAGTTCCTTTAGGAGAATCCATTCCTTTTGCTGAAGGAATATTCCACTTCACACATGTGCAGAACTTTGGAGCAGGGTTTTCTATACTGCAGGGCCACACCTGGTTGTTCATCTTAGTCGCATTATTCTTCATAGTCATGATAATAGCAAACTTCAACAAGATACCTAAAGATATGCACACACAGCTAGGTTTTTCTTTGCTTTTAGGAGGGACGATCTCTAATCTTATCGACAGGGTTGTATTCGGCTATGTAATTGATTATTTTGAGTTCATAATCTTTAATTTCTCCAACAACATAGCAGACATAGCGATAACATTAGGAGCTTTGATGATCATAGCTTATTTTATAATTAAGAAGAATTAATTAATTGTAGCACCAAGCGTAGTTCTTAGTACAGCATCTATTACAAATAAATCTGAATAACATCAAAAACAGGTAGAACGAAGCGTGCTACAATTATTTCTTTATACATTTGCAGGGCTTATACCCTTTCTTTGTTGCAGCTTTCTTTTCATCAAACCACACCTGCTTTTTATCAGGTATTTTCTTTGCAAATTCACACTTAGGCTCATGATACTTCTTTCCTGTCTTTGAAGCTAAGAACTTTCCAGGATAATATTCTTCAACCTTCTCAGGTATCTCTTCGACAACAGGCTGCTCTGCAACTTCAGCTTCAACATATTCTTTTTCATCTGAATGATTAAGAACAGTTATTATGAATCCCAATGCGGCAATAACCAACATTGAAAGGTTCATGCTTGTGTTTGCAAATACATTTAATCCAACTTCATTGATCAGCACTAATGCAAAGAATATACTCATAACACCCATACCAGAGTCATTTCCCTTGCTCATCTGTCTCATTGAATCCAAAGACATCAACAGCAAAAATACCAATATTATAAGTTCAAAGACAAAAAGATCTCCTGAAAGGCTGAACACAGATCCGATCAGTTCTAGAAGTACGACTAACAATATGACATTCAATATCAAAAATAATAATTTCCCCCCCTTCATGCTAAGAAGTAATATCTATCTTTTATTTAAAGATTTCTATTCTAAAGTAACAATTTTTGTTTACTATCTAGAACTCCTCAAGTGATTCTAGCTTTTTCAGATAGCCTTTATTCCTTAAGAACGAAACTTGAGCTTTTGTATATTTATGGATGATATCTCCTTTGTCATCACCACTAAGCTCCCATGGCTCAACTACAACAATATCCCCCTCTCTGACCCAAAGGTGTCTTTTTAATCTGCCAGGAATCCTGCATATCCTTGTCTTTCCGTCAAGACATCTAACACTCATCCTGCTTGCCCCTAATCTTCTGTCTAGAATTCCAAAACTCTGCTTTCCCCTTGGCAAGAACACTCTTCTAAACTGATTTTCCGGATCTTCATCCTGGCTTGTCTTCTTTCCAGTTTTTTTTGGTTTTCCTTTTTTCTTGAACATTCAACTCTGTTAATCTCAGTTCTCTTATAAATGTTCTGGTTTTCCAAAAGTTTTTATACTATAACTCAAAATTATAGATTATGCCAAGAAAAAAAAGAGGTGTAGATCTTCCAGGCATGAGAACAGTGGAATCTGGAGCTCAGCTTTGGAAAAGGATAGTTGCATTTTTTATCGATATTCTTGTTCTTGATATCATAATAATAGCTCCCTTCAGGAAATATTTCAGCATGCCTGCTGGAGGTATTGCTGAATCTGTAGAATTTTTAGCAAATAATCCTGAAGTTACACAAACACTGAAGATAATATTGTTCTTATCCACCATTCTTGCATTATTGTACTTTTCTATATTAGAATCAAGGATAGGACAGACACTGGGAAAATATATTTTCAAGATCTATGTTAGGTCAGAAGACAAAAAGCAGCTTTCTTTCTGGAAAGTGTTGTTGAGCAACATAACTCTAATACCTTTTTTCCCTTTCATAATACTATGGATAGTCGATCCGATACATATGTTCTTTTCAAAGAACAATCAGCGTCTGATGGAAAAGTTCACAAAGATAATAACAGTCCAGAAATATGTGGTGTAAGATGGGTAATCTAAAAACAATAATATTTGTTATCCTGGCATTATGGCTGTCAGCATTTATCCTGTCAGCATTTATCCCCGCTCCTGGCGGAGTTTTTGTAGATGGAAATGTAGCTTTGATAAAGATAGATGGAGTCATCATGACAGAAGATCCAGGCTCATTCTTTGGAACTAAGATTGCATCAGCATCAGAGATAGTTAAATTGATAGAGCTTGCTGATGAAAATCCTTCAGTAGAGGCTATACTTTTTGAGATAAATTCTCCAGGAGGTTCAGCTGTCGCTTCATTAGAGATAGCTTCAGCGATCAAAGATGCAAATAAGACTACTGTCGCTTACATAAGAGAAGTAGGAGCTTCAGGAGGATACTGGGCTGCATCTGCAACAGACTATATTGTTGCAAACCCTCTTGCTGTAACTGGTTCCATCGGAGTCATATCCTCTTATCTGGAGTTTTCAGGTTTTATGGAAAAATATGGCATATCTTATCAAAGGCTGGTTGCAGGAAAATTCAAAGACATTGGAACTCCATACAGGAACCTTACATCAGAAGAAGAGAAGATCTTGTTAGAAAAACTAGATCTTATCCACGACTATTTTGTATCAGCAGTTGCAGAGAACAGAGGCATGAATGAGTCTGAAGTAAAAGAGCTTGCAACTGGAATGTTCTATCTCGGAGCAGAAGCAGAAGAGCTTAACCTTGTAGATAAGACAGGAGATCTAGAGACAGCAAAGAACTACATAAAAGACAAACTGAAAGTAGATGAGATAACTTTGGTAGAATACAAGGAACATTCATCCTTCTTCGATATATTCTCTGCAAAACTTAACGAGAACTTTTTCTTTTTTGGCAAAGGTTTGGTGTCATCAGATGAAAAACCTTTGATAATGACCTAATTATTCCGAAATACTTATTAAGGGATATAGCAAAATGTTAGATTAATGGCAAAAAAACTAAATGTTGGCGGTCAGGCAGTGATTGAAGGAGTTATGATGAAGACTGACAACAACTTAGCGATATGCGTCAGGAATGAAAAAGGAAAGATCATAACAAAGAAAGATAAGCTGAAGAAAAAAAATAAGTTCTTTAAGCTGCCTTTTATCAGGGGAATTCTTAATCTTATTGAGATGATGGTCTTAGGGATAAAAGGCCTTATATGGAGCGGAAACCAGGTCATGGAAGAAGAGGAAGAGTTCACGGTAAAGGAACTAGTTTTTGTCCTGACGACATCGATGCTTTTTGTAGTTGGATTTTTCATAGTGCTTCCTTATTACTTGACTAAATTAGTCGTAGATAAAGGATTCTTGTTCAACCTGATAGACGGAGCGATAAGGATCTTAGTCTTTATTGCATACATCCTGATCATATCATTGATGGATGATGTAAGAAGATTATTTCAGAATCATGGGGCAGAACATAAAGCTGTCAACTGTTATGAATCAGATAAACCTCTGACAGTACAGAATGCAAAGAAATTCTCAACACTTCACATAAGATGCGGAACAAGTTTTATCATAATCGTTTTGATAATAGCGATAGTGATCTTCTCAGTTATAACAACAGAGATCTGGTGGATGAATCTGTTGCTTAGGGTCTTATTGATTCCTGTCATTGCATCAGTAAGTTATGAACTGTTAAAATTAAGCGCAAAGCATGAGAAAAATATTATAGTAAGAGCACTAACAGCACCAGGCATATGGCTTCAGAAGATAACTACAAGAAAGCCCGATACAAAACAAGTAGAGGTTGCAGTAAGGGTCCTTAAGACTGTCCTGCAAATGGAAAAGCTTAAATAAATAAAATCCAAAAGATTAGATAAAAGAGGTGGCTTCACATGACAAAGAAAAAATCAAAAAAGCCAGCAAGAAGGTCTTATATGAAACCAGTCGTAAAAAAGAAGCATGAGGCTGGATGGCTGAGCATCATAAAGATCGGCGTAATTGCTGCGATAATATATCTTGTATTAGCATTGATATTTGGGTATGGTGGATTGTTATCTATCCCTCAGTTGCTGATGAATGCAGTCCAGGTTGGAGTTTTGATAATTATCGTGATAATATTCATCGTCGGATTGATAACGATAAGCGAGAACACATCTATGGAAGTAAGAAAGTAAAATTCTTACTTTTTCTTTTAGTTTTACAGGGGTGTAGGCATGATACAAAAGATAAAAGATCTTATGAAAGTGAAGAGTCTTGTAGATGACAATATCAAAGAAGTAAAAGAAGAGAAAAAAGAGATCGCAAAACTGAAGAAAGACATTACTGAGACTAGAGATGCAACTAAGAAAGCTATTGAGACCATATCAAGATTAGAAAAAAGACAGAATGAGTTCTTAGATAAGCTTGATAAAAACTTACAATCTATAGAGAACAGCAGGAATAATTTTGAAGAGCAGATAAAGGACTTCAAGCTGCAAAAGACAAACATGGAAAGAAAGATGTTTGAAAAATCTGACGGAGAGTTAAATAAGCATCTTGAAAGGATAAAGACTGATGTCAACAGCTATAATGAGCTGAAAAGAGAGATGACAGCTATAAACAATACAGTCGTAAAATTAGATGAAGAGATAAAGAAATTCCTGGAGATTAGCAAAAATATCAAAGCAAAAGATTATTCATTGGAAAGATATGCTAAAGAGCTTTCTAAAAGAGATAATGAAAAATTAGAACTGATGAAGAAGATCGATGCTTTGGAAAGGCTGATAGGAAGAGAAAGAAGAAGAAAATTCTAAGCGCTTGGAGGAGGATCAGTTCTTGGTGGAAGTTTCTGTATAGGGAACTTGATTATCTTGTTCTCTAGATCACCGGAAGCTTGTTCTTTCTTAAGCTCATCATGTGTTGGAGTAAAAAGAACTGAACGTGTATTTTTCCAACGTTCCATATCTTCCAGATCCTTTTTCATAACATAACTCATAGCTTTTTCAATAGCATAATTATACAGTTTCTTAAAATAATAACCAGGACTTTTCATAAAAAGCTGTTAATCTATCTCGGTTAATAAAATTTCCCTATGCTTTTTCTGTACATTTTTTATGCTAGTTCTGCCTTTTTCACTATTTTTTCCAACTGCAACAATTCAGATTTATGCTTTATAAGTACATATTTAGTACAAAAAATAGTAAACTTTAAATACAACAAAAAATTGTGAAAGATTATAATTTTTATTAATTTCACGTACTTGGGGGGTAAAATAACTATTAAAAAACAGATTTAAGCCTGTTTTGCATACTTTTTTGTTTTTCGGGGGATGTTGAAGGCTTTTTTCATGTAATATTTTATATTTACTTAGATAATTAGTTGGGGGGTGTAGTTTTTCCTTAAAACTACATGACTGACCCATAAAAGAGGGGTTTAGTTGAAAAAAAGAGATGATCAAAGTTGTTTAAGTTATAGTGCTAGCTATACTTCAGAATCTCCTTCTAACCAAAAAGTATTTGTGCTAAATATAGTACAAATATTGCATATTAAAAGTATAATTAAAGTATTTAATAAGCATATAAAAAGTATAAAAAAGTACATCATTAATACCCTTAATGAGTATATCTCAGGTACTAAAAAGTACACTAGAAATACTCCAAAGAGTATAATTAAACCCCAAAAAGTGTCCAAAAACAACATTTCTAATACATTTTTTAGGCCATCAAAACCAACAACACAAGCTTTCTGGCCTGTTTTGAGCAAGTATAAGCATAATGCAAACATTTATAAAGAAAAACATATTTTAGTACAAATAGTGGATAAATTAATACATTATTTATCCACATCTTGGCGCAAGTGTTTGGAGTATATTTGGATGAAGAGTATACAGATACGTATTAGTGTTAGTCACGAAATAAACGATATTCTCGATAGGGTCAGCTCTAGGCTCGGTAAAAACAAATCAACTTTAGCTCGTGAACTAATGGAGCAAAAACTCTACGATCTTAATCTTATACAAAAGAGGTTGAATAATCTAGAATGGTAAAAAATAATGCGAGGGGGCAAGATTGACTAAGAGGACTTTTTGCGAAGCAAAAATGTCGTCTGCTTTTAGTCAAATTTTTGCAAAAATTTGATGGTAAAAAGTGTTCAGATCAGGATTTCTGTAAGCGCTCAGATAGATGAAATTCTTTCAAGAGTTGCAAAGAAACTTGGCAAGAACAAATCTATGCTTGCAAGAGAACTGATGGAACAGAAGATGTATGATCTTGAACTTATACAGAGAGGGTTAAAAAATATTGAGTTTTGAAAATGGAAAATAAAAAGATAAACAAAAAAGCAGCTGTTGCAACCGGTGCAGCTATAGTGGGTATTTTCTTAGTATTAGCAGCAGGAGTTTTCATCTCAAACTTTAATGAAGGTATCAGCGGCTTTGCTGTAACCCAGTTCACGATAATGGGTGTTACAGTTGAGTCAGACAGGGCAGGTTATGCTTGTTTCCCTCAATGTACTGCTTATGTCAACGTAACAAACACAAACACAACCTTAGCTTTAGGCTCTCCTTATAATGTAACATTGTTCAACGTAGTTGATGAGACTGGAAATGTTATCAACTTCACATCTGTTGAAGAGTTTAACGGATCTGAATGGGTTATGCTTGATCATATTGCAGAAGATACATACTATGCAGAAAATCATCCTTTTGTACTGGACACTTATCAGTTCAGAGCGGTGATCGAAGCTGATGCATTCATCAGCGCTAAATGGAACTTCACTATGCAGGTCCAGAAAGGATTCATAGTAGAGAATTTCACATTAGATCCTTACATAGATTCTATCGTTTTAGTTGATCCTGCTAACGACACTTCTATAACTTACCAGAATTTTACATTCTTCTATATTTCATCTCTCGACGCATCACAGAACTGTTCATTATACCTGGATGGTTCTGTGGTTGCGTCAAATGCTTCTACTGCTAACGCGACAAACACAACATTCTCAATTTCACAAAGCTTAGGCGATCATTATTGGAAGATAGGGTGCACTAATTCAAACAATGAGACTGGATTCAGCGAAGAAAGAAACATAACATTTGCTTTGATACCTTATGG
Source organism: Candidatus Nanoarchaeia archaeon (assembly GCA_028279725.1). GTDB lineage: Archaea > Nanobdellota > Nanobdellia > Woesearchaeales > JANQNE01 > JANQNE01. Next base: position 139,367 of record JANQNE010000001.1, read on the forward strand.
TGCAGATTCTTATGAAGATGATGACAACTATTCAACTGCAACATTGATTGAAGTTAATGGAACAGAGCAGCAGCACACATTCTCACCTCCTGCAGATCAGGATTGGATAAAATTCTCTGCTTCAGCAGGATCAAGATATCTGATAGAGACTTTAGACCTTTCAAATTCAGCTGACACTGTTATGTATCTTTATGACACAGACGGAACAACTATTATCGCATCCGATGACGACGGGTCATTAGAAGAATATGCATCTGCAATATTATTTACACCAACTTCATCCGGAACTTATTATGCTAAGATGGTTGACTGGGATTCAGGAGCTGACAACGGAAGCTATAGTGTAAAAGTTACAGAAAAAGGACGTTTAGTTCCTTATCTTATCTCTCCAGCTTCAAACATCTCAGTTATACAGAACAGGACATTCACTGTTTCAACTGGAGTAAGTTGTGTTGGCGGAGAATGTGATGATGTAGAAGCAACCTTAGATCCAAAAGAAAGAGGAGTTAACAAAAAGCTTCTTAAGATGCTTGAAGACGAAGGCCAGGCAAGGGTCATCATAAAATTAAAAGATACAGAAGTTAAAGAAGATAAAAAAGCAAGAAGAGCTGCAGTTTCCGAATCAATAGAGCAGAGATTAGATGAGAGAAAACAGAGGGTTGCAAGAAAACAGGAAGTATTGCTGTCAAAACTAGATCTTGATCAGCCTTCAGGAAAGAAAAAAGGAAGAGCAAGAGCTGGAGTGTCATCTGCAAAAGATTTCAAGCTTAACAAAAGATACAACACAGTAAATGCGATGTCAGGATTTATCACTAAAAAAGGATTTGATAAATTAGCAAATGATTCTGATGTTGAAGAGATAATAATTGATACAAGAGTTGGTGTTTCTTTAGATGCAAGTGTTCCAAAGATAAATGCAGATGATGTATGGAATGTCCAGGTTGAAGGTACTAACATAACAGGAGCTGGCCAGACAGTATGCGTAATAGACACAGGAATCAATTATGGGCATGCTGACTTTGGCGGAAATGCAACTTTCCCTAACATAAAGGTTATTGGAGGCTATGACTTTGTCAACTCTGATGCAGATCCTCTTGATGATCATGGCCATGGTTCACATGTAGCAGGAATTGTAGCTTCAGAAGACTCAACTTACAAAGGAGTTGCTCCTGACGCAAAGCTTGTAGCGATAAAATCATTAGATAGCTCAGGCGGCGGATGGACATCAGACATTGTTGCTGGAATAGACTGGTGTGTAAACAATGCATCTGCTTTCAATATCTCAGTAATATCCATGAGCTTAGGAGATAAAGGAAACAGATCAGTCCCATGTGATGATTCATCTTATACAGATTCAGTTGCAGCTGCAGTACAGCAGGGAATATTGGTTGTTGCAGCTTCAGGAAATGAAGGTTATGGAGCTTCAAATCCTCCTGGAATAAATTCACCAGCTTGTGTTTCAGATGTATTTTCAGTAGGTTCAACAACAGATGCAGATGCAATATCTTCCTTCACTAATAGAGATTTCATCTTAGATGTATTAGCTCCTGGTTCTCAGATAATGGCAACTGATTATTCTGGAACTCATACTAATAAAGATGGAACTTCAATGGCAACACCTCATGTTGCTGGTGCAGCTGCTTTACTGCAGCAGTACTATAAGTTAGAGAGAGAACAGAACATATCAACTTCAGAATTAAAGCACTTATTGAAATTCCACGGAACTTCAATAACAGATTCAGGAATGACATTCAACAGGATTGATGTCCTTGATTCATTGGGTGCAAAAGGAGATGTTCCAACTATCATTGGTGCAGAACCTTTCTTTACAACCTCATCAAATCCTTATGATTGCGGAGATATGACTGCAGGCCAATCATGTAATTACACCTGGACTGTCAATGCAACAGGAGATATTGACACCTCCTGGAAGTTCTTTACAATATATGAAGCAGAATATGATTATAATATAACTCCTTCATTCTATGTATCCATTATGGGAGTTCCTCCTCCAGCTTTCATCAATGTAACTTATCCTGTGAACGAATCTATACTTGCTCCAGGAACAACATCAACTTGGGTCAATATAACGACAAATGAAACAGCTGAATGCAGATATTCATTGACAACATCAGATTTTAATTTCACAGCAGCATCTGTCTTCACAAATACTGATTCAACAGATCATTCATTCAACTTCTCTGGATTATCTGGAGGAAACACATATTCACTTTATTACAAATGCAATGCATCTGGAAATATCAATAGTCCTGGTGTCTATCATAGGTTCAGCGTAAATGCAACACCTGTTGTTCCAGTTAATGACACAGATGGAGATGGAGTTAATGATACAGCAGATACATTAGATGGAAATCTCTCTGATGTTACTGTTGATAATGTTATATTGAATATAACGATAGATGGAAGCGATAATCTTTCACAGGCATTTACAGGAGTAAAATCATTAGAGTTCTTAGATAATAATACTAAATTAGTTTCATTTAATTATAACTTCTCTGAACAGGACCTAAACTTATCAGCGATAACTATTGAGCAAAATAATGATTCTGCTTCAAAAGCTTATGTTTTAGTCTCTGGTTTGAACTTGACTTCAGGTCAGACAAAGTCATTGTTTGTTGATCCAATATTAAATTCATCTAAGTTCTGTATAAAAGATGCAGAAGTAAGTTCAATTACAGAAGTTTCAGATTCATGTACTGCTATAGGAGAGACCCTGATATCTTGTCCTGGTTCTTCAGGATCCTACACTTGCGCCATGAGTGGTGGAAAATACAACATATCTGGTCTTTCTTATTCAGCAGTTATAGAATACAACGGAACTACATTGTCTATCTGGGATACAACAGATTCTGAAACTAAGTACTTGAACCAAAACATAACATTCTATGCAAACTACACAGATGTTTCTGATAATCCGATCAACACAACTTGTGAGATAAGATTCAACACAACAGGAACTTATGGATCTTTTGTAAACATGACTTTCAACAGCCAGATACACACATATATTACATCATTCAACACATCAGGCACTTTCTATTACAACATCAGGTGCGATTCATTGAATACCACAGACGACTTTACAGTTTATACACTAAACCAAACATCACCTATTGTCAACTTTGGTTCATTAGTTATTAATTTCAATGAAGATAGCTATAATGACACCCTTAATCTTTCAGATTATGTCATGGATGCAAACGATAATGTTGAAGACCTAACTTGGACTTACACAGGAAATACATACCTGGATATTTCAATTACAAACAAGATTGTAAATTTCTCAGCAGAGCATGATTGGTACGGCTCTGAAGATATAACTTTCACAGCAACAGATCCTTCATCACAGGCTGGATCTGATTCACTGAATATCACAGTCATCGCTGTCAACGATCCGCCAAGAAAGGCAGATTATTTGACAAGATTTGCGAACGGTCTCAAAGAGATCGTTCTGGAGTTCATAGAATGAAAATCAAACAAGGAGGAATGAAAAAAATGAGGAGAGGAATTTTGTACATAGCATTGCTGCTGCTAACTGTTAGCCTTGCATCAGCTGCAATGACTACAAAACTAAGTTTGCAGGGAGAAGCTAGAACATCATCTGGTGATGTGATCTCAAGCGGAGATCTTCGTGTGTTAGTCGATGACGAAAATTCCTGTAGCGGCAGCTCTCCTCTCCTAAACCAAACATATGCAAGCGCTATAGTAAACAGCAGATTCGATGAATTACTTACACTCTCCTTGAACTACAACGATGATTATTACCTTTGTTTGTATGTAAACAACGAACAGGTCGGAGGACCTTACACATTCCGAGGAGGCCAAGGTGAAATTAACACAGAAGACTTAGCAGATAGTTCAATCACTGGCTCAGATATCAGTACTTCAACGACACTAGACATTGCTGGCTTAGATATTACAGATAGTTCAGACTCTACAAGTCAAGTTGCAATACAAGGACCTGCCAGTACAACAAAACTTCACTTAGGACAATTCAGTGATGGTTCTTACTTGTTCAATAATTATTTTTACAATTCTGGCCACACAACTGATAATTCATCACTCGGAAGCACAGGAATAATCTTCGATACTGCAGGGATAGATTTCCAATATGCTGCAGCTTCAGCAACACCTTCCAGACAGACAGCAATGAAGATAGATTCATCAGGCAACGTCGGCATCGGAACAACATCCCCAAGTGAGAAGCTGTATATCCAGGATGGAAATATCATGCTTAACAGAAATACTGCAACTTATGGCAGTAACATCACTCTAGCCGCTTATCCGACAGGTTCTGGTCAGCAAGCAGGAGGTATCAATTTCCATCAGCTTCATGGTGGAGGTCCAGGTGTTGTTGGAAGGATCGAAGCTCTATGGGAATCTGGCGCAGCAGATGTTTATGAAACATCTATGGTATTTTCAACTCGTCCGGATATTAGCAGCAGTGTTCAGGAAAGGATGAGAATAACATCAACAGGCAACGTCGGCATCGGAACAACATCCCCGATAGGTAAGTTACATGTTGCTGGAGCTCCAGGAAGCATCTGGTTACAGAATACTGCAGCAAACGGAAGATCTTGGAGGATAGGTGAAGAAGAAAATGCAGGGAAGCTGACAATATATGACAACAATGCCACAGCTTATCGTATGACAATTGATTCTACTGGTAAAGTTGGAATCGGAACAACTTCACCAGGAAATACTCTTGAAGTAAAAGGTTCATCTAATGGCGGAGGTATAACTATCAGAGAATCAGATGGAGGATATGATGCAATTAATTTTAGTGGATATGATTCTAATGGTAGGATAGATATTTTTTCAGGAGGAACTGGTGAAAGGATTGTATTAAATCCCCAAGGACATTCTTATTTTTACGGCCCAGGCAAATTAGGCATCGGAACAAAAAGCCCAGGAGCTTTGCTAACCATAAACAAATCAACAGCTTCAGTCACTGGAGATGCTATGCATCTTTCTCTTTGGGATAGCAGTGCAACAACTGGTAACAGAATTGGAATATCTTTCTCAGGAAATGCTGTTCAGGCACGTAACAGGGCAGGAATCTGGATGGAAAGTAAAACAAATGGAAATGAAGGTGATCTTGTCTTTGCAACCAGATTTGCTGAGGACGGAACTCAGCTTCAGACAACAGATGAAAAGATGAGGATAACTTCTGGAGGCAAAGTAGGAATAGGCAACACAGCTCCTGAGAGAAATCTGGAGATCTCAAATAATGGTAATGAATATGCTGGAGCAAGGTTTAGTTATTTTGGCACTACTGGTTATAGCCCTTATCTGGAATTTGTCAGGTCAAACAGCACTACAATAGATGTAGAATCAACGACTGGAGATGGCGATGTTCTAGGAGTCATCAGTTTCAAAGGACACAACACAGGTAACCAAGATTGGGGTGGTTCTGTTATAAGAACAATCCAGGATGGTCCTACTGTAGGTTCAAATGTTCCAGCAAGCATGGAACTGTATACTTACGGAGCAACATGGACAAACAATAATCAGCTTTATCTTGACACTTCAGGAAATATAGGGATAGGAACATCAGATCCAGGAAATGGCGGTTTCGCTACAGGTGGAAAACCTACATTACATCTAAAAGGAACTGTTCCTGCATTATCTTTTGAAGATACAAGTGATAATCATAATTGGTCAATACAGGCTCAAGATAAATTTGAGATTGTAGATGTTGATGATTCAATTACAAGAAGATTTGTGATAGATGCAGCAGGAGATGTAGGAATTGGAACAACAAACCCAGCAGGAAGATTAGAAATCCACCAAGGAACAGACACAGATAGTTATGCTGGCTTAGTTATTGATGGAACTGCCCAGATGACTACAAGGATGTATCTTAACAATACAGATTTCATCATAAACAGAGGAGGAACTGATGTTATGGCAATACAGAATGATGGAAACGTAGGTATCGGAACTAATAATCCACAAGTAGAGCTTCATGTAAACGCGTCAACAACTCCCGAGATTCAGCTTACAGAAGGAGGGAGCAGTGGAAGGATAAGGATGGTCATAGACGGAGGTGGAGATCCAGAGATCCAGTTGAGGAACAGTTCTGGAACAAACAGAGCAATAATCCACTCAGATGGAGTTTCTTATTTCAATGGCGGTAATGTCGGCATAGGAACAACTTCACCAGACCAGCTTCTTACAGTAGCAGGAACTTCTGGTGCAATTAGAGTAGAACGTCAGGATATAACACGTGGTAACCATGCAAGAAATATTTTCTTAGCAGGAAATGGGGAATCAGATTCAGATGGTCTTTACTACAATGTTCTTCTAGAAGAAAATAATTCATATGATTCATGGGTTGAATACATGATCTCTGGTGGAGGTTATGGTGCAACTGCCGGAAGAAGAGCTGGTATGAGATGGTACACTCAAGGAAGCGGTGATGTCGGTCATCTAAGAATGACCTTAACAGGTGATGGAGAGTTAGGCATAGGAACAGATAGCCCAAGCGAGATACTGGAAGTAGCATCGTCAAATCCTAGAGTTAGTGTAAAAGATTCAGATAGCTCAGGATCCACAGCCACTACAGGAGTAATTTTCCTTGATAGCTCAGGATCAAGACAAGGTTATGTTGGAGACCTTTCTAGCGCCAATCAGCATCTATACATCGGATCTGACAACGGAGAGATTCTTTTAGAGAACTTAGCTAGCACTTACAGCGGAGGAAGTGCCTATGTCTGTGTATATGACAGTGGAGTGGTTTATGCAAGCGAATCTGCATGTCCATAAGAAGATGAAAATCAAAAACCAAGGAGGTAAAAAATGAGAGGAAACAAAACAAAACAACAAAAAGAGGTTAAGTCAAAAAATAAGAAAGAGTTGATCAACAAAAAGTTGATATTCTTTGCACTGGCCTCCTCAATAATTCTCCTCTCTCTTAGCGTGAGCTCTCTCGGTTTAGTCCTCTCAGACCAGGCATCAGGCGTTAAGTACTTAGGAACTCTGATACAATCAGGCAACTTAAACGTTTACATCTATGACGCTCCAACTGGAGGAAACCTAGTATACAACGACACTTTTGCCGGAGCTATCACAGGAGGAGCATGGAACGTCATGCTCGGAGAAAAACAATCTCTTAGCTTAGAATATGGCAAAGCCTACTATAAAGATTATGATATAAACGGAACAGATATAGATTTCACAAACACAACTGGAGGAATAACAGAAAGAAAACTTTTCTTTTCACCGGTTGGAGAGATAGGAAGTGAAGACTTAGATCTAGATGGAAATGTAGGTATCGGAACAGACAATCCAGACACTTTATTACACCTAAACGATTCAGCAGGTGGACCACATGCTGCCTTACTTATAGAACACTCCGGAGACCAAACATCAAGAATACGCTGGAAAACCGCAGGCGTCAACAGGTTTGATATTGTCGGTGATAGCACTGGATTTTATATCTACAACGGAACACCTAGTACAATCTTCCATGCTAGTCAATCAGGAAGATTCGGCATGGGAACGACAAGTGCTGGTTCATTTGAAGCAGAAGCACGGAGACTTGTTGCTGGTGATGGTGCAGGTAACGAAGGCATAACAGTGTATGCAGGAACTTCTAGCAACAGCGGACTTTATTTCGCAGATGGCACTTCAGGAGCATCTCAGACTGCTGCAGGAGGGCTGAATTATAATCACGCAACAGACAAATTAGCACTTAGAGCTGGCGGAGATGTAAGAGCGACAATAGATTCATCAGGCAACGTAGGAATCGGAACGACAACCCCTAACAAAATATTGCACGTAAGAGAAGGAGATGCTGGTTCTGTAACTAGCTCAAGCTCAGCTGGAGTGATAATAGAATCTGATGGTTCAGAAGGTTGGCTAGAGTTCCAGACAGCAGGTACTACAAACAATGCAGGATTAGTGTGGTCTGACTCTGGAGGATCTGAAGAAGCTGTTGTCTCTTATGATCACAATACGCAAAGGATGACTCTTGCATCAGAGGATGATATATATCTAAACCCCACAGGCAACGTAGGGATCGGAACAGCATCACCGACCCAAACATTAACAGTTGCAGGAGATATAAACGTAACAGGAAGCTCTTACTTAGGAACAATTGATCTGCAGGGAGGAAACATCAGTGCTCAAAATATCGCAAGTACTGACAGATTATTAGTTGGTGGTTCATCCTTCGGAAGCTGGGCTGTCAATGTTAAAGGCAGAGATAATGCGATGGTTGTTCATGATGCAAGCAATAACCAGATACTGAAAGCAGATGTCGGCGGCGTAGTAATCAATGATGACAGCCAGGATAAAGATTTCAGAGTAGAATCAGACAACAATGTAAATGCTTTATTTGTCCAGGGAAGTGATGGAAGCGTAGGTATTGGAACATCATCACCTGCTACATTATTGGATGTTACTGATTCAACAACAAAAATAAACACATTAGAAGTTTCAGATGGCTCTACTTATACTGTATCTATTGGAAGTAATACTGCAGATACAGGTTATATTGGAGTTTCTGGTTCTGCTAAGATGGCAATAGGTACTGCAGACACTGACAGAATAACTATTGACACTTCAGGCAACGTAGGAATCGGAACATCAAGCCCAGATTCAGTCATAGGTTTCACAGGACCCCTTGTACAGATAGAAGGAGGAGAACCAGCAATAATATTCAATTCTACAGACTCTAGCGCAAACACATGGGAGATAGGAGTTTCTGGAGGAGGAAGTGGACAGGACTTAAGATTTGTTGAAGATGGAGTAGATAGGTTATTTATTGATCAGGATGGAAAAGTTGGTATTGGAACAAATGCTCCAGCACAACATCTTCACATATATGAAGGAAACGCAGGAACTGATCCAAGTTGGCTAGGTTCTGATGACATTCTTCTAGAGAGCGATACTACCCTATACATGCAGTTCTTCACACCTAACAACCAGGCAGGAGGCATAGAGATGTCTGATCCTGATGGAAGAGCTGGAGGATTTGTGATATATAACCACAACGGAGGAACTATGAGTGTAGGAAGTGAGAATTATATCGGATTTTCAACAGGAGGAGGAACTCACAGCAGGATAGATCCTTCAGGTAATTGGGGAATCGGAACAACAAGCCCTAATGCAAAAATCACAGTAAACGGCGCAAAGACAGTCACAGGACCAAACGCAACAAACAAAGGTATTGCATTGATAGCTGCAGGAGATAACAACGTAGGCCTTACTATAGGAAACTATGCTAACTCACCTTTTGCAATGTGGCTTCAGTCCATGGACAATAGGGATGGCTTCACAACAACATATCCTTTATCATTAAATCCAACTGGTGGAAAGGTCGGTATCGGAACATCAAATCCAGATGCAACACTTCACTTAAGGACCTCAAACGGCCAGCTTATGGTATTGGAAAGAACATCAGCTACTCATGATAAATGGGGAATCTATCATGCAGACACAGGTGGATTTGGACATCTGCAGTTCAAGAACGAAGACACCGGAAATATAATAACTACTTTAAGGTCTGATGGAAATGTGGAGATAGGAAGAAACAATGTTCAACATGGATTATTTGGTCTTCTTCATCTTAAGAAACCTGTTGCAAGCGATATGGGCCCTATATTGATGCTGCAAAACGAACAGTATGGCTCTTCATCCGGAGCAGGTTCTGCGATAAGGTTCGTAGGCCATTATGAGACTACAAGATATTCAGAGATAGAAGCTATAATGAGGGGAACTTCTCTTGCAGACAGGCTTAATTTCAATTTCATAGGTGCATCAGGACAACCGAACGTAACAACTATGACTTTGAAATGGACCGGAAATGTAGGGATCGGAACAGAAACTCCAGAATCTAATCTGGAGATCTTTGCTGATTCTGGAAGTGATTCAAAGTTGATAATATCAGACGGAGATGTAGATCATAACATCACAACAGAAGGACCTACTGACATGTACTTCAGGATCAAACCATACAATTCAGCTGAAGGTGGAGCTATGTTAAGAGGTTTCTCTGATAGTGATCGTACTGCAATATCTATCGCAGGTCTTATTGGTTCAAATAATCCTGCTGATGACACTCCAGCTGTACTTATTAGTGCTGCTAAAAAGAATGGTAATGCTGACACTGTTTTAGGAGCTTCAGAAACTGCTTTAGCTGTTGACGCTAACAGTGATGGTGGAAGAGATTTTGTGATCTTAGGAGACGGTAAAGTAGGAATCGGAACAACAAGCCCAAGTAGACCTTTGCACATTGCAGACACAACAGCTGTTCTAAATCTTCAGGATACAAATGGTGCTGGTGGTACTGAGATAGCATACCTAAGGTTTGCAAATAGTTCAGATGGCGAAATAGGATATGTTGGTTTTGGCTCAGGAGGAAACGCCAATATGTACATGAATAATTATTTGGCTGGTGGAGATATTCTTTTATTGCCTGGATCAGGGGGCAACGTAGGAATCGGAATATCAGCTCCTGATCAAGAGCTTCATGTAGATGGCCAGATAGCCCTACATGAATCAGGTTACAGTGGAAGGTATATTGCGTTCTTCTACAGGTCTACTGAATCTGCTAATACATGCAATAATGAATGCACTGCCGAACCTAGCGGATTTGACAGTGACAGCGGAAAATGTATCCAAGGATGGGATGCATCTAATGGAGCACCATTAGATTGTGGAACCACTTCATCATCATCAGGATGCTATTGCCTATGTGCAGGAGTTGACGCATAAACATGATAAAAGAGGTAAAAACAAAATAGAATGAGAAAAGTGAGGGGTGTTTGGATAATAGTATTCATTTTACTAGCCACCACTCTAGCTTTTGCTTTCAAAGGAGGAGATTACTATGCAGGAAAATCCTATGAAGGCAACTCATCAAACTACCAGGTTGTTGCATCAGTTGGAGCTGGCTCAGGCTATGACACTTCAGCTAACTACGAAGTTTCATTCACACTCCTAGACCAACCAACCTATCACAACGCAACATCATCAAACTACCAGTTAGACTTAGGAACTCAGTTAGCATTCGGGATCAGCTCAACACATTACACAGTAAACGATTTCATCTTCGGACTTACAGGAGGAGATGAAAACAACTCTAACTTAACCTTAACACACAAATCAGACTTCAAACCAGTAGGTCCTATATTCCACAACAACTATTCAGGAAACCTAGGATTCTTAGCAGCTTCAGGACTTTCACAAGCACCGGTAATCACATTAATAGCTCCAGACAATGCGGCAATAAATACAACAACATACAACATAACGTTCTATTATGAAGCTACAGACCCAGACTCAGGAATCGCTAACTGCTCATTATACATCAACAGCACATTAAACCAGACAGCAACAAACATAACAGAATCAACAACACTAAACTTCACTATAAACAACATGCCAAATGCAGATTACTCATGGCAGATCGAATGTACTGATGATTCAGTTGACATTTCAATAGGAACTTCACAGACACTAACACTGACAGTCTACTACGACTACGAACCAACACTAACAACAAACACTCCAGATTCAACAACAGACTCTGACGGAATCATACCTTTCAGCTACACACCAACTGACGACCGCGGCTTCCGGAACTGCTCACTATTAATAGACGGATCAATAGTAGAATCATCAACATCGATAAACAACTCAGTAGCAAACATCTTCACATACAACTTAGCTCAAGGAAACTACACATGGAACGCAATCTGCTATGACACAGGAAATCATTCAATACAAGGAACAAATAAGACAGTAGAGGTATTGATACCAAAACAATCAACATCAATAACGATCCCAACACACAGATCCATCGATTACGCATCTATATCAATCACAGGAGCACAGCTAAACTCATCATATCCGTCTGATGTAACATTAGACATCGGAAATGATTCAAGCATAGACTATAACTACGCAGGACAACTATCCACAACAACCACATATGATTCAGGATTCAGCACAGCACTATACACAGAAGCTCTTTCATGTTCATGCACAGGATGCACACCATCAGCTGGACAATGTACAATACCTATAGTAATACACACAAACACAGCCGGTAAACTGACATTATCAAATCTAATAATCAACTACTCACTTGCACAGATACCAAACCAGATCTGGCTGCATGACACAAACAAGACGATCAACCTATCTCAATACTTCTTTGACATAGAAGGAGACGACATAACATACACAGCAACACCAGTAAACAACATAACAATATCAATAAACAACACAAATAAGATTGCAACTTTAATCCCAAGCTTAAACTTCACAGGAGAAAGATATGTAACATTCACAGCAACAGACTCAAACAATGCTTCAACAGATTCAAGAAACATAACGCTAAGAGTTTCAGAGACAGCATCACCTCCATCTCTAATCCAAAACATCACAACGATCTACATGAACATAGGAATAAACAAGACATTAGACTTATCTACTTACTTCAACGACACAGATGGAGATGATATGACATTCTCGGCAACAACAGGCCCTAATATAACAGCACACATAAACAATGCAACAGACTCAGCAATCATCCAACCATTAGCAAACTGGACAGGAGTATCATACATCCAGTTCACAGCTTATGATGTATATGAATACGCAACTCCTTCAGACAACGCAACTGTTGTAATAGGAGCAGATGCAGATGAAGACGGAGTTAACGATCCGACAGATAACTGCGTCAACACACACAACCCTAACCAGCTAAACACAGACGGAGACAGCCTTGGAGATGTCTGCGATCCTTGTGTAAACGACAACAAGAACGAATGTAATCCTCAGGATTCAGGATTTGAAGAAGCAAACTCATCAGAACAGACAATAACAACACCTTCAGGAAACTTAAACATGTATATTCCTGCAGGAGCATTAAACACATCAGTAAACATAACTATAAACGCAGGAAACAATAACTCACAGTTCAATGCAACAGGAATACAGCTATTAGGAAATGTATTCTGGTTCCAGCCTGATGGCTTAAACTTCCTAAAACCAATTACAATAACAATAAGCTACAATGAATCAGATGTTGCAGATGAAAATGAAATCATAATCTACACATATAATTCACCTAAATGGATACCTCAGAACACAGTATGTGACACACTAGAAAACATATGTTATACTGAAATAACACACTTCTCATTGTATGGATTAGGAACAGAGAACCAGCCGCCAGAATTCAACGGTCCTATCAATAATATAACAGTTGCAGAAGACACTATAATCGAGATCAATCTAACGGATTACTTCTCTGATCCAAACGGAGATTCCTTAGAATTCAGCTCAAACACTCCGGCAAACATGTCAGTAAACATAACTAAGTTCAAATACCTGACAATACTTGAAGAACACGAAACATCAACATGGTTCGCTAGAGATCTGTTCTACTCAGACAACATAATCTACATAGCAGACGGAAACGGCGGACTGCAGATAATAAACATAACAAACAAGACAGACGCACAATCGATCTCCTCATATGACACATCAGGAGAAGCACTGGGATTATTCACGCTAGGAAACTTCACATACATCGCAGATTCAACAGCAGGACTTCAGATCATAAACATAACAAATATCTCAAATCCTACACCAGCAGCAACACACAACACACCAGGAACAGCATATGAAGTATTTATCCTTAACAACATCGCATATGTAGCAGATGACACAACACTGCAGATAATAAACATAACAGACAAATCATCTCCTTCATACATAAGCAACTACACAACACCAGGAGAATGCAGAGGAGTATATGTAGTTGACAAGACAGCATATATAACAGATGGAAACAACGGACTCATTATCCTAAACATCTCCAACCTATCAGATCCAACCTTATTAGGAAACAGGACAACTCCAACCTACGCAAAGAACCTATATATAGAAGACAATCTAGCATACATAGCAGCTTCTTATTCAGGATTGCAGATAATCAACATCTCAGACCCCACTGATCCTCAAATACTAGGTTCTTACAACACTCCTGACTATGCTCAGAGTGTTGTTGTACTGGGTAATTATGCTTACATAGCAGATATGGATGGAGGACTGCAGATAATAGATATCTCAGATCCAACCACACCGATAAGAGCAAACAACATAGACACTACAGACTCAGCAACTGGAGTGTATGCAGACGGCAAATATATCTATTTATCAGACTCATTCCCTGGATTCGAAGTTATAGAAGCAACATCATCTGCAGTAATAACACCAGATAATAATTGGAATGGAGTTAGATATATAACATTCAACGCAACAGACAGCGTAAACATAACATCATCAAACACAATTACATTGAATCTAACGCCAGTGAATGATGGCGCTCCTGTGCTTGCATTAAATCTGTCAAACCATGCATGGTATGAAGATGCATCAAAAGAAAACGCATTCGACTTAGATGATCATTTCACAAACCCTGACTGGGATGAGACAGTAACATATAATGTTACAGGCAACTTAATCATAAATATAACCATACATGCAAATAACTCAGTTTCATTCTCACAGCCGGATAACTGGACAGGATCAGAAGAAGTATTCTTTACAGCTGATGACAATGCAGGACTCTCAACAGACTCTAACAACATAACATTGACAGTCTTAGAGATAAATGACCCTCCTGTATTCAACAAGACAATACCTAATCAGACATGGTCCGAAGATAACATGGTAACTCTTAACCTTTCAGAATACTTCTTCGACATAGACAACAACCTGACATATACATATACACCAGTCACAAACATTACTATAGGCTTAAGCAATACAACTTCACAGGTCAACCTGACACCGCAGGCAAACTGGTCTGGAGTAAGATACATTGTATTCACAGCACATTCAGTCGGCAACAATGATACAGTCAGCTCTAACAATGTAACATTGAACATAACCCCTGTAAATGATCAGCCTTCAATGTACAATGCGATCCCTAACCAGACATGGCTTGAAGATGCAAACCAGTCAATAAGCTTAAACACTTACTTCTATGATATAGATGGAGATGACTTAAACTTCACTTATTCGATAACTGGAACAAACATCTCAGTCATAGTTGACAATGTATCAAACACCATCAAGTTCTCTCCAGACTTGGAATGGTTTGGAACAGAATATGTGGTTATAACTGCGTATGATCCTGGATTATTGAACAAAGCATCAAACAACATAACATTGAATGTATCCTCAGTAAATGACGCTCCTATATTCTCAGGAACCATCCCAGATCAAAACTGGTCTGAAGATACAAATATAACCATAAATCTTTCAGCATACTATTCAGATATAGATTCTAACTTGACATACAATTTCACGTTCTCATCTCCTCCGGCAAATATAACAGTTTCTATAATAAATATGACAGGAATCGCAACCCTTATCCCTGATGAGAACTGGCACGGAACCGAATTTATAACATTCTATGGAAATGATGAAGATAACTCGATCCCTTCAAACAGCGGCATACCTATCAGATTAGATGTTTACAACATAAATGACCATCCAGAACTTAATGAGCTTCAGTGCCACAACGGTTCAGCTTGGATTGATTGCAATAATATCATATTTAACAACAACTTAACACAGATAAGAGTAAACTGCACAGACAACGACACAGCATCAGACATCGCATACATAAACTACACACTATATAATACAGAGGATTCAAAATACCTGATAAACTCAGCTAACTACACATCAAGCAGTGGAGACTTCTACTATTATGACTACAACACAATCATAGAAGATTCAGGAACATTCAACTTAACAGTTAACTGTGTAGATCAAGACAACGAGATATCATCACAATACATTAACTGGTCACTTCCATGGGGAACTCTAGTAGCAACCAAGGTAACAGACAACTCAAATGTAATCCAGGAACAATTATTCGACTTCACATCACAGATCAGCTGTACAGGAGGAGAATGCGGTTATGTGAATGCTACCTTAGATCCAATTGTCACAGACAACTGTCCTAGTGAAATGCTTAGTTATTGGACTTTTGATGATGCATCAAATGCAACAAAAGATGATTATGATGGAAATCATGGAACAGCTTATGGAAATGCATCTTACATTGCTGATGGCAAGGTCAATGGTGCTATGCAGTTTGATGGAAACGGAGATTATGTAAATATCTCAAACAGCTCTATCTTTGAATTCACTACAGATCCTTTCTCTGTCTGCTTCTGGTTCAATTCACCTTCAAGAGATATAACTGATAACGAGATAATGATAGGAAAGGGAACAGTTGGAACTAACTACGGTTTAAGGATTGGATTCTGGTCTGCAAACGATGGATTGCTTTTCGGAGACAGTGCAGGATTTAAATACACAAATTCACAATTTGATGATGGAACTTGGCATCATATGTGTGGTGTGTTTGATGGAACATTGTCATTCGCAGGTCTAAAGATCTACATAGATGGTGTTAATCAAGCAACATCTGCTGCAGGGTCTTTTAATGGTATGTCAGAGACAAATTATAATTTAGTGATAGGAAGCAGTATAGTGAATGGTGCTATATCAACTCAATTTTACAACGGATCAGTTGATGAAGTAGCGATCTACAACAGAACTTTAAATGCTTCTGAAGTCCAACAACACTATGATCAAGGTGTTAGTAGTAAAAGTTACTGCGGAGGACAATCCAAAGGAGTAATCCCAGTAGGATCAGGAACACCATTCTACACACTAAACATCTCCAACCCATATGATTTCACAGATGTATCCTGCCTATCAGATATGAAAGATGGAGATGTATGTAACACAACATGGCTTGTAAACACAACTGGAGATCCTCCTTCAACATGGGCATTCTTCACAACATATGAATCAACAAACTATTCAAGTTATGTTTCAGCAGTCAACTCATCAACAGTAGACATCTCGATCGTAGAGCCAGAACTAAACAGCTTAGAATGCTACAACGGATCATCATGGGTAGACTGCACAACTCTGATCTACAACGACACATTAGAACAAGTAAGACTAAACTGCTCATACTCAACACAAGCATCATTGAAATTCGAGAATCTTCCAGACTCAAATGTATTCTTTGATATATCAAATAATTCATTCCAGTCAACAGCAGCAGGAACAATGTGGACATACGACAACGCAGACATCAATCTATTAGACTCAGGACAGTTCAACCTAACAGCTGAGTGCGGCAACCCGGGACACACTCTGACAAACATAACAAACTGGACAATCTCATGGGGAACTCTAGTAGCAACAAAGATAACAGACAATAGCAACGTAATCCAGGAGCAATTATTCGACTTCACATCACAAATCAGCTGTACAGGC
The DNA here is from genome assembly GCA_028279725.1 of Candidatus Nanoarchaeia archaeon. GTDB lineage: Archaea > Nanobdellota > Nanobdellia > Woesearchaeales > JANQNE01 > JANQNE01. Next base: position 156,722 of record JANQNE010000001.1, read on the forward strand.
GGAG
>JANQNE010000004.1 GCA_028279725.1 Candidatus Nanoarchaeia archaeon
TGACTGTTTTTGGATCAACTCCAACCTTTTTTAGCTCCTGAGCTCCAACTTTCCAGATATAAAGAAATACAAAGAATGTTATCAACACCTTTCTTCTGAATATCCCGAACATATTTAATCCAAATATGTGTTTATATAATAATGTTTTGATTTTCACCATAAATTATATAAATAAAACACAATTTTGCCTGACTATGGAATTACCTAAGAAATATGATCCAAAAGAGGAAGAGCCTAAGCTTCAGGAGAGGTGGGAGAAAGACAAGATATACAGTTTTGACAAGAAGAGCAAGGCTAAGATCTACTCTATAGATACTCCCCCTCCGACAGTTTCTGGGAAGATGCATCTTGGACATGCATTTAGCTATGCTCAGCAGGATTTTATCGCAAGATTTCACAGGATGAAAGGGGAGAATGTATTTTATCCTTTTGGAACTGATGATAACGGACTTCCTACAAAGTTATTGGTCGAGAAGGTAAAGAAAGTTAAGGCATCAAAGATGGACAGGAAGGAGTTTGTGGATCTTTGCCTTAAGACATTGGATGAGGAATTAAGGCCAAAATATATTGAAGACTGGAAAAAGATAGGGATGAGTTGTGATTTTAAATTGTTCTATACTACAATAAATGAGCATTGCAGAAAGCTGTCTCAGAAATCTTTTTTAGATCTTTATAAGATCGGAAGAGAGTACAGAGCAGAAGCGCCTGCAATGTACTGCCCTAAGTGCCAGACTGCTATATCTCAGGTTGAATGTGAGGATCAGAACATATCTTCATTCTTCAATGATATTGTGTTTAAGGTCGGAAAAGAGGAACTAATCATCGCAACGACAAGGCCTGAGCTATTGCCTGCATGTGTTGCTGTTTTTTACCATCCTGATGATAAAAGATATCACAAGTATAAAGGAAAGAAAGCTAAAGTTCCTCTGTTTGATCATGAAGTTCCTATATTAGAAGATGAAAGAGCAGACCCTGAAAAAGGAACTGGTATTGTAATGTGCTGTACATTCGGGGATTCAACTGATGCAGAGTGGCAGAAAGCTCATAATCTTCCTATCAAAGAAGCTATAGGAAAAGACGGAAGGATGACTGCAATAGCAGGGAAATATGAAGGCCAGACAATAGAGACAGCAAGGAAGATGATAATAGAAGATATGAAAGACAGCAGGCTTTTGTTATCACAGGAACCGATAACCCATGATGTAAATGTTCATGAGAGATGCGGAACTCCTATCGAATTTATCCATTCTAAACAATGGTTTATCAAGTATCTTGATCTTAAAGATGATATGCTGAAATGGGGAAATGAGCTTAAGTGGTATCCTGAGCATATGAAGAACAGGTATGATAACTGGGTAAATGGATTAGCATGGGATTGGTGCATATCAAGACAGCTTCCTTATGGTGTTCCATTTCCAGTATGGTATTGCAAGGGATGTGATGAGGTGGTAGTTGCAAAGGAGAAAGATCTTCCCGTAGATCCGATGTCTGATAAAGCTCCTGTAAGCAAATGCCCTACATGCGGATGTGTTGAGTTTGTTCCTGAGAAAGACATAATCAATACTTGGGCAACTAGTTCGCTTACTCCACAGATCGCTGCTTCACTTATACCTGAGATGTATGATAAATTATATCCTATGTCTCTTAGACCACAGGCGCATGACATAATCAGCTTTTGGCTTTTCAATACTGTAGTAAAATCAAGGCTGCATAATGATAAGAACCCCTGGAAAGATTGCGTAATCTCCGGGTGGGCTTTGGATCCTAAAGGAAAGAAGATGAGCAAGTCAAAAGGGAATGTTATTGAGCCTCAGGTGATGATAGAAAAGTATTCAGCAGATGCATTGCGTTTCTGGGCAGGAGGCTCTAAATTAGGAGAGGATTTGCCTTTTCAGGAAAAAGACCTTTTGACTGGCCAGAAGATGATAACGAAGATGTGGAATGCTAGCAAGTTTGGGATAATGCATCTAGAAGACTATGACCTTAAGAAGCCGAAGAAACTAGAGCTTATAGACAGATGGATACTTACAAAACTTAACAAGATAATAAAAGACGGAACAGAAGCTTTTGAAAAATATGAATATTCAAGGACAAAGATGGATGTTGAGAAATTTTTCTGGCAGGTGTTCTGTGATAATTATCTGGAGATCGTAAAAGACAGATTGTATAATCCTGATAAGCGTGGGGATGATGCTAGGGAATCAGGACAGTATACTACATACAGGACAACACTCACTATGCTTAAGCTTATGGCACCGATAATGCCATACATCACTGAATCAATCTATCAGCTTTATTTTGCTGAGAAAGAGAAGAAAAAATCAATACATATATCATCATGGCCTGCTCCTGATAAGAAAGAGATTGATGAAGAGGCTGAGAAGAAAGGTGATATTGTTGTTGATGTTGTTTCAGCTGTCAGGAAGCTTAAATCTGAGAAAGGAGTATCTCTGAAAGAGGAAGTTAAGAAGCTTGTTATCGATTGTGAAGAGGACCTAGATGAGGCTGTAGATGATATAAAAGCCACTACAAGGGCCTTAGAGGTTGAATTTGGTAAAGGAGATATGGAGTGCTCAGATAAGGTCAAGATCAAGGTCGAATTCTAGAAAGCTTTAAATAGGACTTACGAACTCCATCGCTATATAAAATATATAATTTATATAATATAGAGGGATGGTAATGGAAGCATTGATAATAAAACCTACGAAAAATGGACCAGATCTGGATTGGATAATGAACAGACCTTCCTCTCAAAAGAAGATACAGGAGTTTGCAGATACCCAAGGTGTTAGTTACGGCTTTGCTGATTTTTTAGCAAGAAGGTTATATGATGGAAAGTCTGTAGATTCTACGTTAGCAGATATGTCTGATATGAGAGGACAGTTTCATGGCAGCCGGATGTTAAATGGAGTATCAGTCCTGGAAGAAAACTATCTTTCTTTTCCTAATGGAACAAGGACTTATTTTATCAATGAAGAGCTTAAGCCTTTGCTAGGAGATGAATACTGGAAGCCTATAGAGGAGCTCAATACTGGACAAGTAGAACAGTTTTTAGAGAAATGGGATCATACAGTAAAAAAGACGACTGACAAGAGAGGAAAGATGATTATCGTAGATCCAGACTATTCAGGATCTAAGTTTGTTGTTTAATCTTAGAAACATCTATCTCTTTCTTAATGCATTTAACAAAATCAGATTCATTGTCATCTATCTTTCTTATAGGTTCTAAGCATGCTACAAAAGCATCATCCTGTTTTGCGACAATAAGATCAAATTTTTCTCCAACTGTCTTTATCAGTTCCCAAGCCCTTATTGGGTATGTATCTTTGAACTTGTTGAAAGAATCCAAGAAATCTTTGTGATTTTCGTATATATTTGCGAAGAGATTTCCATCTTTAAGGATGGTCAGCATATAGAATTTTATCTCTTCTTGCATACTGGGCCCTCTTTGGTGTCTACAACAGTGATGCCTTTTTCAGCAAGCTTATCTCTTATCTCATCAGCTTTTTTCCAATCTTTTTCTGCTCTTGCTTTTTCTCTTTCATCTACTAATGTTCTTATCTCATCTGTTATGTTTAGATCTTCTTTTTCAATAATGCCCAGGACTGAGTCAAACATATCCATAAGCTTCAGGATGTCTTCTTTATTGTCTTTGCTTATCTTTTTTTCTGATGCAAGGATATTTATCTCTTTCATCATCTCGAATATTGCAGCAAGTGCCTGGGATATCTCCAGATCTTTATCCATGGCTTTTTCAAATCCTTTTTTTGCTTTTTCGCATATCTTTGGGACTTTTTCATTGAAATCTACATTTCCTTTTATGTTGCTTATGTTTGATATGAATTCGTTGATCTTTTTTACAGCAGCATCAGCTGCATCTATTCCATCTAATGTGAAATTAAGCTGAGTCCTGTAGTGTGTGCTCAGCAGAAGATATCTGATTGCTTTTGCGCTGTAACCTTTTTCTAAAAGATCTCTTAGTGTATAGAAGTTTCCAAGAGATTTACTCATCTTTTTTCCTTCTACCTGTAAGTATTCATTATGGATCCAGAAGTTTACAAACTTTTTTTCTGTGTAAGCTTCAGACTGAGCTATCTCATTCTGATGATGAGGGAAGACCAAGTCTATTCCCCCTGTATGGATGTCTATCTGTTCTCCAAGATATTTCATAGACATGGCTGAACATTCGATGTGCCATCCTGGCCTTCCTTTTCCTATATCTGTCTCCCAGAATATATCTCCATCTGATTCGTCATATGCTTTCCATAAAGCAAAGTCATGAGCAGATTCTTTTTCATATTCATCGCTTTTTACTCTTCCTGATGCTCCTTCTTGGAGATCTTCTAGGTTCAGGTTTGCTAATTTTCCATAATCTTTGAATTTAGTGATACTGAAATATATGCTTCCATCTTCTCCTTTGTATGCAATGCCTTTGTCCATCAGTGTCTTTATTATATTGACCATCTCTGGGATCGTTTCTGTAGCTTTTGGAAATACATCTGCTGAGTCTATGTTTAGTTTTTTAAGATCCTCAAAGAAGGCTTTAGTGTATTTTTCTGTGTAATCTGATAGTGGGGTGTTCTGGGCTTGAGAGTTCTTTATCGTCTTGTCATCTACGTCAGTTATGTTCATTACATGCTTAACTTTTAATCCTGAGTACTTCATGTATCTTTTCAGGATATCTGCGCAGACATAAGCTCTAAAATTCCCTATATGCGCAAAGTCATAGACAGTAGGGCCGCAAGTGTAAATACTAACTTCTTCTTTCTTAATTGGCTTGAAGTTCTCCTGCTTTCTTGTCAGCGAATTGAAAAATTTGAGCGTCATATCTCTACAAAGAACTATATTGGTTTATATTCTTTTTCCTTTTACAGCTGAAGCCTATAGTTCTTCCTCTGTGACATCATAGTCTTCTTTTTCAACTTCAGCAATGTAATCTTTATCGATGAATTTTTCCATTTGGGATACCTCTTGTTTTTTTGGAAGAATAAAAATAAAAAAGATTTAGTTTGGAACAGGGCTTTCTGACTCGAAATCTATATCGATGTCATCAAGCAAGTCATAGATCATGTCTTCGTCCTCTTCAAACATCAAATCAATGACTTCTTCATTCTCAGGGTAAGCACAATCCCAGTAATTGATATGAAGAGCTCCAGAGAACGATCTATTTAGTTCCATAGCTTTCATTGTTCTTTCTGCCATAGATACTCTTTTCTCCATGATGTTGTACTTCATCTCCTCTTCAATACAATAAGGGAACTCAGCTTCCTTATTGCTTACTTGGTCCTGCGCTTTTTGTTCCATTTCACCTCACCTTTTTTTGTTTTTCTCTCTTTATCTCAGGTTTTTGAACACCAAACAACTTTTTAGTCGTTTTTAGAAAAAATGGCGTGCAAGAAACCCGGGAAAATCTGACTGGGGTTCTTACCACACCGGACATGTAGAAACGATGTGATTACACCCAGCTCTAAATAGATAGAACATTCCCAGAATTTCTTTCATCCTATCCTCAACAAACTGGTGTATTTTCATAATTGAAACTAAAGACTTAGTAGTATAAAAATGTTTTGTTTTAGAATTATTTTTCCACAAGAACTTGCTGCTGCTGATACTCTGGTTCTCTGTATTCTGTTTCTTGTTTGAGAAGGACATTCCTAACTTCTCCAAGATCTATTCCTGTGTTCTTGCAGCCGCCTTTGTTGAGCATGCCTATCCTTAAAGGCTTAAGTTCCATACCTTTATCGTACATCTTTTCATATCCTTTCAAGAAATCCCTTACATGTTTAGGACATGCGACACCTGCAATAGCATCATGATCTTTTATCTCTAACAGTTCAGGAATGATATCATCTCCACCAAGGATAACACAGTTATTTGGATCATATCCCTGCTGTTCTGCTATATTGTAGACTGATTCAGTAGGACATTTGCTGCATTTTCCGCATAAGTCGTAATAATCTTCAAATCCTTTGACTTCATATCTTTCGCAGCCTTTTCTTGTAAGGCAGTGCGGAAGAAGAACTAATGTCTGTTCGTTATCTGCAACTGAGAATGAATGTTCGAATAAGGTATTTGCTAAGAACATCTTTCCATAGATCTTAGCGAATTCTTCAACTCCTTCAACATGCCTGTTGAGTCTTCTTTCTTGCATCTCTTGTTCTAGATAAGAAAGTTTAGAAAGTCCGATATTGGTCAGTTTTTCTTCAAGGTATCTGCTCTTGTCAATGACCTCACCCATGATCTGGTTTGGTGAAGATGTTTTGACCCTTTCCATCAGCTCTTCTGTGATAAATTCATTTACCAGTGTTTCGATGCATTTCTTTAGTCCATCTAATGAGTCTGTTTTTGCCATATCTCTTGGTTTTTGGGTTTTCTTTATATACTTTGTGGAGAAAACGAAAGATTTATAAATAACATATGAATTATACATCATATGAAATGTCATTCATATAATATATTTTTTGAGACGATTAGTTCAAGAGTGAGGACTAGGATATTAGACCTGTTGCATGTCAGAGCTATGTCTGTGAGTGAGATATGCGAGAAACTGAATGAAGAGCAGAGCAAGATAAGCCATAATCTGAAGAAACTGGCTGATTGTCATCTGCTTGATGTAGAACAGAAAGGAAAGCAAAGGATATATTCCTTAAATAAAGAGACGATGGTTCCGCTTATGAAGCTAGTGGATAGTCATGTAAAAAAATATTGCTGTAAAGAATGCAAGATGAGGGATAAAAAATGAAAATATATCTGGATAACGGGGCGACAACCATGGTGGATCCAGAAGTTGTCAAAGCAATGGAACCTTATTTTACTGAGAAGTATGGAAATGCGTCGTCTTCACATATGATGGGAACATGGGCGAAGCAGGCTCTTGAAGAATCAAGAGAGTTTATCGCTAAGACAATAGGAGCGAAGGACGATGAGGTCATATTTACATCAGGAGGGACTGAATCAAATAATTTTGCGATAAAAGGTGTTGCTTTTGCGAATAAGGGTAAAGGAAAACACATCATAACAACAAAGATTGAGCATGACTGTGTTTTGAATTCATGCAAATGGCTGGAGGAAGAAGGTTTTGAAGTTACATATCTTGATGTTGATAAGGATGGATTTGTAGATCCTTCTAAGCTGGAGGAGGCTATAAGAGATGATACTATTCTTGTTTCAATAATTCATGGTAATAATGAGATAGGAACTATACAGGATCTTAAGAAATTAGGAGAGATATGCAAGAAGAAAGGGGTTTATCTTCATACTGATGCATGCCAGAGTTATACTAAGACAGATCTTAATGTTAAGAAGCAGAATGTTGATCTTGTAACATTAAATGCCCATAAGATACATGGGCCAAAAGGTGTCGGAGTATTGTATATAAGAGAAGGAGTTAAGATAACTCCTTTGGCTCATGGAGGTGGTCATGAGTTTAAGATGAGATCCGGGACAGAGAATATCCCTGGTGTTGTCGGGTTTGCAAAAGCTGCTAAGCTTGCTTTGAATTCAAAACATATCAAGCATATGAGAAAGTTAAGAGATAAGCTTGAGGCTGGATTAGTTGAGAAGATCCCTGAAGTTTTGATCAATGGACCAAAGGGTGAAGGAAGGCTATGTAATAATGTGAACATTAGTTTTCTTTATGTTGAAGGTGAGGCTATTGGAGGACATCTTGATGCTGAAGGTATTGCAAGCTCTACTGGGTCGGCATGTTCTTCAAAGTCATTAGAGCCAAGCCATGTGCTTATTGCTATTGGGCTGAAACCAGAGGAAGCGCATGGAAGTTTGAGATTGACATTAAGCAGATTTACAACTGAAGAAGAAGTTGATAAAGCCATTGAAGTTTTGCCGAAAATAATTGAGAAGCTGAGAAAGATGTCTCCTTTAGGAAAGCTTATCAAAAGGATGTCTTAGGTGATTACAATGCAAATGACTGAATATTCTAAGAAAGTGATGGATCATTTCAAGAATCCAAGGAATGTTGGAGAGATCAAAGATGCAGATGGTGTTGGTGAAGTTGGCAATCCTGTCTGCGGAGATCTGATGAAGATATCTATCAAAGTAAAAGATAACAAGATAAAAGATATCAAGTTCAAGACATTCGGATGTGTTTCTGCTATCGCTACAACATCGATGCTTACTGAGCTTGCGAAGGGCAAGACTTTGAAGGAGGCGGAGAAGATAACAAGAAATGATGTTGCAGAGGCTTTAGGCGGGCTGCCTTCTGTAAAGATGCACTGCAGCAATCTTGCAGCAGATGCTCTGAAAGCAGCTATAAAGGACTATAAGGATAAGAACAAATAGTTGAAATAATCAAAATATTTATAAATGACAGTGCTGATTCTTTGATCAAGAGGGGTGTATTTTTTAAAGGAGGTTTTTAGAATGAGTGAAGAACATAAGAAGCACCATGAAGTGCATCATCATAAGAAGAAAGGAAAATTAACCATAAAGAAACAAGACTTATGGAAATTTGGAACATATAGTCTTGGAGTTCTATTGATAATCTCTTTGGTGTTTAATTTTATGCCAAGTGAGAGTTGTGATAATGATATAGATTCTGTTATAGAGAATGTTGAAACAATAATGAAGTCAACAGATTCTGTTGATGTAAAGGCTTCTTTGGAAGAAGTTAAAGGAAAGCTGGTTGAAGTAAGCACACAGCTTGCTGAAGTTCCAGCAGAAACTGCTGGCGGAGAGTTTACAGGAGATAAGGTTAAGCTTGACTTTTATGTTATGAGCCAGTGTCCTTATGGAACTCAGGTGATGGATGCAATAGCTCCTGTACTTGAGAAGTTGGGAGATGCTGTTGATTTTGAAGCTAACTATATATCAACTGACTTAGGTGGCGGAGAGTTTAGAAGCCTTCATGGAGAGCCTGAGACAAAAGGAAATATTGTACAGCTTTGTGCTGCTAAATATAATCCTGACCAATACATGGATATGATAGTATGCCAGGATAAGAATATGAGAGCGATACCAGGAAACTGGGAAGAATGCGCTAAGGAATATGACCTGGATGTTGAAAGTATAAGGGCATGTTATGAAGGAGATGAAGGAAAAGAACTGCTTTCTACATCAGTAAAGAAATCAAATGAAGCAGGAGCGCAAGGAAGCCCTACGATCTTTTTGAACGGCGAGCCTTACAGAGGTGGAAGAGGAGAGAACGATTTCCTAAGATCCATCTGTAATGCTTTCAGCGGAGAGAGGCCTGCAGCATGTTCAGATATTCCTGAGCCTAAGAAGGTCGATATGATTGTTTTGAATGATGAAAGATGCGGCAGAGATTGTGACGTTACAGGATTGATATCAAGCCTAAAGTCAATATTCCCTGGACTAGATGTCAATACTATCGATTATTCAACTGAAGAAGGAAAAGCATTGTTTGAATCAACTGAATCAAAGACACTGCCTGTCCTGCTTTTTGATGAGACAGTCAAGGAAGGAGAGGGTTATTCAAATGTAAAGAATTATCTTGTTCCTGCAGGAGATTATACATCACTGCTTATAGGTTCAAGTTTTGACCCTACAAAGGAGATTTGTGATAATGAGGTTGATGATACTGGAAATGATCTTGTTGACTGTGATGATCCTGACTGCGAAGGGGCACTGGAATGCAGAGAGACAAAAGAGGAACATCTGCAGGTGTTTATCATGTCAGACTGTCCTTATGGAAGGAAAGCTGTAGAAGCGCTTAAAGGAGTGAAAGACAACTTTGCTGATCTGAATTTTGAGATCCATTATATAGCTAATGAAGCTGGAGATGGATTCAGCAGCCTGCACGGACAGTATGAAGTTGATGAGAACATAGTACAGCTTTGTGCAAATAAGCATTCACCAGCTGAATGGTTTGACTACATGTACTGTAGAAGCACAAAAGGAGTAAGAGGAATAGACTGGAAAGAATGTGCTGAAGAGACAGGCGTTGATGTAGATAAGGTTGAGGCATGCTTTGAAGGAGATGAAGGAAAGGAGCTATTGAGAGAAGATATCAAGATAGCTAATGGACTTGGTGTTGGAGCAAGCCCTACATGGATGGCAAACAACAAGTACACTTTCAGCGGAATTGATGCTGAGACAGTCAAGACAAACTTCTGCAAGTATAATTCCGGTGTAGAAGGATGTGAAAACACACTAAGCAGCGATACAGGCGGAGTTGCAGCAGGAAGCTGCTAATTTTTTTTATTTTTTGGTGTTATGATGAGAAGCCTTTTGAAGAAGATAAAGGGGAGTGATTTCTTTAAGGTATTCAGGCTGATAAAGAAGAACAAGAAGATGTGTTCTTTGTTAGTTGGGCTGGATATTTTGTTTTTTGCCATGGTCTATGGTGTCAATCTTTCTATATTGAGGATTGGAGAGAGAGCGGCGAGTATGGGACAGCTATTCTTTATGATGGCTTTGAATGTGGTGTTGATAATACTCTTCTATTCATTGTTCAAGCATGCTGTGATGAAGATCATAAACTCTTTTATCGAGAAGACGAATCTTGATTTTAAGAAGTTCTGGAAGTTTTTATCGCTGAATGTGATGATATCAGCAGTTCTTTTGGTCATCTTTTTGATCGTTGAGCCGTCGGTAAATAATCTTTTTAAGCCAGAGTATGCTACAAATGTTTTTAATGGAGTTATCGTGGTGTTGTTTGTTTTGTTTTATCTTTTTATCAATACACTTCATTTTACTTTTTTGAAAGAGATGAAGGTCTTTAAGTCTGTAAAGAAATCGTATGCGATGAGGAAAAGAAACTATCTGGGGATTTTATCGGGTTCTTTTGTGTTTTTTGTGGCTTTTTATCTGCTTTATGTAATAACTGCTTTGGTTGCAGGAGCTATAGCACCTTCAGGAGAATATGCGCAGGTTGGTTTTGCTCATGCTTATGGGTTATTTTTGAACGTGCTTATGATGCTTTTTGTCTATTTTTTGATGTTTTTTAACAGGATATACTTCAGATTGGTCGTGGAAAAGAGATAGGTTTAAATATTCTGATTATAAAGATTAAGTATAAAAACAAAAAAGGTGATTTTTTATGGCAAAAGTTACGGTGTACTCAACACCAACATGCCCGTATTGCAACATGGCAAAAGATTTTCTTAAAGAGAAAGGAGTAGAATATGAAGAGATTGATGTAAGCGAGAATGAGGAGAAAGCCAGAGAGATGGTACAGAAGAGCGGACAGATGGGAGTTCCTGTACTAGAGATTGGAGAAGAAGTTATAATCGGTTTTGATAAGGAGAAGATAGAAGCTGCATTAAGCAAGTAAAATGTATGATATTGTGATAGTAGGAGCAGGGCCTGCTGGCCTAGCAGCAGCTGTGTATGCTGCGAGGCAAAAGGTTAGTTTTGTCGTTATTTCTAAGAATGTTGGCGGACAGACTATATTGAGTTCTGATGTGGAGAATTATCTTGGCTTTCAGCTTGTTTCCGGAGTTGATCTTGTGAAGAATTTCAGAGAGCATATCAAGGAGTATAAGATCGATCTGAAAGAAGGAGAAGGAATTGAAGATATAAAGAAGATCAAAGACGGATTTAAGGTCGTAACTGATAAGGCTGAATATGAGACAAGGACTGTGCTTATAGCTTCTGGAAAGCAGCCTAGGAAACTGGAGGTTCCTGGTGAGGAAGAGTTTACAGGCAGAGGTGTAACTTATTGTGCTACATGTGATGCCCCTCTGTTTGCAAAGAAAAATGTTGCAGTTATAGGCGGAGGAAATGCAGCTTTGGATGCTGCTTTATTATCTGCTAAGTATGCGAAGAAAGTTTATGTGATCAATATCAATGATAAGTTTATCGGGGAGAAGAGCATGATCGATGCTGTCGATAAGAATGATAAGATTGAAGTTGCGTTTAATGCAAAGACTACGGAGATTTTAGGAAAAGTATTTGTCGAGAGCGTTAAGTTTGAAGCTGATGGAGATGAGAGAGAAGTTAAGGTCGGCGGAATATTTGTCGAGATAGGGTCAATACCCAGTGTTGGATTTGATAAGCTGACTAAGAAAAATAAGTGGAACGAGATTGTTGTCAATGAAGATAAGAAAGATTATATCGCTAACCAGACTTCTGTCAAAGGGATATTTGCAGCAGGTGATGTTACAGATGTTCCTGAGAAACAGATCATCGTTGCGGCTGGTGAAGGTGTAAAAGCTGTTCTTGGGATATTTAAGTATCTTAATAAGAAGCCAGTTGGTTATTAATCAATTCTTTTTACAGACAAATAAAGTATGATCTTTTTCAAACGGACCCAGGTATTTTTCATCTATGATCTGAAGTTTTTGTTCCAGTTCTTTTCTTACTTGTTTGAATATCTTTCTTGGTTCTTTTGTTACATCTATTGATCTTGCTTTTACTGCTAATAATGCATATCCTCCTTTTTTTAAGAATAGGTCTGTGTTTTTTAGGAATATCTCTGTCTGATTCTTTTGAGCGATGTCCTGGAAGACTATATCTACTGGTGTTATGAACTGAGCATAAGTCTGAGGCTGGTTTGCATCTCCTAATAAAGGCGTCATGTTTTTTCTTTCTTCGCAGACATATACAAGATCTCTTACCACTCTTGGTGCAAAGTCCAGAGCGAAGATAAATCCATCTTTTCCTACAATATCTGATACATGCGAGGATGTAGTTCCTGTTGAAGCTCCAAGGTAGAGTATGGTGTCATTTGGTCTTATGCCGATCTCCTTTATCCCTTTTACTATTCCAGCTGCAAGCTTTGATTTTCTTGGATCCCAGTCTCTGAATTCTTTGTTATTTTCTTTTAGAAGTTTTTCTGTGTAGACTATTTTTCCCAGAGTCAGATTTTTAGTTAAAAGTATTGATGATTTTTTTTTCTTTATTTCAAATATTCCGGGAAATCTGCTTTGTCTCATCTTTTCAGTTTTATGAAGTATCCTGGTTTGACCTGTTCTTTGAATTCCTCAACTTCTTTTTTGAAATCTCCATCAGCTTCAGATAATCTTATAAGTTTTTCTCCGTCGATGAATTTTGGATCTATATGTCTTGGCTTGCTTTTTGCGTAGATATCATGATCTTCTTTAGTTCCTGGTGTGATTACATCCAGGTGGATGTAGCTTAAGTATTCTATTATCTCATTGTTGTTTGAGTTCAGAAGCTTGTTGAACAGTTCTTTGTCTGTTGTGTAAAAGTCATCTTCAGTTACGATCTTTTCTTTAACTGCTATCTTTAGTGCTTCTGCAAGAAGAAGATATGATCCTGCCTGCATCTCATTGCTCCAGAACAGTTTTGATGTCTTTAGGAAGAGTCTGGCTATCTTTTGTGCAGATTCTTTATCTTTGCAGATTATCTCGTTATTTTTGACTGTAAGGCCATCAAGGATGTCATTTGCTTCTTCCTGTGTGATTATTCCGAAACAGATGCTGTCTCTAAGACAGTAGTCTAATCTGTCGCAGCAGATATCCGGGATCTCTCTTTCTAAAAGTCCGAAGTTGTGCGGATCAGATATCTTGTCGATATTTATTTTTCTTTTTTCTAATAAAGCAGGTATTGTTGAGTTCATTATCATGTCTTTATGCTTTGAATCCCCAAAATCCTGTGTTAAAGGATCTCCAAGAACATAGTCAACAACATGCGAGAAAGCTGTATGGTTTATGTCGTGCAGAAGTCCTGCGATCTGCTCTTCTTTATCAGCTCCAAAGTGTTTTAGAAGGTGATAGACTCCAAATGAATGCTCAAATCTTCTTGTATTGAGTTTTGAATCCAGAAGTTCCCAGGATCCGTACTGGCCAATATGTTTTAGCCTTTCCATCTCCGGAGAGCCCATAAGCTCTATAATCATCGGATCTTCAATCTTCTGTTCTCCGTATACTTTGTCTTTAATTATCATTTTATCATGTCTTTGAATTTTTTGTATGTGAAGAGGTCTGAATCCTTCATCTCATGTTCCTGGACAAACTTTCCCAGCTCTTCTAATGGGATAAAAAATCCCTGTTCTATCTCTTCTTCCTGTAATCTTATTTCTTCATCAGATACATATCTGTAAAGTTTGCCAAACCAATCATCTGTTTCTACTTTGTATCTATAATCTCCGATAAATTCCAGCCTATCAGCTTTGATTCCTATCTCTTCTTCGAGTTCCCTTAATGCAGCTTCTTCATATTCTTCTCCAGAAGAGACAAAACCTCCAGTAAACATAGCCCACAATAATGGTTCATCTTTCTTTTTTGAAGCTCTTTGATGGACAAATATCTCTTTTTTGGAATTTAATACGAATGTATGAGCTCCCCTGTGGAGTATTGCTTTATTTTTAATCTCAGATCTTGGCTTTACATCAATAACTTTGTCATTCTCATCCACAACATCAATCATCTCTTCATTCATTTGAACCTCTCCTCCAGGCCTTTCAGCAGCTGGTCCCCTATAAATTCTCCTTTGAAAAGGTCGACTTTTGCTGCAATAGATAGTTTGTCTGCTAATGCTCTTGATGCTTTTCCTTTCTCTTTTGCTTTTGATACCAAAGGATGGTTGATTATAACCCCATATTTGGGACATTTTGCTCCTGTTTTCATGTGCCTGAACAAAGCTTTTTCTGCTCCCAGCAATTGTACTGTTGAAGATGGGAATTCTGCAAGCTTTAAGAGAGAGCCTGCATGCTCTAACAGTTTTGCAGCTATGCTTGGTCCTGCGATAGCTGTTATATTAGGACAGTATGTTTCCATCATAGATTCTAGGTATTTTTCTTGTTTTGTTTTTAGCTCGAACAATGATTTTATCTGAGATGCAAGATTTTTTATCGGCTTAAGGTCAGATTCTTTAAAATCTGCACCCATGCTGAGCTCTTTTTTTAGATCAATTTCTTTTAACAGAGCTTCTTTGTCTTTTTTTAGGATAAGTTCTACAAATTTTTCATGAGCTTCTAATGATCTTGAGAATTCTGGATTGTAGAGTTCATACCATTCTCTCAGCCTTTTTGAGAGCATGTTTATAGCTTTGTTTATCTCTTCGAGATTATTTATCGTCTGTATTATAAGGAAGTCCTCATTTACAGATTCTCTTACTTTAATCTTGGTTTGTAGTAGGTTTATGTTGTATAGTTCCTCTCTTTTTGTTTTAAGGAAGTTTACCAGTGCTGAGATCTTTTTTGGGTCTTGGGTCAGTTTTATTCCCTGAAGCTTTTCTTTCTTGTTTCCTAAGTAGAATAATTCGTCTTTGCTGTATTTTTTTACAGCTTCTTTCTCTTCATCAAGCCATTCTGTGAAATCCTGATCCAGATTGCTTATCTTTACAGTCTCAACTATGCTGAAGTCAGGGTTTAGGATCAGAACTCCTAAACAATTCGAATATATGTATTTGACCCCCATGCAGGCTGTTATAAGTATTTCATTTAAAAAGCTTTCTTAAAAAGAAACGTTTAAATAGTAAGATTTTCCTTGTTTTGTTCATGAAGGAGATCAGAGTACATGGGAGAGGAGGACAAGGAGCTGTTTCTACAGGCCAGATACTTGCGATAGCAGCATTTCATGACGGAAAGGAGAGCCAGACATTTCCTAAGTTTGGTGTAGAGAGAGCAGGAGCTCCTGTTGAGGCATTTGTAAGGATAGATGAGAGCAAGATAAATGTCAGATGCCAGGTGTATGAGCCTGAAGTTGTGATTGTTTTAGAGCCTTCTTTGGTTGATGCTGTTGATGTTACAGCTGGATTAAAGAAAAAGGGCATGGTTATAGTAAATAGCAATAAAAATCCTAAAGATCTTAGTATCAAAGGAGATTATGATGTAAGGACAGTTGATGCAACTGCAATCGCTATAGAGATTTTCGGAAAGCCGATAGTAAATACAGCGATGCTTGGAGCATTTTCAGCTTTTACAAAAGATGTTAGTCTGGAGTCACTGAAGAAAGCGATCGATGAGGTATTTTTGTATACAAAAGGACAGAAGATCGCTGATCTGAACAAAAAATGTATTGAGGAAGTATATAATAAGTCAAAATGAAGATTACAACAGGAGCAGTAGTTGAAGAACCTGGAAGTACAGTATCTAATAAGACCGGAGGCTGGAGAACATTCAAGCCTGTCAGAGATGATAAGGTTTGCATAAAATGCGGAATCTGCTGGGTGCACTGTCCTGATAATGCTATAAAGAAAGATTTTGATGCAGATCTAGATTTTTGCAAGGGCTGCGGGATATGTGCGCAGGTCTGTCCTAAGAAATGCATCAAGATGGTGAAAGAGGAGAAATGATAATAAAGGTCTATGATAAATTGTTCCACGGCAAACTTTTAGAAAAAGTTTGATCAAAATCAAAAAGCCAATGATGAAGTTATTCCCGGCTGATCAATGATGAACGGAAGTAACTGCTGAGGCTATTTATTAAAAAATGATATTGTTTTACATACCATGCAAGAACAAGAAGGAAGCAGAGAAGATAGCTAAAGGATTGATCAAAAAGAATCTTGTCGCTTGTATGAATGCATTTCCGATATCAAGTATGTATGAATGGAAGGGAAAATTAGTTAATGGAAAAGAACATTTGCTGCTGCTGAAGACAGCAAACAAGAACGCGAAGAAAGTGCAAGATGCTGTCGAGAAGATGCACAGTTATGATATTCCATGCATAATGAAGATAAAAGCAGAGGCTAATAAAAAATTTGAAAGGTGGATTGATGAAAACAGTTGTTGAGGCGTCAAAAGCAGTTGCGTTTGCAGTTAAGCTGTGCAAACCCGGAGTTATTCCTATGTATCCTATAACTCCGCAGACTCATATAGTCGAAAGGCTTGCTGAGTTCATCAATGACGGCGAGCTTGATACAGAGATGGTGGATGTTGAGTCAGAGCACAGTGCTATATCTGCTGCTGTCGGTTCAAGTGCTATGGGGTTAAGGACGTTTACAGCTACTGCTTCACAGGGATTAGCTTTGATGCATGAGATACTTCATATTGTTTCTGGCATGAGGATGCCTGTTGTTATGGCTGTTGCTAACAGGGCTTTATCAGCTCCGATAAATATATGGAATGATCAGCAGGATTCAATATCTGCAAGAGATACAGGATGGATGCAGTTCTATGTTGAGAGTTCTCAGGAAGCACTTGACACTACAATACAGGCTTTTAAGATTGCCGAGGATTCAAGAGTTTTACTTCCGGCGATGGTCTGTCTGGATGGATTTACTTTGAGTCATGTATGGGAGCCGGTTGATGTTCCTGATCAAAGAAAGGTTACTTCTTATCTTCCTAAGTATAAGCCGCTGCATAAATTAGATGTTGATAATCCTAAAACATTTGGGCCTATTGGATATCCGAACAGCTTTATGCATTTCAAGCATGCAGAGCATGAGGCTATGGAACAGGCATTGCAGGTTATAAGGAAAGCGCATGATGATTATTCTAAGAAGTTTGATAGAAGCTATGGAAACGGACTGATTGAAGAGTATAAATTAGATGATGCTGATTATGCTATAGTTGGGATGGGAACTGTATGCGGAACAACAAGAGTTATTGTTGATGAGCTTAGGGAGAAAGGAGAAAAAGTTGGACTGCTTAAGGTGAGATGTTTCAGGCCATTTCCAAAAGATGAGATAATAAGAGCGTGCGGTAACCTTAAAGCAATAGCTGTGATTGACAGAGATATATCTTTAGGACAAGAGGGAGCTTTATTTGCTGAGATAAGAGATGCACTTTATAATCAAAAGAAAAAGCCCATAGTTAATGGACATATATGCGGATTAGGCGGTAAAGATATTACATTAAATGATATTAAAGAAGTATTTGCTAAACTTAAGAAGGAGAAGGATGCAAAGACAGAGTGGATGCTTTGATGGATGAGTATAAGCTAGAAGAGATCAGATGCAGAGTCTGCAAACAAGAGTTGAAAAAAGAAGAATTTCATTCAACTTTTTCAGGAAACCTGCACTACAAGACAACAACCTGTTCGTGCGGGAAAGAGGTAAACATACCTGTGAAGTTCCATGGATCCGGAAAAGAAAAATGGGATGGGGATGTTGCTAAAGGAAAAGGAGAGGAAGAATCGATCGAGATGAAACTGGTGCTGGAATGACAATAGTGGATTACGCGGCAAATTTTTGCGAAAAATTTGATAAAAAGCAGGCGACATTTTGCCTTCGGCAAAAGTCCCCTAAATATTGGTGCTAGAATGACAATAGCAGGACTACCGGAAGAGGAATTATTTGCGCAGGGACATACTGCTTGTGCAGGATGCGGACAGGCTTTGGCTGTTAGGATTGTGTTAAAGGCTGCTGGAAAGAACACAATAGTTGCGAATGCGACTGGATGTTTAGAGGTATTTTCAACACCATATCCGTCAACTGCATGGAGAGTTCCTTGGATTCATGTTGCTTTTGAGAATGTTGCAGCTGTTGCGACCGGTATAGCTGAAGCTTTGAAACATAAGAAGGAAAAACATAATGTACTTGCTCTTGCTGGAGATGGGGGAACTTTTGATATCGGTATGCAGGCTCTGAGCGGAGCTGCTGAGAGAGGTCATAATTTCTGTTATGTATGCTTTGATAATGGCGCTTATATGAATACTGGCATACAAAGGAGCGGAGCTACTCCAAAATATGCTTCTACAACAACTTCACCTGCTGGAAAAGCAGTGCATGGAAAGCAGGAATTCAAGAAGAATATGCCATTCATAATGGCTGCGCATGGAGCTTATGTTGCTACTGCATCAACTGCAAATTATATGGATCTTTTCAATAAGGTCAAGAAAGGACTAGAGTTTGACGGGCCTGCATATATTCAGGTTGATAATACATGCGGAACCGGATGGAAGACAGCATCAAATATGAGTGTTGAGATATCTAAGAAAGCTTATGAAACAAGGATATATCCTCTTTTTGAGATAGAAGGTGGTGTTCTTAAGAATCTTAAGAAGCCAGCTAAGAAAGTTCCAGTGGAAGAATGTTTGAAATTACAAGGAAGATTTAAACATCTGAATGCTGATGAGATAAAAGATGTACAGGATCATGTAGATAAGGAATGGGAGAAATTGCTTAAATTGGAAGAATCCAAATTAAAACTATTCTAAAATGCCACAAGCTGTAGTCCATGTTTTGTTTACTATAATTCTTATAGATCTGTTCAGAGATTATGTGATAAAGGATAAGAAAAAGATACCTTTGCATTATGTTTTTATCGGCGGGATCGCTGGGTTATTGCCTGATATCGACATTCCTTTGAGCTGGCTTATCAATGATATATTTGGAGCTTCAATTCCTGTCGTGCATAGGACTTTTACACACACTTTGTTCTTTCCTCTGATACTTTTAGGGGCTGCTTTGATATTTTTGAAATTTGATAAGAAGAAATCCATCTTGATGGGAGTTATAACTTTTGGAGTATTTTTTCATCTTGTGCTGGATATGATATTTGCAGGTTATGTGATGCCTTTCTATCCTTTAAGTTATAATCTGGTCGGCCTAGATCTTGTCGGGAAGATTGGACTGCCGAGCCTGATACAAGGATTAGAAGCTATTGTTCTTTTGGGTTGGTTGTGGCATGAAGAGAAGAAGCATAAGATAAGTGATTTCTTTTAGATAGACTGTGTCTTGAATTTTCCAGTGTATTTTGCCTTTCCTTCTGTCTTTTCCAGGATAAGCTGGCATACTTTTGTTCCTGGCTTTAGTGTCAATGGATTTGGAGAGAAGTTGTAGATCTCCAGCACTTGTTTGTTGTTGATGCCTGGCTGCATGAATGCTGCTGTTGAGTGGATTTGTAGGCCTAATCTTGCAAATCTGCTTCTTCCTGTAAGCCAGCCGCAGATGTTATCTGGAAGAGAGACTTTTTCTTTTGTTATTCCGACTATGAATTCATTAGGGTACAGGACGATCTTGTCTGTTGTTATCGCTTTTGTGTATTTCTTAAAGTCTGTGTTTTCTGTGATTCTTACTAATTTTGGTGTCTTGTATACTCTGAACTTGTTGTCTAATGTGAGATCGATAGAAGCTGGACCTATGTTAGATTTTTTCATAGGAGAGATCTTTATTTTTTTGTCTTTAATTTCCTTTAATATCTCTTTTTTTGTCAGTATCATCTTATTATTGTTCCTTTGAACTTCTTTTTGTTGAGTATATTGTTTAAATTTTTTAGGTCTGTTCCTTTTGCTATGATTACTTCTAATTTTGTTTTTTTTGCAAGCTTTGATGCTATTGGGTCAAAAGGAAAGCTTGAATTTGCCCTGAACTTAGTTCCGACTATCTTTTGGAATTCTTTCCATGTCGTCTGTTCTATCTTTTTAGCATCTTTGTATTTTTTTGGGTCTTTTGTGTATGCATATGCTATGTTTGATAAGTTTATCACTTCTTTTGCTTTTAGCTGTTTTGCCAGAAGTACTGCGTCCATATCTGATGAGAATCCAGGGATCCACCCTGATGCTATGATTATGTTCTTTTTTGTTTTTATCTTTTTTGTAGGGTCTTCAATGACATCTTTGTGAGCAAGTTTTCCGAAGATCGCTCTTACCAGTTCAGCATTTATCTTTGTTGCTCTGATACCTATGAGGTCTCTGTTGTAGTCATCTACTTTTGTGATCTTAAGAGCTGCGTCGTTATATCTTCTTGCTGTCCTTCCTCCTCCGCAGACTATGACTAATCTTGTTTTTTTAGAATGTTTTAGGATAAGTGATCTGAATTTTTTTAAGAAAGAGGTGTCTACATCATCTGGATTGATTATAGAACCTCCTAAAGACATTACAACAGTTTCCTTAGCCATAAAACCCCCTCTTTTTAATCTTATAAAAATCTTTTATATTTTTAACAATTGATAACTTTGTTATCAATCTTTTAATAAGATCTCAACAGCAGCTGCGAATGCAGGCCTGCTAATGAATACACCGATAGATACTCCGATGATAGTTGTAAGCGCAAATCCTTTCAATAGTCCAGCTCCTGCGAATAGTAATGGAGCCATCGCAACAACTGTTGTGAAGTATGCTGCTGTTATTATGAAGAAAGCTTTCTTTATTCTCTTTTTCCAGTCGTATATCGCGTTTCCTGATGAACCTCTTAGAGTTTCATCAGTTATGACGATCTGATGGTCTACTCCTGTTCCTACTGCGATAATGATTCCTGCGATAGCAGCAAGATCTAGGTTCCATCCGATTAAAGCTGCAACTCCTAGAAGTATGATGACTTCTGAAGCCATAGTTAAGCTTACAGGCAGTGCAATCTTAATCTTTCTGTATCTTATGAATACAACTAAGGTTACTGTTAATAATGAGAGAAGACCGATTGTTATTGCGTTTTTAGTGAATTCCTCTCCAAGTACTGGTGAGATTGAGTCTGTCTTTGCAACATCCAATTTAACTGGCAGTGATCCTGTAATTAATATTGTCTGTAATCTCTTCATATTTTCTAATGAGTTGAAGATCGCTTCATCTCTTGTAGCTCCTGCGCCTGAACCTGATATCTGGATTTCTGTTGAAGCTTTTCCTCTTAGATTTGAACCGATGTTAAGTTCATCAACTTTTGCATCGTCTAGGTATAATATGAGTTTTTCGCTCAGATAGTCTTCCCCATTCTCTTCTGTTATGATTTCTAAGTCTTTAGTAAGGTCAGCCTGTTTTTGAGCTGACTCAGGTGTTAATGCGATGTTAAATCTAAACCTACAGAACCATCCGTTTCCTGATTTTGAGCAGCCGCTCATAGGATCTATTCCTGAGCAGTCAGCAGATCTGCATACATAAGTTATATCCTGTCCGCCTCTGAAAACAGTATCGTTTCCGATCTTAGCTTCGAATTTTCCCTGTTTTGCGATCAGTTCTTTTACTTCTGATTCAGCAGCACCTGCTATTTCAACTAGGATGAACTGATTTCCTGATAAGTCTCCTGCTTCTCTTACTATAACATCACTTAATCCATAAACATTAAGCCTTTCTTTCATCCCATCTAAAAGGAATGACATATCTTCTGTGCTAAGCTTTTCTTCTGGTGCTAGCAATACTCTTGTTCCACCCTGGAGATCAAGACCTTTTCTTAAATTGCTTGTAGGAGCGTCATATATAACAAGTCCTAGTCCTTCAGTTCCTATTATATTAGTTTCTGTCTTCGGAACTTCTTTTTCGGTTGTTATATTTTCAAGAACTTCTTTTTCGTATGTTTCGTTAGTTGTCGTGTTTGTGAATGTCTTGTTTACTAATTTTTCTTCAGTTACATTTATTATTTCTGTTTCGTTAAGGACTATTGTTTCTAATAGTGGTTTTGTCGTTAGTTTGTATATTCCTTTGTTTGTCTTGATATGCAGAGTTCTGTTTGGCTTAAGGTCTGCTGTCTGAGTGTAGTAGTCATCTTCGTTTGTTATAGGGATGTTGTTTATCGCTACAATCCTTTCTCTGCTCATAGGTGTTGTTGTTGGTTTTGGGCTTGTGATCCCTGCAAGTGAAGCAGCTGAATCAGCCTCTACAGATCTTATCGCTACACCAGTGCTGTATGGATTAGGATGGATAGAAACAATAGCCAAGACTATGAAGATTAGCAAGATGATGAATTTCACGTTTGTGAACAGTTTTTTTGCTTTTCTCATGGGTGTTTTTTCCTGTCCAGGTATGCTCTAAGTATACCCACATTCTGAAGCCATGTGTACATTATATCACAGACAAGCCCTATTAGTAATATAGTCATGATCTGGATAAGAACTTCAGATTTTGCAAATGAAAGCCCTACTATGATCGCTGCCAGTGTTGTTATATTCATAGTCAATCCTGTTTTCATAGCTCCGATCAATCTTTCTATAACAGTTCCATCTTTTTCTTTAAGAAGCCTTGTCGATAATAAGACATCTGTATCAACTGAATAACCTATAAGCATAAGGAAAGCTGCGATTCCTGCTGTGGAAAGTTTTATTTCTAATAAGTTGACAACTGCTAAAGTTGTGATTATGTCTGAAAGAACACATAAGATAACAGCTAAGCTTGGTGTTGGTACTCTAAAATATGCGAAAACAACAATACTCATGAATATGAATGCAAGGACGATTGCCCTTATAGTTTCTTTGAAGAATGATGATCCTAATGAAGAACTCATGATGTTGCTGTTGAAGTCAACACCTTGTTTGATGTTTAATTTTTCTTCGATAACTTTGTTGTATTCTTCTGTCTCAGCTTCTTCTATTATATCAGCATCAATTATGAAGCCGTCAGCTTTGCCTGGGTTTTTTGAGATTCTCACAGAGATGTCTTTTCCAGGGAATTTAGACTGCAGGTATTCTTCGAATTCGATAGCTTCAATACCTTCAACAGAAAATATGTTTGTAGTGATGCCTCCTTTAAGGGAAACACCCCTATTCATGAAATCTCCTGTTGTAACAACCTTATGAGCTACGAGAAATACTGAGATAAATAGGACGATAAAAGGAATTATCATCAAAATCCTATATCTCTTGTCGTAAAAATGCTTTAATTTGTTCAAAAACCCCTCTGACATGCTGGATTAAGAGAAATGGTAGTTATTTATAAATGTTTTTACTTTTTGTATTCTAAAGAAGCTTTGATGAATTCCATATATAATGGATTTGGCTGTAATGGTTTTGATGAGAATTCCGGGTGGAACTGGACACCTACGAAGAATGGGTGTTCTGGGAGCTCTAGGATCTGCATTATGTCTTCACTTGGAGTCATTCCTGAGAATACAACTCCGTTTTTTTCGAAAATCTTCCTGTATTCTGGGTTGAACTCATATCTGTGTCTGAATCTTTCTCTTGCCAAAGGCTTTTTTCCGTAAAGTTCCCATGCTTTTGTGTCTGGCTTTAGTTTAATGTCTTGTCCGCCAAGACGCATGTTGCCTCCAAGACCCTCTTTTTCTAACTGGTCTGGCAGTAAGCAGATAACTGGATGCTTTAGCTTATCAAAGTTCTCTTCTGTGTTTGCATTCTTTAGTTTGCAGATGTTTCTTCCGATCTCTAAAGCAGCCATCTGGAACCCATAACAAAGCCCAAAGTAAGGAAGATTGTTTTCCCTTGCGTATCTTATACATTCGATCTTTCCTTCAGTTCCTCTTACCCCAAAACCTCCTGGGACAATAATTCCTGAGATCCCTTCTAATTCTTCTTTTACTTTGTCTTTTCTTCTTTCGATAAGTTCTGTGTTTATGAACTTGATATCAACTTCAGTATCATATAGTGTTCCTGCATGTTCGATAGCTTTTATGATACTTGCATATGTATCTCTTGAGCCGATGTATTTTCCAGTTATACCTATAGTTATCTTGTTTTTTGGATTTGAGAATTTTGTAACATATTTTTTCCAAGCATTTTCGAGTTTTTTGTTATTTTTTGGTCTTATGTTGAAATATTTTATGATCATCTTATCTACGTTTTGATCCTTTAGTCTTTTTGGGACCAAGTAGATAGATTTTAGGTTTGGAAGAGAGACAACTTTTTCTGCTCCTATTAATCCTCTTGCACCGATCTTTTCTCTTACTCCAGATTCAAGCTCATGTTCTGATCTTACAACTACTAAATCTGGCTTTGATCCTATCAGTGAAGAGAATTCGTCGATGCTCTGCTGAGCAGGCCATGTCTTCTGCTCGTTAAGATGGGCTGGCTTGTCTACATATACATTGTGGATGTATGAAACGTTTTCTTTTCCTTCTTCATATACAAATGTCTGCATAGCTTTGAAATATATCCTTGATTCTTCATCTCCCACTTTTCCGCCTATTTCGATCAATGTTATGTCTGCGTTTGTTGCCATAGCTGATTCTCTTATCTTTCTTGTAACTGCTCCTACTTTGTGCGGGAAGAACTGGACTGTCTTTCCTTCAAACATTCCCTTTCTTTCCAGCTTATGTAATTGTTTTTCTATCATTCCGTTTGTGAAGAAATTATTTTTTGAAAGGTTTTTATTTAATAATGATTCATATGATCCTAAGTCCATGTCTGTCTCTAATCCGTCGTCTAATACGAAGACTTCACCATGCTCAAAAGGATTTAATGTTCCTGAGTCTACATTATAGTATGATTCTAATTTTATTGGATTGCATCTGAATCCTTTATTTTGAAGAAGCTGTGCTAAGGATCCTGATGTGATCCCTTTTCCTACGCCGGAGATGACACCTCCTGTCACGAAGATGTATTTGGTCTTTCCGATCTTATATCCTTTCGGAAACTGAGACCACTTTTTATCCTTAAATCTTCCAGAAAACTTCTGAAGTACCTTTAGTCTTTTATTGTCTGCCATATTCTTTATAGAATCTATCAGAACCCCTTTTTACTAATGATTTTTTTGTTATTGTTAATAAAGATTTCTATACTCTAGCATAGCACGCTTCGTTCGCTTCTCTTATGGAGGTGAGCCAGATTTATCTGACTTAGATCTTTATCCTAGAACTTCGCTTGGTGCTATGCTTTAAGCAAATACTTGCATTATGCTCTGGAAGAAATTATATCCATCAAATCCCCTTATAGGCAGCATGTTGAATATTGAAAGGAACAGGTTAAGCTTTCCCATTATGAAGACCATCGGATGATATTTCTTATGGATCCAGTTGTATTTTACTGCAGCTGTGCATAAGAGGAATATTATGAAATTAGTTAGAGGTCCTGCTATAGAGACCATGGCTGATGGGAAAGGAGCAAGTGCTGTATGAGCTACATATCCTCCGACAAAGAAGATCAGTGGGAAATTTATCAGTTTAAGTGCTATGACTATTGCATACATAGTGTAAGGAGCATGTAAAGTTGCTGTTGCTCCGTAAGACATAGCTACAAATTTATGTGCGAATTCATGCAGAACTATCGCTGGAGCAGCTATCATCATGCTGTGCTTTAGATCTTCCCAGAAATCGCTTTTTTTCATATGGAGCAAAGGGTCGTAATCTCTGTGATGATGCGGTTTTGGTATGCGTTTGAACATATCTTTGAAAATAAAGCCTATAGCAAAGATCATTATCAGAATATCAACGATTTCCTGCGGTGTTATTAACATATTAGCTTAAAAAAGCACTCTAATTTAAAAACATTTTGTATAGGTTGGAATTGCGTTTTAGAGCCTGAGATGCCTGAATTCTGCTGTTTTGGGGTGATTTTACCACTCTAAAATAGAAATATTTATATATAAAAGGGAATTTATAGGCGGTAATAATCTTATGGGGGATATTAAAATGGGAAAAAATGATGCATTAGCTTATACTTTTCTAGCACTATCAGTAGTAGTTGTACTTATTGTTGGTGTTTTTGCAATAAAGATGATAGTAAATCAGTCAGACAGTTCTGATGATTATGTGGAAGTTCCAGTAAGTTATATGGAACAGCCAAGTGATGATACACATACTAGTGTTGTTATCGATGATGCGCCTGAACCAGAGCCAGTTGCTCCAACAGTGCCAGATACAACACAGACAGTTACAGAACCTATTGTTCCTCAGACTCCAGTTGAGCCTGAAGAAGTTACATGTAAGACAAAGGTTAAAGCACTTGAAAATGATCTAGAGGATCTTTTTGAAGATATCGATGCTGCAAGAGATGACCTTTATGATTATTATGAAGATCTGGAAGATGCACAAGCTGATCTAGCAGATGCTCAGAACAGAAGTGATGACAGGGATGAAGACAGAGCAAAAGATGATATCGATGATGCAGAAAAAGACATCGAAGATGCTGAAGATGCTATAAAGGATCTTGAAGATGATATTGAGGAAAAGATCGAAGATCTTGATGATGAAGAGATCGCATGTGATAAAGAGATTAGAAGCGAAGTCTATAAAGAGCTGAAAGCTAAGTTTGACACAGCATCCGACTGCAAGAGGGTTGTTGATGAAGTAGAAGAATACACTGATGATGCAGACGATGACCTTACTGATGCAGAGGATGAACTAGATGATGCTCAGGAAGATCTAAGCGAAGCAAAAGATGATATATCAGCTTTGACAAGCAATTCAACTAAAGAAGAAGAGCTTAGAGCAGAAGCTGACAAGTGGGATGCAGAGCAGATGATCGACAGATGGGAAAACAGAGAAGACAGCCTGAATGATTTAGTTGACTTCTACAAAGATACAGAAGACGACTTTGATAGAGAGTGCGATTAAAGAAGTTTTATATACTTCTTTTTTTATTTCTTTTTTATGACAGATCTAATAGCTAGTTTTTCGGATGATAAAGCAGAGTTAGCACACTTAACCAGAGTTATAGATGGTGAGGAGTGGAGCAGGGTCTTATTGATATCTTCTAAGGATGTTAAGGCTGATTTCAGCAAGAAAACTGAAGTTGTTAAGGTTGATCTTAAGAAGACCTTATCTGAGCTCATTGAGCAACTGACTGGCCTGTTTAAGATGGAGATAAAGGATACAGAAGTCGGTGTTAATCTGATATGTGGGAGTGGAAAAGAGCATATGGCAATACTTTCTGCTCTGCTGAAATCAGGTGTAGGGATAAGGTTTACTGCGCTTACTAAAGAAGGTGTGAAGGAAGTTTAGTTCTAATTAAGGGGTTCAAACATAAGAACAATCGAAGATTTATCAGAAACTGGACAAAATTTAGTTCCTTTTGGCATTTTTATTCCTTCTCCTTCCTTAAGTGTGATATCTCCTTCTTTTGTTAGAATCTTCATCTCTCCTTTGAATACAATAAATACTTCATCTTTGTCGTCATGCTTATGCCACTTAAATTCTCCTTCAAATCTGTATGCATTTAATACAGAATTATTTATTGTTTCAATTTTTTCAGGTTTCCAAGCTTCTACATCTTTAATTCTTTCTGAAATCTCATTTAGATTGAATTTATTAAATGTCATTTTTAGTTCTTTTTTTCATACTTGCTCAATACAGAAGTTATTATGAAAGTTATGAGTGTCATGCCGATGATCCAGCTTAGAAGAGTTTCGATGAGTGTTTCTGATCCATAAAGCTTGTACATAACTAGTGATGCTGCGATTCCGATGATGATTGGTATAGGCAAAGAACGTTTTAGGTTTTTTGCGAGTTTCTTGACAGGATCAGGCTGTTTTCTTTCCCTTGTCAATCTTCTTTTTAGAATCTGCTCTCTTACCAGCTCTTCGATCTTGTTTTTTGGCTTTCTGAATAAGAGTTCGTCTTTTCTCATCTTCCTTGCATTATACCATACCACTGAAGGATCAGACGGTCTGTGACTTTGATTATATCTTTTCCTTTTCCCTGGAGTACTATGCAATTTCCTTTAAGGTCGACCTTTGCTTCTGGATCTTCCTTAAGATAGATGACTGCGCTGTCTGTGTTTATGCAGTTAACGATAGGCCTTATCTTACAAGCAGGAGTTTCGTTCCTGTCACATGATGCGATAGGCATAACATTAAGTGCCCTGACCAAGCTTAAGCTAAGCTCTCCTGCTGAAAGAGCAACATAGTTAAGATCATTCCCTAATGGGTTGAATGTCACATAGACCTCATCTGAATGGAATCTGTCGTCGATATCCCCTGTTATAGTTATATTTTCCAGCTCTTTTGGGCCATGATGAAGCATTATATTATACTGTTTGTTTCCAGATCTCCATTGTGTCTGCCATAAAGGACCGTTTTTTACAAAGACGAAACCATTATACATATAATTGGTCTCTGGGTTTTCTTCACCTTCTAGAGTTTTTACGACTAATCCTGAAGGTGTGTCTGGTTTTGGATCTTTGATGATTAGTTTTACTGAGAATAAAACTACGAAAGCCAGTACAACTATTCCGATAGCGATCATAAGGTTTTTTGTTCCCTGGTCTTTTGCCATTTTATTCTAATATGTCTAAAGCTTTGTATAATATTCTTTCTTTTAATCTTATTATGTCTATCTTGCTTTCTCCCTGTAAGTTTATGCAGTTGTTGTTTTCAATGATTTTTGTCTCGTTTGATGTTGTGAATTTAATAACCGGTATTGATTGTGTTGCCATATTGCAATCTACAACTTCCATAGTGTATGATGTGCTGTTTTTTGTTATACCCTGTTTTGCGAATATGTTTAATTTGCTGAAATCTTCCAATAATTCAAATCGCATCAGCTCAACTGTCTCTATATCATCTGCTTCAGGATCAAATGTAAGATAGACCATCGGCGGCTGTATATTTGCTGATATGTTTAAGTTTTCAAGTTCATAAGGAAGGTATCTGAATGTGAATAAATTGTTATCTGGATTCTTGTATATAAATAGGTTGTTATCAGTTCTAGTGAACTTGAACTTATCGTTGTATGTGTAGTCTGCTCCTCCACCTCCTGAATAAAGGAATCCTATGATGGAGCTTACCATGATAATCGCTATGAATAGTGTCCAGATGACCTCTTTCGGGATCCTCTTTTTTCTTGTCTCAGACCTTGTAACTGGATTTTTTGAGTATTTTACCTTTTTCATGAGTGTTGGGGAATGTTTAAGGTATAAATATCTTTTTGTTTAAGTACTCTTTTCTGAATTTTCAGAACTTTTGAAAAAACCGAAAATTCGAAACTTTTAAATACTGGACTTATTACTCTGTGTCCAGAGTGGCAGATGATGAGATTATACAGGAAATTGTTGAGCAAGTAGGCAGTTCTACAAAGAAATGGGGATTTTCTCCAATAATCGGGGAAGCATGGATGCTTCTTTATTTCAAAGGAGAGAAAACACAGGATGATATCAAGAATGATCTGGGATGCAGCCTTAGCTCTGTAAGCCAGGCTTTAAGTGTTCTTGAGAGCTTTGGGATGGTGCATGTTTCTGATAAAAAAGGAAGAAAGAAAGTGTACAGGGCTGAAGAATCATTCAGCAAGATAAAAAGGAAGAAGATGGAAGTTGTGATGAGATTTTACATCAATCCTATGACAGACCTACTTTCAAGCAGGATAGATGATGTTAGTGATAAAAAAACAAAAGCAAAGGTGAAAGAGCTGAAGAATATGTATTCTAAAGTGGGAATGATGATAAAGCTGATGCTGAAGGTGCCGTTTGGAAAATGAAAAGAGCGACTATAATAAAACTAAAGAATGTATGGAAGATTTATCAGATGGGAGATGTTGAAGTCAAAGCTTTAAGAGGACTGGATCTTGAGGTCAAGGACGGGGAGTTTGTATCAGTGATGGGTCCTAGCGGATCCGGAAAGAGCACTGCTGTAAACATGATCGGATGTTTGGATATCCCTACAAAAGGAGCGATATACCTTGATGGAAAAAATATTGCTCATCTTGAGGAATCTGAGCTTGCGCAGATAAGAGGAAGAAGAATAGGATTCATATTCCAGCAGTTCAATCTTATCCCTACATTAAGTGCAGTTGAGAACGTAACTTTACCAATGATGTTCCAGAATAAATCAACAGCAGAAGAAAGGAGACAAAGAGCAGAGAAACTTCTGACGATGGTTGGACTTGGAGACAGACTTTACCATAAGCCGACTGAATTGAGCGGAGGACAGCAGCAGAGAGTTGCTATAGCAAGATCTATCGCGAACGATCCTGAAGTAATCTTGGCAGATGAACCTACTGGAAATCTTGATTCTGTGACAGGAAAAGTTGTTATGGATTTTTTAGCAGAGTTGAATGAAAAGGAAGATAAGACAATAATCATGGTCACGCACGACAGGTATGTTGCAGAGCATGCTGACAGGATAGAATATCTTAAGGATGGTGTGATTGTAGAGAGTAAGGAAAAAAGAAAAAGAATGAAAAGAAGATTCCTAAATGGAAGAAATCATAATCTTGAGGTGCGGAAAAATTGAAAATTCCGAGAAATGCTAAGCATTTCTGGAACAAGAAATTCAAAATGAATTTCTTTGTTTTTTGCACCATCAAAATTATAATCTTGAGGTGAATAAAAAATGAAAAATAAGATTATGTTGAGTTTGTTTGTTTTGGTGATAATGGGATTAAGCTCGTTATCAGCTTACGGAGCAGGTATAACAGATTTTCCAAATCTGAAGATCTCGTTTGTGAGTCAGACACCTGATCCTGTAGAGCCAGGCAGTATTGTTGAATTGAGATGGACTGTCGAGAACATAGGTTCAGGAGGAGCAGAGGATGTGCAGATAGAATTCCTGCCGCAATATCCTTTTACGCTTTATAGCGGGGAAGCTATCCAAGATCTAGGAACGATCAACGGAAGGCAGACCGGAGCAAAAGGAGTTGTTGTGTTGTATAAGGTGAGAGTGGATCAGGATGCAGTTGAAGGGACAAATGAGGTTGAATTAAGGTATAAGAGAAATACTCAACCATGGAATGTTCTTGAGCCTTTTGACATCAATATCCAGACTATCGATGCAACTTTAGCAGTCACCTCAGTTAAAGTTGAGCCAGAGACAATAATACCTGGCAAGTCAGGAAAGATAACAATTGAGCTGAAGAATCTGGCGGACTCTTTATTGAAGGATGTAACTACTAAGCTAGATCTTTCGTCAAGCACTTTGCCATTAGCTCCTTTGAACTCAGTCACAGAGAAAAAGATAAAGATGATCAGAGCTGGTGAGACAGTAAAGCAGGAATATGAAGTAACGTCATTAGCTACAGCAGAATCGCAGATATTCAAAGTTCCTCTGGAGCTTTCTTTCTATGACCATCTTGGGAATAATTATAACAAGAGCGACATAATCGGAGTTAAGGTTGGAGATGTTCCTGACTTAAGTTATTTCTTAGACAGCACAGATGTCTATAAGGCAGGAAGTTCAGGTGATGTATCAGTAAAGTTTGTCAACAAAGGAGTCACTGATGTAAAATTCCTTAATGTTGTGCTTAAGCCTACTGATGACTATAAGATACTCTCTTCTGAAGAAGAGTATCTGGGAAATGTTGATTCTGATGACTATGAGACAGCTGACTACAAGATATATGTCCAGTCAGGAGCACCTAAGGAACTGAAGCTTGACATGGAAATAACCTACAGCGATGCAAATAACAACCAGTATGCGATGGAGATTGAACCAGTGCTGAAGCTGTATGATGATAAAGAAGCAGTTATGGTAGGGTTGACCCAGAAAAGCAATAAAGTAGGGACACTGATAACAATAGTGATAGTTGTCGTAGGAATCATCGCTTACAGAAAGTGGAAAAAGAGGAAGAAAAAATAATTTTCTTTTCTTTTTAAGATGCTATTTGATCAGTTCAGGCTTGCTGTGGACGGCCTGAAAAGAAGGAGACTGAGAAGCTGGCTGACTATGTTAGGCATATTCATAGGCATAGCAGCTGTTGTTTCTTTAATTGGATTAGGAGAAGGTTTGCGTAATGCGATAACCTCTCAGTTTGATTTTCTTTCTGCTGATATATTAAGTGTTGAAGCTCAGGGATTGGCTTTAGCAGGTCCTCCTGGAACTGGAACAGCTACGCCTCTGACTGATGATCTTGCTGCGAAGATAGAGAAGGTCAGCGGTGTTGAAGCTGCTATAAACAGGTATATGGAATCTGGCACTTTAGAGTTTAATGACAGGCAGCAGATAGGGATAGCTATATCTATGCCGGACGGAGATCATAGGAGGATAATAGAGACTATGCTTAATGTCGAGGCTGAAGATGGCAGGCTGTTGAAGGATGGTGATAAGAGGAAGCTAGTCCTTGGAAGCAGATTCGGACAGGATGAGATGTTTGGTAAAGGAGTGAAGGCTGGAGATAGAGTATTACTTAGTGGGATAAGCTATGAAGTTGTAGGTATTATGAAGAGGAAGGGGAATTTCTTCATGGATGCAGCAGTATTAGCCAATGAAAATGTTATGCTTGATGATTTTGGGGATGATGGAACAGTTGCAATAATTGGTGTTAAGGTAAAAGATCCTTCTGAGGCAGGAAGGATAAAAGAAGATATTGAAAAATTGCTTAGAAAAGAAAGAGATGTCAAGGAGGGAGAGGAGGATTTCTCTGTGAGCAGCCCTGAAGCTACTTTAGCTCAGCTGAATTCCACGTTGTTTGCTGTTCAATTGTTTGTGTATATCATTGCGATAATATCTTTATTAGTAGGTGGTATAGGTATAATGAACACCATGTATACTGCTGTTATAGAGAGGACAAAAGAGATTGGTGTAATGAAATCTATTGGAGCAAAGAACTCTTCTGTCTTTACTTTATTTTTTATCGAGTCTGGATTGCTTGGAGCTGTTGGCGGTCTGATAGGGATCGCTCTTGGGCTGATATTTGCTTATGGTCTTGCAGCTTTAGGAAGAGCTGCTTTAGGTGTCGGCCTGATACAGGCCAAGGTCAGTCTTGGGTTGATTATTGGGGCTTTGCTATTTTCGTTTGTGATAGGAACTATAGCAGGAGTACTTCCTGCACTGCAGGCTTCTAAGCTGCAGCCAGTTGAAGCGTTGAGGTCAGTAAAGTGATTGATGAGATAATGTATTCATTGAGGAATCTTATGCACAGGAAGATGCGTAGTTGGCTGACTGTACTTTCTATATTGATCGGAGTTATGGCAATATATGCGATAGTAAGTTTTGGGTTAGGGATACAGAGCTATATGGATACTATCGCTGAAGAGGCTGGAACTGACAAGATCTATATCCAGCCTAGGGGGACTGGAGCTCCTGGAACTGATGAGAATTTTTTCATATCTGAAGATGAAGCTAATTTTGTAAGCAAGATAAAAGGTATTGATAAGACATTAGCATGGTATCTTAAGGCTGGGTTGATAAAGTACAAAGATCAGCAGAAATATTATTTTCTGGCTGGGATAGATCCTGAGACTGATCAGGAGTTTTTAGACCAGGTGTTTACAGTTACAGTGGATAAAGGAAGACATCTAAAGAAAGGAGAGCTGGATAAGGTTGTTCTAGGGTATAATTATCAGGTTGATGACAGGGTATTTGAGAAAGGTGTTCAGCTAGGGGATAAGGTAGAGATTAATGATGTGAAGTTTACTGTTGTCGGATTCTATGAAGAGATAGGAAACCCAAGCGATGACGGGAATATCTATCTGACGTTTGATGCTTTTGAGATGCTTTATCCGGAAACTGAAGGAAAGTACGGAGCTTTGATAATGAGCACTCTTCCTGGAGAGAATCCAAGCGATATAGCTGACAAGGTTGAAGACAAGTTGAGGAAGTATAAAGGAGAGGATGAAGGGAAGGAAACTTTTTTTGTGCAGACGTTTGAGGATGCTTTAGAGACTTTTGGAAATGTTATCAATGTTTTGAATGGAATATTAGTTCTGATCGCTCTGATATCTTTGGTTGTTGCGTCTGTAAATATAATGAACACGATGTATACTGCAGTTCTTGAGAGGACAAAAGAGATCGGTGTGATGAAAGCCATAGGTGCGAAGAACGGAGATATACTTTTTATATTTATATTTGAGTCTGGCTTTTTAGGGGCTGTCGGAGGAGCAATCGGTGTACTGTTCGGTTATCTAATTGCGAGCAGCGGAGGAAAGGCTGCAGCAGCTGCAGGTTATAGCTCTTTATATCCTATATTTCCCTGGCAACTGACAGCTGCATGTATTGCGTTTGCTTTTTTTGTCGGAGCGATTGCTGGAGTATTACCTGCAATGCAGGCTGCTAAGCAGAAGCCTGTTGATGCTTTAAGATATGAGTAAATGAGGTGAAGAATATGGGATTTGGAGTTGATGGAACTTATTGCGGATGGATCGCTGTAAAGACTGCGGCATTTATCTTAGGAAGCTTTGTGTTTTCATTCATCTTTTGGGGTGTTAAAAGATGGATGGATAAGCCAAGGAAGAAAAAGAAGTAATACTATTAAAAAGTAGTAACTTTTATATAGGATAACTTTGTTCTAGCTAGTGTTATGGAGGGAGAGATTGAAGCAGACATAAGTAAGATTCTTTTTGAGTTAAGTGCAGCTCCGCCTATAAAATGCAAGAATCCTATCCCTTTTTCTATGCTGCAGATGTTTGTGAACTCAACATTCTACAGTTGGGATGGAGATCCTCTGGAGCTAATGGGGACTTTGGGAAATGCTGACAAGATGTTAGCTAAAGCAAAGGCCAATGATTTTAAGCAGAAATATAGTGGAGAAAGAGTTATACATGAGATAGGTCCTGGCAATTTTAATTTTGCAAAAACTTTTGTAGATGAAGTTGGAAGAGATCTTGAATACAGATGCCATGATTTTTCTGATTCAGCTTATTCATTTTCTAAAGAAGGACTTAAGCCTTATTCAGATGTTATCAGCTTTAATAAAAGAAATATAAAGCATTTTGCCGATGAGGTCAAGGATGATCCTATGCATTTAGTGATGGTCGAGATCTTAGATGATACATTCACTGACTTCTATACAAAACAAGATGGAACAGAATATATGTTGTTTGTTCAGCCGCAGATAAGAGGAGATGCAGTATTTCCCAGCAGAGTCAAAAGAGGGAAGATGCTTGAGGATGAAGGAGATTCTTCTTTAGCTACACAGAAGATGATGAAAGGACCTGGACTAGAAAGAGATTATAATGCAAAGGAGATAATCCAGCTTTTGGATGAGAATAATTGGGAGGAGTTAAGGAAAGTTTTCCCTACGTTTTTGAAATTTTTGAAATACGAATCAAGAGAGTTTGTGCCAGTTCCTCTTGAGCAGCTGCCTAAACTTTCTTGGGTAGGAATGCCTGATGGTTTTAATGACTGTAGGGAGAAGGTCATGGGTTATTTTAGAAAGCAGCTTGATGATATTGAGAATGCGCAGGTCTTACATATTCCTATCGATGGTATAAATCTTTTGTGGAAATTGAAAGACAGGAAGAAAGTTCATGTTGATATGTTTGATTATGGTTATGCTGATCCTTCTGAAAGAGTTGGATATATGAGCACATATAACGGACAGATAACAGCTCCGGTTAATTTTGGATTGTTAAAATATGCTGCTGAGCAGATGGGTTATGATGTTTTACTTGAGAAGAACAGGGATTTTATCAAAAGGAATACTGGAAAAGACACAATACCTTTAGGTTATGTGCAGAAAGCGATATCTCATTGGGGCTGGGATATGGATAAGGTTAAGGAAGTTTTTTCAAGGACTTTTGAGAAAGCTGTCAAGATGCTTGATCCAGATGCAGACTGTTCTAAGGAGAATATAATCAGTTATAGGATCCCAAGGGAGGAATTTGAAAAGTTTATGAAAGTTGCAATCGATAGGGGAGCTGTTCCTGAAGGATATAAGTTATCAGAAGGAAGCTATCATATGGCTGTTTCTAAAGGTTAGATTTAAATAATCATTATTGTTTTTTTATTTATGGATCTAAAGAAGATTGTTTCTGGAGTTAGAGAAGATCTGAAAGCAAATGTTACTGAGCATTATAGGGTAGGTTCTATGCGTTTTTTTAAGGAAACGATAAGGCCCTATGGTGTGTATATTCCGAAGGTTAGGAGGATATCTGATAAGTACTATAAATCATATAAGGATGAGCTGACTATCGATGATTGTTTTAAGCTGACTGAGAAGTTTTTTGAGGATGGTTGGTTTGAAGAGCCGATAGTTGGGATGCAGATGCTTTCTAAGTTCAAGAAAGAGTTTGATGTTAAAGTTTTTAGAAGGTTTGAGAAGTGGCTGAATAAGTATATTTCAAATTGGGCTCATTGTGATCTTTTGTGTACAGCTTTAGTGTATCCTATTGTTATCGATAATCCTTCTTTGATGAAAGTTTTGCATAAATGGACAAAGTCTTCTAACAGATGGGTTGTTCGTGCTGCAGCTGTAACTTTAGTGGTTCCTGCGAAGAAAGGGTTATTTAAGAAAGACTGTTTAATTATTGCGAAGAAGCTGAAGACAAGTGATGATGATCTGGTTTTAAAGGGAACTGGCTGGATGTTGAGAGAATTAGCAAAGAATTACAGGAAAGAAGTGTATAATTTTCTTATGAAAGAGAAGAAAAATATGGGAAGAGTTATGTTAAGGTATGCTATCGAGCATTTTTCTGATCCTATGAAGAAGAAAGTTATGGCTTAGACATCTGTTTTATGTATCCTTTGATCTTTTCTAATATTTTTGGGTTATCTGTTGTTTTGTTCCAGTCTATGTCCGGGAGTTTTGTGAGAGAGCCTTTGAAATTTTTGTCTGCTAATTCAACTTGGTGTTCTACTTCTTTTGCTGCTTTTGAGTTGAAGTATTTTATGACTGGGAATTTTGTTATGTTAGTTGCTCCTGCTTTAAGAAGTTCTGAAAAGTATTCTGCTTTGTCGTGCCAGGCTCCTGCGATTATGTGTAGGTTTGGGAAGGAATCTCTTGTAAGTTTTATCCATTCTTTGTAGTAGTCTATGGTTGGTGATTCTTTGAATACTGTTCCTTTGTGAGGATTTAGTGAGTAGAATGTTATTCTTTCAATGTTGTGTTTTTTTATGAAAGATTCTAATTTTGGGAAGTCGTTGATTGTTTCTCCGATTCCGATGACGATTGTCATAGCTTTCTTTATGCCATGTTTTGTGCAGATTTTGAAAGTGTTTTCTATCTCTTCTATTGATTTTGAAGGGCAGACCTTATCATGAACTTCTTTATTTACACATTCAACTGCTCCGCAGAAACCTCCTATATGTGGTTTTAGTTGTATTAGTTTTTCTTCTGGCAGAACTCCCATGTTGATCCATTGTTTTTGCCCTGTTATGTTATTTATTTCTTTTATGAGTTGGATAATCTCTTCAAAGTCGAAAGATTCGTATCCGCCTGAGATGAATTCAATCTCCCAGCCAAGGTTTTTGCAGATTATCGCTTCTGCAAGAATAGATTCTTTTGAGCGTTTTGCTTTTTTCGGATCTTTTATCCTGTCTTTCTGTGTTGACATGTAACAGAACTTGCAGTCTCCTCTGCTGCAATACCAGCTAAGGAAAAGTGCACGTTCAAAGCATGTTTCTTGTTTCATTTTTTGTTGGAAATATTTTTTGTTTAAAAAGCCTCTGGTGGGAATTGCACCCACGACCTTCTGCTTACGAGGCAGACGCAATAGCTACTATGCTACAGAGGCATGATAAAGAGAAAGGATCATTGGAGATTCTTCAAAATCTCCTGTTTCGTCGTGAATTTCTTCTGGCACTCAAAACAGACAAGATGCTTTTTTCCTTTTGCATCTTTTACATAGGTGCCTTTAGGCTTTTCTAAGAAAGTGGGTGTAATGTTGCCTTTGCAGATTTCACACTTCATTTTGGTTTTGTGAACTAGTGCATCACTTTTTTCTGGGATTTTCCCAGAGTTATGCACATGTTATGCTTGTTTTAACGGGGGAATGTTTAAAAATGTTTTGCTTATCGTTGCATTAATGGTTTTGTGAAGATGTGCATCGGATCTGGTTTTTTGCGTCATGTATGGTATAAAGGCATACTTCTTAATATAGCCGATTGACAAAAAGGGCATAACTTGTGCATAAGATGTTTTGTTTATCTTTGAATTTTAGATTACACCTCTTTATCTATACTTCTATCGAATCATACATAAAATCCCATTTGTATTCTTCTATGGTTGAAGATGTATTGAAATCTTTGATGTATTTAACAAATCTCCTTCTGACTTTTTGAAGTAGTTCATCTAATTCCTTGAAGTCTTTAGTGCATGTGCCGATAATGAAGTCCCATTTTCCAGATGTTTTGCTGATCCAACTGATTTTTGGTTCAGATATCAAATAGTTTACAAATTCTCTCTCTTTATCTTCTTCCATAGCATAAAGAGAGAAAAAAGTATAGCTATACATCGGATTTCCAAGAAGAGCAAAATTCAAGACAGCATGATAAAACCTAATAACTCCTAATTTCTCCAATCTCCTAATCCTATACTTCACGCTGTCAGCAGGCATACTCACTTCCTTAGAGATCTTGCTTACAGGCAACCTAGCATTTTTCTGTAGAACTTCTAAGATCTTCTTATCTTTAGCATCAAGAGATACTCTGTCTCCAAACTTGATTTTTGATAATGTTTTCTTCTCCATATTGGCTATATTGGTTAAATAATATATAAATCCTTCCTATTTTGGTCAATTTTTACCAATTAATTATATAAGTTAGTTAAAATACCTCTCTAAAGTAGTTAAAAAATGAAGAAAATACAACTAATTTCAGCACCAGTAGATAAAGGAAAAATCCCTTTGTATGAAGATGGCGTATTCGCACCTCTCGGATTGATTTGGTTAGGTACTTATCTTAAACACAATAATGAAGATGTTGAAATAATAGACGGACAACATGTAAATCTAGATAAAATCATCTTTAAACTAGATGCAGATATTGTGGGTTTAAGCTTTAACATTTTCTCAACTGAATCCCTAGACAGAATTGCTGAGGCAGCTAAAAATAAAGGATCGACAGTCGTTGTTGGGGGACAGGCAGCAACACCTTTATCAAAAGAGCTATTAACAAATCACAATATTGATTATGTTATTCGTCATGATGGTCGGTCTGCACTATATAATATTTCAAGAGGTATTCTTGATACTCATAATGTATCATATAGAAAAGACAATAAGATAATTGAAAATGAAGTATTATTATCATATCTGCCAGGTTTTCCTCCTGTCGATTGGCATTTAGATGGAATTATCACTGCAGATTATTGGGATAAATTTCAAGAGATTATAAAGTCTGTTCCAAACAACCATAAACATAGAAGACCACTTAGTTCTTTTACAAAAAGAGGTTGTCCAATGAGGCAGAATGATAAAGGGTGTAGTTTTTGTTCGAGAGTTGATACTAATTTGGGAAGCAGGGCACCTAAACAAGCATATGATGAGTTTCAATATTTAGTTGGTTTAGGTGCTGATAGAATCGAAGAATTTAGTGATTCATGGTTATACGACAAAAAATGGTTAAGGGAATTTACTGATTTAACTAAAAAGAAAGGGCATTGGGGAATTCCTGTAAGAGTGTATGCTGATACAAGGCACATTGATCCAAAAACTATCGAGTACATGAAGGTTATTGGAATCGATAGTGTAATCTTAGGAATTGAGTCTGGGAATGAAGAAATATTACAAGGAAATGGGAAACCAAATACAATTAAACAGATTCTGAATTGTGCTGATCTTTTAGGCAAGGCCGGAATCAAAGCTTCCCCATCATATGTTCTAGGATTAATTGGTGAAACTGAGGCAACAGTTGAAGATACGTTTAAGATTGCTGGTGAAATTGGAAGAAGATGTGAAATTGAGATGAGTTATTATAGTATTATGACCCCATTTCCTGGATCTAAAGCATGGGGATTGTTGATGGAAGATTCAACAATGAGGATGAAACATTCTGGCTATAAGTTAGATAGTGAAGATTTGCAAAGAGATTTTATTGAAAGATTCACAAAGTTGGGGCAAGATGGATTAGACTATTTAAATCACCGATTAGCTCGGAGATTTAAAATAAATACTATTGCTCAAAGAGATTATTAATAATCCAAAAATAAGGGGTTTTCTGGAATTCTATTTTTTCACTAGGTGTTGCACACATTCGCTTTTTCATCGACAGGTTTATATATTTTTTCTACTATTACTATTAGTTGTCGACGGAAAAAGTGGTGTTGCACAGATCCGCAAATGCATTAG
This sequence comes from Candidatus Nanoarchaeia archaeon, assembly GCA_028279725.1. Classification (GTDB taxonomy): domain Archaea; phylum Nanobdellota; class Nanobdellia; order Woesearchaeales; family JANQNE01; genus JANQNE01. The sequence goes on from JANQNE010000004.1 coordinate 40,294, forward strand.
TGCAACGCCTAAAATTGTGCAAAAATCAAGATTTGAGCAATAGAACGTCTGAGAATGGTGAATTTTTCTCACTTAACATACACTAAGGATATAGTCACTATTTAAAAACCTTTTCTAACGATTTATTTTTTTGAATAAATAATCTGTAGTAAATCTCCTTTGTCAAAATTTTCCTGGAAAATTCTTATTTTATTCTCAATATGATCAAAATATAGATTTTCTTTATCTTTTGAGCTTAATACCCTGAATGATGTCCTAGATAGATTAAGTCTTTTAATGTGGAAATTGTATCTCTTTAAATCAAAAGGGAAATATAATTCAATAACAAAAGACTGTGTTGGCATGATGAAACGGTAATCTATCCAATCAGTATCTTCGTCTCCTTCTTTAATAACCCTAAGATCGCTCAAGCACTCAGGATAATGTGTTCTAATCTTAAAACGGTAAATTTTACCCTTTCTTAGTTGTTTGCATATTTTGTAGAACGTGTTATCTCCTTCTTTATATTTCAAGATTTCTTCTGCATTTTTTGGATTATACTCTTCAAAATTTAATCCATTTTTACTATTGATTTGGTTTAGCTCTTCACAACTCACTTTACTAACTTCAACTGGTTTTTTAGATTCACCAGAGCCTCTTTCAAAGCAGTAATGTATGTTGTTAATTTTTGGAATAATCACAATCGTTTCTTCGCTTACAGAAAACATATTAAAATGTTTATTCTTATCTTCCGAATAGAACATTTTGTCTTTTATCTCTCTTTTTACGACGTGATATTCATTCTCTCTGATAAGATTGACTAGTTCAGGGAATAGTTGGGCTCCAGGACTCCTGATCCCTAATATCTCTCTCATAGCCCTTTTAACATCAGTGTATAATATTTTGTCCTTGTATCTCTGAACTATTACTTCACTTATCAACAAAACAGTTCCGAACTCCCATAAGAAATTTATATCTGAATAAAGGCCGATAATGATTAAGAGTATAGCTACACTTAGAATTCGATACCCAACAATAATTTTGAAATAATCTTTAGCCATACTGGTGATCACCTAATTGAAAATGATCACCTCTTTTTTTATCCGTGGGTTTTTCCCATGAATATCACCTCGGGAATATACTATTGGGGTGAAGATTATTATATAAAACTTACGGTTTATCTAATTAACTTTAAGAAGCTCTTGTAAATCTGTCTTTCAGGCTGCCAAGAACATTATGGAGATTTTTGACTTCTGCTATGAATTTCCTTAGATTCCAGGCAGACTCTCCCTGGCTTTGCTCAGCCTGAAGTGCATCCTGGAGCTTGCCTGCGAGGTTTTCTAAGAAAAGGAGGTGTTCTTTTACAGTATTACGATCCTGGTAGAGGTTATTTACAATCATCTTTTTGATCTCGTTGATACTATCTTTATCATGATATTCTATCTTGTATGGTTCTGGAACTATTCCAGCGTCCATTTCTAGAACTTCGTCATATTCAGTTACTGGCATACATAAAACCCCCTACACCTGGGCTATGTAAGTAAAGCAAATATATAAATGTTTCGCTTATTATATAAAAATAGCTACAATTATATATAAAAACGAAAAGCTTATAAAAGCATCCTTTTTGGCTTTTATTAAGCATATTGCGCTTCGCCAGCTTCTGTTATCTTTCCTTTTTCAGATTTATCTGTAATCGAGAAAGCACAGAAAGCTACGCTTGGCAATATGCTTTAATCTATACCACTAAATTTATTAATGGAAAGCTGATTTCTAAGGATTATGCCAAGAATAGCTGTTGTAAAGAAGGAAAGATGTAATCCAAGCGGGTGTGGCGGCTATCTTTGCATGAAGCTTTGTCCTGTAAACAGGCAAGGTGAGGAATGCATTGCCAAGGATCCTGCTGATAATAAGGTCAAGATAGATGAAACCCTATGCACTGGCTGCGGAATATGTGTAAACAGATGTCCATTTGAGGCTTTGTCTGTAATAAATCTGCCAGATGAATTGGCAAAGCAGCCGATACATAAGTATGGAAAGAATGGTTTTCATCTTTATAATCTGCCGACACCAATATTTGGAAAGGTTGTCGGTGTTTTGGGAAGGAATGGAATAGGAAAGTCTACTGCGATAAAGATACTAGCTGGTGTTTTGAAACCTAATCTTGGAAATGAAGAGGAAGCTGACTATAAAGAGCTGATAGATTTCTTTAAAGGAAGCGAAGCACAGAAATTTTTTGAACAAGTGAGAGATGGAAAGATAAAGATCGGCTATAAGCCTCAGGCAGTTGATCTTATACCTAAGAAAACTAAGGGAAAAGTAAAGGAATTGCTGAAAAAGGTTGATGAAAGAAAGAAATTTGATGAGATGGTTGACAGGTTAGAGCTGAAAGAGATATTGGACAGAAATATTAGTGATCTTTCTGGTGGGGAGCTGCAGAGAGTTGCTATTGCTGCAACTGTGCTGAAAGATGCTAACTTGTATATATTTGACGAGCCAACATCTTATCTTGATATAAAGCAGAGAATAAAGGTTAGCAAGTTTATCAGGGAGTTAGCTGATGAGAATACAGCTGTTATTGTTATAGAACACGACCTGATAATATTAGATTATATGACTGATCTAGTGCATCTTATGTATGGTAAAGAAGGAGTTTATGGTATTGTTTCTCAGCCAAAGACAACAAGAGTTGGAATAAATGTCTATCTTTCTGGTTATCTTAAGGAAGAGAATATGAGATTTAGAGATAAAGAAATAAAATTCTATGTAAGGCCTCCCGAGAAAAAAGAAAAACATATCCATCTTACATCATGGAAAGGAATATCACAGAAGTTAGGAAGTTTTAGTTTAGAAGCTAAAGAAGGAGAGCTTTTCAAGCATGATGTTGTGGGAATATTGGGAGAGAATGGAATAGGAAAGACATCTTTTGTAAAGATACTGGCTGGAGTTTCTAAACAAGATAAAGGAGAGATAACTGAGAAAGTCAAGGTTAGCTATAAGCCTCAGTATATTGATTCTGAATCTGATGAATTAGTTGCGTCTGCTTTGGGAGAGGCTGTAGGCAAATATGATGTTCAGCTGATAAGGCCACTACAGCTGAAGAATCTTTTAACAAGGAAGATCAATGAATTAAGCGGTGGAGAATTACAGAGAGTTGCAATTGCTTTATGTTTATCTCAGAAAGCTGATCTGTTTTTGCTTGACGAACCATCTGCTTACTTAGATGTTGAGCAGAGACTTATAGTCTCAAGAGTTGTCGGAGATATGATGGAGCAGAGCGGTGCAAGTGCTTTGGTTGTTGATCATGATGTGCTGTTTTTAGATTATTTAAGCAAAAGACTACTGATATTTGATGGAAAGCCTGCTATTAACGGAAGTGCTAAGGGTCCATTTACTATGCAGGAAGGGATGACTAATTTTTTGAGAGATCTTGCTATAACTTTCAGAAGAGATCCTGAATCTAATCGTCCCAGGGCGAATAAAGAAGGTTCAGTAAAAGACAGAGAGCAGAAGAGTTCTGAGAAATATTATTATCTTTAGTTATTTCAATATCTTTCCAGTTTTCAGATACCAAAGATAAAGATCTAGTTCTCCTTGTGAAAGATTGAGCCTTTTTGAAAGTCTTGCAAGAATCTTTTCGAAGAGCAGATAGTTTTTTTTGTTCATAGAATCTGGTATTTTTGGGATGAGTTTGTTCTCTTCTAATGTTCTTAAGATATGTTTGTCTAAGATTGCATAATCGAAAAATCCTATATTTCTTAAGAAATGAGATGATTCTTTGTAGCTAAGGCCTTTTATATTTTCTACCAACCATTCTCTCATATCTTTTTGTTTTTTTAGAATAGATTTTATGTCTTTATGCTTATTTGCTTCGTGTATGAAATGACCACGCCTGTTGTAGAATCTTGACTTTACATTCTTTAGTCTTTGGATAAGTTCAGCTTCATCTTTGTATTCTGTAAATCCTTTGTAGCCTAATTGCTTTTGAACTCTTATTCCCATCTCTGCTGAAGTGTTTGCTGTTAAAAGACAGAAGCATAGTTCTGAAAACCATTCTTTGTTTGATCTTTTTTTTAGTTTCTGGAATTCTTCCAGTTTTTTGTCTATCTGTATCTTTATGTCTGACTTTTTCAGTTGGTTGATATTTGCTATAAGCTGGTTCATCTGTTTAAAGAAGAAGTTCCTAAATAAAAGCTTTATGTTTTAGAGAAGTTTCCATGGTTTGAAAAGAGGATAGTCTACTTTTGGACGGAGTCTTGGGTTCCTTTTTTTTAGTTTTTCATAGTTGAAATAACCTATGTTCTTTTCCCAGTCTGCCTTGAATCCCATATCTCTTAATCTCCATTTTGAAAGATTATGTTCCAAGATCAAAGGATTTCTTACTTTTACTTTTTTTGATCTGTATGGGAGAGCCCAGACACGACCGATTACATCACCTTCTTTTCTGTACATCTCTGCAAGTCTTATTGTTGCAGCGTCAACTTTTGTCGCATTTGTCAGCACAGGAGGGATTTCCAGTTTTATGCTTCTGTAGTTTTTTCCGTAGTTTTTGCCTATGTAGAAATACAATACTGCGTATTCGTTTCCTCCTTTTGGGAAGTCGAATTTTGTATACCCTCCTATATCTCCTCTGATGACTGCAAATGCGTCAGTTTCAGGTATCTCATATCTGTCTGGTTTCAGTCTGATCTTGAAATTGCATAAGTTTTCTATTCCCCAGTTATCACTGTTCTTCCAGACCATTATAGATTCAAGTCCGCTATATTTTGCGTCAAAATTTTTTCCTTTGCTAGTTTTTCTTACATCTTTGATAGCTTTTGTAAAATATTTTCCTTTAAGAACTAAAGTATCTCCTTTGTCAAGGACTGAGTAGTTTCCATAAAGCCTTAACATCTCCATAAGAGGACCTAAGCCACCCATCTTTATGCTGTATTTTCTTTCTCCATTTACAACAATACCATACGCTCTTTTCCATGGTATATCTATCCTAACAGGTTTATGTGCACGAGTTCTTTTTATGTTTCTTCTTTTTGATCTTGATCTTTTTTTTGAGGATTTTTTTGATTTTGATGCTACTTTTTTCTCTTCTTTTTCTGCAAAGTTATCGTTGTAGAAATCTTCTATTGGTTGAGGCATGCTTTTTACTATACGTTCGATGCCCGGCCTTACTAATGGTTCTACTTTTTTTGGTCCGTCCATCTTGATGAAACCACCAAAGCCTAATGCGACAAGTGCTGCAGCTATTGTTTTTTTCTTATGTGTTTTTAGAGTGTGATAGATCTTATAGAATGAACTATTATAGTACATATCTTTTAGTTTTCCAACAGCTTCTCTGTTAATCTCTAGGTCCCATTCCCTCTCTGGCATAATCTAACACGCTGTGTTGTATGAAGTTTCAGTTTATAAATCTTTCTATTAAGAACCACTATTGAGTGATGAAATTAGAAATATTTAAATATGATGGTTTCATATCACCATAGTGAGGGAGATGGCAAATTGCCGCAGAACGTAGATCCTAAGAGTGTAAACTTTAAGGTTGACAAGTCTAAGATAGTCGGCAGACCGATCTCTAATTATTCAAGATATGTTGTCAGAGAGCTTGTGGGTTATGGAGGAATGGGGACTGTTTTTAGGGCAACTGACAGTAATATAACAGATCATGAAGTTGCTGTGAAATTCTTCGGAAGCAAGATCTTAGAACAGATGAGCTATGACTGGCAGAAGGCCGAATATGTACAGAGATTTTTAGGGGAGATAAAAGCGATGGTGGAATCAAATACACTGCCATGCGAAAATCTTATCGAAGTGTATGATGCAGGCATTACAAGAAACAACAATCTTTATTTTGTCATGGATTACATAAAAGGAGGAGTTACTTTAGCTGATGTTCTTAGTTTCAGGGAAGGTAATTTTGATCTTGATGAAGTTTGTGTTATAGAGGCACAGCTGCTGAACGCTCTTGCAAGCGCACACAGGTACAAGATAGTTAATAGAGATGTAAAACCTGACAACATAATGTTTGATTATATCCATAAGGTGATAAAGCTTACAGATTTTGGAGTATTTTTTGACAATAAAAGAGTTGGTGATGTCTATACGCAGATAAAACAAGATACTCCTGGGACAATACCTTATCTTTCTAAGTTTCAAATAAAAAGACCAGAGATACCAATAGATCCTATGAAGGACAAGGTTTTTGAAGAAGGAGGAAAAAGATACTGTGAGATAAAAGGGAAGAGGTTTGAAGTCAGTGAAAGACATGGCGGCGAATTATATGTTGATTTTATCCCTGAGCAGAGCGATACGCAAGTTGCCTTAGGTTCATTATTCTATGAGATACTTACAGGCAGAAGACGTTTTATGGGGAAAGTTGACGATAAAGTTAAGGATGAGATAAGGGATTCTACGGCTAGAGATCTTTTTGTAGATAGGTCTGGAAGATATCCAAGAAGTTCTCCTATGCTAAAGGGGTTATCTAGGAGCAGTATCAGAGGGATAAACAGAATATTTTCTTTGTTCTGGAGGTATGATCTTACAAAGATCCCTTCAGCAGAAGAAGGGAGAGAAAGAATATACGGGCTTTTAGATGGAAGGATCAATGAAAATGGGACTGTTGAGAAGATAATAAGCAAGACTGATGAAGCTTGTGACAGAAAGATAAAAGAGATGATAAGAGGCATCAATGACGATGAATACCCAACACATGAATGGGATAAGCAGGAATTTACAAGAAGACTTTCTTTTATCAAGAAGAGAAAAGGAGTTGAGATGGAAGGAGGGGAGATACTTAATGCTCTTAAGAATTCTTCAAAAAGGATGGTTTCTAATCTTGAAGGAAAATTAAAGACTATGACTAGAAGCGAGCTAGAGAATGCAAGAGATAAGCTTGAAACTAACAAGAATGCATGGACTGAGCTTGAGAAAGGAGAGCTTCCAAAAGAATACAAGGATATAACAAAGACTACTGCAAGAAAGATACTGCAGATAGATACAAAACTAAAAAATGGATAAAAGGATCGCAGCCAGGATAGAGAAGGCAACAACAAGAGATAAAGAGAATTCACTTACTGAGATAGTCAAAAGACTTGGAGAGAATCTTTATGGTGGTGTTAGGAGATTTATCGGCGGGACAGAGAAGAATGTTGTTGTTGAGATGTTCAGATATAACTCTTCTTCTGAGCTTGAAGAGATAAAAGGAAGAGTGAAGGCAAGGGATGAGGTTGCGAAGAATCTTGGAAATACAACAATACAGTCTCTTCATAATGATCCTAGATTTGCTTATGTTGTGAGCGGTTCAGATCATCATACTCTTAAGGAGCTTCTTTCAAGAACTGATCTTTCAAAGAACGAAAGAGGAAATCTTGCGTATCAAGTATGTAATCTAGTCAAGAAATTACATTCTCAATCACAGAACCATCTTAATCTAACTTTAGAGAGGATAGTTATAGACAAAGATAATAGGCTTAGGGTGTTAACCAATCATACAAACATGATGCAGCCAGGTGTAAGAGATTTTATTCCTGAAGAGATCATCGCAAATATGAGTGAGATGGACAACGGAGAGGTTAAACAGAGGTATGATAGGAATTCTATTGATACGTTCCTGACAGGACTTATGGTCTATGAGATCTTAACAGGAAAAAAACCCTCTGAACTTAAAGAATATAAGCTTATAAGAAACATATTTTCTGATGAAAGTTATAGGATGGTATCAGAAGATTTTGAAGACAGGCCTGGTTCATGGTGGAATGATAAAGTTAAGTTCAGATTTGACGATATCAATAAACAGATAGATCTTGGAGAAAGAGAGCTTAGTCTTGAGATCCCTGAAGGAGAGGAAAAGATATATCAGGAATTGCTTGAGAATTCAGAAGATTTTGAAGCTCCAGACACTGATGAATATAAGAGCGATGAATTTTTCAGAACTCTTACCTATGGAAGAAAAGTGGGCAAACATCTTGGAGCTGTTCTTGATAAAGATATGATGAACAAATATTTCGGGCATAGGGGAAGATATAACAGAATCGATTTTGGATTGCTAATGCTTACAAGAAGAAAGAAAAGACATAGTCCTGATATCGATTTTATACTTGACCCTCTTAAAAAGTTTGGAAAGAAGAGATATAAGAAGAGCCTGGAGAAGAAGATCGCTAAAACTTTCAAACAGGAAGAAGGAGAAGATTATTCTCTTATTGAAGATTACAGGAGGAAAGTATTTCAGAAGAAGACACAGCGTAAGATGAAGATTGGCGGGAGTATACTTGCTGCTGCGATCTTAGTATATGCTCTTAATGCTGTTGTCCCTAAAGTATTGCCTGAGAAACATAAGAAGAAATTTGAAGAGTTTACAAAGCCGAAGATAGAATTTGTCAAAGAAGGTGTAAGTGATTTTTCAGCTTACTTGTTTAAAGCATTGTCTAAGGTCACCCCTACACTTGATGGTGGGATGGAAAGAAGAGATGATGTAGATTCTGTCTATGTTTTGGGAAAAGAAGATCTAGTTCCTCTTGGGATAGAATATACAAATCCTGATGTTTCTGTAAGATGTACTGATAATGATTTTTTCTATGATCCTGTTGAGAATATTTTAATTGTTAAAGATAGGGTTAAACTTGAGAAGGGAACCAATCTTGTCGAGTTTGAAGCTAAAGATGTTAATGGAGATAAAGAGGAGTTTGTCGTAAGGCTGTATAATAAAGACGGTTCTGATAAGATAATCAAAGGGAAGAAATCAAGGAAAAAGGGAAGAAAAAAATCCAAGAAAGCTGAAGTTAAGGGGCATAATGTCAGCAGAGATGGATATATAACTGAGACTGCTGGAAAATCACTCTGTGATATATTAAGGGGAACAAAATACAGCAATAAATATGTGCATATAAGGTATAAGAACAAGATAAACATATTTTCTAAGATAGGTGGAAAATATTACAAAGGAGACAGGAGAGCAAAATTAGGCATTGATTATGGAAAGTGGGCGAAGATAATTACAGGAGCGTATGCAAGAGAGGTAAATGACAGAGTATATCAGCTTAATAATGTAGGAAGTAAACATCTTGGTGAAGTATATCTTGGAAAGAAGCGGATAATGGCAAATTATGGAAGTATGTTTATCTATGAATGTAGGACAGGAAAGATAAGAAGTTTGGAAAAGAATATGCAGAACGGAAGATTTTATGAAAAGAGATTTATACTTGATGACAAATATATTCCTGTGTATAGCGGTGATATGATATCGAAGAACGAGGGAAGATTGAGGGCTGCTGTAAGTAGAATGAAGCTGCCTTTGAAAAATTAGAATTCTTTCAGTTTTGCTGATTTAACTGCTTCTTCAACTAATGAGCCTATATCAAATTCTTTTTCCATGAACTGAAGCTTGCCTGCGGTTGCTTTCAGTTCAGGATGTTTTGGGAGGAAGTAAGAGCAGCAGTCTCCATATGGGAGAGCTGAGATATCGTTTGTTCCTATTGTTCTTGAGATTGCGATTATTTCTTTTTTATCCATACCTATCAGAGGTGAGAATATGTGTTTTTCTGAGTCTTTGTATGTTGATTCTAAGTTTTCTAATGTCTGTGATGCAACTTGGGAGAGTGAATCTCCTACGACAAGGAATCTTGCCCTGTTTTCAGCTGCTATCTTTGATGCGATCTTTATCATGAATCTTCTGTAGACAAGCATACGCAATGTGGAATGTACTTTCATGATAATTTCCTTCTGTAATTTTTCGAATGGAACGATGTAGAGTTTTGTGTTTAATTGGAATTTTGAAAGCTGTTTTGCCAACTGGATGATCTTGTCCTGTACTGATCCAGTCATCTGGTTTTGGTTCTGGAAATGTACAAAGATAACTTCACAGCCACGCTTCATCATAAGATAGGCTGCTACAGGGCTGTCAAAGCCGCCTGAGAGAAGAGCTACAACTTTCTGTTTTTTATTGGTTGGAAGGCCTCCAACACCTTTGATGTCCTCGTATGAGAGGTATGAGTTTCTGCTTGTAAGATCGATCTTTAGTGTTAAGTCTGGGTTTTTCAGATCAACTTCTTTGTTGTATGTTTCATTTATCTCTGCACCTATTATTGCATTTACTTCCGGAGATTTTATCCTGAAGTTTTTGTCATGTCTTTTTGTATCTACTTTGAATGTTTTGAAATCTTTTTCTTTTATTATCGCGATTGACTGTTTTTTTATCTTTTCTAAATCTAATTCACTTCTTTTTGCGAATGAGAAATGAGCGATTCCAGGGATTTTTGTAAGAATATCTCTTATCTTTTCAATATTTGATTTTGAGTCTATTGTTATGGTTATCTGGCCTGATTCCCGGATACATCTTTTTGAGATTGTCTTTAGTTTTGATTTTATGTTGTCTATTAATTTATTCTCAAAATGTGTCCTGTTCTTTCCTTTTAGTCCGATCTCATCATAATGGATGACTATGCTGTCAAAATTTTCTTTCATTTTTTATGCACCCTGCAGGTATTGCTTTGATTATGAAGTATTATGCTTGAGATCAGCAGTGCTATTCCTGCAGATAGAAAAACTATACTGAAGTCTGACAGGAAAGCAAGGAGTATAGAAGTTAGCCCAAGCAATGAGAAGACAGGAGCTAAAACACAAGTGCATAATCCGAGGTTTGTTACTGCAACACCAATACCTCCAAAGAAGGTTGATATACTTCCTATAATCCCAACTGTTTTTGATTTCATGAGTAGAATATGTTTTGGTTCATTTAAAAGCTTTTCTCATCTGAATCTATTCTCTATATTTTACCTTATTAATTGCTTTTTTCTTTAAAAATCCCTGAATATTCTCTATTGTTGTGTCAAGGATCCTTTGCAGGGCTTCTTTGCTGTTGAAAGCATTGTGTGGTGTTATGTAAACATTCTTGTTTCTTAGTAAAATATGATTTTGAAGGATAGTTTTCAGATCACATGTTTTTGTGAATTCTGAGTGTAGAAGTTCTTTTTCTTCTTTGATGAGACATTCTCCTTCCAATACATCTAATCCCACGTATCTTATCTTTCCTCTCACCATTGATTTTAATAAAGCACTTGTGTCTATGACACCACCTCTTGCTGTGTTTATGATTATTGCTCCTTTTTTGCAGAGGTTTAATGATTTGGAATTGATCATATGATGCGTCTGCTTATTTTCAGGAACATTTAATGTTATTATATCTGAGTTTTTCAGCAGTGTTTGTAAAGATGTTTGCTTGAATCCAAGTTTTTTTGCAAGTTTTGGATCTTTTTTTACGTCGTAGACCAAGACTTTCATCTCAAATCCCTTTGCAATCCTTGCGACGTGTTTTCCGATGTTGCCGCAGCCTATGATTCCGATTGTCCTGTCTTTCAGGTCAAATCCTCTAAGATTGTTTAATCTGAAATCTCCCTGTCTAGTCTTTTCTATTGATTCAGGGATCTTTCTTGAGATTGCAAGGATAAGTGCAAATGTATGTTCTGCAACTGTGTTTTCTCCATATGTTGGAACATTACAGACTGTAATCTTTCTTTTTTTACATTCTTTTAGGTCAATGTGATCAAAACCAGTTGACATTGTTGTTATTAATTTTAGTTTTGGAAGTTTATCTAATATTTCTTTGTCAACTTTTGAATATATGAAGACAGCAAGAGCTTCAGTATCTTTTATCTTAGGTAAATCTTTTTTTGAAAGAGTTTTTTTAGAGAAAGATAGTTTATGTTTTTTTAGAGACTGTTTGATGTTTTCCTTTTCCCAGTCTTCTATCTCGAAGAATGTTATTTTTGTCATTTTAACCTCTTTTTATTCTAAAGGAAGCTCGCACTTTGCCAGAACACCAAGTTCTGCTAACGAAATCTTTCCTTCATATTTTTCCCCATCTATTATCCAGGTCGGGAATCCATCTATGTCATTATTTATACATGCTGCGTTATCTTCTATGCAGTTTACATAATTTATGAATTCAAAGGATCCTTCAAATTCTGCTTTTTGAAGATTACAATATCTGCATGTGTCTGTTCCATACATCACAGCTCCATTGTTTGTAAGACATTTTGCGAAATCGTCATATTTGTGTGATTCTTCGCAACCAACCAATAATAGCGGAATAATCAATAAAGATAAAATAAAAATTATTTTTAGTTTCATTCTGCCAACATCACCTCGATGATATCTTCGAACGCATCAAAAGGCAAAGCTCCTGATACCTTAGCTCCTACACCGCCATCAAATGTTCTTGCTTCAATATTTCTTGAATATTGCGGAGCGATAGCATTCTGGATATCCAGGACATCAACATCATTTGAAGTATATATTATGAATCCAGGAGTTCCTGTAATTCCTGCAGCGCCTCCATCACTCATATCTTTTTTTGCATCTGAAGCAAATTTTCCTGAATCAAGACACGTATTGAATTCTTCAGTGTTTAATTCAAGATCTTCTGCGTATTTTTTGAACGAAGATACTCCACCACTTACTCCTTTTTCGAACAATAAGTCGTGCATGTCATAATATTTTCCCTGTTCTCCTGCACATTCAGCAGCTTCTGCAGCTTTTTGTGCGTTCCTGTGGAAATTTAACGGGAAATCTCTGAATACTAAGTTTACTTTTCCTGTGTCAATGTATGTGCTTACTAACTGCTGATATCCTTGGCTGTAAAATCTTGCACAGAACGGACATTCAAAGTCACTCCATTCAATTATCGTTACTTTTGCTTCTGGATCGCCTTTTATTGCATCATCTTCAACTAAAGCGCTAAGTCCGGCTGATAATTTTTGGACAGAAGGCTGTTCTTTTGGCTGAATAGCCTGGGCTTCTTCAACAACCATGTCTGGAGATGTAGATTCTTGGTTTAATCCAAATCCTCCAGTAAATATAGAGATCAGTAAGAAAATCCCAAGGATTCCTGAAATACTTTTCCAAAGTGTTACCTTGCTTATCGTTAATGTATCTGATTTTTTAGATTTATGTTCTTCACTCATTCTAATTACACCTCATTTTGTATTTTATAAATCTTTTGCAGTTATCTTATAAAAATAGGTTAGTTTCTTTTTAGAAACTAAATACCTCATAATCTTTTAGCTTTTAACAATAATGAATTTGAGACTACTGAGACTGAGCTTAATGCCATTGCACCTCCTGCAATCATCGGGTTAAGCAGCCATCCTGTGAATGGATATAATAGGCCAGCTGCAATCGGTATCCCCATTGTATTATAGAATAAAGCCCAAAACATATTCTGTCTTATTTTGCTCATAGTCATCTTACTAAGTTTGATTGCTTTGAATACATCAATTAAATTATCTTTCATAAGGACAACATCTCCAGTTTCCATCGCGACATCTGTTCCTGAACCCATAGCAATTCCAATATCGGCCTGAGCTAAAGCAGGAGCATCATTTATACCATCACCAACCATAGCAACTTTTCCTGTTTTTTGCAGTTTTTTTACATAATTTGCTTTATCTTCTGGAAGAACTTCAGCAAAGTAGTTGTCCACACCAACTAATTTAGCAATTGCTTTAGCAGTTCTTGTATTATCTCCAGTGATCATGAAGACCTTAATCCCTAACTTCTTCAACTGCTTGATCGCATCAGGGGATGAAGGTTTTATTGTATCAGCTACGGCTATAATACCTAATAGTTTTTTAGAGTCAGAAAGCATCATAACAGTCTTTCCTTGTTTTTCTAATTCACGGATCCTAGTTGATTGCGTTTTTGTATCAATTTTATAATCTTTCATTAATTTTGAATTTCCAAAATAATATTTTGTTTTTGAGATCTTTGCAGTTATACCATGACCAGGTATTGCCTTAAAATTATTTACTTTCTTGAATTTAATAGAATCTTCTTTTGATCTTTTAACAATTGCTTCAGCTAAAGGATGTTCACTTCCTTTTTCAATACTCCCTGCTATGGTGAGAAATTGGTCTTTGCTTATCTTGTTGAAAGGAATAATGTCTGTTACTTCAGGAGTTCCATTTGTTATGGTACCTGTTTTATCGAGTATGACGTTTTTTATCCGATGGGCAGTTTCTAAAGCTTCCCCTCCCTTTATTAATATACCTTTGCTAGCTCCCTTGCCAGTTCCGACCATTATTGCTGTAGGTGTTGCTAATCCAAGAGCACAAGGACAAGCTATAACCAGAACTGCAACACCAGCTATGAGGGCAAAATTAAATGCAGAGCCTACAATAAAATACCACACAAAGAATGTTGTTAATGCCACTATCAAGACCGCAGGGACAAAATAACCAGCAATATTATCAGCAAATCTTTGTATTGGAGCTTTACTTCCCTGAGCATCTTCGATAAGCCTGATTATTTGTGCTAATGTTGTGTTAGCTCCAACTTTTGTTGCTTTGAACTTTAATGCTCCATGCTTGTTTATTGTTGCACCAATTATATTATCTCCTTTATTCTTTTCAATAGGGATGCTTTCACCTGTAACCATGCTTTCATCAATCGAAGAATGGCCGTCAACTATTACACCATCAACAGGAATCTTTTCTCCGGGTTTTACAACTATAATGTCTCCTTTTTGAACATCATCAACTTTTATCTTGATCTCTTTTCCAGCTTTGATTATTGTAGCGGTTTTTGGTTTTAGTCCGATCAATTTTTTAATTGCTTCAGAAGTCTTACCTTTGGCTTTTGCTTCTAGATATCTACCAAATATTACTATTGTGATAAGAACTGCACTTGCTTCAAAATAAACATGACCTTGTCCACTTAATACAACAAATACACTATAAAAGTATGCAGCAGAAGTACCCATAACAATCAGAGTGTCCATGTTAGCACTTTTATTTTTTAATGCAATCAATGCACTTTTATACATTGGAGCTGCAATGAAAAACTGAATGGGAGTTGCTAAGACGCCCATCACAATATCCTGATAAGGAATTGGGTTCTTCATAAAGAACATACCTAAAATAAAAACAGGAATGGCAAGTATTAAACTTAATAAAAAATCATATTTTAGATTTTTTATATCTTGGTTTTGTATTTTGTTCTCTTTTTTATGGTCTATTTTTTCTGAAGATTCTTTTGCATCATACCCTTTATTTTTTATTGTACTGATCAATCTGTTGATATCTGTTTTGGTTTCTTCAAATTCAATGGTAGCTCTGTTAGTTGTTAAGTTAACATTAGCTTTAATAACTCCATCAACCTTATTTAAGGCCCTATTGATCAGAGTAGAACAGCTAGCGCAATGCATTCCGGTTACAGTCAGAGTTGTTTTTTTCATTTATCCTCCACATCCACATCCGCCACTACTGCCGCCACCGCAGCTAGGCGATCCGCAGCTTCCACCACATGATCCTTTTGCTTGTTGCGGGACAGCTGCCACCTCTTTCTGGATTTCTTCCTTATTATTGATGTCAACATCTTCTTTAATTATAAATGTTCCGGGGATCATGCCCATCCAACAACTCCACCTAATTGTGCCTTCTTCTGTAGGTGTGAATTCAATAACCTGTTCTCCTTGTCTTATGTCAAATTCTAACCCATATTTTGGAACTTGTATTGCGTTATTACAACCAGTTATTTCTTTTCCGTTAATTATCCACTTTACCGGAACACCTTTTTTTAGGACAAATGTATTAGGGCTCCATCCAGATCTAGTTACATCCATTTTTATTTCTTGATACCCTTTATTTAGAAGGGGGATCTCTTTTGATGAAGCTCCAAGAGTGTTTCCAGTGATTTTATTTTCACCTGTAACAGAGCCAATCATAGATCCTATGTCGTAACCTGAACCTGTAAGTACAAGACCATTATTGATCATAGCTAATCCAAGTACAATTACTATAACTCCTGATAATTTCAGGATCTTATGAGTCATCTTGCTTGATATGTAACTTGCGAAATAACCAAAGCCTAAAAGTGCTGGAAGAGTTCCAAGACCAAATACAAACAATAGCTTTGCTCCTTCTATAACACTACCAGTTCCAGCAGCCATTATGTATATTGCCTGCAGAGGACCGCAAGCTATCATCAGTCCGTTTAGTAATCCGATAATAAGAGGGCTGGAATGCTCTTTAGATCCTTTACCGACAAATCTTGATATAAATTTTGGAGTTCTGAACTGGATCTTTCTCAATATTGGGAATATATTAAGCATCTTCAGTCCGAACAAAACAAGGAATAATCCAGCAAGCAAGCCAGCGACACCTCTTAGAAGAGGAGTGAATGCAATTATAGAACCTAATAAACCAAAAGCAGCACCAATCAATGTGTAAGATACTGTCTTTCCTAAACCATACATCAAATGAGATTTATGGGATTTAACACCCGCTTGAGCGTTTTTTGCTGTGTATGAAACAACAAATCCTCCGCACATACTTATACAATGAAATCCTGTCAGTAATCCTACTAAGAACAACAGACCATAACCCATGTTTTTGCTGATCTGTGGAAGATTGATGCTTTCAACGAAATTGAAGATAAAATAACCAATGATTATGACTCCAATAATTCCGAAAATCCAACCAAGAGGTTTTGCTAGATTAATAGAATCTTTTTTACTTTCATCTAATATATAACAAGTGTAGCCCTTTTCTTCAATCTTGTAAAGAATCGTGTCAATGTTTGTCTTGTTTTTATCAAATGAAATATATCCTGTTTCTTTAGAATAGTCAAATTCTATATCTGATACTCCTTCAACTTTCAATGCTTGTCTTTTTATTATTTCTGCACAGCTTTCACAAGTTGTTCCTTCAGCGATAAAGCCAATTTTAGTAGTATTTTCTTCGCTCATTTTAGCACCTTGTAACCTTCCTTCTTGATCGTGTTTATGATATCCATTTTGTCTTTGTCATATTCACAGGACAAGACGGCTTTCTGTGTTTTTTCATCAAGATCGATCTTGATGTCTTTTGCACCTAATTCTTCCAATGAATCTTCAACAAGCATGACACAACTTTTGCAATGCATACCTTCGATGTCTAGTTTGATATTAGTCATATTTAACCACCTATTTTAGTGTAAAGTAAAGCATTTATAAATGCCATTCCCTTAGAAAACACGGACTAGAACGTTTATAACTGCAGAATTCTCGTCCCAGAACGTTTAATTCGCGATTTTTCGATATTTTTAGAAAGTTTTATATATAAGTTAGGCTTACCTAACTTTAAGATGAGATCATTAGACAAAATAGATGCAAATCAGGATGCGATTGTCAAGGTAGTGTGTGACAGTGAGCTTAAGAATCAGCTCATAAGATTTGGGATAGCTGAAGGAACCAAGGTTGAGATAGCTGAGAAGATACCTTTTGGCCCTCTTGTGATAAGGTTTAATGCGCAGGAGATTGCTATAGGAAGAGAGCTGGCAAGACAAGTGATGGTGGAATGAGAAAGATAGTTCTTGTCGGCAATCCTAATGTAGGGAAATCTGTGTTCTTCAACCATTACAGTGGTATGTATGTTGATGTAAGCAATTTTCCAGGAACGACTGTAGAGATAAGCAAGGCAAAGTATAAAGGAAATCTGGTTGTAGATACGCCAGGGATATATAGTGTAGGATCATTGAATGATGAGGAAAAGGTTGCAAGAGATATAATCATAGATGCAGATGTTGTACTTAATGTGGTGGATGCTACACATCTTGAAAGAGACTTATTCTTAACACAGCAGCTTATTGATATGGGGAAGCCTCTGATAGTTGCTTTGAATTTTATGGATGAGGCAAAAAAAGAAGGTATAGAGATAGATATCGATAGTCTGAAAGAGAGATTGGGTGTTGAAGTTATTCCTACAGTTGCGACTGAGAATAAAGGGATAAGGAAGATAGACTTTTCAGATTTCAGAAAAGGAAATCCATGCATGGCTGTAGGGAGCTTTTGTGATAACAGGGCAGAATCTTTGCTGATTATGGAAGGAGATAAAGTGATAGCCAAGAAACATCTTGTCAAGCCAGTCAAGAATGATGCTTATGTTAAGAGAAGGGAGAAAGTTGATGAAATAGTAAAAGAGGCTGTTGAACAAAGGAATATGAGAAAGAAGATGAACAAAATACTTACAAAAGCTACAACACACCCTCTGCTTGGTTTAGTGGTGTTGGTTGTTATATTGTATCTGTTGTATCAGTTTGTGGGTGTGTTTATAGCACAGACTGTTGTTGGAATAACTGAGGAGACAATAATGCAGGGCTATTATGAACCTGCTGTCAGGTCTTTATTATCTTTTATATCTCCTGAATCTGCAGTTGGTGCAATAATGTATGGAGAATTTGGACTTTTTACTATGACAGTTACTTACTTACTTGGGTTATTGCTTCCCTTGGTGCTGGGATTCTATATTGCACTTTCTATAATGGAAGACAGCGGTTATCTTCCAAGGCTGGCTGCTTTGGTTGACAGGATGCTAAATTTTATCGGACTTAACGGGAAAGCAGTCATACCTATAATCCTGGGATTTGGATGTGTAACATGCGCAACGATAACTACCAGGATATTGGGGACTAAAAGAGAGAAGACAATTGCTTCAACAATACTACAGTTTGCAATACCATGTTCAGCTCAGCTGGGAGTTATAGCTGCCCTGCTTGCTATAGTGGGCAAGCTATATCTTTTCAGCTATGTTGCAATCATATTTGCATTTCTTGTTATACTGGGGACTATGCTTAATGCAGCTCTGCCTGGCAAGTCCTCACAGCTTCTCATACATCTCCCCCCTTTGAGATTTCCTAGATTGGGCAATGTGTTCAAGAAAACATACATCAAAACATTTTCTTTTATGAAAGAAGCAGCTGTTTGGTTTTTTGCTGGAGCATTAATTGTCGGGCTGATGCAGGTTACAGGAATACTGGTATTCTTGCAGGAAGCTTTGAAGCCTTTAGTGGTGGGTTTTTTGCAGCTTCCTAAAGAAGCAGCAACAGCTTTTATAATGGGGTTAGTTAGAAGAGATTTTGGAGCAGCTGGCTTATATGATATGGCATTGAGTCCAGCGCAGATACTTGTTTCTTTGGTAACGATAACTTTGTTTGTTCCATGTGTAGCTTCATTGATGATTCTATATAAGGAAAGAGGGTGGAAACCAGCCTCAGTGATATGGATTGGAACATGGGTGATCTCATTCTTGGTCGGAGGGATAATATCGCAGATAATAATCTAAAGAAAAGATGTCCTGACTGTGGATATGAGACTGATGAGGATACTATGATCTGTCCAAGGTGTAATGAAGGACTTCATCTTGTATCTGCATGTGAAGGATGCATGCATAAATGTTTCTAGGTAAAATTAATAAATGATAAAATAAAATGATAGGTGTAATGAGATCAAAATCAAAGGAAGATTATATTGGAACACTATATCATCTTAAGGAAGAGCATGATAGTGTAAGGTCTGTTGATCTTGCAGAACATCTCGGGATATCCAAGCCAAGCGTATCAGAGATGGTGGATAAGCTCTCTGATGAAGGACTAGTGAATAAGGAAAGGTATGGCCAGATTGAACTTACTAAAAAAGGACTGAAGCTGGCAAAAGATATAACAAACAAAAGAAGGATAATAGAACTTTTTCTTAAAGAAATCGTCGGTTTGGGCGAGAAAGAGCTTAAAGAGGAAGCACATAGGCTGGAACATGCTTTCTCAGACAAGAGTGTGGATAAGATCAGAGTTCTTTTGAATAATCCTAAGGTATGCCCTCATGGAAAACCTATAAAATAGAGATCATACTTTTCCATTGCAATCTATGTCTTTTCTGCCATCGACATAGCAGAAAGTTCCTGATTTATCATAAGATTTACAGAATCTCTCACACCTGTCGAATCCCCTGACATTATATTTCCTTGAGAATGCCCTGCATGTTCCGTTAACTTCTCTTTCTCTTACTGTTATTATCCTATATTCTTCGCAAAACAGATCAGAATCGTTCTCACATAAGGAATTGCACAGTTCTGCAACCTGCTCAGTGCTGAGCTTTTCTTCCATAATTTCAATAGGCTCTTCTTTAGGGATAGTTATGTTTTCTTCTAATGGTTCTGGTATCTCTTCAACTACGGGCTCTTCTTTCTTCTCTTCTACTTCCTCAGCTGGTTGTGTCTCTTCTTCCTTCATTTCTTCAAGCGAAGGGTCAGACTTTTGGGTTACTGGTTCTTCTTCAACAGGGATCTTTTCTTCTTCAAGCATATTCTCTTCTTGTTCAACAGGCTTTTCTGGCATCTGAGCAGAGCAGCCTGCGATAAAGATCAACAATAATATAATTAATAGTGTATTTTTCATAATATCACCTAAAATTTTTTCCTAAGAAAAACTTGATTTGTCTTTCCAGATATTTTTCTTCTTATTATGTCTTTTTTCTCAAGATCTTTCAATATCAGCGAGAGTGTTGTCTTTGACATACCAACCCTGTATCTCAATGTTGACTGTTTTATGCCGTCCTGTTCTTTTACTGCCTTGAGGATGTCCTGCTCTTCTTTGCTGAATCCTGCCAGGAATGCGTGGAACTTGTCTTTTTCTTTTACTTCTTTCAAAGCAGAGGATACTTTTACCTGGTGTTCTGCAAGCACTTTCTGCGTATTGTCTATGAATGCTATGTATATGCCGAGAAGGATCAGGATCCCTGAGAATATCCATCCGATAACAAATAATGATATATTCCTGTCATCATGCAGGCATGTTCCGTCATCTAAGAAGCAGCTGCCTTTTTCCTGTACCATAAGTCTTATTGCGTTGTCTTCCCTTTCTTTGACCAATCCTATGAAGCTGGCTAACAGAACTCCAATAATGATCAATATGATTCCTATCTGTTTTTGGTTCATTTTTGATAAATATGCAGTTTTAGTTTATAATGTTTTCCCTTGACCGTAAATTATATAAATAAGATTGATGTTAGGTCAGCTATGGAATATGAGTTTCTAAAAAAGCAGGAGTATGGGTTAAGTTATATACAGGAAAACATCGAGATGGTAGTGTATACAGCTGTCTGTTTTTTTGTTCCTTTCTTTATAGGACATCCTCAGCTTGTTGTAGGTGTTATCGTCAATGCTGCTTTAGTCCTGGGGGCTTTAAATCTGAGAAGTTATAAGATGCTGCCGGTTATCATGGCGCCAAGTTTAGGTGTGCTGTCAAAAGGATTGCTCTTCGGGTCATTTACTGTGTTTTTAGTGTATATGGTCCCATTTATCTGGATCGGAAATTCAATATTGGTGTATGCTTTCAAGAAGATGTATGTTCATAAGAAAGTGAATAGATGGCTTACTTTGCTTACAGGAGCTTTGGCAAAGATGGTGTTTTTGTTTTTAGCTGCTTTTGTTCTTGTCAAGATGGGAGTGTTGCCTGCTCCGTTTTTGACTGCTATGGGAATATTTCAGTTCTATACAGCTGTAACTGGCGGGTTTATTGCATTTGGAGTGCATGCTTTAAAGAAAAG
This sequence comes from Candidatus Nanoarchaeia archaeon, assembly GCA_028279725.1. GTDB lineage: Archaea > Nanobdellota > Nanobdellia > Woesearchaeales > JANQNE01 > JANQNE01. Next base: position 61,616 of record JANQNE010000004.1, read on the forward strand.
GATCTAGATAATATTTCCTTCTACTGTAATAGTTTCTTTGATTATCGGGATGTTCTTTCCCGAAGCTTCAACTGCCTCTTCTACAGCCATGTGCATCCCTGAGCAGCAGGGAACTTCCATTATGGCCACAGTTATACTCTTTATTGTGTTGTTCTTGAATATCTCTGTGAGCTTTTCTGTATAGCGTTCTATATCATCAAGCTTTGGGCAGCCGATGACCAATGATTTTCCGTGCAGAAGTTTGCTGTGAAAATTTGGATTTGCAAATGGAACACAATCAGATGCGACGAGGAGATGTGAATCTTGGAAAAAAGGTGCTTGCACAGGCAACAGGCTTAGTTGTACTGGCCATTGCCTTAAGGCAGAAGCTTGTTTTGTGTTATCAGCCGCATCTGATCCAGCGTTTACTTCTCTTAATTGTGTTCCAGGACACCCACATGGTAGACTATTCTTATGCTGCATTTCTTTTTCCTCCAAAGGATTATCTATGTTTTTTTCTTTTAGGACTTCAAGAGCCTGTTTAAGGTACTTTACCTCTCCGTGCTCTTTAAGATGTTCAAGGTGAGCTTTGATAATGTTCTTTCCTTGTTTTACTATATTTTCCATAACTTTTTTCTCATCATATTCTTCTGCTTCTCTCTCTTCTATGGTTATCGCATCCTGCGGACAGTGGCCGATGCATGCTCCTAATCCGTCACAGAAGAGATCACTGATAAGCCTGGCTTTGCCGTCTATTATCTGCAATGCTCCTTCTGGACAGTTAGGTATACACAAGCCGCAACCATTACACTTTTCTTCATCTATCTTTATTATGTTTCTCTTTACCATTTTAGTATCTTTTGTATACTAAGTATAAAAACGATAGTTATTTATATAATGAGCAGTTTCTAAAAGGATACTATGGATGAAAAATGCACGATATACAGGACTGCTGATTTTATAGGCAAGAGATGGACAATATTGATCTTGCTGGAATTGTATAAAGGGAATGCTAAAAAGAGATATTCTGAACTTAAAAGATGTTTGCCAGGGATAACTCCAAAGATACTTGCTTCCAGACTGAGGGAGCTGGAGGATAAAAAATTAGTAGATAAGAAGGTTGATGCTTCTAGCTTTCCTGTGAAGTGCGAGTATTCTCTTACAGGAAGCGGACAGGAGTTCATCAAGATAATAAAAGATATGAAGAAGTGGGCTTTGAAGTGGAATATAAAAAATAAGGCCTGCGCCAGTGAAGACTGTAAGCATTGTATGTTCTAGAACGGCCACCCAAAAAGATAGAATGCCAAAACTGTGTGCACCAGTACAGATATGATAAATCCATACCAATAATAACAGTGATACTTGTAGAATTTCATGAACTTCTTATTATTGAACCATCTGCTGCTGAGACTGAACATACCAACACATCTGCATGAAAAAGCTACAAGCAATAGGAAAACAAGATTTGCTATCCCTGCAATAAATAAGACCTCAAGAGCTGCCATTATTTCTTTTTCCTCCCAAAGATTTGTTTTGTCATAGCTACGATCCAGTTCCAGTGGAGTGCCAGATGGACAAGCACCAAGATGCCCATGACAAGGCCAGACCAGTCGTGTATTGCTGAAATCGTTCTTGGTGAGATACTATCGTATACAAAGAAGAAATAATGCTTCCATAATGGGAATTTAAAGATTCCTGTGACAAAGACCAACAGGAAAGATATCGCAAGTCCAATGTCTATAAAATAATTCAGTTTACCTCTGTTCATTTTAGATCACCTAAATAATTTCCATATCTGCTTACTCTTTCTTCACTGCTTCTTTTGTGCCTTTCTTTAGCTCCTTCTTCAAATCCTGAAGGATTTCCACAGTGCTGATAGAATGATTCTGCCATATTCGGGTGCACAGGAGAGTTTGAGTAATCATAGACTTTCCCTTCGTAGACGATCCAGCAATCTTCCGGATTATTATGTGTTGAAAGTTCCATCTCTGTTATCTCTTTTGACGAACCTGTCTGTTCCTCTGCCTTTGCACATCCAAATAATAATAATGTAAAGATTATCAATACTAAAAATAAGATTTTTTTCATCTATTTCACCTCATACAATAAAGTGTCTGGATGGAATGCATACCAGGCAAACCAAAAGTCTCTTTCTTTTACTATCTCTTCTCCTGTTTCTGTGTTTGTTATCTTTATTATGCCTGCATTGTCTCTTTCTAGTTTTATTTTTGTGTTTTCTACTGTGTCTTCTATAATCTTTAGCTCAATAAGATCTTCCTCTTTATAAGCTTTATAGGTTCCGTTGATATTTATCCCGAATATGACAGTTTTTGGATGGATCCTGTTGTCTTCTTCTTCAACAGGAAACATGACAAATGTGTTTTCATAATAGTTTCCGTATGGATCCCTTCCATAGTTTCTGAAGTGTCCTGTCTTTTGGCTAAGGACTTCTGAATCAGGATGTTCTTTTTTCCAGTCTCTCCATACAACAGTGTCTATTGAAATAGGTTTTAGTTTAGTTCCTGTCAGTTCTCCTACTATTGCTAATCCATCTATCTGTGTCCAGTATGTTTCTGTCTTTCTGTCATACATGACTAGGTTTGAGTTGTATAATTTTCCCGAAGTTCCGAATTCAACCTCTTCTCCATCAATCTTTCTTTCATATGCTATCCCTGAACCGCATAGCGGACAGTATGTGATGAGGATAGGATCTCCCGCTATGTTGTCGTTTACTATCTCGTGCCATACCAGGATCTGTAAAGGGTAAACTCTTCTTACACCTTTGTAGATGATCGCAAGGACAAGCTCGTTGTCTTCTATCCATTCATCAGCTTCTTCCAACGGTATGTATTTTGGATTATCAATACTTGGGATGCCATCCATAGGCGGACCTCCTGAAAGGATCTTTTCAGGGTCAACTATATATTTCAGACCTTCTTCGTTGACTTTTATCATCATCTTATTTCCTACAGATTCTATCTCTCCTTCACCATATATATTAACTTTAGTACAACCTGAGATCAATAGCATGATAATGATAAAAAGGATATTTTTCATCTTTTACCTCCTTCCTTGAACTTAAGTGCGGCAGAGTTTATGCAGAATCTTTTTTTTGTGGGCTTTGGTCCGTCACTAAATACATGGCCAAGATGGCCACCACATCTGCTGCATAATACTTCTGTCCTTGGGATTATGATCTTGAAGTCTAGTTTTTTCTTTATGTTTTCTTCTGATATCGGCTTAGTGAAGCTTGGCCAGCCTGTTTCAGAATCAAACTTTGCTTCTGAAGAGAATAGCTTGTTTCCACATCCTGCGCAGAAATATGTCCCTTTCTTCTTGTTATTGTAGTATTTTCCCGTGAATGCTGCTTCTGTCCCTTTTTTTCTCAAAATCCTATACTCTTCTTCTGAAAGGCAGTCTTTCCATTCTTTTTCTGTTTTCATCTTAGCTGAATATGCTGAATACAAAGATCAGATAGTACAGGGATATGCCGAGCATTATGATGCCTGCTATGATGTTTATGATCTTTTTATTTTTTGTAAGGAAACCTATTATCACTTTGCTGTTTGCTGATGAGATTACTGCGAAGAGCAATAGGGGGAAAGCCATACCGACCCCGAACAATATGAAGTTTAGAAGGTTGTTTATGAAGGCCATAGTTGACGTGCTTATAGCGAAAAGGACAACTAATGATGCTGGGTTGCATGGAAGAACAACAGCTCCAAAGAAAAAACCGAAGATAAATGAAGTTAAGTAAGGGTTTTTTGTTATCGGTGCGTTTATCTTTGGAAATAACTTTCCGAAGTTAAAGTTGAATATCATAAAGATGCTGAAGATGGCCAGGATCCCAAATGCTATCGGAGAAATCACACCTATGGCTTTTGTCAGTGATTCCTGCAGAAATTTTGTGAAGATAAGACCGAACAGGAACATAGATGATATGACTCCTGATGTTACTATCAGGCCTAGCCTGATAAATGTTCCTTTAGATTCTTCTTCTGATATCTGATTTGAAAGATAAGCCAAGAAAGCAGGGTATAAAGGAAGAACACAGACTGCTGCAACTGGTGCGAACAGTCCGGCTACAAATGATATCCATAGATTTGCTATTGCGCTGACCATTTTAACAATCCTCTATTTCTTCTTTAAGTTTCTCAACAGATTTGACCCCTCTACCTAAAAGTTTAGCAGACTGGTCAGGGCAGATAAGGACAACAGGTGCTCCTGGTGCGTTTACTACACTGATTCCAAATTCATCGATAAGTGCTTCTGTAACTTTTACAGGCGATACTACAAAATACCAGTCATATCTGTACTTTTCTGCATGACCTATAACTTTATTTTCATCTTCATTAGGATCTGTGTTTATTGAGATAGAGATTACACTGTCTCCAACATCTTCATGAAGATCTTTTATTATGTCCTGCTGTTGTTTACATTTAGGACACCACACTGCAAAACTTTCTAACAGTATAGGTTTTCCTTTGAAGTCTGAGATCTTGAATTCTTCTTCTATAAGAACATCTTTTAATACAGTGTTTTTCCAATCAGTAGTTTTTGGTTCTTCTTCTGTTTTTTCTTCAATGGCTTTTTCCATCATTTCACTTTTCTCTACCATCTCTGCTTCTTCCATCATGTCATTTTTGTCCATCATCTCTTTTTCAGGAGTCTCAGAAGTACATCCTATCAAGAACAATGAAAGAATTATGAAAAAAATAATCTTTTTCATCTTACAAATCAACCTCATTGATCCAGTTGCCGTGCTTATTACATTTTTCGATGACTGTCACTTTTCCACTGTCTGCTTTTAAGAAGATAACGGCTCCTGGATTAAGATTTCCCGGTGTCAGGTGTATCCTTGATATGAACTTTTTATCAAGGTAGTAGTCGATGAATGTTATGTAATGGTCAGCTTCCATGGGGTGCAGAACACTTCCAACCTTTACGACTATGTCTTTGCAGCCTTCTTCTCCTATGATACATGCATCAGCTACTTCTATAACTGGAACATGTTTCTCTTTTCCTTCGTTTTCTTTAGCATTTATCGCATCTTTCTCTTCAAAAGATGTTTTTGGTGAGAAGCACACAGGGCATCTATCTGGTGCAGCTCCATCTATTGCCATAAACCCGCATGTCTGGCATTCAAATCCTTTCATTTTCTTCATCCTCCGTTGGTTTTTACCATAATCCTAATTTCAATCCGATCAGTTCTACGAAAACGTAGAGCCATATTATATATGCTATGACTGCGATTATTAATGAGAGCAGTATAAAGTTTATTACAAACCTTCTTCTTTTCTTCAGTTTGTCTATAGTGCATATCTTTTCTTTCCTGTAGATGTACCAGAAGAGTGCAGCTGCGAGCAGGAGAAGTGCAACTCCTCTGAATGCCCATTTGTATATTCCATATAATGTGTCTGAAAGTGATGCTGCGAAGCTGACTGTGCTTATTCCGAAGAGGACTAATACAACAGGTGTGAAACAGCATAATCCACCTACAAAAGCTGTAACTGGTATGATCTTTTTCAGAAAGCTCTTTTGTTTTTCGTCTAGTTTCATCTTTTTACAAACAGACCGCACCAGCAGTCTCCTCTTTCTTTCCATGTGCTTTGGATCTTGAAATTACAAGGACAGATAAGCTCAAGATCACGTTCTTTTGTTCTGTCTCTTAGCCTGCAAGGGCAGAGCTTGAGTCCGTGCTTTTTTTCATTGATAAGCACACCTTCTATTATAGTGTCAACATGCTTCCTGTCTGGGTTAAGAATGAAGTCATTCTTTTCTGTGAAATTTTCCCAGGCTTTTCTGAGTTGTTCTTTGTTCATATTTCCATGACTTTTACAGCTTCTTCCTTGTCTATCTCAACATAAACGTTCTTGTTCTGGCATGTAGGGCATATTTCTGGGCCATTCATACCATGGTGTATATCATTACAAACATTACACCTGAAGAATTTCTTATCAGCCATTTTATCACCCTTTTTTCCAACCAAAAGTTTATATACTTTTAAACTTTGTTTTTTATCATGAGCAAAAAAGTCCCTAAATCACTGCGTATATGGTTTCTGATACATTTTATCGTTGATATGCTGTTTGCTATACCTTTGATCGTGATACCAAGATATTTTCTTAAGTTTTTGGGATTTATGTCAGCAGACCCGTTTACTGCGAGATTAGTCGGGGCAGCTTTGATCGGAATCGGCGGAGTTTCTTTAGTTGCGCACAACAAGGGAAATGAAAGCTATAGTTCTTTGTTGAGTCTGAAGATCTTATGGTCATTAGCTGCGATAGTTGCAATACTTTGGACAATGATTGAAGGCGGACCTTTTGTGGGCTGGTATATATTGGGAGTATTTGCTGTATTTTCTGGAATCTGGATGTATTACAAGCGCAAGATCAGATAATTTTCCAGTCGTCCTTGTTGAATTCCAGCTTAACTTTTTCTAAAAGATTTTTGTGCCTTAGTTCCTGGATAGCAGCTTCACTGAAAGCTTCTCTTGCCTCTCCAAAATTAAGATGCTGCGCTATAAGATTGTAGTCATCAGCAGCTTCCTGTTCTTTTTGGATAGCGAAGTCTAAAGTTTCGTTAATGCCTTTTATCTCTTCGCTAAGAAGCTCATCCTTCTCTATGTCTTTCAGAAGCTTAAGGTCCTGCAATGGAGCGTTGTTTACGATACGGATTATAGACAGGTCCATCTTTCTGAACAGCCTTTCGTGGATCGTCTCTTCTTCTGAGAGTTTTAGGAAAAGTTCCCTTATGTTCTTGTTTGTTGCCTGTTCTGCAAGCTTTTTGTACATGCGCTGAGCAGCCTGCTCTTTAAGAACTGCGCTGTCGAACATAGTTTTTACGAACGAATCCATCTTAACTGTTTGCAAGAGCTAATTCTCCTGTCAACAATAGCTTATGCTTTTTTTCTTCATCAGCAAACGTCTGGAACAGATCCTTTGCTTCCGGATCATTGACAGCTTCTCTTAGTTTTTCATAGGTTATCTGTGCAAGAGCTTCCTGCTTTATCGCAAAAGCATACATATCCCTTAGATCACTGAACTCTTCGATCGGAGCCATCTCAACCTCTTCAGCTACATCAATCTCACTTATCTTGTCAGGAATTACCTTTGTTCCTAATTGTTCAAAGTTAAGGCTTTCCAGTTTTTCTTTGTGGTTTCTTTCCTGTTCAGAAAGCCTTAGAAGACCTTCTTTGATCTTTTCATCCTGTGATAATTCAGCAAGTTTTTTGTAGAAAAGATGAAAATATTCCTCATCTCTTATCGCATTTTCTATTATCAGTTTTAATTGTTCTATCATTTTAACCTCTCCTCTGAAAGCTCTAAGTGGTCTGTCTCAACCTGAACAAGAGCTCCAAAGATCTTCCTTATAGTTTCGTTGTCAGATTCAGCTGCTGCTTTTCTGTAGAATTCTATGGCTTTTGTCTCTCTTGCATGTGCATCTTCAAGATCTTCCTTGTAATCTTCTGAGCAAGGGTCATCTCCTTTTGGAATGGATCCTAGTTTTAGGATCTTTTTCCAGATAGACGCATGCTCTGCCTCAACTTTTCCAAGTGCCTTGAAAAGCTTTTTTCCTTCTGGGTCTTTTACTTTTTCAGCAGCGCAGAAATAGAAAGCTGAGTTGCTTATCTCTACTTTCAATGCATATTCTGCATTTGCTCTGTCTTTTTCGTTGAGATCTACGTCGAAGTTAACTTCAGCATCTTTGAACTCTTTGATGAATTTTTGTTTTGCACCGCAGAAAGGGCAATTTGTTGGTGCGTCATCCCCTATATAAGGGTCTCCGCATATTTCACAACGCCATAGTTTTGCCATCTTTAATCACCTATTCACAAAGCTCGCATCCTGGCTTGAAGCACATACATTCTGGCTCATAGTATTCTCTTGGATGCTTGCATGAAGGACATTTTTCAGGCGGTTCTTCTCCTTCATAGATATAACCACATTTTGAGCATTTCCATCTGATCGGCTTGTTTCTTTTGAAGACAGCTCCTTTTTCTACCATCTCAAGCAGTTTCCTGTATCTGTTCTCATGCTCTTTCTCTACTTTAGAAATATTCCTGAATAATTTTGCAGCTTCTTCGTTGCCTTCTTCTTTTGCTTCTTTTTCCATCGTCGGATACATATCTGTGTTCTCGTAATGCTCACCTTCGATAGCTGCTTTCAGGTTAGCTTTTGTATCGCCAATACCCTTCAGAAGCTTGAACTCGTCTTTTGCATGCTGTTTTTCATTATCAGCAGTCTCTTCAAAGAGCCTTGCGATATAATGATATCCTTCTTTTCTTGCTACTTTAGCAAAATAAGTGTATTTGTTTCTTGCCTGACTTTCTCCTGCGAAAGCTGCTTTTAAATTTTCTTCTGTCTTTGACATCTTATCCCCCTCATCACATATTTTTACAGTTGATGCATGGATTGCATCCTCTACCACATCCAGAACTACTGCTATATTTAATAGTTACGGAATCTGAGCTTGATTTATAATCAATGCTTTGAACCTGATAATCATTATTATTTGAGTAGTACATCTTTTTCACCTTTGAATCAAAAAAATAAAAAAAGAAGGTCTAACAGCAACCTTCATCTTTGTCTTCGTCTTTTTTACTTCCACCACAACATCCCATTTTTTAACCTCCATATACTATTTTTATGTCTTCTTTTGTCAAGTCATGCTCGATCTGCTCAATAAGGTCGCAGTCAACGCATTCGTCAAGGAATGCGCGCTTATCCTTGCACTTGCCTTGTTTGCAAGTAATGGGTTCAGTCATTTCGACCACCTCCCTTTCTATTGGCAGGCCTGACTTGTATTGAATGTTACCCTTTCTGAAAATTCCTGTTTTTTACCATCATTCCAGTTGGTCACAGGCCTGAAATAACCAACTATCCTGCTATATACTTCACATTTTACTTTTTTCATCTTTTACACCTCTTGCATCTTCCATATATGATTATGTTGATACATTCCGGGCTGAATTCTTTGGTTGTTAATTTTTTCATAGCGCATTTTGCAACCTCTTTGTTGAATATATCTATGATCTTTCCGCAGCTCTTGCATACACAGTGCTGATGACAGCTTATATCTCCGTCAAAATGAAGCTCTTTGTTTATCTCTAATCTTGTGATTATACCTTCATCAGCTAAAATGTTTAAGTTCCTGTAGACAGTAGCTAAGCTTACTGCAGGAAGATCTTTCTTCACTGCGTTGTATACCTTCTCAGCAGTAGGATGCGTCTTTACGCTTCTTAAGTATTCCAGAATTTTTGTCTTTTGGCTTGTATTTCTTCTCATCTTTCTTATTGATAATGATTACTAATTAGAAAACATTACTATTATATAAATGTTTTGTTTTTTGTGTGATATTTTTGTCTCAGAATTATATTTTTGAATATGGAGTTTGTTATTAATGTGTTTTGCTTAGTATGTGGGGTATGGTAAAAATGTCATATGATATTGGGAGATATGTACTGCCGTTTTTGGATTATCAGGATAGTCTGCAGAAGGATAGGTTGGATTTCACTAATCGTGTTCCTTTGAAGAGGACTGAGATTAAGCAGGAGAATCATGTCGGCAGGGGTGTTTTAGGTTACACAATACTGAACCATGACTACATGGTCAGGAGGGATGGACTGTTCGGAAAACTGTATGAAGAAGTTGATGTGCATGAGCTGATACATAATGAATGGGAATATCAGACAGATATAATCGCGAAGTGGATGGTCAGTGATATGGGCAATAAGTACAGGGTCAGTTTTAAGAGTGAGAAGGGAAAAAAATATCACTTTGAATTCAGCAAGAATTAAGATAGTTATTTAAATGATAGAATTAAAGGGAAGTTATGATAAAGTTAGGGCCAGCAGGAAGTTCTGGATTAGGAAATATAGAAGGAATTAAGCTAGTCAAGAAGCTTGGATTAGATGCGATGGAAGTTGAATTTACTTATGGGGTGAGGATGAGTGTTGCAACTGCGAAAGAGCTTGGTGAGGAAGCGAAGAAAGATGGGATCAAATTAAGTGTTCATGCTCCTTATTATATCAATCTTGCATCATCTGAGAAAGAGAAGATAAAGGCAAGCGAGAAAAGGATATTAGACAGCTGTGAAAGAGGACATTATTTTAATGGAAATGAGAAGACGCCTATTGTTTTTCATGCTGGTTTTTATCAGGGAAGAGATAAGGAAGAAGTTTTTGGTATGATTAAGGATTCTATTCTTGAGATGCAGAAGAAGATCAAAGAGAAGAAATGGGATGTTCTGCTTTGTCCTGAGACTACTGGGAAAGGAAGCCAGTTTGGTGATGTTGATGAGCTTGTTAGATTATCTAAGGAAACTAAATGCGGGATATGCGTTGATTTTTCTCATCTGAAGGCAAGGAATAACGGAAAGAAAGAGTATAAAGAATGGTTTGAGAAATTAAAGGGATTTAAGCATATACACTGCCATTTCTCTGGGATAGAATGGACTGAGAAAGGAGAGAGAAGACATCTTGTGACAGAGAAGAAAGATATAAAAGAACTGCTTGACTGGGTGAAAAAGTATAAGATGGATGTTACGATAATAAATGAGAGCCCTGATCCTGTGAAAGACAGCCTGAAAGCTCTGGAGTTAAGATGATCAAAGTCATATTAGATACAAACTTTTTGATGATACCTTATCAGTTTGGCTTAGATATATTTTCTGAGATCAAAAGGATATGTGATTTCAAGTATGAGCTTTGCATAGTGGATAAGACCATGGATGAGCTTGATAAGATTACACAGGAGCAGAAGGGGAAGAATGTGATGGCAGCAAAGATGGCTGTTGGTTTTATCGCTGGGATGAATATCAAGATTTTGAAGACAAAAACAGAAGGAAGTGCAGATGATGCTATTGTTGAGCTGGCAGAAAAGGGCAAAACAGTCATTGCAACTCAGGATGGGGAGCTAAGAGACAGAATAAGGCAGAAAGGGGCTGTTTTAATCGGAATGAGGCAAAAAAAGCACCTTTTTATTGATAAGAGCTATAATCTATAGAAAGCTTTAAATATGAAAGCTTAATCCTTTCAGGAGCATAAGGGGGATAAAAACATGTTTTATCGAACACAAATTAAGGACCATATAAGGGTTCCACCAGAACTATTCAACCTTCCAAGAGAGGAAGCTATAATCAAAAGAGTCAAGAAAGACTATGAAGGATTTATCTCAAAGGATTTTGGAGTAGTAATAGATGTTGATAAAGTTATAGATGTTAAAGAAGGGATAATCATACCTGGAGACGGAGCAGCTTATTATGAAACTGTCTTTGATCTTCTTACTTTTAAGCCAGAGATGCAGGAAGTTGTTCTTGGAAAAGTTAAGGACATCGCTGATTTCGGAGCATTTATGTCAATCGGACCTATCGAAGGGATGATACATATATCACAGACAATGGATGATTTTGTAAGCTTTGCAAAAGATAAGACTTTGGCTGGAAAGGATACAAAGAGAACTTTGAAAGTTGGAGATAAGTGCAGAGCAAGGATAATTGCTTTAAGCTATAAGGATATTACTAATCCTAAATTAGGATTGACCATGAGACAGGCTGGGCTAGGAAAGCCGGAATGGTCAGAAGAAAAAGAGGAGAAGCCAGCTAAGAAAGCAGCTGAGAAGAAGAAGTAAAAAAATGGCAAAGAAAAAAGCGTGCAAATCATGTAAGATGTTTGTCGAAGGAGATGTCTGTCCTTCATGCAAAGGAAATACTTTCTCAACAAACTGGCAGGGAAGATTACATGTTCTAGATGCAAACAAATCTGAGATCGCCAAGAAGATCGGAATAACTCTTAAAGGAGAATACGCAATAAAAGTGAGATAAGATGCAACTGAAAATTCTAAATAAACAGGAAAATCCATTACTATCAAGGACAGAAGTAAGCGCTGAGCTTACATTTGAAGGAGCAGTACCTTCTGCTAATGAAGTTAAGAAGGAGATAAACAAGCAGCTTGGAGCTGACTTTAACCTTATCGATGTAAGCATGGAAAGTGAGTTTGGGAGTAAAGCTGCGACAGCGCAGATAAATGTTTATAAAGATGACAAAGCTATGAAAGCTGCTATCAAGAAAGGAAAGAAAGCGCTAGAGAAAGAGAAGAAAGCTGCAGAGGAAGCTGCTAAGAAAGCTGAAGAAGAGAAAGCAGCAGCAGAAGCGCCGAAGGAAGAAGCTCCGGCTGAAGAGAAGAAAGAGGAAGAAAAACCTGCAGAAGAGAAAAAGGAAGAAGCCCCTAAGGAAGAGAAGAAGGAATAAAGATGGCAAAAATAAAAAGAAAAGAAAAAAAGACAAGCGCGAAGTATAAGGCTTATGAAGCTAAAGGAGAGCTTAAAAGAAAAAGCAAGTTCTGCCCTAAATGCGGGGCTGGTGTATTCATGGCATCACATAAAGACAGAGAAACATGTGGCCAGTGCGGATACACTGAGATGAAAAGTAAAGAAAAGAAATAAAAAATAAATTTTTTAGAAATTATTTACCTTTTTTCTTGCCGCCGCATCCACCGCAACCCATACGAATCACCTCCTATTATTGATCTTTATATGGTTCTATGTTCTCGTCTAAAATAACAAGCTCAACTCCAGCTTTCTTGAACATTTCTTCTGATTCCATACCCGCATGATATCTTTTCTGGCAGACAACCCTATTGATACCTGCATTTATGATCATCTTTGCACATACGCTGCAAGGAGTCATCCTTGAATACATGGTAGCTCCTTCGATAGAAACTCCTATCTTTGCTGCCTGGCATATAGCGTTCTGTTCTGCATGGGTGGTCCTTACGCAATGCTGGGTGATATTTCCATCTTCATGCGTTACAGATTTCATCTGGTGGCCGACCTCATCGCAATGGGGCAGGCCTAATGGAGAACCGACATAACCTGTAACAAGGATCTGCTTGTTCTTAGCTATAACGCAGCCAGATCTTCCCCTGTCACATGTAGCTCTTTTTGCTACAGCCTCCATAATCTCCATAAAATATTCATCCCAGTTAGGTCTTTTGTAAGCCATCTTAATCCTCCGTTGTGGTGAAGTTATCTCCACCCAAATGAAATAGACGTTTTCCCTCTTTTAACTCTTTTTTATTTACAACTTTTCCTATAAATATTATATGATCACCAACTTCAAACTCGTCGATAACCTCACATTCCATGATTGCCATTGCGTTTTTGAGTCTTGGGCAGTCGATCTTTTCACATTCTTCTTTCTCTAATGTTTCGAACTTTTCCATGTCTTTTCCTGAATTTCTTCCTGCTAATAGGGCTGATTCCCGGTCATCTTTTGATATGAAGTTTACGCAGAACTGTCTGCTTTGCCCTATGAGCTCATGTGAGAGTCTTTTTTTGCTTAAGTAGATAGAATATAGTTCAGGATCAAATGATGCAGGACTGTGCCAGCTAAGAGTCATAGCATTATCTTTATTGTTGTGCCTGCTGGAGACTATTATAGTCTGTCTTGGATATTGTATCTTTGTTTTGCCCCCCATGAGAAAGAGTTTGTAAGGGAAATTAATAAAGGTTTCTGTCAGGAAAGACAAAAGCTTTAAATAAAAAGCTAAAACCCTCTGATGCATGCGAGATACTAATGTAGAGCTTGAGACTTTAGTCTTAGTGGATAACGAAGATAACCAGATAGGAACAGCTGAGAAATGGGATGCTCATAAAGGACTGGGCAAGATGCACAGGGCTTTTTCTGTATGGGTGTTTACTGATGACAGCTATAAGGATGTCTGGATGCAGGTCAGGGGAGAGAAAAAGCCGCTTTGGCCTGGGTATTATTCAAATTCTTATTGTTCACACCCGAGGGAAGGAGAAAGTTATGAAGGTGCTGCCAGGAGGAGAGGTGTTGAGGAGATCGGGCTGATTGTAGATCCTAAGATGGTCATTAAGTTCAGTTATCATGCTTCTTATAAGCCTAATGGAAAGAGGGTAGGATCAGAGAATGAGCTTTGTGCTCTTATGATAGCTGTCACTCCAGACCAGCCAACACCAAATGCATTAGAGATAGACGGAGATATGATAAAAATCCCGCTGGATGAACTGAGAAAGGATATGAACAGAAATCAGGAAAAATATACTCCTTGGTTCTTGATGGAGATGTTTAAGATAGATGATTATCTTAGAGATCTTAAGAAATAATTTTATATAGGATAACTGCCTGTAGAATAGTTATCATCTTTTCTTTCAGAATGAGTATGAACATTTCTTTCTATCTGAGGCTCTTTTTTTGTCTCATTGCCTAATGGACTATCTATGTGGACACCGTGAGGTATTGTTATGGATCTGTCTACTCCGGGAAGCTGCCTGTTAAATGCTTCTCTTCTTGCAAGTTCACCTATGTCTGATGTTTTCATAAGCTTTTGGAGAATGAGTTTGTTTTTAAGCTTTGCTGTTGATGAACCTTTCTACGCTTCTGTCAAATTCTTTTTCAACATATTTTGGGAAGAAGCATGCTGGAATCTGGTTTCTTTCTCTGTGTCTTGTAACGCATTCACAGCAGATGCCTTTATGCTCGCATCCAGGATAAGAACAAGTGCAGCCTTTTAGGTTAGATTCTTTTTTGCATTCCATCATATTCCTCTTATCTCAACTTTTGTTATGTAGTTTGAGAGTATTTTTTTGAATTCTTCTAATTCTTCTATTGAATATGGTTTTTTGTTCTCAAATTCTTTATCAATAAGTTTTGTATTTGAGACAAACTGCTGCATGAAGAATTTTTCTGTCCCTTCAAGCCAGAGCCCGATCTTTATAGCATCTTCTTTCGAAAATAATCCAGGAACTATGGTAGTTCTGAACTCATAGTTTACTTTTTTTTGTTTTAACAGCTCTACACTCTCTTCTATCTTTTTTATGTCAGCTTCTGAATTAGTTGCTAAGCTGTATTTTTCTTTTGGTGCTTTAATATCCATAGCAACATGATTTACTAATTTTTCTTCTATCAATAGCTTTAGCATCTCCGGGTTTGTTCCGTTTGTATCTAATTTGACTAAGAATCCCATGTCTCTGATCTTTTTTATGAATGAAGGAAGGCCTTTGTATAGTGTTGGCTCGCCTCCTGTTATGCAGACTCCATCTATAAGTCCTTTTCTTTTTGTAAGATTATTGAAGAAATCTTCTTCTGAGATGTCGTTCATATTGCTGTAGTCTTTTACAAGATCAGGATTGTGGCAGAATGGGCACTGGAAATTGCATCTTCCTAGGAAAATAGTCGAGACTATGTATGGCGGGTAATCCACTAAAGAAGTTTTTTGCAGTCCTTTTATATCAACTAACCCCATAATATCCCCCAACAAGTATTGGTTTTCTCTGATTTATTTAAATTTTTGCCAAAAAGTGAAAACATTTATAAATCAATTCTTTATCAGTTTATTTATGGTAGAAGCTGAATTGCTTGAATTTGTAGATAAGATCGAAGAAGAGATAATAAAAGAAGAGAAGGGGTTTGTGCAGAAAGTTACTTCTTCTGATGAGGATGTTGCTGACAAGATCATAAGCTCAAGCAAGAAGATAGAGAAGAAGATAGCATCATATAATTCTGATGATGTGATGAAAGAGCCGGAACCTTTGAGGACACTGCTTAATGTATTGGTGCAGAACAAGGAGAAAGTGAGTTATAGTTATGATGAGTTTGATAATGGTGCTATAAGAGTTTTTGAGACTGAGGATGAAAGTTTATTGGAAGGATTGCTGAATACAGCTGATGTTATGATGAGGCATGTTCCTAAAGATGTGTTTTTACATGAAGATACTGTTACAAGCTTTATATTAAATGCTGAGAAGCCAGTTATGGTGTTCTTTATCTATCCTGAGCAGGAAGACAGCAAGAAGGTTATGGAAAAGATAAATGATTATGTGATCGATTTTGACAAAGTAGAAGTTAGAGCGATAAATGTGAAGGAAAGCGCGGAGATGGATGAGATATTTAAGGTTGGGATGGAAACGCCTGTAGTTGTTCTCTATAAACTAGAGAATGAAGAGATAAAAGAAGTTGCAAGGCTGACTGGCGGACAGGTTTCTGAAGAGAATATTGTTAAGATGAGCAATCTGGAAGTTTAAGATCCTTTGTATAGTTTATTATAAGAAAAAATAAAAAATAAGAAAGTTTTTAATCATCTCCGAAAATTCTGCTGAACCATGCTTTTATCTTCTCGATCAGCCCTCTTGTCTCTTTAAGCTCTTTTATCAGGCTTACACACTGGTTTTCTATGCATGAGTTGCTCAGACATTCATAGTTGTTCTGGCATGCTGTATCTTCTGGCCTTTGGTCCTTGAACTGCTTGTTGATGTCGCAGAAGACAGGATCATTCTGGCTGTTAACGAGCCTTGTTCCGAAAGGAACTACTGTTGATTCATAGCTGCAGCCGTTTCCAGAGATAACTTCTGGTCTTGTTTCAGCGATCTCTTCCTCTTCTTCAACAGTTTCTATTTCCTCTTCCTCAGCTACTTCTTCTGCAGGCTGAGGCTGGCTTAGCGCTTTGTCGATGATCTTTTTTACCGATTCGAATGACTGGGCCCCTACAATCATCTCTCCATTAATGATCGTTGTTGGAGTTCCTGTAATTCCCAGAGCCTGTCCATCTTTGAAATCTTTTTCAACCCTTTCTTTTGTCTCACGATTACCTGCACAGTATCTGAATCTTTCAGTGTCTAACCCAATATCTTCAGCAAGTGATACATAAAATTCAACATTGCTGCTTGTTCCTTCTTCGAAAAGCTTATTGTGCATGCTGACAAATCTTCCCTGGTCTCTTGCACATTCAGCAGCTTCTGCAGCTACATGTGCATTACTATGGAATGCCAAAGGAAAGTGCTTGAACTCCAGATTAATTTTGTTTCCGTATTCTTCTTCTACTTTTACAAGAACATCCTGGTGGAATCTTTTGCAGAAAGAGCATTGATAGTCGCCATAGTTTATGATAGTGACTGTGCCTTTTTCTGTCTCCTCTTCTTCAACAACCTCTTCCCTAGCCTCATATTCGCACCATTCATCATAATATGTATCGAATGAACCATCGTTGATACATTGTTCCTGATATCTATCTTTGCACCTGTAGTTCCAGTAATTTCCGCCTCTAATGACTCTAAGGTCTATCTCCTGGATTTCGTACACTGGATCTATCTTGAAACCTTTCCAATAGGATGTTGTAAGATCTGTGTTAAGGCTGATTGAATCTCTTTTCAGAACTTGTTTAGTTGCGCAGTCTTTTACAGTCCTGTGCAAAATGATCGGTTTTTTGCTAGTGACTGGGACTGGCTCTTCAACTTCTTCTTCGGCTCTGATGCAAACACCGTTCTTGCAGCCGTTGGGGCATCTGTAATATTCTTCCACTACAGGAGTGTTTCCATCTCCGCATGTGTATTCAGCTAAGTTACAGTATGAACCGCTGCACTCGTAGACACTCCCTCTTGTCATGTCAGTGCAGGAATCTGTCCTTTTCCATCCTTGATTAAGTGTGGTCCCTTTTTTATAATAGTCTTTTCCTCCGTCAGTGTCTGTACATTCACCAGCAGTTTCTCTAATCTCTTTTTTTATCTCTCCTGCCTTTCCATCGATACAGAATCTTACACCATATCTGTTGCTATTTACTTTTTCGTCAGATTCAAATATCTCATGAATGATCAGCTTTTTTCCGTCCATAAGCTCATAGCTTCCATAGTCGTCTATGCTTCCTGTCATCTCTCCATTGACGAGGAATTTAGCTCTTGATGGATAGACATAATCTAACCTGATCTCGTAATCTTTTCCATCTACCGTATAGATTGTAGTGTCCATGAATCTTAATTCATTGTATGAGGAACATGCTGGAAGGCCCATCATAAGATTATATAATGCTCCTGCACATCTGCTCATGTCCTGTACAGCTGTGTTGAAATCTTTTGTCCTGTCATATGTACAGGTCATCTCTACATTTTCCCAAGCAGGGTTTGGATTGTCAAGATATTTTGACATTATATTACATGTTCCGCTTGTAGTCTCGCCTACGATCTCGTACTTGTATGTAATAGTGTCAAGCAATTTTGATGTAAGTGTTGCTCCATATTCGCAGTTCTTGAAAGCTTCTTCAAAACATTCCTGATCTCCGCATGAGCTTGTAGTCTCGATTCCGTCGATCTCTACACTGACATTAAGACTAATATTCATCTCCACTTTTAGTCCTCCAATACAAGCGCCATCTTCACATCCATTTTCACATTTGATATATTCATAATGTGAATCAGAATCACCGATGCAGTAGTATTCGTTTAATGCTCCGTTTTCGCTTGGATCACAGTAGTCTGTATAAGTTCCTGCAAAGTTGCTTTTTCCGTTAAAAGCAGGAGCGTCAACACTTCCTTTCTTGTAATAGTCTTTTCCATCATCTGAATCATAGCATCTGCTTATGCTTTCAGGCATGACTACTCTTAGCTGTCCTATACTGTAATGCTTAAGTCCTGTCTGGGCGTTTTTGTAGCTGAAATGGATGTCAAAGTCCAGCTTTCCTTCCGGAAAATATGCATTACATGTGAATGTTTCTTTCTCTCCATTATATAGTGTGGATTTACCGCTGCATACCAGGCTGTTAACTCCTGCTCCATCAAGAGAGACTTCTACATCTTCCATGTCAAATCCTTTTGCGTTCTGTATCAGGACCTGGATCTCGTTGCTTTTTCCCATAAAATCTAAGCAAGCAAGCCCTACGGGAAGAGAGCACATCTCTGGCAAAAATTTAGGGAACAGATCTGTAAGATCATCAGAATCAACTTCTGAGCTTAAGATAGTGTCTCCTGTTTCAACATCAATACCCATATCTTCAAGTACAGATGCTATGTTTGCTGCTAATATGACATATTCTGCCGGAGAATTTTCTCCAATAATTATCCTTGCCTCATTAGAGTATATCATAGTTGTGACTCTTTTGTCAAGGTCTGATCTTGTTACTTCGCTATTTAATACAGATTCATACTCTCCTTCAGCTATCTTTCCATCTGATATAAGTTCTGTCATAAGATTGATTATAGCAAGGGTGTATTCTGCATCAGCAAAATCATCAACTACAAATAAGTGTGTTAACTCTTCTGTTTTTAGAGAAAATTCAACTATCGGGTCTTGAGTGCTAATAAAATTTTTAACCTTGATTACAGCTCCGTCTCCCAGTGTGTAGGATTCATCCTCTTCCAGAAAGCCAGTTGATTCTCCATTTACGATGAAGTTGACTCCACCGGAGCCTATATGGCTTGCTGTTACCTCATAATATTTACCATCTAATGTGTATGTTACTGTTTCACCTTCAATCATCATATGGTCGATTGTTGGCGGAGTTGCTAAAACAAATGCTGAATTTATCAAAACCAAAATCATGCTTAAAATAATTATTAATCTTTTCATCTTCTCATTCACCTCAATGAATTATTTGTAAATATCATTATCTAAATAACCTTAGTGGTGTTAATGGGGCGGGTAAATATATAAGAATTGAGTGGGAAGATGTTTTTAATAAGGATAAGTTGACGTCCTTTTGGCTAAATAATGCCTATTTAGTGCCCATTTACTCTCTTCCGAGAAACCAGTTTGTTAGAGAAACTCTGATCGCTTTTCCTTCTTTTCTGATCTTCACTATGTTCTTATTCTCTAAAGATTCAAGCACTCTTGCCAAAGAAGTTCTTGGTATTCCAGTGTTATGGCGGATGCTTGCTTGGATTGATTTATTATTATTGTTCAGGAGGAAGTTTGTTATCTCCTGTTCTTTCGGATGAAGGGTCTTCATTATGTCCTGGGCTCTTTTTGGCGTGTGTTCTGGCTTTGGCTGCTCAGGGTTAGGTGCTGTTTTTCTTATCTTTAGGAGCAAGACAAATGTTATGATGATTATGACTATTATGGACATGTATAATATGGTGTAAGAAGGGACATCTATTATAGTGTTGTCAAGCATGATTTCTATATTTTCCAGGATCTGCCCTTTTTCGACCTGGACATTTGTAGAGCCTACAGCTTTTTCATAGGATGCTGTGATTATACAGGATCCTGCTCCTATAAAATCAGCAGAATAGAAGCCTGTCTCATCAGCAGTTCTTGGGAGTTCAGATTGCACATTGTTTGAACATTCAAACTTCAATCTTGCGTTCGGAACCCTGTTGTCTAAGCTGTCTTTGACAATACCTCTTACAGAGCCTACAGGACGTACATAAACATCTCCAAGATACTGTCCCTGGACACTAATAGATTTTTTTCCGTAGTAATCTTTTGCAGGAGTTGACGGATCATCAAGCTTGAATGTAAGATCATAGACTCCAGGTTCCATAGAGAGCATCAATGCTTCATCTCTAAGGATGAACTGGTCGTCCTTAAAATTGGATGCATCTGTTATTGCGATTATATTTGTGATAATCTCTCCTGTCGTTATATCTTTCAGCTCAAGTTGGACTTTTTCTGCTGCACATAGTGCGGATAGTGTTATCAGAATTATGAGAAAAAAGATGTATCTTTTCATTTTAAGGGATATTTCTTTTTTGCAGGATCTCTTTGATATCATCTAAGTCTTTCTGCATGTTTGTGATCTCTCTTTCTGCCTTTCTGTTCACGCTGTAGTCATATTTGAAGTTGATCCTGTCTCTTTCTGCCTGCCTGTTCTGGCTCATCAATATTATCGGAGCCTGTATTGCTGCTAAGCAGGATAATACGAAATTTAGAAGTATGAACGGATAAGGATCCCAACTATTTAGCTTTGCAATAGTGCTAAGAGTCATCCATATAGCAAGGAAAATAAGAATACTTATTATGAATTTCCAGCTACCTACAAATTTTGTAAGGGCGTCAGACGCTCTCTGGCTTAACGTTAATCTAGCTTTTAGAACTGGATGCTTATTGTTCCTCTTTTTTTTAGCCATAACCTTATAAATTGGGTGTTTTATATTTAAAACTTACTGAAATTGGATAGATTTAAATAAAACAAATGTATTGATTATCAATGGATGGCAAAAAAACAAAGGACAGGCTGTCTTGTATGCGAAGGAGATCAGAAGAAGAATGATCTTTTTGGAATACTTATCTGTCTGGTGATATTTCTACTTGTACTACAGTCTATGATAAGATCAAAGGATTTTGCGTTTGCATTACTATTTCTAATCATACTTGTATTTTGTGTGATCATCTTTATAAGAAACCATCTAAAGAGGTCTTGATTTAATCACCAATCTAGGACAAGAATTTCTGTTTAAAAAGTTAACCGGTAAACTATTTATACCTGTCTTCCAGAGTTTTGGTCAAGGTGATATGATGAGAGTCAGGCTAAAACTCGTGAATGAAGCTGGGGAGGAGAGGATAGATCATAGGACTATAGTAAGAGAAGTTATGATAAATGAGGATTTTGTAAATCCGAAGAATGAGAGCATCGCTCTGGGTTTCAGGAACAAGCACAGTTCTGGGATAATAGAGATGTCTATACCTGAAGCAGAGATGTTATTTAGAGAAGTGAACAAGAAGATGCACTTGATAAAAGGATTTAAGATATTCGGAACAGGAGGAGTCATAAGAGTTGACTCAAAAGGAGGGAAAAAATGAGCGAGCAAAAGGAATTTGATTACCAAGCCCTGAAAATGTTTATAACAGGGCCGACTGAAGTAAGCACTGATACTAAGACAGTTGGTATGGAACCAAATTTTGGACACAGAGATAAAGAAAGCGCTAAAAGATTTAAGCCAGCTTTTGATAATCTGAAAGTGATGGCTGGTGTCGGTGATGACTGGCATGTTGTATTGTTTCCAGGAAGCGGAAGCCATTCGATGGAAGCTTCAATACGATCTTTAGTTGGGGATGATGAGAAAGTTTTATCAGTCAGTTGCGGAGCTTTTGGAGATCTTTATCATAAGATGGCTGTTGCTAACGGAAAGAATGCTGAGAAATTATCATTTGGTCCTGGGCGAGAGATAGATCTCAATGCTCTGGAAGATCACCTTATCCAAATAAAGCCAAATGTTGTTACATTTACACATAATGAGACTTCTACAGGTGTTATGAATGATGTTGAAGCTGTATCTAAGCTAATAAGGCAGTATGGAGCATTGCCTTTAGTTGACGGAGTAAGTATATTTGGAGGGGCTCCTACAGGGATTGCTGACGGAGAGGTTGCTATGTATTGCACTGGGACGCAGAAATGTTTGGCTTTAGATTCTGGTTTTGGGATCGGTTTTGTGAGTGATGGGGCTTTGGATAAGGCTAAAGCACTGAAAGCTAAGGGAAATAACGCAGGATATACATGCGATCTTCTTGGGAATCTTGCAAAAGCAGAAAATTGTCAGACATTATCTACTCCGAACTGTTCTTTGGCTAATCAGCTCCATTATAAGACTGATAAGATCGTCTATGATGAAGGTCTTGAGAACAGGTTTGCAAGGCATAATGAGATGAGAGATATAACTCATAAATGGATTGAAAAAGAACTGCCTGAAGGGTTTGAGCTTTTACCTAAGCCAGAATTTGCATCTCCATCAGTTACTGCTATAAGGGTCCCGGAAGGATATTCGATAGAGGATCTTAAAGCTATAAAAGAGATCATGAGAAGAGAAGGCTATCTTATGGATCCCGGTTATGGTGGGATGAACAAGAGACTAGCTAAAGAAGGAGAAAGGCTGACTATGAGAGTAGGCCATATGGGAGATATCTCTTCTGTAATGCTACAAGAATATCTGCCTAAACTGAAAGAAGCTTTAGTTCAAGTAAAGAAATAATAAAAATCTTATTCTTTTAATTCTTCTTCTATTGCATCTGCTCCGTGAGCTTTTGCAATAACTTTGTTATCTTCATCTAAGAAAACTGCTGTAGGCACTTCCATTATCTCGAACTCTCTTGCTTTATCGAGCCCTTCTGGCTGGGAAGCGTCTACAATATCTCCTTCAAGCCCTGACTTTTCCAGCACTTCTTTTGCTGCCGGACAGTTCGGACAGGAAGGTGTAGTAAATAAAAGATATTTTTTTGCCATCTTAGCAGGTCTCACAAGGCTGTGCTGTAGGGACGACCAATTTTACAGGTGTTTCCATGGATTTTTTCTCATGGAATGCGACTCTTTCGAAAAACTCCTGTTTTTTCCCATCATTCCAGTTGTTGATAGGCCTAAAATAGCCGACAATCCTACTGTATACTTCACATCTTATCTTTTTCATTTTGTCATCACCTCTATTTCTTTTTCCTCAACCCCAAACTTCTCAAGCTCTTCTTCAGAGTGCTCATGAGGGCATGTGTGATGCTCTCCTGAGACATAACCATGGACAGGACATACAGAGAATGTAGGTGTTATGGTAAAATAAGGAAGGCTGAAATTATATGCAACCTTCTTTACAAGCTCTCTGCATGTTCTCCAATCAGAAATCTTCTCTCCTATAAAGCCGTGGAAAACAGTTCCTCCTGTGTATTTGCACTGTAATTCATCCTGATTCTGCAAAGCTTCAAATATATCTGGTGTATGCCCTACAGGAAGCTGTGATGAATTTGTGTAGTAAGGAGCTTTTTCGGTTCCTGCTGATATTATTTCAGGGTATCTTTTCTTATCGTGCTTAGCTAACCTGAAAGATGTTCCTTCAGCAGGTGTGGCTTCCAGGTTGTATATGTTTCCTGTCTCTTCCTGAAATTCCTGCAGTTTGTTTCTCATGAAATCTAAGATCTCTAATGAGAATTTCTTTCCTTCTTCTGTTGTTATGCCTTTTTCTTTTCCTAGGAAGTTAAGGCAGCATTCATGCATGCCGTTCAAGCCGATAGTTGCGAAGTGGTTTGCTAAGGTTCCAAGATACACCTTTGTGTAAGGCAAAAGCCCATTGTTCATGTTCCTGTTAACGTCTTTCCTTTTTATCTCTAATGAGTTCTTTGCCAATACCATCAAGTGTTCAAGCTGCTTGAAGAACTCTTCTTTTGTCTTTGCTACATATCCTATCCTTGGTAGATTTATCGTAACGACACCGATGGATCCTGTGGATTCTCCTGAACCGAACAGGCCGCCTGTCTTGTTCCTTAGCTTATTGACATCCAGCTGCAGTCTGCAGCACATGGATCTTACATCCCCAGGATTCAATGATGAATTTATGAAGTTCTGGAAATATGGAGTCCCATATTTTGCAGTCATATCGAACAAAAGTTTAGCGTTTTCAGAATCCCAGTCAAAGTCTTTTGTTATATTGTATGTTGGGATAGGGAATGTGAAGATCCTGTTGTTCATATCTCCTTCCATCATTATCTCCATGAAAGCTTTGTTGATCATATCCATCTCTTTCTGATAGTCTGAGAATTTTGTATCTATCCTTACTCCTCCAACTATAGCTTTCTGATCTTTAAGGTCTTCTGGGACAACCCAGTCGAAAGTAAGATTTGTGAAAGGAACCTGATTTCCCCATCTTGATGTCTGGTTGACTCCAAAGATGAATTCCTGCATGCATTGTTTTACTCCTTTGTAATCTAAGTTATCATTTCTTACTAATGGAGCAAGATATGTATCGAATGAAGATAAGGCTTGTGCACCCGCCCATTCGTTCTGCAGTGTTCCGAAGAAATTCATTATCTGGCCAAGTGCAGCGTTAAAGTGTTTTGCTGCTTTAGCAGATACTTTTCCAGGAATCCCATTGAATCCTCTTTCCAATATCTGTCTTAGTGACCATCCTGCACAGTATCCTGCGAATGTTCCTACGCTAAGATCGTGGATATGGAAGTCTGCGTTCCTATGAGCATCTGATATCTCTTTTGGATATATGTTGTTAAGGACATATTCTGCGATTATCGCTCCTGAGATATGAGCCTGAAGCCCTGAGATCGCGTAGCCAGCATTTGAGTTTTCTTTTACTCTCCAATCAGAAAGGCCTACGTAGCCGTCTATGACTCCTGTGACTTTTTTCAGGAAAGCTTCTGAATCTCTCAGCTCTGTTCTTTTATTCCTGTAAAGGATGTATGCTTTAGCTGTTTTTGAATGACCACTTTTTATCAATACTCTTTCAACTACATCCTGGACATCTTCGATAGAAGGTATGTATGATTCATCAAATTTGTATTCAAGGACAGAGATCACCTTGTCTGTAAGCTGTACAGCAGTTGACCTGTCATGGCCTCCGACAGCTTCAGCAGCCTTGTAGATCGCATTTTCTATCTTCTCTCTTGCGAACTCTACAACCATCCCGTCTCTCTTCCTTATCTTCATTACAACAGAAGGATGAGAACTAACTTTTTCATCTTCAACACCTTCTTTTTCAGTCATTCAAAACACCTCATACTTAAAAAAGGTCTTCGCCCTTTTTTTGTCGATTTCCCCTTCGAGGAAATCATTTCTTTAGATCTTTAATCTCTTTTTCAAAAGACTTTATATCTTCAAACTCATGGTAAACTGATGCAAACCTTATGTATGCGACCTTGTCCAGTTTCTTCAGTTCTCTTACGACAAGCTCACCGATCTTCTTGCTGTCGATTTCCTGTTTCTCTGTATTTCTTAGCTTGGCTTCGATCTTTGAAGCGATCTCATCAATCTTTTCTGTCGGGACAGGTCTTTTTTCACAAGCTCTTCTTAATCCTCTCAAGAGCTTGTTTCTTTCGAACGGTTCTCTCTTACCGTCTTTTTTTATGATCATCAAATCACCAAGCTCAACACGCTCATATGTCGTGAAACGCTTGGTACATTTCAGGCATTCACGCCTTCTTCTCGTTACAAGGTTATCTTCTGTTTCTCTTTTATCGACAACTTTGGTCTCAATTGATTGGCAAAATGGGCATTTCATGTTAGACGTAAAAACACAATTTATTGTGTATTATTGGGTATTTAACCACAATATCTTGTTAATTTTAGTGATTTGGGTTATATATAAATATTTCGGTCTTAGAAAATATATAAGAAATCGCGATTAATTTATCGACGTCAAAATTTTTGTTAGTTTAGAGTAGTTATCAAAAAATCGATTTATTTACAATAGGGAAAAATAAAGAAAAAGCTATTTTTTTGCAATAGCTTCGTTGAGATCCTTGACCATCTTATCAGCATCGATGCCGTGAGCTTCACAGCCCTGGCCAAGATTCTCAAAGTGAGATGCAGCGCAGCCTATGCAATGTAGGCCATGCTTAGCGAAAACATCTACAGTTTCAGGGTGTTTCTCAACTATCTGTGCTATAGGGGTCTCCTTAGTTATCTTTTCTTCGCTCATCTTACTCCTCTATAATTATCGCATCGACAGGACATACTTCCTGAGCGTCCTTATTGCATTTTAATTCTCCAACTTCTGCTTTCTTGACTTTAGCTTTTGAGTTTTCATCAAGCTCAAAGTTATCAGGGCACTGAGCCTCACAAGCTCCGCAGCCAATACATTTTTCTTTATCAACTTTTATCTTAAACATTTCTAAAACCTCCTATTTTGCTGTCTTCTGGAATATCAATAAATCTTCAGTAGTGAGCTTCTCACCTTTCTTGATCTTTTCCTGCACTTCTTTTTCCTTGTCCTTAAGTTTTACATCATCTTTTTTCTTCTTCTCTTTCTTAGTCTCAGCCTTATGCTCGCTTACAAGCTGGTTTATCTGGTTCATCTCCATCAGCTTTGCTTTCAGCTTATCGTTTATCTCTGTGAATTTCTTCTTCTCTTCTGAGAACTTGTCAAAGGCTTCTTTTTCTTTTGCTTTCAGCTCTTCAATCTCTTTTGATCTTGATATCATATCCTCATGCTTGACCTGGCTTTCTTTTGCCTTGTTCTGTATCTTTTTATGGGTCTCGTCTGCCTTTTGCTTGAGTTTTTCAACATCTTTTGATAATTTATGCATCTCTTCCCATACATCTGAGATATTCTTTAATTCGACGAACTGTTTCTTCAATTCTTTGATATTCTTCATGATCTGCTGTTCCCTGTTGAAGCTCATGACTTCTGTCTCTACCCTTGCTTCTAATTTATCTATCTGTTCCTTGATCATAGTAGGATTGCCTTTGATATTATGCTTTTTTTCAATATCTTTTTTCTTGTCACCTAATTTTTTTATCTCATCTATCTTTTCTTTTATCTGCTTGTTGAGGTCTTCTCTTCTGCCTTTCTTGTCTTTTACTTCTTTCGTGAGATTGTTTCTTTTAGATTTTGAGTCTTTAACATCAGAAATAATTGCAGAGATCTCTTTCTTGAACTTCTCTTTTTTCTCGAACAGAGCCTCTTTTTTTGCGTTTATAGCATTAAGTTCTGTCCTTAAAGATGAGACATCTTTTCTTATCTCATCGAGCTTTTCAAAAAGCTGCTTTTTATCTAGCTTAGAATAAGGGTTGGAAACTACTTCTGAATGTTGTTTATTTTCAGTCTTAGCTTCATCTTCTTTATCTGGCATCGTGAATTATACTCGTTGTTGATAAAAAAATAAAATGAAAGAGTTTTAAAAAACTGCTTTCAGTTTATCCGAACAAAGCGCCTAATCCAGCTGCAGCTTGCTCATCCTTTTTCTTCTCTTCTTCAGGATCTTTCTCAGGCTTTTTCTCGCCGCCTTTGTCCC
Source organism: Candidatus Nanoarchaeia archaeon (assembly GCA_028279725.1). Classification (GTDB taxonomy): domain Archaea; phylum Nanobdellota; class Nanobdellia; order Woesearchaeales; family JANQNE01; genus JANQNE01. The sequence continues at coordinate 89,043 of JANQNE010000004.1, forward strand.
CTCCTTCTGCCGGAGCAGCAGCAGGTGCAGCAGCCGCAGGAGCAGCAACTGTAGCAGCTTTTTCAATAGCCTCATCGATATTAACTCCTTCCAGAGAAGCGATCAGAGCCTTTACTCTAGCATCGTCAACAGCGACACCAGCAGCTTCTAGCACTTTTTTAACAGCTTCTTCATTCACTTCCTTGCCAGCCTTATGCAAAAGCATTGCGGCATATACGTATTCCATTTTGGTTTACCTCCAATAAGTATTACTTTTTGAGAGCTTTTTTCTTCCTTTCCAAAAGCTCGTGAGCAGTAGGCACTTTCTCAGGCTTATCTTTTGTCGCCATCTTGGTTCTTGCCTGATCAATTATCTCTTGCGGAGTCAGTGTTCCGCCAGTCCTCAGTGTTTTCTTCGGCTTTGCTTCAGCTCCGCTGACTCCCCTCAACGTTCCTTTCTTTTTTAATTGGTCAAACAGATTCTCAACCTGTTCTGAATCTGCTTTTGACGGCTTTTTCTTTGCTGCAAGCTCTCTTGCAGACGGAACATCTTCTTTAAGATCTTTTACGTCTTTGACGACCTGTTTTATCTCTTTAGCGATCTTCTTTATGTCTTTTTCATCAGGATTTTTGATCTCTTCTTTTATATCTTCCTTGATCTCTTCAATTTCTTCTTTGATATGCTCAATCTTCTTTTCTTTGATATCTTCTTTTATCTCTGCTGCTTTTTCTTTCAGTTCTTCTACTTTTTTTTCTGCTGCAGGAACAGCATCTTTTATTTCTTCAATCTCTTCAGCTTTTTCTGTGACAGCTTCCTTCTCTTCTGCCGGAGCTTCTTTGATCTCTTTCTTCAGTTCTTTGTCAAGCTCTTCTACGTCTTCTTCTATCTTTTCAGCAGCCTTCTTCTCTTCTTCTGATTCTGCAGGCTCAACTTCTTCGATAACTTCCTTAATATCCTTTTCTGTCGGCTCGTTTGCTTCTCCAACTTCTGGTTTTTCTATAACAACTTCTTTTGATTCTTCAGGAGCAGGAGTCTTTGGTTCTGGAGGAAGATCCATCTCAGGTTTTTCTTCTTCCTTTGGTGTTTCTGGTTGAGGAGGAACGTCCATCTCTTTTGTTTCTTCCTTCTCTTCTACTTCTTCAGCAGGAGGTTTTTCCTCGGGCTGAGGTTCTTCTTTTGGTTCCTCAACAGTTTTTTCTTCTGGTTGTAATTCTTCTTCTGGAAGTTCTAGTTCTTTTTCAATATTATCAGGAGCTAGTTCTTCTTCTGACTTTTCTGCTTCTTCTTTTACAGCCTCTTCTTCAGCTTCCTGTTCTGCTACTTCTTCTTCAAGTTCTTTGATCTCTTCCTTAAGCTCTTCTTCTGTCTTTTCGTCGTCTTTAGCAGCTTCTTCCTCTTTTTCTGCTATGTCATCTTTTTTTTTATCTTCTGCCGGAGCTTCTTCAACCTTTTCTTCAGGTTTTGTTTCTTCCTTCTTTTCTTCTACTTCTTCTGCTGGCGGTTTTTCCTCGGGCTGAGGTTCTTCTTTTGGAGCTTCAGGTTCTTCTTTCTTCTCTTCTGCAGGTGCAGTTTCTTCCGCTGGTTTTACTTCAACTGTAATTCCTGCTGTGTCTTTTAAGCTTAGCATCTGCCTTTCAGCTTTGCCAAGAACTTCTTCAACTACCATGTCAGCTAAGATGTTTGCTTCAAGAGCAAGTGCTTTAGCTTCCTGGAATGATTTTGTTATGAATAGTGTTGCGTTATCTTTTGTAGGATATGCTGCTTCAACTGATAAGTTAAATGCCCATCTTGCAGCGTTATTGATCTTATTAAGGAATTCTTCTTCATCTATAGACAATACGTCTTTCTTATATATAGTGCCGTTCTCGTATACAGCGATAAGATCCAATCCGATCTCCATAGGCTCGATGCCTAGTCTTGTAAGCATGCCTGCCAATGGTCCTGATATCTTTTCTCCTTCTTTGCAGACTGTTGCGTCTTCTTTGATAGCAATCTTTCCATTCTCAACCCCAGTCTTTATTCCTAATGCTCCGAGTTCTCCGATAACTGGCCCTGGTGCGAAGCTTGTAGGTCCTGCTGGAACAACTATATCATTAGGAGCTGTCTGTCCAGCTTTTGCAGGAGCAGGTGATTTGCTCTTCTGAAGCGTCTTGAATAATTTGAAAGGATTCTCTTTTGTGAAAAGTAATGCTGGCATGCCTCTTAAGTATTGTTCTAATTCTTCAACACCCTGTTTTTCTTTCTTTGCCTGTTCGATTGCGAGCTTTAGAAGTCTTCTCTTGCTCATCTTTATGACACATATGTCTCTAAGTGAAGCTCTCATGTTCTGAAGCTGAGGAGTTGGCATACCTTCCATGTTTACAGCTCCGATGATAGGATATTCCTTGATCAGCTTAACGAATTCCTTTACAACATCCTTTTTGTACTGAGCTACGTGTGCCATTTTATTCTTTCTTCTCTTCTTCTTTTTTGACTAATCTTCCGTTTTCATCAAGTGTTACAGGAGACCCCATAGTTGTCTTGATGAATATGTTCTTTATGTTATGTTTTTCACTAGGAAGATGATGTATGAGCTGATCATAGACAACCATTATGTTGTCAGCAATCTCTTCATCAGGCATATCTTCGGAACCTACAGCGCACTGGAACAGTGGTGTAGTCTTTATAGAAACTTTAAGGACTTTCTGAAGTCTGTCATATAGTGGTTTTAGTACAGCTTTTGGAGGGACGACGCAGCCTGCTTTTGGGTTTGGCATCTTTCCCCTCGGACCAAAGACTCTACCGAAAGCTGCTGCTACCTTTGGCATTATGTTAGCCTGAGCTATGAAGAAGTCGTGCTTATCAGCAAGTTTTTTTGCTAATTTTTTGTCTTTCTGGTATTTTT
>JANQNE010000008.1 GCA_028279725.1 Candidatus Nanoarchaeia archaeon
AATATCTTCATCCAGACTATGATGATTAAGATAACAACAAGCACAAGAGATATAATGCCAAGTTTTGATCTATTAGATTCAATTAAACCAACACACTGGTTATTTTTTATCGCTTCTCCAGCGCTGCATTCCAGCTTAACACATTTTAAAGAGAACTCATCACATCTTTCATTGGCTGCGCAGTCTGAATCTAAAAAACATTCTGCTTTTGATCTTGGCAGAACAGTAAAACTTTTTAGCACTTTTCCACACACAAGTCCGCTTCTATTAGCCCCATCTATCCATACTCTCATGCACGGCTTGTAATACCAGGTGTAACCAGATGGAGGAGCAATTATTAACTGGTCAAACTTAAACACATACTCTTCTCCTGGTTCTAATGTCTTGTTCCTTTCAGAATCATAGTATGCTACAACAAGGTCATTTTCATCTATCAATTTTATATATTCGATCTTTATTGATTTGTTAATATTATTTAAGACAGGAACTTCCCATCTTGCCATAGAACCTTCAACACAGCTTTTCTTTTCACATTTCTGAAAAGAATCAATTGAACCATAAGCTGCAGAACATGCTAATATCATAAGAAATAAAATAACTATTTTTTTCATATTACCCACCTCAAGATGATTATATCACCTCTTTCTGTGTATTATTTAAAAAGATTATGTAAAAAAATGCGAGGGATGGGACTTTCGCGAAGAAAACTTCAATTCGAACCCACGAACGCACTAAGCGACAGGATTTCTCAAAGTCATCGCCATTTGGCTCCTCACTTAAATTTCTTAAGTCCTGCGCATTTGACCAGACTTTGCTACCCTCGCATATCTGGCTGTTTAGAAACAGGTTTAATCTTATTTAAAAACCTTTCCATCAATACCTATACATATTCAAAAACGACTTTATCCTCTGGTGAAGGTCTTTTACATCAGCTGCAAGGTTTCCTGAAAACTTTCCTGTGTATATTCTGAATATGTATTTATCTACTAAAGTCCTGAAAAAATAATACATAGGCTTTCCTTCCCATCTGTTTTCATAATCAGTTATAAGAAAGCCATCAAATATCATTTGTATGTCTCCTTTGTTAAGTTTAACATTTTTGCCGTCCTTTTCTACCTCAACATCAGTCATATTATCTACAAATATTCTGAGTTTGATCTCATTCTTAGCATAATCTGTTGTCTTTTTCCATGGCCTAAGCTCTAGTTCGATCTTTCTTCCTGTCTCAAGAACTATCTCATCATTCTTCTTCTCATGCCTGTCATAACCTTTCTCATAAAGCCAGGAATCTATCATCCTATAAAGATCATTTAGGTGGAATATTCCTGAATAATTTAGCTTCAGCTGGTCTATGATTAACCTTTTTTCACTCAACCTGTATCACCCATATAGTTTTCATATTCATGACTCTTTGTATGCATGTTGATAAAATCTTTTATTACTGCCTGTAGTTTTATTGTCCTGTAATATAATTCATCACCCCAGATGTTCTCTATCTTTTCTCTGATTATATAATTCTGAAAAAAAGTTCTAAGCATTCGCATAAGAGGTGTTTTTCCAAATTTGTTTTGATAATCTAATGTACACGTGCTTTGTATCACTATCTCAACTTTAGCCTTTATAAGTTTTTGTTTTTTCCCTTCTTCTATTATTTCTACAGGAACCTGATCCCATATATGGAACATGATGGTTATATCATGCTTATAATACTCACTGCATTTTCTTTCTGCCCTAAACCTTATCTGTTCTTCAGCTCCAAAAGGAGAAGGAACCTTATGCTTATATGTTGTTTCATGAAACCAATATCTTCTTGCTTTCAGCCACTGAACTATAACTCTATATAATCCATCAAGATCAAGAACACCAGTATATCTGACCATTAACTCAGGATTAGGTATAACCTGCGGAAAATTTACCATACTTTAGAAATATCGGACAGTTTATTTAAACTTTTCTATAGATATAGGGTGGGCAGTATTTCAAGCACGCAAATCACCAATTCTGATGCTTGGGTAGCCCCAATTTTTTAGATTGTGTATTGCTAATGCTTGCAGTGCAAGTACTGCTAACAAACACCTTGTTGCTTTCTTAGCAAACCCTTTTATTTTTGTGTATGTTCTTTTCATTACTTGTTCTTTTAGTATGCTGTTTAGTTGCTCTACACATACTCTTACTTTGCTTAATATTTTTGGAGTTGGCTTCTTTTTTTCCCTTCCTTCTCGACGAGGATTGTGAACAAAATACCCTTTGCTTTCTTGTTCAACTACTTTTATCTTTAATTCTTCAAAATCATATGCTGAATCTCCTCCAACTTTTGGGGTTGGAGCAAGAATGGTTATTGCTTTTTTGCTGTCATGAACATTTCCAGTTGTAAAAGTTGCCCTTAAAGGAACGCAATACTCATCACAGCTTGCGTGAATCTTAAAACTCCAAAAAGAACCCTGGCTTGAGTACCCTTTCATTGCATCAGGATCTCGCCTGTCTCTGATTGGAGTGCTATCTAGAATTGTCCATTCTGACTCGTTAAGCTGAAGATAATAATCACCAACAATATGTATAATTTTATCAAGCAAAAAATCATATTTCTTAAACCAATCATCAATGCTTCTTCTTGAAGGAATACTCCTAAAACCAAGTTTCTTCCAGACCATTGGTCTTTTCTTTAAATGTTTAATGAGTAATCTCGTCGAGAAAATTTCTGCAAGCACAGAATACAAAAGAATCCTTAAAATTCTTACCAAGCCATAACCTTTAGGACCTCTACGATTATAATTAAGCTTTCCAACGACACTTTTATTAAGAACACCTAACACCACACTTACAGTTTGCATTTGTATCACCTCTTTGAAACAAGTGATACTTATGCAAACTACTATTTAATTCTGCCCACCCTA
>JANQNE010000003.1 GCA_028279725.1 Candidatus Nanoarchaeia archaeon
AACAAGCTCAATTGTACAGAATGGCAGTTTGAGGTTTATTGTTTCATCTAATTCGGAAGTTCATAACTCTATAACTGACAACTCTAACTTTACTGATTCAATTGTTGATACTAATTCTAATATTTATGATATCAATATGGTGAATTCCAACTCTACGAACTCGGATATCAATGATTCTGACCTATTGAGAACAGATGTTACTGACTCCAAGATATGGAACAATTCTATCCAGATAAACGATTCTGTTATTGATGATTCTAATATAACAAATTCTACCTTGAACTTTGCAACGGTCTATTCCTCATCTGTGAATGACTCTTATATGAATAATTCAGATTCATATGGCTCTAAGATAACAAACAACAACTATCTTTATGATTCCAGAGTGAATGATTCATCGGTGCATAGTTCAACTTTGATCAATGTTACGCTTATCAACTGTACTGTAATCAATTCGACCAAGACTAATGGAGTGTTCACTAATTCAATAATAGTGGATAATGTTGAGGGTAACTCAACCACAACAGGCTCAAATATAACTGGCTCTAACATAATAAACAGTGTAGTTACTTATTCAACTGTAAATAATTCTAATATAACAACTTCAAATATCAACAGATCTATCATAATAGACTCTGTCCTGATCAATCTTACTGCCGACAATGTTACAATAATCAATTCTACAAGGTCCAATATGATAATCGCAGGTTCTACGATAGTAAACAGCAGAGAATATGATTCTGTGACAACCGGTTCAGAGTTAGAATCTACAGAACTGCAATTCATGACTTTCCTTTATTCAACTTCTACAGACTCGAATCTTTCATATTCTTACATAGATCACTCAAACATAACAAGATCAACTATCGATTTTAACTCTACTGTGCTTTACAGCAATATAACCGGATCAAAGATAATTTATTCATTTATCAACAGGTCTGATATAACTAATTGTGACCTGAATAACTCCATAATCCATAATGTTAAACTGGCGAATGCAACCCTCGAGGATGCGAATATTTCTGGATCAGAGTTCACTACTGGAACAATAACAATAGTAAGGGGAGTTACATATAACAATACATATTTTGGAAATATAGAGATAAGGGGCTCCAAGGTTAATTATTCCACGCTTGAGGATTCGATAGTAAGGGTATCTTCTAAGGTAAATGGATCTATATTGAATAATTCAGAGATAAAAAATTCTGTATTGTTCAACACAAATGTTTCTTCAACAAAAGTTGAAAATTCTGATATCAAGGATTCTATAATAGAAGATACTGGAGAGATCTTTGGAATTGATGGAATAAAAGGTCTTACAATCAGAAATGCATATATCTGGAACGGAAACGTATACAGCGGAACTGTGGAGTATAATGGATTCAGCTATCATGTCCCTAATACTTTGCAGAGAATATATGAGGAATGTGGAGATGATATCTGTGCTGGTGTCAATACTATTGAGAACTGTCCTGAGGACTGCACACCTAGACCTCCTGGAGTTCCTGCTCCTCCGCCTCCTCCGCCTCCTCCGCCTCCACCACCTGCAGAAGATACAGTTGAAGCTCCTGCGGACCAGGCACAAGCAGTGGTCCAGGTTACTCCAACTGCAAGAGTTCCTGCAGCCGGACTTTTGGAGAGAGGAAGGCAGCTTGCAAGCAGGATATTTGAGCTGTTCGGGAAAAAGGAAAAGCCTAAGCTGGAGACAAATCCAATCCCTTGTGTTACTGTGACAGACTCTGTTTCTGATCAAGTATCTGTGCAGTTAGAGAGATCTGTGTTAGACCCTTCAATATCAATCCCTTTTGGGCTTGAGACAGCTATCGATCCATTCTATCTGATATGTAGCGAAGAAGCTTCTCTTGAGATAACACTTTCAGTACCGGAAGATTTTGTCGATCTGAGGCCGATGCAGTGTATTGACGGGGAATGTACAAGCTTAGATGCAGAGATTGTTGAAGAGCTTGAATGTGGGGAGAGTATAACAGAGCAGTTCTTTGGAATAGAAGAGGAAGCAGAAACAAGATTATTGCTGAACTTCAGCTGGATTGATGATTATACTTTGGGAGCTGACAGGACAAATATAACTTTTGTGAATGGCATGCTTGAGAAAGAGAAGATAAATGCTGGAACACCGCCTATAAAAGAAACACCTTTGGATAATCCTAATCTTAGGATAGTCGGAATCCCTCTTTATATAGAATCAGAGGTTAATAAGACATTGCCTGTGATCGTCACTATACCTTATACTTCTACGATAGATATTGAAGAAGATACAATTGCATTATATGTTATGCTTAATGAGAGCGGTGAGATAAGATGGGACTATCTCAACGGAAAGCTGGACAAAGAGAAGAAATCAGTTACAACAGTTGTAAGAGATGTTAAGGATTATTTCTATAATGGAAATAAGGCTTATTTTGCTCTTATAGCTAACAGATGTATAAGCTGTACTAATACAACTTTTGAGAGAGTGTATGCTCCTCCTTTTGAGAGCAAGGAAGCAGTGATAATGGTCCATGGATTGATGAGCACTCCTTTAACATTCCAGAACATCATCGATGATATAAAATTAACACAGCAGCCTTGGCAGGCATGGGTATATGGATATCCATCTGATAAGATGATATCAGAGAATGCAAAAGATTTTGCAGACCATATAGAATCACATACAACTGAATACGAGCATATCTATATTGCAGCTCACAGTATGGGAGGATTAGTATCACAGGAAGCAGTAAGGTATGCCTATGACCAAAACCAGATCACTCCTGGAAAATATACTTTTGTAGATAAAGTCGAGAAATTAGTCTTAGTCGGAACACCTAATACAGGATCTCCTGGAGCAGAAGTCTATGAGAGTTTATTTGGTTATCTTGGCAAGTTTGGGGAGAGTGCAAGATCATTTAATATCGATTATCCTTCTGTACAGGAGTTGGTTGAAGGAAAACAGATAGAGAAAGTTCCTGGAATAGAATATTATGTAATCGCGGGAACAAGGCCGTTTGCGATCGGAACTGATCTGATCGATATTTCAGGAAGATTGTTTGGAAATGAGACTAATGATGGTATTGTTGGTGTTGATAGTGCGCAGAGTGTTGGCGGAGAGAAGATCAATGACAGCTGCAGCAACTATTGGGCTATTGAGGAGACGCACACTGAACTGCTTGATAATCCTTCTTCAAGAAAGATAATAGAAAGGATCGTTGCTTATGAGATACTGAAAGATTATGATCCGACTGGTGTGTTAGGACATACAAAATATCTGAGAGTCAGGATAAAGAACTGCAATCCTGGAGTGCAGTATGTTGTTGTAGGAAAGAAAGTGTTTGCTGAGAAAGCAGCAGATCCGACTGGATGTGCCTGCGGAAACGGATATTGCGGAGAGGGAGAGACTGAATATAACTGCCCTTCAGATTGTGCTAATATTTTTAGAGAAGAAAACATAAGATTAGCGCTGCCTTATGTGATAAGGTTCTTGTCTGTGCTGATATTCTTGTCTTTGCTTGTATGCGTGTATAAAGCCTACAGATACAGAGAGATGTCTAAATGGTTCTATGTTGTGTTTGTGCTGTCTTTTATGACAATATTGTTGTATGCTAGGATGTCTCTATATCTAGAGCAGTATACAATGATCGGATTGATCCATTTCTTAGTTATTGTGCTGTTTATGCTTGGTTCTTTGTTCTATATATTATATTTCAGGGTTAAAGTTTTCAGATATCTTGTTAAGTATGGTGTTGGAGGAATAGTGAGGAGGATAGAAGAGATCTCTGTTGAGGAAGAGCATAAGGCAAGGAGATTCTATCTGTTTATGAAAAGGACCTTCAAGTCATCTGTCAAGTGGGCTGGAAAGACAAGAAGAGGATTTGTCAGAGTTGTGTCTAGGCCTTCTGAGATATTGAAAGAGATGAGGATGTTTGCTTCTAGATTGAAAGAAGATATAAGATCTATAAGAGCTGCGCATGTCTTTAGGCCGCTTTGGCTATCCATAAGATCATTTGGAATATTAGTTGTTAAATGGCTTGAGGAGCTTTGGGACGATATTAAGGAGCTGTTGCAGACAGGTAAAGAGAAGTTAGAGATCAAAGAGAAAAAGTGGCTGAAGAAACAAGATGAATTGTCTAAGCATGAGATAGAAGCTATCAATGATGAGATCAGTCTGTATAAGAAGATAAGGAAGCTGCATGTTAAAGGTGTCAGGGAGTTATCCAGAAGAGAGAAAGAGATAAGGAAAGAGAAGAAAGAGTTCCTGGAGAAAGAAGAGAAGATAGCAAGAAGAGTTGAAGAGCTGGAGAAGAAACAGAAAAAGGATTACAGCGCTCTTAGGAGAAGGAAGAAAAGGATAGATGACAGGAAAGATGAGCTTGAGAGATTAGAGTTGACTATCAAGGATGATCTCATCTTGCTTAAGAGGAAATTGTTGCATTCTCTTGGATTATATAAGTATCCTTCTGAGATCGAGAAGAAAAGGCAGGATGAGATCAAAGGAATGATCAAAGGCTATATGGAGAACCTGAGACAGGTCAAAGAAGAGCAGCTTAAAGGGGAGAGGAAGAAGGAAAGGAAGCAGAGAGTTGGAAGGAAAATATTGCACTTCTTAGGGTTGTATAAGACACCTTATGAGCTAAGGAAGCAGAAGGAAGTTGAGAAGAGATATAAGAAGATAAAAGCTTTGAAGAAGGCGAGAAAGGCAAGACAGAAACATATCGAAGAGCTTAAAGAGCATGAAAAGGAAGTTAGGGAGAGAAGAAGAAAAGCGTACAGGAAAGCAAGAAAGGCTAAGGAAAGCCACAAGAGGGCCAGGAGAAAGAAAAAACATGCTCTTGAATTTAGGAAGTTTGTGCATGGGTTTAATGATGTCAAGAGAGACATAATGCATTCTCTTGGATTGTATAAGACAAAGAGAGAGCTTAGAAAAGAGCATAGAGAAGAGCTTGAAAGAAAGAAGAAAGAAGCTCTTGAAGATAAGAGAAGAGCAAGAGAGGATAAGAAGATAGCAGAGCTTGAGTTTATACAGCATGTTGAGCATGAGAGGAAGAGGAAAGAGTTTATACAAAAGAGAAAAGAGAAGATAAAAGCTGTTGAGAAGAAGATATTAGATTGGCTTGAAAGAGCGAAACATAAGATAAAAGACTGGGTTGAAGGAAAATCATCTGAGAGAAAGAGTGTAAGGGAAGAGTTCTTGGAAGAATTAGAATGGTCTATCGAAAAGCAGCACCCTACAAAGAAAAAAGTGAGGAAATATCTCAAGAAAGAAGATAAGCTTAGAAAGAAGCTTATGAGCCTTGATCAAGATGTATTGAGATTAGAGGAGGAAGTAGATAAAGAAAAGAGAAAGGATGATCTGTATAAGCTGAGGTTGAGGTTAGATTCTATAAGTAAGAATGTTAGACAGCATGAGTTGAGCTATAAAGCTGATAAGATAGTTTCTGAGCTTGGCGGTGTTAAAAAGAAGAAAAAGAAAAAGGTAGAAGATCTTAATTCTGAACTTGATAATCTGGACAAGAGGATAGAAGATCTGGAGAAAGGGGGTGTGCGAAAGTGAAAAAAGCATGCCCTATCAGTATTAATGAGGAGTTAGTTGAATGGATCTTATCCAAGACTGATAATGAGAAGTTCAGGAACAAAAGCCATCTTGTAGAAGTTGCTCTTAAGGAGTTCAGGAGAAGATGCGGCAAGGAGGGGATGCCAAAATGAAGAAGGCATGCCCAATAAGCATCAACTCAGAACTTGTAGAGTGGATCCTATCCAAGACTGATAATGAGAAGTTCAGGAACAAAAGCCATCTTGTAGAAGTTGCTCTTAAGGAGTTCAGAAGAAGATGTGATAATGAGGGGATGCCAAAATGAAGAAGGCATGCCCAATAAGCATCAACTCTGAATTAGTTGAATGGATATTATCAAAAGTAGATCACGAAAGATTTAGAAATAAAAGCCATCTTGTAGAGGTTGCATTGAAAGAATTCAGAAGAAAGAACCTAAGATAATTTTTCTTTAAGTGCAGAGTGCTCGTCTGCTGTTATAGCACCTTTTTCTTTGCATGTGTCAACAATATTGATGAGATCTACTGATGCTGGCTCTTCTTCACTCTCTTCCTCTAAAGAAAGGTAGTCTCCTCCAACAGCCATTACAACTACTCCCATTATAAGAGCAAAGCCGACTAACAGGAATGTTGCGACCAATGGACTAACTGCTTTTTTTGAGTTGAATGCTTTCATCTTTTACCTTTCTTTTTCGGTTCTATAACTTTTCTGTTCTTAAGATGCTCTGTCTGTGTCAATAGAGCATATATGAACAATGAGATTATGATCATCTCTAATATAGGAAAAACTAACTTGTGGATAGGAAAGACTCCTGTTGAGTTTAATATTGAAGCGACCTGCTCAAAGATATATACACAAAGAGCAGCAAATATGAATTTCCAGGGTGTTATGAACCTCTTTTCATTCTTTATCCTGAACAAAATAATGAATAATGTTACAACGATAACTACTAAAGCCATATTATAAAACTGTGCTGATATCCCGAGGCATTGTGTAAGCTGGCTCATTTGTTTGACCTCGTAATATTGATCTGCAGTACTAAAGCATAGATAAGGAACCCTAGTAATACTGATACATTTATGTGAGTCAGGAAAGGTGATTCATAGATTCCAAAAGCCCTTAATGCTCCTAAGATCTGCTGGACAGAGAATAATATAAGAGCAACTGCCAGAGGTTTCCAGGCTCTAAGAATCTGGTCTTTGAAAGATGACTTGAAAAGTCCGATACCGATCGCTGCTGCAATCAAGGCCAGAAATAAGTTAGCAAGCTTCAGAATCCCTTCAATCGATAATGCCATCTTTCACCTCTTGTCTAAATTTATGGTGCTCTTTTATTTAAACTTTTCTATTGAAATAACCATAACCCTTAAATATGGAAAATACATTTATCGCACTAATATGAAGAGGGATATGAAAAAGAGACTATGGATCATCATTCTGCTTGCAGTTGTTCTGATAGTATGTGTCTACCTATATAATATCACTGGATTTCTGAATGCTTTTAATATGGACAAGAGAGATGAAGCTTACTGGGATTATGAAGAAGGAGTGATTGCCGGAGCTAAAGAATTTTCAATATATGGAGATAACAGCACCTGCTGGATATTGGTGCATGGTTATACAGCTTCTCCTTATGTTATGAAGGAGCTGGCAGAAAAGATAAGTGATGAATTTGGAGAGACTGTTGTTGTTCCAAGGCTTAAAGGAAGTGCAGAGCTTCCAAGCCATATAATAGGAGAGAGCATCGATTCATGGTATGATCAGATACAGGCAGAATATGACACACTTCATGAGGATTGTGACAGGATAAATATGGTCGGTTCTTCTTTGGGAGCTGCGATATCCCTGAAGATAGCTCAGAACAATGATGTTGCACATGTTGTAGCATTAAATCCTTTCTTTAAGATAAAAAGAAGCTTTTTTATAATACCTTCTCCTGAATTCTATCTTAAGCTGTTTGGCGGAATGCTGAAATATGCTAAAAAGAGTAAGATATCAAATATAAACTCTCCTGAAGGTCTGGCAAGACATAAGGCTTTCTGGAATATGCCTTTTGTTCCTATAAGAGATTCGTTAAAGACAATAGATGAGATAAGGGATAATCTGGGAGATATCACTGTTCCTATCACTATTGCACATTCTAAGAATGACAAGACAGCTGATATGAGCGGAGCTTTGATATTATATGAAGAAACAGAATCTTTAGTAAAAAAGTTAAGATGGTTTGATGACTCAAACCATATATTACTGATGGATTATGACAAGGATAAAGTTATAGATTATATTATAGATTCAGAGGAAGAGCTTAGGGAGAGATAACTATGACAAGAGTGGTTTTGGACATGGATAAATCGATTGAAGAAAATGCTTCTGATTATTTTGATAAGGCTAAGAAGATAAAGAAGAAGATAGAGGGTGCTAAAGAAGCTTTGGCTAAAAGTTTAGAGAAATTTGATAAGCTGGAGAAGAAACAGCAGAAGCTTGATAAGGAAGAGATTAAAGAAGAGAAGATTGAAAGGAAGAAAGAATGGTATGAAAAATTTAGATGGTTCTATAGTTCAGAGGGGTTTTTGTGCATAGGTGGAAGGGATGCAACGACAAACGAGATTATTGTGAAGAAGCATATGGACAAAGATGATGTTGTGTTTCATACAGATATGGCTGGTTCTCCTTTTTTTATAGTAAAGACAGAAGGAAAGAAAGTTGGAAAAGCTACGCTTGAGGAAGTTGCTCAGGCAACAGCTGCATATTCAAGAGCATGGAAAGTTGGATTGACTACGACAGATGTATTTCATGTTAAGCCAGAGCAGGTAAGCAAGGAAGCAGAGTCAGGAGAGTATATGGCTAAAGGATCATTTATGATAAGGGGAAAGACTACTTATATACATCCTGACATAAAGATCGCTGTAGGTATAAAGGATGGCCAGATAATCGGAGGGCCTGTCACTGCAATCGGAAAAAATTCTGATAAGTTTGTTGTTGTAGTTCAGGGAAAGGATAAAGCATCTGATGTTGCGAAAAAGATCAAGAAAGAGCTTGATGGTGGAGATCTTGATGAGATCATCAGATTCTTGCCAGCAGGTGGTGCAAGGTTACAGAGATGAAATTTAACTGTATAAAATGCGGGGAGTGCTGCAGCAATATAAGGGGCAGGATTGATGGAGATGAGAAAGAGTTTATTGAGTCTAATTTCTTCGGCAAGATGCCTATTGTGCAATTAGTTCCTGTTGATAAGATGTCTCTTTCTTTGTGGGGATGGGAAGCTGATAAATTAGTTGAAAGAGCTAAAGAATTAGGGATTGATGCTGAGATAAAACCTTTTAGAGTTGTTTTTGATCTTAAGGAGAATAAGTCAATTGTGATCTCTTACTTTTTAGATCATGACAATTGTCCTTTTTTGAAAGATAATGAATGCTTGTGTTATGAAGACAGGCCTTTGGTTTGCAAGCAATTTCCTATACAGACTGTTAGTTTGGAGGATAAGCCTGTGCTGGCTAAGTGTCCTGCTTTGAAAGATGTTGGTGTGATGAGGAGAGAAGAGATGAAAGATTATTTTGGAGAGAGTTATGATGCTGCTGTGAAAAATGATTCTGTGATAGAATGGCATAATATGAAAGTGATGGAGCTGATAAAAGAAGGGAAGGTGAAGCCTGTGAAGGATTATCCTTTCAATTTTCTGCTGAAAAGAGTGGGGAATTCAGAAAAGATGAATTTTACTGATTATATCCTTGATAAAGGGATTGCTGATAAGGGTGAAATTGATAAAATTATTAAATAGGAGTTAATTTAGTGATAATATGAACCAAAAAGATGTTTATTCGATAATGAAAAGGAGGAAAGCAAGCCATAAAGGAGAGAATGGAGAAGTTCTAGTTATTGGAGGTAGTGAAGATTATATTGGATGTCTGGTGTTAGCTGGGTTAGCTGCTTTGCGTTCAGGTGTTGACTGGGTTACTGTGGCTGCTCCTGAAAAGGTTGCATGGGCTGTGAGCTGTATAACTCCTGATCTTGTTGTCAAGAAGTATAAGGGAGCATATTTTTCTAAGAGGCATGTTAAGGATATGTTAAAGTTAAGTGAGAAGCATGACACAGTGTTGATCGGGAATGGTATTGGAAGAAAATCTGAGGATTTTGTGAAAGAATTTGTAAGGAAAGTAAGGAAGCCTTTGGTTATAGATGCTGATGGGATAAAATCTATAAGGCTTCAGGATACTTATGATGCTATATTAACTCCACATAAGAAAGAGATGCAGCTTTTGCTGAAGAATAGCGGTTTGGATAAAGTAAATAAGATGAAAGATATGAAGAAGAAAGCTAAAGAGATACAGAAATCTATAAAGAATAATGTTATTGTTGTTACAGGTCCTGAAGATCTGATTGTTTCGAAGACTGAAGTTGTCGTGAATAAGACTGGCAATGCGGGGATGACTAAAGGAGGGACAGGAGATGTGTTGGCTGGGCTTTGTGCGGGATTTTTAGCTCAGAGCGGAAATGCTAAGAAAAGTGCTAAAGCAGCAGCATATATCAACGGAAAATTAGGAGATATATTGAAAAAGAAGAAAGGATACAGTTTTATTGCCAGTGATATGCTGGATGAAATCAGAAAATTTAGGAAATTTTCTGGTGTCAATAAAGCAAAGCTTCATTAACGATCAAGAAGATTAGAAAGAAAGTATAGCACGCTTCGTCGGATGTTTTATCGATGGAGAAGCAGATTTTAGTCAAGATTGATGTGGATTGGAAGACTTCGCTTGGTGCTATACATAAAATATATAAATAATAAAAAAATAAAAAGAGGTAAGGATGGATACAATATTCTTTGACATAGGACTTATCATAATAATAGCTACGATAGCTGGCTATACTGCCAGGCTTATGAAACAGCCTTTGATTCCTGCGTATATATTGGCTGGTTTGATCATAGGTCCTGTGTTGGGGCTGATAACCAATACAGGAATAATAGCTACACTTTCTGAGATTGGTATTGCGTTCTTGTTGTTTATGGTCGGGCTAGAGATTGATTTCAGAAGGCTGAAGAATGTTGCTTTAGTTGCTTCTGTAGGCGGCCTTATACAGATGTTTCTTACCTTTGGTCTTGGATTTTTAATTGCAAATGCTTTTGGAATTGGAAGGCTAGAGTCTATCTATGTGGGTTTGATACTTGCGTTTTCAAGCACATTAGTTGTCGTTAAATTACTGGCTGACAAGAGAGAGCTTGATACTTTACATGCAAGGATGATCATAGGCATATTGCTTATGCAGGACCTGATTGCGATATTTGCAATATCCATCTTATCTACAAATGATTTTTCACCTGTGTTTTTCCTTATATCCATACTGAAAGGAGCTGTGCTATTAGGATTTATGATGCTGATGAGCAGATATCTGCTTCCTCAGGTGTTTAAGTATGCTGCAAAATCAAGAGAGATGCTGTTATTGATGTCATTGACAACTATGTTTTTCTTTTCTGTGTTTGCGAATAAATTGGGGTTTGTGATATTAGAGTTTCTTAATATGATACATCTTAAGCAGTTTTTGACTCCTGCACTTATATCTCATTTTGAACCTGGATTTTCTATTGCTATCGGAGCTTTTGTAGGCGGAGTTTCTATCGCGAATCTACCTTATAAGTTTGAGATACACGGAAAGACAACATCACTTCGTGATTTCTTTGCTACAATATTCTTTGTTGCATTAGGAATGCAGCTTTTATTGAGTGATGTTTCTACATTGATTGTTCCGTTTGTATTTTTTGTATTTTTTGTTATTGCAGTAAAGTCTTTTTTATTTATGCTCGTGTGTTCATTTTTTGGATACAAGAAAAGGCCTTCATTCTTGACATCTGTATCTTTAGCACAGGTAAGTGAGTTTTCTCTGATAATAGTTACACAAGGACTGTATATGGGCCATGTTTCATCTGAGATATTTTCGATTACTGTGTTGCTTGCGATCATTACTATTGCGACAACATCTTATTTCATAAAGTATGAAAATTGGATCTATAGAAAATTAGCAAATGCCCTGACTATATTTGAGAGGACTGTGAAGTATAAAGGACATAGCTTAGAGCATTTTGGAGAGAAGGAGAAGTATGAAGTTGTTTTATGCGGTTATAATAGAATTGGTTACAGTATATTCAAGACTTTGCAGAAATTAGGAAGGCATATGCTTGTTGTCGATTATAATCCTGAGACTGTAAGAGAACTAATACATAAGAAAGTTCCTTGTATATATGGGGATGTGGGCGATATGGAAGTTTTGGAAAGGATCAAGCTTAAGAAGATTAAGATGGTTGTTTCAACAGTTCCTGAACTGCAGGATAATCTGATGATTCTTAAGAGGGTTAAGGAAGTCAATAAGAAAGCGATAATTTATGTAACTGCAAACCAGATAGATGAAGCACTTAAGCTTTATGATGCTGGAGCAGATTATGTCATATTAGCTCATTTCTTGGGT
Source organism: Candidatus Nanoarchaeia archaeon (assembly GCA_028279725.1). Classification (GTDB taxonomy): domain Archaea; phylum Nanobdellota; class Nanobdellia; order Woesearchaeales; family JANQNE01; genus JANQNE01. The sequence continues at coordinate 12,001 of JANQNE010000003.1, forward strand.
GGGGAACATGTTTCTGTGCTTATCGAGAACTTTACAGATGATATCAACAAGATACTGAAGAACAAGATAGAACATATACAGGACCTTAAGAGCAGGAAAGAAGTGGGTCATGAGCACCCAGAACACCATTAACTTTATTAATTCTGTATATAACTTAAGAATAATCATATAGTCTTTAGAGTCTCTTCTCTAAATCCAGCTTTTTTTGGACCAACCCATTTCTTACTTCTTCATACATCTTCGATTGGCTGGAAGAGATTATGCTGGACCTTTTCATAAAATCTACCATATTGATTCCTGCTTCTAAGACCCGGCCTCTGTTTGTTTCTTCAGGTTTAGAGTATGCATAGCAGTAATTGGCGAATGACCTGTATACAGTTGCCTTGCAGAACTCAAAAATGAAATCATCAATATCCTTGATCATCCTTTTCTTCCTGACCTTACTGTTAAAATTTTCAGCGTAACTTTTTACTTTACTTATCTGCTCTTCAGGAGATAAGAAGGGAATGCAGTTTAAAAATTGAGCCAGTTCCATCGCACATGGGACAGAATATCTATCTTCTGTATCCAATAGTGTTATTTTCGGCGTTCCTCCTCCATCAAAAACTAGCCAGTTGTCTGTAGATGAATCGTTATTATAGCACCAGTTAGACGTCTTATTTAGTTCGTCTCCAATAGTCCTTATGCCTTCGTTGAACAAAGGACTGAAATTTCCTTTTGTTGTTTTGTTGTTTATCTTTTCACAAAAATTATATTTTCTCTTATTCATTGGAGTCTGTGCATGTATGTTTGTTATATTATCTAAAATTGTACTATAGATTTGATCTATAATTGTACTGACAGCACTGTTGCCTGAATGTGCTTCTTTTATGTAATTTGTTAACGTCATTCCCCTCTCCCTTTCCATGACAAGGTAGTGCTTTCCTTCTTTTTTGAATTTACATATTAGTTTAGGTAGATTTATTCCAGTAATTCTTTTTTTCAGTCTTTTGTTGTTTTTTACCTCTTTTCTGAAAGAATAATCGTTCTCTTTGATTATGATTGAATTTGATAGAAGATGCCCCCCTCCGAGAATCTTGATCTTGCTTGTGGCTTTTTTGAAGTCAGTTATCTTTTCTTCAAATTCATCGTTTTTTCTCATCTGCCTGACCATCTGCCTGAGGAAATCATTTCTTCTTTTGCCTTCGATAGGACAATACTCATCTGCATAATTTCCAAGGTATATATAAGCAAGATAGTCTTTGTTGTCTTTTCTCTCTGCGATTTCCAGGGTTTTCATTATAGAGTATGATTTTCTGTTGAAGCCCATTGCAGCTGATAGCAGATATGAAGTAGAATTCACTTTTTCAGCCCAGAATGCAAGGTTTAATGATCTATCTGTTTGAAGGTTATTGTCTAGGTCGAGGAAGGCTATTCTGGCAAGGCTATTGAAGATATCAGCATCCCCTATTTTTTTATTTTGGTCATAGCAAAAAACTAATATTGCCTTATCCAAAGCATGACGGGGAAAAACTCCCTTGGTTTGTCTTATATTCTTCAACTCTAAAATCTCTTGGGCAGCTGCGTTTTTTCTCAGTTTAAAGAAAAACTTGGCGAGATCATCATATTCCTGTGCTGTGGTTTTGGGGATAGTAAAAGAATGTGATGTTCTTGTATTGGCTATTGTACTGTCAATAGTTTTTTTTAGCGTACTGCGTTTCATATTTTATTATGCTTTATATTATTATATAAACCTTTCTGTTTTTTAACTACTTTTTAGTAGTTTATTTTTATGTGCCAATATTTATAAATAAACCATTAATAACAGCATTTTATGGAGAGTTTGCAGAAATTAAAGGATAAGGCAAGAAGTATAGAACCTTTAGTTAGGATTGGGAAGAATGGACTTAGTGATGCGACTGTAGTTGAGATCAATAAGCTGATCAAGAAGAGGAAGCTTGTGAAGGTAAAGATACTAAATGCTGCTCTTGACAGGAATGATAAGAAAGAGATGGCTAAGCAGATCGCTTTGAAGACAGACTCTAAGTTAATACAACACATAGGAAATGTTGTTGTTTTGTATAAAGAATGAGCTTTAACAATGTAGTCCAAGTAGAGAAACCTGATGATTATATAGACATGGCTTTCAAGAGGGCTAACAAGAAGGCGATGGAAGCAAGGTTTGAGAAATTTAAGGGCACTAGGATGGATAAGAGCAAGAAGATAGAGATCGCTAAGATACAGGAGATAAATAAAGTTCTGGTCAAGCAGATGGACTTGATAATTAAATCATTTCCTTCATTTGATGATCTTCAGGAATTCTATAAAGAGATGATAAAGACATTTACTGATTATATGAAGCTGAAGAAAGCATTAGGAGCGATCAACTGGGTAAAGAAAAAGATACTTGAATTTGACAGGATGTATGTAGCTAAGATAAAAGGAACTACAGATATAAGATCAGTGAATAAGCATAGAGTTGATTATTATGGAAGAGTCAGTTCTTTGATGAAAAGGATAAAGAAAGAGCTAAAGATACTGGAAGATGTAAGGAAGACACTGAAAGGATTTCCTCATATCAAGACAAAGATGTTTACTGTGGGAATAGTTGGTTTTCCTAATGTTGGCAAGACTACACTTATGTCTAAACTTTCTGGGTCAAAGCCAGATATACAGAACTATGCTTTTACGACAAAAGGAGTTAATGTTGCATATATGAAAGCAGGAAATGATAAGGTTCAGCTCTTGGATACTCCTGGGACACTTAATAGATTCAATAAGATGAATGGCATAGAGAAGCAGGCTTATCTTGCTGTGAAGTACTGTGCTGGATTGCTTGTATATGTTTTTGATCCAACTGAAACTTATCCTGTTTCTGAGCAGGAGGAATTGTTAAAGATATTTGAGAAGTTTGATATTCCTGTATTGTTCTATGTCAGCAAAGAAGATATGGAGACTTCTAAGGAGATGGCTGCTAAGCTGAAGAAGAAATATAAAGCACTTAGTATAGCTGAGCTTAAGAAAGAGATTGTTAAGAGAAAATCATAAATCCAAAGTTTGGATCCCCTACTTTCTGTCCGTCAATCTTTATCGCGTTCTTGTCAATGATCTCTATATTTTTGAACTCATTAAGATCTTCTGAAAGTCTGCATTTTTTTGTCTCCATCATAGATCTAAACTTTAAGTTGTTATTTTCTACATGGTAATCATGGAGAAGGAATACTCCTGCAAATTCGTGATAGACTATTGCTGATCCTAAAACATCTAAGATCTGGAAAGCAAGATCTTCATCATATTTCATGATTATGTTTAGGTATTTTTTTGCTAAGCTGACAGATTCTTTGCAGTTGAAGCTGCATGGAAAATGATTGAGCAAGGTGTAGTCAAAATATCTTCCGCAGATGTTTGCTTCTTTTGGAAAGCTGAATCCTTCTGAGTTGTTTAATATTGGGATTATGTAGTCATTGTTTTTCTTTGATTCCTCTGGCTCATGTTTTTTGAAAAATTCACAGCAACATTGAGGGTATCCTAGTGTAAGTCCTAAGCTGATGTGGTCATGAAGGTTTTCATATTTCTTTGCTTTTTCTGCTTTATCTTTTGATCTTGAGATGTATGTGAACAGCATACCTTCTCTTGGATCTGATAAGTCTGCTCTTTCTCCTTTGTTTGAATAAGCTCCTTTGTTTGTCTTAGAGTCTAAAACTATCTTGTAGTCAGAAGTTGTTATGTGGAGATTATTGTCTTTGCAGAATTCTTTTATCCTTTCAAGTTCAGTGCTGTAGAATCCCTGTCTTGCACATGGCTTAACTCCTTCTGCGACAAAAAGAATCTCTAGTGCTTTTGTCAGAGTTCCGAAAACATCATGCAGTTTTGTAATCATACTGAGAATTTATGATAGGTTATATTAAAATCTTACCTATAAGCAAAAAGAGGTGTGTAATCATTCTTAGCTGAACCTCTACTTTCTAGGACTTTATATGCATCTGTCAACTTTCCTTTTATGCTTGAGTATGAATCCCTTATACTGTCAACTACACTATTCAAACCATGTTTTACTTTTGCTTTAGCATCTCTTAACATTCCAGTGTACATTCTAGGCAGATTGTAGTTTCCGGAGACAGGAACGTTCTGTTGCAAGAACGAATCTTTGTTGTATATTGGTGTTGGTGCTTCCATCCTCATATTGTATCACCTTTTATGCTTAGTTCTCCTGTCATAAGGTTTGTGAATATTTCAATTGCTTGTTTTCCTTTTTTTGTCATTGATTGGATAAAGTCAAATGCTATATTGTGAAGTCCATTGTTAGCAGGGATTGTTGGTGTTATGCAGTTTGTAAGTCCTGCAATGTTGTGTTTGTGTAGTGTTTTTACCCAAGCTAGTTCAAAAGCAAATGCTTTTGCTTCTTCATCATGCTGATTTGGCAAAGGATTGCTTAAGCAATGACCTATCTCATGACCAACTGTGATCATTACTTTTGCTAATTCATCTTCTTTTATGAAAATTACACAGCCCTGTCCTGATCTTTTCCTGTTGATTGCGAATCCGTTGATTCCGTTGCTCCAGATTCCACCCATTGATGTGTGGATCTTCTTTAGCTCTCTTTTTTCACAGATCTTAACTGTGATATCATCAGGAAATTCCTGATCTGTTGTCAATCTGAATGTTTTTCTTACATGTTCTTCTATTTCAGCAGCTTTGTCTACAAATTCTGTTGTTGGTCTTTTTGGATTTAGGAACATCGGGGTTGTTGTATAGGATTGAGTTAGATTATCATTTGATAGATATAGATCATTTCCGTATTTTTGTGTTATTTTGCTGTAATCTGTGTTTATAGGCTCTGTATGTACTGTTTTTATGCTTTCTTCTAGTTCAGAATGGGAGATTGCGTAGTTTCCAGAGGAGCTGTAGCTGGTCTGATAATGGCTTACAGCGCTTTCTAAAGGGCTGTAGCTAGGTGAAACTCCTAATCCATAACTTCCTCCTGGGTTGCACATATAACACATTTTGATTACTTATGAGACTTATCAGTCACAGAGTGTTATAGAAGTGAAGCAGATATTTAAAGAAAATTGGTCTAAAATGGATAAAAGTGAGACTTTTTTGTCATATATTTTTTATTTCTGATTTCGTAAAAAATGCCTTCCTTTATAAAGGACTTGATAATCAATGGCTCTCTAGTATACATTTTTGTATACTAACTACGAAACGTTTATATATTTTATAATTTATATAATCTATAAGCTCGGAGGGGATACTATGGCTGCTCATACATTTGATCTGGAAAAAATGAAGTTAGATCTTATGAAGAAAGCACATTTTAGGGAATTTCTAGCATTTAAGTTAAAAAGAGATAAACAGTTCAGATATTCAGAATTTAATAAGATGACAGGCATCTCCAGACAACAGTGGGATGTATTCAGAATAGCGAACATGAAGAAAAAGAATGTTCAGTGGGTTTTGGAATAAATCCGCTATTTTTTATTTTTTTAATTCTTGGTTTATGATGTTTTTAAAGTCATATAGGTCATTTGCCATTTCTTGATGTGTTGTCATTAATAAGTAGTAAATAATAGAAAGATTTAAATATCTAAACGTTTTTAATATAAGTATGGAACACTTCCCTTTAGTAGGCAGGCTTCATACAGATGTATTGAGCGAAAAGTATGGACAAATCTCTGCCAAAATCATAAGGCATGATGATTTTATTAGAGAATCTCACCTAGTTGATACTCAGGGAATATCAAGAACATATGCATTAACTTTCTTTCCAAAGGAGAAAAGTGACAGCCAGATGAACAGTATTGATGCAGAGATTAGGTCTGGGAAGCCAATTGGTTCTGCTTTCCGTGAACATGGTTACTCCATTAGAAAAAATGTTATTGACGTTTATACTCTAAATATTCCAGAATGGCTAAAGAGAGGTTTTAATACTGAAGAATCTTTTGCTAAGGCCAGGTTATCTGAATTTTATGCAAAAGAAAAAGATGCCAATCCAAAAATATATGGAACTGTTTTAGAGGTGTATAGTCCTGATTTCAGAGGCCCAGTAGTAAATAATGCAGATATTCAACAGATAAATCCAACAACTGAAGTGCTTGAGAATTCTGGCTTTTCAAAAGAAGATGTATGGAGGAGAATCGGAAATGATAATGACTGGAGTGATGTGCAGTCAAAAGTACTTGAAGCAAAGAAGGATTCTTTATCTAAATTATTTGATCTTAAAAGAAAGATACATCAATATTTAACAGACCATTAAAAAAGCCTTTAAATCGCAAAAATATCAAATATTACTATTCTTTAACCTTAATCCCTAAATTCTTTATTTTCCTATGTAAAGTTTCATATCTTAATTTTATCTGTCTTGCAGTCTGTGAGATATTGTTGTTGTTTTCTTCTAATGCTTTTTTTATGAACTGTCTTTCAAATTCACGTTCTGCCTGTTTTAAGCTTAGTTCCTTTTCTGGGAGTTCTTTTACTATGTCTTCAGATAGAGAAGGAACGTTTTTGTACATCAGTTCAAGTTTTTTTGGGTTGATAACTTCTTTGTATGTGTCCAGTGTCCTTTTTAGTATGGTGTCGACTGCTTCTCTCTTGTAATAGTCTGATTTAAGCATATCTTGCCTTACCTTTTTCACGTCGATGTTTAGTTCCTGTACAGCTCTATGGACAGATCTTCTGTCAATTCCTGTGATTCTTGCGACTTCTGAGATATTTCCATAGTGGTTTTGGATCATCCTTGTGAGAAATTGTTTTTTGAAGAGTTTTTTTGCAACTTTGAATGAGATGTTTGTGTTTATTTCAAAGTTTATCAGAGGATTTGCTTCGATCTTATCTGAGATGTCATCGCTGAACTTGTTTATCGAGATTCCGAGAAATTTCTGCATAGCTTCTTCTAGGATAGGCTCTACCTTTTCTTTCATCACTTTTTCCAGGCTTTTTTCTGGCATAATGACAAAAATGTCTCACTTCTATAAATATATTTGTTACTATTCTAGAATACTTATAAAGTTTAATAAATAGAGGACAGTACTTCTACCTAAAAAGGGGTGGAAGATTGCAGTTTGATATACCGGTAAGAAAGAACCCAAATGTATCGAAGTATTCTAAAAAGGATATGGATATAGCCAGGGATTTCTCAAGAAAGCTTTACAGTGAGTTTGGAAACTTTCTTAGGGCTGTAGTCATATTTGGAAGCACTGCCAGAAAAGAAGAGAAGAAGGACAGCGATATAGATATCCTTGTTGTTGTTGATGATATAACTATGAGGATGACTCCTGAAGTTGTTGAAGCTTATAGAGTTTTGACTGAGAAGACTATCATGAAGACTTCTAAGAGATTGCATGTAATCAGCATGAAGTTTACAGCATTCTGGGAATATATAAGAAATGGTGATCCTGTCGGAATAAATATATTGAGAGATGGTGTTGCTTTGGTTGACAGCGGTTTCTTTGATCCGATGCAAGTGCTGCTTTATCAGGGAAGGATAAGGCCAACAGCTGAAAGTATCTGGACTTATTTTACAAGAGCCCCTAAGACATTACATAATGCAAAGTGGCATATGGCTCAGGCAACTGTTGATCTGTATTGGGCTGTGATTGATGCTTCACATGCAGCTTTGATGTATCTTGGATACATACCTCCAAGCCCTAAGCATGTTGCTGATCTTTTGGATGAGAAAATGGTCAAGAAGAAGATCCTGCCTAAGAAGTATGTCTCTACAATGAGAAATTTTTATAAGCTTATGAAGATGATAACTCACAGAGAGATCAAGGAAGTTACAGGAGAGCAGTTTGACCTTTATTTTGAAGAAGCTGAAGAGTTTGTAAATAAGATGAGAGATATCATCGAAAAGAGAGAAAAGCAGAAGAATTCTTGATTATTTTTCTTTGTTTGTGTATGTGATGTCCTTAAATATCCACTTACGCAGCTTGATATCGAACGGATAGATGGAATTTAGTCTTATGTTGCAGTTAGCAAATGGTTCTTTTGAAGCATAAACAGTTCTTCCATCTGTCATTGAAATAATGAAATCTGCCAGATTATTATTTCCTTCCCCATTACTGCAGGCATAAAGGAACGTTACTGCATTTTTAGGTAATCTTCTTAGATATTCTTCAAACTCATGATCTGTAGTGTCTATTGTGAACTTTTCATTATAATCTTTATCACTATTGTTCCTTAAGTCCTTTTCTCCTAATGAGAGTGTTGTTTTACTCCCATGCCCTTGTATCATCAAGAGTTCTATGTTAGGGTCACTCTCTATTGCGCAATAAACTTCATTTTCATTTTGTGCAACAATTACTCTCGTATTGTATTCTTCTTGGATCTTTTTTATTAACTTTTTATTTGAATGATTATAAATCCCTCCATTCCAGTCCGCTAAAGGGAAAACAACTAGGGCATTTGGCTTATCAGATTTTTCTAATAGATTCCCTCTAGTTAAATCTCTTAATTGTATAATCCTGTAGTCTCTGAGTTCGTTTGTTATTGATTGAACAATAGAATCTGGGTTAACATCTTCTAAAGTTTCTGCTAAATATCTTGCGTAGTTGATATCATCACAATTCATTTTAAATGTAGTAATGACTTTCTCATCAACAAACATCGGGTGGACTTCCATCATTTTTTTGGCAAACTTGTTTGTTCCTCCATTATCTATATATCTTGAATAAAGAATTGCATCACTAAATACCCTTCTTCCGTTGCTGGTTATTTTTGCCATGTCTTTCAGTTTTTCTAATTCAGAAATCTTTTTCTTTCCAACACCAAAGTGGTAAGCTTCTGCTCCTGTAAAAAAAATACTTCCATCATCATCTTTGATCGCAAATACATCTCTGAAGAAATCAGCACTAATATTGTTAAGATAAGCACCCCATATCTGGCGTCCACTAAGCAGGAAATTTCCTTCTTCATCTTTAAATTCGGCCAGACTGTCTACAAAATCCAGATCCAAAGAATCTGTGCATGCTGCAGTTATGTGTCCTCCATCCCTAAAGAGAAGCCCTTTTGAATCCTTGAAACTGCTAAGTCTCTTAGCATAATCAACAGGTAATTTGTTCTTATGCGCAACGATAATCTCTCCTGCATCAAAATCACATTCAAACAACTCCTTAGCATAATCAACAGGTAATTTAATGCTATCTGCGGAAAAAATCAAGTTTTTAAAACCCATCTTGCTCATTTCCACAATATAGTCTGAAGGGATGTCAGCTTTATTAAAAGCAACAATATCATTCCCGTAGAACATACGCTTATCTTCTTCATCAGTGATTGTTGATAGGTCCCTAACGTAATCAAAAGGGATGCCGCGTCCATTGAAATAGCAAATATCTTCTGCGCCATATATCAGATTATCATTTTTATCTTTTATAGTGCTAAATCTTTCAGCTTCTTCAAGAGTAATTCCATTTTTTTTAAATTGCCAAACGTCCCTTCCATTGTATAACGGGTTGCCATCTTTGTCTGCTATACTAGCAAATCTTTCAGCTTCTTCAAAGGTGCCTCCCTTTTGCATAAAAAGCCCAATATACCATCCATTGTATAACGGGTTGCCATCTTTGTCTGCTATACTAGCAAATCTTTCAGCTTCTTCAAAGGTGCCTCCAGAATCCTTGAATCTTATAATGTCCAATCCATCGAATAAGGAATTACCTTTTTTGTTAACAAGTGTTGCCATTTTTTTGGCATAATTTATCGGCATACGCATCTTCCATGCATCTATGATGGTGTTACTATTGAAGATCAGTTTTCCATTCCTATCTTTTATGTGTGCCAAGGCAATAGCATACCTTGAAGGAACATTCGCTTCAGCAATCTTTTTAATATCCCAATGCCTATATGCACTTTCTCTATCACATCCGATGCTGCCTAATCCTTTGGCAGACTCAAATTCAACACCTGAGTAATAAAATTCTAGAATAGTTCCTAAGCTGTACAGTGGATCTCCGTTTATACATTTTAGATCCATCATCTTTTCAATATATTCAAAATCTGTATAAATTGATGCATACCAGCTAATATCTTCTTCACGAAATACATTATTTCCATTCCTGTATTTAAGAGACCTAAGCTTATCTTCTATAGTCTGCTGAGAAATTTCCTGCTTGGTTTTAGTTTCCTGAGGTTTTGTGTCCTGAGCAAATCCACTAGTAAGATTCAAAACAAGAGCAACTAATCCGGTTACTAGGACTTTATTAAGTGATCTCATTTTATTCCATTAACGAATGACTGCCCTAAGTGTAATGTGTAGTAAGGATCGTTCATTATGTTTACATTGTTCTTGTAGTCTCCTCTTAGGAAACTTGTCTCGATAAGCATTGCAGGCCTGTCTCTTAGCCCTTTCAGTACATAAAAGTCAACACCACTCCACTCTTTATCCTGAGCAAGTCCTCTGTTTTCTATGCCTAAACTGTCTAAACCTCTCAGGATGTTTCTCTCCATCCTTCTTATCCTGCTAAGTTCAGCCGGACTGTAGCTTGCTTCTGTCTCAAATCCTAAGAATTCTTTGATTGAATTCATAAGCCTATCTCCAAAGCTTTGATAGCTGTTAAAACCACGGCAACCGTTTGGATTTGCATCGCTGTCTCCCACATCATCAAAATGAACACTTAGGAATAAGCTGTTATCTGGGCTGTATTGTCTTGCAACACCGACCCTGTAAGGAAGAGAAACAAACTGGTTTTCTCCTCTTGTCAGGACTATCTTTGAATTAGTCTGATTTTCCATAAGATACTGAACAGCTTCAGCAACAGCATATGTAAGCTTGTGCTCTTCAAGCTCTCCGTGTGTTGCTCCTTTGTCTCCTTTCCATATCCTTTTTCCTGTCTTTGAATCATAAAACTTATTTCCTTTTACTCTTACAGGACCCTGATGCAGTGATCCATTGTCATTGTATAAAGCTGACTCCCCATCTTCTGGATTAAATCCATGGCCTGGATCTATTATGTAAACATCATATGCTGCATTCTTCTTGCCATCCGGCATCCTGAAAGCAAGTTCATATTTCAGGACAGATTCTAAATATCTCTTTATTGACTGCCCATCCTTTAAATCCGGAAGTACATTAAAGAATGATACTGGGTTGTTTTCGAAGAATAGATCCATGAATGATTCCTTATCTTCTTCGATAACATCAGCCAGTGATTTACTGTTAGCATATTTCTTCATTATCAAAGCTGAATATTTATCGTTGTTTGTCCTGTCCAGATCAAGTTCCAGATCAGAAGCTGCTTCTTGTATGAATCCTTCAATATTTGATATCTCATTAGGATTAATTGAGGCTAAGTCTACTGCAATCTTTGATTTCAAAAGAAGAGGATTGATATCTTTTTCTTTTGCGTATTTAACAATATCTTCAAGGAATGGCTGCAGTTTTTCATCTGTTTTTCTTTCCTGTTCTGCTGAAAGAAGATTTCTTTCTAGTCTTGGATCTTCGGCTTTTGTGTTGGAAAAACGCTGGTATAATCCATTTATGTCAAATGAGTATTCAAAAGATAAAACTCTATCTGCGTATGAATCTATCTCACCTTTGTCAGAAATATCATAGTTGCCCAGATATTCTTTGAATGTATTGTGGTCTATAGTAAAATTATTTTTTCTTGCAGCTTTGATGAAATCTATAAGATGCCTGTGCGCGAACTTTTTCCTGTCTTTTATGAATTTAAGATTAACATGCTCAAGGTCAGCAGCTAATACGGATTTTAAGAGGTTTTCTTTTAACCCAAACTTATCAGAATATGTTTCAATTATCTTTTCAAACGGCTCAGTCTTGTATTCTAGTGTCTGTTCATATGCTGTCGAGACTGGCTTTATGTTCTTATTTCTTTTAGAGCTGCATGATGTTGTTAAAAGAAGAGAGAGCAAGCTAAACAAAGTTACAGCTTTTCCAAACTTTCCTCTGAATCTATCAAGAAGTGTCATTGTTTTCCTCCAAAAGTTTTCTTACAGCAAATTCGAATATATGAGACTGATTTCTAAAAGAGCCCTCTCTAAGCTTATCTTTAACTTTAAGCATGATCTCTTCATTTATTGTTATGCTTGTCTGATGTTTCATACACATTAGAATACATCATTCATATATAAACCTTTCGGTTAGTACTTACTTAGAAGTAGTTACATGAAAGGGTGTAAATTTATAAGTACAGGCTTTCTACTAGCCATATGGAAGGGTTTGAATTGCACAAAAAGAACTGCCTAGAGAAGGCTGATAAGAGCAGTATTGGAGGGGTAGACAGCAGGATAAAAGAGCTTTGTGAACAGATCAATTCTGATGAGAGTTATTTTACAACTTCTTCCTGCTCTGGAAGGGTGGTGTTACGGAAAGAGCCAGTTGGAGCTAAGAAAAATGAGATTGAATGGCCGTTTGTTTCTCATGATCTTGTTGAATTTGATGATCTAAAAAGTAAGTTAGTAACGTTGCCTGAAGAAGATGTTTGGTTTGTGATGGAAGCGCCTATATTGCATATATGCTGCAGGTCACTTGAAGATGCTCAGAAGATGCTTGATGTTTTTAGAAATGAAGGTTTCAAAAGAAGCGGGATAACTGGTGTTAAAAGTAAAATAATGGTTGAGATTATCGGAACTGAGCATATGGATGCTTTAGTTGCAAAGAATTCTGAATTGGTTGTTAGCGAAGATTATCTTAAGTTATTGGTTGAAGAAGCTAATAAGAAATTAAAGAAAAGCTGGGATAAGTCAGAGAAAGTTAAAAATAAAATAAAATAAAAAGAAGAATTATTCTTCTTTCTGTGGTGCTATCAGATACTTGAATACCAAGAATACTGCGACAGCGATTACTACAAGGTTTCCGAAGATAAGCAAGAATGTGTATCCTCCGCTCTGTTTAAAGGATCTCTCTTCTCCATCTTCTCCGATCTCCTGGCCGACTGCTCCGCCGTCTTCCATTATGTCTTCAGCTTTCTGCTCTAAGATTATAGCTTCTGAATCTTCCTCATCCTGTTCTACCTGGATGCCGTCAGCAGCACAATCTTTGACAACCAGTTCAGCAACAGATTTGTCGCTTAGGTCATCTTCAGCATAGTAAGCCATAACAGTTATCTTGTATGTTCCTGGCTTCATGTCCCTAGCATCGATTGAATATGTTTTTGAAAACTCAATGTCATCTTCGTCAATCCTGTTATCAAATTCGAAATCGATCTCATCATCGATTTTGAAATCAGGACCTATGACTTCGATTACACCTTCATTTTCTTTCCTGTCTCCGATGTTCAAAACTTTAACAGAGAAACTTGTTGATCTTATACATTCAACTGTACTTTGGCCAAAAGCAGCTTTTGTGATCATAAGCTTGTGCGTTTCCTTTTCAACAGGAAGCTTTACAGTCCATGTAACTTCATGATCTGCTCTTTCATCATCTCTTCCTTCAACTTCGATAACTATATCATAGCTTGAAGTATCAACTTTGTAAGGAACTGTGAATTCTAAGTCTACAGTCTTGCTCTTTCCAGAGTTAATGCTGAATTCGCTTGATTCTAATTCAATATCATCTTCGTCATCGATGCCTTCTACAGTAACCTTTACTGATACATCATCGATGTCTATATCTGAGGATGAGCTGAACAAGTTTTCTATCTTTAGGTCGATCTCAACCTTATCTCCTGGCTTAGCTTCATGTTTTACAGTGTCTCCGTTATCCATGTTTGAATGAGTTTCACTTTCAACACTTATATCAAGATCTTCTATCCTTAACATCATCTCTGTGCTTAGGTAGAACTTTGTGATTGTTGCGTTAGCTTCATTAGATCTTATCTCTATGTTTCCGATATCCATGTCTGAACCAGAATCCTGGTCTAAGGGTATATATCCTTTAACATAGATTGTCTGAGACCCTCCTACAAGAAGGCTTCCGACGTCTAATGTTGAATAAAAGTTTGAGTTATCTTTTGAGAACTCAATTTTGTAATCTGAACTTGCAGTGCTTGAAACTGTGATCCCAGTAAGGCTTGAATCACCAGCTGATCCTGCGTTTGAAAGAGTGAATGATGTTGTTACATTTTTTCCTCTCTCTTCTCCGCTTTCACTTCCAAGATTAACTTCAGCAGGAACTCCGATAAAAGCTCCAGCACTTCTTACTTCAGCTGAATAAGATTCTGTGTGGCTTTTTCCAGCTCCGTAGTTGATTGTTATATTTCCGGTATAATCTCCATCAATATAACTTACCTGAGGTGTTATAGCGATTGTGATATTTTTCTCTTCTCCAACAGCCAATGAAACTGAAGAACCACCATTAACAGTTATGTATGAACTTGCGATTGTTGTGTTAGCATCTTTTGCCAGATCAGTAGCTGTGAATGAGACTGAGCTTAGAGCAACATTTCCTGAGTTTTTGATCTTCAGTGTTGTAGTTGCATCCTGGCTTGAAGTCCTTACGATAACAGCTTTTGATATCGATTCTGTTATCTGGATAGCTTCGTTAACAGCTTCAACTGTTGCTGTTAATGTGTTGTTTATCTGGCCACCATTGTGTGTTGCCATGATCTTTCCGCTGTATGATCCAGTGCTGTTAGCAGGAGCTGTGATCGTAAAGTTGATATCTCTTGATTCTCCATAGTTAAGAGTTGTCGGATTTGGATCCATAACAACGTTTAATGAAGAGATGTTCTGTGAAGAACCGATCAAGTCAGTAGCTGCGAATGTTACAGCCAGATCACTGTTTCCTGTGTTTGTTATTGTGAATGATCCTTTGTTAGAGTTGCCTTCTGCAACAGTAACAGCAGCATCAGCGATTGTCATTGCAGGAGCTGCATTAACATTTAATGTTATGACAAAGCTGTCATAATTTCCAGCTCCAGCAGTTATATTTAGTGTTCCCTGGAATGCTTCGTTTTTAGCACCAGCAGGAACTGTTATACTGTAGTTGACAGATTCAGTTGTTGAATTTGCCAAAGAATGTGAATTTGAAACATTATATGATACACTTACAGAAGTCTGATTTGTTGTAGCACCTATGAAGTCTATTGTTGAAGGAAGACTTATTGTCACAGAATCAGTCGTGTTTGTGTTCTGTATCGTGAATGTGCCAGTTATTGTTTCGCTGACATTTGCTGCAAAAGTCTGTGAACTTACTGGTGTTACAGTAATATCTCCAGCAGCGCTAACTCCAAGAGCTAGACTAAGTAAAATTAGAATTGATATCAATAGTTTTTTCATTTTTTAACCACCTTTTCAGTTTATTTTCGATCGTAAATTGAATTAGCTTAAAAATATAGCTATAATAGTTGTTAGTATTGGTGAGTAGTACTAGTTCTATATAAATGTTTCGATAGTTTTAGAAGCAGTAGAAGGCTTCTAGTGCCAGATTTTGAGGGTTTTAGCAAGCTCAGGATGGGTTTTTGCGTATTCTTTTTGGCTAATTCCACTTAATTTGGCATCTACAGCCTGTCTAATGGCGATTGCGCCTGCTCTGGTGCCGTCTGGATGGCCATGACAGCCGCCTCCAAACTGAGCTACAATGTTTGTTCCCATCCTGTCAATAAGTGTTGGGATCATTCCTGGATGCAGGCCGCCAGAAGCTACTGATAGAACTGGTTTGATACCATACCAATCTTGGCTTAAAGAATGGAATGGAGTATTTTGTTTTGACTTCTTTTGATGCATCTTTTCTTCAATATCCTGAACTTCTCCTGCTGACCCTTCCATCTTACCAACATGAGCTGTTCCTATATGCAGCTGATCAACTCCGATCAGTCTTGAGCATTTGGCTATTGTCATCATAGATATCCCATGCTTTGGATTTCTGGTCAGAGCACCATGCATCGCTCTATGGGCGTGGATAACATGAGTGATCTTATCTCTAACTGTCTGGAGACCAGACCAACCACAAGTAAGGATATCCAGCATAATGTATTCTCCACCTAATGATCTTACATATTCTGCTCTTTTTAGCATCTCGAATGTTTCTGCTGTAATGTTTGCCATATAGATCTTTTTTTCTCCTGTCTCTTTCTCTGCTTTGTCTCTTAATTTTAGAGTTTCTTTTATCCTTTTGTTGAACTTGTTGAATTTCATGGAGGATAGATTTTCGTCATCTTTTACGACGTCTAATCCTCCGACCCATGCTTCATAAGCTGTTTTAGCATGCTGTTTTTCATTCAAGCCTACTTTTGGCTTTACAATTGTTCCCACTAAAGGCCTGTTCTTAACTTTCAGAAGTTTTCTTATTCCTTTTACACCATATCTTGGACCTTTGAATGATTTAACTATAGATTTTGGAAATGAGATATCCTGTAATCTTAGATTATTGACAGCTTTCATGCCGAAGATGTTTCCTGCAATACTTGAAAGAATTTCTGGCATGTTACCAGCTTCAAAGAGCTCTTTTGGATATGCAATCTTGATCTCTTTTGTCTTCTTATTTATATCGAAAACTGAAGGCCTTAGTTTTTTTGCAATACTAGGATTCATAGTATGGACTGCTGTCCATGTTCCTATGGATGATTCACCAGCTACGTGGTTGCATGCTTTTTCAAAAGAAATCCTGTTCGGTTCCATGTAGTATTCTGTAACTACATCATTCTTACCCGGTTTGTATCTAAGATCAATATAATCTAACAAAAAAATCACCTCTCTTTAAAATTTTTTAATTTTTAAGAGATACCAGAGATTTCTTGTAAATTTCTCAGTATCTCTTTTACTCTTTTTTTTCTTTAGTATCGATAACTTCTAAATCTGGCTCTTGTTTAGTGCTTTTTTCCATCTTTTCGATATCTTCTTTCTGTTCCTGTATCTCTGCTTTCTCTTCTTCAACTTCTTTCTCTTCCTGTTCTACTGCTTCTTTTATCTTTTCTTCTCCTTCTTCGAAGCTTAGCTGTTCTTCTGGTTTTTCTTCTTCATCCTTATGTATGAACTTCTCTTTGATCTTCTCGAAGAAGCCTTTTTCTTCGTGCTCTTCTATAGGAGCTTCTTCCTTGTGGGTAAACCTTTCTTTGATCTTTTCAAAGAAGCCTTTTTCTTCTGTAGGTTCTTCTTTTACTTCTTCGACAGCTGATTCTTCTTTTATTTCTTCTACTTTTTCCTCAGGTCGAGGTTCTTCAATATCAAGCTTCTGTTGTACTTCTTTTGTCTCTTCAGCAGGTGATTCGTTAACTTCTATCTCTGGCTCTTTGATATCTAGTTCTTTTTCAAGCTCTTCTGGTTTTATCTCTTCGGGTTGAGAGCCAGACTCTGTCTGGATGACTGGTTCTTCCTTAGGCTGTTCTGTTACAGGCTCTTCAGCCGGCTTTTCCTCAGGAACATCTTTGCTTATGATCTTTTCAGCCATCTTGACTGCATCATCCATGGAAGGAGCAAGCCCATTATCTTTTAGTGATTTAGCTAAAGCGTTAACTTTTTTGACTTTTTCAACATAATCCATTTTCCAAAACCCCCTATATATAATGCATCCTAAAATAATTGGATATTTAAAGGTTTCTTTACTATATTATATAGATGGAATCTCTTTCTTCATCTATGACTTCTTTTACATTGAACAGTGATCTTATCTTCTTTTCGATCTCATCATGTCTTTCTGATTTCTTTAGGACTGAGAGGATGAATCTTTCTTTTCCTACACGTTTTATTTCATTTAATCCTTTTTCTAAGTCCTGGAACAGGTGGATCGCTGTCATAGAAATAACATAGTCAAATGTGTTGTCTTTGAAAGGAAGATTTTCTGCATCTGCCTGGATGAAATTTCCTCTTCCTTGTTTTAGGAGTCCGATGCTTGGATCTATCCCGATACATTTGCAGTTCCAGTGTGAGCATAATCCTGTTCCGCAGCCAACATCAAGAAGCTTTTCTTTTGGTTTTGGATCTATGTATTTTGAGATAATCTTTAGTTTTTTAAGCTGCTCTTCTCCGTGGAGCTCGTTATAGCTTTCTGCGATAGTGTCGTAATAGTTCATCTTTATTGAGGGGAAGAGTACATTTATAAATAGTTAACCATTTCTGCAATCTATGAAAGAGAAAGTTATTGAGCTGCTCAAAAAGTACAGCGGACATGATAATATCGAGCTTACTTCAAGAGGAAACACTGCAATATTTGCAGCACTTTACTGCTGCAGAAAGCTTAATCCTGGGAAGGTATTGATTCCTGAGCAAGGAGGCTGGTTAACATATCCGAAATATCCAAAGATGCTTGGGATGGATGTTGTTGAAGTCAAGACTGACAGGGGTGTTGTTGATCTTGAAGATCTAAAAAGTAAGCTGGATGGTGCTAGCTGTTTTTTATACTGTAATCCTGCAGGTTATTTTGCAGAGCAGCCTGTGAAAGAGATCTATGAAGTTTGTAAGGAGAAATGTTTAGTTATCCTTGATATATCCGGATGTATCGGTGATTCTGATTTTGGAAAGTATTGTGATCTTAGTGTCGGAAGTTTTGGAAAATGGAAGCCAGTCAATTTAGAGTATGGAGGATTTCTATCTGCAAAGGACAAGAAAATTTTTGAAGATCCAAAAGAGATATTCAACACAACAAGTTTTGATGAAGGTTATGCTGAAGTTTTAGTTGGGAAATTAAATGGGGTTGGTGAAAGATTAAAGATATTTTATGAGAAATGTAAGGAGATAAAAGAAGACCTAAAGGATTTTGATGTTATTCATCCAGATAAGAAAGGAGTTGTTGTGGTTGTCGGATTTAAGGATGATGCTGAAAAGGAAAAGATTATTAAATACTGCGATGAAAATAGTTATGAATATACATTATGCCCGCGTTATATAAGGGTCAATGAGAATGCTGTCAGTATTGAAGTAAAAAGATTATGAAACAGCATATTGCGCTTCGTGCCGCTTCTGTTTCAGAAGTGATACAGATTCAAGCTTTTTTGATGTTTGCTTGAGTACTTCGCTTGGCAATATGCCTGTCTTTTATGAGGTGTATGAAAATGGCTTTAGAAGAACCAACGGATATGAACGAACTGGTATATTATACTAGTCGTGATCTTGATAATGGCGGAGAGGTCTTCTGCTGGGTCAAAAGAGGAAAGTGTCCTGCATGCGGAAACGGATTTATGGGAAAACCAAAGGATGAGAAGACTGGCAAGGCTAAGATAAGAGCAAAGGAGTATGTTTGTCCTGAGTGCGGTCACACTGTCGAGAAAACTGAATATGAAGAGACACTGACAGCAGAAGCAAAGTATACCTGTCCTGAATGCGGCAAACAAGGGGAAACTACCGGGCCTTTCAAGAGGAAGAAGGTTAAGGGTGTTGATACTTTAAGACTGCAGTGCGAGCATTGCGGCGGTAATATAGATATAACCAAGAAGATGGCTAAGAAGAAAGAATAAGATGGCTAAGAAAAAGTTTTACATAACAACAGCGATTGCATATCCAAACGGAAGGCCTCATATGGGTCATGCTCTGGAGATAATACAGGCTGATGCTTTGGCAAGACTGTATAAACTGTTTGGAGAGGATGTTGTTTTTCAGACCGGAACTGATGAACATGGTATGAAGAACTGGCAGACTGCAGAGAAAGAAGGATTAAGTGTGCAGGACTTCTTGGATAAAAATGTTAAAGTTTTTGTCGATTTGTATAAGATTTTGAATATTAACTATGATAATTTTATCAGGACAACTGATAAGAATGTTCATTACAAAGGAGCCAACGCTTTATGGAAGAAATTAGTTGAGTCAGGAGATCTTTACAAGAAAAAGTACAAAGGACTTTATTGTGTTGGCTGTGAATCTTTCAAGACTGAGAAAGAGCTAGTTGACGGAAAATGTCCTAATCATCCTACAAGAGAGATTCAAGTTGTTGAAGAAGAAAATTATTTTTTTAAGTTATCAAAGTATAGTAAGAAGATAATTGAAGTGATCAAGAAAGATGAATATAAAGTAGTTCCTGAGACCAGGAAGAACGAGATACTTTCTTTTTTGAAAGGAGCTAAAGATATAAGTTTTTCAAGGCCAAAGAGTTCTTTATCCTGGGGAATTCCTGTCCCTGATGATGAAGATCATGTCATGTATGTCTGGTGTGATGCTCTGTCTAACTATATAACTGGAGCTGGCTATGGAAATAATGAGAAAAGATTAAAAGAATTATGGCCTGCAGATATACATGTTATCGGAAAAGATATATTGAGATTCCATGCTGCTTTTTGGCCTGCTATGCTGATGTCAGCTGGAGTCGGGCTTCCTAAGGAGTTATTTGTCCATGGCTTTTTGCAGCTTTCCGGGATGAAGATGGGAAAATCGACAGGAAATGTTGTCGATCCTTTTGCTCAGGTGGAAAAATATGGAATTGATCCTTTTAGATTCTATATATTAGGAGCGATGCCTATCGATTCTGACGGAGACTATAATGAGGAAGCTGTTATTGAGAGGATAAATAATGAGCTGGTTGCTAATCTTGCTAATTTTTGTTATAGGGTGTTATCTTTTACAAACAAGAATCTTGATTCAAGGATATCTACTATCGATGAAAATAAAGTTATTGATGAGATAAAACCAAAGTTTGATTCTGTAAAAGAGCAGTTTGAGAAAAGAGATTTTAAGCAGGCTATTGCTGAGATAATGGAAGTTTCTGCTTTGGGAAACAGATATTTCCAGGAGAAAGAACCTTGGAAACTGTTTAAGGAAGATGAAGAGAAGGCAAGAGAAGTTTTGGGAACCTGCGTCAATATTGTCAAATGTTTGAGTATTTTAGTTAATCCGATAATGCCTGAGTTTTCTTCAGAGATACAGAAGCAGATCGGTGTTAAGGATTTGAAATGGAAGGATCTTGATTTTAGTTTATCTGACTGTAAGATCGGAAAGGCAAAGATATTGATAAAGAAGTTAGAGAATATTGAGATTGAGAAAGTATTTCCTTTGAATCTTAAAGTTGCTCAGATAGTTAAGGCTGAGGAACATCCTGAAGCTGATAAGCTAGTTGTATTGCAGCTTGATCTTGGTGAAGAGAAAAGACAGATAGTTGCAGGTATAAAGAAGAATTATTCTGTAGATGAGCTAGTTGGGAAGAAGATAGTTGTTGTTACTAATCTTAAACCAGCAAAGTTAAGAGGAATAGAGAGTAATGGAATGTTGCTTGCTGCTGTTCATAAAGATGATGCTATTGTTCTGGAAGTTAAGGATGCAAAGCCTGGGACTCAAGTTGGGTTTCCTGAGTATGAGAATAATACAGCCCAGATAAAGATTGATGATTTTGCTAAGGTGAAAATGAAAGTTGAGAATGAAAGAGCTGTGTATGATCACCTTGTTCTGAAAGCTGGTGATGAAGAAGTTATCGCTAAGGGAGCAAAGGATGGATCAAAGGTAAGTTGATGTTGCTATTTCTTAGGAGTATTTTTTCCTAATTATATACTGAAAATAACCACAAACTTTATAAACCCCTAATTGATTTTATTTAAATAGATTTGTAAAAAATGAGGGGTCGGAAGAAAGTTCATCATAGAAGACGCAGTTCTCTCTCTGATGAAGAAAAGAGGTGGAAAACAACTCCGTTAGGAGTTAGAATTCTATTGATCTATATTAGTGTCCTTGCTCTCTTTTATTTGATATTTGGGCTAACGTTTCCGACTAATCTTTTCTTTGGATTATTGTTTACTGGAGCAGTTGCAAGAGTTATGAATTTTGTATTTTTAGCTGTGCTGGGGTTTATGATCTATGGTTTTATACTGAAGAAGCACTGGGTAGGTAAGTTAGCAATATTTTGGTTTGGTGTTGAAGTTTTGAGTTTATTGACGAGCATTATTATGGGGAAGACAATATTGGAGGATGGAGCTGCTGTTTATTTCATCACATTGTTTGTTTTTGGAACTAATCTATTTATCCTATGGTATTTGGTTGCGAAGAGAGATTATTTTGTTGATCTGAGGCATCATCATACAAGCTCAGTGGATAAGATTTTTGTGTTGGGCGTATTCATGATGCTGTTTTTGGCAATTGTAGCTACAACAAGCTATGGTTTTAAGGTGTATAAAGATACTGTGAAGATAACAAATGAAGTTATTGAAGAGCTTAAAGGATTAGGTTCTGAAGATGCAGAGTTGTTGTGTTCATATAAGAAAGATAAGGAGAAAGACATATGCTATATGGTAGTGGCAACTGCTTATGAAGGCATGCCCCGGAGCATATGCGATAAGGTTGATTATAAATTTTACAAACTTACTTGTGTTCAAGCTGTGATACTATGAATTGGAAGAGAATAATAGCAGTGTTTGTATGTATGCTTGTGGTAAATCTGCCTATAGTTATGGCTGATGCTTACAGCAATGGATCTGTGAATCCTGCGCCAGTTGCAGCAGGAGTCTTAATTGTTGGTTTAGCAATTGCAGTTCCTGCTGTGATGAGTTATATTGTTTCTGCTGGATTGGCTAGCGGTGCTGTTGCAGCTGTATGCAGCGAGACTGATGCAATACAAGGGATCTATACGAAAGGAACATGTACTGATGACGACGACACTGGTGAAGGTTGTATAAATGGATGTGATGATGAATGTATTGATTCAACTATGGTAAGGGAAGTTAATTGTGTTAGTGGCCAATGTTCTTATACTCCTCATACATGTCCGGATGGATCTGAGTGTGTTGATGGGGCTTGTACCGGAGGGAGCGGGTTTGTATCCGGTTCAGCTGATGTTGAAGTTATATCTATAACAGGGATGGATGGAGTTGAAGGTTATAGAAAAGATATTGATGATTATACTTTGGTTAAGGCACAGGCTACATTCGGTGATGCAACCATAGTTACAGCTGGAAACCTTAAGATAAAGGCAGAAGGATACTATGAAGATTTTGACAGCTGTACAAAGATGGATCTGCAGAATATGTATCTTTGTGAATATCAATCTGGGATGAACACAGGTTATTATCTTGAAGGCAGCTTGTCTTTTGATGTTGAGTTATTTGCTGATCCATCTGATACATCAGCTCTTCCTTATTCTTCTGATTCAGCTGTGATATATATCGATTCAGTAGATCCAGAGATAAAGAGTTTTGGAACACCTCAGCAGAACGGAAAGAACATAACATTCTCATATATACTTGATGATGAAGCTGATTATTCATCAAAATCTTCAGGCATTGTAAAAGCAGAATATCATATAGGATCTTATAAGATCGGTGAGATGGTTTTTGATGAGGATCAAGAATGGCCGCATACTGAATCTTTTGAACTTCAGACTTCCAGTCCTGATTCAGAAGAAAGTATGGAACTGACAATAACTGCCCATGACGGTGTTGGCAATAAAATTCAAGCTAAAAGCCTGCCTTTTATCATAGATAATGAAGCTCCTGAAATAATTGACGGAAGTTTCTTTTTACAGGACAGATTAGGCAATGCTATCTTATCTCTTCCGGAAGACGGATTGAAAGGAGGAGTTATGGGAATACTGATAAAATCAAATAACGGGATTGAGAACCTTAAAGCTCTGGTATCTCCATTAAGTGATTCTTATGAAGATGATACTTGGATGGATGGAACTTGCGGAAGTCCGATACAGGACACATATAATTGTGTTTGGAGCGGGCTAGAAGTAGATAAGTCCGGGAATATGAATTCGATAATGATCAATGCCTCTGATGATCTAGGCAACAATATAATGGGATCAGTAGGAGATTATCTGATCACTGTTGAGAGAACTGCTCCTGTTGTAAGAGCGGGTTCTTTGAAGGTTGTCTATGCTGGAACAGATCTGACTCAGATACATGATGAATCAAATGAAGTTAAATATCTTGGAAATTATTCTAAAGATATCAGCAGGGTTAAGGTTGATATATATCTTAATCTTACAGATGATTATCCTGGACTGAACACTCAAGGAGTTATCTTAGATCTTAGTGAGTATGGTGGTAATAAGATTACATATGCTTCAAAATGTACACATATGATCTATAAGGTAAATATAACAAATGAGGTAACAGATCAATTCTATAACTGTACTTTCAGAAATGTTGAACTTGAATTAAGTTCTGATCTTACAAAACTTGATTTTACTTTTATCGATTTCTTTGGAAATGAAAATGAACATTCAGCAGGACAAAGCATACTATTCGATAATGACGGGCCTGTTGTTGAATATCTTGGAGCAGGACATACATATGATGGAACTGAATGGGTTGGTCCTAATGATGTTCTTGTTGTAAGGATAAAGGAAGCTGGTTCTGGAATAAATGAGACAAATGTAAAATTTATCATATCCGGTAAAGAGGTTGATGCAGATAATTGTATAGCTGTTGCAGACCTTTGGACCTGTGAGGCCCCATTGTCTGATGAATTAGATGGAAAGACTCATCTTTCTGATATTCCTGTCAGTGTTGAAGTTAAAGATAATGTAGGTTATACTGATGATAATGAGACTAGGACTGAAACAACCCTGAAGTTAGATAATACTGATCCTGTTGTTAAAGATACTAAGATATTTTCAACTGCTTATATTGCGGATAAACTGACTAGTGGAGAAGGTATGCTTATCAATGTAACAATTGAAGATGATATATTTGTTACTGGAACAGCAAATATCTCTTCTCTTAATTGTGAAGCTGAAGGAGATGTAAGGTGTCCTGTTGATGAGGAAACTTATGGAGACTGTACTTATAATTCTTCTGGAGAAGAATTGTGGACTTGTGAATGGGCAGTTGATGAGATCTACAGGAGAGGGGGAATTGATGCAGCTCCTTCATTAGTGGATTTCTCTTTTAATATAACAGATATTGTTGGAAACAGCATAAATATAAATCTTACAAAAAGTCGTGAAGTTTATGGGCTTATCGTAGATACAGAACCAGATAATTTTGAGGCTTTTGTTGATGTTGACAAAGCTTATCCTTATCCTGTGAACAGGTTAACTTTGAGCTTAATGCCACCTGAGATACCAGCCATAGCTAGTTTTCCTTTTTATATTAAATATCTTACAGGGAAATCCGGAATTACTGTGCTTAAGCAGGAGGTAACTGACTGTGAGATGTTGAACGGAAGTGTTTCAATAGGAGATTATTTCTCTTTACCTGATCGTTCTGATGCAGAGTTGATCTTAGCAAGGGATAAACAGAAGCCTTATGAGAGTGATACAATACCTAATTATAACAGAGCAGAGCTTCATTTTCAATCTCTTCAAGGAGAGCCTGAAGCTGCAAATGATCTGTTTGATTTTAATGTAACATGTATTCTTAAGATCTATCAGCTGAAAGGCGGAAAGATCTATAAAGTTCCTGAAAGGGAAAATATAACTTTCCCTCTGAAATTTATCGATAGTGCTCTTGATGGAACTCCTGATCAGGAGCTTGTAGATACCCTTCAGGCATATAGGGATGAGAGTTTACTTTTAGATCAGCAATGGATAACAAAAGGAGCTAAGCTGTTTAAGTTGTTGGAAGGAATCTGTACGATAGCTTCTACAATATATGGGTTAATGTCAGTTTTTGCGACTGGACAAGTTTTAGGTGCAAGCATGTATGAGACAGGTAAGAATGCTCCAGGGACACCTTGGGGTGCTGCTCTTAAGGGAGCAGGTTGGGGAGTTTTCAAAGTTAGTTGTTATATCCATGAAGCTATTGGTTTTGTTATAGAGCCTTTATGGCATGGTGCTGCTGGATTTGGAAAGCATGGACTTGAAAAATGTACAAAGGTTCAGACTCCTGCTGATGTTGCGCGTAAAGCTAAGAACCTAAAAGATGCTTCAAAGGCTGCTGCAGAAGGGCTTAAAGATGCAACAGAAAAACAGAGGAAGGATGCATGGAACCAACCAACTTTAAGCGGAGAGTACCTCTGTAAATGGATAAGCTGTGAGTTTGGAAGAGATTTCTGGAATAAATATACTGGAGGAGATCTGTTGAATAGGGCATTAAATGGTACTGCGGCTAGTAAAGTCATGGATAAATGGAATTCAAGAGCCCAGGCAGCTACTGGTTCACAGGCTTTGTCTTTTGAGAACAGCATAACTCCTCAGAATAGCATCATATTTAGTGTAGGAACTGCATGCCTTCCAGGTATATTCTATAATCTTGATAAATACAGACAGATACAGTGTACATATGTTAATTGTCTTAAAGAGGCTGCAATATATGGGGGAGATGTTTCGAGCTGTGATCAGAAGAAAGGAGAGTCATGGTGTCTTTTGTTATGGGGAGAAGCTGCTGAGGTTATAGGTCCTTTGAGGATTTTGAAAGCTATAGGGGACAGCACTTCAAATTTCTTTATCAATATATTTCCAGGAGTATTACATGCAGTTGCTGAGAAACTCGTTTGTAAGAAAGAAGCTACTTTTGCGAAATACGAAATATTAAAATCAGTTGTATGTGATCTGCCTAGAGCAATATACAGTGGAATTGATGCTTATGAAAATGTAAAGAGTGTATTAAGGTATGGGGATCCTGAGACATGGAAACCTGAACATCGTATAGATGATGAATGTGATAGAGCGATGTGTGACGGAACATGGACAGACGGAGCTTGTGTGTGTACAACTAATGAAGAATGTTACAATGGAGAATGTGTAGATGGAGAATGTGAGTTTGACTGGGCTTAAAAATGGCAGAGCAAAATCCATATTATCAACAACCGATGCAAGGTCAGAATAGTGGATTAGCTTTTCATCCTGAACAAGCACAACAGCAGCAAGTTCATCCGCAAGCACAACAGCAGTATCAGCAGATACCTACTACGCAGCCAGCTGCTCAGCCTGCGCCAGAACAGAAAATGGAGATTCCTGAACAGAAAAAAAGAGGAGTGAATTTAAAAGTATTGTTAGTGTTGGGATTAGCTTTAGTTGTTATTATCGCTTTATTGTTTGTATTGTTTAAAGGAGAGGGAGATGTTGTCCAGCCTGTTGTTATCGAAGAAGAAGTGATTGAGGAAACTAAAGAGGAAGAAGTTGTTGAAGAGGCATTGACAGCTTTGGAAGAGAAATACATTGAAGCACTGGAGAATAAGCAGGCGTTTAAGTTAGTTGATCTTGAGTTTTGTGAAGCGGATGATGAAGGTAACTATAATACTAGAAGTGGAAATAAGTTTAAAGGATTGGATGTTATAAGAGTTTGCGGTTATGCTGAGGGATTTACTGATGTGTTTAATGATTTTGGGGATCTTAGTGTTATTTTGACTGAAAAAGTAAATGTATTGGATGCTAATGGAGTAATCTTGAAAGAAGATGAGATTGAAGTGGAAACTTTTAGTGAAGACCCTAATTTTAAAGTTCCTATATACTATGCAATACGTGCTGGTGTGAATCAGCAGAAAGGAGAGTACAGTGTTGTTTTTGATATGAGGGATCAGCTGAATGATGAGGAGGTTTCAGAACAGATCAAGTTCGAGATTGTTTAAGATGGAAGAGATGCAGATGCAGGGGATGCAGCCAGTGGCTGGAAGTGAGAAGAAAGGATTGTTGAATCTAGTTTTGATTGTTCTTATTCTGATAGTTATTGGAGGGATCATATGGGTTCTTTTGGATCTTTCTGGAGTTGAGGAGAAAGTTGAAGAGCAGATTCCTGTTGTTGAAGAAGTTGTTGAAGAAGTTAGAAGGACTGAGGATTTGAGTGTTGCTAATGTTCATTTTACTATTATAGATAGATATAATATCTATTCAAAACAGGATGAGCCAACTTTTTGTTATACTATAATGGGGTTGATGGATGATGGAGGGATTATGAGTCCCAAGGTAGTTTATGCGGTTGAAGATAGATTAGGAAATGAGATATTGAATGAAGTTATAGTAGATAATGATTATAAGTA
Source organism: Candidatus Nanoarchaeia archaeon (assembly GCA_028279725.1). Classification (GTDB taxonomy): domain Archaea; phylum Nanobdellota; class Nanobdellia; order Woesearchaeales; family JANQNE01; genus JANQNE01. Next base: position 39,643 of record JANQNE010000003.1, read on the forward strand.
TGATGAAGAATTTATTGGATGTAAAGTTCTTGATATTAGTGATCTTGCAGAAGGAAATTATAAGCTGAAAGTTGGAGTACAGGATGATTTTGATCAATCTTATGAAGAGAGAGCAGTTGATTTTAGGATAACACAATATCCAAGAGTTTTGATATATAATCAGTTTACTGATCAGATAGGAGATGGACTTTCTGTAGAATATACTGATCTTGTTGATTATATGAAAGCTGGAGAAGATCAAATCAAAAAAGATAATCTGTTTTTAGCAGGTCAGCCTGTGTTGTTGAGGTCTAAATTTAATGTCTTTTCAAGGATTGAAGTTGATGAACAGTATAAATCCTGGATAATACAGAAGATGAATGTTTTTGGTCCTGAGGGTATTGTTGTTCATCAGGATGAAAGTCAGGATTTTATTACTAATACTACTTTGAAGGATGATATAATAGTTCCTACATTGATCGATACTCATGGATTTGAAGAAGGAAAACATACTGTTAAGATAGAATATACTGATCTTTACAGTTTAGATACAGCTGAAGTTTCAGTTGAGGTAGAAATAAGATGAAGAAGATATTTATTTTTATGCTTGTGATGATTTTAGTAGTTCCTATTGTTTTTGGGTCAATAGTTGATGTCTGCAATAGCCAGAAACCTGCAAGAAGTTTTACTTATCAGTATTGTTCTGGTCAAAATAGTTTTCCTGATTTTGAGAATGCAGGATGTCAGACTATATTATCTTCCGATGCTATTACTATAAATCCAAGTTCTGGTCAGTGTGATTATGTAGTTGGATGTGTTATAGATGAAAGGAAGAAAGAACTAGACAGTGCAACAGGATGTCCGCTTCCTGATGTTTCTCCTCCAGTAGATTGTACTAGTCTGACGGGTGTTGCTGGATCTGATTGTTCAACTGCAAGAAGTATAGTAAATGGAGAGCTGTATGCTGATCATGAGTGCAGTTCTGATATGTATGATGAAGCTATTGTGAAGAAAAATCAATGTGATGAGGAAGAATCAAGACAAACTCAGAGTCAACAACCATTGGTTGATTGTGGCGACAGTGGAGTTAATTCATTTATTCAGCAACTAAATAGATTTATTGAGGCAACAAAAGGAAAGACATGTTTTACAGAATCTGAGTGGAATTCTGCTAAAGGTTATGCAAGTGGTTCTGTGTATTGGACCAAGTTCACTAAGCCAACAAGGCATGATGTATGTAGAGAATGTAGAAGTAGTATCACTAATGGTGGTTGTGGCGGTCCTTGCACTAATTGTTATTCTTCAACTGCTTCTTATAATGATGTTAAGTGTCCTGTTTCAAATTCTGTGGATGTTAGCAGTTCGCAGACAACTCAGATCATAAGTTTGTTTGATGGGATACAGTCAGATATAGATAGTTGTTCTTCTCCTCAGAGTTGTGCATCTGCATATCAAAGATATGAAAATAGTAAAAATCAATTTTCAGCATGTACAGAACATTGTCAACTAAATATAGATCCTGATAAGATGAAAACTATAAGGTGTTATTTTAATCCTCAAGGAGAAGGTTGTGGCAAGTGTTATGGAAGCGGTAATTTTGGTTCTCGTGGTTGGTGTATTGTGGGAGGAACATGTAAATATGTTGATTCAGATGCATTTTGGTCTAAGGATCAAGGATGTCTCTGTTATCCAACTTCATTTCCTAGCCGTGATCAAAGATGGACTGGAAGTAAGTGCGAGCCAAGTGAATCTTTACTTCCAGATATAGATTTAAGTTTAAATCTTGGGCAAAAAATAAGCCAGAATCTTCAAGGAATATGCAGGAGAAAATGAATTCAAAAAAACTGACTAAAGTACTTGTAGTTTTGTTGATTTTGTTAGTTATATTACTTTTTACGCTTATATATTTAGACAGCAGAGAACAAAGTGATTTTGATGTTGATGAAGAAGATGTGACCATGTTAAAGATAACTGAAGTTGAGATGTTCAGCGGTTTTGATGAAAGAGGAAATGTTATTGTGAATACTGACTATGTTTATGCAAAAGGAAGTAATGCATATGTTTCAGTTAAAGTTGAAGATTTTACTAATCCAAAGTCTAAGAGTAAGGATGGCTACTTTTTTGGGTTAAGACAGTCAGCTGAAGTTTTGGATGAAGAAGGAAATAAAGCTGGTTTTTTTGGAGGGATAGTTTCAGATGTTGATAATTATCTTGATGTTCAGGGAGAACCTGCTGTTTTTACAAACCAGTTTGAGGTAGGAGAAGAAGTTGAAGAAGGGATGTATTATCTGACAATATCAGTATATGATAAGATATCAAAGATAGAAGCAAAATCACATGTTGTGGAGTTTAAGATAGTATGATGAAAAAGAAGTTTTTATTGGTGTTTGTTGTTATTTTGCTAGTCTTGGCTTTAAATGTATCTTCTGTGATAAAGACTATTGATGGTGTTGAGATGGATTGTAAAGATAATCCAGATAATCCAGAATATGAATGCTGTGAGCCTGTTGACAGTTCTGATGATGATGCAAGTGATGAAGTGGATGATGCAGCTGATCAGACTCCAGATAAGTGCACTTCAATTGATGATAGTACTTCTGCAGTTTGTTTACTTGGAAGTTTTGGAGGATCAGCAGTGGATCTAACTGAATGTGGTTATGATAATGGGATCTGTAGGCATATCGGTAATGGTAAATGTACACTAGAATGTCAGGATGAAGAACAATGCCCTTATACATCTGGTTGGGAAAAATGCTTATATTGCACTACTGAAGGACCTCATAGGTATTGTGATGATGGATGTGTTGATGGAGCTGATGAGTGGGAAAATAATGATGATAATAAGTGCTGCAAGGGAAGTTCTCCAAGCGTCTGTTATGTTGAAGAGGAAGAACCTGAGCCAGACGCTCCACAAGTATGTCAAGTTGGAGAGTTAAATATGGATAATCCTTGCACAAAAGATGGTCAGCCTGGACATTATATCTGTATTAATAGAAATGGAGTTATAAGATGGGGAACTGAGTGCAGATTGGATAAATTTAATTGTCAGAAGGTTGGGACTCAACCAACTGAAATATGGGAATGGAAAGATGGAAAGTGCTTATGGCAAAGAGGAGACTGTCAAGGTGTTTGCACAAAACAGACATGTTTGAAGAGATGGGGATCATGTAATGTTGAGGGAACTGCAGATTATTGTTATGTTGAAAAAAGTGGAGTAGGGAGTGAGGTTGAATGTGATAAGAATTATGTAGCACCTGTACAAGAATATGAAAAATGCGGTTCGATTACCTTTAATCCGCTTGAAGGGGTAAGTGCTGAATTAGCCGATTTAGTCGGTAGCTGTACAGTATCAGCAGAAGGACAGAGTGCGACAGGTTGCAATTCTGTAACACTTAATAACCTTCCAATAGGCAAACATTTTAGTATAAAGTTGGATGCGACAGGAAAAGAAGGCGGTGGGTTTACAAGATATAGCGCATCTATAATTTTAGATGTTTCATATTGTCCAGGAGGAGTAACTTGAACAAGAAAATATTGATCGGAATCTGTACTGTGTTTGTTTTAGTTATGAGTACTTTTGTTGCTGGTAAAGCAATTAAAGTTAGTTTTAGTGGGATAAATGAAGAGATAAGAAAATTTGAAGCTGCATATACAGGAACATTAGCTAATTGCTGTATTCCTATAAGTGATGTGGGCTGTCAGGTTGGGAGTGATGAAGCTACAAGGAAGACCACAAGTTGTGTGAGTGAAGGATCTAATGAATACTACAGTCCTAGCTGTAATGACAATTGCCAGTGTGTGGAAGGAAGTGCGAAGAAATGTCCTAGTGGCGGAAGATGTAAGGAGGGAGTCGGGTGTGTAGCATGTAAAGTTGAAGGCCAGGTTTGTAAAGACTTTAATGATCCTAATGGAGATAAGGCTGAGAATAAGTTCAGATGTTCTGATGATTATAAAGCTATGATTGAAGTTAAGTGTGTGAATGGAGCATGTACACTTGATGATGCTGATGAAAAGAGCGGGAAGTATTGTTCTGGAGAGCCTGGAAATGTAAAATGGGAGAGCTGTAAAGTTGATAGCGGATTTATATGCCAAGATGCTCCAGGTGATAAAGGTAAACATTATCCAACTGTTGGAGTTGAAGGAGACGGCAAGTTTGATTATTTTGAATGTAAGAGTACAGGTTGTGTGAAAGCTAATAAACCTCATGAATGTAAAGGGCAGAAAGAAGTCTGTACTCCGAATGGACCATGTACTTGTGAAGGAGCTAAATTATGCACTGATGGAGATGCTAGCGGAAAGCCTTGTACTGATAAAAATGGAGAGAAGCTGTCTGAATGCAAAAATGGTAAATTAGTCTATTACAAGTGTGATAGTAATTATGAGTGTAAGGATGGTGAAAAAGTTAGTTGTAAAGATACAGATGAGCTTTCACAAATTTGCACTACTGAAAATGGTTTTGCAGAATGTAAAGAGACATGTAAGATGGAAGGTAGGTTATGCGTTTCTGAAGATGGAACTTTCCCCGATATTTCTAATTATAATGAAGATAGGAAGAAATTAGATGAATATCATTGTGATAATGGAAAATGTAAGAAAGATTTTTTTGGAAGTATAGGCTGTAAAGATGGACAAGCTATGAAACCTAATGGAGAATGTGATGATGTATGTAAGGATATAGGAGATACATGTATGGATATTGATCTTAGTACTGGAAGTCCTAAGAAAGTTTATGAAATTGGACCAGGAGACCAAAGAAGGGAATGTAAGAATGGAGTATGTAAGGAGTATGGGGATCCATTTATGTGCAGAGATTGTGACAATGAATGGAACTGTGAAGATAAGCCTGAGAAAATCTATGTTGATTCAAATAATAAGTTTAAATGTAATAATGAAGATGTTGGAGGAACATGTGGCAGTGTTGAAGATAGCAAGATAGAGGGGAATGTATTAAGTTGTACTTGTTCTGATAGTAAAATAATTGCATGTGAAGCTGGAGAGTATTGTGCTTCTAAGGCAGAAGGTTGCAGACAGATGGAACTGAAGATTATAACCCATCCTTTTGTTGATGAGATTCTTCTAGATGGTAGTGGTCCTACACCTCTTTCAGTTAAGCCAATAACTGCTGGAAAGCATGTTTTGGCAATCAAGTATAAAGGTAAGACTGAATCAAAACAAATTGATATTTCAGGTGATAAGCCAGTCTATGAGGAGGAGTTTAAATTTAGTTCTTCATTTGATGGATGTGCCGCTGGAGAGAAATTTGATGTAGGTCAGGGATGTGTTGATAATATATGTGATCCTAATTCAAAAGTTGCTGATAAGTCATGCAAGTGCGGAAGTGATGTTTTAAATAAAGATGAATGGTGCTGTGATAATAAAAAATCTGATAAAGAATGCGGGGCTAAGACAGTGGAAGGCTGTACTGCATCTGTGAGTGCTCAGAAATGTACTTGTACTGGAACATGCGATAAGACTAAATGTGAATCAGCATGTAAGGCTGCTGACTCTGCTAAGACTTTTACTGGCTGTACTACTGCAGTTCCTTTTAGCTGTAATGTTGAAGCAGCTAAAACTGAGACTTGTGTTGCGAAGACAGTATCTTCTACAAGCTGCAGCTGTGAGGGAAGTTGTACTCCTGCAGGATGCGATGCTGCTTGTAAGGTAAAAGATGCTGCAAAGACTTATTATGAATGTACAACTACTTCATGTAAAGTTGTTTCTCAGTCGTCATGCAGTGGAAAACAAAAGGGAGCTAGTTGTGGAAACAATATGAGATGTAAGGCTGCAGATGCAGGACCATGTATTACTAGATGTGAATATGAAAATCCAGGTTGGAGCTGTTATAATTTCCCTACTGCTGCAGAGGGAACAGAGTGTAAAAAAGATTCAAATAAGTGTAAATCAGGATGTCCTGGAGCGACTGATGTAACTGTTTGTAAAAGTCCTAGTTATAATCCTGGGTCCCAAGATAAAGATATAGATGATAATGAAAATAAATGTAAGATAATTGTGAATGCTGATGGAAATATAAAAAGCAGTGATCCTAGCGGTTTGAAGGATGGATATGAGATTGATACATCTGTCACTAAAGAGATTACAATTACATGGAAGAAGATTATTGAAGGTCTTGAGTATACTGCAGAAGAAAAATATCCAGTCTCCTGTAGCTGAAGGTGAAATAAATGAAAATAATGAAGTTAATAATTCCGGTCGTTTTGATTTTACTATTGATTCAACTAATTATTGCTGCTGATGGTGAAGTAAAGAAGATGACAATATCAGATGCAGCTGCCACATATGAAGCAGTAATTGAATCTTGTGAGAATTCTAAAAGTTATTGTCCTACAAAAGAGGAGATGACTAAAGATAAATGTAGATGTGCCAGTTATTGCGGAAAGAATGCTGGGAAGGTAATTCCAAAAACTGATGAACATGGATGCGGTGGTCAGATAAATGTAACTGAGACTTGTGCTGGTTATGGAGGTAAGTGCGGTCCTGACTGCACAGGTGAGAAGGACTATGCTAAAGGTTCTGCAACAACTGAACAAAAGAGACTAGATTGTCCATCTAGTGAGTTCTGCTGTATTGAGAAGGGAGATGGAGAGCCATCAACATTGTATGATTGTAATAAGATGTGCGAGGATCCTGATGGATGTTTATGTAAGGGTTCATTGACTGGAGGAGAGTCATGCGGGGATGGTCATCTTGCTAGGAAAGGGATGAGCTGTTCTGGATTAGGTGGTGGAGAAAGCCCTTGTCTTGGTATGTTTGCTGATGTGAGCGGGGAGGATTCACAGTCATGCCCTGATGGATGTTTTTGGTATAATGATCCTCGTTGCGGTTCTAATAAGAATTTAGGAGATGCTATCTGGGATTGGGCAACAGAGATCGATTGGATAGGTGATCGTTATAAACGTTGGTCTGAATTTTGGAGTAACTGGGGATCTAAGTTTGATGCAAATGAATGGGCACAGTCAGCTTGTAATCCAGATTCTGATGAGTGGGGAGAGTTTATAGATGATCCTGGAAGAAATAAAGGCCTTACAAGTTTTGGAGATCTTCAGGGATGGATAGGAGCTACAAAGGCAGTATATAATATGACTGATGAAGATAATGTAGATCAATATATATACACTATAACTTGGAGGTTAGGTGGATTTAGTGAAGATATGAGATATATTGTTCAGCTGGGAGAAAAAAGTGATGGAAAAGTTGTATATCCAAATGCTTCTTATGACTGGGCCGGGGTAAGATCTGGTGAAGTGAAGAATCTGGGAGATGCTTCTGCTGTTGTACTGGAACCCACAGATCATGATTATGCATGTATCTATCTTGAAAAGGTTGTTTGTGATAGGTGCAGTGATGGCAGGAATGTATGTTCAAAATCAGACCCAGAAGACTGTCTTTCATTCCCTATATTTGAAAATGTTAAAGCAGACATAAATTATGAATGTTATGATTGTCTCTATGAATCAGGTGCTGGGAAATATAAGACTGGATTCTGTTATGAAATATCAGACTTGGGAGTCCGTTCCGGTCTTTTGGGTCATGTAGAGGAAGCTATCCCTGATGGAGATGACGAAGGGGATGAGGATGAAGGAGGAGAGGAAGAAGATACTGGTACATTATGGTAAAGAGGTTTAAAATGAAAAAAAGAGGTCAGATAACACTATTCATGGTCATCGGAATAATATTATTATTTTCAACTTCGTTGATCTTTTATACAAAGGAGAAAGTGCAGGAGGCACAGACAAGTACAGAAAGATTTGCTGCAACAAAGACTCCGACTGATCTTCTTCCTGTGAAGGTTTATGTTGAGAACTGCTTAACTGAAGTTGGAGAAGATGCAATAAGGCTGATAGGGGCGAATGGAGGATATATTGATATTGATGCGCAAGGATTTACTACTAATCCTTTCTCTCCAGATACCCAGATTATCGAATATGTTCCTGATAAGATACCTTTTTGGTATTATACTGATGCTTCAGATAATTTTGCTTCTTTGAAGCCGGAGCTTTATCTAGATACTGATGGGGATAATTCTATAGAGGATCAGATCAACCGTTATGTTGAGGAAGAACTTCATATATGCTTTAGAAACTTTACTGCTTTAGAGGATAATTTTAAGATAATACCTGATGGTGTTATTGATGTGATAACAACAGTTTCAGATGAGAATGTTCTGCTGAAATTGTTGTATCCTATGGAGGTTGAGAGTAAAGCCACTGGAACAAAGACAAAGATGAAGAGATTCCTTGCGGTTGAAGAGGTTAATCTCAAGAATATATTTGTTTTCATAAATGAAACCATCAATGCAGAGATAAACAGATCTTTCTTAGAAGACCCTATAAGAAACCTTATAACGATCTATGGTGGAGAAGATAAAGTGATCCCTCCTTTCAATGAAGTTAAGATGGGTGGCAACACTAATGTGTGGGCGAGATTCAATGTAGAGAAGATAATAAAGAATGATATACTGCAGTTTATCAGGCTTATGAGGATAGTAAACACCAGAGATTCAAATCCATATCAAGTATATTATACAGATCCAGCAAATCATGATGTGAAACAGGGAGTTTTTAATTCTCTAAGTTTCCAGTTGGACAATGCATATCCTGATCTTAAGGTTGATTTTTTCTATCCTGGAACACCAATATACTTTGATGTTGGAGGCCAAGAAGTGATAAAAGCAGAACCTACTGCAGGTTTTGATGTAATACCTTTGAGCTTATTACCGTTTAAGATATATGAATATCCTGAAGGTTATGATCTGTCTTATCCTGTTGTTATGAAGATTGAAGATCCTCTGGCTTTTGATGAAGAAGGATACAAGTTCCAGATAGCTCTTGAAGGTAATATAAGAAATGGAAGACCTTATACAGGAGGAACATTTAGAACTTCTTTAAAAGTTGGTGTTCCTGTCCTGAGAGTAGGTGATAAAAATCTTTTTGTTGACAAAGAAATTGAGATATTTACAACTGATTCTGAAGATGACAGCCCTTTGGATGGTGTTACTGTAACTTATATATGCGGAGAGAGGGTTATCTTAGGGGATACTAAGATGAAAGATGATGAAGCTGTGTTGAAGACAAAGATGCCTTTTTGCGGATTTGGCGGAAAGATAAAGATTGAGAAAGAAGGTTATCTTGCTGAAGTTATCACATATAATAACAGAAAAAATGATGGTATTGTCAAGTTTGATCTTAATCTTTATCCTGTTGTTACAAAAGGAGTGAGGATAATGAAGAGGAATGATACACATGTATTGAACATAAGAGACCATATAGCTACAAATCTCGCTGATGCTGTCAGATATGCTGACAGCCAGGCTGATGAGATTACAGATAATGATCTTGTACTATTGCAGATAAAGAGAGTTAAAGAAAGTTCTCATGATCAGGAATTTCCTCTGCCTAATGTTCTGCAATTTAAGACAGCTAATCATGTTGGAGATTCACAGGGAGCTCCAACTATTGATATTGAAGCAGCAAGAGAAGCGATACAGGATTCTGATCTTAGTGATGAAGAAAAGACAGAAGCTTTAGAAGAACTGGATGCCAATGCAGATCTATATTCCAGTGGAGGAGGAATAAGTGCTTCAGAACCTCCTGAAGAATACTTATTAGATCTTGCTCCTGGTAATTATACTATACAGGCTACTATGATATATTCAGGACCTATCGAGATAAAAGAGGATGTGATAGACGGATTATGCGGGGATGAAGAAGAGTGCGAATATCCTTGTGAGAATGAATATGATATTAGTGATTTTGGTGCTGTAACAACTTCTTGTACTGATGATAATTGGTGCTGTATGGAGCCTATGACACTGGATACATGGCAGAACGGAGGAGCCAGGGCAAATGTTACAATAACAAAAGATATGGTGTATTCAGATAAGAACCTAACACTGTATGTCTTTGATCTTGGAACTCCATCTACATATGATGAGCTTGATACTCCGAATGTAGATAATTATTCCAGAGATAACAAAGATCTCTTGAAACCGAGGTTTATATAAGATGCTGAAATTAAGGAAAGAAGTTGCAATAACATTTTTAGTAGATATGCTTTTCTTCATAGTCTTCTTTGTGATTGTAGGTTCTACAGCAACATCTCTCTATAAGCAATATCCTGAGATAAGTGAATTAACAGAGGAGAAGATAAGCAGGTTTTATGAGACAGATGATATTGCTGGTTTGGAGGTTTCAGTAGAATTGATTCAGGAAGTAAAGAGTGAGGCGATCAGATCCTATAGCTTGGCTGGAATTTTTTTGATAATATTGTGGATAATCAGCAGACTGATAGCATATAGGACTTTATCTGGAATAAAGTTTAGTAAGAAGATTATCACTAAGTTTTCTTTGGTAAGTCTTGTAACCATAGTAGGGTATGTGTTTTTGATGCTTTTGTCATTCAAGTTTTTGAACTTAAATGTATTTTATTGGGCAATAATATTATTCTCTTTGATCTATATGCACTTTAAGTTTATCTTATTAGCAAGACTGTCTTTAGGGAAAGATATCAAATCATCAGAGAAATTATGGTTTAAGAAGGATCTTGTAAAACCTTATCTTGTATTTTTGTTGGTTGCTGCAATAACAGTAGCTTTAGTGTTAATTGCTGCGAATCTTCCATATATGTTTGATATGGCAGCAGTTGTGCTTATTTTGTTATTATTTGTAAATCTAATGAGGAATTATATCTTTTTGACTATAAAAAATATAAAGGCTTAAATAGGATAAAATCAAAATGGAAATGAAGATGTGTAAAAGAGGGCAGGTAACAGCATTTATCATACTTGGGATAATAATGATATTAGCTGTTATGTTCTTCTTCTATATGAGAGCTGATATAACCAAGATAACCTATGATGAGAAGGTTCCTGAAGGATTCATACCTCTAAAGAGATTTGTTGAGCAGTGTATGGCTGATGAAACAACTGCATTGGTCCAGACTGCAGGACAGCAAGGAGGTTATGTTGATGTTCCTTCTCAGATAAGAATTAATCCATTTTCAAGAGTGATGATATCTCCTCAGCTAGATATGGTCATACCTTACTGGTATTACAGAAGAGGAGGAAGTATACAGGACGGAGATCTTAGCCCTGAAGAAGATGATATGGTAGCGCAGATAGAGGCGAATGCAGACAGGGAAATAGTCGAATGTGTAGATGCTTTTAGTTCTTTTGAGAACCTATACAATATATTAGAAGTAGGAGATCTTGAAACAACAATAAAGTTTACTGATAATTCAGTTGTTGTTCTTGTTGATTTTCCTTTCAAAGTGCAGGATAATACCGGACAGATAGTACCTATGTCTAGATTTAGGACTGAGCTGCCTTTGAGGATAAGAAAAGCTCATGAGCTTGCGAAGGAAATATTTGATGCTGAGAACAATCAGATGTTCTTAGAAGGAGTTACTATGGATCTTATGTCTATGGCAAGCAAAGCTACAGACAGTGAAGATTCAATGCCTCTGGTCCCTATGACAGATATGGTGTTTGGGCAGTGCAAGCCTTTTATGAAGTCAACAGCAAGAGTTAAGAGGAATATACAGGAAATGCTGCCGTTTAATCTTGATTCTGTGAGGGTAAATGAAACTAATGTTGTTCCATATGAACATCCTGATTATCTTTATGCAAGGAATCATTTTATCTGGAAAACTGGCATGGATAAAGATGATTATAAGGATTTTAGAGTTGAGTTTGATTATGATCCTGCTTGGGGTATGAAGCTTAGAACCCTTCCTTCTCAAGGAGGGTTCTTAAGGGCAGAATCTTCCAAGCTGGTTGATCTTGATCTTGTGATCACTAGATTGACTATTCCTGCTTGTTTTATCAACTATCATTTTGTTTATGATATTGAATATCCTGTTGTTGTAAGGATATTTGATGAACAAGTAGTAGGTGAGCATGATGCTTATGTCTATCAGTTTGCTATGCCTGTAATAATAAACCATAATGAAGGAGATAAGGTAAATACTCCAGTGAAATTCTTGCCTGACAGAGTACATGCAGGCGGAGAGTATGAATTCTGTGAAAATAAGGATGACAGAGTTACAGTTTATCCTAGGGATGAAGTAAGTTATGAGCCTTTGAATAAGGTTAACATAAGATTCTCATGTATTGAGTTTACATGTGATATGGGAAGGACAGTGCCGTTGCTGACAACAGCTGCTCTTGAAACTGATTTTCCTAGGTGTAATTATGGAACTATAGTAGCTGAGAAAGATGGCTATTTTACAAAACAGATAAGGGGAATCGATACTGAGAACAATGATACTATTGAGTTCTTTATGCTTAAGAAGAAAAAACTGAACCTATCAGTTAAGAAGTATCTGGTCGGAGATACTTTCAAAAGGTTCCTTGCTGATGATGAATCAGTGATTCTTGATATAAAGAATGAAGAATACGGTCATCAGACAAGTGCTTTCTATTCTTCAGAAAGCAGTTTTAGAGAATTTGAGATACCTGTAGGAGAAGGATTAAGTTATGAGTTAGAAGCTATGGTGTTGAAGAGTGATAATATTGTAGGTGGGACTAAATTATCGTTTAATCCGAGTACTATAGATATCATGAATGCAAACGAACTTGAGCTATATGTGCTTATCGATGAATCTCTAATTGATGATTATGAAGCTCAGATAAATATGCTTGATAATATGACAGAGTTTTCAAAAGATGTTGAGGCTCCTGTGTTAAAATGAACAAGAAAATACAACTGATGGCAGCTTTTGTGATAAGCTTCATCATAGCTATGCCTATATCTTTAGGATTTAGTATAGGAACACCAACAGCTACAGTCATCGATGACAGAAGCGTGCAGATAGACTGGACAACTACTGAATTGGCGACTTCTAAAGTTAACTATGGGACGACTTCAGTTTCTGAGACTAAAACAGAAGACACATTAACTGATAATCACTCAGTTTTGTTGACAGGACTGATTGCGAATCAAGATTATGTATATGATATAGCTTCAGAGAATGCTTCTGGTCATGAGGAAGTAAATGATAATGGAGGAAATCATTTTAATTTCAAGACTTATGAAACAGTTACTATAAGCGGGCTTAAGATAGCTGCTGTATCTGAGACTGATGATTATGTTTTTTATGAGGTTAACTGGACGACTAATATAGGGGCTGATGGAAAAGTATTGTTCGGCAATAGCAGTGATAATCTGGACGATAGTGTTTCCGGAGCGAGCGGCAGGATCGATCACACAGTTGAGATAAAATTAGAGAAAGCTAAAACATATTATTATCAGGTTCAGTCAAGCTATAAGAAGAGTGTTGTTAGGTCTTTAGTTGTTCCTGTTGATATAACTCCTCCTGAGATAACTATTGACAGTTTTGATTCAGCGACTCAGGAGATAATCAATGCCGGAGCTATAAAGAACGATTCTTTTGTGCTTAAAGGTGTAATAGAGCCTAATGTTACTGTAACAATATTCCATAATTTCATAAATGTGGGAAGCTTTAAAGTAGATGATACTGGTGAGATGGAGAAGACATTGTCTGTAAGCAATGGTATTAACAGATACTTTATGGAGGTTGCTGATGAACATAATAATAAAGCTAGTTTTGAGTTTAATCTTACTGCAGATGTGCTTGAGCCGATAATAAGGCTTTTGAATTTTGAGGATTCTACAATAAATGAAACTATGCTGCTTAAGGTCTCTTTTAATGAAGAGGTTATGGCTGAGGTTTATGTAAATACTGTTTCAGTGTTTGAAAGCAGCGATTATTTACTGAATTTTACTAAAGAGATAGATCTTGCTGAAGAAGAGAATAACATCACCATAATTGCTGTAGACAGGGCTGGAAATGAAGCTGTTTTGACTAAATATGTGGGAAGATTAGGGCCACCAAATGTGACTATATCATGGCCTATTCCTGATGAAGTTACAGGTTATGTTGCAACAACACTTAAAGAAGTTATAATAAAAGGGTATACGACTCCTGGTTCAGTTGTTACAGTATATGAGAGGATTGATGATCCTCAGTTTGAAGAACCTACTGATTTTGTAGCAAATGTTACAGCTGATGAGACTGGAAAGTTTGAAGTTGAACTGGAATTAGTAAGTACTGATTTTGATTTCTCAGCTGTTTTCCAGGAAGCTGATTCTTCCAGATATGTTGGAGGAACAAAGGATGAAGTTGTAGCTTATATGAATACACACAATGAGACTAAGATTAAGGTAAGCTTAGAAGCTGAAGATCCATATGGAAGAAAATCTCCTCAAAGGACTGAACTGACTTTCTTTTCAACACCATGTGATGTTCCTGGTAAGTTTGTTGTAAGTATACTGCCTGATGAACATTACTTTAAACCTTATAGGTTGAGAGATGGAACTGAATTGGTTAATATAGATGTCCAGTTAACCTGGAGAGGTTTTTCACCAGATTATAGGGTTAGGAGTGTTAGGATAGTTCCTCAGCAAAAGTTCCAGAAATATTATAATGAGACGGATTATGAATGTTTTATAGACGGAGAAGTTGCAAAGAACTGGCAACTTGTAAGTTCAGTATCTAATGAAAATCAGACATTCTGGCGTTTTACATATATGCTTAATCCTTGGAAAGGTATGAATGAGTCTAAAGTAGGAAGTTTGCAGGAAGCGTGGAAGTCTTTGGTTAATAATGACTGTAAGATTCCGATAGAAGTTCATGTTGATTACCAGACAACAAGCTTATTGCCTACTGTTGATCCAACAACAGGACAGACAAGTCCTGCTGGAGGATGGCTAGATCCTGAAAAGATGGTGAAGTGCGGTGAGACTTCTAACCTGATACAGGAAGAGGTTGATCATACTAAAGTACTGCCTCAGGAACTGCTTGATGCTGGGATTGGAATATTGAACCTAACTAACCAATTCCTGCAGGAAATTGCTCCGTGGGTGAGCGGGTTGCATAAGATCGCTGGAGGAACCTGCTTGCTTTATATCGGAAGGTATTTTACCAAGCATGCGACTACAATGGGCACTTGTACAGTTAATATGGGAGAAGCACAATTAAAGAAATCAGAAGGAGCCAGTGATGAAGAGTTGAAGAGTATAGTGGAACCTTGTGCTAATGCGATACAAGAGGAGAAAGATACATACAACCATTATAGATTAGCTTGTGATAGAGTCTTATGTAAATCAACTCCTGTGAATCCAGAAAGACATCCACAAGCAACTAAACCATCAGCAGGTTCTTCTGATCCTGCGAAGCTTCAAAACATAGATACTAAATTGATAGGAGATAAAGGTCAGCCTAACAAGTGTTTGCCAACTACAAAATATAGCTGTTATAAAGGGAAGAGAGATAGTGTTGATGACCAATTAGCTGCTGGTTGCATTGAATCAAAACCGATTGGCAGTGGGGGGACAACAGTTGAAGAATCAAAAAAAGCAGCGACAACAAAAGCTCTATTTTTTACAACAAGTGATTGCAGACCAGAAGATGGAAAGTTCTGCTGTCTGAGGGCTTCTTATAATAAGGGAAAAATTACTGAGATTATATATCAGAAAGAAGATGCATGGCCAGTTAAGCCTGACCAGTCAAATAAAGGGGAGTTTTTTGTTAATGAACCATGGAATTATGGAACTTTTGCAGGATATAGAGCAGAGACACCAGAGACTTTAGTTGAGAATCTAAATGGTTGGTTTAGTAAAAAAGATAGTGAAGCTAAAGCAGTCAGAGATGGGATTAAAGGAAATAATGTTAATGCTCCTGGAAAAGTAGCTTATGTAGAAGGATTACACGGACCATCTTGTTTTAACAGTGGAAGTGTTTTCTTAGGATCTAAGAGAGCTTTCTTAGAGCCTACACAGAATTTTAGATCAGCTATACAATGCGGATGCTTGTCTCAGATAAATGGTTATGTGAGGCAGTGGGAAAGGCTGACTGGAGAGATGCTGAGGTGTTTGCAGGAAGCTAAGGCAGGAGATACATTTACTGCTGCAGCTTGTGAAGAGTTGTTTACCCAGTTTGTATGTGATCTTTTCACTTACGTCATGGTTGAGTTTGTGATGGGTAAGATAGATGAATCTTTCAACAAAAATAGTGTGGATGAAGGAGAGCACGGTTTTGGGGAAGGATTTGCTTCTGGATTAAAAGGAGCTGGAACAATATTTACAGAAGATTATAAAGAATCGTTCCATGGGCAATTTGACCTTGGTGTTAGCTCTTTATCGCATGCAGTGTGTATGGGTGCTTTGACTGGAGAATGGGATCCTAATCTGCAATCAGCATTAGGGTTTGGTGATCAAACACCTCCAAGACAGAGTACTGCGTTTATTTCAACTGCAAGAGCAGAGTTATTAAGTGCAAACCCAATTACTGGAGCTGCAACTTATGAATATACTATGGGTCTTTGGCTGCAGCCAGGATCAAATCTTCTGAATTATAGAGTTGAACTAGTGTGTGATTATGAAGGTGATTGCCCTGCTGTTACAGAAACTTTGCCTTTTGTGACAACTGATGGATCTTTCCCAGGGGTTAAGACTGATATAAAGCAGACAGATCCAACTGAAACTCCTGCAGGACATATGAGAGTTTCTGAGAAATTTATCAGATATAACAAGATGAGAGTTTGCTGGACATCAGCAGCTGGAGCTGAGTTTAGTGCAGAACCTCCACATTGTGAGGAGAAAGAGATCACTGGATGGACTACAGCGTTGTTTGGCTGTGCTTTAGAGCCATCTAAAGCTGTTAGTGGAAATAAGATATGGTCATGTCCTAAATATATTTCAGATCAGTATGCGGAGTTTGCGCAAGAACCACCTGCAGAGATGTCATTTAGTTTTACTGATCAAGATAGTACAGGAATACAGAGATTTAAGATTCCTTTCAAGATAAGAGCAGAATATGGGCAGACGACGATGCAGGAAAGACCTTTCCTGATACAATACAAACAGATAGAAGGAGAAGGAGTAGGGACAATCGAAGGTGTTGAAGTCATAAGAGAGGGATACACAGAAGAGCATGATTATGGATTTGACTTTACTGTTAAGGAAGGAGATTTTACAGGACAAGGTTTGCAGAAAGTTACTGCGGAGATGACTATTGGAGATACAAATGACGTTTGTAGAATTAGTTCTGAGTCTGGCGTTGTAGCTAAGCAAGGGGCAATAATAATAGATTGGACACAAGGTGGTAATCTGATAGATAAGATGTTTTATCACACAGGTACTGATTTTGAATTTAAGGATCCTGGCGCCATGGATGAGAGTATAGGTGGAGGAATTCCTGCTGGTACTAATACTATTTCAGTCTCTTTTAAGCTTAATGGAGTTGATATTGTCCTATCACTAACCAAAGGAGTTAAATGTGAAGTGGAAGTAATACCTCCTAGAGTATCAGGAGATACTGCTAAGATAACTAAGAAATTCTCTATTGGTCTTCATAAGTCAAGACAAGGAGATCCTTTAACTCCAGATGCTCTTATAGTCAGGCAAGGAAACAAGCAACAATACAAGGAAATAAGTGTTACTTTAACTAATAATAAAGGAAGTGCAAGTTCATCAAGTGCAGATTCATCTACAGATTTAAAGGGAAGTGATAAAGGTATCAGTTTTACTATTAATAAGGTATCTAACGAAGGAGCATACACTACTGTGACTCCAAGTACTGTGATAAATCCGGGAGATAAATTAGAGATTGAAGTTAACTTAGATCCTATAAAAAATTATAAAATTCAATCAGTTGAAGCTAGGATTGAAGAACCTCCAGTAACCGGTTCTGATAGACCTTTTGTTAGACATTTCTTAGCAAAGCAAGAAGTGGGAACTAGTTTGACTATGACTTATATTCTTCCTAATGATATCAGAGAGAATGATCAACTTGCTATCCAGGTGACT
>JANQNE010000005.1 GCA_028279725.1 Candidatus Nanoarchaeia archaeon
CTTAGCAGATATGCATGCAGGAGATATATGTAACACAACCTGGAGAGTAAACACAACAGGAGATCCTCCTTCAACATGGGCATTCTTCACAACATACGAATCAACCAATTATTCAAGCTATGTGTCTGCAGTAAACTCATCAACAGCTGAGATAACGATCTCAAGCCCTGCAATTAACTCCATAGAATGCTACAACAGCTCTGAATGGGTCGCATGCACAGAGATGTTATACAACACCAACTTGACTGATGTAAGAATAAACTGCTCATACTCAACTTACTCATCAATAACACTAGAAAACCTGCCAGACTCATACACATTCTTCAATGTATCTAATTCATCATTAGCATCAACTGGCACAGGAACAGTCTGGACTTACAACAACACAGACATCAATCTGTTAGATTCAGGTCAATTCAACCTGACAGTTAACTGCGGAAATCCAGGCCAGACAACACAGCAGATCGTCAACTGGACAATTCCATGGGGAACATTACAGGCTGAAAAGATAACACAGAACAAGAATGTCATACAAAAAGAATTATTCAACTTCTCAGCTAAAGTAACTTGTGTCGGTGGAGAATGCGGTTACATAAACGCAACACTGGATCCATTCTTAGCTGGAAACGCAACAGGAGTAAAATCAACTGGAATTGCAGGAGGAGAGATAACAAGCACAAACTACACAGCAAGATCTAAACTTACAGATCTTCCTGCAGCTGCATCAGAAGGAGGAGATTATGAAGCAAAACAAGGATGGTTCGAGACATCAGATGCAATATCAGTTACAATCTCACCATCAGAACCAAGATCAACAGATAACATGACAGCAAATATCATAGGAGATTACACAACAGCCAGCTATAATTGGATCAAAAACTCACAATCAACTGCATTATTCAACGCTCCGATGAACAACGGCTCAACTGTATATGATTTCAGCGGAGATAATGGCCACTGCACACCTTATGGAGATTCCACATATTCATCAGAAGGAAAAGTAGGAGGATCATATTCATTTGATGGAGATCTTGATTTCATCAAATGCGGAAGCAACTTCTATGGAAGCTCATTGACAACACAAGGAACATACTCTGTCTGGATAAAGCCAAACAACATAACAGGACTTCACAGGATAGTGGGAGGAACTAACTGGTTGTTGAGATTATATGTAATAGATACAAATCTAGCATTCAGCTTTACAGCAGCAGGAGCATCAGGAACAAGAGGAACACTAAATCTTACAAACAATGCTTGGAATCATGTAGCTGTAACATTCATAGATAATACAACATCATCTACAGATAATGTTAAATTCTATATGAATGGAGTTGAAGAGATATTCTCAAAGAATTATGAAGCTTCAGGAAACACAGAAACATTAGTTATTGGAGATACAAATGTTTCAGGGTTATCAAGACCTTTCGACGGCCTGATAGATGAAGTGATGATATACAACTACACGTTGTCAAAAGAACAGATCCTAGAGCACTACAACTCAAGCTACAACAAGATCGTTTCACAAGAGACAACTACAAACGATGTATGGGATGTTGATGTAACAATCCTAGACTTAAGCGGAAACAATATCTCGACAACATCAGCCGCAAGCGAAGTAAATGTAATAGGAAACAGGCCTCCTACAACATCATCAGTCTCAATATCTCCAACATACCCAACTGTAGATGATAACATAACAGCTTCAGTCTCAGGAATCTCAGACATAGACAACGACAACGTATCAATATTATACAACTGGCTGAAAGATGATATCCCAACAACTGTCCTAAATCTGCCTATGACATCACCTATAGATAATGGTTCAGCTAACATCACTTATGACTTCGGAGGAAGCTATAACGGAGAGATCAACGGAGCAACTTTCACAGAAGACGGAAAACTAAACGGAGCTTATGAATTTGATGGTGTTGACGATTATATTAAGACAGATCCGGATATCCTTGATACAGCTACCAACTACACTATCAGCTTATGGTTCAAGAAGAACAGTGAAACTGGAGCAGCAGACACTATGATAGCAAAAGATGATCCATCCACTAATATCCAATATTACATAGGGTGGTATGACGATGAGTTTAGATTCTATCATTGCGATTCATATCCTGATACTGAAATCATACATTATGGTTCCTGGGATACTATAGATAACAACTGGCACCATGTTGCAGCTGGATGGAATGGAACACACACATTCTTGTATGCTGATGGTAATTTTATAGGAAGTGTAGCTGAAACCTCATTCTGCGCTATAACAAACGGAAGAACTTCCATCGGAAGATATGCAGGTTATAATGGCCATTTCTTCAACGGTTCATTAGATGAAGTAAGGATATATGATTATGCACTATCAGGAGAACAGATCAAAGCACACTACAACCTACAATACAACAAGATTGTCTCCCAAGAAACATCTGACGATGAAAACTACACAGTTGAAATAATACCGATCGACCAATACGGACTGAACGGATCAAAGAACACATCAAACACACTGATAATACTCTCAGCAGATGCTGACGGAGATGGTGTTGATGATGCAGAAGATACATTATTAGGAACTCAGTCATCACCTACTACAAACATAACTGACTTAAATATAACAATAGATGGATCATCAGACATCACAGGAACATTCGCTGGAGTAAAAACAGTAAGGTTCAAAGACGGAAATGAAAAAGTTGTTGAATTCGACTTCAACTTCTCAGCTGGAACGATAAACCTAAGCGCAATAAAGATCAAGAAAGAAGTTGGCGGAAAAGGATATTCATTGATTAAAGGAATAAACCTTACACAAAACACTACAAAATCACTATACATCAGCAAGAAGATAACTTCAGCAAAACTTTGCGTAAAAGATGCTGAAATAGACCAGATAACAGAGATCTCAGAAAAATGCAGCGGAGCAAACGAATACGAGATAACCTGTCCATCAACAGGAGCGATAAACTGCTCAATAATCAACAACCAATACAAGATAGATGGACTTCAATACTCGGGAGGAGCTGAAGTAAAAGGAATAATCTCAACATTACCAAACGCAACACCATTCTATACATTAAATGATTCAAATCCATTTGATTACACTGACGTTCCATGCCTGGCTGACATGAGAGCAGGAGATACATGTAACACAACCTGGCTGGTCAACACAACTGGATTATCACCTTCAACATGGGCATTCTTCATAACTTATGAATCACTTAACTATTCATCCTATGTTTCAGATAATGATACACAGACAGTGAACATATCTATAATGGATCCAGAAGTATTAGAGATATCCTGCTTAAACGACACAAACTGGACATCCTGTGATAATCTGATCTATGACAACATGCTCCAGAAAGTAAGATTAAGATGCAACTACACTACTGAGGCTTATTTCAGCCTGTACAACACAGAAGATGACAAATACCTGTTCTCATCACAGACAAACAATACAGAAGTGTTCAACAACATAACTTATTATGTATACAACTACAACACAAGATTAGAGGATTCAGGCAATTTCACATTAACAACAACATGTATCAATCCTACTGCGAACACAACAAACACAACAGAATGGACAATACCGTTCGGACAGCTTGTAGCATCTGCACTAAGCGAGAACAGATCAGTCGTAAAATATGAAGTATTCAACTTCTCAACACTAGTGCAGTGTCAGAACGGAGAATGTGGTATGTCAAATGCAACATTATTCCATAACGGAACAAAGATGGCTACACAGGGAGAATGGAACTCATCAATGCCGTTCTTCACACTAAACCTAAATCCTCAGCAGTGCGGACACATGCAGCACTTAGACACATGCAACAACACATGGACTGTAAACACAACAGCTGATTCAGAGACATGGTGGAGATTCTTCTCGGAATACAACCCATTGAACTACTCCATTAACTTAACAGTATCACCAGACAGGATAATAAGAGTAAGAAATGCATCAGTTGTATCTATTGAATGTAATAATGGAACAGCCTGGACCAGCTGTACAAACATTGAATACAATGATAATATAACTCAAGTGAGGATAAACTGCTCATATGCAACATCAGCAACTATCAAATTAGAAAACATTGATGACAACAAGACATTATTTGATTCATACACATACAATGATGGCTCTTATTTCATCTATAATGCTTCAGAGTATATTATAGACTCTGGAGATTTCAACATAACAGCTCAGTGTTTCAACCCAGCTTCAGATTCAACACCATTAGTCCAGAACTGGTCAATACCATTCGGAACATTAGTTCCTTATGCAATCTCAGGAAATCTTTCAGTCATTTATCATACATACTTCAACTTCAGCTCAGGAGTTAACTGTGTTGGTGGAGAATGTGGAGACTTAAACGCAATCTTAGACCCAGTCTCAGGAGAATATTCAGAATCAACTGCATACTATAATCTTGCAGAATCCAACGGAACAATAACTTTAGATTCAACAACACTCACAGAGCCTTATACATCAGATGACAACACATTGCTATTATGCCACTTTGATGATGCCTTAGACTGCGAAGGAGCGAATGCAAATGAAAAGCAGCAGTTACCAGATGATGATAACTTAGTTGCATACTTCACATTAGATCAGATTATTGACGGAAATGTTTCAGATTCAGCTGGAGATCACTATGGTGTCGTCAGCGGTCTTTCACAATCTGATGGAATTATTGGAAAAGCTCTAGGGTTTGATGGTAGTGGTTATGTTGAAATATTTGATAATGCTTCTTTCGAGATCGGCAACACTGGTGAGATGACTGTTGAAGCTTGGATATATATTGATGATATTCCTTATCCTGAATGGCCTATCATGAATAAGATGGATTATAGTACTTCTCCTTATAGTTGGGATTTCAGGGTTAATTCAGATGGAACTCTTGCCCTTGCCCAGTATGATGGAACTTGGGCTACTGCAGTAACACCTGAAGCTCTTCAAAATCACACTTGGTATCATGTAGCAGGAACAATTGAAGAAGGTGGCATGATACATATCTATGTGAATGGAGAGTTAAAAGATTCCGCTGTTGCTCGTCCTGACACTAACGAAGCTAACATACCTGTATTCATAGGAAGAAGAGGTTCCAGTTATCGTTCTGATGGAATTATAGACAATGTTGCATACTACAATAGGACTCTTTCATACCAGGAGATCAAAGCACACTACGGACATTCAAAATACAGCAGAGAGACAACATTCGAAGATGGCAAGTTCGGCAAGGCTGTAAAGATAGATGGATCAGACATCTTAGCATATTCAACAGGAGCATCAAACAAAGAAAACACAGCTTTATTATGCAGATTCGATGACAGCTTCGGCTGTGAAGGAAATGAAGCTGCAAACTTCACCATAGATTATGCAGATATTAATGGGGCAGTATCAGCATGGAAATTCGAAGAAAACGCTGTTGATGTAGTCGGTTCTAATGATGGAATTCCTAGTGGAGTTGTAAACACGACAGGTTATATAGGAGATGCTTACAATTTTGATGGAACTACAAGTGATTATGTAAATGTAACAGACACATTCACCTTTGAGAACTTTACTATAGAGGCTTGGGTCAATCCTGCTCAGCCAGATGGTACAGGAAGTGGAACTATTATAGACAACCAGAGGTATTCTTCTGGAAGCGGGTATACAAGAATATTCCGTATAACCAAGAGTATCAATCATTTCAGTTTCGTACTTATGAATGGTGTTGATGCTTCACTTGGTTCTATTAATATAAATGCAACATCTCAAGAATGGCACCACATATCTATGTCTTATGATGGGTCCTCACTTATAGCTTCAGTTGATGGAGTATTCAGCAGCATACCTATTGCTGGATCATTCTCCAACTTTAATGATCAGCATATTTGCATTGGATGTACTGTAGATTCTGCAGTAGTTAAAAGTAATTTCAACGGAACAATAGATGAAGTAGCAATCTACAACAGATCACTTTCAGCAGATGAGATCAAAGCCCATGCAGGAGCAAAAGCAGATGGTAAGTATAACAAAGCAGCTTACTTCAGCGGTAATGATGGGGAATATTATGCTGTCGATATTGGCGGCGCTATTAACAACGAATTTACAGCTTCACTTTGGTTTAATAAAGATTCAGATATTACTGGAAAATTACTTACTCAAAGAGAACAGGCTAATGATGGAATTATCCTGGGCTTCAATCCTAAGTTCTATGGTGGTATCGCTGATGGAGCTTCCTTTGAACTTCTTTATGGTCCTGAAGTAGATAATGATGAATGGCATTATGCAACAATGAGTTATGATGGAACAACAGTCAAACTTTATCTTGATGGTGAATTAGTTGATTCAGGAACTCACGGCTACTCTGGAGATCCTGTTGATGTGGTAATTGGTAATCAGCAGCAGGGTAATTTCGTGCAGGCATTCGATGGTTCAATTGACGAAGTTGAAATAGTCAACTACGCAAAATCAGCAGAAGAAGTATATGAAGATTATGTAGGAAATTCACCAACTGTAAAAGAAGGAACAATAGACTTCTGGTTCAAGCCAGACTGGAATGGAGCAGATTCAAGCAAACACTATCTGTTCTATATGCCTGGCATGAATCTGATCAAACAATCTTCAAATACCATGTACTTGTACATCACAGATGGAACAAATACACAAAGGTGTGGATTATCCTCTTCAGATACAGTTGCAAACATATTCAAAGACCAGTGGCACCACATAGCAGTCTCATGGGATGACGAATCACTAGGATGTGAGTTCTATCTTGACGGAACCAGATATAACAGCTATGAGACCAACTCAACATCTGCATTAGATATGTCAGATTATCCTGTGAACTATGATCTCTTCATAGGATCTCAGAACAACGGAGCATGGATCTCTGATGCAGCTTTCGACGAGTTCAGGATCTCTAACAAACAAAGATCACTAGAAGAACTGAAAGAATATTATAGGACAGGATACATGGAAAGAACATTAGATGCAGGTTCAAAAGCAACCTGGCTAAACATAACTTGGGAAGAATCAATTCCTTCAATAGATTACAGCTTAATAACAGATGAAGAGATCAACGATGTATTCTATTATGATACAACACAAGACTCAGATGGAGGAGCTTGGACAAATGGTTATCTTGGAAAACTAGGATCAGATGCATTAGTATTTGATGAACTTTCAGATATTGTAGCAGTTTCTGATGATGATAGTTTAGATATTACAGGATCCATAACATTAGAAGCTTGGATAAAACCAGACTCAACTTTAAGTTCTGGCTCAAATCATGTTGGATTTGTTGCTAAATATAATGGAAGCGGGGCTGGATCAGGATATTATCTTGAACATGATGGGGGAGAGGTCAAATTCGGAACATTACCTGAATCTCCGGCAAGATATACTATCGACTTGATTACTGGTAATTGGTATCATATCGTTGGAACAAGGAACAGCACAAGCAAGAGATTATATATAAATGGAATTGAGGTTAATAGCACAACCCCATCATCTTTCCAAAACTATGACATACAGTTATTTATTGGAGGTTTAGCAGAAGGTATTTCAAGGTTCAATGGAACTATAGATGAAGTGTCCATCTACAACAGATCATTATCTCAATCAGAAATCCTAGATCATTACAATGCAGGACTTGGAAAAGTTCTTCCAACAGAGAACTCAATGGTCGCTTACTATAGGTTCAACGAAGGCTCAGGAACAAATGCAACAGACTCATCAGGCAATGGAAATGACGGAACAATTTCAGGAGCATCATATGCAGGCAGAGCATCATGGTATTCAGAATCAAAATCAGAAACAAGAGGAAACAAATCAGAATTCCCAGAAAAAGCACTGTTAGCTGCAGCTAAAGAAAAACTATACATAATAGATGCAGACACAAATGAGCTTTGGATGATCTTTGAGACAACTCCTGATGAGACATCATCTGCTGCTTCCAAATTGATATATGCCTTGAAGGCAGATAGTGAGATAACTTCTGTCCAAGGTCTGAACGGAAAAGTCTATGTAGGTGCTCTTGAACCTACTTCAGATACAACAAGCGGAATAACTGCTATAGACTTCAATCTAGACACATCCTCTATATATACTCAGTCAGTATCATCTCCATTCACATTTGATGGAACTATAAGCCAGAGAAACCAGAAGTTAGGGCTTTCCGGCACAGGTGCTGGCACATACCTGATCAAGGATGATATCAATGATTTCCATGCAGTTATCATCAACAATTCAATATACACAGCTGTAGCTACTGAAGAAGGAATTTCATTGATTAACGAAGCGAACAACTCAGTTATCCACATATATTACGACTCAGACAATGATAAGAGTTCAGATGTATTCCTTACAAGCACAGGAGATCTATACTATACAAGACAGCAGACTAACTCTGTCCATACTCCTTCACTGAATGCATTATATAACGTTCACCAGTACACATCAAACATGACAGGAATAAACTCCAGAGATTACCTATACTATGCTCAGATCGGGCCTGTTATACTGCACGAAGGAGATGATTGGGATGATAGGGATATAAATGAAATCTATGTGACAGAAGGAACATCAACTGCTGATTCATCTTCAAACACGATCTACCTAGGAACTGATGTAGGAATTACGATCATCCAGGAAAAACAAGGTGAAGAAGTTAACGGAACTTCACAGTTTATAACAGCAGGCGGAATCTCACCAAAACCAGAAGATTCATTGGTCGCTATATGGCACTTAGAAGATAACCCAACATCTGTAGGAGGAGTAAAAGACAGTTCAGGAAACGCAATCCATGGGACTATCAATGATTCAACAGGAGTAAGGACAGGCATAATTGGAAAAGCATTAGACTTTAACGGCACGCAGTATGTTGAAGTTCCAAACTATCCTTCACTGACAACAACAGACATCTCGATCTCAGCCTGGATATATCTGAAAGGAGATACAGGATATGGTAATCAGGATATAGTGTCAAAGAGATTATTCAATAGTAATAGGCAGTATGCATTGAAAGTATCTGATTCAGGATCAGACTTTAATGTGACATTTGAGATTGGAGATGGAGCAAGCACAAGCTCAAGCCTAACATCAGCACAAAATATTCCTCTAAATAAATGGGTCCACATAGCAGGAACATTCAAAGACAGCACAGATGAGATGAAAGTATATTACAACGGAGAGAAAGTTGGAGAAAGGACAACAACAAAGACTATGGCTGACAACGGCAAACCTCTGTATATAGGAGCAAGAAGATCAGATGGATATGGATTTAATGGTTCAATTGATGAGGCAGCAATTTATAACAGAACACTTACAGATGACGAGGTAAGATCATTATATTACAGCAAGCTTGTAGGATCATCAAGCAAAGTAAGCTCAATCCTTGTTGACGAACAGGGAACTCCAGGAGACTTCTCAGATGACATAGCTTACATAGGAACAGGGTCTTATGGCGGAGGAGTTTCAGTCATAGATATAAACAACACCAACATCATAAACAATACTCTGATTGATTCATACACTTCATCAGATTCATTAGTATCAAGCTATGTAAATTCATTGTCAGGAGAGAACTCAACTAACCTGATCATAGGAACTGACAAGGGATTATCAAGGATAGGAGCTTCTAATGAAGACTTTGTCTATATCCAGACAAGAATAGGAGATAGCTTATCTAACATGACTGACTGGTCAGGACCAGATGATGTTCCTCATATAGCAGACAACACAACATTGCTATACTTGCCGTTCGACGGATCATATGAATCCTATTATGGAGTACAGCCTAACAGAGGAATCTCAAGAGTTGACACATCAGATGAAGACCTTACAGCATACTGGAAATTTGATTCATTCGGATCAAATATTGCAGTTGACTATTCACGATATTCAAATGATGGAAGACAGAATAATCCAGATGAAACCCCAGTTATTACAGATGGAATTGTAGACAGAGCATTAACATTTGATGGAGATGATTGGGTTGAGATTGATTCTGTCAATGATGAAATTAATCTTGATGAGGGAACAATCTCTGCTTGGGCAAACATGAATGACTATGCTTCTGGACAGCACGAAGCTATAGTGGCATTATACAAAGATAACAACAACAGGATATTCATCCAGCATTACCCAGATGATACTATGAACTTCAATTATATCGGAGGGGGAGTTAGTGATACATTTGTAAAAGTTAATGTTTCAGCATATTCTGGATGGCACCACTATACTATGACTTGGGATAAGGACAATGATGAAGTAAAAGCATACATCGATGGTGTATATATGGGAAGTAGAACAAACTTAGGAACTTTCAATGGTATTCCGATCGATAGTGCTATAGGAGTCCATGCAGAACAACAACAACCTAGTTGGGATGAGTTCTTCAACGGCTCGATAGATGATGTCGCAATATACTCAAGAGCTCTAACATACAAAGAGATCCAGGCACTAGCACACAACCCAACTTATTCAACAGGATCAGAATTCAAAGACGGCAAGTTCTTAGATTCAATAGAAGTATCAGATGGAGACACACTCACATACCCAACAGGCTTATCAAACGATGACAATACATTATTGTTATGCAGATTCGACGATTCATTCACATGCGAAGACGGAATAATAACACAGCAGAGATATGATTATGCAGATATCCCAGGAGCAGTTTCAGTTTGGAAATTTGAAGGAAATGCAGATGACTCAGTAGGTAGCAATGATGGTGTTGTGGATGGTAATGTATACAACACTACAGGTTATATAGGAGATGCTTATTGGTTCAACGGAGGAAAGATAAACATCAGCGATGATCCAAGCTTAGATATTGCAGATGACATAACGATAGAACTCTGGGTAAATCAGGAAGCATTCGGATCTTACTATGCAACTCACTTAGTAAACAAATGGACCAATACAGGAGACGCAAACTATGTGGTATACTTATTTGGAAACAATAGTGGTGCAGCTGTTGGAGATGAAGGCGAGATAGGAGTCTATGCTAATGCAGGCGGTTCCTGGAAGTCTCTTTCATACAGGCACAGGTTATCAGAGCTTAACAGATGGTATCATGTTGCTTGGACATACAATAGTGCTACAGGAGGACAGCTATATATCGATGGAGAGCCTAGTGGAAATCTGACAGGAAGTGGAGTGCTTTCAACAAACAATGCAGACTTACATATCGAAAACACTGATTTCAATGGATTACTTGATGAAGTAGCGATCTATAACAGAACTTTAACACCAGAAGAGATAAAAGCTCATGCAAACAAAGACATCGATGGAAAATACTCAGGTGGATTCAGATCGCATGAAGATGCAAGCACATATCTAAGGATAGAACACAATGATAAGATAAACTTACCAGAAAACTCATCATTCACTATACAATATTGGATGAATTATAGTAATTCATCAGGATTCTCAGCTCCGATCATGAAAGGATCATTCACAACTGGTTATGGTCATCTTATACTTGGAAGTACAGGAAGACTGTCTATATACACAGATGGTATTTCTGGTGTTGACTACAATGCAAATGATTTCATAACACCAGCAGATCTAAATGAGTGGGTGCATGTTACACAGACTTATGATGGAGACAGGATAAGAGTATACAAGAACGGAGAACTGTTCGGAACTTCAGGAACTGGAATAGGATTAACAACAAACTCAGCACCATTATATATTGGAGCGAACAACGGAGCAAATTACTTCTTCAACGGAACATTAGATGAAGTTGCTATATATGACTACGCTAAATCAGACGATGAGATAAGAAGAGATTATCAAGGAAACATAAACAAGTCAGCAGGAACTATCGAGTTATGGTATAAGCCTGATTATGATTTCAATCCTGGCCTAAGTTATGAAGATTATGCTTTGTATTCTAATTATGTTGATTCTAATAATAGTGTTAGATTGTTCATTGCCAATAGAGATGCACCTATATTTGTCATTAAGGAGGATGGAGTTAATTGCAATGCTGTTTTGGATGGTGTAGACTGGAATGCTGGAGAATGGCACCATATCGCAGCAACTTGGGATGGTTCAACAACAAAACTTTACTTGGATGGTGTTTTAGAAGATAGCGAATCCTGTGGAGCTATCCCTTCCTTGAGTTCCTTCTCTAGTATAGGTCATAGTGAAGGTCTGATGTCTGCAAACGGAACAATAGATGATCTAAAGATCTCCAACTATGCAAAGACAATAGATGAGATAATGCCAAAAGGATACACACAAAGATCTGGAGGATTCTCATATGATAATAATTATAGGTACTTACAATATAGAACAATAGCAACAACAAGATCATCATCACCAGCACAAAGCAGTCCTTCTATACCTCAGATAACTATACAGTCATTCCAGAAGAATAAAGTTCCTACACAAGGAGAATGGACAGAAGGAGAACCGTTCTATACCATAACTAACAACCCATTAGTCTGCCAAGACATGAGAGGAGGAGATTCATGTAATTCAACTTGGACTGTAAACGTAACAACTCCATTGAACACAACTTGGGAGTTCTTTACTATCTATGATCCTCTGAACTACTCACTATCATCAGCAAACTCACCTCATGTATACATAACAGCGTTATCTCCAGAAGCACATGAGATAGTCTGCCACAATTCAACAGATTGGACTAGCTGTTCAAACATAGGATATGGAGATAACTTATCTAAGGTGGGAATCAACTGTACTTTAGCAACATCAGCAAACTTCACACTATATAATATACAGGACAGTAAAGTCATCTTCACAGGAACTACATCAACAGAACAGGATGGATACTTTGCTTATACATACGATCAATTAATTGCAGATTCAGGAAACTTCACACTAAATGCAACATGTATCAATCCTGGAGAAACTGCAGACAACACAACAGCCTGGTTCATAGACTGGGGAAAACTAAAGACAAACATAATAACACCAAATACAGGATTCGGAAAATGGGATCTATCTAACTTCACAGCACAGGTTGAATGTATTGACGGAGAATGCGGGGATGTAAGTGCATTATTGGATCCAAAAGATGAAAATAAGGTAATTATCCAGGATACAGAGACAGACGAATCATTCTCAAGCGGAGATGGAGAATACACACATACATATGACTCTTCAGGAGATGTGAAGATGATAAATCTGAAGATGCAGTCAAGAACCGAATGCCTTCCTGATACGATTGCATTATACAAATTTGATGGTTCATCTTCAAATTATTGCGGAGATAAGCATAATGCAACATTATACAATGGAACTCTCTACACAGATGGAGTATTTGGTTCAACAGGATTGTATTTTGATGGTGTTGATGATTATGGTGAAGTTCCAGATCATGATGAATTAGACAATATCCTTACATTTGAAGCATGGGTCAACCCTATAGAAGACCAGAACTTTGGATCATACTACCATATAATTGTAGGCAAGCAGTCAGGGTATAGGCATGGACTAAACATGTATTACAAAACAACATCAGATATACCAGACAAGTTCTGCGCATACTTCACAGACGATGTCTTAAACGCTAACGCATGCTGGACTATCCCAGATCTTGACGCATGGTATCATATTGTTGGAGCCTATGAAGACAACAGAAGCAAGTTGTATGTAAATGGAGTTCTAAGGTCAACATCAAACCAGGTTCTTTCAAGACACGATGGAAATAATTCAGCTCCTGTAAGGATTGGAAATCATCTGACCAGTGGAACAAGAGATACAAAAGCATTCATTGATGAGATTGCATTATACAGCAGGCCATTATCATTAGAAGAGATCAGAGATAACTACAAAGCAGGACTATACAGAAACGCAATGTTTGATGCTTCAAGATCAGTTGACTGGAGAAACATCAGCTGGATCGCAAACGATAAGATAGAAGCAGACAATTCAACTGTGGCATTATACCACTTTGATGAAGGATATATTGATTCAGCTGGAGATAACGACGGAACTCCAAGAGGAACTTCATTCACAGAAGGCAAGCTAAGAGGTGCAGCATTCTTTGATGGTATTGATGACAACATCTCAGCATTCAACTATAGAATAGTAAGCCCATATACATTCTCAGCATGGGTCAATTCAAGAAACTGCAGTAACTATGTTGACAGCAATGATATACAGATAATTACAGCTGCAGATCAGTCTGGCGGCGGCGGACTGAACATGCAAGGAAGCCAGGCATACGGAAAATGTAGGTTCAGGTTAACAGGAAGAAATGGAGGAAGCAGCTTCCAGTCAGGATATAATTACAGCGCAAATACATGGTATCATGTAGTTGGTGTCACAAGTGGAAACGGCAGCGATGCAAAATTATATGTAGATGCTGTTGAAGTTGGTTCAAGCTCAACATTCAACATGGAAGATAACACAACATGGGAGATTGGACACGCTAAAAATCATGCAAAGAGATATTTCAACGGCTCTATAGATGAATTAGTGTTATACAACAGAACATTATCAGTTGAAGAGATTGAAAACCTATATAATGACGGCAAAGGAATAAGAGCTCCACTAGACTCATCAACAATAGCATCATACCACTTTGATTATAATTTCGAAGATTCATCAAGACACCAGCAGCACGGAATACCTAATGCAGTCCAGATAACAACAGAAGGAATAGAAGATTACGCAGCTGTGTTTGATGGCATCAATGACAGGGCTGAATTTGGTTATGATGATAAGTTTAACTTCACAGCAAGCGATAACTTCACATTGTCAGCCTGGATCAAGCCAGGAGCTCATGATTTCAGCGCTACAGGTGCAGCAGAATCCTGCGCATATGGTCTTTGCGGAACATTCTTATCCTTCGCTACTAGTTCATTTACAACTGTCAATTATGCTGTAAAGGTCCATGGCACTAACAAGCTCGCATTCATAAAAAGAACTGATCCTGAATCGATAAATACCTGGGTATACAATACAGATGAACTAGGCGATGAATGGAACCACATTGTATTCACATATACTGACGGAACTGGAGAGATGTTCAGGAATGGAGAAAGCATAGGAACAAATTCAATAAGCAATATCATTGGAGAATCTGATCATGTATTAAGAGTGGGAGGAGCTCATAGATATTTCAACGGCTCAGTTGATGAAGTGGTTATATACAATAGATCACTATCAAGACAGGAGATTATCCAGAACTACCAAAAAGGACTTTATGACATATACTTCCAATACAGAACATCCAACGATTCATCAACATGGTCAGAATGGACAGGAACAGACGACATCCCTCAGGCATACGAGCCAAACCAGACACTATTATTACTAGACTTCGAAGACTACAAGGGATACAGCGGAGAAGTTCCAAACATAAAATCAAAAGCTATCTATGATTCAGACATGGTTGCATACTATCCATTGGATGGCCATGCAGTTGATGAATCAAGAAATGAAAATAAAGGAACCATCTCAGGAGCTGTAGAGACAACAGGAATCGTTGACACAGCATTGGACTTTGATGGTGTTGATGACATGGTTAACTTAAGCAGTTCAGGTTTAGATATGGGAGGAAATGATTTTTCAATCTCTATCTGGTTCAAAAGAAAAGGAGGAAGTTCAAGTGCTTGGCCACACACTACAACTCTGATTTCATCAGGAGAAAGAAGTCTTCTTTCAGGTGCAGGAATAGATCAGGGATGGGCTCTTGGACCAGGTAATAATGCAGCTCATCCTATTAGGTTTGATAGGAGTAATTCAACTTTTGCAGCTGCATTCCAATTTGGTATCTCTGATAATGATGTATGGAACCATTTAGTCCTTGTTAGAGAAACAAATATTTGTAAGGATTCATTATATCTTAATGGAGAATTTATAGGTTCTGATTCAAGTGTCTGTGGGGATATTTCAGGAGATTCAGATATTTTGATTGGAATAGATCCAAACTATCCTTTCAATGGATCAATAGATGAAGTCATAATCTATGACACAGCACTTACAGCCCAGGATATCCAGGATCTGGCACACAACCCAGGCTATTCATCAGGTTCAGAACTAAAGCAAGATGGTAAGTTTGGAAAAGGAATTGAGATAGATGAAGAAGACTTCCTGACCTATCCAGTTGGACTAAGCAATGATGAAAACACATTATTATTGTGCAGATTCGACAACTCATTCACATGCGAAGATGGAGAAAGGTTGTCCTTCAATTATTATTACGCAAACATCCCTGGAATCCAGTCAGCATGGACATTCAACGGAAACTCTAACGATTACATGGGCATAAACAACGGAACTATTGTAGGAAATATAACAAACACAACAGGATACTTATGGGGAGCTTACCACTTTGATGGGTCTACCAGCTATGTGAACCTAGCTAACACAATCTCTTTCGGAGATAATGATTCATGGACATTCACAACATGGGCAAATACTCCAGACCCTCATTGGGACGGATTGATAGGGGATGTTGACAATGATCAGTATATAATGCTTCACTCAAGCAATGATAGGGTAGCTTTCAGAGACAGGTTTGATGCTTATCACTATATATCAGACGCATTTGCTGTAGTTCCGAATGAGACAGCCCACTGGGCAATAGTCTACAATGGATCTCATATGAGCTCTTATAAGAATGGAGAGTTCAGCAATATCAAAGAAGTTCCATACGGCGCAGTAAACTTCAGGAGGATCGGACAGGGAGGAGATGCAAGACATATGGATGGAATGATGGATGAAGTAGCTATATTCAACACAACTCTAACTCAAGAACAGATCAAAGCTATGGTAGCTGTCAACAACAAAGGAAAATACGGAAGAGCATTCCACTCACAAAAGAGAAATCTGTTGAGGATAACACCTACAGACAATATAGAGAAAGAAGAAGGAACGATTGAATTATGGTTCAGGCCAGACTGGGCAAGCACAGACGCAGGCAATCATTATCTGTGGGACCTAAGAGACAGCTCAACTGGTTATGGTTATGCATACTTCAGTCCTGGCAGCGACACCATCAAATACCTGATGGGTGGAAATTTAATAGATTCAACATCACAAACATTCAGCGCAGGAGAGTGGATGCACTGGGCATTCACATGGAACGCAACTCATCTTGCAATATACAAAGATGGAATCTTAGACAAAATAGAAAACCAGACATTAAACACATCAAAACCTATGTCAACATACCTGACAATAGGATCAAGAAACACAGTAGCATTCCTGGGAAATGCGACAATAGACGAGTTCGCAGTTTACGACTACGCAAAATCAGCAGATGAGATATACCAGGATTATTTAAGCAACATAAACGAATCAGCAGGAACAGTTGAGTTCTGGTTCAAGCCAGACTGGGACGGCACAGATACTGAAAATCATTATCCTTTCTTTGCAGGAAAAACAGGAAATTACTTATCCTTCTATTATGATCAGTCTTCAAACACACTAAGATGCGTATATAATCCTCAGAATAATGGAGGAAACTGGTCTGTCAGCAGGATAGATGTCTCAGACTGGAAAGCAGGAGAGTGGCACTATGTAGCATGTACTTATGATCCAAAAACACCAGTTCACGGAAACAATTATGTAATGATCTACACAGACGGCCAGTCAGGAACAGCATTAGATTCAAGAGCAACTATAGTAAACGAATATCTTGACCCATTAAATACAATATATATCGGAGAGACATTTGCAGGAAGCCAGGCAGACGGAATAATAGACGACCTAAAGATCTCCAACTATGTAAAGACAGCAGAACAACTGCAGCCAAAAGGATTCAGGCAGCCGGGAGATATTGATTCAGCGCATTCAAGATATATACAATGGAGAGCAGTCCTAAAATCACAGAAAGGGATCCCGTCACTATCACAAGTAAACATCAGCTATGAGCTATACTCAGCACAGGCTGGCAACGGATCAAACATAACTTCAAACACAAATATCTCTGTAGAGATAGGCGGAGACTCAGACATCAACCAGGAGTTCATCGGTGTACATGATGTAGTGTTCAAAGAAGGATCCAGCAATCTGATAGAATTCAGCCATAACTTCTCTGTAGATGCATTAAATTTCTCAGACATAAATATAACTAAACAGTCACTGACAGCAGACAGAGCATCTATACTGGTCAAAGGATTAAACACAACAAAGACTGTATTTGTAGACAGTGTAGCTGATTCAAACTATGTATGTATAAAAGATGCTGTAATAGATTCAATATCACAGATCTCAGACTACTGCAACGCAGCTGACGAATACTTAGTGTCCTGCCCAGGAACAAACGCACACATAACATGTACTATAAATGATTCAAGATACAGGCTAACTGGCCTGCAGCACTCAGGAGTTGTCGAAGTAAAAGGAGTAATGCCGACAACACCAGGCTCAAAACCATTCTATACAACAGACAACAACCCAAGAAACACATCAGAGATATCCTGCTTAGCTAATTTGAAAGAAGGAGATAAATGTAACACGACTTGGACAATAAACACGACAGGAATCAAGAACACTACATGGGGATTCTTCGTTACTTATTCAGCAGTAAACTACACAGATATACAATCTAATAACTCACCTCAGGTAAACATAACCATAACCAATGCTAATCCATATTACGAAACAATACCAACACAGATGTGGGATGAGAACTCAAACTACACGCTAAACTTATCCACGTACTTCTCAGACCCAGACAATGATACATTAACATACTCAACAACATCATACAGCGATCCTATAAATATCTCATTCAGCGGAGATACAGCAACATTCACTCAGCCTGAGGATTGGTATGGTTCAAGATACATAAACATCACAGGATCAGATGGAGAGAGAAATATAACTTCCAACATCTTCCAGCTGAAGGTCAACGAAGTTCCGTCTCCAGTGGACACCATAGGAACGATCAACGATTACATCATCGTGATGAATTCCAACCTATCGATAAACGTTTCAGATTATTTCAAGGATGAAGATGGAGATGTACTTACATACTCAAATAACTCAGTTCCAAACGCAACAATAACATACAGCTATCTGAAATACCTTGTCCAAAGAGGAACTTATGACACTCCTAATGATGCAAAAGACACAGATGTACTAAGATCCACAGCATATGTTGCAGACGGACTGTCAGGATTACAGATACTTGACTCATCTGACAAAGATAATATAACTTTCATAAACAACTATGACACAAATGGAACAGCAGAAGGGATCCATGTTTCAACTGACAATTATGCTTATGTTGCAGACGGGGAAGATGGGTTATTAATCCTGGATGTATCTAATCCATACTCCATAACATTATTAGACAGCTATGATACAGCAGGTTATTCAGAAGATGTTGAGGTGCAGGGAGATATAGCATATATATCAGATGATGCATCTTCAGTAATTGCAGTAAATATATCAAATAAATCAGACATCATCTATCTGTCACAATACAATGTATCATCCTATGTTGATGGAATTGATGTTGACGGAGACTACCTATACGCTTCAAACGGACTTGACGGACTGCTTATCTTAAACATCTCAGACCCTGCAAATATAGTGAATATCTCTGAACTGGATACACAGTTTGCAAGAGATGTTTATTATGAAGATAACTTTGTATATCTTGCAGACTCAACAAAAGGGCTAAAGATCATAAACGTAACTGACAGATCTAACCCAACACTGGTCGGAAGCTATGATACATTAGGGTCCTCAAAAGCAGTATTCAAGGCAAATGACTATGCTTACATAGCAGACGGAACAAACGGACTTGTAATAATAGACATAACAAACAAATCAGATCCTACTCTGCATAACACAAGACCAGTTACAGCAGTTGAGCGTGGACTGTTTGTATTCGAGAAATTCTCGTACATCTCCATGGGAACAGACGGAATCGGAATAGTAGAAGGAAAGACAGAAGCATTCATACAGCCAGACACAGGATTCTACGGAAATTTAACTATCTACTTCAACGCATCTGATATAAACACATCAGTGTCATCAAATAACTTCACAGTTTTGGTTGACTATCCTCCGACAGCATCATTCCTGCCTAATCAGAATTGGCCAGAAGATACCAATACAACAATAAATCTATCACAATACTTCACAGACTTAGACAATAACGATATCAACTACACATACACTCAACCAGCAAACATAACAGTCATACTTGACAATGCAACTAATCTAGTAACATTCATACCTCCAGCAGAATGGTATGGCCTGAACTACATACAGTTTACAGGTTATGACACTCATGGATTCTCAGGAACATCAAGAAATGTAACATTAAATGTTTCATCAGTAAATGACTTGGCAAACGCAACTAACTTAGAATGTTATAATAGTACAGCTTGGAGCAACTGTTCAAACATCTTATACAAAGAAAACATAACTCAGATAAGAGTGGGCTGTAATGATTCAGATGGATACATTTCAAGAGTAGAATACAGGTTATACAATGTTGAAGACACCAATTATGTAATAAACGAAAATAACTACACATACAATATAGGAAGCACATACTATCTGAACACATCATTCTATAACACAGATTCAGGAAATTTCAACTTGACAGCCTACTGTGTTGACAATGAAGGCGGAAAAGGACAGACAGACAACACCTGGTTTGTTCCATTCGGTACTTTAGTAATAACAACAAATGGAACTAACATAAACGTAACTAAGTTAACAATGTTCAACACATACGCATTCCTAACTTGTACAGGAGGAGAATGCGGCAATGTTTCAGCTTACTTAGATCCAAAGTTCACAGGAAATGCGTCAGGAACTTCAACATCAAGCATCGCAGGAGGTTCAGAGACAAGCGGATCTTACACATTAACTCACAAATCAGATGACAAAGCAGGCGGAGACATCACAACAGCAGGTTATGAAGGAAGATCTGGTTGGTATTATACTTCTGATACAGGAATCCCAACAATAACATCTATTTCAATCTCACCAACAGAACCAGGATTAGATGATAACCTGACAGCATCAGTAACAGGAGACAATGCAACATACATATACAACTGGATAAAAGACGGAACTTCAACAACTGTGCTGAACATGCCGTTCAACAACGGCTCAACTGTCTACGACTTCAGCGGAAACGACAATGCAGGAACTCCGAACAATGGAGCCAACTATACATCAGCTGGAAAAGTAGGGGGAGCATATGAATTTGATGGTGTTGATGATTTTATAACTGCTGGCCCAGTAAACTTTGAAACAAATGCATTTACAGTTTCATTATGGGCAAAGAAAGCAACAGCTACTTCATCAAGCAATCAACTGCTTATGGGACCAGGAAGTTACCCTGGATATATGTTACAGCTCAAAAGAAATGATTTGGGCAATGGTATATTCTTCAGAACTCGTAATGGAGTAACTAATAATGATTTACACACAAATTATGCAGTTACAGACACAGATTGGCATCACATAGTCTTCACAAGAGATGCTTCTGGAAATAAAAAGGTATAC
Organism: Candidatus Nanoarchaeia archaeon; assembly: GCA_028279725.1. Lineage (GTDB taxonomy): Archaea > Nanobdellota > Nanobdellia > Woesearchaeales > JANQNE01 > JANQNE01. The sequence continues at coordinate 21,467 of JANQNE010000005.1, forward strand.
ATAGATGGAGTACAGGATTCCGTAACAACCAATGATGGAAGTATGGATACAACAGACAATCAGAGTACACATATAGGTGGTGATCCTAGTTGGGGTCAATATTTCAACGGAACAATAGATGAAGTTAGAATCTACAACTACTCTTTAACACCAGAACAGATCAAAGCACACTACAATCTAGAATACAACAAGATACTTTCAAATGAAACTTCAAATGGTGAAGTATGGAATGTCTCAGTAACTCCAATAAATGACCAAGGATACAATGGCTCAACTTATTATTCATCAAATACAGCGCAAGTCTCAGGAAACCACGCTCCGACAATAGCTTCAGTTACTATAACGCCATCAGAAGCACTATCAGCAAATAACCTAACTGCAGTTGTAAGCAACATCTCAGACGCAGAAAATGATGCTGTAACAATAAACTACAACTGGTATATCAATAACATATCAGCAACACTATTGAACATGCCATTCACAGCTCCAATCAACAACATAACATACGACTTCAGCGGATACAACAACCATGGAACAAATAACGGCGCAACATGGACAAGCTCAGGAAAAGTCGGTGGAGCATATGACTTTGATGGTGTTGATGATTATATCAGCATGGGAGATGTATTAGATGTGGGAAGTTCTGACTTCACTATAGGGGCATGGATAAAAACTACAGATGAAAATGGAATGGTGGTTTCAAAAGGAACAACTGCTGATTACAGTTACGATCTGTTCATACTAGGTGATCAACTAAGAATTACTTTATCTCAGAGTGGAGGAAGCAATCATTGTGAAGCAACCCAGTCTTCAACTGGAGTAAATGATGATGCATGGCACCAGATTACAGGAGTATGGGAGTCTGGAGTTGGATGTAAACTTTATGTAGATGGTTCAGAAGTTGCAAATGACACAACTCTTTCAGGAGTGTTGAATGGTGATTCTGCTGCTGCACTTAATATAGGTAAAAGAGAAGATGGAGCATTATTATTCAACGGAACAATAGATGAAGTACAGATTTACAACTACTCACTATCACCACAACAGATCAAAGCACTTTACGATCTAGAATACAACACAACAGTATCACAAGAAACAACTGATTCAGAATACTGGTCAGTAAAAGCAACACCTATTGATGAAAACGGACTGAACGGATCAACATACACATCTGACCAAGTACTGATAGGCTTCATAGATTCAGACGGAGACGGAGTAAATGATGCTAACGACACACTAGTTGGAGACCAGAATGATGTAACAACATCAAACATCGCTAACCTAAACATAACAATTGACGGATCCAACAACTTATCAGGAACTTTCTCAGGAGAAAAGACAGTCATATTCAAAGATGGAAACAGCCTGATAGCTTCATTCATACATAACTTCTCAGAACAGTCGATCAATCTAAACAACGTAATCCTAGAACAACAAACTAATTCAAGCAGCAAAGGATATTCAGTGATCTCAGGAATCAACCTGTCATCAGGACAGACCAAAGATATGTACATAGATGTGATAGCAGGAACTAATGCATTATGTGTAAAGAACGCTGAGATGACATCTATAAATGACATCACTATATCATGCGATGGAACAGGAGAACTAGAGCTTCCATGCCCAGGATCAAGATCAGGACTGACTTGTTCAATCATAAACAATCAATACAGGATACAGGGATTAGATTATTCAGGTGGAGAAGAGACTACAAAAGGAATAATCAACACAACTTGGGGAGCTGTTCCGTTCCACACAGTAAATGCATCCAACCCATACACATACAATAACTATTCATGCTTAGGAAACATGCAGGACGGTTCATCATGTAATGTATCCTGGATAGTAAGAGCAACAGGATTATCTGACACAACATGGGAATTCTTTGCTTTTGCTACATCACAATACCTATCACAGCAGAACTCGTCGATATTCAACGTGACTATCACAAACTCAGCTCCTTCAACACCTACATTGATCAGTCCAGCTGATCTGTTCAACACATCATCAAACACAATATCTTTCAACTGGTCTAACTCAACTGATGAAGAAGGGGACCCAGTATCGTTCTACTTGCAGATAGATGAAAACTCATCATTCCAGGCTCCTTTGGCTTACAATAACCTAACAAACGGAACTAACAGGACAATGGCGGTAGCAGCAGGAACATGGTATTGGAGAGTCCAAGCTTGCGATGATAAAGGAGACTGCTCAACATCAGCTTACAGAACACTAACAGTTGACCAGCAACCACCATCAATAACTATAGATGATCCTTCACATGATGATGTACGTGCATGGCTGATATACTTATACTCAACAGTAACAGACAATACCATAATAGATACAGTCAGATACGAGATAACAAACAACTCCGGAACTGTTATCGACAGTGGAACGTTAACATCAGGAGGATCATGGGACACAAGCTGGTATTCAGGAACTACAGTCCTTGCGAATGATCCTGATACAAACTATTTCAATTGGACTATCTATGCAAACGACACATTCGGAAACAACGCAAATGAAACAGTAAGATTCATAGTTGACAACAGAAAACCAGGAATCAATATCCTAACTCCTAACAACATCAACATCAGCACAAACTTTAACCTGAATATAGAGCTGTTCAACGAACACCTTAACATATCGTCCTACAATATCTCTAGATTAGGAACACAGTATGCTTACAACATAAACTCATCCATAGGGGTAGCTAACTTCACATGGACTGACTTAATAAACATCTCAACATTCCCAGATGGAGAGTTTAACATAACAGTATATGCAGAAGACGAAGTTGCAAACAATAGGACAACAACAGCCACATTCAGTATAGACATAACAGGTCCTGCTTATTCATCGATAACAAAAACAGCAGATCCAATATATAATACAATGAATGTCCAGATAAACACAACTTGGACAGATGCAACTGCTGTACAGAACGTAACATTCTACACAAATGCGTCAGGATCATGGGCTAACTTAACAACAAATAACATCGGAGATATATACTACGCAACAATCTCATCATCACAGATAGAAAACCAGGAAGTTATCGGATGGTATTCATCAGCAACAGACACTCTAAACAATTCAAACAGCACAATGCCTGTACAGGTATTCACAGTCCAGAACAGAGATCCAACTTCAACAGCGATCCCTATAATAACCTGGGAAGAGGGAAGCAACTATACACTGAACTTCACAGATTACTTTACAGATGCAGATTCAGATGACTTAACATTCACTTCAACAACTCCTGCAAATACACAAGTGACCATAAACAACGCAACTGATCAGGCTCTTCTAGTCCCAGATGCATTCTTCAATGGATTAAATTACATCCAGTTCACAGCATATGATCCATATGGTGGAATTAACACTTCAAACAATGTAACATTAAACATAACACCAAGAAACGATCCTCCTGAACTGAACAGCATAGAATGCTACAACGGATCAGTATGGTCAGCATGCGATAACATCAAATTCGACAATAATCTGTCTGTGAGAGTTAACTGCACAGATATTGACGGAGCATCAGATCTAAACAATGCAACATTTACACTATATAATATAGAAGACTCACAGACAATATTCAGCGTAACCAACGCAACAAGCACACAGGGAGACTGGTGGATATACAGCTACAACCAGTTGATTGAAGACTCAGGAACATTCAACCTGACAGCGTCATGTATTGATTCAGACTCACAGTCAGATTCAGGATTTGCAAACTGGAGCATAGCATGGGGAATGGTGCAGATATCGATAGTTGACCCTATAGCAAATATCAACCCTGCAGTCTCAGAGCTGTTCAATGTGACAGCACAATACACATGCACAGCAGGAGAATGCGGAGACCTAGAAGCTAACTTAACTATAAATGATTCACAACTTTCAACATCTTCAACAACACCATTCTATACTCTAAGCAGCAATCCGCAGACAGGAGGATGCTTAACTGACACAATACTTGGAGATTCATGCAACATAACTTGGCTTGTAAATACAACAGGAGATCACGGAACATTATGGACATTCAAAGCCCTAAGCAGAGCAGTTAACTATTCAGCATATGTCTCTGATTCAGAATCAAACACATTCAACGCAACTATCAAGAACACAGCACCTACACAACCAACACTGGCAACACCTATCAACCTATTCAACACAACAGACACAACACCTTCATTCGATTGGTCAGATTCAGTTGACATAGACAACGATTCAATTATATATTTCCTGGAATTGAGCAACTTCTCATCATTCTCATCATTAGAGAGAAATATATCTTCAAATATCTCATCAGCAACAGTGTCATCAGCACTTGCAGATAACACATATTATTGGAGAGTCAGATCATGCGATACATTCAACGACTGCTCATATTCAACAGAGAACAGGACAATAACAATAGACACAACACCCCCACAGATAACGATAGATGCTCCTTCAGCATCAGATGTAGTAGGATGGACAGTTAACTTACAGACAACAATAACAGATTCAGGAGTAGGAATGATAGATTCAGCCTGGTATGAGATAATAAACAGCACAAGCTCTGTTGTAAACTCATCAACACTATCAGCTCCTAACTATGACACTGTCTGGATAACTGCATTAGACATCCCATCAGACGGAAACTACACATTCAAAGTATATGCAAACGATTCATTAGGAAACACAATATCAGAAAATGTAACATTCATCTTAGATAACACAAAACCAAGCGTGCAGATAATCTATCCTAACAATATCAACCTAAGCTCAAGCTTCAACATAGATATAAGAAACTATAACAAGCATCTGATCATTGCAAACTACACTATAACAAACTCAACAGGAACATTGTTCACATCTAACTCAAACACATCAATCAACAAGCCAAGCTTCAACTGGACTGATCTGATCAACATTTCAACATGGGCTGACGGCTTATACAACATAACAGCTTATGCTCAGGACGAAGTAGGAAACAACAGAACCGTTACAGCAGCATTCACAGTTGACCAGACACCTCCTCAGTATTCAGGAATAACAGACACAACTGATCCGATCTACAATGATATGGCTGTATACTTGAATGTAACCTGGACAGATCCAAGAACAGTAGATACAGTCATCATAAGGCATAATGCATCAGGATCATACCAGGATGCAACAGTATCACAGGATGGAAATGTATACTACACAACGATCTCAGCAGCACTATTGCAGAATCAGGAAACAGTCGGCTGGTATTCAACAGCAAATGATTCAGTTTCAAATGCACAGACAACACCAACACAACAGTTCACAGTTCAGAACAGAGCTCCGACTTCAACAGCGATCCCGACAATATCCTGGCCAGAAGACACAGTCAACAATTCATTGAACTTAACAGCTTACTACACAGATGCAGACTCAGATGATCTTAACTATACATCAACACAGCCAGCAAACATAGCAGTCTCAATCGATAACAGCACAGGAATCGTAACTTTAACACCAGATGCAAACTTCACAGGAACAAGGACAATACAGTTCACAGCTTATGATCCTTATGCAGGAGCTAATAACTCAAATATCATAACATTGAATGTAACACCAGTAAATGACGCTCCAGAACTGAACAGCATAGAATGCTACAACGGATCAGTATGGTCAACATGCGACAATGTAGTATTCGAAAGCAATCTATCAGCAAGGATAAACTGCACAGATATAGACGGAAATGATATTACAAACGCAACATTCCTATTGTATAATGTAGAAGATGCAGAATACTTATTCGATGTAAACAACGCAACATCAGTACAAGGAGATCTTTGGATATACAATTACAGCCAATTGCTTGATGATTCAGGAACATTCTATCTGAATGCATCCTGCATAGATACACAATCAGCTTCAGATTCAGTATCAGAACAGTTCAACATCTCATGGGGAGCAATACAGGCGACAATAGTTGATCCTATAACAAACTTAAATCCTCTAAGATACGATCTCTTTAATGTAACAGTTGAATACACTTGCTTGACAGGAGAATGCGGAGATATACTTGCTAATCTGACAGCTAATGATACATTAGTATCAACAACACCAGGAGTTGAACCATTCTATACATTTGATTCAAATCCAGTCAGCCCAGCAACTGACGCTTGCTTAGCTGATATGTTAGTGGGAGATTATTGCAATGTAACATGGCTTGTAAATGCAACAGGAACAAAAGGACCTATCTATCCGTTCATATCATATGCATCGTCAGCTAACTATTCAGCATATATTGCACAGGAAGAGTCAAATAACTTCACAGTATCTATCGGAAACACAGCACCTTTGGCATCTGATCTGTTATATCCTCCAAACGCAACTCTGACAAATGACAACACACCATGGTTCAATTGGACTGACTCATATGACACAGATAACGACACAGTTGATTACAGGTTAGACCTGGATAATGATTATGCATTCTCACTTCCTATAAACAGGACATACACTATGTCTGGTTCAAACTACACAACACCAGCACTTGAAGATGGAGTATGGTTCTGGAGATCAAGAGCTTGCGACCCAACACCTATATGTACTGCTTCAAACCAGACATGGCAGATAACTATAGATGCAAATGCTCCTTCAACTACGATCAACTTCACAAGTACCTCATGGCAGTCAGCAGACATCTCGATCAACTTATCATGCACAGACAGCTTCATAGGATGTGATTCAACATTCTATTGCATAGACACAAATAACACATGTAATCCATGGTCAGGAACAGAATACACAACTACAATAACACATTCAACAGAAGGAACAAGATACATAAGGTTTGCAAGCAATGATTCAGCTGCAAACATAGAAAACACATCCTCACAAGTGCTAAAACTTGACAAGACAGATCCATCAGCACCGGTATTAGCAGCACTTCCAGCCTGGTCAACAGACGGAAATGCAACACTGAACTGGACGGCTTCATCAGACGGACAGTCATATATCGACAGATACGAGCTTTGGAGAAACAGGACTTGTGAATTCATAGCAAACCAGACATGGCAGGATGCAGCAGGAGTGCTTTCAAATTCAACACTGAGCTTTGTAGACACAGGATTATTCTCTAACTGCACTTATAATTACTATGTTGTTGCTTATGATGCTGTAAATCACACAGCAAACTCAACGATAAGATCAATTACAGTAGACACAGACCACCCAGGAGTCCAGATAACTTATCCTAATAACAGCCAGGTCATTCTTACGAGTGATGTAAACGTAACAGTTGACTTTGCAAACACATACAACGTAAGCTGTAACTTAACCTATAACGGAACTTATGTTGAGATGCTCGGAGATAACTTAATCAGTGGAACTGCATACTATTATTTCCCTAATATCTCAGACGGAATCTACAACTTCACTGCAGTATGTTGGGATCTTGCACTGAATACACAGCAGGACACAGTAACAAATGTTATGATAAGTACAACACCACCAATAGTTGAAAACTTATCAGTTGCATTCTATTCAGGAGCAGGAGGAGTGAACAATAACGGAACCTATTATGACGGAAGCAGATGGTTCTATGATCAGGGAGATGATTCAGCATTCGGATTCACAGTTGACGTAACAGATAATGCTGGAATTGACAGATGCGAATGGTCATGGAGCTCAACAGCAGGAGAATACTATAACGGAACTAACTCATCATTCGGAACTACACTGAACATACAAGATGTATCTGGAATAGCGAACATGTCAAGCAATAATGACGGAAATGTAACATTGTTCGTAGAATGCTTCAATGTAGCAAACATATCGACAAACTCATCAATCAACTTCACATTAGACAATACAGCACCAACTTCATTAGTCATTACACTGATCAACGATACAGACTCAGGCTCAGATGGATATGATCCATTGGCAGGCTATTATGATGACAGCTTAGTAAATATCTCAGTAACTTCATCACCTGCAGATGCTAGCTCAGGACTGCCTGCTGCAAGATTCGCATACAAAGAAGACTTAGAAGCTTATTCAGCATGGACTGCAAACACATATTTCGCTTCACCAACTTCAGAAAACGATCAGTCAACAATATATGCTAAACTAAGAGATAATGTTGGAAATGAACTCAACACATCAACAACAGTTATCGTAGATACAGCTTATCCTGCAGCATTCAACATAACAAGAACAGCTGATCCAGTATACAACGATATGCCTGTATATCTGAATGCAACATGGACAGACAACACACTATTGCAGTTTGTATATATAGCCCATAATGCAGACGGACTATGGCAGAACATAACAGCAGCTAACATAAGCTCAGATTACTATGCGATAGTCTTCTCATCAGACTTGCAGAACCAGGAAGTTGTTTCATGGAACACAATAGCTTTAGATGCTGCTGGAAACTTAAACAGCTCAATACCTGACTTACAGTTCACAGTTCAGAACAGAGTTCCGACTTCAAGCATAGTTCCAAATATGACTTGGCCAGAAGACACCATAAACACTTCATTGAACATCTCACAATACTTCACAGATGCTGACGGAGATGCTATAGGATTCACTTCAACATCTCCTGCAAATATCAGTGTATATATAGACAACAACACAGGAACTGTAACACTAACTCCAGCACAGGACTTCAATGGAATAAGGAATATATCATTCACAGCACATGATCCATACAACTCATCAACTCCTACAAATGATGTAACATTGAATATAACACCAGTAAATGATGCTCCTTCATTAGCGCAGAACATCTCGATGATAAACTGGACTGAATCAACAAACACAACCATCAACTTAACAGCTTACTTCACAGACATAGATGGGGATGACTTGGATTATACTTCAACATCACCAGAAAATATTACAATACAGATAAACAACATAACTGGAATAGCAACACTGATCCCGGATACAGGATTCTACGGATTAAGATATGCTGTATTCACAGCTTATGATCCTTCATCATTGTCAGTTGATTCAGATAATGTAACATTAAATATCACAGAGATCAACGACGCTCCAACATTAGACACCAGCATACCTAACAAGACATGGGATGAGGACAATGCTGAGACCATTAACTTAAACAATTACTTCTCAGATCCGGAAGGAGATTCATTGACTTATTCAGTATCAGGAAACAGCAATATTGTTATAACATTCAATGCAGGCATAGCAACACTTACTCCAATAGCTGACTGGAATGGTGTTGAAGTTGTAATATTCAATGCAAGCGACGCAGAATTTAGCACATCATCAAATAATGTTACATTGACAGTTAATGATGTTGCAGAACCTTCTGTTCCTTCAACAGGAGGAGGGTCAGGAGGCCCAAGCTATATTAAGCTAGACTACAACTATACTGTTGATGATGTCATATATTATATTGGATTAAAAGTAAGAAAAGCATTGAAAGATCTGAAAGTTGATATCTCAAAGATATCATCATTGCCATATGATGTAGATCCGCTGGAAGAACAATACTATCCTAACGAAAGCAATGTTTATGCTTACTTAGACATCAACGCTGCAGACCACTATCCACTGCAGCAACAACACTTATATGAAGTTTATATTGAGATTGCCGTGAAAAAGTCATGGCTTGAAGGAAGGAATATCTCAACTGTGCTTATCCACAGATACACAGATGGATGGGATCAGATTTCTACAAGATTGGTCAGAGAAGATGAAGACTATTATTATTTCAGCGCTTACTTACCAGGCTTCTCATACTTTGCAATAACAGCAAGGCAGCTTGAAGTGATCGAGGAGAAAGTCCCTATTACAGAAGAAGAAGCTGTTGAAGAAGTTACTGAAGTAGTTCCAAGGGAAGAAGAGCCAGCTCCGATAAGATTAGTGAAACCAATGGCTATCGAGCCAAGACTAAAAGAGCTTCTTGAGCTGCTGTCATTGATACTTGCACTGATACTCTTCTTCATATTCAATGTTATCTTGATGAAGAGATACATAGCTGGAAAAGAAGAGAGATTGAAAAGAAAAGAGCAGAAGCTGAAAGAGAAAGAGAAGAAAAGATTACAGAGATTAAAAGACAGGGAAAGAAGAAAAGCTGAAGGAAAAAGAAAGAGGCTTGCATTCTTCCACGCACTTGGATTATACAGGTCTCCTGAAGAAAAAGCAGCTAAGAGAAGGGCAAAAGAATCTAAAAGAAGGATGAAGCTTCTTTCAAAGAAGAGAAAAGAAGAGGAAAAGCTTGCCTTGAAGAGGGATATAGAGAGAAAGAAGAAACTGGAAGAAAGAAGAAAGATGCTTGATGAAGTCAAGAAGCAGGAAGAAGAGGAAAAAGCGGTGAGAGCTGAAGAGAGGAAGAAAAGATTAGAGCAGCACAAGGCTGAGCTTGAGAGGCTTCATGCTGTAAAAGCCCAGAGAAGAAAAGAGCTTGAACTGTTAAGGTCAGAGCAGGAAGATAAGAGAAGACAAGAACTAGAAAGAAAAAGAGAGGATGAAAGAAAGCACAGGGAAGATATCACCAAGATAAAGGAGAAACATACAAGATTAGAAGAGAAGAAGAAGCTAAGGCAGGAAAGAGCAAGAAAAGCAAGAAGAACGATAAGAAACATCCTGCACGCTGTCGGATTATACAAAACTGAGAAAGAGCTTGAAGAGATCAGAAGAAGAAAGCACTATGAAAAGATCAGGAAAGAGTCTGAAAGAGAGATAAAGGCGAAGAATCTGCAGGAAGAGCAGAAGAAAAAAGCAGCTGAAGAAAGAAGAAAGCAGAAAGCAGAGGAAAAGAAGAGAAAACAAGAAGAGAAAAAGCAGAAAGAACAGCAGAAGAAAAGACAGAAAGAAGAGAAGAAAATACAAAAAGAACAGCAAAAGAAACTGCTTCCTCCTAAAAAATCAAGATTGGAATTATTATCTGAAAAGCTGAAGAATCTTGGAGTGAAGAAAGCTCCTGTCGACAATAGGACAAGAGAATTAGAATTATTAAGGGAAAGAAAAGAGCTTGAAAGAAAAAGAGCAGCAATGCTCAAGCAGAAACAGAGAGAAGAGAAGCTGAAGAATATCAACAAAGAGCTGAAATCTCATGACAGGAAACAGAGAGTAAGAAAATTCCTGCATAAGATCGGCTTATACAAGACTCCTGAAGAGAAAGAACAGGAGCAGAAAGCTATGGAGATAAAGCAGTTTACTGAGAAAAAAGAAGCTAAGCCGAAAAAAGTAGTTTCAAAATCAAGATTCCTTGGATTGTTCAAGAAAGAAGAAGTAGAGTCAAAGACAGCTCTTACAAAAGCAGATAAGATGGAATTAGAGCTAAAGAGTATAGAGAAAAAGCTGAAGAGGTTGGACAAATAATGGTGAAAAGCGTCCAGATCAGGATTTCAGTAAGCGAGCAGATAGATGACATACTTAGCCGAGTGTCTAAAAAGCTCGGCAAGAACAAGTCTATGTTAGCTAGAGAGCTTATGGAACAGAAGATGTATGATCTGGAACTTATACAAAGAGGTTTGAAAAATATAGAACTTTAAGATTGGGGGTAAAAATATTAGAGGGGTGTAGCTATAGATTTGACCTATGGGACTCCGGTGCAGAGCACTAGGAGTCGCATGCTTTTGGTCAAATTTTCGGCAAAAATTTGATGGTGAAAAGCGTACAGATAAGGATATCAGTAAGCGAACAGATAGATGACATACTTGACAGAGTAGCTAAAAAGCTCGGCAAGAACAAGTCCATGTTAGCTAGAGAGCTTATGGAACAGAAGATGTACGACTTAGATCTTATCCAAAGAGGATTAAAGAATATAGAATTTTGATTAGGGGACTTTTTGCAAAGCAAAAACGTCGCCTGCTTTTTACCAGATTTTTTGCAAAAATCTGAGAACACTGAGTTTTGATAAGGTTATTTTATTCAAATTTCACTAAAATTATTTGTTATTTTTATCGTCGGTAATTATTTATCGATAAATACATTAACAAATATACTAATACAAACATTAGTGTTATTATTAGTATATTCATCTAAATCTACACCTATGTATTTACCGATAGATTTATATACTAGTTCCTGCTAATTTTAGCTAGATGCGCAAAAAAGAGGATAAGATTAGCTCTAGAATTCTTAGTCTTATAGCCAAAGCTGGCGAACCGTTAGAGACTGTTGAGATTGAAGGACTTCTAAAAAATGTATCTAGAGTAAAGATCCTCTATAGGCTCCACCAATTGCGTGGAGACGGAAAGATCAAAGGCAAACCTGTAGGTTCTGGTAAGGGAACCTGGATATGGTGGAAAGGAGGCTAGAAATGAAAACAAAAAACAAGACAGGAGATTTGAAACTAAATTACAAAGGTGTTCCAATGAAAAGAATCATATTCTTATCTCTGCTAGCCTCAATCTTCATACTCTCCCTTAGCGTCAGCTCTCTTGGAGCACTGTTAACTGATCAGGCAGCCAATGTTCGTATAAACGGAACATTGGTTGCATCAGCTAACTTGACAGTAAACATCTATGATGTTGAAACAGGTGGATCACCTGTATACACAGAACTTTTTGAAGACGCAGTTACAGACGGAAGTTGGGATGTAACACTAGGAGAAACAGCTTCATTAACATTAGAATACGGAAAAACATACTACTTAGACCAGTCTATAAATTCAGTTGATCTTGATTATAAGAACAACACAGGCGGAACAACAGAAAGAAAAGCATTCATATCAACGACAGGCGAGATCGGATCAGAAGATCTTGATCTTGATGGAAATGTTGGTATCGGTACTGACAGTCCTAGCGAAGAACTCCATATTCAGACATCAGGAAATTCCGCAGCTATAATTTTAGATAGATCAGATTCAAATAATGAGGTGTGGATTGGTGCAGGAGGATCCAATGGAGGAATCGGAACTACATCAGGAACAGAAAAAGGTTTCCAACTATATGCCAACGGAACAACAGCAGTACAACTTCAGCCTTCAGGCAACGTCGGTATCGGAACAGATAACCCAACTTCAGATTTACATGTTTATAGTAGCGATTATACTATTATAGATTTAGAAGCAGTAGGAGGAGGTTCATATTATCCAGGATTACAATTCACAAAAGCTGGTTCTCGGGCAGCGGCGTTGTTTATCAACAGCGATGATCAATCTACGATGAGTGGAGCAGCCGCAAATGATACAATATTAGTAGCAGACGGCATTGGAGGGATTGGACTTGCAACTAATTCTGCCGCTCCTGATTTGTATATTGATGGAACATCAGGCAACGTAGGAATTGGAACAACATCCCCTAGTGGAACTTTGGAAATAGTAAGTGGTAATAATGCTAACAACATTTTGATAGCAGATGCTTCAGCAGATTCAACTCTTAAGGAAGCAAGGATTGGTGTTAATCATTATATTAATTCAGAAGAGCCGATGGCATTGATTTATGGAGCTTCAACAGGTACAAATAATATTGTTAATATTGGAGGAGGAACTACAACTATGAACGCTCCCACTTATATTTCTTTATACACTGCTACAGATGATACAACGATAACGGGAACAGAACGTATGAGAATAGATTCATCAGGCAACGTAGGAATTGGAACAACATCTCCAAACTCAAAGCTTGAAGTATCAGATGGCAGTGATTCTGTAGAGATAGGCCCTCACAATACATACGCACACATCAATCTTAAGGATGGATCTGGCAACGCTGTCTTAGCCGGTTGGAGCTCAGATTTTAGGATAAATAATTCAGGTAACTGGGACTTTGTAATTGATTCATCAGGCAAAGTTGGTATCGGAACAACAAACCCAACCAGTAAATTAGCTGTAAGTGATTCTTCAGAATCAGACATTAGATTGATCAGGGATGATTCCACAACAACTACAGATGAATTG